>CAZSXU010000019.1:0-80328 GCA_964610505.1 uncultured bacterium | reverse complement strand
ATGGATGACCGGCAGGACCACGAGCGGATGTTGGCGGTTCGGGACGGGAATCTCGACTCGCTGGCGGCCATCTTCGAGAGGCACAACGTGCGGCTCTATAACTTCTTTCTCAAAATGACGAGCGATCCGCATGCCAGTGAGGATCTGGTCCAGGACACGTTCCACCGGATCCTGAAGTCACGGCATACCTATCGGGACGACAGCCGCTTCACGACCTGGATGTTCGCCGTGGCGAGAAGCGCCTGCCTGACCCACTGGCGGAAGCACAAGCGGGCCAAAGACATGGTTCTTCTTGATGAAGTGATGGAGGACGGGGCACCCGGTCCGGGGGAGCAGCTGGAGAAGAAGCAGGAGATGGAACGGATCCGCGTTGCGCTCACCGGGCTCTCGGAAGAGAAGCGGGAGGCCCTCGTTTTGAGCCGGTTCGAGAATATGAATTACGAGGAGATCGCCACCATCGCCGGATGCGCGGTCGGGACCATTAAGGCCCGCGTGCACCGTGCGCTCAAAGATCTGTCACGCATCTACCGGGAGATGGGAAATGACCTGCGAACACTACCGGAAGCTTCTGACTGAGTACGCGACCGGGAATCTGTCGCCGGAAGAGGCTCGCGAGATTGAGCACCATGTCGAGAGCTGCGAGGTCTGCTCCGCTGAGACCGCCCGTCTCCGGCGGATCTGGGAAACTCTCGGCGACATGCCCGAGGAAAAGCCGGGCCCCGCTGTGCGGGCGCGCTTCTATGCGATGCTGGAGGACGCGAAGGCCGAGGCGGCCGCCCGTCCGCGCGTGTCCACCGCTTTCGAGCGCTGGCTGGTCCGGTGGTGGCCGCGTCGCCCGGCGTTCCAGTTTGCCGTGGCCGTCTGTCTCCTTGCGGTCGGTCTGGGTATCGGCAGGCAGGATCGAGGCCGTCCGGCGGAGACGGCCACGGCGGAGCTCGAGATGCTCAAGACCGAGGTGGCCGGGATGCAGCTGGTGATGTCCGCGGCGCTCCAGAATCAGTTTGCCTCGGTGGACCGGATTCAGACCATCGACGCGATCAGTCGGAGCGGGCAGGTGAGCGAACCGGTGATCGAGGCACTGATCCGGACGGTCGATGCGGATCCCAGCGTCAACGTGCGTCTGGCCGCTGTAGACGCGCTCGCCAGGTTCCTTGACCAGCGGACGGTTGTTGAAGGAATGGGCCGAACTCTCCCCAACCAGACGTCACCCATGGTGCAGGTTTCTCTCATCGATGTGCTGGCCGGCTCAGAGGATGAGCGGTCACGCGGGGTGCTACAGGATCTCACGGAGAATCCCGAGATCGACCCCGGCGTCCGCCGGCATGCGTTGGCAAGACTGGACGAGGCACTCTAGGAGGAGGGTATGTCGAAGCGACTCATGACGCTGATCCTTGTCGGCTCGCTGTTGCAGGCGGGTGTGGCGGGAGCTGACGTAGAGAAGAAGGAGACGATTCGCAAGACGGTCGCCGTCGATCGCGAGGGAACCGTGATCGTGGACAACATCTGGGGTTCGATTACGGTGGAAAGTCATCCGGGCGATGAAGTCGAGATGGTCGCGCGGATAACGATCCGGGCTGATTCGAAAAAGCATCTTCAGAGAGCCGAGGATGAAGTGTGGCTCGATATCACGGAGGAGGACGGCGATGTGGAGTTCTACGTCGACGGGCCTTTCCGCTGTCATGACGAGGGGCACCGGGGGCGGGGGAGCTGCGAGCGCCACTATATTGTGTCGTATGACTTCGACCTGAAGGTTCCCAGAGGCGCTTCCGTGGAGCTGTATACCGTTAATGACGGAGAGATCGAGGTCCGCGGCGTCGAAGGCGACTTCGACGTGAAGAACATCAACGGCGGCATCGAGATGTCGGGCCTTCGCGGATCGGGCAGAGCGTACGCGCTCAACGGTGACGTGACTCTGGAATTCGACGAGAACCCGTCGGCGGATTGCCGGTTCGGATCGTTGAACGGCGAGGTACGGATCTACATGCGGCGCGGGCTCTCCGCTGATTTTCACCTGAAGACCTTCAACGGTGAAGTGTTCACGGATTTCCCTGTCGATTACCTGCCTCTGATTAGTTCCATGGAAGAGGAGAAGAAGGGAAGGACAACGTGCCGGACGATCCATACCGTCTCCGCCGTAAGGGCGGGGAACGGCGGTCCGGTCATTGAGCTGGATGGATTCAATGGCGACATGTTCATTCTCGAGGGCTCCTAGGTCGGACGGATCGCCCCTGAGAGGATAAGGAGGATTACCATGAGACGCATCAACTGGATCGTCGTTGGGTTTGCGCTGGCCTCGGCGGCCACGGTTCCGGCGGCGGCCCAGGACTCGGCGGATGCCGTGAGGGTGGAGCTGACGCGCTCGTCGGAGCCCTGTTTTCTCGAGTGCGGACTGGTCCACGGCGGGATCTACGTCTCCGCGTACGAAGGAGACGAGATCATCGTCGAAACGCGACCGCGGGGGATCTCTGTCAGCGAGCGGAGCAGGGAGAGGAGGGATGAAGACAGTCCGGGCGGATCGGGTTTGAGGAGAATCGCCGTCACAACGTCTTCGCTGACCGTGGAGGAGAAGGACAACCGCGTGAGTGTCGGCGGAACCCCGTGGGCGAAGGGGATCGATATCCACATTCAAGTGCCCGTTCGGACGTCTCTCGGGCTGTCCTGCGTGAATGACGGTGACATCCATGTCGAGGGCGTCTCCGGAGACGTGGAACTCCAGAACGTCAATGGAGGAATCACGGCCGTTGAGGTGTCGGGTTCGGTCATCGCCAACACGACCAATGGGGACGTGACGGTCGATCTGAGAGCGGCGGATGAGGGCAAGCCGATGTCGTTTGTCACGTTCAACGGGGAGTTGGATATCCGGTTGCCGGGCGAGGTGAAGATGACCATGAAGATGGAGGTCGGGCGCGGGGAAGCCTATTCGGATTTCGATATCGCGGTGTCCGATCGAAAGCCGAAGATGATCGAAGAGAATACACGGGACACGGACGGGACCTACCGGGTCCGCCTGGAAGAAGCCTTCTTCGGGGACGTCAACGGCGGCGGGCCGGAGTTCTATTTCCGGACGTTCAACGGGGACATCTATATTCGAAAAGGAATCTAGGAAATCGGAAACAGGAAATCGGGAATGGGCAGGTGAAGGGTCCGGTCCCTCCGGGGATCGGACCCTTCACTCTATTGACACGATCCTCACATTGGGGCATGGTCTAGGGGAAGAGAAGGTGACCGGTGACAAGCGACAAATGACGGGTGACGAGGGGGCTGTCATGCGGATGGTATGCGTTGTTCTTGGAATCGTGATGACCGTGGCCATCATTGGCTGCGGGAAGAAAGTCCAACCGGCGATGGGATCGGGAAGCGTCGTGGCGCTGGTCCGGTCCGAGGCGAACCGGGAAGCGGCCGACCTCCTGACGCAGAGTCTCGAGGAAGATCGGTACACGGTTCCCAGACGCGAGAAACCCTTCAGGGTTACGGCCATCGGGATCGACGCGCTCGCCGACCACCACTACGACAAGAACGTCATTCTCCTCTGCGACGTATCCGAGGGAGGGAAGATCCTCAAAGAGGTGAGGCGCATCCTGGATGACGAGGACCGCCGCCGCCTCGGCGGCGGAGAGCCCGTGGTCGTCTTCAAGACCGACACGTGGGGAACCTACCAGAATGTCGTTGTGGTGGCGGCACCCACCGCCCAGGGACTCCTCTCCACCGTCAGGGCGAAGAGTCCGGACATCAGCGACCGATTGGAGAACGAGACGGTGGAAGTGATGGTTCGTTTCTTCTCGGAACAGTCTGAAATCCCGGGTCTTCGAAGCCAGATCGTCAATCGGTACGGCTGGAGCTTACGGCTCCCGGAGGGATATGTGCTCAAGAGCGAGAAGGCGGACGTTCCCCTGGTGCGCTTCGAGCGACCGGCCCCGCCTCGAGTGATCTACGTCCACTGGTTCGATGGGGCGGACGTGCTCGATCTGGAGAGCGCCGTAGAACTTCGAAAGAAGATTGCCTGGGAGCAGTACGATGAAGATGAAATCGCCGAAGGGAAGGTCCGGGGCGGCGCGGCGGTTCTGGGTGGAAACGCAGCCGTTCGCATCGAGGGACTGTGGCGCAACGCAAAGTATACGATCGGGGGTCCCTTCATCACCTACCTGGTCTCCGCTCCGGAATGCGACCGGACCCTGATGCTGGACCTGGTTCTCTACGCCCCCGGAATCGAACAGATCGCATATCTTCGCGAGATGGAGGCCATCGCGCGAACGCTCATTTGCTGCGCGGAGTAAGGTCGTGGGAAGACGCGCGGCGTCGGTTCCGCGGGCCCGCCGGATCGATCCTCGGGATCGGGTCCCGGAGATCCGCCTCCCAATCGTTCTTGACACTCTCGATTTCCTCTGATACGCTTCGTCCCACGCATGCGGGGTCTCAGGAGCCCCGCCCAACCGTGGTGCACCGAAACAGGGGGCGGCCGTGCGAGGGATTGGGGCGCGCCCCGGGCCTTCACAGGATGAGCGTGAGTCCGGACGTGACATCCGCCGAGGACTTTGAGGTCAGGGTGGGAACCCTTGCGGCTCGTGCGGAGACCGAAAGGTCCGGCGGGCGGTACGAGGCGGCGCTCGAGCTGGGGCATCGATGCGTGGCACGGAGTCCGTCGTACTCCAGTGCCCACTTCGTGCTCGGGCGGTGTTTCCTGGAGATGGGGGAACCTTCCCGGGCATTGGAGCATCTCGGGAAGGCGGTCGAGCTGGACGGCGAGAATGCTCGAGCACTCCTGTTGCTCGGGGACACTCTTGCATTGGAGGGGTTGGCCGAGGAGGCGGGCGCCATGTACGAGCGAGCGGCCGCTGCGGGAGGTGAAAGCGAAGACGCCCGCATGGCCGACCGGATCCTGCGCCTCGGAAAGAGTGACGCGGCGAGACCCGATCTTGCGGAGGAAGCCGCCGGTATCGTGCGAGGCTCGATGACACCCGAGGAAATCCTCGAAGCTTCCGATCTCCGCCTCCAGGATGAGTTCGAGACGGTCACGATGGCGGGAATCTGCGAGGAGCAGGGGATTCTCGACGCGGCTCTTCGGATCTACGACTCTTTGGTTGAGAAGTATCCCGACGCAAGTTTGCTGGTCGGAAAGACGGCCCAATTGAAACGTCGGATCGCGGAGGCGGCGGAAGCCGGCAACGCGTCCGGCGAGATGTCGGGGCGTCCGCGGGGTGCGGAGAGGAGGGCGGGTCTTGCCGGAAGTGGAACCGGAGACCAGGCCGCGAGTGAAGGGGCAGGGGAATGGACGAAGACAGACTCGAAGAACTGATCCGGATCGCAGAAGAACACGACCTCGAGGAAATCGAGGTATCGGAGGGAGAGCGGCGGTTTCGAATCCGGCGGCGCGCCGATCCCGCTCCTCTGAGGATGGAACCCGTTATCCCCGAGCGCTCGGCGGTCCCGATGTCGGGGGAATCGGCGGAGGAGGCGCAGGGTTTGGTGTCGATCGAGGCGCCCATCGTCGGGACCTTCTACCGGGCGCCGGCCGTGGACGCGGAACCCTACGTGGAGATCAATGAAGAAGTCGAGCTCGGGCAGGTCGTCTGTATCGTGGAAGCGATGAAAGTCATGAATGAAATCCAGTCCAACGTCGCTGGGCGGGTGGTCTCGGTCGCGGTCGAGAACACCGAGCCGGTCGAGTACGGCCAGGCTCTGTTCTGGGTTGATCCTCGGGAGAAGAGCACCGCGAGCAAGAAGTAGGGCGATGGCTGTGGAGATTGAACATCTGTTGAGGGAGGCGGCGGCCAAGAAGGCGTCGGACGTGCACCTGCAAGCGGGCTCGCCCCCCAGCATTCGGGTGAGCGGGCGGATCGTGCTCCTGGATGGCCCGGCGCTTACGCCCCAGGAGCTTACGGATATTGCCGACGAGCTGATGAACCCGCGCCAGCGTCGCCAGTTCGAGGAAAAGAGCGAGGTGGACTTCGCCGTTGGTGTGCCGAATCTCGGGCGATTTCGGGCGAACCTGTTCCGGCAGCGGGGATCGGTGGCCGCGGTTCTCAGATGTGTCCCGACGCAAGTGCCGGCCCTGGAGGATCTGAGCTTGCCGCCGCAGCTGGCGGATCTCTCTCGAAAACCCCGGGGTCTTGTGCTGGTTACCGGGAGCGTGGGGAGCGGAAAGAGCACCACGCTGGCGTCGATGATTCAACATATCAACAAGAACGAGGCGAGGCGGATCATTACGATTGAGGATCCCATCGAGTTCCTCCACCGCAATGAGAAAAGCACCATTATCCAGCGCGACGTCGGGGTGGATACGCAAACGTTTTCGGACGCCGTGCGTCACGCGCTCCGTCAGGATCCCGACGTGATCATGGTCGGGGAGATCCGGGACGCCGAGACCATGGGGATCGCGATCACGGCCGCCAACACCGGCCACCTGGTCCTGAGCACGCTCCACACGGTGGACGCCATGCAGACCATCAACCGCCTGATCTCCTTCTTCCCGCCCCACCAGCACGACGAGATTCGCTTCCTGCTGTCCAGTTGTCTGGAGGCGATCATCTGCCTCCGGCTGGTGCCCCGCTCGGACACGGAGGGACGGATCCCGGCGGTCGAAATCATGGTCGTGACCGGTGCGATTCGAGACTACCTCATCGATTCCGGCAAGACGCACCTGATCCGCACAACCATTCAGGAGGGTGCGGAGCAATACGGGATGCAGACCTTTGACCAGGCGTTGATGAAGCTCCACCGGGCGGAGAAGATCGATTTCGACACGGCCCGGGGCTACAGCTCCAGCCCGTCGGAATTCGAATTGCGCGCCAAGGGAATCGAAGCCAGCGCGGACCAAACCTGGAAGGGGTTTGATCGCTAGATATGTTCCGGAAGATCCTGATTGCGAACCGGGGGGAGATCGCGCTCCGCGTGATTCGGGCCTGTCGAGAGATGGGCATCGCGACCGTCGCGATACACTCTGAAGCCGACTCGGACTCGCTCCACGTCCGGTTCGCCGACGAGTACGTCTGCATCGGACCGGGTCCGGCGATCAAGAGCTATCTGAATATCCCCGCGGTCATCGCGGCCGCCGAAATTACCAACGCGGACGCCATTCATCCCGGATACGGCTTCCTGGCGGAAAACGCCGACTTTGCCGAGGTCTGTGAATCCTGTAACATTCGCTTCATCGGTCCGCCGCCGGAGGCCATTCGCAATGTCGGAGACAAGGTCAGGGCTCGGCTGGTGATGACGGAGG
Organism: uncultured bacterium; assembly: GCA_964610505.1. Classification (GTDB taxonomy): domain Bacteria; phylum Arandabacterota; class Arandabacteria; order JAGLYR01; family JAGLYR01; genus CAZSXU01. The sequence continues at coordinate 73,112 of CAZSXU010000019.1, read as the reverse complement.
CCGGCATCCCCGTGGTGCCGGGAATGTCCTCGAACCTGGAGAACGAGACCGAAGCCCTGAAAACGGCGGAGAGCCTGGGGTACCCGGTGCTCCTCAAGTCCACGCACGGAGGGGGCGGACGCGGGATGAAGATCGCCCGCGACGCCGGCATCCTTCGGGACCTGCTCACGGTCGTGCGATCCGAGGCGGGAGCCGCCTTTGGTTCGACGGCCGTGTATATCGAGAAGTATGTGGACTGCCCGCGCCATATCGAGGTGCAGGTCATGGCGGACGATCACGGGCACATCGTCCACATGGGCGAACGCGAGTGCAGCATCCAGCGCCGCTACCAGAAACTCATCGAAGAGGCGCCCTCCCCCGCGGTGAATGAAGAGTTGAGAACCCGCCTGGGCGAGCTGGCGATTCGAGGGACCGGCGCCGTGGGATACGCGGGTGCGGGCACGGTGGAGTTTCTCTTGACGGACTCCGGAGACGTGTACTTCATCGAGATGAACGCGCGAATTCAGGTCGAACATCCCGTCACGGAGTGCGTCACGGGGCTCGATCTAGTGAAGATGCAGATTCGGGCGGCCGCCGGCGAGCCTTTGGAGGTCTCGCAGGACGACATCGACATTCGGGGACATGCGATCGAGTGCCGCATCAATGCGGAAGATCCCTCCCGCAATTTCGCTCCGTCCACGGGGAAGATCTCGACGTTCCATGTGGCGGGCGGTCCGGGGGTGCGCGTCGATACGCACGCGTACCCGGAGTACATCGTCTATCCCTACTACGACGCGCTGCTGGCGAAGTTGATCACGTTCGGCCGGGACCGTGGGGAGGCCATCCAGCGGATGCGGCGCTGTCTGGATGAATGCGTGGTCGAGGGAATCTCGACCACGCTGCCGTTTCACCAGCGCGTGCTTGCGGACGAACGATTCGTTCGAGGCGATGTCCACACGGGTTTCATAGACTCGATGGAAATGGAGACGGCGGTCTCGTAACACGGGTTTCGGGACGGATACCCTCGGGATGACGGCGGAGCAGAGGAGAACCCGAGACGACTCCGCCGGTGGATGGACCCTTGCTCGGGTGGTCCGTGAGGCGCATCCGCCAGGAATCCGTAAATCACGGAGAGGTCAAGACAGCATGAGAATCGACGTCCTGTTCGCACCGCAGGGTCTGGAGCTGCAGAAACCCAAGGGGCTCACCGTTGCCGTGGTCGATGTCCTTCGGGCTTCGACCAGCATTGCCTTTGCGTACGCCGGAGGAGCGGCGCGAATCATCCCCGTAGTCAGCATCGAAGCCGCCACCTCGCTGGCGATGAAACTGGGGGAGGAAGGTGTGCTCCTGTGTGGAGAGCGGGAGGGGAAGCGCATCGACGGTTTCGACCTGGGCAACTCTCCTCAAGAATACACCGAGGACCGCGTGGCCGGGAAGACCCTCCTGCTTACGACGACGAACGGGACGAAGGCTATAACGCTTTGCGAGGCGGCCAAAGAGGTCGTCGTGGCGGGACTTGTGAATGTGTCTGCCGTTGTCGAGCATCTGCTGCGAGCGGAAGAGGGATTGGGTCTCGTTTGCGCCGGCAAGTTTGGACGGTTCTCGATGGAAGACGCGGTCTGTGCCGGGATGATCGTCGCGCGGCTCAAGGATCATCTTGGGAATGACCTGGAACTGAGCGACAGCGCAGGGGCGGCGGAGATTATCTACCGATCCAATCCCCTCGATACGGCAACGCTCCTACAGAACTGTGAGCATGGGAAGTATTTGGGCTCTCTCGGATTCAACGAGGATCTCCTCGTGTGCGCCGCGGTGGACGCCCTCTCCGTCGTACCCATCGTCCAGCAGGGCCGGATTCGAAGGAACGAAACCGCTTTGCCGGAAGAGAACGGCCTCCCCGGCGTCTCCAACTCACTCCCCAAGTCCGGTCGATGAATTCTGTCGCGCGCGTTGCGCGACGATCGGCCGCCGGGCGTCCCCCCAAAGGGGGTATCCTTGAAAGAACCCATCCTGAGAATCATCGATGCCAACGCGAATCGGGCTCGAGAAGGGCTTCGGGTTCTGGAAGACGTCGCGCGCTTCGTGCTCGACGACGAGGATCTCCGGTCGAGAGCGAAGACGGTTCGACATGAAATCACCCGTTCCGTGAATGCACTCCGAGCGGACGTCTCCTCTCTGGAAGCGGCGCGCGACAGCGAAAAGGATGTGGGGCGGCGGGGATTCGCAGGGGACGAGGGACGGCGAAATGAGATCGGGACGATTACTGTGGCCAACGCCCGGCGGGTTCAAGAAGCGCTTCGGGTTTTGGAGGAGTTCTCAAAACTAGTGGACGAAACCATCGCTTCGCGGTTGAAAGATCTTCGCTACTCGGTCTACACTCTGGAGAAGGACATCATGTGCGCCGTGGGCGCGTGAGAGGTTCGTTTGTGGAGGCACGGCCGCCTCTGGAACTCGAGCCGCAGGCAGCGGCGTCGGAGGAGACCCACGGGCATGCAGCCGATCGACTGGTCCCTGTACGCGATTACTCCCGACGGCCCGGAGTCCGGCGCTCTGTTGCATGCGGTGGACCAGGCCCTGGCGGGCGGCATCAAGGTTCTCCAGGTGAGGCGGAAGACGGTCTCGGCGCGGCAGCTGGTGTGGGAGACGAAGCGCATCGTGGACATGTGCCGGGCGAGGGCCGTTCCTGTACTGGTGAACGACCGGGTGGACGTGGCCCTGGTGACGGGCGCCGACGGTGTTCACCTGGGGCAGGGAGATCCGGCGCTGGACGATGTCCGCCGCTTGGGTCCCCGAGGGTGGATCTGGGGTGTTTCGACGCATGATCGTGCCGAAGCGGAGGCGGCCGAGCGGAGTGGCGCCACCTATGTGGCGATCGGGCCCGTGTTCGCGACGCCATCGAAGAAGACCGGACCGGCCGGAGGGGTTCGGCTCATTTCGTCCGTTCGCAAGGTGGTTCGCGGGCCCTTGATCGCGATCGGTGGGATCCTGCCGACGCACGTGCCCGAAGTCATCTCCGCGGGCGCCGACGGTGTGGCCGTCATCTCGGGGATTTTCGGAGCCGACGCGATCGAGAAGAACGTCCGGAGGTACGTGGATGCGATCGAGGAGACGCGAAGAAATCGGGAATAGAAGATAGAGCATGGGGATTGGAGATTCGCAGAGGAAGGATGGGCGGTGGCTAGGCGAAGAGGCAGAGGTGGAGGTCGGATTCACAGCATCGGAGGCGTGATCCTGCTTTCGGCTGCGGTCGTGATCGGGATCTGGCTGGCCCTCTGTCACTGGCGCGGGATCACGGGGCCCACGTTCGACAGCGACGCGGAGCGGGCGGCCGGCAAAGTGGGGATGGCGCTGGCGTCCCGCCTGATCGAATCGCTCGGGTATCTGGCGTGGCTGGTTCCCGTGCTGCTGGGCCTGTGGGCAATCCGCCTGTTCCGGCGCTCCGGCTACCTGCAGACGATTCTTTGGAGCCTGTTCGTTCTCTTTCTGGCTCCCGTGCTTGCCGGGCTCGGGCATTTCATACGGGTCGGATGGGTGGGTGGGCTTCTGGGCGGATACGTAGGGGATCGTCTGACGCTCTACGCCGGAGCCGCCGTGGCGCCGTTTGTTCTACTTGCTTCGCTGACGGTGCTGATGCTCCTCGCCGTGCCGAACATGTTCCAGTATCTGGGCCGGGCGTTTTCACCTCTCGGTCGCCTGCGATTCCCGCGACCCAGATGGCGGCGGCCCTTCCGGGGGGTCTCCTGGCCGAAGCCGAAATGGAGACGGGGGAAATCGAATCGATCGGGCACGTACGGTGGTCCGATCGATGCGCGGGCGCGGGAGGAGAGCGAAGAGGAGTACGAGGAGGGGGAGTACGAGGAAGAGGAAACCGACGAGGAGCAGGACGAGTCGATCCTGAATGAAGTCCCCCGCGCGCCGAGAATCGTGACGCGGCGGGCGCGCGGGACACGGCGCCCGGCGGCCAGGCCCACTCTTCCCCAGGGGGAAGGCAGCTACATCCAGCCGCCGTACTCGATGCTGGAGCCTCCAAAGCCCAACGAAGTGGGAATGGAGGAGAATGCCCTTCTGGAACGGGCCAATGTTCTCGTGGAGAAGCTGAGGAACTTCGGGATCGAGACGCGGGTCACCGAAGTTCATCCCGGTCCGGTGATCACTCGCTACGAGCTGGAGCCGTCTCCGGGGGTCAAAGTCGGTCAGGTGGTCAACTTGGGGAACGATCTTGCCCTTGCGATGAAGGCGGCGAGTGTTCGCATCGTTGCGCCGATTCCGGGAAAGGGAGCGATCGGAGTCGAGATTCCCAATGACAAACCGTCGACCGTGTATCTCTCCGAGGTCATCACGTCCGAGGAGTTCACCCAGCACGAATCGCTGCTCAAGATCGCGCTCGGGAAGGGAATCTCGGGGCAGCCAGTCGTTGCGGATCTGGAATCCATGCCGCACCTTCTGATTGCGGGTTCGACCGGGTCGGGCAAGAGCGTATGTCTGAACGCCATCATCGCCTGTTTTCTTTTCTCGGCCACGCCGCAGGACCTGAGTTTCATCCTGATCGATCCGAAGATGCTGGAGTTGACGCCCTACAACGGTATCCCACACTTGAAATGCCCCGTGATCTGCGACGCCAAGACGGCGGTGAGAGCGCTACGGTGGGCCGTATCCGAGATGGAAAACCGGTATCAGCTTCTGGCGCGGGTGGGTGCGAGGGACATCGGGAGCTACAATGCCAAGGTGCGTATGATGCAGGAAGAGGAGGGCGGAGAATCTCCCCGGCTGCTCCCGTATCTCATCATCATCGTGGACGAGCTGGCCGACCTGATGCTGGCCATGCCGAATGACATCGAGAACACAATCGCCAGGTTGGCGCAAATGGCCAGAGCCGTCGGCATTCACATGATCCTGGCGACGCAGCGTCCTTCGGTGGATGTGATCACGGGGGTGATCAAGGCGAACTTTCCGTGCCGAATGGCATTCCGGGTTCCGTCCAAGACCGACTCGCGAACCATCCTGGATCAAAACGGCGCCGAGACTCTTCTGGGAAAGGGCGATATGCTGTTTCTGGCCTCGGGCAAGCGCGACGTGGAGCGGGTGCACGCCTGCTTCCTCTCTCTGGCCGAGATCGAACGGCTGGTCGAGCACGTCAGACAGCAAACGATGCCGCCGGCGGAACCGTTTGTTGACTTCGCGAAGCGGGAAACGCAGAGCGGGCCTCGCGGTCGGGATGAACTCTTTGATGAAGCCGCTCGCCTGGTCGTCAAACACCAGCAGGGCTCGGTCTCTCTCCTGCAGCGGAGACTCACGATCGGGTACGCGCGGGCCGCCCGGCTGATCGACATGCTGGAAGAGGCCGGAGTCGTCGGGCCCTTCGAGGGTTCCAAGGCGCGTGAGGTCCTGGTCAGCTCGGAGGAGTTCCTCCCCAAGGATATCTCTCCATGATGGATTCGTCGGGCACCACCGGCGAAAGGTCCTCCGGCGATGTCTATCTGATCGACGGTTCGGGCCTCGCGTATCGGTCGTATTTCGCCTTTCAGAACCGTCCCCTGCGGACGTCCACCGGGGTGGAGACCAGTGCGGTCTACGGGTTTGTCCTCACGCTGATCAGTCTTCTTAAACGCTCGCCGAAACGTATGGCCGTGGTGCTGGATCTTCCGGGTCCCACCCATCGCCACGAGCGGTTCCCGGAGTATAAGGCGCATCGCCCTCCCACACCGGAGTCTCTGGTCCGGCAGCTCGACAAGATTCGGGACGTGGTCCGGGCACTGGGGATTCCGCTTCTCGAGAGAGAGGGTGTCGAGGCCGATGACATCATCGCGACGCTGGCGACCGAAAGCCGGAACAAGGGATGGCGGACCGTCATCGTATCTGCGGACAAGGATCTGTTCCAGCTGGTCGGACCCGGGGTGAGCGCCCTGGTTCCGGCGTCCGGGCCGAGACGGGAAGTGCATCTGGACATGGAGGGTGTGCGGCAGAAGATGGGCGTGTTGCCGGACCAGATTGTGGATTACCTGGGACTCATGGGGGATTCATCCGACAACATCCCGGGAGTTCCGGGGGTGGGGGCCAAGACCGCCGCCAAACTGATCGGCGAGTTCGGATCGATGGAAAGGATCTATCGCAATCTCGAGAAGGTGAAGCCGGACCGTGTGAGGCGCGCGCTCGAGGAACACCGGGACAAGGCGCTTCTTTCGCAGGAACTCGTGCAACTGCGTACGGATGTTCCCCTGGGTGTTTCCGTCGACGGGCTACGGTCGGAGGCCCCGGACAGGGAGATGTTGGAGAGTCTGTTCCGGGAGATGGAGTTCTCCAAGTTCCTGGCTCAGGTTGTTCCCGCAGCCCAGGTGAAGACCGGGGACACATCGTCGGTTCGGACGGCGGCGGATGTCGGAACGCTTGCGAAGGCACTCTCGGGGGCGGAGAGAGTGGCCGTGGAGCTGGACTCGGGAGATCCGAAGGAGGCGGGGTCTTCCAGAGCGATGCACTTCTGCCGGGTCTCCGGAGGGGAGGCCGCCTACTCGGTCATCTCCATGAACCTGGAGAATCGGGGCGAGGACGATCGGAAGGCGCTGGAGTCGGTTCTCCGGGAGCGGGCAGGCGAGATTGCGACGCTGAGTGCGAAGAACCTGACGAAGAACCTTGCGGCGCTGGGGATGAACCTCGGGCCCGTTCGATTCGATGCGGAACTGGCCGGGTATCTTCTCAGCCCGGGTCGACAGAGCGATCTTCGGGCTCTCTGCGCCGTGTATCTGGGGCATCTGCCGGAGGGGATTCAGGCGCCCGAGGCCCAGGGAACGCTGGGAGGGGTTCTCGATGAGACGGGCCCCGCCGGGGCGGCGGTGGCGCGCGCCGTGTGCGAGCTGGTCCCGGTTCTGGAACCGCTTCTCGAGGGGCAGGCACTGATGCCTCTCTACCGGGACATCGAACTGCCGTTGACGCGAGTGCTGGCGGACATGGAGAGTACGGGCGTGAAGGTAGAGATCGATTTCCTCCACCGGATGAGCCGGGACCTTGGGGAGCAGATCAAGGAGATCGAGGAAGACGTATTCGACCAGGTCGGAGAGCGCTTCAACATGAGCTCGCCACAGCAGCTCAAGCGGATTCTGTTCGACGTTCTTGGACTCACGCCCGGGAAGCGGACGAAGACGGGTTTCTCGACGGACTCGTCGGTTCTCGAAAAGCTGGCCCGGGAGAATGAAATCCCGCGCCGGGTGCTCAGGTATCGCCAGCTGGCCAAGCTGAAATCCACCTACCTGGATGCGCTGCCGATGATGGTGGACCCGTCGACGGGCCGAATTCATACGACCTTTCACCAGACGGTCACGGCGACCGGCAGACTCTCCTCGTCGGATCCGAACCTCCAGAACATCCCGATGCGGACCGAGCTGGGACGTGAACTCCGTAAGGCGTTCGTCCCGTCGGGTCCGGATTGGCGGGTTTACTCGGCCGACTACTCTCAGATCGAGCTGCGCATCGTGGCGCACATGGCCGGGGATTCCGGAATGATCGAGGCTTTCCGGCGGGGCGAGGATATTCACCGGGCCACGGCGGCGGCCGTGTCGAAGATGGATCCTGCGGATGTCGCCCCGGCGGCTCGGGATCGAGCCAAGGCCGTGAATTTCGGCATTCTCTATGGAATGGGCCCCCGGGCGCTGGCGGCATCGGTGGGAATGGATCTCGCCGAGGCAAGGGCGTTCATCAAGAGCTACTTCGAAACGTACCCGGAGGTGAAGACCTTCATCGACCGCACGGTGGAAGAAGCCCGGGGTCTCGGGTATGTGACCACGCTTCTGGGACGGAGACGCTACCTGCCGGAGCTGGAGAGCGGGAATCCCAGGGATCGCGCCTTTGGAGAGCGGACGGCCGTCAATACCCGAATCCAGGGGACGGCGGCGGATATCATCAAGAAGGCCATGGTGGAGATCGCTCGCCGGTTGGCGGAAGACGGGTACCGTTCCCGCATGGTTCTTCAGGTTCACGACGAGTTGGTCTTCGAAGTGCCGGTGGACGAGGTCGACCGCTTGAGATCCATGGTCACGCGCACCATGATTTCGGCGGTGCCTCTGGACGTGCCCGTTGTCGTCACGGACGGCGTTGGGATGAACTGGTACGAGGCGCATTAGCCCCGACGAAGGGGGCAGGCGAGGCTCGATGAACGGGACAAGACGAAATCTGATCGTCGGCGTCACCGGCGGTATTGCGTCTGGAAAGACAACGGTGGCTCGTGAGTTGGAGAGACAAGGTGCGGTTCGAATCGACGCCGATCGGATCGGCCGGGACGTGGTCGACCGCATGCCGCAGGTGCGGCAAGTTCTTCGCGAGGCGTTCGGGGATTCCGTCTTCGCCGAAGACGGTTCCCTCGATCGAAGTCGGCTGGCCGGGTTGGTGTTCTCGGATTCGGAAGCCCTTGAAGAGCTCAACCGCATCGTGCATCCCCACTTGCTCGCGGAGATTCGATCTCGAGGAAACGCCTTTCGCAGAGAGGCCGACGGAGGCGTGTTGGTGATTGATGCCGCGCTGCTGGTGGAGTGGGGGGGCGGGGTCGGAGTCGACTACCTGGTTGTGGTTCAGTCGGATTCGGAGCGGCAAATCGAACGACTACGGGATCGGGACGGATTATCCCGCGAGGAAGCGGTTCGAAGAATCGGCTCACAGGTGGACGACTCCCGGCGCGCGAAGGCCGCCGACGAGATTCTGGTCAATGAAGGAAACCTGGCGGACCTGGCGGCAAAGGCGCGGGATCTGTGGCGTCGACTCCGGGATCTGCCGTCCGTGCGGGCAACGGAAGTTGAAGGAGGCGAGTGATGACGGTGTTGGAGGATCTGGTGCAGCGGGTGGAGTCGTGTCGCGACCGGTTCGAGGAGCTTCGGGAGTTTCTTTGACCCGGGCCAACGTCGCCAGCGGATCGCCGAGTTGGAGGCCGAGCTCGCCAAACCGGACGTGTGGTCTGACCGGGCTCGGGCTCTGGAATTGGGACGTTCGCTGGGGGAGGAGAAGCGCTCGCTCGAGGAATGGGTTGCGCTCCGAAGGCAGATGGAGGACGTCGATACGCTGGCCGAGCTGGCGGGGGAAGACGCCGGCGACACGGGACTCCTGAACGATCTCCGGACCGAACTGGCGCGCCTCGAGAAGACGCTGGAACAGAGATTCGTCGCAACGCTCATGAGCGGAGAGGATGACGGCCGAGACACGTTTCTGGAGATCCACGCCGGCGCGGGGGGCACGGAATCACAGGACTGGGCTCAGATGCTTCTCCGCATGTACACCAAATGGGCCGACCGCAACGGGTTCCGCTATGAAGTGGTGGATCTGGAGCCGGGCCAGGAAGCCGGCATCAAGTCGGCGTCGTTGGATGTACGGGGGGCCTACGCGTACGGGCGACTGAAGGTCGAATCGGGTGTGCACCGGCTGGTCAGAATCTCACCTTTTGATGCTGCGCACCGGCGCCACACGTCATTCGCTTCGGTGTTCGCGTACGCACAGATAGAGGACATTCCCGAGGTGGACATTCTGGAATCGGATCTCCGGGTAGACACGTTTCGCGCGTCGGGGGCCGGTGGCCAGCACGTGAACAAAACGGACTCCGCCGTGCGGATTACCCACCTCCCTACGGGAATTACGGTGCAGTGCCAGTCGGATCGTTCTCAGCATCGGAACCGGGAAAACGCGATGAAGATCCTCACGGCGCGTCTCTACGATCACTGGAAGAAAGAGCAGGCAAAGAAGCTGCAGGAGCTGGAGGATGAGAAACTGGAGATTGCGTGGGGAAGCCAAATCCGGTCCTACGTCTTCCAGCCCTATACGTTGGTCAAGGACCATCGAACCCACCTGGAAACGGGCAACGTTCAAGCGGTGATGGACGGGGAAATCGACGAGTTCATCACGATGACATTGAGGCATAGAGCGAGCGGGGCCAAACCATGACATTGAGGCATAGAGCGAACGGGGCCAAACCATGACATTGAGGCATAGAGCGAGCGGGGCCAAGGATAGCTAACCTGCTGCGCTGCAAGGTTTTTTCCTTGACAGCGCGCGATGCCGTTCGTATATTTTGTTAGGTGTTGTGCTGGGGCACTCCCGCCCTCTCGGGGTCGGGAGAGCCCCAGATTTGTGAGACCCGGAAGACGGCCGCCCAGAACTCCGCGCACCGGTGAGGCATCCGGGGCGAGGGATTCGAGTTTCCCGAGGAGCGCGAACGTGGATGAATCAGGACCGCTGATCGCCCAGAGACGGCAGAAGCTGGCCTCGATCAGAGAGAAGGGTATCGAGCCCTACCCGTACGGGTTCGCGGTGACCCACCGTGCCGAACAGATCACCGCCAATTTTGAGGCGCTGGAAGCGTCGAGCGATTCCGTCCGAATGGCCGGGCGAATGCTCAACCGCCGCAAGCAGGGGAAGGTCTCCTTCATCGACATTCTGGACGGCACCGGCAAGATGCAGGTCTATCTCCGCAAGGACGAAATCGGGGACGAGGCCTACGAACTCCTTGGTTTGTGTGACATCGGTGATTTCCTGGGGCTGGAGGGTGCCGTCTTTCGGACGCGGTCGGGCGAGATGACTCTGCGCGCCGGGTCGGTCGAGCTGCTGGCGAAGTCCGTCCGCCCGCTTCCCGAGAAGTGGCATGGTCTGCGCGATCTGGAAACGCGCACCCGGCAGCGGTACGTGGATCTGGTGATGAACCCGGACTCCCGCCGGGTGTTCGAGATCCGTGCGCTCATGGTGAAGACCATTCGGAGGTTCCTGGATGCCCGGGGATTCATGGAGGTCGAGACGCCGATCCTGCAACCGCTCTACGGCGGAGCGAACGCGCGGCCGTTCGCGACGCACCACAACGCCCTGGGGATGCCCCTGTACCTTCGGATCGCCAAGGAACTCTACCTCAAGCGGTTGCTGGTCGGCGGGTTCGAGCGGGTTTTTGAGATCGGAAAGGATTTCCGCAACGAAGGCATTGACCGAATGCACAACCCGGAATTCACCCAGATCGAGATCTATCAGGCCTACGCGGATTACGAAACCATGATGGAATTGGTCGAGGCTCTGATCGGTGAACTGGCCAAGACCGTGTGTGGGGGGACGAAGATCGAGTACAGGGGGCGGACGGCGAATCTGAGCCTGCCATGGCGGCGCCTGAGAATCGCGGATGCCCTGAAGGAGTACGCGGGCGTGGACCTCGGCGCCTCAACGGACGACGATTTGCGGGCGGTTCTGGAACGGACGGGCCACGGGGCCGATCCGAACTGGCCGCGAGGCCGCTTGGTCGCCGAGCTGGTGGACGAGCAGGTCGAACCGCACCTGGGAGAGCCGACTTTCCTGATGGACTATCCTTTGGAGATCTCGCCGCTGGCGAAGGTCAAGCGAGGGCATTCGGGCGAGACGGAGAGATTCGAGCCGTTTCTGTTCGGAATGGAGATCGGCAACGCTTTCTCGGAACTCAACGATCCGGCAGAGCAGGAGAGCCGCTTCGAACACCAGATGACGCTGCGCACGCTGGGTGACGAGGAGGCGCAGATGATGGACCGGGACTACCTGCGGGCCCTCGAGTACGGGATGCCGCCCGCGGGCGGTTTGGGTCTCGGCATTGACCGCCTGGTGATGATCCTTTCGGGGGCGGAGAACATTCGAGATGTGATTCTGTTTCCGCTCCTGAGGCCGGAAGGAGGGAGAGCCTAGGTTCTCTCCGACCCCGATGTCCTACGTGTCTTTCATCGCCGACCGGTATTTGCGGTCCAGCAGTCGGGAGGGTTTCCTCTCGGCGGTGGCCGTCATCTCCATCGTGGGGGTCGGGTTGGGTGTGGCCGCCATCATCATCGTGCTGTCGGTGATGAACGGCTTTGAGTGGGAAGTCCGAGACCGAATCGTTGGAACCAATGCGCACGTCATCGTGCTCCGCCACGATGACACGATGATCTCGGACTACGACAGCCTGATGAACGAGGTCGAAGAGGTGCCGCATGTTGTCGGCGCTTCCCCGTTCGTGTTCACGAAAGTGATGCTCAGCACCGACACGGAGACCGACGGTGCGGTGCTTCGGGGCATCGATCCGGATCGGGAAGGATCCGTCACGAGGATTCTCGACAACGTGAGCCCCGACGATTTCTCCTTTACGGCGGAGGGCGATCTGCCCGGGATCGTCCTGGGATTGGATCTCGCGTATCGGCTCCGGGTCGGTATCGGTGAGGAAATCCGAGTGACGTCTCCGCTGTCCCTCGTCGAGACGCCCTTCGGCTCGCTCCCGAAGGTCCGCACGTTTGTGGTGGTGGGTACCTTCGATTCCGGAATGTACCAGTACGACGGCACTCTGGTATTCGTCTCGATAGGCGCCGCGCAGGAGCTGCTCTCGGTCGGAGACGAAGTTACGGGTATCGAAGTTGCGCTTGACGATCTCTTCCTGGCGGACGAAGTTGATGAGAGAATCCTGGATCGCGCGGGGCGGCCCTTCTACCACACAGTCAACTGGATGGAGCTGAACCGGAACCTGTTCACGTGGATGAAGATGGAGAAGATCGTGATGTTCATTATCCTGCTTCTGATCGTTGTCGTTGCGGGATTCAACATCGCCGGGACCCTGACGCTGATCGTGATGCAGAAGACCCGGGACATCGGGGTACTGAAGGCGATGGGAGCGACCTCGATGGGCGTCATGAGAATCTTTATGAGAGAGGGGCTCTTGATCGGTCTCATCGGCACGGGAATCGGCGTGGTGTTCGGTGCGGGCCTGTCGTGGGTGCTCGATCGGTACGAGATCATCAGCCTGCCCGGAGATATCTATTTTATCGAGACACTCCCGGTACGCATGGAGCCCTTGCTGATCCTGGGTGTAGTCGCGGCGGCCGTGACGGTAAGCTTTCTGGCCACGATCTACCCGTCCTGGCGGGCGGCGAGACTCGTTCCGGTGAATGCGATTCGTCATGAGTGAAGTGCTGAGGGCGGTGGATCTGACGAAGGTCTTTGCTGGGGTTCCCGACGCCATTCGGGTCCTCACAGGTGTAAATCTGTGCGTCGAGCGCGGTGAGATTGTGGCGGTGGTAGGAGCGTCGGGTGTCGGGAAGAGCACGTTGCTTCACATCCTCGGCGCCCTCGATCGCCCGACGTCGGGGACGGTCATCCTGGATTCGAAGGATCTGTTTCAGAAGAACGGGACGGATCTGGCGGACATTCGGTCCCGATCGGTGGGGTTCGTTTTCCAGTTCCATTACCTGCTCCGCGAGTTCACGGCTCTGGAGAACGTGATGATTCCCGCCCTGATTCGCGGCGTGGATCGGCGGTCGGCGGCGGAAAAGGGTGAGGGGCTCCTCCGTGAAGTGGGCGTCTGGGCTCGAAGGCACCACCGGCCGATGAAGCTCTCGGGAGGCGAGCAGCAGCGGGTGGCGGTGGCGAGAGCCTTAGTGAACGACCCGGATATCGTGCTGGCCGATGAACCGTCCGGCAACCTGGATCGGGCGCACAGCAAGAATCTGCATGACTTGATCTGGGATCTTCGGGACAGGAAGGAACGGACGTTCGTCGTGGCGACTCACGACTTGGAGTTGGCCGGCCGGGCGGATCGACTGCTGACGCTGGCCGATGGAAGTCTTCACTAGGAATCTGGATTCCGCTGAGCGGGCGAACCGGGTGACGGCCGGGATCGTCGGCCGGGGGTGAGACGAATGGCCAAGATGTGTGAAAGGTGCGGCAAACATCCAGCCCAGGTGTTCTACACGGATATTCAGGAGGGCAAAGTCAGCCAGTTTCACCTGTGCAAGGAGTGCGCGGAGGAGCTGGGTGGTGCGAACGCATCTTTGTCCGGGGAATTCGCTATTTCGAACCTGCTGGCTGGAATGCTGGATGAGGGGATTCCCGGCGAAGAGATGGCCACGAAGACGGTCTGCGCAACCTGCGGGCTGAGCTACGGGGATTTTAAGGAGACCGGCCGATTGGGATGCCCGGATTGCTACGATTCGTTTTCGGCAAGCTTACGCCATCTGCTCCGCCGGATTCATGGCAGCAACCAGCATGAGGGCAAGGTGCCGTCGTCGCAGTTGAAGCTCGTGGCGGAGAAACGGGAAGTGCGGCGGCTCCAGGTCCTGCTCCAGAAGGCGATTGAGGCGGAGGAATTCGAGCGAGCGGCTGAGATCCGGGATCAGCTGAAAGACACGAAGACGGGACCGAGTCTCGGGAACGAGGAGTAGCGCTTCATGCTTCTGGAGGACATGAAAGACCGACTGGGCTGCTGGCTTGACGGATCGGGCCCGAATCCGGAGATCGTGATGTCGACCCGCGTTCGTTTGGCCCGAAACCTCAGGGATCACCGATTCGCCCACCGCGCGGACGAGGAAGAACTGCGCCGAATCCTGGATGAAGTCGTGACCGCCGTTCGGGAAACGGAGGCGGTGGGGAACGCGGCTGCGATTCTGACACACGAGATTTCCGAGGCGGACCGGCGGTTTCTGATGGAACGGCATCTGTTGAGCAATGAGCTCGTGGAAGCCGGAAGGCCGGCAGCCGTGATCGTCGGGCAGGATGAGTGTCGAAGCGTCATGGTCAACGAGGAAGACCATCTGAGGATTCAGACCATGCAGTCGGGGTTCCAGCCGGCGAAGACGTGGCAGATGGCGGGCGACATCGAGAGCGCGCTGGAGCGGAGGCTTCCATACGCTTTCTCGGAGGAGATCGGATATCTCACGGCGTGCCCGACGAATACGGGAACAGGACTGCGGGTATCGGTGTTGGTTCATTTGCCGGGCTTGGTTCTGACGGGACAAATTGCCCCGGCGCTCAAGGGCATCGCCCAGGTGGGGTTGGCCGTGCGGGGGCTCTACGGAGAGGGAACCGAGGCGATGGGTAATTTCTTCCAGGTGTCGAATCAGACGACCCTGGGGCAATCCGAATCGGAGATCATCGATTCCCTGGAACGGGTAACCCGCCAGGTGATTGAGCACGAGGGCACGGCGCGGCGGATTTTGCTCAAGGATGCTAAGCAGCAGATCGAAGATAAGGTATGGCGAGCATTCGGCTTGCTGAAATACGGACGCCTGATGCGTCCGGCGGAGGTCCTTAACCTCTGTTCCGCTATCCGCCTGGGTCTGGGATTGGGTCTGCTGAGCGGGCTCTCCTACAGCCTGCTCAACAGTTTGATGGTCTTATCACAGCCGGCGCACGTGGAGAGGGTATCGGGCAAGCCCCTGGACGACTCAGAGAGCAACATCGCTCGAGCGGACTTGGTGAGACGACTTCTGGCAAACTGCGACGTGTCCTGATCGACTAGGCTGGGGGTGGCAAGATGCACGACCGCTTTACGGAGAGAGTCAAGAAGGTGATGTACCTCGCGCGCGAAGAAGCCGGGCGTCTTCACCATGACTACATCGGGACGGAGCACCTCCTCCTGGGGATCATCCGGGATGGTGAGGGAATCGCGACGAGCGTCCTTCAGAGTCTCGGGGTCGACCTGGACGTCGCCCGGAAAACGGTCGAGGGCATGGTATCCCAGGGCGGCGGGACGCTGACCGTGGGTGAGATCCCCTTCACGCCGAGAGCCAAGCGGGTTCTGGAGCTCGCCGTCGATGAGGCCCGGCTCCTCGGACACAACTATGTCGGCACCGAGCATCTTCTCCTGGGATTGATTCGAGAGGGAGAGGGAGTGGCCGCTCGTGTGCTCACCAACCTGGGCCTGGATCGCAAGAAAGTTCGGGAAGAAACACTGCGGATTCTGGGGGAGGTCTCCGCCGCGGCTCCGGGCAAGCCCCGCGGCGAGCAGAAGAGCGATACCCCCGCGCTGGATCAGTTTGGCCGTGATCTTACGGCACTTGCGGGCGAAGGGAAGCTCGATCCCGTGATCGGCAGGGAGCAGGAGATCGAGCGGGTGATTCAAGTCCTCTCACGGCGGAAGAAGAACAACCCCGTTCTCATCGGCGAACCGGGCGTCGGAAAGACCGCAATCGCCGAGGGTCTCGCCATGATGATCATCGATGGAACCCGGATTCCGGAGACACTGAAGGACAAGAGGCTGTTGACGCTGGATCTGGCCTCCATTGTTGCCGGCACCAAGTATCGCGGGCAGTTCGAGGAGCGGCTGAAAGCCGTGATGAACGAGATCAAGGAATCCGAGAACATCATCATTTTCATCGACGAGTTGCATACGATCGTGGGTGCCGGCGGCGCGGAGGGAGCGATCGACGCGTCCAACATGCTGAAGCCGGCCCTCGCTCGAGGCGAACTGCAATGCATCGGGGCCACGACGCTGGACGAGTATCGCAAGCACATCGAGAAGGATGGGGCTCTGGAACGCCGATTCCAGCCGATCGTGGTCGATCCGCCGTCGATCAAGGAAACCATCGAAATCATGAAGGGCCTGAGGGATAAGTACGAAGCCCATCACCGCGTGAAGATTACGGACGAAGCCATCGTCGGCGCCGTTCACCTTTCGGACCGCTACATCAGTGATCGGCATCTTCCGGATAAGGCGATCGACGTCATCGACGAAGCCGGTTCGCGGGCGCATCTGATGGTCTCCACGCTGCCCTCGGAACTCCTGGATATGGAGTCCAAGCTGCGCGACCTGACCCGCGAAAAGGAATCTTCAATTCACGCTCAGGAATTCGAAAAGGCCGCGAAGTTTCGGGACAATGAGAAAATGCTCCGGCGCGAGAAGGAGAACCTGGAGCGCAAGTGGAGGGAATCCAGCTCCGAGCGTGTTGCGGTCGTCGGGATCGAGGACATCGCCTTCGTGGTCTCGCGGATGACGGGGATTCCGATGGCCAAGATCGAGGAGCAGGAGTCGGAGAAACTCCTCCGCATGGAGGAGGAGATCGGAAAGAAGATCATCGGGCAGGAAGAAGCGGTGCGCGCGGTGGCCCGGGCGGTGCGGCGGAACCGGGCCGGCCTCAAAGACCCGCGGCGGCCGATCGGTTCGTTCATCTTTTTGGGCCCCACGGGAGTCGGTAAGACCGAGCTTGCCCGCAAGTTGGCGGAGTTTCTCTTCGATGATGAAGATGCGCTGGTCCGCATCGATATGAGTGAGTACATGGAGAAATTCGCCGTGTCCCGCCTGGTGGGGGCGCCCCCGGGGTACGTGGGGTATGAGGAAGGCGGCCAGCTGACCGAGAAGGTGCGGCGCCGGCCCTACAGCGTGGTGCTGCTGGATGAGATCGAAAAGGCTCACCCTGACGTCTTCAACATCCTCCTTCAGGTCCTGGAGGACGGTCTGCTGACGGATTCCTTCGGGCGAAAGGTGAATTTCAAGAACACCGTCGTCATCATGACGTCCAACGTGGGAACGCGGGACATCAAGGCCGGTGGGAGTCTGGGATTCCAGAAAGCGTCCACCTCCGGCGACTACGACAACATGAAAGTCAAGGTGCTCGAGTCGGTGAAGAAGGTGTTCAATCCCGAGTTTCTGAACCGGGTAGAGGAAGTCATCGTCTTCCGAGCGCTGGAGCGCAACGACATCGAGAAGATCGTGGAGATTCTCCTGAACGAGCTGACCGAACGGCTGTCGACTCGGGGAATCACAATCCGGCTGACGGACGAGGCCAAGGAATATCTGGTCGACGAAGGATTCGATCCCAACCTGGGCGCTCGCCCGCTTCGACGCGTCCTGCAGCGCGTCGTCGAGGATCCGTTGTCGGAAGAGGTCCTGAGATCCAGCCTCAAATCGGGCGCGCAGGTGGTCATTTCCCGCGGCCCGAACGGCATTACGTTCCAGATCGATCCCATCGAAGCGGAGGAGTCCAAGGCACACACCTAATCTGTGATGAGAGGTTGACGGGTAGCGGAGGGTCCGAGTAATCTCACCCCCAGGGGAGGCCGCCGGTGGAGGGGAGCGGGTGGGCGCGGGCGGGCGTCCCGACCATGCATTCATTTTCTTGTAGAGTTGTCTGCCGCGGACGGTCACACCCGCCGTGCGAGCGGGGAGGAACGATGTTGCGCGCCAGTCGCATTACGGCATTCGTGCGTGTCGGGATTCGAACCCTGATCATTGCGGCCGCCCTGGGGTCGCTTTGGTCTCCGGCCCATGGCGAGGTCCGGGTGGCGCAGGTGGCCGTGGAGGGAAATCGTGTCGTGGAGAGTCGTCTGGTGCGATCGCTTCTGGGTGTGAATCCCGGGGATGAGTTGTCGCCGGATGTGATTCGCGAGGGTATTCGCCGCCTGTATGCGCGGGATCTCTTCGACGATGTCCGGATTGAGGGAATCGAAACCCTCGAAGGCGTAGTGCTGACCGTGTTCGTCGTGGAGAGACCTCGTCTGGGAAGGGTCGTGTTCAGCGGGAACGACAAGATCTCAAAGGACGATCTGCAAAAGGAAACGGAGCAACCCCACGCCCAGGCAGTCAGCGATCGGGCGATGTTCTACGATGCAAGAAAAATCAAGGAGCTCTACGGCGAAAAGGGATACCGACAAGCCGAAGTGGAAACCGTTGTCGGTAAGGGGGCGGACGGCCGCACGGTGGTGACGTACCGGATTCGAGAGGGGAAGAAAACCCGTGTTCGCGAAGTGAACGTCGAGGGAAACGAGGTCCTGAGCGACAAGGAGGTCCGGTCGGTTCTCGAGACCAAGAAACGACGGTTCCTGCGAGGTGGAGATTTCAAGGAAGACGTGTTCGAGGAAGACCTGGAAAGGGTCAAGGGGCTTTACGCCGAACACGGCTATCTGGATGCTCGGGTGGCGGACTATCGCCTGGATTACGACGAAGAGTTCCGTAATCTGACGATCGTGATGGTCGTCGAGGAGGGAGACCTCTACCGGGTGGGTTCGGTGTCGACGGAGGGCAATGCTCTTCTGGATGATGCGAAGATCCTCGAACTGCTCGGTCTCGGACCGGGGGATGTTTTCGACGAAACGGCCCTGATGGTCGGCCTCGACGCTATCTACGGCGCGTATTCGGAGGAGGGCTACGTGTACTGTCGCGTAGACCCGGAGCGCGTGCGGGAGGGACAGCGCGAGAGCATCAACATGCGGATCGACGAGGGGGTCCGGGCATACATCGGGCGAATCGAGATCGCGGGTAACTACTTCACACGGGAAAAGGTGGTCCGGCGTGGCCTGATCGTCCGTCCCGGTGACGTCTTCAAGCGCTCCGCACTGATGCGTTCCCAGCGTGAAGTGTTCAGCCTCGGGTTTTTCGACGACGTACAGGTGGCTCCGATGCCGGGCGACGGCGAGGGAGAAATGGATCTCGTCTTCACGGTGCAGGAGCGGCAAACCGGACAGGCCATGATGGGGGCCGGCTACAGCAATCAGTATGGGATGACGGGCTCTCTGCAGCTGGCGAAGCAGAATTTCCGGGGGACGGGGCAGACGATCAACGTGACGTGGGAGTTCGGAAACCTCGGGCAGTTTCGCATCGGGTTTACCGAACCGTGGCTGTTTGACACGCCGACCTCGCTGGGACTTGACCTGTATCACACGCGCCGACGCCGCCAGGGGGACGCGTTTGCGGAGGAAGCGGCCGGCGCCTCGGTGAGTATCGGGCGGCCGTTTCCCTGGTTGGACTACACGAGAATCTACAGCCGCACGCGGTTCGAGGAGTGGGAGATTGAAGCTTTCGCTGACGCCAGCGAGACGGTGCTTGCACTCGCCGGGGATGGGACAACGGTCAGCGAGCGCTTCACGTTGATTCGCAATAGCACGGATTCTCCGTTCTTCCCGACCGTCGGTTCGATCTCACAGCTGAGCTATGAGATTGCCGGGGTCTGGCGCAACAGCGATGCGGGCCGTCTGTGGCAACCGTATTCGAAGGTGGAACTGAGCACCCAGTGGTTCGTGAGGGCGTTCGGTCCTTTCGTATTGGCCGTTCAATCGCGGGCCGGTTTTCTAAAGGGCCACTCGGCGGGCGCCGAGGTCCCGATCTATGAGAAGTTCCGCCTGGGTGGGACGGGGCGCGAGGGTCTACGGGGCTACTCGGATTTCGAGATTGTACCCGAGGGAAACCAGTGGGACGACGGCGGCAAAGTCATGACCATGTTGAAGAGTGAGTTGAAATTTCCCATCGGCGGACCCCAGTTTTTCGGCCTGTTCTTTTTTGATGCTGGAAACACCTGGAACTCTCTGGCACAGGCCCAGCCGAACACGCTGAAACGTGGAGCGGGATTCGGCCTTCGGTTTGAGGCGCCCATGATCGGAATCATCGGGCTGGATTACGGCTATGGTTTTGATAAAGACGAGGAACTCGGTGGACCGGGTTGGGAGTGGCACTTCCAGCTGGGGGCAATGTCATTCTGATGGAGGGAGATCGGCATGAATCGGTTCCGGCAGGCATCGTGGATGGGGAAGTGGATGATTGCGACCCTTCTGGGCGCTCTGGCTTTCCCCAATGTAGTACTTGCCGCCGACTTGAAGATCGGCTACATTGATTCCGTGCGGATTCTGGCGGAATACGAGGTGGCCGAGGAGGCGCAACAAACACTTGACAAAGAGCTGAAGGCATGGGAAGAAGAAGCTGAGCAGATGCATCAAGAGATCATGACGATGGCGAACGAGCTCGAATCGCAACGTCTGATGCTCAGCGAGGCCAAACTGGCCGAGCGGGACACCGAACTGAGGCAAAGACAGCAGGCTTATGAAACGTTTGTTCAGTCCATCTGGGGCCAGGAGGGTAGGGCCGTCCAGCGGAATGTGGAGCTGACGCGGCCGATCATTGACAAGATCAACAACGTGCTCGCGCGAATCGGCGAAGAAGAAGACTTCGACATCATTTTCGACGCGGCGAATGGCTCGGTTGCCTACGGCAAGGCGGCGCTGGACATGAGCGAGCGCGTGATTGAGGAGCTGAATCGGGAAACGGACTAGCCCGCCGTAGCAGCGGCGGGTCGATCCGTACCGACGGGAGATGGATTCCATATGGGTATGACCCTAGGGGAAATCGCCGAGCGTATCGGCGGGGAGTTGGTGGGAGACGCGTCGATAGAAATCCGCGGAGTCTCCGGCATTCGGGAAGCCGAGGTCGGGGACGTCACGTTCTTCGCCAACCCCCGGTATGAAGCCTATTTGAGAACAACTCGGGCATCGGCCGTGATCATGAGCAAGAATTCGGTCACGCCGGACCGCCCGGTCATCTATGATGAGAATCCCTACCTTGCATTCCTGAAGGTGGTCAAGATCTTCTTTCCTGGCCGCGATGATTTCCCGAGAGGAATCCATCCGAAGGCTGTGATCGGGAAGGACGTTCAGATCGGAGAGGACATCTCCATTGGCCCTTACGTGGTGATCTCCGACGAGGCGAAGATCGGCGATCGTGTCACGATTCTCCCGGGAAGCCACATCGGGGAACGGACCAAGATTGGAGAGAACACGCTCGTCTATCCGAACGTCAGCATCCGTGAGGACGTGTTCATCGGGCGGGCGGTGATCATTCACTGCGGTGCGGTAATCGGTTCGGACGGCTTCGGATTTGCGAAGGACGGAGATCAGTATCAGAAGATTCCCCAGGTCGGAAACGTGGTCATCGAGGACAACGTGGAGATCGGGGCCAACGTCTGCATTGACCGTTCGACGACGGGAACGACCCTGATCGGGCGGGGGACAAAAATCGACAATCTGGTTCAGATTGCCCACAACGTGGTTGTTGGAGAGAACTCGATCATTGTGGCGCAGGTGGGGATATCGGGTTCGACGGAATTGGGAAAGAACGTGACGCTAGCGGGACAGGCCGGTGTTGTGGGTCATATCAAGATCGGCGACAACGCCGTTGTGGGAGCGCAGGCAGGCGTGACCAAGTCCGTGCCCGCCAACACGTGTGTATCCGGCTATCCAGCCAGAACCCACAACCTGTCCAACCGAATCAACGCCAGCGTGCAGAGACTGCCGGGTCTCTTGGCCGCCGTGCGTGAGTTGGAGCGGCGAATCGCCGATCTGGAAAAGCGCGTGGGTGACCGTTGAAGACCATGAAACAACCTCAGAAAACCATTGCCAGAGAAGTCTCCTTTACGGGGAGGGGTCTGCACAGCGGGGCGGAGAGCACGCTGGTGTTCAAACCCGCCCCTGTGAATCACGGAATCCGCTTCACGCGGGTGGATCTGCCCGACCGGCCGGTCATACTGGCAGATATCCGGAACACCCCTGAAGGGACGGACAGCCTTCGCCGCACCACCCTCCGGGTAGGCGATGCCGAAGTCAGCACGGTCGAGCACGTGCTGGCGGCTCTTACCGGGCTGGGTATCGACAACGCGTTGATCGAGATCAACACGCTGGAACCCGCCGAGCCGGACGGCAGCTCGCAACCCTTTGTTCAGGTGCTGAGAAGCGCAGGCGTCGTCGAACAGGATGCTCCGAAGCGGTACTTCAAGGTGACTCGTCCGATCCGGTTCTGCCAGAACGGAGTGGAGCTGGTTGCTCTTCCCCACGATGGATTCCGGATCAGTTTCACGATCGAGTATGAGCACCCGGTTGTCGGTACGCAGTACGCGTCTTTCGATATCGATGAGAAGACTTTCGAGAGCGAGATTGCCCCGGCGCGCACCTTTTCCCTGATCGAAGAAGTGGATGAGCTGCGAAAGACGGGCCTGATCAAGGGGGGAAGCCTCGAGAACGCCGTTGTGGTCAGCAGCGAGCGGATTCTCAACAAGGAGCCCCTGAGGTTCAAGAACGAGTTCGTGCGGCACAAGATCCTGGATCTTGTGGGAGACCTGTCGCTGCTTGGGATGCCCATTCGGGGGCACATCATTTCCGTGAAGTCGGGACACGCGACCAACGTCAAACTTGTGCGGAAGATGAGGGAAGCCGCGGATCATGCAACCCGCCATCCGAGCGTTCCCGTTTCGGGAAAGGCGTCCACCAGCTGGGACATCAGCGCCATCCAGGAGATTATGCCTCACCGATATCCGTTTCTCCTTGTCGACAGGATTGTCGAGCTTGTCGAGGGAGAGCGCGTCGTCGGCATCAAGAACGTAACCGTCAATGAACCTTTCTTTGTGGGCCACTTCCCGGGTCATCCGATCATGCCGGCCGTTCTTATCATCGAAGCGATGGCGCAGGTAGGCGGCGTTCTGCTTCTGAGCACGGTGGACAAACCGAAAGAGCGTCTGGTATACTTCATGGGTATCGACAAGGCTCGATTCAGGAAACCCGTGATTCCCGGAGATCAACTGAGATTCGAACTCGAGCTTGTGAAACTGCGGTCCCGGACCTGTAAGATGAAGGGCGTGGCATTTGTCGACGGCGAGCTGGTCGCCGAGGCCGAGCTGCTGTCGATGATTGTGAATCGCTAGGGGCGGGGATCCGAGCGAAGGAGTGGCGGGATGACCCCACCGGATCGGTTGGGTAATCTTGCTCGGCTGACGGACATCCATCCGACCGCGATTGTTCATCCCAAGGCCGAGCTGGGGGCGGCGGTATCGATTGGTCCCTACTCGGTGATCTACGAGGATGTGGTCATCGGAGATCGGACTCAGGTGGCCTCCCACGTGTGCATCGAATCCGGCACGCAGATCGGCTGCGACTGCCAGATTTCCCCGATGGCGGTGCTGGGAGGAGCGCCGCAGGATCTGAAGTATTCGGGAGTGCCGAGCTCGCTCATCATCGGGGATCGGACGACCATTCGCGAATACGTGACCATCAACCGTGCGACGGAGGAAGACGACGAGACCCGGGTCGGCAACGACAACCTGGTGATGGCATACGTCCACATCGGTCACAACTGCGCGTTGGGCGACGGGGTTGTCCTTGCCAACGGCGTTCAGCTGGCGGGGCACATCGAGGTCGGTGACTGGGCGGGAATCGGGGGGATGACACCCGTTCATCAGTTCGTGCGAATCGGAAAACTGGCCTTCGTCGGTGGAATGTCCAGAGTGGCCAAGGACGTTCCGCCGTATTTTCTGGTGGCGGGGAGTCCGCTCCGGGTGGCGGGGACCAACGTCGTAGGGCTTCGCCGAAGAGGGATTCCGTCCGAGACGAGACTGGAGCTCAAACGGGCCCACCGGTTGCTGTACCGCAGCGGACTGAACGTCGGCCAGGCGGTGGAGAGGATCCGGGCGGACTTGAGAGCCTGTCCCGAGATCGCTTGTCTGATAGACTTCATCGAAACATCCCGCCGTGGCATTTCGTGACGGCGCGGACGGATGAGAACTCCTGGCCGGCTTTCCTCTCTGGAGCCGGCTTCCTTTTTGGGAACCGACGCGAGGAGCGACGGGTCGCCTTCGGGGCGGGAGGGGGATAGGGAAGTGAGATCGGTAAGAACGGGTGTGATCGGTGTGGGCCACCTGGGTCGCCTGCATGCCCGGATGTATCACGAGCTCGAGGAGGCCCGTCTCGTCGGGGTCGCCGACAGCGATCCGGCCCGCGCCGAACAGGTGGCCAAGGAATTCGATTGCGCCGTGTACAGATCGTCCGACGCGCTCCTGGCGGACGTGGAGGCCGTGTCCGTGGCCGTGCCGACTCCCTGGCACGCCAGGGAGGGAGTCGGTGCGCTGGATCAAGGCGTCCATGTGCTGGTGGAGAAACCCATTGCGGGAACGCTTCGCGAGGCGGATGATCTGGTGGCGGCCGCCGGGCGGGCCGGATGCATCCTGCAGGTCGGACACGTGGAGAGGTTCAGCGGAGCCGTTCAGGCGGCTCTTCGAATTGCGGACAATCCTCGATTTCTGGAGTGCCACCGCCTGGCGGGGTTCAGCCCGAGGGGCAGCGACGTGGCCGTGGTGCTGGATCTGATGATCCACGACATCGACATTGTGCTGCACCTGGTGAAGGATGAGGTGACCCGGGTGGAGGCCGTGGGGGTCCCCGTTCTAAGCGAAAACGTGGACATCGCCAACGCCCGACTGGAGTTTCGAAATGGAGCCATCGCGAATCTGACGGCCTCCCGGGTTTCGCGTGAGAAGATGCGGAAGATCCGCTTTTTCCAGGCCAACACGTATGTGTCCGTCGATTGCCTGGGCTGCACCACGGATGTCTACCGGAGGGGCGGCGCCGACAATGGAGATGCGGGTCTTCGCGCGATTGCACACGAGCGTCTGGGAGTGCAATCGCAGGAGCCGCTCAAGGAAGAAATTCTGTCCTTCATCCAATGTATTAGAACAAGTGTACAACCTATTGTTTCAGGATCTGTTGGAAGGGCTGCGCTTGAGATTGCGCTGCACGTCATCGCGGATATCGAGCGACGGTGGGGCTCTTCCCTGAGGGTCCACGAGCCCGGGGATTCATGAAGGGTCGCCGGACAGGTCGCAGCGCAAGGTGACGCTGCCCGCGCAGGCGGATCCGACGCCGGAGCCGCCGGTCTGTGAAGGATTCGGGGGAGGTTCGAACCCGCGTTCGCATGTCCCCCGAACCGGCCGGAGTCCGGCATTGTTGGGGGGAGGAATGGCCGAGGGCGGACCGAAGATCCTGATCGTGGCGGGTGAGACCTCCGGGGAAGCCCATGCTGCTCGGCTGGCGAAGGCGCTCAGGGAACGGGATCCGTCCTGCCGTCTGTTTGGCGTGGGGGGATCTGCGATGCGGGCGGAGGGCGTGGAGCTGATCGCTGAAGGCGATCTCGGAGTCATCGGCTTTGCAGAAGTTGTCCGCCACTTGCCCGAGCTCCTGCGCGTCGGGCGACGTCTGGATCGATTCTTCCGAGAGGAACGCCCCGATCTCTTCATTCCCGTAGACTATCCCGGATTCAACCTCAGAATGTGCCGGCGCGCGAAGCAGGCCGGAATCCCCGTGATGTACTACATCAGCCCACAGGTCTGGGCCTGGGGCCGGGGACGCGTCAACACGATCGCCCGTCGGGTCGACACGATGGTCACGATCCTGCCCTTCGAGAAACCGCTGTATGAATCGGCCGGCGTGGACGTTGAATTCGTAGGTCACCCGCTCCTGGAATCTCTCCTGGAAGAGGAAATCTCTTCCAGGCGCGCGCTCGAAGACATGAAGATCGAGGGGAAGCGCGTCCTGGGTTTGCTTCCCGGATCGCGGGAGAACGAAGTCGCGCGTCTTTTTCCGATCATGCTGGAAACTGCGGCCGAGCTTCGGAAAGAATTCCCGGAGATTCAAGTTCTGGTCGGGGCGTCTTCCCCCGAGAGAGCGGCCCAGGTAGGCCGGATGATTCCAGATGCGTATTCCTGGGCGACGGTGGTAACGGGAAGGACACGAGGCGTGATTCGGGCCGCCGAACTGGTGCTCGTGGCTTCGGGAACCGCCACCCTTGAGGCCGCCTGTCTGGAAACACCCATGGTCGTGGTCTACCGCCTATCCCTCCTGTCCTGGCTCATCGGCCGGGCGGTGATTCGGGTTCCGCACATCGCTCTGGCGAATCTTGTGGCCGGCGGCCCCGTGGTGCCGGAGCGGGTCCAGTACAATGCCACCTCCCGCAACCTGGCCCGTGAGGCAGCGGATCTCCTGAGGTCGGCGGAGCGGCGCGAGGCCATGGGGGCGGCGCTTCGGGCCGTGAGGGGACGGTTGGGAACGCCGGGGGCGTCCGCACGCGCGGCCGGCGTGGCACTGGCACTGATATCGCGGGCGCGCTCGCAGAGGACGAGCGGGGAGTGCTCTCGATGAGCTATCTTCTCTACAATATCCTCGGCGGGATGGCGTACGGGGCGGCCGCACCGGTGCTCCACGGATTGAGACGAACGAAGGGCCGCGAGTGGGAGGAGCGTCTCGGGTATGTGGATCTTCCGCCCTCCTCAAGTGGCAGGATCTGGATTCACGCGGCTTCCGTGGGAGAACTGGCGGGAGTTCCCCCTCTGGTCGAGAGAATCCATGAACAGGACCCCGAACGCGAGATTGTTCTCTCCACTCTCACACGAACGGGCCAGTCCATTGCGCAGAACATGGAAGGCGTCGCCGGCGCGTTCTACATGCCCCTGGACGCGCCCCGCGTCATTCGACGGGCCATGCAGGCGGTCGACGCGAAGAGCCTGATTCTGATGGAGACCGAGATCTGGCCGGGTTTCATTCGGGAGGCCTACCGCAGGGGAATGAAGACGGCTCTGGTGAACGGGCGCATCTCGGGAGGCAGCTTCCGGTACTACCGCCTGTTTCGGGGATTCCTGGCCGACGTGCTTGAGGCGGTGGACTTCTTCGGCGTACAGTCGGAGCGGGATCGGGAACGTTTTGCGCATCTCGGAGCTCCACCGGAGCGGATCCGGATTCTCGGGAGTTCCAAGTACGATGCGGTTCCCGTTCGAGGGAAGGAGATGTTGGCACGTACGCTTCGGGGGTTGCTGGGGGACAGGGCCGATGCGCCCATCTGGGTCGCCGGGTGTGTGCGGCCCGGAGAGGAACACCCCATTCTGGATGCTTACCGCTCTCTGGACGGTGAGCGACCCCTGACCCTCGTTCTTGCACCCCGCCATTTGGAGCAGGTGCCGGGACTGGAGTCAATCCTGGCCAAGAAAGGGCTTCGGTGGGCCCGCTGGACGGCTGCCGGCTTGGGGGATGGGGAAGGCGGGCCACCCCAGGTGGTTGTGCTGGATACCATCGGTGAGTTGGGCGGATTCTACGGAGTCGCCGCGGTCGCCTTCGTGGGAGGCGGCATGGTCTCCCTGGGAGGCCACAATCCCCTCGAGCCTGCGGCCTACGGTGTACCGGTTCTCTTTGGACGGCACATGGATAACTACCGGTTGGCCGCCGATCGTCTTTTGGACGCCCGGGGCGGAGTCGAAGTCGACGATGCCGGGGACATCACCCGGGTGCTGGAGCAGTGGTTGCGAGATCGGGAACTGTGCGCCGAGAGCGGCCGCTTGGCTCTGGGCGTGGTGGAGGAGTTCCGGGGCGCCGCGAAACGATATGTGGATGCGCTCGCCGACGCGGGCATTCTCGATGAAGACGCTGCCGCGATCAATGGACCGCCGAACGGGCGTACCCGGTGCAACGGACCGCGGGAACCGTGGCGCGCCGGCCCGCGCGTCGTAGTCTCGGGACGTTGGGAACCGCCCCGCGCCGTCCGGGGCTTCGTATCGCGTCTCCATCAAGGGGCGTCGGCCGCCAATCGATGGGTATACCGCCGGGAGTTCCGCCGGACCGTGCGTCTGGAGGTGCCCGTGGTCTCTGTGGGGAACCTGTCGCTCGGCGGGACCGGCAAGACGCCTCTGGTTGCACTCCTCGCTCGGCGGTTCACATCGACGGGTCTCAAGGTGGGCGTACTGTCGAGGGGATATGCGCGCTCCCGGCCGGGAGCGGAGCCGCTCGTGGTGAGCAACGGCCGAGGCCCGGAGGTCTCCTGGGTTGAGGCGGGGGATGAGCCTTACTGGGTGGCGAGCCGGATCCCGGAGGCCGCCGTGCTGGTCGGGAAAGACCGGGTAGCGTCCGGTCACTATGCTCAGACTCGGCTCGGGTGCCGTGTGATGATCCTGGACGACGGATTCCAGCACCGCCGACTCCAACGGAATCTGGACATCGTGACCGTTGACGAAGAGGCCTGGAGCTCTCGAGGCGTGTACGCGGGAACCCAATGGTTGCGGGAGGGTCTGAGAGCGTTGGCCTCGGCGCATGTCGTGGTGCTGAAGCGCCCGGATTCGACGCGCCCTTCTTCCTTCGGGTCCTACCTGGAGCATCGCTTTCCGCATCTCCTGGTGGCCGAAACACGGCATTGCCCCGTGGGTCTCTACGAGCTGGCCACAGAGCGGGAGGTTCCGCTGTCCGCCGTCAAAGGAGAAACGGTTTCCTCGGTCTGTGGACTGGCGTTGCCGGGCGGCTTTGAGGCGACGGTTGCGGGTCTGGGGGCCAAGCTGAACGCCGCATGGCGCTATCCTGATCATTACGTGTTCAAAGAGGCGGACCTTGAGGGTGTGGTGCGGCAGTCGACGCCCGCGGCCCGCTGGATCCTGACGACGGAAAAGGATGCCGTCCGGCTGCGGGATTTCGCCGGGGCGCTGGAGAACTGGTTGGTCCTCAGGATCCAGCCGGAAATGACTGCACGCGGTGAGGATTTCTACCGCATCGTGGACAATGTGCTCGGCGCACAAGGCAGACGGGGAGGGGAGTGATGAACGGGAGGGCGGATTTCCTTGTGATCGGATCCGGCATTGCCGGGTTCTGGTTCTCACTCTCAGCAGCACCCCACGGATCGGTGATCGTGGTCACCAAGAAGAAGGACACCGACTCGAACACGAACTACGCGCAGGGCGGTATGGCGTCGGTGCTGGCGGAGAATGACTCGTTTGACCTTCACATCCAGGACACGCTTCTGGCTGGCGCGGGATTGTGCCACCGCGATGCGGTCGAACTGATGGTTCGATGTGGGCCCACGGCGGTGAAAGACCTGGTCGACGTGGGGGTCCGTTTCAGCGTGAATCCGCGGGATGCGCTGGATCTCAGACGAGAAGGCGGGCACTCGCGCCGGCGAATCGTTCACGCGGCCGATCTTACGGGTGCGGAGATCGAACAGGCGATGGCTCGAGCCGTCCGAGAGCACCCGAACATCACGGTTCTCGAGGATCGACTGGCCGTGGACCTGGCCGTGGAAGACACGTCTGGAAAACACTCGGGGCCCGCGCGGTGCCTGGGCGCGCATGTTCTCAATCGCGTAACCGGCGAAACGGAGACATATGGGGCGCCCGTTACGGTCCTGGCCACGGGCGGTTGCGGAAAGATCTATCTCTACACGAGCAATCCGGATATCGCCACAGGGGACGGGGTCGCAATGGCGTACCGCTGTGGAGGTCGAGTGGCCAACCTGGAATTCGTCCAGTTCCATCCCACGTGCCTCTACCATCCCGAGGCGAAATCTTTCCTCATTTCCGAAACGGTCAGAGGCGAGGGCGCCACGCTACGAACGCAGGACGGCAACACCTTCATGGAGAGCTATCACCCGGACGGCGTGCTGGCGCCTCGGGACGTGGTAGCCCGCGCCATCGATAACGAACTCAAGAAGAGAGGGGACAAGTTCGTCTGGCTGGATCTCTCGTTGATTGGGACGCCGCAACAGATCCGGACCCGCTTTCCAAACATCTACCGGGGTTGCCTCACGTACGGAATCGACATGTCCAAGGAACTCGTTCCCGTCGTCCCGGCCGCACACTACTTGTGCGGCGGAGTGATGAGCGACCTGGACGGCAAAACGAACCTGCCGGGATTGTACGCCGTCGGTGAGGTGGCCTGTACGGGTGTTCACGGGGCCAACCGCCTTGCGAGCAACTCACTCCTGGAGGCGGTGGTGTTCGGCGCTCGGGCGGCCGCCTCCGCCGTCCGGGAGGTGCGAGATTCCGGCCCGAACGAGTCGAAGCCCACCACGCTGGATGCCTACAGGGACCGGCCGCCTCCGGAATCGGTGCTGTTGGACCACGACTGGGACAGCGTCCGGACCTTGATGTGGAACTACGTTGGAATCGTGCGCACCGACGAACGCCTGAAGCTGGCCGAAAGCCGGCTGACCCTGTTTGCGAATCAAATTGAGGGGTACTTCCGCAAGTTCCGGATCGCTCCCGATCTGGTGGAGCTGCGGAACATCGTAATGGTCGGACTCTTGATCGTGCGATCTGCGCGAATCCGGAAAGAGAGCCGGGGTCTTCACTACAACCTGGACCATCCGGACCGCGATGACGCCGTTTGGCAGAAAGACACTGAGCTGCAAAGGGAATGAAACAGGCGTTTGGCAGAAAGACACTGAGCTGCAAAGGGAATGAGGTAAGTGTTTGGCAGAAAGACACTGAGCTGCAAAGGGAATGAAACAGGCGTTTGGCAGAAAGACACCGGGCTGCAGACAGGCTGAGGGGGGCGTCTGGCGGCAGGACATAGAGTGCAGCGGGAGTGGGGATTTCCTGGCGGGATGGACGACCGACCGGGTGTTTGGTAGCTGTTTGGTAAAGGGTCTGTTCGCAACGAGATCCCTTGACAGGGGCACGGCGGGGCGTTAACATGGAGTATAGGGGAGCAGAGCGGGTGGGAGCTCTGCCGCAGAGAACGATCTCGCTCCTGACGGACTTCGGGCACGGGGGCGGATACGTGGGAATGATGAAGGGAGTCATTCTCTCTATCAATCCCCGCGTTCGACTGGTAGACCTAGGCCACGAGGTACGGCCGCAGGGGATTCGGCAAGCGGCGTTTCTCTTGAAGACGGCGGTTCCCTATTTCCCGCCGGGAACGATTCACGTGGTTGTCGTCGATCCGGGAGTCGGCACCGAGCGCCGCGTGTTGGCCGTCCGGTCGGGCGGCGCGTATTTCGTCGGCCCGGACAACGGCGTTCTGAGTTGGTCGATCGGGCCGGATGGTGAAGTAGTCAGCGTGGATCGGGAGGATCTCTACAGGAAACCGACGAGCGCAACCTTCCACGGACGAGATAGGATGGCCCCGGTAGCCGCTCGTTTGAGTCTGGGGATGCCGTTGGAGGAGCTTGGATCTCGGGTCTCCGGTTGGGTCGAGCTCCCGCCCCCCCGGCTTGAGACGCGAGAAGGGCGAATCCTGGGAGAGGTTCTGTATGTAGACCGGTTCGGCAACCTGATCACGAGCATCCCCGGGACTCTGTTGGGCGAATGTGCCGTGGAGGATGTTAGGGTGCAGACGGGATCGATTCGAATTCGAGGCCTGAAACGCACCTTCGGCGACGGTGAAGTGGGTTCTCCGATTGCCTACGTGGGTTCGACCGGATTTCTGGAAATCGCCCGGGTCGGAGGGTCGGCGGCGGATTCCGGTTGCGAATTGGGCAGCCCTGTCTCGCTCTGGCGGGAACACAATCAAAGAGACCTACACCGATGAAACAGCACCTGGAACTGCTGGAGAGAATCCGAGAAATCGTAGCCAAGGACGCCCGTTACCGTCCGGAAGCCTATGACTTCGTGCGCAGCGCGCTGGATTACGCCGGCAAGAAGTTTGAGATTCGAGGACACCTGACCGGTAGGCAGCTGCTGGAAGGCGCCCGCGAGCTGGCGATCCGGAGGTACGGTCCCATGGCGCGAACCGTGCTGGAACACTGGGGTGTGCAGCGAACCGAAGACATTGGTGAGATTGTCTTCAACATGGTCGACATCGGTCTTCTAAGCAAGACGGATGCGGACCAGCGTGGAGATTTCTCGAGTGTCTACGATTTTGGGGAAGCGTTCGACGAGGAGTATCCCTGGCATCAGCGGCGCTGACTCCAGGAGGCGCGTTCCCGAGAGGGGAAGAGAATCATGGCTGAACCCGACGAGAAGAATGGCGGGGTCCCGAACATGCAGGATCTCGTCGAGGGTTTGCTCTCCCACCACACGGTGCCCCGGGCACCCATGATGGTGAGCGCGAACGTAGTCTGGCGGCCGGCGACAGACGTCTACGAGACCGAGGAAAGCATCGTTGTCCGGATCGACGTTTCGGGAATGCGGCGCGATGATTTCGAGATCATCGTGGACGGCGAGGATGTCGTGATCCGAGGCCAGCGGAGAGACCCGACACCTCCGGGCAAGAAGCATTTTCACAAGATGGAGATCAACGTCGGTCCTTTCGAGCGCCGAATTCGCGTCCCGGTTCCCTTCGACCCGCACCAGGTGTCGGCCAGCTATGAAAACGGGTTCTTGGAATTGACGATGCGGAAGATGGAAAAACCTCCCCCCACGAGAATCAAGATTGACATCGAGTAATCCCGGAACTCTCGGAACCTGATTGGGTGTGGGAGGTCGGCGCGGGATCTTTTTGCGATGGGTTCATTCTTCCATGAGGGTCTTCTGAACCTGGTGATTCGGGGCGCGCGAGCGCTGTATCCGAGTGGCGTGGTCCGCATATCGGAGACGCTTCGCAGCCCGCGAGGGGTTCTGTTGATGCCCTCGGAGTCCCTTGGGGACATGCTGGGCGCGTTCCCGGTGATTCGCGCGCTGCGACGTGCCTTTCGGGAAACGCGAATCGCCGTCATGGCCACACCCACCGCCTCGGATCTGCTACGCGATACGCCCGGGCTGGATGAGGTCATCCTCTGTTACCCTCTGAATCATCCGTCGAACTGGAGAGCCTTTCACAGAACCGTTTCGGAGCTGCGCTCTCGCGGCTTTGATACGCTGTTTTCTCTGGATCATGAGCGGGATCGGGTGAAGTCGCTGGTGGGGTATCTCTCAGGTGCCAAGGTGCGGGTTGGATTTCGGAGTCGTGCGAGTGCCGGGCTGTTCAATATCGTCGTGGACCCTCCCGCTCGTACGAACTACCTGGCACTTCGCAATCTGGCGCTGGTGGGAGCGGTAGGCATCGACACGAACGGCATCGACACGGCCTGGAGTCCCTCGGGAAAGGAGCTGCGGATTGCCGAGCAGCTGGCCGAGCTGAGGGGACTCCGCAGTGGCGGATTGATTGCGGGGTTCGAGGCGTCGGCGGAACAGGGACGCGGAAGGCCGGCGCTTGCGGAACGGAGCGGTGTGTTGAAGGATCAATTCGGTGCCCGGTTTGTGGTGTTCCGGGAGCACCCGCCGGCGGCCTACTCCCAGGAGATGGACCTGACGACGGCCGACGGCGCCGTGGACCTTGCGTGCCGAACGATTCGAGACGTGTTGGCGATCCTTGCCTGCTGCGACGTGTTTCTTTGCGAAAACACCAACCTCCTGCATTTTGCAGTGGCGATGGGAGTGCCGACGGTGGCGTTTCTTCCCGAGGGCATGTCGGCCGTTCTGGTGCCGCCGGAATCGCGGCGGGTGAGCATCGTCCGGGGAAACGGGATCGGTAATGAAGATCTCTTGAACATCATCGCTCGCCTTGCGCCGCCCGGAGTCGAACGCCGGGGATCCGGAAAGGCGGGCGACAGCCAACCGTGAATACCTACCTGCGGCTCCTCGGTTACATCCGGCCTTATGGCTTCCGCATGACGGCGGCCGTTCTCTGTATGGTGTTCTTCGCGATCACCAGCGTGTTTTCCGTCGGAATGCTGCTTCCCTTCCTGAACGTTCTGTTCAACGATTCCCCGGCCGTCCTCGTACCCGGGGTTTCCGCTGAGGACGTGGACCTGCTGGAGCAATCGCTGCCGACGAAAATCTCCCGAGTGCGGGACGACGTCAAGGAGTGGGTCATGGGGCTGTTTCTGCGGCCTTCCCCCGTGGAGTCGCTCGGGAGAGTGTGCGTCGGCCTCCTGATTTTCACTTTTTTCAAGGGACTCTTCGCGTACGGCCAACGGTTTCTGCTGATTTCCGTGGAGCAGGCGGTCATTCGAGACCTGAGGAATCGATTGTACGAACAGATCCACCGTCTGTCGCTTTCCTTTTTCCACGGGCGGAGGACGGGTCAGATTCTCTCTCGCGTTACGTATGACGTGACCCTCGTCCGGCAAGCCGTCTCGGCGGTATTCACCAACCTTGTGCGGGACCTTCTTCTGGTTGTGTTTTACCTGGGGCTGGTGTTCTGGATCAGCTGGCGCCTCGCTCTGGTTTCATTCGTGGTCCTGCCTCCCATGATGTACGCCGTTGGGCGCGTCAGCCGGAAGCTCCGCAAATACAGTGCCGCCTCGCAGCAACGGATGGCCGATATTACGAGCGTCCTCCAGGAGACCTTGTCCGGCATCCGGATCGTGAAAGCTTTCACGATGGAGGGATTGGAAATCCGCAAGTTCCGTGACCGGACGCAGGGCTACTTCAAATCCCTCGTACGACTTCAGCGGGTGGGATCGCTGGCCACTCCCCTGACCGAGTTTCTGGCGGTCGCCGGTGCCCTGATCGTTCTCTGGTACGGAGGACTCCAGGTGCTGGAAGGAACGGGTCTTTCTCCGGACTGGTTCATCATCTTCGTTGCCTGCATGATCTCCGCCATGAGTCCGATCAAGAAGCTGACGCAGGTCAATACGCAGCTGCAGGAGGGGCTGGTGGCCGCACGACGAGTGTTCGATCTCCTGGATACGAAGCCCGAGATCACCGAGAGGCCGGGAGCCGTGGAACTTCGGGAAGTGAGGGAGGAACTGCGCTTTGAACGCGTCTCCTTCGGATACGAACCCGAGCGCCTCGTTCTCAAGGACATCGATCTCTCCGTCAAGGCGGGGGAGATGGTAGCGGTCGTCGGGCCCTCGGGCGCGGGCAAGTCGACGCTGGTCGATCTTGTTCCTCGCTTCTATGACCCGACGTCCGGCCGGATCATGATCGATGGGATCGACCTGCGGGATATGACCGTGCGTTCAATTCGAAGTCTCATGGGCATCGTGACGCAGGAGACGATCCTATTCAACGACACCATCTGGAACAACGTTGCCTACGGAATGGAGAACGCCACACGCGAGGCCGTCGTCCGGTCTGCGAAGGCGGCCAATGCGCATGCTTTCATCGAGGCATGTCCTGACGGGTACGGTACGGTCATCGGAGACCGCGGCGTCAAGTTGTCCGGAGGGGAGCGTCAGCGGGTGGCCATCGCGAGGGCGATTCTGAAAAACCCGCCGATCCTCATTCTCGATGAGGCCACGTCGTCGCTGGATTCGGAATCGGAGTTTCTGGTCCAGGAAGCGCTCGACCGACTCATGGCGGATCGAACGACACTGGTGATTGCCCACCGTCTTTCGACCATTCAGAATGCGAGCAAGATCGTGGTGCTCGAAGACGCGCGGGTCGTGGCTGTCGGGACGCACGATTCTCTGATGGCTGAACCGGGAGTGTACCGGCGGCTCCACGACACTCAGTTTCGAAATGGGGGACAGGGGGCGAGAGAACCGGTCGGGCGCGAAGGAAGTCCCGGCCGGTGAGGCGCGTGTCGGATGGCGGTGGGGGCGCGGGGGCGTGTGTGCAGGCAGCACCGGGGGCGGTACGGCGCTGCGGGCGAGGCGCGGACCGAGGTGGAGGAGATGGAACGCCCGGTGGAGTGGGAGGATGTACTGCTGGTCCGGTTCGGATCCCTGGGGGACGTCGTTCTGACGCTGCCGGTGGCGGAGGCCGTCCGTAGACGGCTCCCTGACGCGCGAATCTCGATTGCCGTCAAGGAATCGTACGGCAGCCTGTTTCGAAGCGATGGCCCGGTGGACCGAGTGTTTCCTTTTTCGAATTCTGGGCGGCACGGAGGCCTTGCGGGCCTCCAACGCTATGCCAGGGTGCTCGCAGGGGAATCCTTCGATCTGGTGATTGACCTCCACGCTTCGCTACGCAGTCGCCTCCTGACCCGAATGTTGAGAGTGCCCCGGGTGGTCCGCGCGTCGCCGGCGCGCGCTTCCCGGCAGGCCCTGGTGCGATTCAAAAAACCGATTCTGGGGTATCCGGGCCATGTTGTGAACCGGTATCTGGCAGCCGCTCGGAGCGCCGGAATTCCCGCGGTGAACGAGCGATTGCATCTGCGGATTCCACGGGACATCCGCGAGGACGTAGCCGCGAAGGTGCGGGACCGCCTCGTCCCTTCTGCAAGCCGCCTCATGGTTCTGGCACCGGGCGCCGGCCGGTTGACCAAACGTTGGGGAGCGGATCGATACGGCGCCTTGGCCCGACGCTTGGCCGAAGAAGCGTCGGTGGACGTGGTGATCACCGGACCCGCCGATGAATCGGAACTCGTGCTCGGCGTGACGGACGCTGCCGACCACCGGAGAGTGTGTGCCTTTATGAGCAACGATCTTATGGAGCAGGGGGCTCTGCTGGCGGCGGCGTCCCGAGTGGTGACGAACGACAGCGGCCTCATGCACCTGTCGGCGGCCGTGGGAACGCCGGTGGTCGCCCTTTTCGGATCCACAACCACAAGCCTGGGGTTTTATCCGCTGGGGGAGCGTGACGTCGTGATTGCCCTACCGCTGGATTGTCGGCCGTGCGGGCTTCATGGACGGGACCGCTGTCCAAGAGGGGATCTTGCGTGTCTCGACGGGATCCCTGTGGACCGCGTGTACGACGCCGTGTGTGGTGATGCGGGAGAGAATGGATGAAATCGCTGGAACGGGCCGGCAAGTGGGGGATCGATCGCTTGATCGGGTGGCGATGGGGAGGGGCTGCCGAGGGGCGGGCGCCGTCCGCGAAGCCCAATGCATCCGCGGTGAAATTCGTACTGGTCGTACGTCCGCACAATCAGATGGGGGACATGCTGTTGAGCACCCCGTTGTTTCGAGCGCTCAGGCGGGGATATCCGGGATCCAGAACGACTCTGGTTGCCTCCCCGGACAACGCGGAGATCATGCTGGAACACCCCGATGTCGACGAGGTTCTGGTCTTCGACAAGAAGCGCTTTCAGAGACACTCCGGCGAGGCATACGCGTTTCTCAGATCGCTTCGCGCTCACCCGTGGGATCTCGTGATCATGCCCACCACCGTTTCCTTTTCGGTCACCTCGGCCATCGTTGCCAGACTGGCCGGCGGCCGACTTCGAGTCGGCAGTGACGGGAGCGCCTACGGCCGCACGATCGGGCGACGGGTGTTCCAGATTCAGGTTCCGTGTCGATGGGCGCGTGAACACCAGTCGGACCGCAATCTGGATTTTGCCCGCGCGCTCGACCTGGACATCCCGGATCGATCGCCCTCGATGGGACTGTCCGCGGAGGAGACATCGTGGGCTCGCACTCAACTGGCCGACGTGCGCTCCGCGGGACGACGAGCCATTGGCATCCACCCCGGGGCGGGAAAGAGGTTAAACCGGTGGCCGGCGGAGAGGTTTGCGCGGGTTGCGGCGGCACTGGCCGAGGATGCGAAGAACCAGGTGTTCGTGATCGCGGGGCCGAAGGAGGGAATCCTCAGGGATGCCGTCCGTAAGCGGGTGGACGACCGGGTCGTGTGTCTGGCGGACCTTCCGCTCCGTCGTGCGGCGGCGCTGATCGGCGGCCTGGATCTTCTGATCTGCAACGATACGGGTGTGATGCACATCGGAGCGGCCCTGGGGCGGCCGACGCTGGCGCTCTTCGGACCGACGGACCCGGGGTTGTGGGCGCCGCTGGCCACGAATCTGAAGTGGCTCCGCGCGGGGGACGGCCGAATGGAAACACTAACGTTCGACGAAGTGCACGCAAAGGCTCTGGAACTTCTGCGAACCGCTCGCGCTGCGGGGGAAGCCACCCATGCCTCCGATTCCGCCTCCCGGTGAAGGCGAGTACATTCTGATCCGAACCCCGAACTGGGTCGGCGATGCCGTATTCGCGGCGCCCGCAATTCGCGCCCTGGGCGATTGCAGTTCGCGGGCAAACCTGGTACTCTTCGGCCCCCGGAGCATCTGTGACCTGTTGGGGACCTTCGATGGGGTTGCTGGGGCGGTAGGGTTAGACGCGCGAGAGGCGGGGGCATTCCGCCACCGATTCGGGGCGGCGTGGAAATTGAGAGATTGGCGCGCCGGATTCGCGTGGGTGTTTCCGGAGTCTTTTTCCTCTGCCCTCGAAACGAAGCTCGGGGGTGCC
Source organism: uncultured bacterium (assembly GCA_964610505.1). Classification (GTDB taxonomy): domain Bacteria; phylum Arandabacterota; class Arandabacteria; order JAGLYR01; family JAGLYR01; genus CAZSXU01. The sequence continues at coordinate 35,041 of CAZSXU010000019.1, read as the reverse complement.
CGAATTCGAGTGGGAAGGCCGACGGAAGGCCGTGGATTTCTGTTGACGCATCGAGTGCCGTTCACCGCGCGGCCTCGCTCAAGACATCTCGTGGACGAGTACCTTGAACTCGTGGAATCACTGGGGGTGGACGTCCACGAAAGAACGCCTCGCGTGAGCATCGACCCCGCCGCGGCGGCCGAAGCCGGTCGGCTGCTGCCGCCGAACGAGGGGGGGCTCCGGATCGGGCTGATCCCGGGAGCCGCCTTTGGGGCGGCCAAACGTTGGCCTCCGGATCGTTTCGTTCGTTTGTCTCGGCGGTTTGCGGGAGATCAGATCGTGCTGTTCGGTTCGAGTGAGGAGCGGTTCCTCGCCGAGCACATTTCCTCCTCCCTGCGCGCTCGGACGGTGGTGCTTGCCGGACGGACGAATCTCAAGGTTCTGGCGGCATGTCTGGCACGCTGTTCGATCGTTGTAGGAAACGACACGGGCCCCACGCATCTGGCCGCGGCCGTGGGGACGCCCGTGGTGGGGGTGTACGGTTCGACGAATCCCGGGTGGACGGGGGTGCGAAGCCCACGTTCCCGGATTGTGCGGCGGGTGACCGATTGCGCGCCCTGCTATTCGCGGCAGTGTGATCGGGGATACGCGTGTCTTCACGAAATTACCGTCGAGGAAGTCTGGAACGCCTGCCGGGAACTACTGACGGGGGACGCGGCGAAGAGCAATCCCGGCCCGCCCACGGCAACGGGGAGAGAGTCATGAGCCGAGAGCACACGGACCGCCTTCGCGGGATCGTCGGTCGCTTCGCAGATCTCGAAGTGGCCGTCATCGGAGACATGATCGCCGATGAGTACATCATTGGGGATACCCGGCGGGTTTCGCGAGAGGCTCCGGTGCTGATCCTGAAGTACCAGAGGGCCGAGGTGCGCCCGGGCGGAGCGGCCAACGCGGCGGCCAACCTGCGGGCGTTGGGCGCGCGTCCGGCCATCATCGGTGTCGTCGGGGACGACGAGACGGGTCGAGAACTGGTTGACGGACTTCGTTCGATGGATGTGGACGTCTCGGGCGTTCTCACCGATTCGAACGCCGGGACGGTGCGCAAGACGCGGGTCATGGCCGGAGGCCTGCACACGGTTCGGCAGCAGCTGGTCCGGATCGACCGGGACGGAGATCCGGTGCAGGCCCGGGAATTCGAGGAACCCTTCTATCGAACGGTGGCTTCCCGAATGAAACGGCTGCGGGCGGTGCTCTTCTCGGACTACGGGCAAGGCACGCTTTCTCCCCGGCTGGCGGAGCGCATCATCGATCTGGGGAGGACGGAAGACAGGTGTCTGGCTGCCGACTCAAGGCACCGACTTCCCTTGTTTCGCGGGGTAACGATCGCCTGCCCGAACGAGTCCGAGGCCGGCCCGGCGGCCGGGATGTCGGTCGTCGACGAAGAGAGCTTGCATACGGTCGGAAGGCGACTGGTCGGCTCGCTGGATCTCCGTCAGGGGTTGGTGATCACGCGCGGGCGGCTGGGGATGTCGGTATTCGAAACGGGCGGCCGCGTGACGCATGTGCCGCTCTTTCTGGATTGTGACGCGGCCGATGTGACGGGGGCCGGAGATACCGTGGCGGCGGTGTTGACCCTGAGTCTGGCGGCCGGCGCGTCGATGTTGGATGCGGCTCTGCTGGCGAGCTGCGCCGGTTCCCTGGTTGTGATGAAGCGGGGAACCGCGACCGTCTCGATGGATGAAATCCTATCGAACCTGGAGTTGCGAGATGAAGATTTGCTCCCGTGAGGAACTGCGCCCGATTCTGGAAGAGTTGCGGGTCGAGGGAAAGCGGATCGTCCTGGCGAACGGCTGTTTCGATCTCCTTCACGTTGGGCACGTTCGGTATCTGGAAGGCGCCCGGCGATCGGGAGACGTCCTCGTCGTGGCGATCAACAGCGATGCGTCCACACGGGCGATCAAGGGCGAGGGTCGGCCCGTCATGCCCGCGGCCGAGAGGGCGGAAATTGTGGCGGGTCTCGAATGCGTGGATTGGGTTATGGTTTTTGATGAACCCACCGTGGGTGAGTGTCTGTCCATTCTGAAACCGCATGTCCATGCCAAGGGGACGGATTACAGAGTCGAGAGCGTTCCGGAGAGAGAGATCATGGCATCTCTGGGGGGGGAGACCGCGATCGTCGGAGATCCGAAGAAACACGCGAGCCGGGACGTCATCCGGACGGTTCTGGAGAAGTTCGCGCCGGGACGCGGGCCCGAGGACGAGGGGATTTCATCGTGACCCCGCTGACCGCGCTGATTCCCACGTTGAACGAGGAACGGAATCTTCCCGAGTGCATCGAGAGCGTGAAGTGGGCAGACGAGATTCTCGTCGTGGATTCCTACAGTACCGATCGAACCGTGGAGATCAGTCGCGCCGCCGGAGCCCGGGTACTGCAACACCCGTACGAGAACTCAGCGGCGCAGAAGAACTGGGCGATTCCGCAGGCATCACACGAGTGGGTCCTCATCGTGGACGCGGATGAACGCGTGACCCCCGAGCTTCGATCGGAAGTCGAAGCGGTCGTTCGAAACTCGCAAACCGCCGAACCCGGATACTGGATTCGCCGGAGGAACTACTTCCTGGGCCGCGAGATCCGCCGTTGTGGCTGGCAGCGGGATCGTGTGCTCCGCCTGTTTCAAAGGGACGCGGGACGGTATGTGCAAAAGTGGGTGCACGCAGAGGTGCACCTGTCGGAGACGGGAACTCTCAACGGCGCCCTGGTGCACTACAGCTACCGAACACTGGGAGACTATCTGGGGAAGGCGGAGCGCTACGCGACGTGGGGCGCCCGAGACCTGTTTGAGGCGGGACGGCAAAGCGGGCCGCTCGGGATCCTGGGCCATGCCCTGTTCAAGTTCCTGAAGATGTACGTCTTCCAGCGGGGGTTCCTCGACGGCGTGCACGGTCTACTCCTCTGTATTTTGGGGTCGTTCACCGTCTTCCTCAAATACGCCAAACTGTGGGAATTGAACCGCCGGTGACGGTGGGCAGCTTGCCATGGGCGGCGGCGAAGAAAATCAATGGCTGTATCTGCGAAGTTCCGGGTGGTGCACGTGAATACGGCCGGCAGTTGGCGCGGTGGCGAGCGGCAGGTGCTGCTCCTTGCCCGTGGCCTCCTGGATCGAGGACACGCGGTTCTGTTGGTCTGCCAGCCGGGCTCCCCACTCTCCGAGAGGGCCCGAGCGGACGGGCTTGGTGTAACGGAACTCGCGATGAGGGGCGAGTGGGATCTGGTCGCAGGCGCGCGACTGGCCGGAATTGTCCGCCGCTTCGCCGCTCAACTGTGCCACCTGCATACGGCGCACGCCCACAGTCTTGGACTTCTGGCCCGGCTCTGGGGACGGATGCCTCCGTCGGTCGTCTCTCGAAGGGTGGATTTCCGACCGCGAAGGAATCCGTTCAGCGTGTGGAAGTACCGGTGTCCGCGCCTCATGTACGCGGCGGTCTCGGAGAACGTTCGAGAGGTCCTGATCTCGTCCGGGGTGGATGGCTCGCGCGTGCGGACGATCCACAGCGGAATCCCAGTGGAGGCTGTGGAGAGAATCCCCGACCGGAAGGTTTGGCAGGAATGGGGGATAGATGCCGCGAAACGGATCGTGATATCGGTTGCCGCCCTTGCACCTCACAAGGATCACGCGACGTTGCTGAAGGCGGCCGCAAAGGTGGTCAAGGACGTTCCGGAGGCGCATTTTGTGCTTGTGGGAAGCGGCCCTCTCGTCGAAAGAGTGCGCCACGACATCGAGGCTCTGGGGCTTGAGGATCATGTCACGTTGACCGGATTTCGGAACGACGTCGGCGCGCTGCTCGGAGCCGCCGAAGTATTCGTGAGCGCCTCGTGGCTGGAGGGCTTGGGAACGTCGATCCTCGACGCGATGGCCGTGGGGCTGCCGGTTGTCGCGACGCGCGTGGGTGGGATTCCCGAGATGGTGCGCGACGGGCGGGAGGGGCGATTGGTAGCGGCCCGAAATCCGGATGCGCTGGCGGACGCGTTGCAGGAGATCCTGAGCTCGCCCGAGGAAATCCGACGGATGAGCCGGGCGGCCACGTTACGGGCATCCGAATTCGATATCTCAGAAACCGTGAACAAAACCGAGGGTCTCTATTCCGAGACTCTGGAGCGATACGGAACCGCACGTTCCTGAAAGGAGACGCGTGAGAGCGATGACGGTTGGGCTCCCATGGAGAACCCGAACAGGGATTGCTCTAGCCCTGGTCTGTCTGGGGCTTGCGGGAGCGGGCTCGACCGATGCGGACGACTCGTTGCCCGAGCCGGTTTTCGCCGTGGGCGAAGTGCTGACGTATGCCGTGAAGTGGGGGCCGGTAAGGGCGGGAACCGCGCGGATGGCCGTCGAGGGCATTGTAGACGTGGATTCGCGACCCTGCTACCACATTGTCTCTGAGGTGCGATCCAACGCCCTGTTCTCGTTGTTCTATCCGGTCGAGGACCGGGTCGAGACATGGATCGACGTGGAGCGCCTGGTTCCGTTGAGACACGAGAAGCACTTGCGGGAGGGAACCTACCGGCAGGACGAGATCATGGTGTTCGACCACGACGCCGGGCGGGCCCGGTACGCGGACGGAGAGTGGGTGACGTTTGAACCGGGCGTCCAGGACATTCTCTCCGCCCTCTACTATGTCAGGTGTCTCAAGTTTCCGCAAAAAGGGCCGATCTTCGTAGAGAACCAGACAAACAAGAAGAACTACAGGCTTGAGGTCCGGGCGGTTCGCGAAGAGACCGTTTCGACTCCGGTTGGGGATTATGTTTGCACCGTGATTGAGCCGATCTTGAAGACGACGGGTCTGTTCAAGCAGGAGGGACGGTTGTGGATCTGGCTGGCGCACGATGCCGGCCGGCTCCCGGTCCGGATGAGAAGCAAGATCAAGGTGGGCGCGATCACGGCGATCCTGGAGGAGATTTCTCTGCGGACGCCGTTGGACAGAGGGTGGAGCGCGAGAGGAGGGGAGGCGAGGTGACATCGAGAAGCGAGAATCGAGATGGAACCCACCGGGTCGTCGGTTCCAAGTCCCGATACGCGCGGAGTGATCTTTCCGGCATCAAGACGCGGTCCATCCACGGGCGTCCCAGCAAAGTCCGTCTCGATCAATTGGGAAAGCCGTACCGGCCGGGCAGCCGCTTCATCGAATTTCTCGAGAATCTTCCGGATGTCCTTTCGGCCAGAGACCTGCGGAGCCTGGTCGATGCGGTGGTCCGTGCCCGGAGCGAGGGACGATCTCGAATTCTGATGTTGGGCGGGCACGTGATCAAGTGCGGAATCGGACCCCTGTTGATCCAGATGATGGAGCGGGGAGCCGTCTCGGCTCTTGCGGGCAACGGTTCCGTGGCAATCCACGATTTCGAACTGGCCATGTGGGGTCAGACTTCGGAGGACGTCGCCGAAACGCTTGTGCATGGGGACTTCGGAATGACGGAGGAGACCGCCGTCATCATGAATGAGGCGATTCTGGAGGGCTACCGCGGTGACCTGGGCCTGGGAGAATCCCTGGGGGAACGGGTGCTCCGGGACGCGCCGCACGCAAGAGAGAGCATCCTGGCCACGGCGGTTCGGCTCTCGATCCCCGTGACGATCCATGTGGGGATCGGCACGGACACGATTCACCAGCATCCGACCGCTTCGGGGGAGGCCATCGGGGAGACCACCTACCGAGATTTCCTTGCTTTTGCCAAGCAGGTGGAGGGCTTGGGCGAGGGGGGGGTCGTGATCAACATGGGTTCGGCCGTCATCCTTCCCGAGGTGTTTCTGAAGGCCGTATCGATTGCACGGAATCTGGGTGGTCCGGTGGAGGGATTCGTGGCTGCAAATTTCGATATGCTCATGCATTACCGGGCTAGGGAGAACGTTGTGCGGAGGCCAACGCTGGGTGGCGGCCGGGGTTTCACGTTCCTGGGCCAGCACGAGGTTCTGCTGCCACTGTTTTTCTCGGCGGTTCTCGAGGAGCTGGAGTCGTAGGCAGGCTAGACGTCGGCGAAAGCGATTGACTTTTTGCGAGATATGTGGTAGATTCACTAATTTGGGGAATGAAACGTCGGCATCCGGACGCATTCGGTGGGTCCGCCGGGCCTGCCGGAGGAGGTGGAGCTTCCGTATCGAAGATGGCTAAGGGTTCCCAGGGAGGTGCGTGGTGGGGAAGAGGATTGGCCCCGATCTGGGGTGACTGAACGGCGCTCGGCGCAGAGGGTGCTTCAGGGAGATCTGTTGACACTCTATCGCCTGGGTCCGTGATTTCCGTCGCCCGAGTTGTACGGGCAGGGGAACCTTTGGCAAGCGACCCGAATGGACTTCCATCGCCGTGGAAGGCAGGGCGCTGTGCCCGGCCTTTTTTCTTTCCCGGCGCGGCGTGTTAGGCGTCGCGAAGGGTGCATGCCTTGGATTTCGTGATGCTGTCGAACAACGCGGATCGGACGCTGGATCCCGACACCTCTGAGAGTTCTGCGTCGAGGGACTCAAGTCGGCCCGGAATGGGATACGAGCGAGGCAAGCGATGGATAGACTTCACCGTTGCCTTCGTCTCGTTGGTGGTCCTGTCACCCCTTCTGGCGCTGATTTCCTTGGGGGTCAGACTCGACTCTCCTGGGTCGGTGATTTTCAGGCAGAAACGGATCGGGCGATGCGGGAATCCCTTCATTTTCTATAAGTTTCGGTCGATGGAAGTAGGGGCGGAGGAGGCCAAAGCCGGCATCCTTCATCTGAACGAGGCCGAGCCACCGCTGTTCAAGATGCGCGAGGATCCGAGAATCACGCGGTTCGGACGCTTCATTCGCAAGTGCGCGATGGATGAGCTGCCGCAGCTGGTCAACGTCCTCAAAGGTGAAATGAGTTTCGTCGGGCCACGCCCGCATCTTCCAGAGGAGGCGAGTCAGTACACCCCGGAGCAGGCGATGCGATTGTCCGTGCCTCCGGGGATCACGTGTTTGTGGCAAGTCTCGAGCCCGACTCGCATCAGTTTCGGGGATTGGATCGCCAAGGATCTTCAGTACGTCGAACGGCGGTCGCTGTTTCTGGATTTCGTGATTGTTCTCAAGACGCTCAAGGTGGTGTTGACGGGTGATGGAATGTACTAGGTACGGAGCCGTGGGTGTCCGGGGGGCTCCGGCCCGCGTGCTCATGGGATTGCTCCCGGGGTTCCTCCTGGCAATGGCCGGCTGTTCGGGTGGAGCGGAGCACGTGACGGTCGATCTTCGGGGCGAAGGCGGCGGCGGGGAGGCGACCCCGGCTGTTCACGTAGATTTGTACGAGGGCGGGCTGCTGGCCGACTACTGCCTGGAGGTCGGCGACCACGTGCGAGTCGATTTCTTCTTCAACCCGGAATTGAGCAGGGATCTAGCCATTCGACCCGACGGGCGCATCACCCTGCCGGGGATCGGAGATTTCAGAGTGGCCGGCCACACGCCGAGAGACGTGGCGGAGAAGATTGAGGCCGGGTACTCAGACATCCTTCTCGAACCCGCCGTCACGGTGACGGTGACGAAAGTGGCGGTTCCGGGTGTCTACGTCATCGGGATGGTCCTCCAGCCCGGCGAAGTGGAATACCGGAGATCTCTGTCGGTGACGGCGGCCATCGCCGAGGCGGGTGGACCGAAAGACGGGGCAAATCTGGGCAGCGTCGTTCTCCTCAGACGGGTCTCCGCCACCGAAATCTCGGCCCTTCGGCTCGACCTGGGAGACGTGTACAAGGGAAACGATCCTTGGACGGACGAGTATCTTGAGCCCTATGACATCATTTACGTGCCCAAGCGGTTCATCAGCCATCTCAGGCAATTCGCTCTCGATGTGGCGGCTACCGTGGTACCGGCAGTGAACACATACTACCTGCGAAAGTGGAAAGACTAGTACCAAGCAACGGTGGGAGCAGAAGCATGGAAGAGTCGCGGGCAACCGGGGAAACCAGTATACGCGATTTCGCGACGATCATCCTGCGGCGGAAGTGGGTGATTCTCGGCCTGGTTCTGGCGTCGACGGTGTACGTGGGGTGGAAGGCCGCGAAGGCCACTGTCGATTACAGATCGTACGGGCAGATTCTGATTCGCCCGGGCGAGCGCTCGAGTACTCTGGTGGCGAATCTCGAGTTCCGGCCCTGGGAAGAGGTCATGAATTCCGAGATCATGATCCTCACAAGCCAGCCGATCGCGGACCGCGCAGGAGAGATCCTCCGGCGCAAATACGAAGCCGAAGGCATACCCGGCAGGCCTCCCTGGGTCGACCGCTATCACATCGGGACGGACGCCAGGCGGAATTCGAACATCATCGATGTCTCCTACTACTCGACGAATCAGAAGATTGTCCGGGAGAGTCTGGACGCGATCCTCGAGGCGTATATCTCTCTTCACAAGGAGCTGTTCGAGCTGCCTGACGCACACGAGATGTTCAATCAGGAAGTGATGCGAGCGCAGCGAGATCTGGAGGTTCTGGAGCGGGAGCGGAGGGAATACGCGGAGAAGATGGGAGTCGCTTCCATCAAGCAGGAGAAGGAGGCGATTCTCCTGCAGCTACGGATTCTGAAGGCGAAGCGGGCGGACCTCGAGCTGAGAATCGCGTCCGCATCCACGCGAATCGACGAGAGTCTGAGATTGAGAAGCGATGGTCCCGCGAGCACGTTGCCGGCGGCGCTTCCGGGTTCAATGAACGAGAACGTTCAAGACATGATGCGTCAAACCCGTCAGGAGCTGGGGATTCTCGAGTCCCGAGAGAGAGAGATTCTATCCAAGTACAAAGCGACCCACCCGGAGGTGGGGGTGCTGAGAGAACAGATTCGCGAATTGAAAGAGCGAATGCGGCGCTATGAGGAGATCGAGATCCAGATGCGCGAATCCGATCTCAACGTCCTTCGTCAGGAACTGAATACGCTGAACCGGCAAGTGGCACAATGGGAAGCGGATCTGGCCAGCTATCCGGAGAAGGAAATGACCATGAATCAATACGAGCGTTCCCTCGGACTGGTCACGAACACCTTCAAGGAGCTGCTGGCAAAAGAAATGCACATGAAGATCTCGGAGGTCAGTGCCAGAGACTACGAGGTCGTGGTGCTGTCACCGGCGACTCGCCCGCAGGCGACAAACCCGCGGGACCCGGTCCGGCTCATGCTTGCCCCGGCTCTCAGTCTCTTCCTGAGCATCGGCCTGGCTTTCTTTCTGGATCGACTGGATCATTCCCTCAGAAGCCGGGAGGATGTGGAAAACTATCTGGGGCTGCGGGTCCTGTCCTCGGTGCCCGAAGTTCGCCTGAAGAGAAGGTAGGGGGTTTCAATCGGGAGTGACACGATGTACTGTTCCTTCTTCCAGTTCACGGAACGCCCGTTCAATATGACGCCGGACCCGAGGTTTCTTTTCATGAGCCGGACCCACACCGAGGCGCTGGCTCATCTTCTCTACGGCATTCGGCACAGAAAGGGGTTCGTGGCTCTTGTGGGTGAGGTCGGAACGGGAAAGACGACCCTCATTCACACCCTGCTCGAGGAAATCGCGGAGGATACCAAGATTGCCATTGTCTCCGGTGGGAGCTTCTCACTGGGGCCCTTCCTGAGAATGGTCCTCGACGACCTGGGGATCTCCTATTCGGGTCGCTCGGCGGCAGATCTAATGATCCAGCTGAAGACATACTTGATTGAGCAGGCCCAGCAGGGGCACAACGTGGCCCTCATCATCGATGAAGCACAGGCCATGACGCCCGGGCTTCTGGAGCACGTCCGGATGCTCTCCAATATGGAGACTTCGCGGAAGAAGCTGCTCCAGATTGTTCTTGTGGGACAGATGGAGCTCGGCCGGCTGCTGAACCGGCCGGAGTTGAAGCAACTATCCCAGCGGATCGGGCTCCGCTGCCGGATCGATGCTCTGTCGCCGGATGAAATCGACCGGTATGTAAGGCACCGACTGGCCGTTGCCGGAGCACAGGACCGGACGGTGTTCACGGATGACGCCATTGAGTTGGTCGCGCAACATTCGGGTGGAATACCCCGGATCGCCAACATTCTCTGCGACAGCGCCCTGGTAGAAAGCTACGCCCGCGATGTGCAGGTTGTCGACGCCGAGGTCGTCCGCAACTGCATTCGGGAGTGGGAAGAGACGATCCCGACGAATGTGTCGGGCCGGGCCGTACGCGCCGTGACATCAGCATAGGGTTGGGGAGTAGAATGAGCCGGATTCACGATGCTCTCGAGAAGGCGCGCCGCGAGCGAGGAAAGACGGTCGTTCCAAGCGACGAGCCCGAAGGGGACAGACCGCAGACGGTCTCGGAAGGACATTCCTTGGCGGGCCTTGCGGACCACTTTCGCCAGGAGTGCGACAGCCTGAGATCGGCGATCGAAGCGGCCCTGCCGGACCGGACACAGCGCGTGATCATGTTCACATCCTCGGTTCGGCAGGAGGGTTGCACGACGTTGGTTGCGAGCCTGGGGTATTCCCTGGCGGCTCGTGCGGGTATGAAGGTGTGCCTGATCGACATGAATATCAAGTGGCCGGGGTTGGGTGATCTGATGGGACTGAAGCCGCACGCCGGATTGACGGACGTGGTGGGACGTGATCTGGACCTGCAGATGGCGTTGCGATCCACGGCGACACCGAACCTCCACGTGTTGCTCGCGGGAAACACTCCGTTGATCTCATCGGAGGTGTTCGGGTCCAGCCAGACCCGTTCTCTCATGCAAAAGCTGAAATCCCATCACCAGTATGTTCTGGTGGATGCTCCTGCCGTCATGCCGATGCCGGAAGTTTCCATGCTGTGCAAGGATACAGACGGCGTCGTACTGGTTGCCAGAGCGAACAAGACGGATCGCACGGTGGTCCAGAAAGCCCGAGATCTCTTGGCGACCGGGGATGCCAATCTTCTCGGGGTCGTGTTGAATCGCCGCCGTTATGTGATCCCTGAGTTCCTCTACCAACGGCTGTGATGGGGGAGTATGAATGTCGTTTTCGGATCAGGCATGCTCTCTCAGGCGGCCGCGTCGCGAGACGCTGTCCTGGACCCTGGTCGCGCTCGTCGCGGTTGGATTTGCACTGCGCATGTATCGCCTCGGGTCCCAGTCGCTCTGGATTGACGAATTCCTGAGTCTGAGCGACGCGACGCTGATCCACCACCACGACACATTCCTCGGAAGTCTGCTGCACAATCTCCATGGCCCGCTTTACTCCCTCGTGCTGTTCGTGAGCTGGCAGCTGGCGGGGCTGAACGAGTTCTGGCTGCGGATGCCGTCCGCGTTGGCCGGCACGGGAACGCTCGTGGCGATCTATGCGCTGGCCGGAGCCGTGTACGATCGCCATACGGCCTGGTGGGCGGTGTTGATCCTGGCTCTTTCGCCGTTTCATATCTGGTATTCTCAGGAAGCGAGGAACTATAGCCTGCTCCTTCTCTTCACGACGCTCTCCATGTATTTCTTTCACCGGTTCCTCGTCGGGGGAGGCTGGCGTTCCTGGATGCATCTCGTCTGGACGTCGGCGGCCGCTCTTCTCACGAACCTGAGCGCCCTGTTTCTCCTGGCTGCGCAAGGCTCCATTGCTCTCCTGGGGGGCGCGCCGTCCCGGCGACGCCTGCCCAAGTTGGTTCTCGCCGGGCTGGCGGTCGTTCTGGTGCTCTCCCCCTGGCTGGTGGAATTCAACGACCGCCTGCAACCGGCCCGCGCATTCTCGGGGTCTTCGGACCCGGTAGAAGAACTGCTGCGTGTCGAGAGGCCGTTTACGGGTTGGGACATTCCCTTCACGTTCTTCGCGTTCAGTCTCGGGTATTCTGCCGGTCCCTCCCTGCGGGAGCTCCACGCACACTCTCCGCTGCGTGCCGTGGGCGCTGAACTGCTGGTCGTGATTCTAACGGCCCTTGTGTTCGGGTTCGTGGGAGCGCTCGGCATCTGGAAAAGTCGTGACGACAAACCCACGCTCGTCATGTTGCTTCTCTATCTGGGCGTTCCCGTTCTGGTGCTGTCGCTCCTGGCTTCTCGAAATATCAAGGTGTTCAACCCGCGCTACCTCATGGTGGCACTGCCGGCATTCGTGCTTCTTCTCGCAAGGGGGCTCTCCCAGGTGGGACGGTCGTGGCTCCGCTGGGCGAATCTCGGATTCGTCCTGCTGCTGTTCATGTACTCTCTGAGCAACTACTACTTTGACCCCCGTTACATGAAGGAAGACTTCCGGGGGGCCGCCCGCTATGTGATGAGTCGTGCGGAGCCGTCGGATACGATTCTGACCACGAACTGTCGCTCGGCCTTCGATCTCTACTACGCGGGGCGCCCGATTGTGTTCGATTGGTGCAAGTTGTTCGGCGAAGAGCCCGAGGTCGTCGCCGAGCGGCTGGCTCGGTTGACGGATGGCCATGACCGCCTGTGGCTGGTCCAGGTCCGGGAATGGGAGCATGACCCACACGGGTTGACGAAGAAAGTCTTGCAGTCGCGCTTCGGCCTTCTCGAGGAGCGAAGTTTCGCCGGAATCTGCGTCAGCCTGTTCGCGTTGGGGGACCGGGAAGGAAGGAAATTGTGAGCCGGGGACCTGTGGTCGAGTTCACCACCAGCGCCAGCCCTCGGGGGGATCGGGCGATCAAGTCCTTGATCGAACAATCCGTAGAGCGGATCGTATCGAGTTTGGGAGCCGATCTGCTGACATCCGTGATTCTCACGGGGGCGATGAGCCGGGGAGAGGGAAGCGCCCTGGAGCGGGAAGACGGCCGGATCACCGTACTGAGTGATCTGGATCTGTACCTGGTGGTCAATTCAGAGACCGACCTGGAGCCCCTCCGGGAGCGCGTGTGGAGCCTGGCTCGAACGTTTCGAGAGGACGTGCCCCGGGATGAGATGGCTTCGTCGTTTGATCTGGCGCCCGTACGGGTGGAGGATATCGCCTCCGTGCGTCCGGAGATCGGCACCGTGGATTTGAGGAATCGCGGGCGCGTGGTGTGGGGCCGGAACGTGTTGTCGAACCTACCGCCCCTGGACGCTGCATCGATTCATGCCCAAGACGCTGTCACGCTCGTGTTCAACCGCATTGCGGAAGAACTCCTGTACTATCCCGGGATGGGTGAATCCGACGAGGAAATGCGTCTCTACCACTCGGCCAAGACCGGCGCGGATTTGGCCCTTGCGATCCTCGCTCTTCTGGGAGAATACCGGCCGACATACCGGGAGCGAGCAGAAACACTGCAGGAGATCTGGCCGCGGCCGGAGATGGAATGGCTCCGCCACCGCGTCCCGAACCTTCCGGAACGGATTGCGTCGTGGACCGCTTACAAGTTGATACCCGACCACGGTGTTCTGGAAGAGCGGATGGAGTCGGGGCCGCGGGGGGCAATATCCGAGACCGTCTGGCGGTCCCTCGTCCCGGTCGTGGAAGCCGTATGGACGTGGGGCATCCGGCGCTGGACGGGCGCCACCCAGGAAGAACCCCTGGCTCTGGTTGGAGAGATTGGACGGATGGACAGCCCGCGCGAGAGAGTGCGCGGATGGAGAGCCGCCTGGCGGCACCACCATATAGGGCGGGGTCCCGCTGCTCTCTGGAGAATGGTATTGGGTCTGACGCGTGGGTCGCCACGGTCGCTGCTGCATTCGGCAACGTCGCTCGTGTATTTCGCGGCACCCGCGCGCAATGGATCGGGGCACAGCCCGGAGCGGGCGCGCGCATACCTGGATGGCGCGCGGCGGCTCATGCCGGCCGCTCCACGCTCACAGGCCTCAGACTGGGCCTCGTTGCGTGCGGCGCTGCTCGAGTACTGGAAGAAAGACGTGATGCACGGGACGCGGTAGCGTCAAACGCCGAGGCGGACACGGATGAGCATGCTCGTTCGGCCGCCTGCAGGGCGGACGTAGGCGCCTCCAAAGGGGAAGGCAGCGTGAACATGCGAAGCGTTTTCATTCTGATCGACGCCCTGGGATGGCAGAAAGTCCGGGAAATGGAATTCCTGCCGGAGTTCTCGGGGAATCGATTCGCTCTGAAGACGATTCTCGGCTACAGTGGAGCCTGCCAGGCCGCGATCTTCACGGGCAAGCCGCCCTCCGAGACCGGCCACTGGCTGATGTACTCCTTCGCTCGAAGGACGACGACCTTTGGAGCCGCTCGCTGGTTGCGGCCCCTGCCCAAGTGGGTGAAGAACCGCGGTCGATGCCGGCGCTGGCTGCGTCGCCGAGCGGATCGGAACATCCGGGGCTATTTCAGCCTTTACAGCGTTCCCGTTGAAGCGCTTCCGTATCTCGACGTGCCCGCGAAGGAAGACCTCTATTCGCCCGGTGGGCTGGCCCCGGCGCGCGGGATTCTGGATGACCTGGCGGACCGACGGACGCCCTTCTCGGTCTGGAGCTGGCGGGTGGGAGAGGAAGAGAGCCTCGAGGATTTGATTGCCCAGCTGCAGAGGGACGAGAAACGCTTCTACCTCGTGTACTGGACGAAGCTGGATGCTCTCATGCACGAGTACGGCACCGGGGCACCCGAAGTGGAGCGTCATGTGCGTTGGTACGAAAGCGCCATCCGGAGGGTGGCCGAGGTTGGGTCGCAACGGGGCGGAGAAACGCGGATCTTCGTGTTCTCGGACCACGGAATGATCGACACGACGGGGACGACTGATCTCATGGGGCCCGTAGCGGCGCTCGGGCTGCGGTATGGGAAGGACTACGTGGCGTTTTTCGACTCGACGCTGGCGCGCTTTTCATTCTTCTCCGACCGCGCCCGCCGATCGGTGGAAACGCTTCTCTCGGAGCAGCCGGGGGGCGAGATCCTCAGCCCCGAAGCGATGAAGGCGCTCGGCGTGTACGATCCGGAGGGGCGGTACGGGGATCTGGTATTCCTGACACAGCCCGGGGTGATCATCGAACCCAGCTACATGGGGACGCGCGCCCCGAGGGCAATGCACGGTTTCCACCCCGACGCTGCCGGTTCCGACGCCCATTTCATCAGCAATGTGGAGACGGGGCAACGCATGGAGTCGGTGATGGACGTCTACTCCGCCATGCGGGGGGAGATGAGCGGATGACGGCCGTGCAATACGCAGACCGGGGTACGCTGGGCAACGTGGGCGGCGCGATGTCCTGGAGCCTCCTCGCCCGCGCCGTGCGGCAGCTCTTCGGCATTGCGTCCTCGATCATCATTGTTCGCGCCCTCGGCCAATTCGACTACGGCGTCTACGCTCTTCTGGTCTCCATTCTTACCTTTGCGGCTGCGATTGGGCGAGGGGGTCTGACGGAAGCCATGCTCCGCTACCTGCCCGAGCTTCGGGTCAAGGGCCACGGGGCGGGGATGCGAAGTCTTCTGTGGACGGTCATACGTTTTCAAAGCGTCCTGGCGGTCGTGGTTCTTCTGCTCGGTTGGATTTTGCGAGACGACCTTGCCGGCGTGTTCCGGCGGCCCGAGCTGGCCGGCCTACTGGCCGTGGTTTTGGGTGTGGCGGTCTTTGAGGTGTACTTCGAGACGATCAATCAATCGGCCATCGCTCTCTATGAGACCCGGACGGTCGCCGTGTCTTCGACCCTTGCGTCCGTGGTCACGCTCGGTACGCTCGTGCTGTTCGTTGCCTGGGGTTGGGGAATCGTGGGCGTGCTTCTTGCGACGGCGGCGGGCCACATTTGCGCCGCGTGTCTCCTGGTGCGGAAGGTCCTTCAGCATACGAGGGCCGCCCGCGGCGAGAATTCGGAATCGATTCGAAGGGGGCGCTTGCTGAAGTACGCAATGCCTTTTCTCGCCGTCAACGTGATGGTCCTCATTACCTGGAGACAGAGTGAGACGGTGTTTTTGTCCTACTACTGGACGCCCGTTGAAGCCGGCCTTTTCGATGTGGCCTACCGACTGCCCCAGAGGATGTTGGAGTTCGTCCCGGGCGCCATTTATCCGCTCGTGATGGCGGGGTTCTCCGAGGCGATCACGAAGGACCTTGCGAGCATGCGGCGCGGCATCGTGTCGTACTATAAGTTGTTGTTCGTCCTCGTGGCGCCTATTTCACTCTTTGGCGCGTTGTACGCGGACCGATTCATAGAGGTGATGTACGGGCCGGAGATGGCGGCTTCGGGCCCTCTCTGCCAGGTCTTCTTCCTTGTGTTCATGTCGTCCTTTTTCGGGACTCCGTTGAGTATGGCCATCTACGCCGTCGAGAAGACCTGGGTGAACATGATCTTCTATCTTGTGTCAACGGTTGTGATCGTGGGTCTGGACATTCTCTTGATCCCCAGATACGGACTCTGGGGAGCCGTGCTTCCGGTGGCTCTGATCACGGTGGCCTCTCCGTTTGCGCGGTATGTTCTGGCACAGCACTTCGTCAAGGGCATCAAGATTCCATGGGGTTTCATTATGAGAATGTATCTGGCCTCGGCGCCGATGGCGCTCTGCATCCCGCTGAGGGACCGGCTCTCGTCGCCGGGGGGGCTCGTGGCCCTGGCCTGCGCGGCGGCGGTCGGGTTTTACGCGGGGCTCCGGATATTCCGAGTCTTCCGCGAGGAGGAGCGGGTCCTCTTGGAGCACTCGAATCTCCCGTTTAGACACGTGATCTTGCGGCTTGTATAACGGCGGAGAGTGGAGGGCAACTGTATGTACGCACGGTCTACGCGCCCCCTGGTCCTCGTGACCGGAGGCGCCGGCTACGTGGGTTCTCATGTGACGCGCATGCTCCTTGCCAAGGGATACCGCGTTCGCGTCCTCGACAAGCTCATGTTCGGTACGTCGGGCCTCGACGAGATTGCGGACCGGCCGGACGTGGAGATTCAGCGGGGCGACATTCTCCATCTGGAAGAAGTCGTCCGGGCGCTGGACAAGGCGGAGATCGTGATCCATCTTGCCGGCCTTGTGGGCGACCCGGCCTGTTCGCACAACCGGGATGCGACGCTTGCGATCAACTACGAAGCCACCAAAGTGATGGTGGAGATCAGCAAGTATAAGGCCGTGCGGCGATTCATCTTCGCTTCGACGTGTAGCGTCTATGGGGCGGCGGAGAACTACGTGTTGAACGAGGGATCGGTGGTGAGTCCGGTTTCTCTGTATGCGGAAACCAACCTGAAGTCGGAACAGGTGATTCTCAGAGGTTTCGAGGGAACGGATGTGACGTCGGGGATTGTGCGCTTCGCGACCGTTTACGGCGGCTCCCCCCGAATGCGATTCGACCTGGTGGTGAACATCCTCACCGCGAAAGCGGTGGCGGAGAAACGGATTGAAATCTTCGGGGGATCCCAGTGGCGCCCAAACGTTCACGTGCAGGACGCAGCGGCCGGCTTGCTGTGCCTGATGGAGGCGCCTGCGGAGAAGATCAACCGCGAGATCTTCAACATCGGGTGCAACGAACAGAACTACAGGATCTCGGATCTCGGCGAGATCGTGGCACAGGTCGTTCCGGGCACGGGAATCCTGCATCGCAAGGAACAGCCTGATCCACGATCCTACCATGTGTCGTTTGACAAAGTGGCGCACGTCCTGGGATACAAGGTCCGTTTCCGGGTTGAGGATGGGATCCGGGAGGTCCAGCGGATGATGGCGGAGGGTCGCGTCAAGGATCATACGGAGGATCGCTACTACAACGTCAAGTACTCGGAGGACTGATTGGATTGGAGAGCGAGGAATCCCAGGATCCGGGCGGATTCCCCTCGCCGATCATGAGGGATTGGGGCCGAAGTCGGGAGGACAAGGTGAAAGAGGGTACGGAACGGGCGAGGTCGGGGGCGGAGCCGCCCGTACGGGAAGAATTCCTCCCCTTTGCCAGGGCATGGGTGGGGGAGGAAGAAATCCGGGAGATGCTGGACACGCTGGCATCGGACTGGATTTCAACGGGGCCCAAGACGAGGTTGTTTGAGGAACAGGCCCGATCCTATCTCGGGGTTCCGCATGCGATCGCGCTGAGCTCGTGCACGGCCGCACTGCACCTGTCCGTCGTGGGGAGTGGCATCGGGCCGGGCGATGAAGTGATTACGTCGCCGCTGACCTTCTGCGCCACGGCGAACGTGGTCCTTCACGAGCGAGCGAGAGTGGTATTCGTGGATGTCGAGAGGGACTCGTTCAACATGAACCCGGATCTCCTGGGGGCGGCCGTAACGCCGAGGACGAAGGCGATCATCCCCGTGCACTACGGAGGCCAACCCTGTGAAATGGAGGCGATTCTGGACATCGCTCAGGAACACGGTCTCAAGGTGTTCGAGGACGCCGCTCACGCGATCGGGGCCTCCTACCGCGGCCGGCCGGCGGGAACGATGGGCGATACGGGTTGTTTCTCTTTCTATGCGATCAAGAACATGACGACCGGGGAGGGCGGTTTGCTGGCAACGAGCGACGACGAGCTCGCGGAGAGGGCGAGGATCCTGAGCCTTCACGGCATCAGCAAAGATGCCTGGAAGCGGTACAGCCGGCAGGGGTCCTGGTTCTACGAGGTCGTGTCGCCCGGCTTCAAGTATAACATGAGTGATCTGCAGGCCTCGCTGGGGCTGCATCAGCTGGCCAAGCTGGACGGGTTCATCGAGCGGCGGGAGGTGCTGGCTCGCCGCTATGATCAGGGTTTCAAGGACCTCGGAGAGATCGAAACTCAGAAGGTGCGGCCGGGATTGAAACACGCCCGCCACCTGTACCCGATCCTCATCGCTCTGGAAAGGCTCACGATCGACCGTGCCGGGTTCATCGAAGCGCTCAGGAGAGAGAATATCGGAACGACGGTTAATTTCATACCTGTTCATCTGCAACCGTACTACCGAGAGACGTTCGGATATGAAGAGGGTGATTTCCCCGTGGCTGAGGACATCTACAGTCGGGAGATCAGTCTTCCGTTGTTTCCCAGAATGGGAGAATCGGACGTCGACTCGGTGATACGCGCGGTCTGCAAGGTCGTGGACCGCCATCGGAAATGAGAGGAGACCGGCTCGCGCCGGTTACCTAATTCAGCGACGTGGGGGCGATGACCATGAGAATCCTGATGATGGGCAATCACAACATCGCAGTCAGATGCCTGGAGTACTTGATCGAGGGGCCGCATGAGGTCGTGGGGGTCGTTGGCATTCCCGAGGATCCGAACGAGCGGACCTACTACGCGTCGCTGACGGAGTTGGCCCGGCAACAGGGGATTCCGGTTCTGACTCCCCAAAAGGTCAATGCTCCGGACGTCGTCGGCCGTGTGGAAGCCATGAAGCCCGATCTGATTGCGGTCATTTCGTACCGGCAAATCCTGAGGAAGCGAATCATCTCGATCCCGCCGTTGGGCATCATCAATCTTCATGGGGCGCTCCTGCCGAAATTCCGCGGGGCATCTCCGATCAACTGGGTCTTGATCAAAGGGGAAACGCAGACGGGCGTGACGATTCACTACATCGACGAGAAAGTGGATCACGGAGAAATCATCGCGCAGCGTCCGATTCCCATTGCGCTCGACGATACAGCGGTGACTCTCTTCGACAAGGTCACCGAGACCGGATTCGATCTGTTCAAAGACGTGATCGGCTACTTCGAACGGGGAGACGTGCCGACGTCGCCCAACCGAACCGAAGAGGGATCGTATTTCTACAGACGGAAGCCGGAGGACGGCATCATCGATTGGAGCCAACGGGCCGAGGACATCTACAACATGGTCCGAGCACTGGTATACCCGTTCCCGGGGGCGTTCACGCACGTCCAGGGTCAAAAGGCGATCGTCTGGTGGGGCCTGCCCGTTTCCGTGGCTCCGGCGGGTGCCAGGCCGGGCGAACTGTTCCGTTTTCGGCATTCAGATCAATGGGCGATTGCGGCCGGCGAGGGCGCCCTTCTGCTGGATGAAGTCGAGATCGAAGGCGCCGGCAAGGGCAAGCCCGGGGCGGTGTTCTCGCAGGCCGGGATTGAGGAGGGGAGTGTCGCCGAGTTTGTGTTTGGGGACTCCGACACGCCGAACCCTCCGCGGTAAGGGAAGGACATGCCGAGCATAGGAAAAATACTGCCTCGATCGGACGACTTGAACACCGAGACCTTCCGTGCGGTGCTTCTGTTCGCGATCGCCGCGGCCATGGGGATCGTCATGGGCATCGTGGTCGAATCGCCGAGCAAGCGTCTCATTGAGGCGGTCGGAGGGGCGATTTTTCTACTCGTGGCTCTCGGCCTCGATATTTCGTTCCCGCTCGGGGTGCTGATTGTCCTGCTTCCATTCCCCGCGGGCATGTCTTTCGCAACGAGCAACGAGGCGTTGATCGTCGTACTTGTGATGGTCTATGCGGTGAAGCAGATGATTCGCAAGGAGCCGATCCTTCGGCGCACGCCCGTCGACCTTCCGGTGCTGATCATGGTCGGCGCAATGCTGATTTCGATCTTACGGTATCGAGGGAGCCAGCAAGTCCTCGAGCTTCAGCTCCGCTCGTTCTTCACGGCAATTGCGCTTTTCTACCTCGTCGTCTCGGGATGCCGAAGCAAAAAGCAGATCAAACTCCTGATCGCGTGTTTCGTGATATCGATCGCGGGCGCGGCCCTTGTCGCGAGCCTGCAGATGTTCTTTCCGGGAAGAACGTTGATCCCGCAATTCATCTATGTGCCGGAGGAACTCCGATACGACAAGTACGTGCGAGCGGCCGGCACCTTCGGCAACTACAGCGTATTCGGCCAGTATATGGCGCTCAGCACGATTCTGGTGAGTCATCTGCTGATGCGGTCACGGTCGGCGTACAGCAAACTCGTCTATATGGGGATCCTGTTTGCGGTGCTGGCGACGTTTGTCTCGGCCGCCATGAGGGGCGCGCTCTTTGCGTTGGCCATCGGTTTTGCGTACATGGCCGTGGTGGGTAAGGGCGAGGTGAAGCTGAAACACTGGGTCGTTACGATCGCGATCATCGGTGTGCTGCTGGTCGTGTCGGCGGGCGCGTTGCTGACGTACCTCGGAACCGGCTACTTGTTTGAACGGTTGCAGGGCTTCAGCATGGAGAGGGGAAGTTCGATCTCCAGGATGGAGACGAATCAGTTCTTTTTCAGTCGCTCGCTGGAATACCCGTTTTTCGGGCACGGGCCCGCCGTAGCCCTGGATCTCGGCATTGGCGGGGCGCGAACGAACAATCCCCACTGCCAGTATCTGTACTACCTCTACACAATCGGACTGGTGGGGCTCGCGGGGTTCGTTTGGTTTTTGGCTAAACTGTACTTCTACAGCCTTCGCGCCATTCGGCGGCCAGGAATCAGAGACACGTCGGTCAGGGGATTTTTAGTTGTGTTCCATACGATGTTTGTGGTATTTGCACTGCACGAACTCGTAGACGATTATATGGTTGTCCGTCTTTATCATCACATCATCTGGACAACGTTCGGAATCCTGCTTGTGCTGAGCCGCATGGTGCTGAAAGAGGATTCCGAACCGCCGCCTCAAGTGTCAACGACAGAGGCCCGATTTCCGGGTCGCATGAGTGAGAGATGACGCAAACGTATAGGAGGGCAAGGTGGAAGTCCCTTTCCTGAATCTGAAACTGCAGTATGAGCAGATCAAACCGGAGGTCGATCAAGCCATCGCGGAGATCCTGGAGAGCACCCGGTTCGTCGGTGGAGAGCGCGTGGAAAGGTTCGAGCGCGCATTTGCCGACTACTGCGGTGCCCGGTATGCCCTGGGAATGAACTCGGGGACGGCGGCGATCCATCTGGCACTGATCGCCCTCGGTCTCAAACCCGGTCAGGAAGTGATTCTTCCGGCCAACACCTTCCTGGCCACATCCGAAGCCGTGACCCATGCCCGCGGGAAGGTGGTTCTCGTTGATGCAGACCCGAAGACGTACACGATCGACGTGTCGCAGATCGAGGATCGAATCACGGAGAACACGTGGGGAATCATTCCGGTCCATCTGTACGGTCATCCTGCGGACATGGACCCTATCTGTGCGCTGGCGAAGAAACATGGGATCAAGGTGGTCGAGGACTGCGCCCAGAGCCATGGCGCCCGATACAAGGGTCAGCGCGTGGGGGCTTTCGGTGATGCGGGTTGTTTCAGCTTCTACCCCGGGAAGAACTTGGGCGCATACGGGGATGGCGGTCTCGTGACGACGAATGACGCAGGTGTTCTTCGAACGCTCACACTGTTATACAACCACGGGCGCAACGAGAAATCCGAGCATGAGCTTGAAGGATTCAATGAACGGCTCGACACCATGCAAGCGGCCATTCTGGAGGTCAAGCTCGGGTATCTGGACAGCTGGAACGCTGCGCGCAGGGCGCACGCGGACCATTATCGTCACCGTCTTGCGGGGGCTTCTCTCGTGGTGCCCGAAACCGTTGGAGATGTGGAACACATCTATCACCTCTTCGTGGTGAGGGTGAAGAATCGGTCGAAGGTGATGGCTTCCCTGAAGGAAAAGGGAATCGGCGCGGGCATCCACTATGATCGAGCGATTCATGAACACCCGGCGTATACGTACCTGGGTGTCCCCACAGGGAGTCATCCCGTCAGCGAGGCGTGCGGGCGGGAGGTGATGTCTCTGCCTATGTTCGCAGAGCTGACGGACGCCCAGGTGGATGCCGTGTGTGACGCCCTTCTGGGGTCGTTGGACTGAGTCAGGGAGGCGAGGGTCGAATGGTGACGCTGAAAGCCAACCCAAGACAGATCCAGCGCGAACGGAAACCATTTCCGTTTCTTGAGGTTCTCGTGGCCGGCGACTTCCTTGCCGTCTTCGCCTCGCTGGTCCTGGCCTACTGGATGCGACTTGGTTCCGGGTGGTACGGTCCTCCCGTACCGCTGGCGGCCTATCACCTGTTGGCCGCCGCGATCATATCCCTGATCTGGTTGGCGCTCTTCCGAACGAATCGGCTCTACCACGAGGCCAAGCTTCGAACGATCATCAACCAGCTGGCGGCGATTGTTAAATCCGTCAGCCTCGGTGTGTTGTTGCTGCTTTTTGCCGCGTTTCTCACAAAGACGGAGTATTTCATCGAGCGGCGCCTGGTTCTTGGTTTTGCATGGATAAACGCCTTGGTTCTGGTGGGGGCGCTTCGGGTCCTCGTAGTCCGGCGCATTTACCTCAACTTCCTCCGAACGGCTCCCGCCCAGACACGGTTGCTGGTCGTCGGCGCCGGAGAGGCCGGTAGGACGTTTGCCGAGCAGCTGAGCGATCGGCGGAATTTCGGAGTCAGGATTGTCGGGTTTCTTGACGATGATCCGAAGAAGGCGGGCAGTACGGTTGCGGGAGTTCCCGTCCTGGGGTCGATCGACAGCGTGAAGTCGATGGTGGAGATGTACGATGTCGACCAGATCTCCGTCGCCATTCCGTCGCTCGATCAGAACGCAACGCTGGAAATGATGTCCCGCTGCATGAGGGCGGGCATTCCGGTAAAACTGGTGGGGGATGCATTTCACGCGTTGGCGTCGGACACGACCGTCGAGATGGTCGACGGCATCCCTACCATCGCGCTTCGCGAGAGCTCGTTTCGCGGGTTTGGACTGGTGGTCAAGCGGTGGATGGACGTCGTTGCATCGGCTTTCTTGCTCGTCATCTTTGCGCCGCTGTTCGGACTGATCGCGTTGCTGATCAAGGTGCTTTCACCGGGGCCCGTCCTGTTCAGGCAAATCCGGGCGGGCAAGCAGGGAAACGGATTCGAACTGTACAAATTCCGAACCATGCGACATGACTCGGATGACAGCGTGCACCGACAATACGCGACGAACTTTATCGGCGGAAAGGAAATGAACATTCGGGACAAGTACGGAGACCGTCCGGTGTTCAAGTTGACCGATGATCCGAGAGTGACGGCTTTCGGTCGTGTCCTGAGAAGAACGTCGTTGGACGAGCTCCCCCAGCTGATCAATGTGGTGAAGGGGGAGATGAGCCTCGTCGGCCCGCGTCCGCCTATTGTCTACGAGCTTCAGTACTACCGGGAGTGGCACAAGAAGCGGCTTGAGGCGAAGCCGGGACTCACCGGGCTGTGGCAGGTCAGCGGGCGATCGAGCGTGCCTTTCGATGAGATGGTCCTGCTGGACTTATACTACATTGATCATTGGTCGCTGTTGACGGACCTGGAGATTCTGATCAGAACGATACCTGTCGTTTTGCTTGGGAAGGGGGCGTATTAGGTGAGTGAAGTGAAGAAGGAAGCGGATGTGCTCAGAGTCGGGGTCGTGGGCTGCGGCTACTGGGGGCCCAATCTGGTGAGGAACTTCTCTCAGATCCCCGGTTCGATGGTGCCCATCATCTGCGATTTGAGAGAAGAACGGTTGAAGCACGTGCAATCGCTTTATCCGTTCGTGAAAACGACGACGAGATTCGAGGATCTGCTGGACGATGGCGATCTGGATGCCGTCTGCATCGCGACGCCGGTCGGAAGTCACTATCCGCTGGCCAAGCGATGTCTGGAGGCCGGGAAACACGTACTCGTGGAGAAGCCGCTCACGCGCAGCGTTCGCGAAGCGGAGGAGCTGGTTGAACTGGCAGACAAGACCAACCGAACGCTGATGGCGGGTCATACGTTTGTCTACACGGCTGCCGTGAACAAGATCAAGGAGCTCATTCGTGCGGATGAGTTGGGCGAGATTTTCTACATCGGAACGGCGCGCGTCAACCTTGGATTGTTTCAAGAAGACATCAACGTCCTCTGGGACCTGGCGCCCCACGACGTGTCGATCATGAACTACATTCTGGACAGTCAGCCGCTGTCGGTGGCGACTCGCGGGGCGGCCTACATCCAGAAGACCGTCGAGGACGTGGCGTTCATGACGCTGGACTACCCCAACGGAGTCCTCGCGCACGTACACGTGAGCTGGCTGGACCCGTGCAAGATCCGCCGGACGACCGTGGTGGGCAGCAAGAAGATGCTGGTCTACGATGATGTGGTGACGCTCGAGAAGATTCGGGTCTACGACAAGGGCGTCAGCGTTCAGCCGCACTACGACAGTTTCGGCGAATTCCATCTATCCTACCGCTTCGGGGACATTTTTGTTCCGCGGCTGGACGACAGCGAGCCGCTCAAGGTGGAGTGTGGGCATTTCGTGGAATGCGTACGGAACGGAATCGCGCCCAGGAGCGGCGCCGCGGAGGCCCTTGCCGTGGTTCGGGCCATCGAAGCGGCTAACGTTTCACTGAGGCAGGGCGGCGGCCCGGTGCGGCTGTAGCGCAGGCGGATTGAGCGGGCCGGGAAGGAGAGCAGAATGACGGACTCAATCGGAGTCGTTGCAAAGAGGATCGGGCCCAACCTCCGTGCGGATGATGGTGTGATCCTGGGATACGTCCCGGGGCGGAGCATCGCCAATACCGATCTGGAAATCGGGTCCAACGCGCAGATTCGGGCCGGAACCATCATCTACGGCGGAACCATCATCGGCGACGACTTTGAGACGGGGCACAATGTGGTCATCCGTGAGGAAAACAGGATCGGCGACCACGTGAGCATATGGAACAACACGGTCATCGACTACGGGTGCGTGATCGGCCGTGGAGTGAAGATCCATTGCAACATTTACGTGGCGCAATTTACGATTCTGGAAGACGAGGTGTTCATGGCGCCGGGCGTAACGATCGCGAACGATCTACACCCGGGGTGCCCGCACTCCAGGGAATGCATGAGGGGACCGACGATCAAACGCGGGGCGCAGCTGGGAGTGAATGTTACCGTTTTACCGTTTGTGACAATCGGCGAGCGGGCCGTGATCGGCTCGGGGTCGGTGGTCACGCGCGACATTCCCGATGGAATGGTGGCGTTCGGCAGCCCTGCTCGGGCGATTCGTCCGGCTTCGGAGTTGGAGTGCACGAAAGGGATCACGGATAAGCCCTACAAATAGGTGAGGGAACCCGGGCGCACGGGGTACGGATGCGCGGGCGGGCGTCCCTGGCGGGAAAGAGAGTCGGAGAGAGTGAGTCGGATCAGAATCATCTATTACTCGGATGCCCCATGCTACGGCGGCGCGGAGTACTATCTGAATGTGCTCGCAACGGGCCTGCCGCGCGAGCGGTTCGATGTTCGGGTGATTCTCCGTCCACTGGACACTCTGGACCCGCTGCGGCGGCCGCTCCTGGAGAGCGGAGTTCAGGTCTTTGAACCCCCCGAGCCGTGCTTCCCGAACCCCGCCCACTGGATGTCGGTGTACAGGTATCTGCGGGACTCAGGTGCGGACGTGTTTCACTTGAATCTGCCGGGGCCCTATGACGGACGAATGGGGTCGATCGCCGTCCTGGCGAAAATGGCCGGGGTGCGTGTCGTGACAACGGAACACCTTCCCATGTTCAAGGGACCGTGGCGTTGTCAGATGGCCAAACGTCTGAGCCGGTCCTCTGTCGATCTGGTCATTACGGTGTCGGACACCAACGTCACGTGTCTGGAGAGGATCCATGGCATTCGGGGCCCCGGGGTGCATCGCGTGTACAACGGCGTCGATCTGTCCGTCTACAACCCAAACGGGGATCGCGAGGGAGCCAGAGAAGCGCTGGGTCTTACCGGCGAGGAGAAGGCCGTGGCCATCATCGGGCGGCTGGATCCACAGAAGGGACACGCTATGTTCCTGGAGGCGGCCGAACGGGTGAGCCGGGCGGTTCCCGCTGCTCGCTTCCTCATCATCGGGGAGGGCGGCCTGAAGGACGATCTCCAGCGGGCCGCGGGCGAGCGGGGGCTTGCATCCGCAGTGCGCTTCCTAGGGTACCGGGACGATGTTCCGGCCATCCTTCAAGCGATCGACGTGGTGGTGTTCACGTCGAGGCAGGAGGGAATGCCTTTCGCGCTTCTGGAAGCGCTGGCCATGGAGCGACCCGTCGTGGCGACGAATGTGCACGGGCTTTCCGAAATCATTCGCGACGGAGAGACGGGAAGACTCGTGGAACCCGGAGCGAGCGAGGCCGCCGCCGAGGCCATCGTGGAGTTGCTGGAGTTTCCCGACAAGGCGCGAGCGCTCGGGAAAAGAGGCCGTGAACGAGTAGTCTCGGAGTTTGATCGCAACACCATGATCCGTCGGACCGTAGATCTCTACGAATCCCTGGTGGATTGACGTGGGGTTCCGGGCGGTAGAGTTCTACGAAACCTTGACAGATCGACGTGGAGTTTCATTGAGAATCCTGATGCTCAAGATGGACCCCCCGTTTCCGCTCGAGAGCGGCACCGATTGGGTCAGCTACCATCTCATGAGGACGCTCGCGCTTGAGCATGACATCACGTACGTAACGCTGACGGGCTCTCCGAAAGACGAGGATGCCGTCAGGGAGATCGAGAAGTACTGCTCGCGGGTGATCTCCGAGCGCCGCCCGAATGCCCGGTCGTGGCTGCATCGCGTGTTCTACAAACTTCTCTACTTGACCCTCTCGCTGTTCACGGGGACGCCGATGATCGTGTTGTACAACACCCCGCGGGTGCTGCAGAGGCGCGTGCGCCGGCTCCTGGATGAGGAATCGTTCGACCTGATTCAGGTCGAGTACTGGTATTCGGCGGCCTATGCGCGCGATGCGCGCGCCGGGCGGCGGTTTCTACTGAAGCACGACGTAGCGTACCTCGCCGACCTCCGTCTGCAGATACACGGGCGCCCCGGGCTGAATGCGCTCTGGTCCCGCATCAAGATTGCCGCACTGAAGCGGGCCGAGATCCGTGCATGTCGCAACTTCGACGCCGTCCTGACACTGACGGACGCCGACAGAGACGTGTTCAGAGAAACGCTGGATGAGTCCGTTCGGATCTTCTCCTTGCCCACGGTTTACCTTCCGTTCGCTGAGGTTCCTCACGCGGATGAGGGTCCGGAGCGAATCGTCTTCCTGGGGCATTTGGCGCGCCCTCTGGCCACGGACGCGGTGACGTACTTCTGCGACGAGGTGCTTCCCCGGATTCACCGTGAGCTGCCGGACGTGACATTCGAGATCATTGGGAGGGGAGAGGAGAAAGTCCGACACCTGAGGAACCGCCAGGGTGTCAATGTCGTGGGTTTCGTCTCGGACGTGGCGAGCTATGTCCAGGGAGCCGCTGCGATGATGGTGCCCCTGCGGGGGGGAACGGGAATCAAGATCAAGGTCATCGAGGGGATGTTTGCAGGCCTCCCCATCGTGACGACGTCGATCGGAGCGGAGGGGATCGGCGTCACTCATGGGCGAGAAGTCATGATCGCGGACGATCCCGAAAACTTCGCTCGCTGTACTCTGGAACTGCTGCAGGAGCCTGGGCGAAGGAAGGACATGAGTGAGCGGGCGCGCCGGTTTGCCCAGGAACGCTACGGTTCGCAAGCGGCCCAACGACGGTTGCTGGATTTCTATGCAAGTGAGGTTGCCGCCGTCGCATAGGGGCACGCGGTTCAGCGCAATGCTCTTCGGAGCGGTTGCCAGTCGAGGTGGAGGTCGTGGAGCAAGAGAGGCGAAGGACCGTTGGTGTTGAAGACTCGGTGGTTGCGGTGACCTACCGGTGCAACTCCCGGTGCAGCATGTGCGGGATCTGGCAGTTCCGCACGACCGAGGAAGAGATGCGCCCGGAGGAATACGATCGCCTTCCGCCGACTCTCAAGGACATCAACGTGTCGGGCGGTGAGCCGTTTCTGCGCGACGACCTGGTCGATGTCGTGCGGCGCATGGCCCGGCGGTGTCCCGAGGCAAAGCTCATCATTTCGACCAACGGTCTGGAGCCGGACCGCATCGAGTCCGTGATCCGAGAGCTTCGTCCTCTGCATTCTCGTCTCGGAGTGGGAGTCTCGATTGACGGCGTCGGAGCCATTCACGATGAGATCCGAGGTGTTCCCGGAGCTTTTGAGAGGGCCACGGAGAGCCTGGAACGCCTCAAGCTCGTGGGTCTGGGAAACATTCGGGTCGGCATGACGATCGGGCAGGGGAATCTGTCCCAGGTCAAGGCGACCTACGACTTGAGCCGTTCCTTGGGAGTCGAATTCACCTGCTCTCTCGCCCAGAATTCGGATCACTACTTCATGACCCAGGAGAATGAGGCGGTTGCTCCGGACGTTCTCCGAGAAGAACTGGATGCTCTGATCAGAGCCGAGCTCCGGACGTTCAGTCCCAAACGGTGGTTCCGTGCCTATTTCGATCGAGGGATTTACTGGCAGGCGACCGACCGCGGGCGTCTGCTGGGGTGTGGAGCCGGGCGACAGTCGTTTTTCCTGGATCCGTTCGGCAACGTGTATCCGTGCAACATTCTGGATGTGGTGATGGGAAACATCCGGAGCGCCTCTTTCGAAGAGGTGTGGAACTCGGCGCAGGCGGACAAGGCGCGCCAGGAGACGGGCAAGTGCGAGGCGGCCTGTTGGATGGTGTGCACGGCGCGGACCGCGATCCGCAGGAATCTGCCGAGCGCGGTCGGCTGGATCGTGAAGAGCAAGCTCGATGCTCATCTCGGACGGCAGGTGCTTCGAGCATGAGGGTCCTCAATGTCAACAAGTACTACTACTTGCGAGGAGGCGCGGAGAGGTACTTTTTTCAGCTGGCTCATCTTCTGGAGAGCCGGGGCCATGAGGTGATTCCCTTTGCGATGAAAGGGGAGAGGAACGAGCCCTCCGACTACGAACCGTACTTCGTTTCGGAGATCGATTTCCGAAGTCAAGACAGCTGGACAGGGAGACTCCGGGCCAGCGGGCGGGTGCTCTATTCGCTCGAGGCCCGGCGGCGAATCGAAGATCTGGTTCGGGACACGAGACCGGACGTGGCTCACCTCCACAACATTGCTCACCAGCTGTCACCCTCGATCCTGGGGCCGCTGAGAATGGCGGGGATGAGGGTGGTTCAAACCCTTCATGACTATAAGCTGGTCTGCCCAACCTACCGACTGTACGTAGACGGGCAGGTTTGTGAGCGCTGCCGAGGCGGGCGCTATTTTGAGGCGATTCGCCATCGATGCAACCAGGGGTCCTGGCGAGCCAGCTTTCTGAACGCAGTGGAAATGACGCTTCACCACTGGATCTTGACCAGCTATCGGCGGATCGACGCGTTCGTCGCTCCGTCACGATTCATGAAGCAGAAGGTCGTGGAGTTCGGTATCCCAGAGCGAAAGGTCATGTATTTGCCCCTCTATCTCGACCTCTCAGAGTTTGCGGATAGTGCGGAGAACGGTGATGCCGTTGTCTACGTAGGGCGGCTCTCCGATGAGAAGGGATTGCTGACGCTTCTTAGGGCGATGGCGGAGGTACCGGGTGCATCGCTGGTGATCGTGGGCGAAGGTCCGATGGAGGAGACACTGCGGCAAGAGGCTGAGCGCTCCGCTCCCGGAAGGGTGAACTTTACCGGATACCTGGACGGGCCCGAGTTGAAGAGCGTCGTGGGGAGCGCTAGATGCGTGGTCGTCCCATCGGAATGGTACGAGAATTCCCCCCTGACCATCTTCGAGTCGTTTGCTCTGGGACGCCCGGTGGTGGGGAGCAGGATCGGGGGCATTCCCGAGTTCGTGATCCATGAACAAACCGGCCTGTTGTTTGATCCGGGCGACGTCGAAGGGCTGGCGGAGAACCTGCGGCGGTTGGTGGATGATCCGGGGCTTGCGCGTGAATTGGGCCGGGAGGCTCGCACATACATCGAAGCCTTGACGGATCGGGAACGCCACCTCGCCGGGCTCGAAAGGGTCTACCGGGACGCTCCAGAGGCGGATTCAGGGCCTGTATGAGGACGGCTGGAGCCTCGCTGTCGATTGGGAGAAG
Organism: uncultured bacterium; assembly: GCA_964610505.1. Taxonomy (GTDB): domain Bacteria; phylum Arandabacterota; class Arandabacteria; order JAGLYR01; family JAGLYR01; genus CAZSXU01. Next base: position 4,565 of record CAZSXU010000019.1, on the reverse strand, counting down.
ATCTGCATGAAGGTCGCCATGCTTGGCCAGAAAGGGATTCCGGCTTCCTTCGGCGGGATTGAACGCCACGTCGAGGAGCTGAGCACCCGTCTGGTGAATATGGGACACGAAGTCACGGTATTCTGCCGGCCGTACTACACGTCCTTGAACGGTTCGTTCAAGGGCGTGCGACTGCGCAAATTGCCTTCGCTGCAGACGAAACACTTCGACACGATCACACATACCCTGCTGGCGAGTGTCGCGTCCTCGTTGGGCGGGTACGACATCGTACATTACCACGGGATCGGGCCGAGCAGCCTCAGCTGGATCCCCAAGATCACGGGGCGCCGGGTCGTGGCCACCATCCACGCCATGGATTGGCGGCAGCAGAAATGGGGAGGATTCGCCAAGCGCTGTCTCAAGTTCGGAGAGCAGAGCGCCGTCATGTGGCCCGATCGAACCATTGCGGTGTCGAGGCAGCTGGTCAGAGAGATTCAGTCTCGGCACGCCGACTCGAGCCCCGTGTATATGCCGAATGGGGCAAACCTCGGTGAATGGCGAGAGCCGCGCGAAATGCTGAAACTCGGAATCGAGAGAGAGCGGTACATCCTCACCGTGGGGACTCTGATTCCGGACCGGGGGGTCCAGTACCTGATTGAAGCATTCAACCAGCTGGACACCGAAATGAGATTGGTCATCGTTGGCGGTCCGCACCATACCGAGGAGTACGCCGATGCACTCAAGAGGATGGTGGATCGGCGTACCGTGTTCACGGGTTGGGTCTACGGACCCCTTCTGAGGGAGTTGTACGGAAACTGCTACGTGTACGTTCATCCCTCCGAGGTTGAGGGTCTCCCGATTTCTCTGCTCGAGGCGATGGCTCACGGCCGATGTGTCTTGACGAGCGACATTCCCGAGAACCTGGAAGCGCAATCGGGGTGTGGAGTCTCTTTCCGAAGCCGCGATTCAGGAGACCTGCGCGACAAGTTGGCAATGCTGCTGGAGAACCCGGGGCGGGTGACAGAAATGGGCGGGCAGGCCTGCGCTCATATCGCGCACCATCACAACTGGGATCGAATCGCCCGTCTGACCGAGCGCGTATATCTCGATGCCTTGAAGCGATGACGACACGCCCGCGTCGAGAGGCCCGATCGTTCGTCCATACACCAGGGGCGGTTTCTTTCTGTTTGACGGCGCTCAATCGGCCCTCTACAATGTCCGGCCGTGCTGTGAAGAACCAGTGTGTTTGCATGCGGGGAACGATCGAAAACCCTGAAGAAAGCGGGGATGTGAAGAATGCCGGAGCTCAGAAAAGACCCCATCATCGGGCGCTGGGTCATCATTTCCACGGAGCGGGGGAAGCGGCCGGGAGATTTCCCGCCGGTCGAGGCGGCCTCCAGAGGAGGCTTCTGCCCCTTTGACTCCGGGAATGAAGACAAGACACCGCCGGAGGTGTTTGCGTTCCGTGAGGTGGACACCGAACCGAACACACCCGGCTGGCGGGTGCGGGTGGTTCCGAACAAGTTCCCGGCCCTGATGATCGAAGGGCCCATGGTTCGGCGGGGAGAGGGGGTCTTCGACAAGATGAGCGGAATCGGCGCGCATGAGGTAGTGATTGAGACGCCCGATCACGGTACATCCCTGTGCGAACTCGCCGTGGATCACGTTGCCGACGTTGCAAAGGCTTTCATCCATCGCATCAACGATCTCAAGCAAGACGAGCGGTTTCGATACATCCTCGTCTTCAAGAATCATGGAGAACAGGCCGGGGCCTCCCTTGAGCACCCGCACACGCAGCTGATCGCAACGCCGATCGTCCCGAAGCGGGTGGCCGAGGAGTTGAGGGGCTCGGAACAGCACTACAGTCTCAAGGAACGCTGTGTCTTCTGTGACATTCTCCACCAGGAGTTGGAGGACGGGGTTCGGCTGGTCACGGAGAATGAAGGGTTCGCAAGCGTCACGCCGTTTGCTTCACGCTTCCCGTTTGAGACATGGGTTCTTCCAAAGTGGCACACCGCTCGTTTTGAGGATATGTCGGATTCGCAGGTTCTCTTGCTGGCGGACATGTTGAAGGATACGCTTTATCGCCTCCGGTGCGCGCTGAACGCGCCCCCGTATAACTTCATCATTCACACGGCTCCCTGCCAGGAGTCCGATTTGCTCTACTATCACTGGCACATCGAGATCATTCCGAAACTGACGAAGGTGGCCGGGTTCGAATGGGGCACCGGTTTCTATATCAACCCGACGTTGCCCGAGGAAGCGGCCCGCTATCTGAGAGAGGCCGGCCGCGACGCTGCCCATGTGGGGGAGAACCCATGCCCGAGTCACTAAGAATCTGCTTTCTTTCGGCGGAAATTGCACCGTACGCCAAGGTGGGCGGCCTCGCGGACGTAGCCGGATCCCTGCCCAAGGCCGTCTCGGCCCTCGGGCATGAGATCATCCTCGTGCTGCCCAGATACGGAACCGTCGAAGCATCGGGCTTCCCGATCGGGCCGGCCGAGGTCGATTCCATCGAGGTTCGCCTCGCGTCCGAGACCATTCCGCTCGACGTGACGCGCGGGCTTCTCCCGGATTCGGACATTCCCGTATACTTTCTCGGGAACCCGGATCTCTACGGAGGAGGGGTGTACGAGGATTCCACGGCCGCCGACAACACGAAGCGTTTTGCGGTTTACTCTCTTGGAAGTCTGGAGCTGCTCAGAGCGCTTCGCTGGCGACCCGACGTGATTCATCTGAACGACAACCACGTGGGCTTGGTGCCTCTGTACTTGAAACACCGCTATGCGGACGACGAGATCTTAGGGCACGCGGCGACGGCCATCACGGTTCATAATCTGGCCTACCAGGGTACCTTTCCGCTGGAAGAGTGGAGTCGCGTGGATTTGCCGCCCGAGCTGGCGAAGGAGGGCTCGAGTGTCGAGGCCTGGGGCCAAGCGAACATGCTCAAAGCCGGTCTCCTCGAGAGCGACGTCGTCAGTACGGTGAGTGAGACCTACGCCGAAGAAATCCAGACGGTGGAGTATGGGGCCGGACTCGACGGTGTTCTCCGTTCCCGGCGCGACAGGCTGTTCGGGATTCTCAACGGGGCGGACTACTCGGTCTGGGATCCGCGCGTGGATCCCCTGATTCCGCACCACTTCGGGCCTGAGGCGCTGGAGGGAAAAGAAAAGAACAAACGAGCTCTTTTAAACGCGATGCGCCTGGCGCATCATCCGGATCGAGACGTCCCGGTCATCGGCCTCGTGTCCCGTCTGGTGGAACAGAAAGGGTTTGATATTATCGAAGAAGCGCTGCCGGATCTGCTCAAGATGGATCTCCAGATGGTGTTCCTCGGTACGGGTGAGCCGCGGTATCAGGAGTTGCTCTCGGGCACCGCCGCTCGGAATCCCGAGCAGGTGGCGGCCAGCCTGGCATTCGACAATGGGTTGGCGCACCTCATTGAGGCGGGGAGCGATATGTTTCTGATGCCGTCCCGATTTGAACCCAGCGGCCTCAATCAGATTTACAGCTTGAGGTACGGGACGGTGCCCATTGTGCGCGCAACGGGCGGACTGGCCGACACCGTCGAGGACTATAATCCCGAAGGCGGGGCAGGCAGTGGATTCGTCTTCCAGGCCTACGAGGCATCCGCTCTCGTGGAGGCTGTCCGGCGCGCGGTGCAGTGCTACGGGAACACTGGCGCCTGGACATCCCTGGTGCGCCGCGTGATGACTCTCGATTTCTCGTGGGGAGCATCGGCAAACAAGTATGTGGATCTCTATCGGGAAGCCGTCAAACGCGCACGAGGAAGAGTCGATGGCCCCAACATCCGTGCCTCCTGAGAGGGACGTGCGACGTCCACCGCACGCGAGCCCGCGCGGGTCCGGTTTCCTTACGTAGTCATCGATACGGGCCTAGGCGAATTCGACAGGCGGCGCGCGGGGGAACCTGGGCCGTCCACAATGAGGTTGACTTGGTTTTGGGTCCTTGTTAGACTCACTCGGAACTTGCAGAGCGGGAATAGCTCAGTGGTAGAGCGCCACCTTGCCAAGGTGGATGTCGCGGGTTCAAGTCCCGTTTCCCGCTCCACGCTTCTTCCCGACGGCGGCGGTCGTCCATTCGGAGCCGGCGTTGCTCTCGGGATTCCATCGTGATTCTACAGGCGTTGCCGACGGCAACGTCAGAGGCGGCATAGCCAAGTGGTTAAGGCGGCGGTCTGCAAAACCGCTACTCTCCGGTTCGAATCCGGATGCCGCCTCCAGCAACATATCCTCGGCCCCTTCGGGGGCCGTTGCGCGTGTTGCTGGAGAGAGGTGAGAGGAGAGAGGAGAAAGGCGACAACCCCGCAGGGTTCCGCCAAAGACGTCTAGATGCCCTCACCTCGTTCACCTCTCACCCTTCTCCTCATCGCCTGCCCGCCCGTAACTCTTGCCACAGACCCGTCCGCCTGATACACTCCCGGCGGGAGTGGGCGTACGATTAGAGAAGCCATGTCCTTCGGGCGGCCTTCGACTCTCCACTCTCGACTTTCAACTCTCGGTCACGTGCCCGGATGGTGGAACGGTAGACACAGTGGACTTAAAATCCGCTGGAGCGCAAGCTCC
>CAZSXU010000018.1:62733-80925 GCA_964610505.1 uncultured bacterium | reverse complement strand
CGATGGCCGAAGTGGAGTGAACTTTATATCTACACTCTCATTCGCGAAGACGGAGTAGCGTACTGGCAGAATTTCGGGGCCCTGTTCTTGAAGCTCGACGCACCGTTCAGGAACCGAGGAGTCTTTTCCGCCTGCGTGTACCGTCTCACTGCTCACGAGCCTCGTCTCGGTTTCTTTCCAAGTCATCATCGCGGCTGGCTTCTGGAGAGCCAACTCCGGCTTCGCCTGCATCCCGGGATCAAGGGACATATGCTCGCGGAGGTTTTCCTCCCCGGGGACTTCTATGCCGAAGCGGCATCGTGGGGATTATTTCTTGCCGACGAGACGAAGGTGCCGGAGACGGCCCCCATATCGACGAAGGGTTCCCTCGGGTTTGGGATGGATCGCGCGGTCTTTCTGCGGTGGGAACTCCTGTTTGACTTCTAGAAGAAGGAACTCGTGATGGCGCCTTTCCATTCTCCCTGGTCGACGTTTCTCGCCTGGGTCATCACCGGCGTCACCGTGATCGCCGCCGTCGTCTGGGCGCTCGTACAGGGAAAAGAGAAACAGGATTAGTGACGGGCACACGGGGACATTGGGCTGGCATTGGAATGCGATTGCGCAACGCGGAAAGGTCCCGTCCGGAGCGGGTAGCTCGAAGGCTCTTTTCGGCGCGCGGAACGAGACAAGGTAGAGGGAGCACGGAGAAGAGACCTTCGAGACAGGACCCGTGACGGACATCCAGGGCATCGGGAATGGGGTGGAAATGGAGTGCATCCACCCCGGCCGGGAGACCTGGGCCGGGTTCTCGGCACAGAACGTCCGGCCACAGGGTCTTTCTCATCCGTGTAATCTGTGCAATCTGTGGCTATCTCTTGATTTTCTCTTCTTCGAAATCTGTGGCTTGCCTTTCAGGGGAACTCAATGGAACGCGCCACCTACATCATCGTCCTCGCCCTCTACCTTGCCGCCCTGGCGTGGATCGGGATCATAACGGGGAGGCGAACGAAGAACACCGCCGACTACGCCATCGGCGGGCGCTCGGTCGGTCCCTGGGTGACCGCCCTCTCTTTCGTCGCCGCCTACTTCTCCTCGGTCCTGATCATCGGGGGCGGCGGCTTCGGCTACAAGTTCGGGATGGCCACGCTCTGGATCGGCGCCGTCAATGTCCTCGTCGGCTGCTTCATCTGCTGGATCGTCCTCGGCAAGAGGGTCCGCCTCTTCAGCGAACGCCTCGGGGTCATGACCATCTCGGGCCTGTTCAAGGAGCGCTACGATTCCCCGGAATCCCGAGTCTTCTCCGCGGCGATCATCTTTCTCTTCCTCATCATCTACAATGTGAGCGTACTCAAGGGCATGGCCAACGCCATGGAAGTGCTGATGGACATGCCCTACTGGGCGGGCGTCGCACTCTCGGGCCTGATCATCGTTTTCTACGTGGCCATCGGGGGGTACCTGGCCGTCGTATGGACAAGTTTCCTCCAGGCGTGGGTCATGATCTTCGGGCTCGTCCTCCTCACGGTCTTCTCGCTGGGGGCCGTGGGCGGACTGTCCTCCCTGCATCTCCGGCTGGCGGAGATCGATCCCGGACTTCTCTCCACGCCCGGCACATGGGGCTGGGCGGGACTCATCTCCTTCTGCCTGGTCGTGAGCCTCGGAACCTGGGGAATGCCGCAGCTGGTCATTCGATTCTACTCGATCAAAGATACGCGGATGCTGAGGGTCGGCACGGTGGTCGTAACCATCGGCGCCTGTGTGGCGCTTCTTCCGTATCTGAACGGGGCGATTGCGCGAGTCCTCTACCCGTCCCTCGAGAGCCCGGACCTTGCCATTCCCACACTCACCAGAGGAGTGCTCTCCCCCATCTGGGGCGCCGTCTTTCTGGCGGGCGTCATCGCCGCCGGAATGTCCACCTTCGCCGGAGTGCTCATCATCATCTCGAGTTCTCTCGTCAAGGACATCCTGGAGAAGGGCCTGTCCGTATCTCTGGAGCCGGCGCGGGAACTCCGGATCACACGTTGGATCAGCGCCGGGGTCGGTCTCGTTTCCCTTCTCATCGCGCTCCGGCCTCCCGCACTGATCCTGGTTCTCACGGCCTTCTCCTGGGCCGTGATCGCGTCGACCAACCTCTGGCCGCTGCTCTTCGGGATCTACTGGAAGCGCGCAAGCCGGGGCGGAGCATTTGCCTCGATGGTGGCCGGGGCCTCGACCGCCCTTCTCTGGACGGCACTCGAGAATCCTTTCGGGGTCCACGGGTTCATTGCGGGAACGGCTGTCGGGTTGGGAGTCATCGTGCTCGTGTCCCTCATGACGAAACGCCCGTCCGACGAGATCGTCAGGCGGGCATGGGGAAGCGGCGAATGACGAGTGTCACCCCGTCACGCCGGCCGTAGCCAAACAGGCGTTCTTCCGCCTCTTGATATCTTCCATCACCTGCGGCCAGTGGGGATAGTCCCGTTTAAACGCGTCGTCCAGCGTGACATGGCTCTCGGCACGCTCGAAGTGAGCCGTCGCGTCCTTCGTGTTTCCTCTCTCCATTGCATCCACACCCAGAGCGTAGTGGGTTTCCCAATGCTGATCGCCGACCTCGGCGTAGAGGCGCACCACGGGAGCGACTCTCAGCCGGAGAAGCCGGAGAAACTCCTGGGCCTCCGGCTGGCGGCACTGGGGCATCGCGTCGACGAGTTCCGGAAGCGCCATGGCATTGGTGTGCCTGACTTCCTCGCAGATTTCCCACCAGTGCCGGTCCCCATCTCCGATCACCGGTTCCCGCACGTACGTGTCGGAGAGACAAGTCGCGGGATCGGACGGCTCGTGCGTGTCGCCGCGGGAAACTCGCGACCACGAGAACACCTGTGAGAAGAACCGGCGCAGATGGTCGAGCGAGTTCGGATCCAGAATCATCTCGGACCGCACGGAGAGGCGCTCTTCGTTGTCCGGAAGTGGGGTGCGCGAGAGACGCTTGGAGAGATGGATGAAATACATTCTCGACGGCCGAGCCGGGTCCTCTTGCCCGGAAATGAGCAGAGCCACAACCGGAATGGGCTGGCGTTTCCAGTAGGCCAGGTCTTCTGCTTGGAAGATACAGGACACCTGGGCCCCGTCCCCGAGGACGCGAACCTCGTCTCCGAACCGTACCTGAACCCAGAAGTGGACGAGAGGGGTCTGGTTTCCGACGTCCCTTCGCGCGGTCTCGCAGTGGAGCGCGATTCCCGTTTCCGTGGGTTCGGGCACCGGGCGGACAAGACAGCCTTCCGACGTCAGCATGCCGGCGATGGAGTATTCAGCGGTCAGGCCCTGCAGCCGACTTCGTGGAATCCACTCGGTCCTCATGCCTTGAACCTCCCAGGAGTGCGGCCGCTACGGCCGAAAGAGATCACCGGGCGACCGGAGGAAACAAACCCATCTGGGCGTCCCAAAGGTCTCATAATAATCATCGGAAGGTTCGGTGAAACCTCTTGAGCGGATTCTTGCGGATGTTGATCACTTGGGCCGGTAGCGGTCCTTGTCGGTGAAGAAATCGATGGCCTTGACGCGCCGTCGAAACGTTGCGGAATGGGGAGTTCCGGCGGGAATGTGATAGCTGTCGCCTTTCTTGCAGAGCCGCGTTTCGCCCCCGATCGTGAGATCCATCTCGCCGTCGATCACGACCCCCCACTGCTCGCCGTGGGTGTGTTCGGCGACCTCCCCGACCGGTTCGATGTCCATGAAGACGACCTGATGATTAAGACCCTGGAGAATCCATCCCCGGACACCCTTGAAAGGGATGTCCGCCTCCGGCAACCGGCGAATGACTTCGGGGTACTCGACGTTTTCCATCGGTCTCTCCTCCTGAACGATAGGTCCGAACCGCTCCAGGGGCCTTCGATTCTCTGGTGAACGTACTCCGCGTGGAGGACTGCGTAAAGATCCAAATTCCAGAGAAGTTCCCGGACCAATCCCGCCGCGGCCCTCCCCGGGAGCGTCACGCCCTTCCGCGGGCCGCGTTTCCGTCGAGTCCTGCGGGTCTCAGAAACAGAATCTGAATCGGCACCAGGCCCCTCAGCCGGATTCGATCCCGGCGCCCGACGGCGAGTCCGGCCCCGGCCGCCAATCTCTCCGCCTCCACCGACCGGCAGGGAACGATCCCCGGAAGAACGCGCCGCACCCACTCGTAGAACCGGAGCACCCCCGACGCTCGGCCGTCATCCGCCATCGTGGCCAGAACCAGACGCCCCGAGTCGGGCTTGAGGACCCTCCGGACCTCACCCAGAATCTCGATCCGCTCGGGATCGTCGTAGAGCTCGAGAACCCCCGACACGCACACGGCATCGAACACGCCCTCACCGTACGGGAGTCGAGCCGCATCGCTTCGGACAAGCGAGAAACCGCTGCCCAAAACGTCCCGGCAAACGGTTCGCGCTCGAATCAGCATCTCGAAAGAGATGTCCAGCCCGTGGCAGGCTCCGTGCGGCCCCACACGGCGGGCGATGTCACGAAGCGCGAGTCCCGTGCCGCACCCGATCTCCAGGATGTTCTCCCCCTCGACCGGCGACAGGAAATCGAGGGCCTTTTCCCGAAGCGCTTTCTCAAACCACCCTTCGTGCAGGCCGTACAGCTTCGAAATCCGGCGATAGTAGCGGTCGATCCCTCTTCGTCGCCGTTCTCCCGCCGGAGACGGGGTTCGGATCGCGGTTGTCTTTTCCATACGAACGACCATAGCCCCAAATCGCGGCGAACGCAAGAGGCAGGGCCCCTTCGCTCTTTACCTTTTTCAACGTTCGTCCTAGGCTTCTCGCGGGCTATGCATCAAAGGAAGGAATCCATGGAACGTGAGGGTACCACTCGGAATACCGGGCTGAGTTTCTACTACCGGATCCTCGGGACTCCCCGGGAAGACCGGCCACCGGTCATGGCCCTTCACGGGGGGCCCGGAGGAAGTCATGACATTCTCGTCCCGGGGGCCGCGCCCCTGGCGAGGACGCGCGCGGTGATCTTCTATGACCAGCGGGGCTGTGGTCGATCCGATCGCCTGTCCGAGGACACGTCCTGCACCCTGGCCGACAATGTCGCCGATCTGGAGCACCTCCGAAGAACTCTCGTGGCGGGTCCGGTGGATCTGATGGGACATTCCTGGGGCGGACTGCTGGCGTTGGCGTACGCGCTGGATTACGGCGGGAACGTACGAAGGTTGATCCTAATCGCCCCCGCCGTCACTCACTACCCCAACGCTTCCTGGTCCGATTTCCTCGCGACGCTGACTCCCGACGTCCTCTCGGCGATCGCAGTCGTCCGGGAGAACCGGGGGTACTCCCCCGTGGCCCGGCAGGCGGCCGTATGGCGCCTCACGATCCGCGAGTTCTTCCACCGCAGGGAGGTCCTCGACAAGATCGATCTGGAGGCGATGCCGTTTTCTCCCCAGGTGGGGATTCGCCTGATCGGCGACCTGGACGGGCTGGATCTCCGGCCTCGGCTGGCTCACCTCAGAATCCCGACGCTCATCGTCGCCGGCAGACACGACCGCCGGCTTCCGCTCTCATATCACGAGAATCTCGCGGCCCTTCTTCCCGATGCTTCTCTCGAAGTCTTCGAGAACAGCGGGCATTTTCCGTTTCTGGAGGAGCCCGAGCGCTTCGCTTGCGTCGTCGACGAGTTCCTGCGCTAGCTATCGAATGACGACGATCTTCCTCGTGAGCGTGTTCTTTCCCGTTTCCAAACAGCAGAAGTAGAGGCCGGAGGCCACGGCGGCGCCGGAAGCATCCTTCCCATCCCAGACCCGGCGGTATGCACCGGCAGGCATGGGACCCTTCTCAAGTTCGGTCACTAACCGACCTGAGACATCGTAGATCGAGAGACTCATTCTCCCGGCCGCGGCAACACGAAACTCAATCTGGCAAGCGGGATTCGCAGGATTCGGCGAGATCGTGAGCCCTACCACAGAGCGAAAGACTCCCTCATCCTCCTCCACCCCTCCGCTCAGCGCATCACACACCATGGCGGAGTCCACGTAGACAATGTGGCCGGCACCCGGAAGAAGCTCCACCGAAACCAAATCCACTCCCTGTCCCGGGTACCACGGGTCCGTGAACACCCCCGCGCAGAGCTTCCAATCCCGGTTGATCGGTCGCTTCGTGTCCAGAAGCGTATCGCCCGTATCCATCCGCCACACGACGAAGCGAATCTCACTGTCCAGGTTCGCCTTCGCGATCGCACTCACCCGGCACCACTCCGCGTCATGATCCAGATGCACAATCTGTTTCGCCCCGGCATCCCCCGCAATCCGCATCGAATACTCACCGGCGTAGGGCCGGAAGTCCCACAGGCTTACCCCATCCCCGTACTCACCGTCCAGATTCGTCCAGAAGTCGGGCCGACCGTCCTCGTCCAGGTCCTCCTCGAAATCGGCATTGAGAAGCTCCTGCTCCTCACAGTACGGGTCCACGGGACGAATCTGAATGTCGTCCACGTACACCAGAAGGTCGCCCGTCTCCCCCATAGGTGCCTCGCAACGCAACGTCACCGTTTTCAGCCAATTGCTGTAGTCGAGGGAACTCAAGTCGAAGTACAGGAGGTTCCACCCTTCCGGCAGAGGACTCCTCACTTCCGGATCCAGTCCCATCCCATGCTGATCGAACACAACATCGCTGAAGTAGCTGAGGCGATCCGAATCGTTCGCGAAGATCCCGTCCAGACACACATGGCCCGCCTGGCCGGGCGATGCGTCGATCCTCATCCTGCAGATCAGCATCTCCTTCTGAGGAAGCCAGACTCCCCAATCGCGGGTTTCGCCCAGGATCCACTCGACGCGATCCCCCGTCTCCGGGCTCCCAATTGTCGCAGCCGCCTTCACCATCCGCTCCCCGCAAGCCGGACCCACGGCCCCATCGGAGCTCACAACGCGCAGGTTCGAGCTCGTGACACCCGCTGTACACTCCCTGTAGACCTCCTGCGAGATGGGCTCATCTTCGATCTCGGCCCCGCTCTTCCAGATCCGGGGATCTGGATCCTGCCGCCACATCCGGATCTCCAGAGTAGGGTCCCCCAGGAGACAGAACTCCCACGCCCCCCAATCCAACCCGATGCCCTCCCGCAGGTATTCCACTTCAGCGGCCGTGCAGAGCCTCCCCAGGTCCCGAATGTTCTCCAGGAACAAGGCCTCCAGAAACACCCGATTCATCTGGGCGTTCTCGAAGACCGGGGTGACATGGTCCGAGGCGAAACTGGCGATGGCTCCCCGATCCGGGCACGAGAGCAGAAGATCCTCCGCCACGCAGTGCGCCGGGTACCCGCATCCGCCGGGCCCAAGGCCGTAGAAGAAATTGATGAGACAGGAACCCCCGAAGAGAATCGGCAGTGTGTCGCACGGACTCAGGCTCTGCGTGAAGGTCGGCTGATCGCAGCAGAACCCGTACGCCATGAGAACCAGATCACACTCGCTCATGTCGTTCCCGAAGGCATTGACCAGAGGATGCCCCGAGTCCCATTCCTCCCGCGTGTCCTCGGTCGCCGAGGCCGGGTAGCCCGCTCCGTAGTCCGCGGCGTAGAGTGCCGTCGCCGTACAGTACCACGGAAGGTAACCCTCCATGAGGTTATCTGCGATCGTTCGCATCATGCCGTTATCCACCTCGTTTGTGTCCCGGTCGCCCACAACGAAGAGAATGTCGCTCCCGGAAGACGCCTGCGGTTCCGGCTGGCTCCGGTAGACGGCCCGCTTCGCCAGGTAATTCGCCAGCTGCGTCGAGTTTCTCACCGGGACGCGACCCACGTGCATGATGGGCTTCTCGTCTCCACCGACCCCTCGGACAATCCATCCGTCGTCCGCATACTCCCAGCAATAGGTCGTGCACGGCCAACCCACCTCGTACCACCAGTCGTTGAACTGCATGTAGGACGGGACGAGATCATGCGCGGGATCCTGATAGGCAGCGTCTCCCACGAGCAGGAGGTAGCTCGGCGCAATCTTCCAGTGCTCGTACGCGTATTCGATGAACCCCCGCACGTGCTCGACGGTGAGCGTATCGGCCCCTCCGCCAAACGCACTCAGGACCTCGGAGGTCGTGACGACGCATCCACGAAGATCCGGATTGTCGAGAAAGGCCTGCGCGTCCACGGCGAACTCATCATAGGCCAGAACGATGAAATCGATCAGGTGGTTTGTGTCCAGAGGATCGAAGGCGCCCGCGGGAGGCGAGAGAGCAAGAGCCAGGGCCCAGGTTGAGAGTGTGACAACGCCGACCAGCCTCTTCACAGCCCACCTCCTCACTCAACAAGCACCAGCTTCTCCGTCGTCTGCGAATGCGGGCTTCGGACCGTGAGAAAGTACACCCCCGGGGAGGCCCGGCCCTCCTTGTCCGTCCTGCCATCCCAACTGAACCGCGCCGGACCTCTCGGAAGCTCCCTCGCCAGGACCTCCTTGACCCTACGCCCTTGAACGTCGTAGAGCCCCACCTCCACCCATCCCTCCTTCGGGTTGTACAGCTCGATCTGGACTACCGGGTTGAAAGGATTCGGCCAGGCGCGGACCAGCAGCTCCCCGGCCCGAGGGTTCATCACCCATGTCCGCCCGATCACGCGTTCCTCCCCGGACACCACTGCTGTCAGCGTGTACCACAGCGTATCCCAGTACGTCGGCACCTGATCTACGAAGACGAAGTCCTCGATCGGGACACCGTTCTCATCCTCACCGGGGACGGGATGGGGACTCAGCCGGAGCCCTGCCGTGTGTGCATCCTCGGACCTGAATACACTCACGTCGCGGAGCGAAGAGTCCTTCGGAATCCGCCAAGTCACGCGGACTCGCTCTCCGTCAATCTCGGAGGCTACCCGCACCTGGGGTACGACGGTCCCGATGTGGTCATACTCTGCGCGGTTCCCTGCTGCATCATACACCACCACACTGAAATCGTGGTCCTCCAGGTCATAGTGGTCCCACTCGAGGAAGTAGTAGAGCCCGTTAGATTCATTGCAGTTGTCAGTAGGTGGCAGGTCCGGGTTGAGGTAGATATCCGAGGCATCGCCGTGCCAGTCTTCGAATCCCAGATCATCCACCAATGCTCCGTCCGCGTAGAGCTCGATCCGGTAGACACCCGGCTTGCAGTCCGAGCCAACAGCCTCCAGCTCGTCATTCGTGTCATACGCCCGCACCACGATCCTGTAGCAGTCTGTCCAAGGCCACCAGTGACAGTTGCTCACACGATAGGCAGTGCAGGATGTGATCGTAGGCTTCTTGCCATCCGGGATCCACGGCGCCTCCTCGAAGGCGTTGGTCGCAGGATTCACAAGATAGGCCCTGAGGGCACCTGAGTCGACATCAATGCCGTAGTCCCTGGGAACGAGGCCGTCCCACACCCAATCGACGGGGAGTCCTTTGTACAGCTCGGCGTGGACGTGGTTCTTTCCTCCCTGAACACGCGCAATGAGCTCGGAACTATCGAGGAAGGGAAAGTCCTCGGGCAGGATGCCCAGAAGATCCTCGCAGGGTTCAACGTGCCCGAACAGCAGCGCTTCCTGTTCTTCGCCGCCACACTTCGCTACCATGAGTCGATGCTCGTCGGCTCCCACGTGCACCACCTGCGCGCTTGGTACAGACGCTTCGGCGTCGACGTTTGCCGAGAACACCGCGGACGGCGGATCTGCAGCGACATCTATGCCCTTGTGGAGGTATCCCGACGAATGCGAAGTCTCCACATGCTGCATGAACACCCCGTAGAGATACGCATCGTCATAGTAGGGCACAGGGTCCTCGGCGAAGAACTGCGAGCCCTGCGCGGAAACCTGGGCTGTGAACCCCGGCAGCAGAAGCACCACGCACACGCACCATCGCCCGGCCATCCTATTCACTCTCCGTCGCCCCCTTCCCCGAGGTTCCACGGAACCCTCATGTCGTGGACGTAGAGATTCCGGTACCCCCTCCCTCGCGTCCCGTCGTAGCCCACGAGCAGGTACGACCCGTAGAACACAAGCCGGCCGAGACCCATCTTCTCCGAGGGAACGGTGTAGCTCCCCAACTCTCCGCCATCCCTCGCTCTCAGCCGCAGAGTCTTTCGCCAATCATCATAGCCCGGTCCGTCAGGTCCCTCCGGATACCGAGCGACTGATAGGATCTCCGCAACGTAGTCCCCGTTGGCGGACACGGCCGAGCACTGAAGCGACCAACCTTCCCACTTCTCCCACAAGAGAACGGGATTGACCGGGTCGCTCACATCGTAGTAGGCGACCAAGTACCGCTTGGGCAGAGGCTTGAGCTTGACTCTGTATCTACCGTCGAGGGAATACGGTTGCCTTCGGTCGGGGAGCTCACCTTCCGGAAACCCCGGCAGCGGGACATCGGGCACTTTGGTCACTCGGCCGGTCCGGAGCGACACCCGATACGCCCCTAGGCTGGACTGGTCTCTGGGGTTGACGGGCTCAAGCAGACTGCCCCCGGGAAGGGGATGCACCTGCGGCCGAGAGGGAGCCGTCTCTTCATCTTCCCAGACCGCATAGAGAAGTGAGCTTCCGCCTTCCAGAGAATGGAAGTGAGTAGTGGGACGTACCTCCCACGGATCCTCGAAGACCACCCGCCCCCTCTCGTCCAACACCACCAGGTGCCATCGAGAGGTCGCCTCTTCCCAGCCCGCAACCGCCAGCCTACGGCTCGTTCGGTCGAAGGCGGCCACGTATCCTTCTCTGAACCCGAGGTTCACGGATTCGTCTCTGCCTTCGCGTTCCTGGAAGTCCAGGTGCCCCGACGCAAAGGACACAGCGATCCCCGCAGTCGGGTCACTCCACTCGAAACTCGGGTGTACCCACTTCTCCGGTTCCAACGGTCTCCCGTATTCCCACGACCACCAGTCGATGCCTTCGTCCGGGAAGGTCCCGTCTTGGTTGACGGGCAGGAAACCGACGTAGTGCTCCGCATTCGGCCTCCCGCGCAACTCATCCCCCCCGACCCAGGTCGGCTCACCCCTGATCTCAAACCGAATGAAGGGAAGCGGGAACTTCCTTCCCGCCTCTGCTTCCACTCCACCCTCCGCGAACTCGTTCACAAGAACCTCAGCCGTCCTGGACAGGGGGAATTCCTTTCCGGGAAGCATGTACCCGTCTTCCCCCAAGAACTGCTCGATGAAACGGTAGCGGTGGATAATGTCCAAGTGCATCCTCCACACCAACCCTCCCCCGCCCTCCCCTCCCATCTCCTCCCCACCGCCGCAAGGCGGTTCGTCGAGAGCCTCGCCTTTGATCACACACCCGGTCTCGTAGGTCACGTCGTCTTCTTCGTAGTCGGCCGTGCAGTCCAGGAAGAAGTTCCCCGGATCCAAGGGATGGCTGAACGTGCTCTGCCCGTACTCGATGTAGAGAGGATCCTCGCCGGTGTAGTGGAAGGAGAGGTAGCTCAGGAGACAGAGTCCCGAGACGGGATCCGGCTCCAGGCAATCGCCACTCACGATCCCGCCCCCGTCCATGACATCGCCCATGGAGAGGGCACCCGAGGAGCACCAGTGGGGACCTTGCACCACCGGACCTCCCCGGCCTGTGGGGAGACCGTCGACTGCGAATTCCACGCCCTTGACCGATGTGACGTCGTAGGCGATGAAGGCGAGATACCCGTACCCGTTCGCAGCTTCGAGCTCTGCCGCACTGAGATCGCAGTTGATCGCCTCACAGCTCTCGGGCAGAAGATCCGAGCAATCGAGATACTCTTCCGACGCCACCAGATGCATCGCCAGCTTCCCGGCCGAGTTCTCACCGGCAGAGGCACTCACTCCCCACAGGAGAAGGAGACTACCCAAGAGCAAAACTTTGCTTCGCATGAACGTACCTCCGTGGCGCCGCCGTGGGTCTATCTTCAGAACTCCCTCACGTTCCATTATCCCAACAGAGTCCCCAGCTTGCCAGAGCTCTTGCCGTTCCACACGATCCTCAATCTCGGCGATGCCGGTCGCAAGATGATGCTGTTCTGCAAGCATCCCACTCCCACCCAGCACAGCAGCCATTACATAGTTTACCCCCTCCATATGCAGTGGTCAAGCTCAAAATGAGGTTTGGCAAGATGGGCCGGATACGGCGGCAGGGCTATCCCGGCGAGGAATACTCACGGAAGAACAGTCGGAAGATCAGCTCCAGCAATCGTACTTCACAATCTCTTCAAGACGCCGTCGGCTCTTCGTCTTCCTCAGTGTTTTCGGATAGCCGAGTGCCAGTAGTTGCACCACGCGGATATGTTCGGGGATCCCCAGAATGTCCTTCACCTGATCCGAATAAAAGGAACCGATCCAGCACGTCCCCAACCCCTCCGCCACGGCCGCAAGCGTCATGTGGTCGATGGAAATGGCTACGTTGATCGGATAGGCCGTCTGCCCGCAGGCCATGACGCGCCCATCGGTCTCCGCGCAACAGGCGATCACGACCGGCGCCTCACCGACAAACGGCTGTCCCCTGGCGGCCGCCATGAGCTTTTGCCTCAGGTCCCGATCGCGCACAACCACGTACCGCCACTCCTGGGCATTGATGGCCGACGGCGCCAACCGTCCGGCCTCCAGGACCTTGAGCAGCTTTTCTTCCTCCACGGGCCGGTCCAAGTACTCCCGAACGCTCTCCCGCGTTCGGATGGCCTCCATTACGTCCATCGCGCGTGTCCCCCGGGGGCTAGAGCCATTTCCTGGATTTGAACACCGCCAGCATCGTGGCGCCCAGAGCCACCATCACACCCAACACCACGAAGTACCCGTACTTGGTTCGGAGTTCGGGCATGAAGTCGAAGTTCATCCCGTAGATGGCGGCGATGAGCGAGAGGGGCATCATGATGGTGGCGATGATCGTGAGCACCTTGAGGACGTTGTTCTGCTGCTGAGCGAGGACCGAATTGTAGCCCGCCAGAGCCGAATGCACTCGATCCTGCAGAGAATCGATCGTCTGGGACAGCCGGTCCATGTGATCGAACAGCTGGCGCAGGTAGGCCCGCGCCTCGTCGCTGACCAGCTCCAGTTTGGCTCCTCCCAAGTGGCGCATCACACGCTGCATGGGAGAGAGGCTCCGTTTGAGGGCCCGCACCATATGCTTGCACTTGGCGATCCGGTCCAGCACCTCGGCCCCCGCCTTGCCTTCCATGTACTCCTCTTCGATTTCCTCCAGCTGGCCGTCCACGAAGAAAATCATCGGGAGAAACCCGTCCACGATGGCGTCCCAGAGGAGG
Source organism: uncultured bacterium (assembly GCA_964610505.1). Lineage (GTDB taxonomy): Bacteria > Arandabacterota > Arandabacteria > JAGLYR01 > JAGLYR01 > CAZSXU01. Next base: position 67,793 of record CAZSXU010000018.1, on the reverse strand, counting down.
AAGTAGATGAAGGCCGGGCTTTTCCCCACCGTCTCAAAGGACTCCCGGTATGCCGAGTACACTCGATCGATGGCATCCAAGGGACCCCCTCGGGCCGTGATGATCACCGACGGCGTCATCACCACGACGAGGGGAACATGAACAAAGGAGTTCTCCTGCAGGCTGCAGACGGGGATCCTGGAAAGGACGTATTCCTGATGGTGACGCGACCAGTAGAGACTGTCCGGACGGAGAAGCTCCTCGACCTCCACCTCGGGAAGATTCAATCGCAGCAGCAGTGGCCGGAGCTTCTCCGCATCGATTTCGTCCATGTCCAACCAGGCAAAACGCCCGGGACCGAGCCCTCCCGGATCGATCTCGTCGATCGTCGTTCGGACGATCCCCTTGGTCGGTCCTTCGAAGATGATGCCGCAGTCCACCGGAACTCCCCCTCGCGTCTTAAGACCTGTGCATTCCTCCGCACCCGATGTCGGCCGCCTGTCGGTCCTTCGGGTTGCATGAAAACACTCTCCTCAGGACCCCTGCTCATGGACCGCCCACGCACCGTCCATCCAGCGGCGGTCTCCCCCACGCAATCTCCAGTATAATCGTTTTGAGATAGGGATGACAACTCAAACGAGGATCGCTTCGTGAATTCCGGATCTCGGTCCGCCGGCCGCACTCAACCCCCGGTTCCGACGGCAAGCAGCCCGCGCTCGACTTCGTCCCACCAGGCGGGTTCCTCCCCACTGCCGTCGTAGTACCCGGCGAACTCCGGCCCGTCCTCGCTTACCCGGAAGAACCAATACTCCCTCTCCGCACACAGACCGATGCAGTTGCGAAAGAGGTAGATACGGCGGCCGCCCGCACGCAGGGGAAACACGGTCGAATAGACCCCCGTGGGCATATAGCTGACCCAGCTGACTCCCCTCAGCTCCAGGTAGTGTTGGGTCAGCGTTAACGGGTGGAGCCTCTTGGTGAAGGAGAACGTCATGCAGAAAGATCCGGGCACTCGCGAAACGGAATCGATCTCGGCAAGTTGGAATCTGCTGTTAAGAACATCCCAATCCCGGTAGACGCCGCGTTCAATCTCTTCACGAACGGCGGGGAGAAACTCGATCCGAATGTCGGGTGACCAGGTCGGGTGAAAATGCAGCGAGTCGACGAGCGGAAGGGTCTCCCGGAACGCCGTCCGGATCGCAGCAAGATCGCGTTGAATCTCCCGGTACAGATCGTCGGGCGCGGCCAACGCGCCCGAGAGCCAGACGGCGGCCCATTCGGCTTCTTCATCGGGCCGAGGCGAGAGATCCAGGTCCGAGGGAGACCCTAGAACCGGCCCCGCCGTTTCCGAGCCGCCACACCCGGGCAACAAAACGAGCAACATGAGACTGGAGACAAGAAACCGGTGGCCAGGCGCCACGGAGAACCTCCACGGATGCCGGTGCCCTTCACTCTACCCACACAACGGTGGACCGTCAAGAGACGCTCGGAGCACCGCCCGACGCACCGGACTACTTGAGCAACAACAGCTTCTTGGTCTGCGTTCGGTTGCCTGCCTTCATCCTGCAGAGATAGACGCCGGTGGCCACGGGGCGACCGTGCTCGTCTTCTCCCTCCCAAGTCACCGTGTGGCGTCCCGCCCGAGCCGTGGTGTTCATGAGCGTCGTGATCTTCCTTCCCTGGACGTCGTAGATGTCCAGGCGCACCCATTCGCTGGACGGCACGTCAAAGCAGATTCGGGTGGTCGGGTTGAAGGGATTGGGGTAGTTCTGGTGAAGTAAGAAACCGGAGGATTCGGAGGTTTCGTCTTCCAGTCCGCTCGTCGTCGCCTGGACCCCGACGGTGATTCCGAACGTCTTCGTTTCACCTGCCCCCAGGGTAAATTCGAACGACGGGTTGAAGAGGATTCCGTGAATCGTTTCTCCTCCGGCGACGGAGGACGGAGGTTCGGAAAACTCGAACGTCACGGCCCGATCCGTCAGCACGTTCACGACACCGACCGCCGACGGCGTCAGAACCGAACTCGTGTCCGAACCGTCCCAGTAGACAAGAGTCCCTCGCCCTCCGTTCATTACGTCGAGGAGCGACGGGTTTAGTTCGTTCTCCACGGTCAACACGTAGTCGTGAGGTTGGCCGCTCGTGTTGGTCAACTCGTAGGCGGCGCAGAGCACGGCGTCTTCCGAGGACCATCTCTTGCTCACGTCCAACCCCGGCGTGGAAACCGTCAGGCAGAGGGTATCCCCGGTCACCTGTGCCGCGTATTCCGCGTCCAGGATCAGCCCATCGTCCCCCCCGTCAACGGAGAGTCGGTCGTTGAAGGCGTGTTTTCGAATTCCGTACGTCCGGTGGAACGGCTCTGCCGCCGGCACCAGCGTCGGCGCATCCCAGACCGCGTCTTCCATGAAGTGCTCGTCGTCGTTGTATTCGGCGCCCGAGTACCAGTGCCGCCATCCCCGGTAGTAGAGACCCCACATGAAGAACTCGTTGCCGAGGATCTCTTCGCCGTGCGCAAGGTCAAACCAGCGGAGGAGTCTTCCACCGATGTCCGAAACGACGTAGAAGTCGCTGGGCGTGCGAATCACCCAGTCGGCAAGGCTGTCGCCGTTTGCATCCTCATGCGTGATATCCGTGCCCACCGGCGGCGAGAGGCAGGTCTCGGCGGCCAGAAGCGCCCCCTCAAGGGTCTCCGCCTTCTGGTAGTCCTGGCATCCGGGACTGCCGCAGCCGATGCAGCCGAACTCGAACTGGTGTGCGGCGAGATTCCAAATCGCGTGCTTGACGAGATTCGCCGCAGGCGTCTCCGGAGTCACCTGCGCTTCGACTCCCTGAATGCGCGCCCGTAGAGCCGAGTAGAAGTCCCGGTAGGCCGCCAGGAGCGGAGATCGCTCGTTGTAGTCGAACCAGTCGGCGTATCCGGCCGACTGCGAGGGACCGACCATCCAGTTCGCCTGGCCGTCGACGATGGGTGTCACTTCCTCGGTGGGATAGTGGTCCGCAAGATATTCGTTGAACGTGGTCAGCGTGATCCACCCGGTGTTCTCCATGTCGGTGAGGAGCTGATCCAGATGGTCCCAGTTCGACTGGGGATCGTTGCCCCCCTCGTAGTCCCAGAGACCGGTGGCCTCGGCATCGTCCGCATAGCAAACCACCCAGTTTCGATAGGTATCCTCCGATCGAAGCCAGTCCAGGTAGCTGATCACATCCCCCGTGTTGCCGGAGTCGACGGCCCAGTTGACACTCCCGATGAAGTCCCCATCGTCATTGAACACAACGACGTCGTCCGACCCGAGACGGGTCTTCCGGACGGAGTGCTCGGGCCAGGTGGCCCCGCTGTCCCAGAGGATATGGCTCTCGACCCATGTGGCCCTGTAATCATTCGTCGTGAGAAGAGGCACGAGTCCCTGCGTCCAGCAGCGCTCGGCGTTCCAGAAGCTCACCGGATCGGCCCCCAGCATGGTTTCGATCACTTCACGCTGCACCTCGACCTGCCGGTCATTGTCCCACATGTGTGTTGAATAGGGAACGTTCTGCGCGTACGTGCTTCCCACGATTTCAAATTGCCCGTCGGCCACGCCCGCTCGGAGCATCTCGATCGTCGATGGGCTATGGCGAAAGTTGAACCAGCCGAGGTCATGGAGGAGCGTCCCGGAAAAGTGAAGCATGAACTTGGACTGCGGGTGGCGGCGGAGTACGTCCAGAAGGCCCCAGAAACAAACGTCGTTGGCCGTGTCGCCCTGGTAGTTGAGGGTCTGGTTGGCGTGGAACAGGAGGACGACTTGAATCGAGCCGGGGTCCGAGCTTCGGTCGACCTCGACCGGGAGCTGCGCCTCCGGCGCCGAGAGACCCGCTCCGTCCACCCCGTTCACGTGGAAGCGATACTCCGCATCCGATACTGCGGATCCGCCGCCGTCGGTGCCGTCCCAGATCACCTGATGGTACCCGGCGCCAAGCGCCGCAGAAGACATCAGAGTCTTCACCGGCGCCCCACCCGTGGTCCGAACGTCCACCGTCACCGTCGCCGGTTCCGAAAGCCGGAAGGACAGCCTGGCCTCATCGTCCGTTCCCACAGGCGAGAAGATGGCCGGTGAGACAAACGCTTCCGAGATCACCGGCGGATTCTGGTCCGAGGACATCGGCACCGAATAGACTCCGGCCGAAGGAGACCGGGCCGTGTGAGCCCGGTCCTGTGCCTCGATATAGTATTCGAGAGCCACTCCAGCGGTGGTGAAACCCGAGGGGACCGTTCCCACCCACAGATCGTCCAGGCCTCCAAACATCCCGGTGCTTTCGTAGGCCGGATCTCCGGCGTTCCGGTAGTACAGGGTCGCCTCCTCCACGCCCTCGTTGTCTGTGATGTTGCACTCCACCAGGACCTCGGCGTTCGCCGAAGCTCCGGTCGGAGGAACGTGGACGATGACCGGAGGAAACAGGTCCGCGTCCAGCTCAAACGCCGAGGTGTCGGAATCCGAGGCTCCTGTCGTCAGTGCAATACGGATCTTCACACCGTGTGGACCGCTGTCCAGGGTATCGGCGGGCGTGAAACTCACCCGTTGGATGACCGGATCGAAGTAAGACGCTCCCTGGGCGACGACGGTTCCGTCCAGGAAGATCTTGAGTTCGTCGAGATCGAAAGATCGGTTATCGGACTTGGCGAGATTCGCCCGGATCTCCGGAAGCGGTGTGGCGATCTCGGTCCCGTCCATCGGAAAGAGGTAATAGACCAGCGGGTCAGTCACCTCCAGCATCGAGTTCCCGTAGTTGGAGTAGTTGATCCTGGGATTCAACGGATCGGCGAACCACTGACCGCCGTCGACGACGAACTTGTACTCATAATCACCCGGGTCAAGCAGCATCTCGAGCGTCCACCAGTCGTCCGGGTCAGGACCACTCATGGGATCACTGCTCGTATTCCAGCCGTTGAACGTGCCGGCGAGATTCACGGTGGTGGCCGTCTCATGCCGGAAGCGGAACTCGACCCGCACGGGCGCGGCGAATGCAACCGGGGTCAAACAACAGACGGTTCCCAGGGCAACGAAACCCGTGCAGCAGAACATACGCAGTCGATTCAACGGCTCCTCCGG
>CAZSXU010000018.1:34136-62633 GCA_964610505.1 uncultured bacterium | reverse complement strand
TCCTTCTGGCTCTCTTCCTGGCGGCGATCATCACCCCGGTTGCCATGCTGATCTCCCACAGCAACTTCATCCGGAGCTACGAGCTGGAGAGTTTCGATTGGCGGCTTCGCTGCTGTGGCCGGACGCTCGATCTGTCGGACGTCGCCGTCGTGCGACTGGACAATCCCAGTCTGGATCGAAACCCCGAAGCCGGCTGGCCCATCCCAAGAAAGGAGTACGCCGCCTTCATCGAGGGCATGATGGCGGCGGGGGCCCAGGTCGTGGCCCTCGATCTTCTGTTCGTCTTCCCCGACAAGAACGGCGCCGAGAACGATCGACGTCTCGCTGAAACCCTGGAGCGGTACCGGGACCGTGTGGTTCTGGGTATGACCTTCAGTATCCACGAGGAGGACAATCCAGACTACATTTGGGGCACCCCCGGAAGAGAGATCGTACCCTACGTCGCGGCGGAAGAATACTTTCCCCTCGAGCCCTTCACCCGAAGTGCGCGCGCCGGCCACCTCACGGTGGTTCCCGATCTCGACGGCATCGTCCGGTGCCTGCCTCTCACCATCCAATACCAGGGGCACGACACGCCGGCTCTCTCTCTGGCCGCCGCGATGGCTTTTCACGGGATCCCCGCCGACCGGTTCGCCACCCAGAACGGATCGCTCTCGGCCGGCTCGGGGGCATCCCGCATACGAATCCCCGTGGACGACCGGGGGTGCCTGATTCCCGGCGCCCTCTACCGGGGACACGAGGAGGGACCGAGATACGCCTTCTCCGAAGTGATGCGGGCCATAGAGGACGAGAGCCACATGCTCGAGGGAGCGTCTCTCGAAAGTGCTTTCGGCGGGAAGATCGTTCTGGCGGGAATGGGCGAGATCGTGGAGGACAGGGCGGCGACTCCCTGGGGAGCAAACACCGAGGGGGTCGACATTCACGCCGCCTTCATCGAGACCATTCTGACCGGCAGCGCCGCCGGAAGGCTCCCTCTCTCGGGTGAGGTCCTGCTCGTTTTCCTGCTTGCGGCCGGAGTGGGCATCTGCGCCGTTCATCTCTCGCTGACGCGTGCACTGGTAGTGACGATGGCGTCCGTCGCGGGTTATCTGGCCGTCACCGTGGCGGCGCTGTCTCTATCGCGCGCGATTCTCCCGATGATGGGCCCGATGGTGGGAATCGCCTTTTCCTCAGTCCCCATCCTCTACCGACGAGTCGCCCTTGGAGAGAAGTGGCGGACCGCCGAGGAGGCCGAGATTCGCAAGGCCACGGCCATCCAACAGATGCTCCTGCCCAGGGGTCAGCCGGACATCGAGGGCGTGGACCTTCACGGCTCCCTCATGGCGTGCCTGGAGGTGGCCGGAGACAGCTACGACTACTTCGCCCTCGGAAGCGACCGTCTGGCTCTCTCGGTGGGAGACGTCGTGGGCAAAGGTCTGCCGGCCGCAATGCTGATGTCGAACATCCAGGGCCGGGTGCGAACGGAGGCCGGTCACCTCAAGGACCCTGCCGAGATCATGACGGCGGTCAATCACGCGTGCGCTCTGGTCCTCGAACCCACCAGCTATGCCACGATGGCCTTCGCCGTCCTGAACGTCCCGGAAAGAACGCTGACGTATTCCCTCGCCGGACATTGCCTGCCGTTGATCGTTCGCTCCGGAGGATCGACGGAGTGGCTTCGAGCCGGCGGTCCTCCCATCGGAATGCTCGGACAGGCAACCTACGGAGAAGAACGCTCGGTTCTCGGAGAGGGAGATGCGGTTGTCTTCTACACAGACGGGATCACGGAAGCGGCGGACCCATCCGGCGAGTTCTACGACGAGGCGAGGCTGGAGGAGGTCCTTCGGGCCGGCGTGGGTCTCGACGCACGGGCAATGGCCGACCGCGTACTCCGGGACGTGGACGAGTTCACTCGCGGCGCGCCCGCAACCGACGATCGCACTCTGTTGATCGTTCGACTGATCTAGCCCAGAACACCAATGGTTCTGCTGATGATCTCTTTGGCCCCGTCCACATCTCCGCCTTCCAGGGCCGCCTTGGCGTCCATCAACGCTTGCCGCGCGGTTTGAAGCTTCTCGGCACATTCTTCGAGATTCTGAGGCTTCTCCATCCTGGACACCTCCCCTATCGCATCGACTCCGGTGCCGCCGTCAACCGAGGACACCGATCGTCTTGCTGATCACCTTTTTGGTGTCGATCGCCTTGCCGTTGTCGAGATCTTTCTCCGCTCCTTTGAGGATGATCTTGGCTTGCTTGATTCGGTCTTTGAGCTTCTCCTTCTCCGGATCCGGCATGATTTTCCCTCCTTATCACCAAGTCATCCGAATGACCGTCGCGGCATACTCCAGACCTTGACCCTCGCACAACCAGTTTCTCAAATCAACAGATATTTCGTTCGGACAGGACGCTCCCGCGCGGTCCGATCCGCCGTACAAACCCTTAAGGGCACCAGGAAGCGACCTCCGCACTTGGATGCCGGCGGGTCGCCCCCCCCACTCCCGGACCGACCGGAAATACGCCCTTCTCATCATCGCCGATTCCTGATACAATCCGCCCCGCTGATTTGAGAAACCCATGGTGACGAGTAACACTGTCCGTTGCCCTGCGCCATTGCATCCGGGAGGAGACATGGAACTCAAGGAACTCGAGAAGCTGACTGTCGTGAAACTTCGGGAGATGACGGGGGAGTACGAGGACATCAAGGGTGCATCCGCCATGACCAAGGAACAGCTCCTCAACGTCCTCTCCGAGAAGCTCGGCATTGAGCGCGAGGTACACGTGGAGGTGGTTGGGGGAGTCGACAAGACGGCCCTGAAGAGGAGGGTCAAGGAGTTCAAGGCCCAGGCCGCGGCGGCGGCCGTGAACGGGGACAAGGCCGCGGCAAGACGCCTCCGCCGCAGAGCCCATCACACTAAACGGAAACTGCGGAAATCCATCGTGGTCACCGACTAGGAAGTAACCGTGGGAAGGGGCTCGCTTGGGCGTCGGAGAGGGCCCCCTTCCACTTTCTCTCTGACCAGAGAACCCGCCACCCACAGGAACAGGGGTGCAAGCCCGAACTGCAGAAAAGACAGAGAACACCAGAAGCAACGGGAGCCAACCAGTACGCCGCCGGCAAAAATCGGAATCATCTGGACGAGTGCCGCGTGGCGAACCCAATCTGAGAAGTCCCGTCTGAGAGCAAACACCAGGGTCGCCGCGGCCATTGTCGCAACGACGCCCTGCCCGAAGTGGGGCACGATACCGTCGAGATACCCGATCTCCCGGTACGTTCGAATCGGCGTGAAGTGTGCCGGATCCCAAAGCCAGACGGGCAGAACGGCGGCGGCCGAGGTCAGGAGCGAAACGCCGCAGAAAAGCGCCGCCTCACGCCGCCCCGTCCGCTGCGCCATCCTCCTGCCGACCAGCGGCAGCGCCAGTAGGAAGTTCGCCCGCCAGGCGAAGACGAGACCGGCGAAGACAGCCAGGAGCCCCATCCGCCATCCGCGCGTCCATGTTCCTCCACCCCCCCCAACGACCACGACGAAGGTCACGGCGATGCTGTTCGCAAGGAGATCTCCGCCGGTCAGGAACTCGTGCTGGACGGCCGGGCTTCCTGCGGTCAACAGAACGAAGACAAGGGCCGCCATCGGCTCGGACCGACAGGTGCGAGAAAGCAGAATGAACAGGACACACAGCCATAGAAGATTCTGATACGCGGCGTTGCCGAAGAACCTCACCCACGGGATGGAGAGGATCAGTCCTCCGGGAAGGGGCGAGATGGGCCGGCCCAGATAGGTGGGTTCCCTGTAGGGAGATTCCCCGTGGAGCAACCGCGAAGTCGCCTGGGTGAGTGCGTTGTCTCGATCGCTCCCGCCTCCCAGGCGTCCCGAGTCGGCAAGGGGATAAACGGCGCTGAAAGCCACGGAGTAGAGAACCAGGACCAGGATCACGGCGATTGTGGCGTTTCGAGCCGAGAGCCAGGCCTCGGGCGGATAGGCCCGGAAGAGCCTCACCCCAACGACACAGACGGCCCCTCCCCCCACCCAGTAGGCAAGCAGTCCCACCCAGCCGAGAAACCGGAATACGGGCCACCCGGAGAGTACCAGGGGAACCAAGATGCCAAGGATCGTGTTCCGCATCACCCTTCGCCCAAGAGAGAATCCATAGACCGGCCGCTGCGAGGCTCTACGATGAACCGTTCCCGCGCACGGTGTCAACCGCGAAGTCGCTTGATCGGGAAGAGGAACATCCCTAGACTCGGCAGGCGAGCCACCTCACCCCTGTGAGGAATAGAGATGGATCTTCAGAGGAGAATCGACGAACATCTCAGCATGCGGCAGGTTCTGGCCCACGGCGTATCGGATCTGGAATCTGCCCGAGACTACCTGGCCGACTTCGCCGGCGAGGATTACGTCGACCTTCCGCGGGCGCTGTCTATCGCCGTTGAGTTTCCGAGGGAGATCGTCGATCTCCTGGCCAGGGGGCCTTCCCGAACCTACCTCTACTACTATCGCGAAGTGAATTGCCGCCTGAACCAGATTGCGCTGGAAATCGATTCCATCCTCACTCGCGAAGGGCATCGATCCTTCCCCATTCCAGCGTCCATGCGCGCGGGGAAAGAGCGGACCGCCAGCATCTTTCCTCACCGACTGGCCGCGAGGTTGGCGGGTCTGGGCTGGATCGGAAAGAGCGGCCTGCTCGTCCAGCCCGACGTAGGTCCCCGGCTTCGTCTGGTGACCATCTTGACGGACGCGCCTCTCGCAGCGGGCGCCCCCGTCAAAGACCTCTGCGGCAGCTGCACGGCCTGCATCGACGCCTGCCCGGGCGATGCGTTGACTGACCGCGTGGAGCGCGATGACTGGCGCGGCAATCGTGTGGATCGGAAAGCGTGCGATCGCTATCTTGCCAGCGTGCGGGATCGGCATGGACTACGCGTGTGCGGGATGTGCCTGGTTGCCTGTCCCTTCGGGGCCAAGAGATTCCAGGCGACTCGGGACTCGGAAATCGCGTGAATAGCTTGGGGTGACAGGGCTGGATGGGCGCAGTCCGGAGCGGGTGGCTCAGAGGTTCTCCTCCCCGCGCGCACCAAGACGAAGTCGAGGGAGCACGGAGAGGAGACCTTCGAGACAGGACCCGTGACGGACAAGCCGGACACAGACCATCAAGCCGAGAATACGAGATCGGAGATGGAGATTGACGATGGCCGTTCCTGAGAGACCGGTTCCCGTCAAGCTGATCGTGGGCGTGATGTACGCGGAAGAGCGCTTCTTCGACTCCGCCGTCGAGGAAATTACGTCCGGTCACGGTCCGATCGATCACACCTCCTCCGACATCGCGGACGAACACTACCAGTTCTACGGCGACGAAATGGGCACCGGTTTGGTCAAGTGCATCCTTTCATTCGAGAGGCTGGTGGATCCCGCCACGCTGCCGGACGTCAAGATTCACGCCCACACGATCGAGCAGGCCCTCTCCATTGAGGGCCGCCGACGAGTCAACCTCGATCCGGGGATTCTCTCCGCAGGAAACGTCGTCCTCGCTTCGGCCAAACCCCGGCCGAGACGAATCTACCTGCGGGACGGGATTTACGCCGAGCTGGAGCTCGTCTACCAGTCCGGACACTTCCACACCTTCCCCTGGACCTATCCCGATCACCTGCGACCGGACGTGCAGAATTTTCTGGAAGAGGTGCGCGCGACCTATCTGAGTCAGCTCAAAGACCTGCCGGGTGAATAGAATCTCCCGATGTAGAGCCTTAACGGCCCCCATACGGACAGGGCCATCCGGCGAGGCCCGTTAGATGCGGTCGTGCGAACCCATCCGGCGCCCCCCGCGAAACATTCGCCGGGCACAGTGTGACTTCTCTGGCGGTGCTCAAACTGAGCGGAGAGTGTCAGAGAGGCCGAACACCCTGTCATCGGGGCGGCCCGCGCCGAAAACATGACGAGGGGCGGCCAACCGGCCGCCCCGCGTGTCTTCATGAAAGGTCGGACTTCTCGCCCATTCACCCTTTCGCCCATTCGCCCATTCGGTCTATTTCAGCAGTACCATCTTTTTCGTCATCGCCCCATCCCCCGCCTCAAGACGGTAGTAGTAGACGCCGCTCGCGACCGGAGTTCCTGCATCGTCCAGACCGTCCCAGCGGACTTCATAGACGCCGGCGTTCTGCGTTTGAGTCACCAGCTCACGGACGACTCGCCCCGTGGGTGAATAGATCGTTAGATCGACGCTGCCGGACTCGCACACCCTGTAGCGGATCGTCGTTTCGGGATTGAACGGGTTCGGGAAGTTCTCCAGCATCGGGGATCCGGAGACACCCGCGATCGATTCGGCGTCTTCCGCGACGGCCGTCAAGAGTCCCTCGTTCAAGTAGAGACGGGCATACTTGGTCGACCAATCCGCACCGGCCATGAAGAAGTCCAGATCGCCGTCCAGGTCCACGTCTACGAGACTCACGGCGCCTTCCCGGATGCCCGGGAACCAGAAACTACCGACCGTGAACCCGCTCCCCGTATTCTCATAGATGTACGTGTAGAGACCGGATCCGTCGTAACCGCAGAGCGCCAGATCCAGGTCTCCATCCAGGTCGATGTCTCCCCAGGCGCACGAGCTGCGGTAAATCGACAGCGGCTGGGCCGCCTGAGTGAAATTGCCGTCCCCGTCGTTCTCATAGACTCGAGCAATGCGGAGCCCCCCCGGCCCTGTTTCACCCGTGATGGCCAGATCCGCGTCTCCGTCCCGATCATAGTCGCCCCACTCCGTGTCCGAGAGAGTAACGCCCAGAATCCCGTGATCGCCGTCGTCCGTGAGCGTTCCGACAGGATCGTTCACGTAGAACGTGGTCGACCGGTTCGTTCCGTCGTTACCCGTGATCACAAGATCCGAATCGCCGTCACCGTCCCAGTCCGCCCAGTCTGCGGATCCGCCGTTGACGCCCGTTAGAGACTGCGCGGGGTCCGGAGTGAGCGTCCCCACCGGATGATTCTTGTAGAGGATCGCCGTTCTGACCGCACCATCATACCCGGTGAGCACGAGATCGGTGTCCCCATCCCTGTCGAAATCGGCCCAGGCCGCGGATGCCGACCCGACTCCCGTCAGCACCTGGGCGCTATCCCAGGTGAGATTGCCGCTGCCGTCGTTGCCGTAAATCCGGGCGATTCTCGTAGACGCGGTCGTCCCCGCCATGGCCAGATCGAGATCGCCGTCCCCGTCATAGTCGCCCCAGGCGAGGCAGCCGCTGCCGGTACTCTCGATGCCCTCAAGATCCTGACGGAACTGTAACGTGTAGCCCAGATTCTCATAGGTGCGTGTGACGAGACCGCCGTCGCTCTCGCCGCAGATAACCAAATCCGGATCCCCGTCGCCGTCGAAATCGCCCCAGGCTGCATCGCCTTCAAAGATCCCCGTACCATTCCATGATTCGGTGTACGCCGGAGTGATCGGGGGCCCGATGTAGACGGGATTGGAGATGGGAGACGAATGCGATCCGGACACGATTCGGGCCGCGATCCAGAGCCCACCCGACCGTCCGGGCACGTCGGTCGTCCAATGTTGGTCCTTGCCCTTCTTCTTCAGAGGATCGAGAGGATCACCCCCTGTGAACCAGATCTCATCTCCATCGTTCACGCCGTCCCCATCGAAATCCGGCACGCCGGGATCCGTCCCATGCTCCATTTCTTCGAAATCTCCAAGACCGTCGCCGTCGCCGTCTGTTTCGGCCGCCAGGGCAAACAGTCCCAGCCGGTCGGTCGTGAAATGGATCGTGTGGTGGTCTCTGTCCAGAACCGGCAGTTCGGCTTCGAGAAGCACCCACTGCATCACGTCGTAGTCGTAGCGGTATGCGCGGAGGGACGATTCACCCAACCCCCCATACTGGTCCAGCATGTACTCCGGGTAGTCAGCAGAGCAGCGGATGCTCTCGGTCAGGGTGGTGACCGAGTCGGGCCCCAGGCTCACGTTGTAGGCGAACATGGCTCCCGGGACCGGGGCATTCTTCGAGACGAACGGAGGCACGTCGTAGACAACGGAGATATTCGACTCCGCCGATTCCATCTCGATTGCGCCTGCAGGAACGAAGAACGAGAGATTGACGTCGTTCAACTCACAGGCGAAGGTCCCGCCCCATACGGACCACCAGTCTTCGGGTGGCGGGGGATACCCTTCGTCCTCCTCGCCATGAAAGGGTTTTGAGGTCGCCAGGCTGTCTGAGTACTTGACCTCGCCGACGCCCAAACAGACGCTGCCGCCGGACCAGCTCGCCCAACAGGTGAACCATTCGCCGCCGCTCTCGCGCGAGACATCCGTCAGATCGTCCGAATGCCAATCCGCCCACCCGAACGTATCCGTGTAGACGGGGCCGCCCAGTGCCGCCAGTTGGCCATTGCTCTGTCTGCGAACTTCGAAATAGATGGGTTCGCCCGAGATCGCCTTGGCCAGACCCGGGACGACCTGCCAGTAGAGCTCCGCGTGGCACGCAACCCGGTCCCAGTAGATGTACCCGTCGCTCCTCGTGTAGGCGCCCACCGATAGCGTCAGGACCGCGTGCGAGTAAAGAACCACACCGGGAGGGATGCCCGAAACGGGCGAGGACGTGTCCCAGCTACTCTCGGTGAGCGGGCTGGAACCGAAGCGAATATCGTAGCTCGGTTCGGTCTTGGTTCCTTCTTCCGGGACTTCAAAGAAGGGGGTGCTCCACCGAAGCAGAAGCTCCTGGGGATCTCCCTGGACATCCGCCCTCAGATCCGCAATCGCCGGAATGTCATTCGCCCGGGCGCTTGCGAACGGCAACAGAGCAGCGGAAAAGATGCCGGCCAGGACAATGGTCGAGAGTGAGTTTCGGGTCCGCATGACGGTTCCTCCTTGTCTTGGAATGCACGTCCAATCGGCTACACTCCTAATTCCGACCAGGAGGACGGATCTAACGGGAAAGAAGGGCCGGGGCGGTGGGCTGTGGAATGTGTGGCTGAGGTTTTGCCGATGTTGACTACTGCGTGTTCCCGATGAGGACGAAACCCGACCAGTAGGCGGGATGGAGGAAGGGCCGCTCCCCGGCCTCGGTGCTGTAAGCGCGCAACCAGTCCTTTGCCTCTTGAAGAGCCCGGGCCTTGCCCATCATTTCCCCGCTGGGGCCGTCGCGAGCGTCCCGCGTGGCCCCCGTCAGATTCTCGTAGAAGCGACCCATCAGAAGCGCCGTCGCTTCGTCTTCCACCCTCCACAGACTGACGACGAGGCTCCTGGCGCCGGCCTGCAGGAAAGCCTGGGCCAGGCCGATGTACCCCTCTCCCGTCGCCTTTCTTCCAAGGGCCGTCTGGCATCCGCTGAGCACCACCAGATCCGCGTCCAATCGGCACTCCCGCACGATCTCCTCCGCCGAGAGAAGTCCGTCGAAGATCCTCTCGCCCGCGACTGTGGACTCAACGGCATCCGGCAGATTCACCCTGGAAAGCACAAGGGCGGAATGTTGGGGTCTCTCATCGTCCACCAGCGCGTGCGTGGCCAAATGGATGGTGTCAAAGCGCTCGAGGGTTCCGGACCGGGCCAGGTTCACGAATTCCTGTTCCGAGGCATCCGGTCCGAGCAGGGTAACCGAACCCGGCACGGCCGCTGAAACTCTTTCCAGCTCCACTCGCGTCCAGGGAAGCCGCGGCAGCCGGGCGAGCGCGTACTCGTCTCCGGCCGCCGCGCTGCGAAGCACGCTCGCGGAAACGAACGACCCGACCGGCGTCCACTTCAATCCCGCAGGAGGATTCCCCCACTCCTTCTCGCGCATCATGGCCGCGAGATGATCCTCCGCAAAGGGGGGATCTCCCACGAGGAGTGCGCTGCGGCTCGACGGACGCCCGCGCCCGGCGGCCTGCTCCTGAAGCCAGGTACGAATCGTCGCCGAAGGCGCGTACGAAACAGCGTACCGCTCGCCGAGATATGTCCCGTCCCCATCCACGAGCGCCTCGATCGGGATGCCCAGCATCGGCCCCGAGGGAATGACAACGACGTTCCGGGCGCCCTCAAGATGAAGCTCCATGGGGGCCACCCACTGCGACCAGAGACGCCGGGCGTCCGCACAGATCCTCTCGGTGGAGACAACACGGAAGGGCCACGAACCGGCCAGCGCAAGCGCTTCCTGGAAGTCACCGGCCCCTCCGTCCGTGGAAGCGTCCTCCGGGCCGGACACGGCCAGGTGAACCCACCGAACGGGGCCCGAGTCGCGAATCACATACCCCCACGCATCGGGCTCAACACCGGTCATTTCCACCCAGAGCCACCCGATCAATGCCGTTTCCGGATCCATGGACCGTTGAATTCGCTCAAGGGTGAACACCTCGCTCGCCGCAGGCTGCTCGGAGACCATCAGGAGGTCGGCCAGCGCGCGGCCCAGGGATCTTTCTGCGGCCGGCCACGCGTCGGTGTCCCGTTTCAGTTCGAGACACGCCTCCGCCAGATGCCGGTAGGGCGACGTCTGGAACGTGGCCCGTTCAAAACCTCCCCCGGCGCGAAGCCGCGCGTCATCAAACACCGTGGCCGCCTGCTCTAGGAAGGCCCGCGCCTCGTCGGGACGGCCCTGCTCGAGCAGGCACACCCCCAACTCGCGAAGCGCTTCGCCAGTTTGAGGATGCCGGTTCCCAAAACGTGTTCGGCAGAGTTCCAGCGTTTCCCGAAGCTGGATCTCCGCATCTTCCCTTCGCTCCACACCCATCAGGATCAACGAGTGAAGACACCGTCCCTGAATCACCAGGGGGTGTGTCTCACCCAGGGCCCTTTGGGCCATCGCCAGCCCGTCGGAACAGAGGGGCTCGGCTTCCCCGTATTTCTCCTCCGCCTTCAGGACCGATGCCAAGTTGATGAGGTTCATCGAGATTTCCAGATGCTCATCCCCCAGCAGCTTCTTCCTGAGGGCCAGGGCCTCGCGAAGGAGATCTTCGGCAGCCTCGTATTCCTCCATCCCCGAGTGGGTGTGGGCCAGCGTACCCAGGCTCCGGGCAATCTCCAGATGCTCGGGCCCGAGGAGTCTGCGGCGGGTTTCCAGCACCTCGAGAAAGAGATCCTCCGCCTCCGCGTAATTTCCCTGGCGAGAGAGCAGAATGGCCAGATTGTTCATGAGGGCTGCGGTTTCCGGATTGTCCGCCCCCAGGGTCCTTCGGTGGACGGCGAGCGCTTCGCGATAGAGGGGCGCCGCTCTGGCGAAATCGCCCCTGCTGTAGTAGAGAATCGCCAGGTTGTTGAGACTCTTGGCGACCTTGTCGTCTTCCGGGCCAAGAAGATCGCGACGCATCGCCAGCGCCTTCCGAATGAGGGGCTCCGCACCGGCCACGTCTCCCTGCTTCCAGAGCACCGTCCCAAGGTCGTTCAGGCTTTCGGCCACGTCCGGATGGCGCGGGCCGAAGACTCGGCGCCGCAGGTCAAGGGCCCGGCGCAACACGGTTTCGGCTTCCCCGTATTCGCCCGTCTCCCGGAGCACCACACCCAGCACGTTGAGACTGGCCGCGACCTCCGGATGATCGGGTCCCAGCAGGCGCCGGCGGATGTCCAGCTGCCGGCGGACGAGGTCTTCACAGTCCTCGTACTCTCTCTTGGCAACGAAACGGTGAACGTCGGAATCCAGGCAGTCCGCCCGCGCCAGTGTCTGTTGGCGGTCAAACGCAAGTCCCGAGACATACTCAAGCGTCGTGACGAGCCTCTCGGCATCCTCTCTCTGCCAGGGCCGCTCCGTTCCCTCCGTACGGATCCTGACAAGGTCCTGCGCGAGCTCCACGGCCGCCCCATAGCGGCCCTCGCATCGCAATGTCTCGATGCGACGGCACAGCGAATCGGCCTCCGCATTCCCCGTCTCGTCCGAGAACCCGATGCTCGGGAAGAAGAGGACGGCGGCCCAGGCACACGCCAGGACGACAAGGCCCGAATGCGGCGCTCTTGCCCCACCCAGCCCTGCAGGAACAACACGAGAATACGACATCGCCCTTGGATCCATGTTCTGAACCTGTGGGGAAAGGGAGCCGCCCGTCATACGCGCTCTCGAGCGGCGGCATTGCAGCGAATCCTACTCCGTGTCCGCGTCCCGACCTTCGCTCAAGGCCCGGTCCCCGATGTCTCCCGGCTCGGCCGCCAGCACGGACAACAGCGAGTCGGCCTCGGCCGTCCGGCCCGATTTCTTGAGAGCAACATACAGTGTCCACCAGGCTTCGCGGCCCCACGGATCCGGGAGCGCCCGTGAGGCAACCCCCTCCAGGACATCCGCCGCCCTCTCGTACTCTCCCTTCCATGCAAGAGCACTGCCCAGGTAGACCTTACGAACCGTCTCGAGAGCACCGGAAGCCTCCGCCCGGCCGAGGAAGCGGATGGCCCGATCGATGTCCCGGTTCGCGTAGGCTTCCAGCCCAGAGGCCAGATCGCCGTCCAAGACGCCGGGGGACGACGAGCGGTATCGCGCGTCGTCAAAGGAGTTGGGAAGCCAGACCAGTCCGTCGCCTCCCGACAGCCCCCCAAAACGGGGTACCAGAACCAGCAACAGGACCGCGACTGCAACCACCAGGCCTCCCGCCCACCGGTACTGAGGCCGTCGAAACCCTTCGACGAACCCGGCCCATCGCCGGCCCAGAGCATTCCACATCCCGCCACCGGCTTCCACCTGGCCCGGGATCTCCGGCGTCGGCCGTTCGATCACCAGACCTCCACCCGGCGCCACCCGAAGAACGCGGGTGGCCCGAAGCCGTTCTTGCTCCGCCACCCTCTCCCGGAACCGATCCTCGCACCCCGGACAGGCCGCCAGATGGGTCAGGACCTGGCCGGCCTCCGACTCCGAGAGCAGATGGTGGAGCAGATCCAGGAGCGTGTCATCGCTCACGTGAGGAACCTGCCGAGCTCCACTGTTCGATGGATCCTTCATCTCGCCACTCCGATGTTCTCAGAGAGTACTCGATCGAAACGCCGCCCACAGCTCCACGAACACGCCGGGCGGCATATCCTGGGGGTCGAACCCCCGTGTTTTCATGCATTCGCGAATGCCCTCCCGAGCTCTCTGAAGAAGAACATCCACGTGCGTCACCTTGAGACGGACTTCCGGATGCGCGGCGATCTCCTTACTCGACAGGCTGAGGAACACCCGGAAGAACCAGACGAGCCGCGATCTGGGATTCAGGTTCTCGGCACAACGGCGAAGGGCACCGGCGAATTCCTTCTGTTCAACCCGGATGTCTGGAGCCTCTGTCGCACTCATGGTGATCTCCTCACCCGTTACACCGATCTCCCATTCCGGCCGATCTTCGTCGGCGGGTTCCACCCGCCGGCCCGCCTCTCGAAGCGCATCCACCAGACCGTTCCTGGCCACCTTCGAGAGGAAACCCCGAATATCCGCGGCGGGTCGATGGGAAAGATCCCACGCTCCTGATTCGACCTTACGGAGGAGATCTAACGATTTCTCTGCGGCAATGTCTTCGAAATCCTCTCGGGAAACCGCCCCCAGACGCGTGCTGTGAATTCGCAAGTATTTAGATATAGAGAAGTTAAGGAGTTCCCATGCCTCTGCACGTGCCGCATCCAGGGTTGCCAGGCTGGGCGGAGATTGGATTTCCCCGGCGAGCTCCGCCAGTCTGAGCGGCCACTTGGGGATTGAAGCATCGGAGGAAACCATGGCGTCGGACCCCTCGGAGCAACCACACACCGGCCGCTCCCTTTTCGTCCGATGGAGTCGGGCGAGGGACACGCCCAACTGCGAATCTACAATGGAGAGGGTCCCGGGAACAAGATCAAAGTTACTGAGATTCGATCATCCCAGCATCGGAAGACAACGGAAGCCTTGAACGAACCCGGTGGTTTGCGCTACACTGGTGTTCTGGGCGAGGCAAAGGGACAACTTCCGCTGACGGCTTGGCACTTCGGCCTCGGGTGACCTCCGCGGTCACGGGGAGGATGTGATGACAGCACTCTTCGAGGAATCTTCCATCGGATCGATGAGACTCCGGAACCGACTCGTACGCTCCGCGACGGCCGAGGGCCTGGCTTCCGATGCCGGCCAGGCTACCGACGCGCTGGTTGACTTCTGCACGCGGCTGGCTCGTGGCGGCGTCGGTCTGGTCATCCTCGGCTACAGCTACGTGGCTCCCAACGGGAAGAGTGCCCCCAGACAACTGGGGATTGATCACGACGGTTTGATCCTGGGTCTGAGAAGGCTGGTTCGCGCGTGCCACAACGGCGGGACCAAAGTGGCGGCCCAGCTGGTGCACGCCGGGGCGCAGACGACGCCCGACGTGATCGGCGGTGAAGATCCCATCGCTCCCTCGGCGGTCGAAGATCGCACGTATCATTCCCATCCGAGGGAGATGACGGAGGAGGACATCCAGACCGTGATCGGACAGTTTGGGGCCGCCGCGCGAAGAGCAAAGGACGCCGGTTTCGACGCCGTCCAACTTCACGCCGCCCACGGATACCTTCTATCCCAGTTCCTGTCCCCGTTCAGTAACCGTAGGAAGGACTCTTACGGGGAATCCGTGGAAAACCGGATCCGCTTCACAACAGACGTCTACCGCAAGGTCCGCCAGGCCGTGGGACCCGAATATCCGGTTCTGGTCAAGATCAACGCCCAGGATTACGTGGACGGCGGCTCCACCCTGGAGGATTCGATTCCCCAGGCCAAGGCGCTGTCCGACATGGGGATCGACGCCATCGAAGTCAGCGGAGGTACGGGCGCCTCCGGAACCCAGAGCCCGTCCCGGGTCCGGATCAACCATCCCGGGAGAGAGGCCTATGCCCTTGACGACGCTCGTGAGATCCGGAGCGTCGTCAAGTGTCCCCTCATCCTCGTGGGGGGCGTCCGTTCCATGGACCGAATCCTGGAGATCATGGACGAGGACGTGGTTGACTTTTTTGCCATGGCCCGTCCGCTCATTCGCGAACCTGATCTTCCCAATAACTGGAGAACCGGAATTCGCTCCAACGCCTCCTGTATCTCCTGCAACCGTTGCTTCAAGACCCTCACCGAGGGCGGACTCTACTGCGCGCAGAAAAAGAAGATGCTGGAGGTGTAGCTTCGGAAGGACCAACCGTCTGCCTGCCGCCGTTCGCCCGGATGTCACGGACCGTGGGCATCCGGGCGGTTTTGATCTCCCCGAATCTCTGTTGATCTCCTTACTTGACAGCGAGTTACACACGTGATAGAATACAATTGTCTGTGAATGATCGACGGGAGCCAACATCGAATGGGGGAGACCATGCGCCGGTTTGGAATGATGCTCGTCACTATTGCGATGGGGACACTGCTTGCGGCATCCGCGCCCGCGAGCCACCCGGAACCCCTTCCCACTCGATGGACGGCGCCTCCCGGGATCGAGAGACTTCCACACGAGGTCTGGCCATCCACCGGGCCGTTCATCGTTGAGGAGATGAATGCCGTCGGTCCCACGTGGACACCGGGCCGGGCCGAGCAGGGCCGCGTAGCCATCATCGTCGAGAACGCCCTCTACGGCGATATTGGGAGTTCCCTCACAGAGTACCAGACAGACCTCGCAAGCAAGGGCTATGGTTCGATTACCTCACTGGTGGACGGCGGCACGCCCGAGGATCTCCGCACGTATCTCATTGGACTGTATGGTGCCCCCGAGGGCCTGGTGGGTGTGGTGTTCGTCGGAAACGTCCCCTACATCATCTACGAGCTCATGCAGGACTGGGACGGTGCCGGGGGCGACCCGGCGGAGTACGAGGATTTCCCCTGCGATCTCTTCTTCATGGACATGGACGGCGACTGGTACGACAACGGCGCCGGCGGGACGGTCGGCGCGGGCAACGGGAAATACGATGTCTGGGACGATCCGGCCGACGAGATCGAGATCTGGGCCGGGCGGATGCGCGTCGACACTCTGCCCCAGCTCGGGGATCCCGAAGACGTACTCAACAACTACTTCCTCAAGAACCATTCGTACCGGACGGGCACGATGCCGGCACAGGCGGATCCGGCACAGGGATTGATTTACGTCGACGACGACTGGGGAAACATGGTCGGGGACTACCACGGCGACGCGTGGTGCATGAGGCAGGTCTACGGTACCGGCAATGTGACCAGCGTGTTCGATCTCGACAGCAATCCGGGAAACGACGCGACGGCTTCGGACTACAAGACGAATCATCTCCCGCTCAACTACCAGATGGCCTTCCTTCGATCGCACGGCTATCCCGGGGGCCATGGCTTCTACGAGGACTACCGGAACACCTTCGGATGGGTGACGACCAGCAACTACCGGGCGATCGATCCACCGGCCCTCTTCTACTCCATGTTCGTGTGCTCGGGATGTGACTACACGGCCGAATACGGAGGGTACGCGAGCTACGTCGGAGGCACGGCCGCGTTCAACCAGGACGCCGGACTCGTTTCGTGGGGATCGGCTAAAACGGGTGGGATGTGGAACGATGAGGATTTCTATTCCGTCCTTGCCGAGCCAAACGCTTTCGGCCCGGCCTTCGTGAACTGGTTCAACGCGTCGCACGCGGCATACGCCGAGTACGCTCCCCGCTGGTGGTACGGGATGGTTCTCATCGGCGACCCCACGCTCATTCCCAACGGCGACTACTTCGCCCCACAGATCCCCGCGAGTCTTGTAGCAGTTTCCGGCGAAGGGCAGATCGATGTGTGCTGGCGGCCGAGCGCCGACGCCGACCTGGACTACTATGCCCTGTACCGGGGCACCGATCGCGCGACGCCGTCGTTCCTGGATTCGATCGACGCGCCGGATACCGCCTATGCCGACGTCGACGTCGAGCACGGAACGACCTACACGTACTGGGTGACGGCCGTGGACAACCTCAACAACGAGAGCGACTACTCCACCCCCGACACCTGCACGTACTTCGATCCCACCGCCGTCGTGGCGTCGAGCGGGGTACCCGTCAAGTCCATGCTCTGGAATCGCCCAAATCCCTTCAATCCCTCCACCGAAATCCGATTCTCGGTCGAGCGGGATGCGTTTGTCGCTCTCCACGTCTTCGATGTGCACGGACGCTGCGTTCGGACTCTTGTCCGTCAAGAGATGGAGCGCGGCACGCACTTCATCGTATGGGACGGGACCGATGATCGGGGAATCCCCGTCGGCTCGGGCATCTATCTCTCGCGCCTGGAAGCGGACGGCCGGGCCTTGACCCGGAAGATGTTGCTGCTCAAGTGAGAGGTGCAGCCACAGTTCCCCCCGTCCTCTGCGGCCGCCGGGCACGTCCGGCAGCAGCCCGCCGAAGGGTACGGATTCCGCGGATAGGACGGCACGATCCCGCCCGCAGCCGTCTTTTTCGATGTCTGCGACCACTCTTGTTTGCGACATCCGGCTTTTGCGTGTAAACTGTCCTTGAGCAAACGGATGTGTCGACAGCCTTACGGGGAACCCAGTTCGCACGGATCGCCCGACGAAGCGGTGAAAGATGTCTTCGAAAACCGGAAAACTGAGGACCCTCTTGTCCGAGATGGAAAGCGTTCTTGTCGCCTATTCGGGCGGCGTCGACAGCACGTTTCTTCTCGCCGTGGCGGCCGAGGTTCTGGGAAACGAGGTTCTGGCCGTCACGGCCACCTCGCCCATCCGGCCCCGAAGGGAATCCGACGACGCTCGAGCTCTCGCCCGCCGGATGGGCGTCCGGCATCTCCTCGTCGAGACCTCCGAGCTGATGATCCCGGGATTCGCTTCCAACCCCCCCGACCGCTGCTATCTCTGCAAGAAGAAGGTGTTCTCCGATCTCCTCTCGGTAGCCGAAGAGCGCGGCCTCAACCACGTGGCGGACGGGTCCATTTGCGAGGATGCCGACGCCTACCGGCCGGGTTTGAGGGCGGTTGCCGAGCTGGGCGTTCGCAGTCCTCTTCGGGAAGCCGGTTTCACGAAGGAGGCCGTCCGCGCGCGCTCCCGGGAGATGGGGCTCCCCACATGGAACAAGCCCCCGTCCCCCTGCCTTGTCACGAGATTCCCCTACGGCACCGCAATCACGGAGGACCGGTTGGCCCGAATCGAGCGCGCAGAGCAATTCCTGGCCGGTCTGGGAATCAATGAACTCCGGGTCCGAGATCACGGCGACGTCGCCAGAATCGAAGTCCCCGGGAGGGAGACGGACAGGCTTCTTGAGAACTCGAACCGCGAAACGATCGCCGCCGGACTTCGAAACCTCGGCTTCCTTTACGTGTGTCTGGATTTGGAGGGTTTCCGGAGCGGCAGTATGGATGAATCCCTCAGGAAGAAAGGTTGACCTTTGGACAGGGAACGGATTCGTAGACTGCTCGAAGAGGTCCGGACGGGCCATGTCGCCATCGACGAGGCCCTGGAGATGCTCCGATCGCTTCCCTATGAGGATCTCGGGTTCGCCAAGATCGATACCCACCGCTCGCTTCGAACCGGGTTTCCGGAAGTGATCTTCTGCGAGGGGAAAACCGAGGACCAGCTTCGAGCCATCGCCGGGAAGTCGCCGAGAGAAGGCGAGACCCTCATGGCCACGCGCGCGACGCCCCGGACCTACGAGGTGATTCGCGAAGTCCGCACCGGCGCCGTCTATCACGAAACGGCCCGGATTGTGGTGGTCGGCCCCCCCAGGCCGAAGAAGACCGATGCCCGGATCCTGGTTGTGAGCGCCGGCACGTCGGACCTTCCCGTCGCCGAAGAAGCCGCCGTGACCGCCGAGACCATGGGGAACGAAATCGAGCGTCTCTACGACGTGGGGGTGGCCGGGATTCACCGCCTGCTGGATCACGGGAGCCGGCTTCAGAAGGCGAACGTGATCGTCACCGTCGCAGGAATGGAGGGCGCGCTCGCCAGTATCGTCGGCGGGCTGGTGGACCGTCCCGTCGTCGCCGTTCCCACCAGCGTCGGGTACGGCGCGAGCTTCAACGGTCTTTCGGCTCTCCTGACCATGCTCAACAGTTGCGCGCCGGGCGTGGTCGTGGTGAACATCGATAACGGGTTCGGCGCGGGATACGTGGCGAGCCTGATCAATGCGCAGCAAGGCGACCGGGTGACGAGGTGATGAATTCAACTCCAGAGAGAGAACCATACGGGTACGGAGAAACTCAAACCGGTCTCATCCGCTGCCGAGGGGGCCGGCTGAGGGGAGCGCTTGCCGGAACGACGGCCACAGCGTGGGGTTTTTCAACGCCGCGGGGCACCACTCGCCTCAACAAGCACATTCCCCCCTTCACGCTGTGGCCAAGTGACGCCGAGTGCTTCCCGCAGCGCAAGGCCCGATCGGCTGAAGGGCAACCGAGCGTCTGTGAAATCTGTGGCTGGCAGACTTGGCTCTTTTGACGAAGGAATCGGGATCGCATGCGCATTGCCTACTTCGACTGCTACTCCGGCGTCTGTGGAAGCATGATCATCGGCGCGCTGTTGGACGCCGGTCTCGAATTGGAATGGCTCCGGGACGAGCTCGCCGGGCTCGGGGTCTCCGGATACCGGCTGAGGGCGGAAAAGACCGAGAAGCGCGGTATCTCCGGAACGGAGTTTCACGTCGATACCGATGAAAACGTGCCCCACCGCAGCGCGGCCGAGCTCCTGCGCATCGTCGACGAGAGTGGTCTGGATTCCGGTGTGAAGACGTCGACGACGGCCATCCTCACCGCCGTCGCCCAAACCGAGGCGAAGATCCACAACCGGCCCATGGAGGAGATCCACCTCCATGAAGTCGCCGGGATCGACTCCATCGTCGACGTCGTGGGATCGGTCCTCGGGCTGAAGAGACTCGGAATCGAGGCCGTGTATGCCTCCCGCATCCACGTGGGAACCGGTTTCGTCCAGTGCGCCCACGGCACGCTTCCCGTGCCCGCACCTGCGACCCTGGCTTTGCTCGAGGGGATCCCCGCCTACTCGACCGGTATCGAGGCCGAGCTGGCGACCCCCACCGGCGTGGCCATCCTCAAGATCCTGGCGAGGTCGTTCGGTCCGCGCCCTGCGATGCGGGTGGATCAGACCGGCTACGGCGCGGGTGGCCGGGAGCTTGAGATTCCGAACCTTCTGCGCGTGACCCTGGGACAATCGGACGATCGATCCTTCGAGCGCGACGAGGTGGTCCTGGTCGAAACCAACCTGGACGACATGAACCCCGAGCTCTTTGGGCACGTCTCCGATCTTCTCTGGCGACAGGGGGCGCTCGACGTCACCATGACGCCGATCTACATGAAGAAGAATCGACCGGGGACTCTCTTGAGCGTGCTGGCAACCCCGGATCGCACCGAAGAGATCGTCTCAACGCTGGCCGCCGAGACGACCACGCTCGGGATGAGGATCGGGCGTGTCGAGCGCAGGAAACTGGCGAGAACATCGATCGCCGTGGAGACCAAGTGGGGCAAGGTCGGAGTGAAGGTGAGCCGCGTGGGAGACCGCATCGCCAATGTCGCCCCGGAATACGAGGACTGCCGCCGGATCGCCCTGGAGCACGGCATACCGCTCAAGGACGTCTATGATGAGGTCAAGCGGAAATCGGAGGAGAACATGTAGACCTGAGCGTTTGGTCTTTGGATTCTAACTTGTGTCACCACAACGACTCTCTGCACGGGGATACACCAAAGCACCTCAGCGCATTTCTCATCTTAGTGCCAAAACCTGCTCCTGACCGTTCGATATCTAATCCAGACAAACCTTCTATGAAAATACTTAAATGAAAGGATGGAACCTCCGTGGGCGCGATATTAGGGAGGACTCTTTCCCATTGTTCACTTCCCGCAGCTGCAGCAACCCGAGTGATTAGTCACCAAAGGAAGCGACATAGCCTTGTGTTGACCAGCAGCTGCGGGATGAGGGAGACATGAACATCGGATCAGAGAAATCTACATCCTCGCTCAGGCTAGATGCCACAAGGCGAAGATCTGCATTCCCTAATGAGGCCCTCTGGGAAGCCCATCAGTCAGAGCCCGCGAAGGTTTTCCGTTGACGGTAGAAACCTGTTAGCTCAGACTTCGGTACGTTCGGGTATTCATCGCACAAGACAATTTCAAACCACGTTTTCTCTTTGAGGCGACTCCAGGAAGATGGTTGGCCTACCTGAGATTTGGCAGGAGTATAAGGAGATTGTCTTGGTTCTTGCCGGCGCCTTGGCAACTCTCTTTTTCCGGGATATTTTGCCCGCTCTTTGGAGGACCTCCTCGAAGTTGTCCCTGTACTTCTGCCGGAAGTTAGGAATCCGACTTTCCGCGTGGGACTTCGAGCGACGATACCTGAAGCGCCTGTGCGAGCTGCATCGTTTCGTAAACGTTCGGGGCATCCGAACGCGTTTCCCAGTGGCGCTCGAATTGGAGAAGGTGTACGTCTCACTTTCAGTTCATGCGCCCTCCGCGTCGGGCGCGGTGAATCAGACCGATAGTGGTGCTGACGTCACAAGTAGCCGCGCGGAGACGAACCTCGTCGGCTTGACCACGGCTCACGACATTACCAGATCCACTGAGCGTCGCCTGTCAATCTCACAAGCTCTGCGATTGGGTTCCCAGCGACTGGCGATTCTCGGTGGCCCTGGGACTGGTAAGACCACGCTGTTGAAGTATCTAGCACTGAAGTTCGCCAGGAAAGAGGCGAAGACAGAGATGTTCATCCGCGAGCGAAGACTTCCGATTGTGATCGCACTGAGAGAGCTGCCCCGTTCGCGAATCAACCTTACAGCCGAAAACCTCCCTGCACTCTGTGTCCCTGAAGACCTGGTTCAATACTGCCCCCAGAGGTTTTTCTCGGAGCGTTTGCAGGCAAGTAGATGCATCGTGCTTCTTGACGGTTTGGACGAGGTCACCACAGATGAAGAGCGTCGGGGCGTGTGTCGCGAGGTGGAAGCGTTTGTTGCCGCCTATCCAGGCAATAGATACATCGTGACATCGCGCCCAGCGGGATATGTTGGGGCAGCACTCGCAGGCTTTGCTGAATTCGACATCTGTGAGTTCAACCAAGAGGACATTGATGGGTTCGCACGCCACTGGTGTCTAGCATCGAGCGTGGCGAAGAGAGCACGGGGAGTCGGCGATTCCGATTCAGTCGCCATTGTAGAGGCGCAATGCGAAGCCGAGGATCTGCTGGCGTCCATCGGAAGTAGCGAACGCGTTCAACACCTTTGTGTTAACCCCTTGCTTCTGACAATTGTGGCCATGGTGCACCGCTACCGAGCGAGATTACCGCAACGACGCGTAGAGCTGTATGAAGAATGCACTCAGGTACTCCTCGAACACTGGGACAGTGCAAAGGGGATTGCTACTCGACTGGATTGGGCAAGGAAGCGGCGAGTTCTGGAGGCACTAGCATATTGGATGCACACCCATACA
Organism: uncultured bacterium; assembly: GCA_964610505.1. GTDB lineage: Bacteria > Arandabacterota > Arandabacteria > JAGLYR01 > JAGLYR01 > CAZSXU01. Next base: position 40,432 of record CAZSXU010000018.1, on the reverse strand, counting down.
GTGCAGGAAACAGACGTAGCACAGGCACATCAGGTAATCGCGGGTATCTTGCCCAGTATCGGGGAAGAAGCGTCTGCAGCAGATGAATTTCTGGCGGACGTCAAGGATCGCAGTGGGCTCTTGATGGAGCAGAGACTCGGAACCTTCGGGTTTTCGCACCTCACTTTTCAAGAGTATCTGACAGCGTGCTGTTTGATTGATCGCGAGGAGCAAGGGCGACAGGAGATCCTAGCGCACTTGCACGATCCATGGTGGTCTGAAGTCCTGCTTCTGTATGCTGGAATGAGAGATCCTTCCCTCCTGATCTCAGATATTCTCGCTCAGCCCGACGACGCGTTGGGGAGCAACCTCATGTCAGCAGGACGATGCCTAAGGGATGCTGTGCAAATCGACCCCCGCGTTGAAGACCAAGTACTGACCCAGCTATTCTCGAAGTTTCAATCTGGTGAGTACCTTGAGACTCGCCAGCAAGCAGCCGATTCGCTCGTCGAATTGCAGCACAGCCCCAGTGCTGCCAAGATGACAGCGATTCTAGTACTTCAGATCGAGCATTCCGAGATGGCTACTCGCGCGCTTGCGGTGAAAACGATAGGTCGACTTCTTGGCACAAGACACGATACTCTTGGGACCTTGATGCGATCCCTCAAAGATCCTGCCTCCATAGTGCGCAGGTTCAGCGCTGAAGCACTCGGTCAGGCTAAAGAACCATCGAGTGATGTGGTTGATTCCCTGCTGAAATGCCTTGAAGACGACGATCCCACCGTGCGTTCGGCAGCGACTCAGAGCTTAGTAAGATTAGGTAGGGGCAGAAAAGGTCTTGGGGTTGCGTCATTGACACGGAGTCTAGAGAATGGCAGCGAACTAGTGCGTCAGCACACTATTGAAATCCTGAGTGCATTGTCGTCCATCTGGCCGAACGCAATTGAAGCTATTCTCCCAATGCTAGGTGACACGTCTGGTGTTGTTCGGCAGGCTGCAGCGAGATCTCTCGAGACAGTCGGCGAAGGAGCACCATTTCCAATCAACAAGCTGCTGCGACTCGTCACTAACGAGGATTTCAATGCACGCTGGATAGCTGCACAAGCGTTAGTCCGGCTTGGCCGGGGTCAAGCCCGAGTGGCCAGAGCTTTGATGCGCATGCTAGAAGATGATGATTCTCAGAGCCGAGCTCTGGCCGCATCTGCGCTTGGCGAGTTGGGGCGGACGGATCGCCAGATCCTTGACGCCTTGCTAAAGAGAGTCCGAAATGACCATCCAGATATCCAGGGCCGTGCTATTCAGGCCCTCGGCCTTCTTGCAGAACCTGAATGGCACGCGGTGGGTCCGATCTTCCGCAGACTGAAACACCAAGACGCCGGCGTCCGATTCAGTGCTGCCCTGGCTCTTGGCCGAATTGGTGTCGCCTCCTTTGGAGTAGTGGAAGGTCTAATCGACGCACTTGAGGACCTGGATCCGCACGTTCGGTCTATGGCAGCCTACACACTCGGAAGCATGGGCAGTCAGGCTAAAGTCTCCTCAAGGGCGCCTCTTCTGCGCTTGATAACGGATGCACATCCAGCCGCAAGGGCCAGCGCCACCTATGCACTCGTCAGGCTACGCTGCACAGACAAGGTCGCCGGTGACGCGATCCTCACGAGTCTACAAGACAGAGAATCCTCAGTGCGAAGTAGCGCACTAAGGGCCCTCGGGCGCTTCGGCGAAGTGGAGAGTCGCGTACTGCGGTCTCTGCTCGGTTGCCTAGCTGATCCGGTCCGAGCAGTCCGGTTGGAGGCGAGCAAGACGATGGCCTCAGTGGCCGGGCGCGACCGTCGTCATGTCGAAACGCTCATTACGTGTCTTGCCGAAGACAGCAGCATACCGCTCGATAGTGTCGCACATGCACTCGGTCTCGTTTCGGGAGGCTTCGCCGGGCAATCGAAGATCCAGGTGACTGCTGCTATAGTACCTTTTCTGACACAGGCACTCACTGACGACCGAGCCACGAGTGATCCCATAATGGAGATACCCATCAAAGTCAAAGATATCGCTCGGTATTTCCTACAAAGAGCCGTGACAATGGATCACCCTTAGTACGCAACGCCTCCCGCATCCACGTGGGAACCGGTTTCGTCCAGTGCGCCCACGGCACGCTTCCCGTGCCCGCACCTGCGACCCTGGCTTTGCTCGAGGGGATCCCCGCCTACTCGACCGGTATCGAGGCCGAGCTGGCGACCCCCACCGGCGTGGCCATCCTCAAGATCCTGGCGAGGTCGTTCGGTCCGCGCCCTGCGATGCGGGTGGATCAGACCGGCTACGGCGCGGGTGGCCGGGAGCTTGAGATTCCGAACCTTCTGCGCGTGACCCTGGGACAATCGGACGATCGATCCTTCGAGCGCGACGAGGTGGTCCTGGTCGAAACCAACCTGGACGACATGAACCCCGAGCTCTTTGGGCACGTCTCCGATCTTCTCTGGCGACAGGGGGCGCTCGACGTCACCATGACGCCGATCTACATGAAGAAGAATCGACCGGGGACTCTCTTGAGCGTGCTGGCAACCCCGGATCGCACCGAAGAGATCGTCTCAACGCTGGCCGCCGAGACGACCACGCTCGGGATGAGGATCGGGCGTGTCGAGCGCAGGAAACTGGCGAGAACATCGATCGCCGTGGAGACCAAGTGGGGCAAGGTCGGAGTGAAGGTGAGCCGCGTGGGAGACCGCATCGCCAATGTCGCCCCGGAATACGAGGACTGCCGCCGGATCGCCCTGGAGCACGGCATACCGCTCAAGGATGTCTATGATGAGGTCAAGTCCGTCGCCATACGAATGTCCTAGCGACTCGGGGCCTCAAGGGCCGCCCGGCGCCGCACCAGGTAGGCCACCAATCCCATCAACCCGTCCGCCACTCCACTGAAGGGGACCACCCACGGACTCCCCGAGATGAACGTCACCGAGAGCAGAAACACAAACGCCACGGCCTTGGCCATGATTAACAATGAGATGGAGCGGTGGCGCGAATACTCGAGCACGTAACCGACGGCAAGAACGATATGGAAAATGCCCGCCTGGCGTGCGAAGAACGGCGGAGTGACTTCCCCCCAGCCAAAAAAACCGGCCACCCACAGCGGGGCAAGCATGAGCGCGAGCCCGACGGCGAAGCTGTGGAGCCCAATCAGAATGATGAGCCAATGTTCCAATTTGGCCATGCCTCACTCCCTCCCGGGGTCGGTCCCCGGCCGCCGCGACACCGCCGCGGAACGTGCGATCATCATCCCACACGTTCTTTGGATTCTATCACGTTGGCGCAAACACCGCCAGCGCTCCTTTGCGATCCCGCTTCGGTCGCAGCCGACGCGAACGGACCGGACGAACGTCTCCCTGCGTTGCGCCGAGACCCCGCCGATGGTATGGTAGGGGCGCGCCACACGCGTTCTCCGGCGCCGCATTCATGAGGCCCGGCGGTGTGCAATCACAATCCCCGCCGCTACGCGGGGTGCCGATCGATCGGATCCAGAGTACCCTGAGGGGAGGATACGTTCATGCGAAATCACAGACCGATAGCGGGGTTTGCACGATGGGCTCTCTCGGGGATCGTTGGTCTATCCCTCGGATCCGCCTGCTCCGCAGGCGCCACGGTTCCGGATCCCGAGATCCCGAATCTCCTTCCGCCCCAGGTGTACACCCCCGAGTCTCAGGCTCTCGCGACCGCCGACGGGTTCTCGGCGGCGCTTCACAACCCGGCGGCGATCGGAATTCGAGGCAGAGGGCTCTATCTCGGCGGTTCCCAGATCGAATCCCGGTGGAGTACGGTCTCCACTTTCGGACAGCTGGGTCTTCTGGGCTGCGGCTACCAGCATTGGAGCGACGATGTCTACGGCCTGAACCGAGACCAGTACGTTCTCGGTGTGGGATTTCCCGTAAGCCGGATGGCCCGGATGGGATTCAGCCACAGCTGGTGGCGCGCCGGGGCCGGGCCGGCGCGATCGGCCGGAGCCTACGGCGCCGGACTTCTGGTGCGCCCCGCCCGCTGGATCTCCCTGGCGGCAAAGGTGGACGGCATCAATCACCCCAGGTTCGGCGACGGATCCATTCCCCGAACGTACCGGGCCGGGGTTGCGCTTCGGCCGGGGACCACTCGGTTGACGCTGACGTTGGACGCGGCGTCCGACGTCTTCGATGACTGGGAGGATTGCGACTACCGTTGGGGCCTTCAGGCGGAGCCGATCGAGGGACTGCTCATGTTCGCATCCGTGAACCGGAACCGGACACTCCACTTCGGCCTGGGCGTGAATCTTCGACGGAACGGCCTCGGAGTCGTCCGGTCCCAGACGGAAGACGGTCCGTACCGGGCCACCAGCTACTACGCCGAATTCTCCAACCGCATCAACCGTTCGGCATTCTCCAGAGAGCGGCGGGTCGCGAAGTTCGCGCTCGCGGGCCGGTATCGCGACGAACCGAGCGAGGGCCGGATCACCTTGCGTTCCCACCGGGGCGCGTCCTATCTCCTGTCCGCCATTCGAGAAGCCGTGGATGACGAAACCGTATCGGGCATCCGGCTCGACATCTGGGGCGGGCCGGAAGGCGGCCTCTTCACCAACATGGCGATCGCCCAGGAACTTCGTGCCGAGATGCGCCTGGCCAAGCAGAGAGGCAAGAAGATCATCGCCTACATGGCCGGAGGAGGCGGCCTGCCGGAGTACCTGGTGGCTTCCACGGCCGACACGATCATCATGCCGGAAACCCTGGAGATGGGGCCGTTCGGACTCATGGCAAGAGTCCAGATGATGAAGGGGCTCATGGACAAGCTCGGGATTGAGTTCGAGCGCTACCCGTGTCGCGAATGCAGATTCAAATCAGCCTACTTCCAGCTGACCGAGGACGACGTGCCGGAGGAATTCCGCCGGGAGATGGATTCCCTTTTCGAGGACTGGTTCGACCAGTATCTCACCGATATCGCCGACTCGCGAGGTCTGGACCGTTCGCAGCTCGAGCACATCTTCGACGGACGGCCGATCCTCGCCCCCCAGGCCAAGGAACTCGGGTTGGTGGACATCCTCGCTTACAGCGACATTGCGGACAGCCTGACGAACCGGATGACTCGGTCCCGCATCGTCGACGGATGGAGCATCGCCAAGGAGAAACACCGCCGGTACGCCTGGAACGAACGCCCGGCGGTCGCCGTGATCGCGGCCATGGGGACCATCGACGTGGGCGAGAATCGCTCGGGCTTCTTCGACGGAAACGTGATCGGCTCGGAGACCCTCGTGCAGACCCTCCGAAGGGTTCAGGGCGACCCGGAAGTCAAAGCCGTTGTTCTCAGAATCGACAGCCCCGGCGGTTCGGGCTACGCGTCGGACATGATCTGGTACCAGATCGAGGATCTCAAGGACCGGACTCGAAAACCCGTCGTCTCATCGATGGGTGCCGTGGCCGGATCCGGAGGCTACTACATCGCCATGAATTCCGACAAGATCGTCGCGAATCCCGCCACGCTCACCGGTTCCATTGGAGTCACGGGGATGAAACCGATTACCTCGGGGTTCTATTCCAAGATCGGGATCCGCAATGAAGTGTTCAAGCGGGGCGAGCACGTCGACATGTTCAGCTCCAACCGCAGGACAACGGATGAAGAGCGAGAAATGATCCTGGACATCGTGGACGACTTCTACGACATTTTCACCTCCAAGGTCGCCGAGGGGCGGGGCAAGACCCGGCAGGAGGTCCTCGAACTTGGGGCCGGCCGCCTCTACACGGGTCGCCAGGCTCTCGGGAACGGTCTCGTCGATCGGATCGGGGGTGTGCGAGAAGCCCTGGACCTGGCGGCGGAGTTGGGGAACATCGCCGAGGACTACCGCGTGATCTACTACCACCGACCGAAGAAATCCTTCTGGCAACGGTTGACCGGATTCGGCGTTGTGGAGAGCCCGGATTTCAGGATGGTATTCGAAACACCGGGCCCGATGGTCTACACGGAGCGGGGAGCGGCGCTGGCGGAAGGACTGTAGTCGGGTGGCGGCCGGATCGTGGGAGAGCGCAACCGTGGAACAGGCCACAGACGCCGGACCTTCCCGCGGCGCAAGATCCATACGGCAGAGAGCAGAAAGCCGAGAGCCGAAAGCCGGAACACGCCGCCCAAGGGCCGGCCGCGGGGAGCGCTCGCCGGAACGACGACTCGGCGAGGGATCTTTCAACGGCGCGAGTCACCACCCCTCTCGCCGGTACCAATCCCCCATTCTCGCCGGGGAGGAATGACGCCGAGCGCTTCCCGCGGCGCAAGGCCCATGCGGCAGAGAGCAGAAAGCCGAGAGCCGAAAGCCG
>CAZSXU010000018.1:32301-34036 GCA_964610505.1 uncultured bacterium | reverse complement strand
TCCCGCGGCGCAAGGCCCATGCGGCAGAGAGCAGAAAGCCGAGAGCCGAAAGCCGGAACACGCCGCCCAAGGGCCGGCCGCGGGGAGCGCTCGCCGGAACGACGACTCGGCGAGGGATCTTTCAACGGCGCGAGTCACCACCCCTCTCGCCGGTACCAATCCCCCATTCTCGCCGGGGAGGAATGACGCCGAGCGCTTCCCGCGGCGCAAGGCCCATGCGGCAGAGAGCAGAAAGCCGAGAGCCGAAAGCCGAAACACGCCACCCAGGGGCCGGCCGAGGAGCGACACAGGAGAACGCAATGGCGAAGCGAACGGACACCGGCAAACGGGGAATCACACCGAAAGAGTTCGCGAAGAGGGGCCTGGCGCTCATCAAGAAGCACGCCGACCCCGGGCGGGCTCGACAGGTTCACCATTACTTCAAGGAGGAGGTCAAGTCATACGGCTTGCCGACTCCCGTCCTGCGGACCATCGAGAAGAATCTCTTCGCCCTGACGGAGCGCTCCTGGACCGCCGAGCAGGCGCTGGAGGTCTGCGAGATTCTCCTTCCGAGGAAGTCCTTGGAGGAAAAGGGGCTGGCACTCGTCATGCTTCGCCGTTTCGAGAAGAAGCTGGACGCCGATTTCATCGCCACCGCCGAGCGGTGGTTGTCGAAGAACTACTGCGACAGCTGGGCGATCGTGGACGCTCTGTGCCCGTGGATCGTGGGAACCGTGATCGACAACCATCCCGGTGTCATTCCGAAGGTTGTCCGGTGGACGTCTTCCCGGAACCGATGGCTGCGGCGTGCATCGGCCGTGTCTTTCGTCATCCTTGCCCGCCGTGGAAAACACCTGGACACGGCCTACAGAGTGGCCATGCATCTCTTTCGAGACAAGGACGACGATCTGGTCCACAAGGCCAACGGCTGGATGCTTCGGCAAGCCGGCGACGCGAACATGGCCCGCCTCGAGCGGTTTCTGCTCGATCACGGGCCCGACATTCCTCGAACCACCCTCCGTTACGCCATTGAACATTTCCCGGAAAGGAAACGGAAGACGCTCCTGGTCAGGACGAAAGCATGAGATGAGAGCACGGGTCCCGGCACACCTATGGGACCCCTGACTCCACCGCGGCCACGCCTCACGGCGACCCCACCTCCGACAATCTCACCCTCTCCTCCCCCCTCCAGCCGGAAGCCTTGACGTAGGCGTGGTTGAGAACGGCCAGGGACTGGTTGAGTGATTCCAGGTTGATGAGATCCGGGGCCGGGATTTCGCTTGCCAGATCCAACTTCTCGAAGTTCTTCGGGCAGGCGGTCACGCGCCAGCCATGTGTGTCCGGGTCCCGATGAGCCAGAACGTACCCCTCCGTTCTGCACAACAGCGGCCGGGCCGGATAGACCAGGCAGCGTCCCCGGTAGAGAAGCGGGCAGGGCGCGGCCTCGACGGATGCATTAGACTCTGCAAGGCGGGCCCGCAGCTGCTCTCTGCGGACGGCCCCGAAGCCCGAGATGTGGCGGCGAATCCGGGCCGCCTCGATGGGAAACACCGTCAGTTCCCGGGAACAACAGGTCACACATCCGGGCCTGCAGTTCAGGGCTTCCCAGTACTTCTCCCGAAGCTTCGCACAGAAATCATCCAGATCGCGCACGTACCGCTCGTAGCTCTCGAGGACCTCCTCGGCTGACGGGGCGGATTGCCGGTCGTTTGGTTCCATCGGATCGTTGCTCCTTCAAGGCAGAGAGGTGAAAGCC
>CAZSXU010000018.1:0-32201 GCA_964610505.1 uncultured bacterium | reverse complement strand
CGAGAGATGCGAAAGCCGAGAGCCGAAAGCCGGAACACACCAGCCCCGGGCCGGCGCAACGCCGCTTGAAGCTCGTCCCGAAATCTACTACAGTGGGTAGGTTACCACAATGAGCCGATGCGGAGGAAACCGAGAATGTCAAGATCACTGGAACAAGATGCGCGTGCCCTGGTCAACAGCACGGTAGAGAACAACCTCTGGCGCCAGCGCCGATCCTTCAACCTCATCCCCTCGGAGACCACGCCCAGTCTTCTGGTCAAAATGCTGGAGATCTCGGACCCCGCGGGACGCTACGCCGAGCACCGCACCATGAAGGGCAAGGAGGTCTATTTCTATCAGGGCATCGATTTCATTCAAGACATCGAGGAGCGGGCGCGCGCGGAGGTCAACAGGTTCTTCGGATCCTCCGAGGCCGAGCTTCGCACCATCAGCGGGCAGATGGCCAACGAAGTCGTGTTCAAGGGCATGACCCGGTTTCTGAACCGCGGGCGCGGACCCGGCGTGCCCTTCCGGCGCCTGCGCGCCGTCATGAACAACGATCTCAATCTTGGAGGGCACCTGAGCTCGCAACCCATGGGGGCGCTCTTCAACTTCGTTGAAATGGACCCGGAAACCGGCAAGGAAACCGTCGTCAATTTCCCCGTGCAAAAAGACAACCCGTACCGGACCGACACCGGGCCGATTCCCGATCTACTCGCAAAGCACAAACCCGAGCTCATCGTCTTCGGCAAGAGCATGTTCATTTACCCCGAGCCGGTGGCCGAAGTCGCGGAAATGATCAAGGACATGGACCCCCGGCCCGTCGTGATGTACGACATGGCCCATGTGTTGGGTCTCTACGGGGCCTTCCAGGAACCTCTGGCCGAGGGCGCCGACCTGGTCACGGGAAGCACCCACAAGACCTTCTTCGGCCCCCAGCGCGGCGTAGTCGTGAGTCATATGGACAAGGGAACCCCCTTCCGGCATCTCTGGATCGAGATCCGGGGACGCGCCTTCCCGGGCTCCACGAGCAACCATCATCTGGGGACGCTTCTGGGACTCCTCCTGGCCGCCATGGAGATGAATGCTTTCAAGGCCGAGTACCAGAACCAGGTCCGCAGGAACGCCAAGGCCTTCGCCGCGGCCCTCGTCGATCGCGGGATCGACGTCGAGGGGAGCCCGGCCGACGGATACACGGAGACGCACCAGGTTCTTGTACGCGTGCGGAAGTACGGAGACGGGGCCACGATCGCGCGCCGCCTGGAGGAGAACAATATCGTCACCAACTACCAGGCGCTACCGGATGATGAAACCTTCCTGGATGCCTCCGGTATTCGGACCGGTGTTCAGGAGATGACTCGCTTTGGAATGAAAGAGAAGGATTTCGACCGTCTGGCGGAGCTCTTCGCCGACGTTGTGATCCGCAACAAGAACGTGGGAGAGGAAGTAACGCGCTATCGGCGGGAGTTCCTGACCATGCGGTACTGCTTGGAGCCGGAGACGTCCCTTGCTCTGGCGGCCGAAATCCTGGGCTCGGTGTTTCCGCAGTCGGAGTACGCGAAGACCTTTGCGGAGAACCTAGCCGTGAGTGCGAATGGGTGAATGGTGAGTGGACGACAATCCTGAAGCACGGAATCCGAGCCACGGAGAGTACGGAGAAAGCTCAAAAGCTTCGACACGAAGGGCACGAAGAGAACACGAAGGGCGTTCTTCCTCTGAGGCTAGGGCTTCAGCCCCAGCCTCAGAAAGAACTCCATCTGTGTAATCTGTGAAATCTGTGGCTAGGCAGTTGGTCTTTCAGTTCCACTTAGGAGATGGGCAATGAGAGTTCTCTCGGGCATTCAGCCTTCGGGCGGCCTGCACATCGGTAACTACCTCTCGATGATGAGTCGCATGATCGAGTACCAGGAGTCGAACACGCTGTTTGCGTTCCTCGTGAATCAGCACGCGCTCACCACCGTGACCGACGGCGATCTCCTCCGCAGGAACACCATCGAAGCGGCCGCAGATTTTCTGGCGCTCGGGCTCGATCCTGAAAAGGCCATCTTCTGGGTGCAATCCGATGTTCCCGAGGTAACGGAACTCACCTGGTATCTCTCCAATCAAACGCCCATGGGACTGCTGGAACGCGCACACTCGTACAAGGACAAGGTCGCCCGGGGAATCGCCGCGAACCACGGTCTCTTCGCCTACCCGGTTCTGATGGCCGCGGACATCTTGCTCTACCAGGCCAATATTGTTCCGGTGGGCAAGGATCAGAAGCAGCACGTGGAGATCGCCCGGGATATCGCCATCAAGTTCAACAACGTCTACGGCGACGTCTTCACGCTCCCGGAACCGGAAATCGGGAAAGACGTAGCCGCCGTACCGGGCATTGATGGGCAGAAGATGTCGAAATCCTACGGGAATACGCTCGAGATCTTCGCCGAAGAAAAATCCCTGAAGAAGAAGGTGATGAGCATCGTCACCGACAGCACACCCATGGAGGAACCCAAAGAACCGGAGAAGTGCACGGTCTTCGCCCTCTATCGTCTCTTCGCCACACCCGAGCGGACCGAGGAGCTGCGGCGGAAATACATCAACGGCAACTTCGGCTACGGCCACGCCAAGATGGCCCTCTACGAACTCCTCCTCGAGGTCTTCGGTCCCTTCCGTAAGGAGCGCGAGCGGCTTCTGGCCGACGAGACCCACATTCGTAAGGTGCTTCGAGAGGGCGCCGAGAAGGCCCGCACCGAGGCGGAGCCGACGCTGAGGAAGGTGCGGGAAGCTGTCGGGATGGTCTACTGAGCGACAGCTCAAGACACCGGATTCGCCGGCGGCAATCCGATTCTGAAAGGATCCCTCATGACCTGCACGGCCATCCTGAGCCGAGAGGCCAGCACAATCTCCCTCATTCTGCTGGGAACCCTCTTCTTGCTGCCCTGCGCAACGGCAGACGGCCGGGATATGTCTCCGCGCCCCGTGAACGGGAAGACCCTCTTCTCCTACGAGGCCCCCGCGGGCACGAAGACCGTCCATCTCGCCGGGGAGTTTAACGGCTGGAGCGTGTCAGCCGAGCCCATGGCGGACGAGGACGGCGACGGGATCTGGTGCGTGGCGATCACGCTGGACGACGGGCGGTACGAATACAAATTCGTCGTCAACGGCTCCGAGTGGGTGACCGACCCCCACGCCCACGCCACGAACCCGGAACACTACAACAACGGCATCGTCTACGTCGGCGCTCCGCCGCCCCAGAGGGTCGTCGACGAGCAGTCCGACACGGACTGGAGAACCGATTCGGAGTTGGCTCCACACCCCGTTGAGGGCGGCGTGTTGTTTTCATACGAGGCGCCCGCGGGCACTCGCTCGGTCCACCTGGCTGGAGAATTCAACGGCTGGAGCATGACCTCCACCTCGATGAAGGACGACGGCAAGGGCATCTGGCGCGTCGCCTATCCGCTCGAAGTCGGACGGCGCTACGAGTACAAGTTCGTCGTGAACGGCACCGAGTGGGTCACCGACCCCCACGCCCCGGAGACCAACCCTCACAACTACAACAACGGCGTCCTGACGTATCTTCCGCCCGGAGTCCCGTATGCCGTCCGGGTCCATCCCGCATTCGGCTCGCGGCAAAAGGAAATCGCGCCCGTCGGGGCGAGACTCATGTGCTACGAGGACGAGGTCGACCCTGCATCGGTGCGGATCGCGCTCGACGGCCGGGAGTTGGAACACACGTACGACCCGAGTTCGGGCCGGGTCACGGCCTCCCTTCCGGAGGACTTGAAGGACGGCGAGTACAGCCTGACTTTCTCCGCCCGATCCCGGGGATCGGGTGAGAACGGCGAGACGAGCGTCAGGTTTACGATCGACCGAGTGCCTCCCGTGTTCGAGTCCCCCGACTTCTTCGACCGCGCGGTGGTCTACGAGATCTTCGTTCGCTCGTTTCGGGATTCGGACGGCGATGGGTTCGGAGATCTCAATGGCCTGACTGCGAAACTGGACTATCTGAACGACGGGGATCCCCGAACGGAAGCGGACCTCGGCGTCGACGTCATCTGGATGATGCCCATCTGCGAGTCGCCCTCCTACCACGGCTACGACATCACCGATTACTACAAGATCGAGCCCGACTACGGGACCAATGAGGACTTCTTCCGCCTCTGCCGGGAAGCGCACAGGCGAGGCATTCGCGTGGTGTTCGACTACGTGGTGAACCACAGCTCGAACCACCATCCGTTTCTTCGGGACGCCTACGGGAATCCTGAGTCCGAGTATTCCGACTGGTACGTGTTTACAAACGACATCCAGACACGCTACGAGGGATTCGCGGGGCTCGAGTCGATGCCGCTCCTCAATTTCGATACCCGCGAGATGCGGGACTATATAACGCGCATGGCCTACTACTGGATGGACCCCAACGGCGATGGAGACTTTCACGACGGCGTCGACGGCTTCCGGTGCGACGTGGCCAAGGGTCCGCCCCACGACTGGTGGAAGGAATTACGAGGAAGCGTGAAGTCCGTTCGCGAGGACTTCCTGCTCTTTGGAGAGGTGTGGGACGGCTCGCCCGACGTCCTCGACGCCTACTTCGACGAAGAGTACGACATGCAGTTCGACTATCCCCTCTACTACAAGTTCCTGGATCTTTTGAACGGCGGCGCCGTGGACGATTTCGAATGGATGATGGAGGAGGAACGTACCCTCTATCCGCCCGAAGCACAGCTCTGCCGCTTCCTGGACAACCACGACAACGATCGAACCCTTACCGCGCTCGGAAACGACGAGAGGTTGAACCGCCTCGGCGCTCTGATCCTCCTCACCCTCCCCGGAACCCCGATGATGTACTACGGCGAGGAAATCGGCATGCGGGGAGACAAGCCGCCGGACCAGAACGTGCGGAAGTTCATGGAGTGGAAGAAGGTCGAACGCCAAATGAACGATCCCGGTTCCCTGCTCTCCTGGCATCGACGGTTGGTCCATCTTCGAAGAAGATTCCCCGCCCTGAGCGCACGGCATGACTCGCGATCGGTCACCCACCGGCGGTTGGAGGCGGATGATCCCGATCTCTACGCCTATCTCCGCACCTCCGGGGGCGAGACGCCCGTCCTCGTTCTCTGCAATCTCTCGACCCGGTCTGTCGAGGGCCGGTCACTTCGCCTGGCGAGCTCGGACCTCGCTCCCGGGGACTACCGCCTACGGGAGATCTTCCCCGATTCGAGGAGATACATGAAGGTGCGGGTCGGCGAGGATGGGCAGCTCTCGTTCACGCTCCCGAAGAAGCTCGGTAGGTACGGGGGCGTGGTGCTGGCGATGGAGCGGGAGTAAGCGGGAAAAGGGGACAGCGGGACAGCGAGTTCATCCAAAAACCAGCCACAGATTTCACAGATTACGTAGATTCGAAATCCGGGGAGGCAAATCCTTGCCTCCCCGGAAGCATTCCCCTTCGTGCTCTTCGTGTGGTTCGTGTCGAGGGTTGGAAGTTTTCCAACGCACGTATCCGAGAACGAACCACGAATTACGAATATCGAACTACGGCATATGCAGGACCATGGCCGATCGCCCCGGCACCTGGACGCTCCCCCCGGACGCCGTTGACGGCCCGGACGTAACCGGTGTCACGCCCGCTTCGTCTTCGTCCACGACGATCGTCCACTCACCGTCGGGAATCGTGAATTCGACGGGAGCCTCTCTGGCATTGTAGAGCACCAGGGCCTGTTCCCACTCATCCCCCGTGCCCCGTCCATCGATCTGATACCCCACGCACTTCGCGGGCACGCGAATGCCGAGGTGATCGTCCAGGAACTTGATGTTGGCGAGCACCGCCCGGCGCGTCTTCATCCGGAACATCGGGTGCGCTTTCCGCAAAGCAATCAATCCCCTGTAGTATTCGAAGATGTCCCGGTTTTCGAGCTTCCACGACCAGCGGATCTTGTTGACCGAATCCGGGGCATTGTAGCTGTTCTCGTTTCCGCCCTTCGTCCGGAGCATCTCCTGCCCCGAGTGAAGAAACGGGATACCCTGGGACGTCAGCACCAGGACGGCGCCCATCCGGTTCATCCGCCTGCGGTCCTCATCCGTAATCCGCGTCTGGTTCCGCGTGGTGAGGATCAGCCGGTCCCAGAACGTGTGATTGTCATGGCAGGCGCAGTAGATCATGGTCTCCAATGGATTGTCGGCGAAGTCGGTGACGGCCCCCAGGATTCCCTTCTTGATGCGGTCGATGTGACTGCCCGTCTGAACGAACGCGGGGTTCCGGTCGAACACGCCGCCTTTGATGGCATCCCGGAAGTGATCGTTGAACACCGCAAATCGCCGTCCCCGCTGCGACCCCTTCTCCGTCTTCTTGATGGGTGTGTCTCCGCCGCTCCAGGGTTCTCCATGGATCAGGAGATTCGGATCGATCGCCCGGAGCTCGTTCACCAGCTGGGCCATGGTTTCCAGATCATGAAGCCCCATGAGATCGAAGCGGAATCCGTCGACCTTGTACTCGTTCACCCAGTACTTGCATGACTCGATGATGAAACGGCGCATCATGGGCGCCTCCGAGCGCGTCTCGTTGCCCGTGCCCGAGCCGTTCCAGAAGCTGCCGTCCTCCCGCAGACGATAGTAGTAGCCGGGCGCCAGGCCGTTGAAGCTGAAGACCTTGGCCGGGGAGGTCTCGGCCGTGTGGTTGTACACCACATCCATAATGACGCGAATGCCGCGCCGGTGAAGCGCGTCGACGAGCTTCTTGAATTCCACCACCCGCGTGGCGTCATCCGTCCGAGTCGCGTACCAGCCGTCGGGCGAGTTGAAGTGGACCGGCATGTAGCCCCAGTTGTACTGCTCGCTGGATTCATCGTTCTCGAAGTCCTGGATCGGCATGATCTGTACGGCGTTGACGCCGAGCTCCACGAGATGATCGACCCCGGTTGTGATGTCGGGGTGACCCGGCAGCGTCGTCCCGGTTTCGGTGAAGGCCAGATACTTGCCGGCGTTTCGAATCCCGGAATCCTCGTCGATGGTGAAATCCCGGATGTGGAGCTCGTAGATCACGGCATCTTCGATCGGAACATCCGGCCGATCCTCGATCGGGGTCCGATCGTCAAAGATCATTCCCCGGCCGTTGTGGGCCGTGTTGCACCGGGAGTAGGGATCGATCAGCTCGCGGTCGGGCCGGAACCGGGGATCGGCGCCGTCGGCTTTGAGCGTGTAGTAGGTGCCGGCCAGATCGCCCTCGACCGTCGCCTCCCATACCCCTTTCTCGGCGAGGACCATCGAGATGTCTTGGGCCCGTCCCCCCTGCGGCGCATCATACAGAAGCAGCGTCACCGAACCCGCCGTCGGGGCAAAAACCCGAAACACGGTTGCTTCCGGGGAGTAAACCGCACCCAGCGGCATGTTTGAGACGAATGCATTCGAGTCCAGAATGCTCCCCATCGTGAGCTTCCCCGGCTGGTATCCCTTGGCGGATACGGTGAACTCACCCAACGGCTCCGAAAGATCCAGCGGCGTCTCTAGCGTCAGCCGCACGCGGCGAGCCTTGCCCCCGGATGGACGCTGGCCCGAGGCCGAGAGGATGCTCCGTCTTCTGCCTCGAGGATCGACGATCTCGAACGCGGCCGGGCCAATGTCTTCCATCGGCATGGATCTCGACAAGCCGACGGTGATCGCGCCGGCCGCATCCAGAAACGCCCCCTGAACCCAGGGTGTCGTGTCGGGCCTCTTCGTGAACAGTTCCTCTCGAGTCGCCAGAATCCAGATTTCATCCCCCACGAAGGGAAACCAGATACGGTCGGGGCCGTCCTTCGAATCCCAGTTGCCGTACTTCGGCAGGAGCCCGATCTGCGTGCCGTCGCCATAGTCCGACTTTGTCACCCGGAATACGAGCCCGTAGTCATCCCTATCGGCGGCCCCCAGCTCCTTGGAGTCCCGGTCCGTGATGTCATTCCAGGTCCAGAGCGTCCACCCTCTATAGTCTTCGTCCGGACGGTGGTAATGGACGGTGAGCGTTGCCGAGCCCGCCGCGGCTGGCGAGATATCCGGCATCTCGGAGAACAACTTGGGATGGCCCGAGAGAATCCAGACGTGGGTCCCGAGATCCGGAGTCCAGATCCGGTCCGGCGCGTCCTTGCTCTCCCAGTTCCCAAACTTGGGGAGGACGCCGACTTGAAGACCGTCGCCGTAGAGCGCCGCGTCCACATCAAAGTAGACGCCGAAGTCGTCTTTCCCGGCGGGCTTAAGCTCGCGGGAGTCCTGTTCCGTCTTGTCGTCCCACGTCCACAGGGTCCAACCGTCGTAATCTCCGGCGTGCCGGTTGTAGTGGACGATGAAATGTCCGGCGGCAACCGTTACAACGTCCGGACCCCGGTCCACCGGCATCTGCGGCTCCGGCCCCACCCCTCCACATCCCACCGCCACTCCCGCCAGCATGAGCCCGGCCGCCGCCGTTCGGAAGGACTGTCCCAGCATTCGCATTCTCCCCCCCGGTTGTCCGCGGATCGTGCAATCGCACGGTGGCCCGCGGATACGGGCCTCGGCGCGCCTTCCCGCTCTACCACTGTCGCGCCCTCGCGCGCCGGTCTAGACATTCTTCTTCTTCAACCCGACCCTGTACAGCCAGAAACAGAGGACGGCGAAGATGATGACCGCAACGACGTGATTCGTGGCCAGTGCGCCCAGGATCCGAGGACCGATCGCAACGGCTTCTTCCAGCTCGAAGCCCGTGAGCGCGGCGATCCCGAGACCCGCCAGCGCACCGCCGGCGATGAGCCCTGCGGAGGCGAGCATCCCCGGGCCCGATTCTTCCTCGGCAATCGCCTGCGCCTTGTCCAGGACGTCCTTCTTCTGCTGCCTCCGCTCCACCAACCACCGAATCAGACCCCCGAAGAAAATGGGGGCGGACGTGTAGAGGGGCAGGTACACCCCGACGGCGAACGGAAGGCCCCTGACCTTCCCCAGCTCCAGGACAATGGTGATCACGATTCCGATGAAGATGAGCTCCCACGGGAGTTTCTGTTTCAACATTCCGTCGATCACGGTGGCCATCAGCCGAGCCTGGGGCGCCGGAAGGAGCTCGCTGCCGATTCCTCCCTCGAGCGTATGAGTCACCTGCCCGCTCTTGGAGCTCACCAGGTAGTTCCCCACGGCGAGATCCGCCGTAGCCTCCCTCACCTGTATCACGTCGTAGTCCGTGCCACGGTAGCTGTACTCATCCACAACCGGGGCAACGGCCACAGGCGGCGCCTGAACGTGCAGGGTCGGTTGAACCGGTTCGGCCCGATATGTCCATTGGTGCACTGCAATGAGGGTGAAGCCGACGGCCAGGATCGACGTCAGCGCGCCGATCGTGTATCCGATCTCCTGTTTCCGGGGCGTGCATCCCAGGAAGAAACCGGTCTTGAGACTCTGCCCCACGTTTCCGGCGTTAGAGGCACAGATGCAGACCACGGCGCCGATGGAGAGGGCGATGGCCGCATACGCTCCGCCCGTCCAGCCGATGGCCAAAAAGATCAGACATGTGGCCATGAGCGTAGCGATGGTCATTCCGGACGTGGGATTCGAAGATACACCGATCTCACCCACCAGCCGGGCGGAAACGGTCGCAAAGAAGAAACCGAAGACGGCCACCATGATGGCGGCGACGAAGTTGGAGAAGTAGAACTCCGGGCCCGGCATGATGACGAGAGAGAGCACGCCCCACGTGACCAGAATCGCGATGATTGTCCCGGCCAGCACGACCTTGAGCGATATGTCCTGCCGCGTCCGGGGAACCGCTTCCTTCACGTCTCCCTTCCCCGACGACCGCAGATCTGTGACGCTGGCCTTGAAGCTGCCGATGATGGTCGGGAGCGCCCGAGCGAGATTGATGAGCCCGCCGGCCGCAACGGCTCCGGCCCCGATGTATCGGATGTACGTGTTCCAGAGCACCTTGGCGTATCCGTACATCCCCCCGTACTCGGCCAGATTCGGCTCGGTTCCCGGGACCACGTGCTTGAAGAAGTAGATCATGGGAATGAGGACCATCCAGGAGAGAAGCCCCCCGGCCACCATGATGCAGGACGTCCGGACTCCGATGATATATCCCACACCCAGCATCTCCGGCGAGGTCTCCGCCACAAGCGTCGATCCCCTGTAGAAGTCCGGGTTCCAGAAAGGTTTCTCCCGCCACAACTGGACCGCGCTCCCCAGAAGCTTGTACGCGGCGCCGATACCGGCGCCCCAGAACACCATGGCCGCGGACGCGCCGCCCTTCTCACCGCTCTTGATCACTTCCGCGCACGCCACACCTTCGGGATACGGGAGAACCCCGTGCTCTTTCTCGATAAGATAGCTTCTGAGCGGCACCAGGTAACAGACGCCCAGAAGCCCCCCGGCGAGAGCGACGGCAAACGCGTGCAGCATGGACAGCTTGTATCCCAGGAAGAACAACGCCGGGAGCGTGAAGATCGAGCCGGCCGCGATGGACTCGCACGCAGCCCCGACGGTCTGGGCCGTGTTGATCTCGAGAATCGTCGCCTTCTCGGCCAACTTCATCTTATAGAGCGCTCGAAAGACGGCGATTGCGATGATGGCGATCGGAATGTTCACGGTGACCGTGAGGCCCGCCCTCAGGCCCAGATATACGGTGACCGCTCCGAACAGGAGTCCGAAGATCGTCCCGAACAGGATGGATTTGAAAGAGAGCTCCCGCATCTTGGAATCATCGGGAACGTATGGCTTGAAACCTGCCAACGGGTCCGACATGGATCCTCCCGGGTTGTGTGGAGAGTCGCTGCAGCTCAAGAAGAAGAACGTTCGCAGGGATTGTAGGGAAGCGGTTCCGGCAGAGCAAGCGTTTTCGGCAGAGGAACGTGCGGCACGGATGAGGTTGATCCGGAGACGGCGGAGTATTAGAGTAGGGCGGTTCGGAGGAGGGAACCGTCAATGGCCAAACGGGTCCCTTCCTCCGAACGTCTTGATTTCTTCCGTGGAATCTGTGCAATCTGTGGCGGGTGGATTGGGGTCCGCCCGTTCGCCCATTCGCCCATTCGAAGATGGGGGAGCTGTCTCTTGTCCACTCTTGAAGTAGTGATCGAGAAGATCGTCCACGGCGGTTTGGGGCTGGGCCAGGTGGAGGGCAAACGCGTGCTCGTTCCTCTGGTGGCGCCGGGCGAGCGCGTGCGGGTGACCCCTACCGAGGAACACCCCCACTACATGCGGGCAAGGCTCCTGGAGGTTCTGGAGCCGCATCCCCGCCGGAGCGAAGCGCCGTGCCCGTACTTCGGCCGCTGCGGCGGATGCGACCTGCAGTTCCTCCCTCACGAAGAACAGCTGGCCGCCAAGAGGACCATGGTGCTGGACGCCTTCCAGCGGATCGGCCGCCTGGACGTGCACGAGATTCTGCCCGATCCGCGTCCCGTTTGCCCCGCGTTCGGCTACCGAAACCGGATCCGCCTCTCCTATGGCGAGGGGGGACGCGTCGGCCTGGTCCAACGTGGATCCAACCGGGTCGTGCCCATCGACGCCTGTCTCTTGATGCCCGACGACTGGAACCGGAGCGCTCTTCCGTGGCTGAAGACCCTCCCAACGGCGGAAAAGGCGTCCTTCCGGCTCGACCCCCGGGGGCGCGTGATTGCCGCGGTCACCGGACATCCCAGGTTGCGGGGTCGATTGGCGAAGCGGATGGCCGTTCTCGACAAGGGAGAGCCGCCGTTTCCGGGGGCGGTGGGCGTGCTCTTCAACGCCAAGCCCATTCGGGGAACGTCCATGATGGAGATGGACTTCGCCGAGCGCCGTTTCCGGGTGGGAGCCGGATCCTTCTTTCAGGTGAACTACGAAGGTGCGGGGAACCTCGTCGCCGCCGTCCATCGCATCCTGGGTGAAGGCGGTGGTACGCTGGTGGATCTCTATGCGGGGGTGGGGACCTTCGCGATTACGCTCGCGGCGAAGTTCGACCGGGTTGTTGGAATTGAGATCGCCCGATCGGGAATTCGGGATTTCAAGTCCAACATAGAGATCAATCAGACACCAAACGTAGAGATTCTCGAGGGACCCGTGGAGAAAGTGCTTCCCGACGTGGCATCCGGCCTGCCCGAGGGATCTCCCGTTACCGTTCTCGCCGATCCTCCGCGAACCGGTCTCGAGGGGAACGTGATTCCCACGCTCGCCGATCTTGGTCCCAACCGAATTCTCTATGTCTCTTGTGATCCGGCGACCCTGGCGCGGGACGTCGCCCGCCTCACCGAAGTCGGGTACGCGCTCGGCTCCCTCGAAATCGTCGATCTCTTCCCGCAGACGGCGCACGTGGAGTGCGTGGCGCTCATGGAGCGAAGCGAAGGCGGAACCGCGGAGACATGAAAGCACAACACTCAAACGTGTCGGACCCCAAGACGCCAAGATCCCGAGCGGGAATCCTCCTGGCGGTCATCTATGCCCTGGGCGTGCTCCTATCGCTTTTTCTGTTCCTCCAGGTGAAGGACGAGGTGTTCTACAGCGGGGACGGCGGACTCAAGTATCTCATGGTCCGGCAATACGCGAGGGGCGACTTCTCCATCTACCACCAGCCCCCGCATCCGCAGTGGGTCAAGGATATCTGGGAGAGCGGCCAGTATCCTTTCGCTCCCCCCTTCACCTACGACTCCCCCGGCGGCCACATGGTCGTCTTCCCGTTTCTTTTTCAGGCGTTGAGCACACCCCTGTTCCTTCTTCTGGGCTTCAGGGGTTTGTACGTCATTCCTATTCTGGCCCTGTGGCTGCTGTGGTGGAGGTTCGTTTCGGCGGGCCGAGCCCTGGGAGTCGGACCGGGGGTTCTTTGCCTCGGTCTCACCGCACTGATTCTCGCCTCGCCCCTGACACTCTACGGCGGGATGTTCTGGGAGTTCACCCTCGGGGCGCTCCTGGTCTTCTTCGCAGTGGATTTCGCGGTGAAATCGTGGAATTCCGAATACCCGGTCCGGCGCGCCGTCCTGCTCGGACTTCTCAGCGGCCTGTCCGTCTGGGTTCGCCCCGAGGCTTCGCTGGTGTTGGCCCCGGCGCTCCTGGTCCTGCTGATCCGGTACATCTTCAGGCGGCGTCCGGAAACACTGTGGTTTGCCTCGGCCTGCGGATTGGTGGCGGCGTTGTTCATGCTCGCCAATCAGATCCTGTACGGTCACTTCCTGGGTAGTCGCGGGATTCAGGTCGCCGGCGGAATCTCCGCCACCATGGGATTCGCCACGGTTCGGTTTATCTTCTTGAGTCTTCAGGCGAACCTACTGAGCAGGTTTCCCTCCATGTTCTTCTTCCTGCTGGCGCTTCCCCTGCTCTTTCTATCCGGGAAGAAGGCGCTGTCCCTCCTCCTGCTGGCCACGATTCTGGTTCCGTGCTTCGCCGTTCCATTCCTGGTTCCGGACTGGGGAGGCAAGCAATGGGGGCCGCGATACCTTCTCGTGGTGATTCCGCTCCTGGTCTTCGCCTGTTCGTACCAGCTGCACACGGCCATGACTCACCGCCGGGCTCCCGTGCGGTGGGTCTACGGGGCCGTGTTTCTCGTGACGCTGGCTCTGGGCGTGGCCCGGAACACGTACCAGGGCCCCCTCCACCTGGTGAGAGACTACCGAGAACGTGTCCGGCCCGCGTTGGAGCGGCTGCGGCGGAGCGATACCGGATACATCGCTGTGTCCAACCAATGGTACGCTCTGGAGTTGACGGCACTCTGCGATGAGAGAGCGTTCTTCTGGCCGAGGAAACCTCGGGACGAAATGACCCTGGCGCGGCGTCTCAGGGAAAACGGCGTGACGGAATTTCTCTATGTGACGATTCCCGGGCATAGGGATGGGGAACACAGGCGGTTCTACCGCGACGAGCAGCGGAAGGTGGTTCCCGTCTATCTCAAAACTCTGGGAGTCTTCGGGCGGTACGAGATTTTCGAGGGGAGGATCGGAGAACCGCAAGACGGGCATTCCTGAAGCACTCCGGAGCACGCATCCGGCGATCACGGCGGCGAGAGCGAGGAAATGCGAACACGGGCGATTCGATGCATCGAATCGCCCGTCGGTGTCTCCCCCTGTGATTGTGGCTCCGGGTTCTGATGTTGTCACGTTGTCGCGCTATCCCGCGCCTCCCCCACCGCCCCCACCGCCCCCCGCGCCCCCCGCGCCCCCGGCAATGGCTCCACCGGCATACGCGCCGACAACGGCCACGCTCTCGGTGAATGCAGTGAAGCACTCCACCGCCGCAACCGCGGCATCCAAGGGATTCCCGGAAGCGTCTCTCAGATTCATCCAATCGGGAAGCCGGAACTCGATTGGTTTGTCTTTCACGTCTTTCTGCAGCTTCTTGATCCACTGTCGATCCACTTTCTTGTCCAGAACCAGCTCCGGCAAGTTCTCCGTGAAACGACCGGCCGCCTCGGACGGATCGGCCTGGATCAGATCCTCGACACGCTTCCTCTGCCAGCGCCCGTAGCTCCGGAAGGCCCCCGCCAGCATCATCCCTCGCGGCGAGCGAGTCTCGATCAACGCACTCGTAATGGCGAGCCCCCACCCCCCAGCGAAGACCAGAATCGCCGGCGCCAGGAGATCCTTCCAGACGTTGAGAACCACGAAGACCATGAACACCACCGACACGATGGCCAGGATCAGGGATCCAATCAGCCATTTCCGCCGGAGAGATTCACGCTCTTTGGAGATCAGACCGATTTCGCGAAGGCGACCCGTGATATCTTTCAGCGTCTTGGAAATCACCGACGTCCGCCGGCTGAACTTCTTCAGGTTCCCTTCTTTCTCAAGCTCCTGAAAGACTCTCTCGTCCCAGGCGGGTAGATCGCCCGAACGGTCGATCATTCGGGCGCTCACGTCAAACGATCGTGTGCCGAAGGCGCCTTTCTTTGCTCGAGCCTCGATCCGGAGGATCCCGCGACGCGCCAGGTCGAACACCAGGGAAGTGACCGCCGCCCGACCCATCGTGCCGTAGTGGACCAGACCGGCCGCCTCGGCGATACTGAGGCCGGCATCCGGATACGTGGCCACCGCCGAGGGAACGCCTCTCGCCTCCACTCGGCCGACCCGCTTCCAGAAGAACACCATCAGAAGAATCAGGACCAGGACACCGGAGGCAACGATGGTCACCGTCGTCTCCGCGAGCCCGGACCCTTCGCGGGGAGCGATCGTCAGCCTCTGCGGAAACTCGACGGTCACGCGGTAACCCTCCTCGTCGTCGAGGGAGTCCCGGTGGAAGTCGATCACCGTCATTCCTTCTTCCAATCGGGCGGTCGCGCCCTGGTTCGCCTCGACTCCGGATTCGAATGCCCACGGGAGGATCACTCGGACGTCCACGTCCCCCATCGGAACGCTCCACTCGTCGCCTACGGCCGCCCAGTCCAGCACATTCTTGCCCTTGTGACTTCTAAGGACTCCATAGGCGATGTACTCAAGGCGGAAGGTCCGGGATTTGGCCGTCTCGGGGTAGGTCCACCGTACGCGGAGGTTCTTTTTCCACCGTTCGGTCACGACGGCAGATTCGAGGAACACGAGTCCATCCGGACTCCGGAGGGACACGAACTCGATGTCGTCGAATCCCCGGACCGGAATCTTGCGGTAGGCGTAGGTGAAAGTCCCTCGCGTGAAGGCGTACTCAATCGTCTCAATGACGCGCAGATCTCCGTTTTCCTGCACGGCAATCTCCACGTCATAATCGGAGACGTGGTACCGTTTCTTGGCTGCGTCGGCCGTGCCGGCAAGACCGGCGGCGAGAAGAAATACTAGGAAAAGTCCCCGGGTGAAGCGCTTCATATCGACCTCCGGATCGATGTGACGTCCGTTTCGCTGTCGATCTTCTTCAATTCTACACCGGAGTCAAGTGCATATTCTGTGGGAGAGAACGACTCGCCTCGCGGTCACAGGATGCGCAGAGGGAGATCTCAACACGAAGGACACAAAGACCGGGAAGGGGACAATCCTCGTGAGGTTCGGGTTTGCGCCCCGGCCTCAGACGAGGCTCCCGCGAAGTCCATGAACTCTCTACGGGAAACGCGTTTGGATGTTTCGCTCTCCCGCCCTCAGCCCTGCCTCAGCGTCCGGACGGCGTCCGCAAGTAGATCAACCCTCTCCTTGGGGATGATCATGATGGCGCGTTTACCTAACTCGATCAGGAAGGTCTCGACGTTGGAGGGATTCACATCCGCGAAGGAGCCGAACCCCGCGGCGGACCGCGCAGATTCAATCAACGACCATCCGCCCGGCCCCACCGCCTTGTTGACCAGAACGACGATGGTCATGTGGTAATCGTCCATGAGACCTCGCTCCGAAGACACGAGGAGGCGGATGCTCGTCACCATGCGCTGGAGCGAACGGGCCAGAGCGAAACTCTCCCGGGTGTTGAAGCGCTTCGTCTCCAGCTCGGTGAACTCCACGTCCATGTCCTGGATGTCGCCCGTGCTGACCCGTTCGGCCAGGTTCCTGAGGTAATCCAACGGACCGGCGATGTGGCGGGTTAGAATCCCTGCAATCACGATGGAGAGGAGAAGCCCCAGTGCAATCGAAACCACACTCACGTTTTGCGTCACTCGTTGCGCGTCGTAGAAAGTCGAGATGGAGATTCCCCGGATCTGCGACACAATTTCATGGCAGCCCCGGGCGTGGATCACCATCTTGCCCTCCAGCGACGCCTGCGCCTCGTCACCGATACCGGTCGGCCAGGCCGATCGAACATCCTCAAACACCTCCCCGTACTCGATGATGCGATCCGTGAGCAGCGGCAGCTTCGCGGCGATCTCAGGATTGACCGTATCCTTTCGGAGATCCACCGTGCTGTGCAGCAGCGAGTCGAAATTCGCCTGGAAAAGGCCCAGGCTCGATTGGTCCATCCGGAGGAGGAAATTCTTTTCCTGGCGGCGGCACTCCAGGAGAAACCGCTCCACATTGTCCGTCCGTTCAAGCAAAGCGAAGCATTCCTGAATGATCGATTGCTGCCATATCGTAATTCCCACGGCGGCGGTCATGAGAGTCACAATCGAGAGGAATCCAAGCAGAAGCTTCGTGCGCATCCGCATCCGGCTATCCTGTTCATTCGCCTCCATCGTACCCTTCACCTCCACGTGGACCACTACTCGGTGGGCGTCGCGTCCCCGGGCTGCTCGCCATTCTCCTGATTCAATGGGTAGAACGCCTCCATATGGGCAATGATCCGCTCCAGTTCTTCCCCACTGCGCGCGCGCGTAGGCCTTGCCACCCTGGGTCCGGCAGCTCGTCTTCTCTCCATGAACGCGGCGTAGTGTTCCTCGATTTCGTCCATTGCCAGCTGAACGGTCAGCGTAACGGCGTCGTAGACCTCCTGCTCCAATCCCTCGAGCTCCTGCCTGTCGCTCAACATCGACAGGACAATCCGGTTCATTGTCTGAAGGACGCCGCGGATCTCCGTCGGGGCGAATCCCTCTTCAAAGCGGCGCTGGGCGATATCGAGTGCGTATTCCAGCATCAGCGCTCGATCGCCGGTACGCACGGATGCCATCAACAACCGGTAGACAATCCCGATGTACCACTCGAGTTCGGATCGCTTCATCCGGCGGTAGCTCGCGAACTCGTTGACTCTCTCGGGAGCTCGAATGTAGCTCACGACTTGCCTGAGGACATCTTCTTTTACCGACACGAGGGCCTCGTACATCTTGAGATTGGGCCGCTGTACCACGCGCTTCAGGACGGTTTCGTTGCGCAGCTCCCACTCCCCCGGGTTGCTTTTCATCTTCTCGATCATGAACAGCAACCGCCGGAGCACATGGTATCGGGGGATCGGCTCCCAGCCAAGCGCCTCGCGGGTGTAGGAGGAATCGATATTGAGCTTGCGGTCGATGTATTTGACCATCCAGACCTTTTCGAACGGGACTTTGCCGACCACACGATGCCACAGTTGCCGCAGCAGAATACCCGGATAGGCGGCCGTTTTCGGCATGAACACCGGACGAACCGCTCGGCCGTAGTAGTAGCGGGTTGCCGTCTCAAAGAGACGGCCGTGCGACGTTGACCCGTTAGGGCTGGCATTGTAAATGTCGTGCGGAGGCAGATCGTTCGTTTTCTCGATGATGGTCAGAAACAGACGATTCAGGTCTTTCACGTGAATGTAGCTCACCGCCGACTCCCCCCGCCCGCCGAGGATTCGAGCATTCCACCTTCCGGAAAGCCACGTGGAGAGAAACACGTAGAGCGGGGGATATTCGCACCAATCGCTGAACACGGCGGCCAGACGGACCGTCGAACAGGGGAACCACTGGGAGTATTCCCTGACAAGCTCCTCGCCCCTGAACTTGCTCCGCGCATAGGGGAATTCGGCGTCCGGGGACGACGATTCCGTAATCACGGAACCGGAGGATGGAAACTCGCACGCCGCCAGCGAACTCGAGAAGATGAACCGGCGGACGCTCAGCCACTTGGCCGCTTCGAGCATGTGCCGCGTGCCGTTGACGTTCGTCCGCGCATATTCCGGATGGTCGTCGTAGCTGAAATCATAGTAGCCGGCAAGGTGGAGGACGTAGTCGGCGCCTCCCTGTTCCTTGACGCGCTGGATCACGGATTTCAGGACCGGCCAGTCCGCCAGATCCACCTGGACCCACCGGATGTTCGGGTGTTCCGCAATCCCCGCTTCCTTCTGAGAGCGACGACAGAGACCGATGATTGAGAAGTCGGACTTTGCCCGGTCGAGGAAATGCCGGCCCACGAATCCGGACGCTCCGGTGACAATGATGGTAGGAAGTCTATCACTCATAGCCTAGCCACGATTCGCGGCCGCCGGAAACCAAGCTCGTCATGGGGTTAGATCATCCTAACTCGGCCGTCCGCAACTTGCAAGCAGTTTGTCCGGACTAGCAGATTCGAGGGAGTTGCTCACCGGAGAGAAGATCCACATTTCGTACGACGCCGATCTTGCTTTGCATGGTGACGCGCCCGAGGGGATGATCCGTGACGGCACCGATGATCGATGCGTCCCGGCCCAGAGCATGGGAATGCAGGATGTCGAGAGCACGTCCGGCGTCGGCCTCGGAAACGACGGCCACGAACCTCCCCTCGTTGGCAACGTAGAGCGGATCCAAACCCAACAGCTCACAGACACCTGCGACTTCGTCCACCACCGGAATCGCCCGTTCTTCGATTTCAATGCCGAGTCCCGCCGCCTCCGCAAGCTCCACGAGTCCACTCGCCAGTCCTCCGCGCGTCAGGTCCCGCAGGCAGTGAACCCTGATTCCCTCGTCGAACAGTCTCCCCACCACGTCGGCCAGCGGGGCCAGATCGCTTTGAATGTCGGCCTGAAGAGAGAGATCCTCTCGGGCAATCATGACCGCAATTCCGTGCCGCCCGACATCGCCGCTGAGGAGGACGGCGTCTCCGGCACGAATCCGCTGAGGCGAAACGTCCACGCCCGCGTCCACGATTCCGATGCCCGCCGTATTGATGAAGAGGCCGTCGCCTTTTCCCTTGTCCACAACCTTGGTATCTCCCGTCACGATGTCCACTCCGGCTTCCCGGGCGGCGCGCTCCATGGAGCAGACAACCCGCCACAGCGTCTCCATCGAGAGCCCTTCTTCGATGATCACTGCGGCGCTCAGACAAAGAGGGCGCGCTCCGCACATCGCCAGGTCGTTGACGGTCCCGTCCACGGCCAGAGTTCCGATATCGCCCCCGGGGAAGAACAGCGGCCGGACCACGTAGGAATCCGTGGTGAAGGCGATCCGGGCGGTTCCCACCTCCAGCACCGCGCCGTCGTGCCGGGCGTTCAGGTGCGGATTGCTGAACGCGGGCAAGAACATCTTTTCCAGCAACTGGCGCATGAGACTCCCGCCCCCACCGTGCGCCAGGAGAACGTTGGGATAGTCCGAGATCGGAATCGGGCACGAGCCGGTGAACTCTCCGGGTTTGCGCATCATTCCTCACCTTGTCGCTTGGACGAGCCCTCAACCGCTCGCGCCATGGGCCTTGCGCCGAGAAGGGCTCCCCGGCCCGCAGTTTCAGCCAATCGCCCTGCCCCTCTGTCGCGTACTCGTCGGCCTGTACCGATAGTACGCCGCGCACGCGCCTTCGGACGAGACCATCGTCGCGCCCAGAGGGTGCTCGGGCGTACACCGCGTTCCAAACGCCGGGCACTCGTGGGGTTTTTTCTCCCCCTGAAGGATCATTCCGCTGATGCACTCGGAAGACTCTTCGGACGCGCCGTCCGGTACGCCGAATCGGACCAGGGCGTCAAACTCCCGATACGCGTCCCGCAGGCCGAGGCCGCTCCCGGGAATGTCACCGATTCCGCGCCACGCGCGGTCGACGACGCAAAAAACGTCTTGCATCATCCGTTGCGCCGGAGCGTTTCCCTCTCGTTGTACGGCGCGCGTGTACTGGTTGCCGACCCGAGAGGACCCTTGTTCCAGCTGCTCGACACAGAGATAGATTCCCTGGAGAATATCCAGGGGCTCGAATCCTGTGACGATGATGGGAACCCGGTGTCTCTCGGCGACCGATTCGTACTCCGTGTATCCCATCACCGTGCACACGTGTCCCGGCGCCAGGAACCCCTGGACCCGGCTTGTCGGAGAGGAGAGGAGGGCTTCCATGGCCGGAGGGATCAACACGTGGGAGACCAGAATCGAAAAGTTTCCAATGCCCTTCCGCGACGCCTGATGCACGGTCATGGCCGTTGTGGGCGCCGTGGTTTCAAACCCTACGGCGAAGAACACCACCTCTCGGTCGGGGCTGCGTCGAGCAATGTCCAGAGCATCCATCGGGGAGTAGACCATCCGGACGTCCCCTCCCTCGGCCTTCACCGAGAGAAGGTCCTTCCCACTGCCCGGCACCCTCATCATGTCTCCGAAGGAACAGAGAATGACCCCGGGGCGCGACGCGATCTCAATGGCCTGGTCGACCCGCTCGATCGGGGTGACGCACACAGGGCACCCCGGCCCATGAAGGAGCGTCAGCGAATCGGGTAGAAGCCGGTCGAGACCCGACTTCACGATCGCGTGCGTCTGTCCGCCGCACACTTCCATGAGAGTCCAATCACGCGTAGTCATTCGAGCGATGGCCCGAGCGAACGCCCGCGCCCCTTCGGAGTCCCTGTATTCGTCGACGAACTTCATCCGGATTCCCTTCCCAACCGGTCGATCTCCCGAATCTGCTCAAATACCTCCAGGGCTTCCGCCTCATCCAGCACGTTGAGGGCGAATCCCGCGTGAACAATCACGTACTGACCCGGTTTGGCCTCCGGCACATACGCAAGATTGACGTTTCTCACGACCCCGCCGAAGCTGACCTGACCCGCGCGCATCAGCGAGCCATCTTCCGAAATACTCAAAATCTTTCCCGGTACCGCAAGGCACATCGTATCCGACCTCGATGTTCAACCGCGTTCTAGGTGCAGGTGCCGAGCTCCGAGTTCGACGTTCCGGCGGACGGATTCGGCGGCTCGTTCTGCCGCGGTGCCCCGCCGGACGGAGTGCTGCGACCGTCGGCCGCCGGTTCTCTCCCGTTGACTCGCGCCCCCCTTCGACAGGCGACGTTCACGACCCGCGGCCGCCATGGGCCCCTCGGAATGACGGGCCGGTTGCGGCCCCCGTCCCGGTGCCGCCCTGTCACCTTGTCGTCCTATCCCCCTGCTGCTGCAGCGCCGCAACCACCTGACCCAGGGCAATCCCCCCGTCATTCGGAGGGACTCGTTGATGCCAGTAGGGCCGGAAACCCTCGGCCCGGAGTCTCTGAACGCACCGTTCGGTAAGGGCGCGATTCTGAAAACACCCGCCGCTGAGAGCTACTCTCTCCTCACCGGCGCGGCGCGCCATCTCCACGATGAATTCGACCAGTGTATTGTGGAATTTGGCGGAGATTTCCCCGGCGGGCACCTCCCTATCCGCGTCCTGAAGAATACCGCGAATCATTGGTTCCCAGTCCAGGACCCGCGCCCCTCCGTCCTCACGAATCTCGAACGGGTATGATGCCTCCGTCCGGTACGCTTCCAGGGCATACTCCAGATACATGGCCGCCTGGCCCTCGAAGCGCATCTTCTGGCAGATCCCGACGATGGAGGCCACGGCGTCAAAGAGACGGCCGGCCGAGGACGTCACGGGCGAATGGACGTTCTTTTCCAGCATCTTTCCGAGCACCCCGGCGTCCTCCGCCTCGAAGGTACGCAGGGGGGGCAGATCCCTTCTCTCGAACAGCGCCGCGCCGTGCATCTCGTAGAGGAGCCCAATCGCCGACCTGCGGGGCTCTCGCACCGCCTTCTCCCCGCCCGGAAGCCGGAAGGTCCGCAGATGGCCGACCCGCTCACAAGAGGAGCGGCCGACCCGAAGGAACTCGCCACCCCAGATCGTTCCGTCGGTTCCATAGCCGGTGCCGTCCCACGAGACGCCCAGCACGGACCCGTCAATTTCGTTTTCGGCCATGACCGAGAGGATGTGCGCGTGATGGTGCTGGACCCGAACGGGGTGCAGGACGGCATCTCCGGCGAAACGGGTCGAAAGATAGTCGGGGTGAAGATCGCAGGCCACGATCCTTGGCCGCAACTCATACAAACGACTGAAAGAGGCGATCACTTTCTTAAAGGTATCGTAGGCCTGGGCCGTTTCAAGATCACCGACGTGCTGGCTGATGAACACCTGGTTACCCAACGAGAACGCCACCGTATTCTTCAGGTGGGGCCCGACGGCAAGAATTGCAGGCGCGTCCTCCCTCAGGGGAATCGGCAGAGGCGCGTATCCCCGGGCGCGACGCGTTACGAGCTCCCGCCCCATCATGACCCGGACGATGGAATCATCCGCATGGCGGGCAATGGGCCGATTGTGTACCAGGAAGAAATCCGCGATGCCGTGGAGTCTCTCCTGCGCGTCCCGCTCATCGGTCACGATCGGCTCATCCGACAGATTGCCCGAGGTTGCGACGACGGGGAATCCAACCTCCGCCATCAGCAGATGATGAAGAGGCGTGTACGGAAGCATGACGCCCAGGTACGGGTTGTTCGGCGCGACGCCAGGAGCAATCCCGGTGTCCCCCACTCTTCGCCGAAGCAGTACGATGGGCGACTCCGGCGAGAGAAGGAGCCTCTCCTCGAGATCCGAGGTCTCGGCGTGAACCCGGATTTCCGAAAGCGACGGGAACATCAGCGCGAACGGCTTCTCGTCGCGGTGCTTCCGCTCTCGCAACCGAGCCACGGCATCCGGGTCCCTCGCATCCACCATCAGATGAAACCCGCCCAGACCCTTCACGGCGACGACGTGGCCCTGCACCATCGCCCGAGCAGCGCCCCCCAGCGCGTCCCCGCGCGTGGAAACCGATTCGCCGGTCCGGTCCCGAAGCTCCAGGCGGGGTCCGCAGACGGGGCACGCATTCGGCTGTGCGTGGAATCGCCGGTCGCCGGGATCTTCATACTCCGCCCGGCACGCATCGCACATCGGGAAGTGGCGCATCGTGGTATTGGGCCGGTCGTAGGGAAGCGCCTCGATGATGGTGAATCGAGGGCCACAGTTGGTGCAATTGGTGAACGGGTATCGATACCGCCGGTTCGCCGGGTCGAAGATGTCTCTCAGACAGTCGGAACACGTGGCGATGTCCGGGAGAATGAAAGCTGTCTTCTTCCCGGACTCTTTGCTCTCTTTTACCTCGAAGGTCTCGAAGCCAACGGGGTCGAGGTAGGACGATTCCAGGCTCTGAATGACCGATCTCGCCGGCTTGTCCTTCTCAATTCTGAGCAGGAATCGCTTCAGGACCTCCTCCTCCCCCTCGGTCTCGATGAACACCCCCTGGGACGAATTCAGAACCCAGCCGTTGAGACCCATCCCCTTCGCCAACCGATAGACGAACGGGCGGAACCCGACACCCTGAACGGCGCCGCGAATGGCGATTCGAATCCGAAGAGAATTCGACCGCCCCGTAGTTTCTGTCTCAGGATACGTCAAGACCCGAATCTCCCCATCACCGGCCTCAGGAGCACCGTCCGCAGTCTCCCAGGAACCCGACGACCTTTACAAGATACAGGATATGGATTCAAAGTGCAGCCCATTCCGGAAAGAGAATTCTCCATTCGGCGGACACGTGAACGCCCCTGGAACACCCTCCGCCCGCAAAGACCTTGACGCCCTTCTGCGGCACTCGATACAATTCCTGCGATCCTCTGCGGATTGTCCTCCGAGCGCCGGCCGTGCGCCCGCACATCCGCAGTGCCTCGGACCGGATTCGGGGAGATGACTCGTGCACGACAGGAATCACGCTGAACAGCTGGTCGTCCGCATCCACCGGGAGCAGCTGGAGATCCGGTCCTCCGAGTTTCTGGACATGCACCTGCGCAATCGAACGATCATCCGGCGTCACGTCGACGCCTTCTTCCGGTATCTCCCGTACGTGAAGAAGGGAAATGCACTGGATTGGGGATGCAGACACGCCGTCGACGCGTGTCTGATCAAGGACCGTTTTCGGAGCGAGGTTTCACTCTTCGGCTGCGACGTGATGGACGAGGGGTACGAGGCCTTCCACCGGTCCGCCACCCTCGAATTCTCGTTCTTGGAACACCCTTACAAGCTTCCATACGACAGCGATATGTTTGATACGGTGATCGGCAGCGGCGTTCTGGAGCATGTTCCCAACGACCTCGAGTCCCTGAAGGAAATCCGGCGGGTACTCAAGCCCGGAGGGAACCTGATCATCACTTTCCTGCCCAACCGATATTCCTACATTGAGTTCTTGTGCAGGAAGATGGGCCGGTCGCACCACGACCGGCTTTACTCCATTCGAGCGATCCGATCCCTGCTGTCGCGAAGCGGACTGGTTCCTGTGTGCTGCCGGTACCATCAGGTTACGCCCACCCTGGCGGGGGGAGACAGCGAGCGACTCGGCAGGATTCGGGCCGTCAATGCTCTTGTGCGGGGCTTGTATGTTTTTAACGGGGCGCTCGAGCGGCTGTGGCCGATCAACGGGGTCGCGTCCAACATCATGGCCGTTGCTTCGAAGGACCCGTCGGGACGCCTATATTCACCTCCCCCTTGACCCCACCGGTGCGATCTGCTAGAAGGAATCGAACGGTGGAGAATTCCTGAAGTTCTCTCCGATCAAAGGAGTCACACGACATATGAAGCTGGATGACGTCAAGATCTCCGAAGCCATTGTCAAAGGCTATATGAAGAAGCTGCTCGGCGTGCTCAACACGGACGTCGCCGTGGTCGGCGGCGGCCCGGCCGGGATGACGGCCGCCTATACCCTCGCCCGGGCAAACAAGAACGTCGTCCTCTTCGAACGGAAGCTCTCGCTGGGCGGCGGGATCTGGGGCGGCGGCGTGATGTTCAACGAGATCGTGGTCCAGGAGGATGGGCGGAAGATCATGACGGACATTGGAATCCGGACCACCGAGGCGCGAAAGGGCTACTACTCGGCCGATGCGGTCGAAACCGCCTCAACCCTGTGTTCTCAAGCCGTCAAGGCCGGCGCACGCATCATGAACCTCCTGAGTGCGGAAGACGTGATGATCGAGAAGGAGCGCGTCACAGGCCTCGTCATCAACTGGAGTTCCGTGGAAATGGCCGGGCTGCACGTGGATCCCATTTCCGCCCGGTCGCGGTTCGTGATCGATGCAACGGGTCACGCGGCCGAGATCGCACACCTCATTGAGGAGAAGACGGGACCCTGCCTGGAGACGGAGACGGGCTGCGTCATCGGCGAAGGATCCATGTGTGCGGACCGCGCCGAGTCGCTGATCGTGGAGAATACCCGGGAGATCTACCCTGGAGTCTACGTCGCCGGAATGGCGGCCAATGCGGTGTTCGGCGCGCCCCGGATGGGACCCATCTTCGGCGGAATGCTGATGAGCGGCAAGCGGGCCGCCGAACTCATACTCACGAGACTCAGGTAAGAGCGGAACCCTTTCCGCAGATTTCACAGATTCAGGTCAAGAACCTCAGCCACAGATTTCACAGATTGCACGGATTCAAAAGCGCGTGAAGCTGGGAATGTACGCTCGAACACATTGCTCATCAGCGTGCCGCCTCGTGTGCGAGGCGGTAGATCTGTGAAATCTGTGTAATCTGTGGCTGGCTTTTGATCTTGCTCTCCCCGTCACCGGGGCAGCGGCTTCGCGTCTTCCGGCAGGAACATCCGGAGGTTGGCTACGGGACGGCCCTCGCCTTTGCCGACCACGTACTTCTTGATACGGGGCAGGATCTCTTCCATGGCTTCGACGTAGAGGCGCGTGCGGGTCACCACAGGCTGTTTCTCATACTCTTTGAGCAAAGCGAGGAAGCGTTCGGCCTCACCCTTCGCCCGCTCAATGCGCTCGGACTCGTACCCTTCGGCCTGGCGAAGAATGTCGTTGGCTTCGCCGCGAGCCCGCGGAAGCGCCTCATTTCGATACCCCTGGGCCTCGTGGATGATGCGGTTCTTGTCCTCTCGTGCGGACGCGACGTCGCGAAAGGCGTAGCCCACCTCATCCGGGGGACTGATGTCCTGAAAATACGCGCCGATCACCTTGAGCCCGCAACCGGAGCCGGAGAGGATGGCGTCGGTTCCGTCTTTCACCTGCTCCTGAATCGCCAGCTTCTCCGTGGTGAGCACGTCGTCCACCCCCATGGAACCGATCACCTCGGTCAACACGCTCTCGGCCGCTTTCCGAACCAGCCAGTGGGGATTCTCGGAAGCAAAGAGAAAAGCAATCGGATCCGAGATCCGGTACTGGACCATCATCTGAACGTTGATGATGTTCTCGTCACCGGTGAGCACCTCGGTTTCTTCCTTGGCCGGGGGCAACCCTCTCACCTTATCCACCACCCGGAACCCGACGCTCATGATCTTGACCTCGGTGGTCTTGGGCCGCTCCACCTTCTCCAAGGGCCAGGGCAGGCGGTAGTGCATGCCCGGCATCACCCGATCGCCCACCACGCGGCCGAAACGCGTAACCACGCCCTGCTCGTCGGGCTGGACTACGTAGAGTCCCGAGGCCAGGTACAGAACCACGAAGACCAGGACGGCCACTCGCGCCACGATTCGCCAGCGCGGCCACACGCCGCGCATCGTTTCGCGAATGGACATTCGTTCTTTCGGTTCCTGCTGGTCCACCGTCACGGAGTCCCTTCCACCATGAGATTGAGGAGTTCCGAGTCCGTCGACAGGATCACCGTCGTCCGGTCGTCCATGAACTTCCGGTAGGACTCAAGAGTCCGGACCATCTTGTAGAACTCGGGGTTCTTCGAGTAGGCGGAGGCGTAGATTCGTGCAGCCTCGGCGTCCGCATTCCCCAGGATCCGTTGGGATTCCTTGTAGGCCTCCGCAAGAAGCGCTCGGGTTTCTTTGTCCGTTTCGGCCCGGATCTTCATGGCCTCCTCCTCGCCCTCGGAGCGGTACTTCTTGGCCATGCGCTCCCGCTCCGCGCGCATCCGGTCGAACACACTCTCCTTGTTCTGGTCGGGGAGATTGAGCCGTTTGATCCGGATATCGAGAATGTCGATTCCGTACTCGCTTTTGGCGCCCTCTCGGCACTTCTCCGTCACGCTCGCCCGGATCCGGTCCACGTGCAGAGACTCCGGCACCGTCGAGACCAGCGCGGAGAGAGGGTAATTGCCGATCTCCGCTCCGATGGCGGCGTAGGTCAGATCCGCCAGGAACAGTTCGGCAACCGACCGATCCTTAACCGACTCCAAGAACTTGAGAGGGTCGTCTATCCGCCAGTTCAGGTAGGCGTCGACAAGGACGTTTTTCTTGTCGCTGGTCAGGAATTCCCCGGGCTTGGGGTCGAACACCAGGAGCCTGCGATCGAACCGTCTGATCGATTGAATCGGCATGGGCATCTTGACCCCCAGCCCGGCGTCGCGAAGGACACGGACGGGTCTTCCGAACTGCGTGATGATGGCCAGCTCGGTCTCGGCCACCTGAAAGAGCGCCGAGTTGAGAATCAAGAGAGCAATCCCGATGCCGATGATCAGGGATACCCACTTCATACCCATAGCTACTGTCCTCCCAATACACCTGTCTGTGAACCGCGATAGAACCTCAGGTCCACAGGCTGCTCTCCCGCTTCGGGTTCCACCACAAATTTCTCCATGCCCGGCAGGATGTTTTCGAGCGTCTCCAGGTAGAGACGCGTTCGGGTCACTTCCGGAGAGATGCGATACTGGTTCACCAGGGAGAGAAAGCGCGCAGCCTCTCCCGCTGCCCGGGTCACCTTGTCGTAGCCGCCGGCCTCGGAGCCGACTTTATCCTTTGTCGCCTGGCCCCGCGCCCTGGGAAGTACGCTGTTCCGGTAGGCAAAGGCCTCATTCATCAGGCGGCTCCGGTCTTCTCGGGCCGACGCCACGTCTCGGAAGCTGGCCACCACTTCCAGGGGCGGATGAACGTCCTGCAGCCGGACGGCCGTGACCTCGAGCCCGGCATCGCAGGGATCCAGCAAAGACTGAATCAGCACCTCGCAGGTTCTCTCGATGACTCGGCGGTCCGTGGTGAGCAGGTCGTCGATCTGTTCCTGGCCGACCACCGTTCGCAGCGCGGCTTCCGAAGCCATCCGGACGATCTGGTCGGGATCCTCGGTGGCCAGGAAGAAACGAGGCGCGTCCTTGACCCGGTACTGTACAACGCTGTTGATATCGACCAGATTCACGTCCCCGGTAAGCATGATGGACTCTTCGATCCGCTTCGAATAGGATCCCGCCGTATGGCGGCTTTCCCACTGGTAGGACCGATCGGCGATGGAGAGGTCGCTGGCCGACGTTCGGAAACCGATCTCGACCCGCCGAATCGTCCCCACGTCGACGTACCGCGCCTGGTCGATAGGCCAGGGGAAATGAACGTGCACTCCGGGCCCGAGATCCTCTCCGGTGATCCGCCCAAAGCGGAACACCAGCAGCCGTTGTCCCGGGCGAGCCGCCGAGAAGGCGGTCGTGAGCCACGCGACCAGCAGAATGCCCAGGCAGACCGCAACCATCACCTTGCGCGGAGGCCGGATTTGCATACGAGGATCCTCTGCTTGCGCGGCGTCTCTGCCCTGCAATCGCAGAAGAAGCCTCTGAAGAAATCGAACGGCGAAAAGATCCTCGATGGACCGCCCCCTCCGCAGTCCCCGCGCCGATCCCACTACCACTTCGATTCCGGTGACGGCGATGAGGAGCGCGATCACGGCTGCGGCGGCCGAGTCCAGGTTGAGACCGATCATGACTCCGATCAGGCTCACCATTACGCCGATGGTGCTGTACATGTTCATCCGGGCGTGGAAGCCGTCGGCAATCAGGGCCGGGGACTGATGGGCCTCACCGACTTTGATCTCAATGCGTGAGATCAGGAACGAACCGAGAACGCACGCGAAGAGTCCCACGAGGGCGACGGGCACATTGGCCAGCGATTTCGTAGGAGCGGATACCGCTTCTCTGAAGATTCCGAATGCGGCGTAGAGAATGAAGAGACCGATGACGATCGCGACCACGTGTTCGACGCCCGCCCAGTTGACGATGCCGTCCTTCCTCTTTCGCGTCCCAATCCCGACCCCGGCCAAGACCAGGACGGAAACCAGGACGTCGGAAAGGGAATGGAAGGCATCCGCACGAATGGATGCACTCCCCGTCGTCTTCGCCAGGAGGATCTTGACAACCACCAGCGCAACGTTGAGAAAGATCGCAAGCAGCGCAACCCGCACGCGAATGTCCAAACCGTTACCTCCCCCCACTCCTCATGATCTTAACTCTCCAGTGAAAGCAAAACAAGGTCAGAAAACGCAAAAAAACGTGGAACTCCCCGACCGGATTCCGGCCCCGTTCCCTACCTCTCCTGTTCGTCCGATATTCGGGTTGTCTGAAGGACAATTTTGCTCTATTCTGGACATCAGCTTTGCAATTCTGGCGTTCAGCGACCCATTGCCAAGGAGGCAGTTCCCATGCGAGTACTCGTCCCGTGCCTGGCGGCACTCCTGCTGATGGCCGCCGCACTCCCCGTATCGGCCGCTGAGGCGCGCCCGTTCACGACCGATGATCTTTGCCGCGTCAAGCGGGTCGGTTCCCCGACCCTCTCCCCCGACGGCAGGTGGGTCGCCTATGTGGTCGGTGTATGCGACTTCGACGAAAACAAATACAACTCGGACGTCTGGTTGGTTCCGGCCGACGGCGGTCCCTCCCGGCAGCTGACCACCAACGAGAAGGGAGACGGCAGTCCCGTCTGGTCTCCCGACGGCAAAACGCTCGCTTTCAAATCCAGCCGTGGAGGTGACGGCAGCCAGATCTGGCTTCTCCCCATGGAAGGAGGAGAGGCCCGACGCCTGACGGAATTCCCCGAGGGAGTCGAGGATTTCGCCTGGACGCCCGACGGGAAGCAGATGGTCTTTGCGGCCAGGACCTACCTGGAATGCGGCGACAGCCTCGAATGCATCGAGGCCAAGGACGACGAAAAGGAAGAGAACAAGGTCAAGGCCAAGGTCCATGAGCACCTGATGTACCGCCACTGGAACACGTACGAGGACGGCAAGATCCAGCATTTGTTCCTCATGCCCGCGGATGGGTCGAAGGGTCCGGTGGATCTTACTCCCGATCTCGAGTTCGACGCGCTGACATTCTGGTTGGCCTCGGCGGGGAGGGAGTTCGACATCAGTCCGGACGGCGGACACGTCTACTTCGCTGGGAAACAGGATTCGGACCAGGCGGTGTCCTACGACGAGAACATCTATCGGGTCGCGCTTTGCGGGGGATCCATCGAGCAGATGACTACGAACCCGGCCGCCGACACTCATCCACGCGTGTCCCCGGACGGCAAGGAGCTGGCCTACCGGGCCGCCCGAAAACCATACTGCGAATCGGATCGCTACGAGCTCATGGTGATGGATCTTCGCACGCGTGACATCCGCAGCCTGACAGCGGATGTCGATCTGAGCGTGGGAACCCTCTTCTGGTCCGATGACGGCCGAACCCTCTACTTCGAGGCGGAGGACAAGGGCGACGCCAACCTGTTTTCCGTTCCGGCCAAGGGCGGCGGCGTCAAGACCGTCGTGGGCGGCGACAACCCGACCGGCCATGGGTACCACTTCAGCTGTGAAGCAGGTCCAAAGGAGAAGTTCTTCACGTATCTCTACCGGCCGATCGACCATTACTATGAAGTCTACCGGTCTTCCGCGAACGGGAAGACGGTAGAGCAGCTGACCTTCGTTAACGACGATCTCTTTGCCGAGGTGTACCGGCCGAAGGGCGAGGAGGTCTGGTTCGAAGGCGCAGGCGGGACACCGGTGCACGGTTTCCTGCTCAAACCCATCGACTTCGACCCCGGCAGGAAATACCCGATGATGGTCCGGGTGCACGGCGGCCCGCAGCAGATGTTTGGAAACGCGATCCGCTTTGAGTATCTCCTGTTCACCGGCGCCGAGTATGTCGTCTTCTTCTGCAACCCGAGAGGATCCACGGGCTACGGCCAGAAATTCAGTGACGAGATTCGCGGTGACTGGGACGGGAGAGTCATCGAGGATATTCGCCTCGGCGTCAAACACGTCATCGCCAATTACACCTTCGTCGACAGGACGAAGATCGGGGCCTGGGGTGGATCCTTCGGGGGATACGTGTGCAACTGGTTCCAGGGACACAACGACGACAATCTCTTCGCCTGCCTCGTCTCTCACGCCGGCGACGCCGAGCAGTGGAGCGGGTATGGGTCCACCGAAGAGCTCTGGTTTCCGGAGTGGGAAAGTTTCGGCCCGCCCTGGGAGAATCCCGAGGAGTACGA
The DNA here is from genome assembly GCA_964610505.1 of uncultured bacterium. GTDB lineage: Bacteria > Arandabacterota > Arandabacteria > JAGLYR01 > JAGLYR01 > CAZSXU01. Next base: position 612 of record CAZSXU010000018.1, on the reverse strand, counting down.
TCGAACCTCTCCGATCCGCTACGCCAAGAACTTCCGCACGCCCCATCTGATCACGCACGGGGAGCTGGACTACCGGGTGCCGATCACGGGCGGCGAGCAGATGTTCACGGCGCTTCAGCGGTTGGGCGTACCGTCGAAGATGATCCGCTTCCCCGACGAAGACCATTGGATCCAGAAACCGCAGAACCGCGCTTTCTGGTATGGATCGATTCTGGAGTGGTTCGATGAGTGGCTGAAGGACAGCTCCACGAAGTAGCCCGGACACTGGGAAGAGATGCGCATTCTGATCTCCATTATCTTGATGCTCTTTGGACTCTCGGCCATCATCGCCGGGGGAATCGAGATCTATACGGCGGAAGGCGTCTCGGGAGGAATGACGGCGCGGATCAGCTACATTCTGGGAGGTGTGATCGGTGCGGGGCTGGCGCTCTCCGGCCCCGCCATCGGGAGGCGACTGGCGTGGGGGCGACTTCTGGCGCTCGTCAACCTATCGGCAATGGCCGTCCTCTCCATATTCAACGCCGTCTATCTGAAGGGACATATCCATGCCACACACCATGCCACGCGCGCGCTCCTGGCGCTGTTTTTGATCTTGTCCATCTACAGACTGCC
>CAZSXU010000017.1:0-89853 GCA_964610505.1 uncultured bacterium | reverse complement strand
GGTCTTCGCGCTCACTTCGCCACGATGATCCAGTACGATCCGGACCTAAACGTGAGGGTGGCCTTCCCTCCCGTGGAACGCATCTCGGATACCCTCTGCGAAGTGGTCACCCGTAACGCATTCCGCCTCGCCCGGATCTCGGAGTCCGAGAAGGCCGTCCATATCGGCTACTTCCTCGGCGGTCGCCGGGACGAGCGTTTCCCGGGAGAGGATCGCGTCGTCGTTCCGTCTCCCGAGCACGAGGTCAACTACGACGAAGTCCCGGAAATGAGTGCCGCCGGAGTGACCGAGGCGGTGATCGAGAAGATCAAGGATCCCGAGTACGGACTGATCATTGCCAACTTCGCCAACGTCGACGTCGTCGGCCACATCGAGAACGAACCGGCCATCCTCAAGGCCGTCGAGGCGGCGGACGCCCAGGTGGGCGTCGTGGTAGAAACCGCGAGGGAGGTGGGGCTCTACACGATTGTGACGGCGGACCACGGGACCGTCGAGAAGTGGTTGTACCCGGAAGGCGCGATTGACACGGGCCACACGAACTCGCCCGTTCCCTTCTCTCTCATTGTTCCCCTGCCCGATGAACGCGGGCTCGAGATTCGTGGAAACGGCGGGCTGGCGGACGTCGCGCCCACGGTTCTAGACATCCTGGGTCTTAAGAAGCCCGCTGCGATGACGGGCGAGAGCCTCCTCGTAGAGTTCGACGGTCCCGGGAAGAAGCCTCGAGTGCTTCTGGTGATCGTGGACGGATGGGGATACAACGATGATACGTATGGAAACCTGATCGCCAAAGCGAACACGCCCGTGATGGACCGTCTCATGAAGGACCACCCGTTCGCGACGCTGGCGGCCTCGGGCGAAGCCGTGGGTATGCCCGCCGGGGCGGTGGGCAACTCCGAATCCGGACATCTGCATCTCGGAGCGGGGCGGACCGTCCATTCGGACCGGACCCGAATCGACAGGGCAATCGAGGACGGTTCCTACATGGAAAACGAGGCGTTTGCCTGGGCGATGGAGGGTGCAAAGCGAGACGGCAAGCGGCTCCATCTCCTCGGCATCATTTCCTTCTACAGCTCCCACGGTTCCATCGATCATCTCTTGCCTCTCATGCAAATGGCGAAGGACCGGGCTGTTCCCGAGGTGTACATCCACGGCCTTCTCGGGCGCAGGGGAGAGAGGCCCGAATCCGGCGCCCGCTACATCGGGCGGGTGGAGGCGGAGGCAGAGGACATCGGTCTCGGTGAAGTGGCCACGGTGATCGGGCGCTACTGGGCCCTGGATCGGGAACAGAACTGGGACCGCGTGGAGAAGACCTACCGCGCGCTCGTCCATGGCGAAGGGGCACCTGTGAAAACCTAGATCCGTAGCCACAGATTCCACAGATTGGAAAACGGGAAAAGCTTAGCCACAGATTTCACAGATGTACACAGATGAAGGCTCTGTGGCCGGGAGTCCTGTGCCGAAACCCCGGCCCAGATCTCCCGGCCGGGGCTGGATGCAACTCATTTCCACCCTATTTCCTATTTCCCATTTGCTATTTCCGATTTCCTCGTTCTTTGCCGGCCATTGACAACCCTCACTGCCAGCCACAGATTCCACAGATTCGGATAGATCCAGGGCGCCAACCACTGTCCGCAGATTATGCAGATTCGCGCAGATCCGGAACTCAAACCCCTAGCCACAGATTACGCAGATAAACTTCGTGGCCGGATGTCCTGTGCCGAGAACCCGGCCCAGGTCTCCCGGCCGATGCTCGCACACTTGAATTTCCATATTGACTCTCCCGCCGCATCTGTGGTAGATTCCCCGCTCGGAACCAAAAAGCGAATACAACTCTCCGAACCTCGTATCCTACGGGGCTCCGACGGCTCTAGGGAGCGAGGTCGCCAGGTGTGGCGGGAAACGGCCACGCCTCCCGTGTTTGGAAAGGAGAGGCATGATGGAACCGGCGTCCTTTCCGAACACGATTCGGATGGGACGCCGGTTTTTCTTTTGGAGCGACAAGGCGACGGCGGGAAGACGAATGGGCGAATGGGCAAATGGGCGAATGGGTGAATGGCGCACCGGGAGCGTCAGGGCCTTGACGGTGCGCTTCCGCCGAACAGGGACGACGGGACGGGGGCTGTGCCGGATGGCCGCAGTCCTGATCCTGTTTTCCGGCTGCGGGCATGACTCGTACGTAACGGATCCCGACATTCCACAGGCGAGCGTGGAGTTCGGCGACGGCATCGAGATCTTCACCCCGACCGACACGCTCATCCGCTACTTCGAAGACTTCACGCCGGCGTCCTATCAAGACCGCCCGGCCGTCGAGCTTCAGGAACTCATCGGTGGGGATATCGTGACGCACACCGATCTCTACGGCTATCGTCTGATCGGCGTGGACGGTTTCTACGCCAACCAGCCGGGCAAAGAATACGGAGACAACACGTGGGACCAGCTGGGGATCGGGTGGCTCGACCTCATGGATATCAAGGTCATCTTTGAGACGGAGCGGGATCCGACGTTGAAAAAGGGGCACAACGTCAAGTGGTTGATCCGTGTGGAGGTCCTTCGTTCCATAGACGTCGTCTGGCCCGACGGCCGGATGCTGGCCGCCGTTCGCGAGGTCGAACCCGTGACGGTGCCGGACGGTTTCCCCGGCGCCGGTGCGGAGGGCATCGTCCTGGCGAGTTTCGTAGAGAGGGCGGATCCCTCCGACCTGGAGCCGGAGGACTACTTCTACCGAGTGACGTCCGAAGATGGGACCCGCCTGCCGCGGCTTCTCACCTGGGAGGAAATGCACGAGACGTACTACCTTTCGGAAGAAGACCGGGTTGTGATGTCGGAGGTTCTGGGGCCCGCGTATCGGATTGATCTTCCGAGGACCATCGAACTGGAGGCGTCCCGTTGATGGCGTGGAGATCGTATCGGATCGCGGCCCCGGGCCTCCTTGCTCTCCTCTTCCTGCTTCCGACGGCCGCCGTGGCGGCGGTTTCCGAGGACTCGCTCCGCACGTATGAGTTGGGCGAGATCATCGTCACGGCGGACGGCTGGCGGGACGGAATTCGGGTTCGGGTGGAGGCGCTGGAATCTCCGGATCTGGAAGCCCGCCCCGGGCACAGCGCGGCCGAGTTGCTGGCCTCCATGACGGGTGTCGGAATCAGCACGGGGCAGAAGGACGAGGCCGACATCAGCATTCGGGGATTCAGCGCCCGAAGGGTCTCCATCCTCGTGGACGGCCGGCCCATGAACGTCCCCTACTACGGGACCTTCAATCTGGCGTCGCTGGACTCGGACAACCTGGACGCCATCGTCGTGGTGAAGGGACCCGCGAGCGTCACCTACGGGCCGAACGCCATGGGCGGGGTCGTCAATTTCATTACCGCACGAGGGAGAGACCGCCCCGGAACGCGACTCCGTTTCCGTGCCGGCAATCACGAGACCGGGGAGCTCTCTCTCTCCCACGGCCGCGTTCGTGGCCCCTGGGACGTGCTCATGAGCGTCCGCGGTGGGGGAAGCGGAGGCACCGTTCTCTCCAGGCGTTTCGAGCCCACGGGGTACCCCGGGACCGAAGACGGCGGTCTCCGGGACAACAGCGATTTCACCGAATGGGATCTCTTCGGGAAACTGGGGTACCGGACGCCCGGGAAGACGGATCTGGCGCTTTCCTTCGGCTACCACACGCGCGAAAAGGGTATCCCGGGGGCGGTCGACGAGGAACGGTACTGGAGATTCACCAACTGGCGGCGGACCTTCGGGGATCTCACCCTCAGGCGCCAGTTGTCTCCGTCGACCTCCTTGGAGGCCAAGGGCTACGGCGACGTGTTCATCAACACCCTCGTCGACTACGAGGACTCGACCTTTGATGAGAACGCCGTGTTCTACAACAGTACACACCACAACTGGGATCTGGGATGCGTTGTGGCGCTCGAACGGGACTGGAGTCGAGTGCTTCACGGCACCTACGGACTCACGGTGCGGGAGGACCAGATCAAGAAGCGGATGAATCCCGATGAGGCCTGGGCGTTCCACCACCAGGTCACCGGGTCCGTTTACTCGGAACACCGGGTGTGGATCCTGCCCAGTCTTACCGGATCGCTCGGGTTGTCGGACAATTTCATGGTCTTCGACCATCTTGAGGACGTGGAACACGCGCTGGGGAGCTCGGCCGGTTTGACCTGGCATGCAGGCCGGGACGCCGCCGTCTTCGGTTCCGTGGGACGGGGCACGCGTTTTCCGACGCTCAGCCAACTGTGGGGTTCATTGTCGGGCAATCGAGACCTTCGGCCAGAGACGACCACGCGGACCGAGCTGGGGATCGACGGGCGCTGGGGCCCTTCCGTGGATCTCGAGACGGCCGTCTTCTGGAATGATCTCGAGGATCTTATCGATCGGGACGTCGGGCGCGCCGGGCGGTACAGAAACATTGCCTCGGCCCGGAGTTGGGGAGCGGAGATCGCGGGGAGCATCCGTTCCGGCGAATGGCTCAAGGCAAGACTCTCGTACGCCTACACGCGAACGGAGAACCGGGACACGGGAGATCCTCTGGATCGGATTCCCCGGCACAAGCTGGACGCCGAGGTTTCGATTGAATCCCGGGACGGCGATGCAGAGTGGACCCTCATCGTCTCGCGCGTCGGGGAGAGGTTCGACAGCAATTCGCCGGAACCCGACCACATGCTGCCGAGGTACGTAACGGCGGACTGCAAGGTCAGGACCCGGGTGGCGGATCACGCGACGCTGTCTCTGGAGGTGCTCAACATCGGCGATCAGAATTACGAGGGGGAGGTGAGATTCCCGGCACGAGGGAGGACGGTACTGGTTTCAGGCGACGTGAGGTTCTAGACATCACACTCAGACAGCATGGAGGCGGGAAAGATGAAGATGGCTCTTGCGTTTGGACTCGCTCTGGCAGTGGTGGTCGGAGTTTCGGCGGCCGACGCCGTCACCATCTACGATGTGCAATACTCTGAACTCCCCGACTACGTCTCGCCCCTGAAGGATAGTACGGTCACTGTCACCGGCGGGATCGTCACCAAGGTGTTTGAGGGGTATCGGGTGAAGATCGTGATTCAGGATCCGTCCCTGGGATCGGCCTGGGCGGGGATTGCGATATCCTGCGATTTCGACGTGACGGCCCCGGACGTCCAGCGGGGAGATCAGGTGGATTTCTCTGACGTTCTCGTGGAAGAGTACCGCGGTAACACGCAGCTTTCCTACGATGCCGCCAGCAGCTATGTGGTGAACAGCAGCGGCCACGCGGTGGCGCCGCTCGTGGTTCCGACCTCGGACATTCCGGTTCCCGTGAACCCCGCCCTCAGCGAGCCGTACGAGTTCATGCTGCTCACCGTCCAGAGTGTGACGGTCGGCGCCCTGGGTCTGGGCAAGGAGCCCGACAACTACGAGCTGACCAGCGTGGACGGAACCTGCTGGGCTTCGGATTACGCGAACTACAACATACCTCCGGGAAGCCTTTACTACGTTTCTCCCGGAGCCTGCTACGCCAGCGTGACCGGATATCTTGAGCAGTATACCAAGCTCGAATCGGGCTGGGACTACTACCAGCTGCTTCCGAGAGACGCTCAGGACTACGTGTTGGGAGCTTCGGCCACGGACGCGGCGACCTGGGGTGGGGTGAAGGCGATGTTCCGATAGTGCATTGGACCGGTGGGCTTCCGGCACCGCCCCTCCATTCATGGAGAATGTCCGGGGGCCCATCGGTTTTCAACGCCGAAAGGACGAAAGGGCGATCCGGCGACAGGGTGACGTTGTGAAGCACTGGAACTTCAAAGCGACGGTATGCAAGGTCGGTGTTTTTTCCTGGGTCTTATGGGTCCCAGGGGTTCTATGGCCCTTCCCCCTCGCCGGCCAGGACACCCTCTCCATCTACGACGTCCAGTTCTCGACGGCGCAAGAGAACTGGAGGTCCGCCTACGAAGGCGACATTGTTTCCATCGCCGGCGGGGTCGTGACGCACCAGAACGGGAGCCGGATTACGCTTCAGGATCCCACCCTCGGCGACGCCTGGGCCGGAATCGAGATCCGGGCTTTCGAGAACGAAGCGCCCCTGGGGATCGTTTCCGCCGGCGATCGGGTGGATTTCTTCGACGTCTTGGTAGAAGAATTCCGCGGCGGCACCATTCCGCAGTTCATGGATTACAGCACCTTCGAAGTCGTGAGTTCGGGGAATCCGCTTCCGGCACCCGTCCACGTTCCGGTTCACGATCTCCGGCTCCCTCCGGACCGGGAGGCGTGCGAGAAGTACGAGGGAATGGTCGTCGCAGTGGAGAACGTGCGCGTGGGACGCTTGGATCTGGGTAAAGCCGAGGACAATTACGAGATCTTCACTGAGGCGGACACGATGTGGGCGTCGGACTACTGCAACCACGACATCCAGGTTCCGCCGTTTCCCACCTACTTCGTGTCCCGGGGTGAGCGATACGCGAGGATGGCCGGCGTATTCCAGGAGTACCGGCATCCCGACGAGGGGTGGGACTACTACCAGATCCTCCCACGCGGGTCCGCCGATTACGAAGAATCCGATCTCTACACCATCCGCGATGTTCAGGAATCGTCCGAAGCCGACGGGTGGGCGTCTCGGCTCACCGGCGCCCGAATCCGACTTCGCGGGATCGTCTCCTCGGAATGCTCAGGATCCGAACGGATGACTCTGGCGGACCCGCTTCTCGGGACCGAGTGGGCGGGGGTCTTCCTCGATGACGTGGTTGGACGTCTCTCGAGTCTTACCCTGGGGGACGACGTCGAGTTCTCAAACGTGCAGGTGGATGAGGCGGACGGTCTGACCCTTCTTCTCTACGACGGCGAGAGCGACCACTCGATCGTGTCTCGGGGAAACGCCGTGACGGGATCCCGGGCGTCACCGGGCGATCTTTCCCTGGCAGCCGATCCCGACCGGAGCGAGAAGTACGAGGGAATGCTGATTTCCCTCTACAACACGACCGTCGTCGGGCGCGGCACGCTCGAGGATCCGGATCTGTACTGTCTGGTTGCCGGGAGCGACACGCTTCTGGGGACCGACCTTGAGAGCGCCGTGCTGGCGCCGGACAGCACTTTCTTCGTCCGAAACGGAGACCGCCTGGGGCGGCTTCGCGGGATCGTAACCGAACGGAAGGTCGGCGCCGAGAGCCGCTACATCCTTCAACCCAGAGCGGCGGAGGACTACACGTTTGTGGGATCGAATCGAGAGCTCACTTCCTGGGGCCGCGTGAAGCGGCAATTCAGACAGGTGAAGTCATGACTTCAAGAGTCTCGCAGTCCATCGTGGTACTGGGCGCCATCGCCTTGACGGCCGGACTTGCCGGTGCCGAAGCCCCGGAGTACGACATCTACGAACTTCAGTTTACGGACGCGGCCCACAATTGGGAGTCCCTTCACGCCGGGGACATCGTCAAGTGTGTGGACGGGATCGTGACGGCGAAATTCAAGCAGCGGATCGTCCTTCAGGACCCCTCGCTGGGTTCGGAGTGGTCGGCCATCGAGGTGCGTGGATATCCCGTGTATCCCACCGGCATCCAAATCGGCGATCAGGTCGATTTCGACAGCGTGTACGTGGATGAGTATGCCGGTGCGACGACGCTTCAGTACTACAGCGCCAGCAGCCACATCGTCCATTCGACCGGAAACGCGATTCCCGAGCCGACAACGGTATCGCTCTGGAGCATTCGGTATCCGGCTCATCCCGAGGACTGCGAGAAGTACGCCGCCATGCTGATCTCTGTTGATGGGCCAATGACCATCGGCGCCATGGACCTGGGCAAGGCCGGCGACAACTATGAGCTCATCGGTGTGGACGGCGATACGGCATGGGCTTCGGACTACGCCAACTCGGAGATAGATTCCACCTACTACGTCCACCCGGGCGAATGCTACAGCTCGATGACGGGGATTCTCCAGCGCTACGTGAACGACCCGTGGGACTACTACCAGTTGCTGCCGCGGGGGGAGGCGGACTACGTGCCGTGTGTCGGAGCGGCGGAGGCGGAACCGGCGACCCCCATCGACCCGGTCCAACTGGGGCCCGCCTTTCCGAACCCCTTCAATCCGTCGGCGATCATCCCGTTCACCCTTTCCCGTCCCTCGCACGTCACCCTGGTGATCTACGACATCTCGGGACGAAGGACGCGAGTGCTTCTGGATGAAACCCGAGGCCCCGGCGCCCACGAAGTGCTCTGGAATGGAGCGGATGCGCTCGGGCGGCCCGCGCCGAGCGGCGTCTATCTCATGCGGCTGGAAGCCGGCGGGCGCGTGCGGACCTCGAAACTCTGCCTGCTGAGGTAGACGACACTCATCACGGATGTGCCCGCGTTCGATTATTCCAGGGACTACTGCGACGACCCGGCGCCCATGGAAGAAAGAAGCCCGGCCGGTGCGCGGCCGGGCTTCGCTGTGTTCTGGGCCGGGAGGAGCGGCTACGGGGTCTCGCTGCGGAATTTCGCCCGGATCTGACTCCACGTGGTTTTCTCCGTTGGGCTGGCGCCCGTGCGATGGACGATCACGTGGACCGACCCAACGATCTCGCCGCCTCCCTCGAGGATGAGGTCAAACTCGTAGTTTCCGGGCGGCTGCCACGTTGGAACTGCGATCACAACGTCGAAGCAGCGGTACTGGTCGGGACCGACGTCGGGGAACCCGTCGGGAGTTATGGTTGCCCAGTCACCGTACGTGGCCTCGGGCTCGACACGCATGGTCAGCATGTCGATCACGGCGATTTCCCCAATGAGCTGCAGAATCGCGTCGGGAATCTGGTTCGCCTGGCTGAGCAGGAAGCGCGCACCCCCCGTCTCGTCGGCCATGTACTGAAAGCTCTGTTGAGCGTGGGTCTTCCACGGCTCGAGTTCTCCTTCGCTTCCGTCCAGGACAAGGACGATGATCCCCGCGTCGACCAGCTGCTGGACGACCGACTCGAAATCAAGATCATCGGCCGTGCCGATCACCTCGTCCCGGCCCGGATCCCACCCGTAGGTCGTGGGATTGTAGAAGTCGCAGTCGTGAGTGGGTGAGTCTCCGAAGGCGAGTACGATCCTCTTCGTGTTGGGCCGGAAACTGAAGAACTGGGTCTCGTACAGGGCGCGGGCCCAATCCTCGGGAGTGTCCTGACCGTTCTGGAGCTTGAGCGCATTGATGGCGTCGGTGATCAGGGCTGTGTTCGTGGTAATGTCCTGGTCCATACGCCAGGCGTAATCATTGCTGTCGGGCCAGCCGTAGTAGTGGTTCAGATAACCGCAAGATTCGTAAAACGCCGGGTAGTCGGAGAGAGAGCCCACACCGAAGGTGGCATCGATGCCCAGGGCCATGATGGAGCTCATGATGTCCAGGGCCGCGCCCTTGACCTCCTCGAGAATGTCGCCCATGCTGCCGGTCACGTCCATGATGAAGAGGATGTCCGCAGCACTGATGATGCCGCCCGGAGGCGTCGTAATGCACACGGAGTCGGGCCACGGTTCGTCGCAGGTGATCGTCACCTCCAGAGTGTCGGGATCGACGAAGACATCCGGATTCGTCAAGGCAGCCTCGAAATCACTCCTTCGATTCTGATCCTGAGCGAATCCAGTGGATGACAGGACGAGGATGAGGCACAGGCCTGTCAGAAGACACACGAAACCTCTCGCTCTATCCATGATCCGAACCTCCTCGAGAAACAACCCCTCCCAACGGGATGTCTTTCGTATCGTCACTCCGTACAATGGACCAGTATTAATTCTACCACACTCCCATCGGTTGTTCAACCCCATTATGGGTCAAATCGCATAGCGTGGGATACCTTGGAAATCGGCTAGATAATGCAAAGTGTTCTAGAAGCGATCGAATCGGCCGGTCCGACGGCAACACTCGCAAACATACGGAGTGATACGGGAACATACGGCGTGGATCTCCACCTCCGGTGCTCTGAAGTCGGGACTTCCGGGGTTCGCCTGAATCGCAGGCGGTTCGTATGTCGGAATTCGCGCAGTCCTTCGATTAGAGGCGCCAGCCCACCCGGGCGGCGATTCGTCCGATGTCGGCCGAAATCTCATCGTCGATTCCCGAGACGCGCGCGCCCGTATCATCCACGCCACTGCTCGCCGGGTCGTCCCCGTACCAGTCCTGTGTCTGGTCTCCGTCGGTCTCGATCCGGGTCCACTCGATGCGGAGTTCGAAGAAGAATTCACGCCTGACGTTGGCCGACGGCAGGTTGGCCTGGAGGTTCGCGCTCACGACGAAGGCGGATCCCGTTGCCGTGGCGCGGGCGTTCTTGTTGCGAAGAAGGTGGTCGTCGAAGTCCGTGGCAGAGGCGTGGGGGGAGACGTGAACGCCCAGTTCCGTTTCGAGCCAGTGCGCGGGGTGAAACTCCACGACCAGCCCCAGAGTCGGAAGCTGGTAGCTGACCCGGTAATCCAGCACGTGGAGTCCAGCGTCCAGGACAACGATTTCGCGGCCGAGTCCTTCACCGAACCAGTCCCGATCATACCATCCTTCGAGCCCGTACAGCTTGTACGAGAACCTGGAATAGCGGTATCCGACCTCCGCCGCCAGCGCCGTGCGGCTTCGGCGCATCACACGAAACCGGCACCGCAGAGTCGCCTGCCAGGCGGTCAACCCGGCGCGGGACTCGGTATAGCTGACGAGCCGGGAGTTGATCCAGTCGGAATCGCTCATCGCGCCGCCCGGATTGTCGATGTTCCGTCGAAGAGCACCGATCAACGACAGGCGGCTGCGCCGCGCGGGGTTCTCCCCCAGGGAAATCTGCACACCTCCGAGAAAAACGCCGAGGGGATATTCCAGTTCGCTCCGGCCGACGTCCTGCTTGCCTTTCTGGACATAGGGGAAGGAGATTCGGTACCGCGTGGAGCCAAAGAGATGGCTGGCGGAGACGGAGAAGCTTGGGTCTACGTTCGCCCGGGCCGTGGTGGGACAGGCCAGCCCGATGAGGAGGATGCCGACCATCGTCGGTTGCTCTATACGCATCGCTGAGATCCTCGATGGGGGGTGTTGGCGATGACTCACCCGGAGGGATCATCGGCGTCGGGCAAGCGACCGTCAAGCGGAATCGGACGCCTGAGTGCAGGCGCCCGTGGGGCCCCGGTATCTCCGAGTTCCTACTTATCCGTTATCGGAATTAAAGATACGCCATCCTCGTCCGATAACCTGGGTACCGGGGAATTGCCCCGAGAGGTGGGATGGCTGTCGGGGGTCAACTTGACAGTCGGTCATCTCACTGCTACTTTATTCTGTTGTTCCCGGTCGTCGTCCGGCCGGATCTGGGCGCTGTCTTTCCGTTTTCCGGGCACCGCGTCTGTTCGGAATCATCCAAGAGGTCAAACACCTTGAGAAGAATGCTTGCGCCGGCTCTCCTCCTTTCCGCCGCGATCGCAGGGACCTGCGTCGAAGCACAAGCCTACGTAGGTCCGGGGGCGGGATTCGCTTTCCTGACTTCGTTCGCCGTGCTGTTCCTCACGATCTTCGTCGCCATCGGGACCGTTCTCATCTGGCCCATCCGCTTTCTGATTCTCAAGAGGAAGCGGCGCGGGACTCGAGACGCCCTGTTTGATCGCGTGGTCATCGTGGGTCTCGACGGCATGGACCCTAAGCTCACAAAGCAGTTCATGGAAGCGGGCAAGCTGCCGAACTTCGCGAAACTGGCCGAGGAGGGAACCTTCCGCCCATTGAAAACCACCTCGCCGTCGATTTCTCCGGCGGCCTGGTCCTCCTTTCTGACCGGTTCGCATCCCGCCAAGCATAACGTGTTCGACTTCCTGACCCCGGATCGGCGGACGTACTTCCCCGTGCTCTCATCGGCGGACATCGGGTCGACATCGCGAACCTGGAAGATCGGGAAATACGCGATTCCCCTCGGCAAACCCAAAATCCGCCTGCTCCGCAGGGGCGTTCCCTTCTGGCACCACCTGGGAGACCGCGGGATCTTCTCTTCGATCCTGCGGGTGCCGATTACGTTTCCGCCCGAGAAGTTCCGGGGGGTGCTGGTTTCCGGGCTTTGTGTTCCGGATCTCAAGGGCACGCAGGGGACTTTCAGCTACTACACGACGTCTACGAACGGCGATCAGGAACATACCGGCGGCGTTCGAATTCCGGTGACTTTCGAAGGGGATACGATTCACTCGGAGATCGAAGGGCCGGTCAATTCCATGCTCCGTGATCCCGTTCCCATGAAGATCCCGTTTACGGCGGTTGTGGATCGAGCGGCCAAACGGGCGACGATCCAGATCTCCGGGCGAAAGATTGAACTCGGTGAGCGGGAATACTCGCCGTGGATTCAGCTCGAGTTCGCGGCGGCGTTCGGGATCAAGGTTCGTGGAATCGCCCGGTTTTACGTGACCGGTTTCGAGCCCGACTTCGGGCTCTACGTGACACCGATCCACATCGATCCCGAGAAGCCGGCGCTTCCCATCGCCCAGCCTTTCGTGTACGCCGTGTATCTCTCGAAGCTGATCGGACCCTACGCCACCCTGGGTCTCGCGGAGGACACCTGGGCTCTGAACGAGAGGGTGATCGATGAGGGTGCGTTCCTCGAGCAGGCGTACACGTGCCACGATGAGCGGGAGAAGATGCTCTTCAACGAGCTCGAGAAAGTTCGGAAGGGGCTTGTTGCCTGCGTATTCGACACGACGGACCGGGTGCAGCACATGATGTTCCGCTACCTGGTCCCCGGTCACCCGGCCAGCGAGGGACAGGACACCGAGGTTCACAAGGATTCCATCGAAGACCTGTACGTGCGGATGGACGATCTGATCGGCCGGGTGAGGAAGCGGATGACGCCGCGGGAGGCGCTGATCGTGATGTCGGACCACGGTTTCAAGGCGTTCCGGCGAGGGGTCAACCTCAATTCCTGGTTGGTTCAAAACGGCTACATGACTCTCAAAGACGGCCGCTCCGACTCTCGAGAATGGCTCCAGGACGTGGACTGGTCGCGAACGAAGGCTTACGCGCTGGGTCTGGGCGGGGTCTATTTCAACATCGAGGGACGGGAGGCGAAGGGAATCGTGAAGCGAGGCGAGGAAGCCGAGGCCCTCAAGAAGGAACTCCGGGATAGAATCCAGGGGCTCAAAGATACCGGCACGGGCGAGACGGCCGTCCGCAACGTCTACATCGCGACCGACATCTACCGCGGGCCCTACGTCGACAACGCCCCCGATCTGGTGATCGGGTACAACGACGGATTTCGCGCATCCTGGGATTGTGCCACCGGGATCGTGAACGACGTCGTGTTCAACGACAACAAGAAGGCGTGGAGCGGGGATCACTGTCTGGATCCGGCGCTGGTGCCCGGGATCCTGTTTACGAACCTGAAGATCGACGCCGATCACCCGCACATCATCGACATCGCGCCTACGGTTCTCCATCTGTTCGGTGTTCCGGTGCCGCCCTACATGGACGGCCGTACCTTGATCAACGGCAGAGGCGACTCCAGTGCGAAGGAATCGGGGGGCACGGAGGCAGCCGTCACCGAGCTGCCGAGCCCGCCCGGACCCGTTACCGGGACGGGCTGAGCGCGCCGGTGACGAGCACGGGCCGGGAAAGGAGAGTCGCGTTGAAAGCACGTTCCAGAAACAGTTGGATTGCAGCGGCGGCCGCTCTTGTCGCTCTGTCCTTCCTGATCCCCGTCCTCGCGGGGGGAGACGCTCCGAAAGCCAAGAGGGTCCTCGTCCTGGGGTTCGACGGGATGGACCCGCGGCTGACGCAGAGGCTGATGGACGAGGGAAAGCTGCCCAATTTTCGCCGCCTGGCCGAGGGAGGCGGATTTTCTCCCCTTACGTCCAGCACGCCTCCCCAGAGCCCGGTTGCCTGGTCCAACTTCATCACGGGGCAGAATCCGGGCGGGCACGGGATCTTTGACTTCGTGGCCCGCACTCCCGAGAACTACTTGCCCTATCTCTCGACCTCGGTCACCGACGAGAAGGGCACGCGCCTTCTCAGGCAAGGGGTCGCCTTCTGGGAACTTCTGGAAGAGCATGACATTCCCTGCCGGGTTCTGAAACTCCCGTCCAACTATCCGCCGGTGGAGATGAGGGGTCCGTCGCTCTCGGGAATGGGGACGCCGGACATCCTTGGAACCTATGGAACCTTCTCTTTCTACACGACCGAGCCTCAGGTCGGTGGCGATGTGGAGGGCGGCAAGATCATCGAGGTCGCGATGAAGAACCACAGAATCGAGGCGGCCCTGGTGGGACCTCGAGTGGGAGAGGGCGATGAGGCGAGGAAAGTGGAAGCGCCCTTCACCGTCTGGGTGGATCCGGCTGAACCCGTGGCCAAGATCCGGGTGGGCGGCGAAGAGTGGATGATGAAAGAGGGAGAGTGGAGCGACTGGAAGCCCGTGGAGTTCAAGATGCTCTCCAGGGGCATGGAAGTCCTGATGTCCATTGTGGGCCAGCCCACGTCGCTCCGATCCATCGCCCGGTTCTACGTGAAGGAAGTCCATCCGGAATTCAAGCTGTACGTGTCGCCGCTCAATTTCGATCCCCTCAATCCGCCGCCCGCAACCTGCATTTGCACGCCGCCGGGGTACTCGAAAGAGCTGGCCAAGGCGATCGGTCTTTTCTATACGCAGGGGATGCCGGAGGACACGTGGGCTCTGAATGAGGGCAGGCTCAACGAGGAGGAATTCCTCCAGCAGAGCGAATTCGTGCTGCAAGAGCGAATCCGGATGTTCAAGTACGAGATGGACCGGTTCGACGAAGGGCTCTATTTCTGCTACTTCTCCACGACCGACCCTATTTCTCACATGTTCGGACGCTTCATGGATCCGAACCACCCGATGAACAATCCCGAGGACTTCGCGAAGTACGGAGAGGTGATTCCCCGGTATTACTGCCGGATCGATTCGGTGCTGGGATATGCGCTGGATGCGATGGGGCCGGATGAGACGGTGATGGTGCTCTCCGACCACGGGTTCACCTCCTACCGGCGCTCTTTCCACCTTAACTCGTGGTTGTACCAGAACGGATACATCGAGCTGCGGGACAAGCGGAAGAAGAGCAGTGGAGAATTCTTTGTGAACGTGGACTGGCGGGGCACGAAAGCGTACGCGCTGGGAATCAACTGCCTGTATCTCAACCTGAAGGGCCGAGAGGGATACGGCACGGTGAGCCCGGGATACCAGACCGAGGAGCTGACGAAAGAGCTGATCGAGAAGCTGGAGGCGGTGATCGATCCGGAAACCGGCGAGCGCGCGATTCTCAAGGTCTACCGCGCCGACAAGACGTACGCGGGAGACTGCATGGACGTGGCGCCCGACATGGTCGTGGGCTACAACGAC
The DNA here is from genome assembly GCA_964610505.1 of uncultured bacterium. GTDB lineage: Bacteria > Arandabacterota > Arandabacteria > JAGLYR01 > JAGLYR01 > CAZSXU01. The sequence goes on along the minus strand of CAZSXU010000017.1, from coordinate 74,603 downwards.
GGCTACCGCGCGTCCTGGGAAACGGCGCTGGGGAAGATTCCGGGTCCCGAAGCGGGGCTGTTCGCCGACAATATGAAGAAGTGGAGCGGGGATCACTGCATGGCCACGGAGCTGATCCCGGGCATCCTGTTTACCAACAAACGGATTGCAGTGGACGATCCGGCGCTGGTGGACCTGGCGCCGACGATTCTGAACGAGTTCGGGATCGAGCAGACGCCCGAGATGATCGGGCGCAACGTTTTCGGGGAAGCTCCTCGCGTTGCGGCTCGATAGCAGGGGCTTTGCCCCGGCCAGGCTGGTTGGGCACTCTCAACGGGTCCTGTCACCGGGTGATCCCACCGTGCTCGTTCCTGCGCGCGGCGGGAGCCCTACCCGGCGCCACCCGTTGAGAGACGGCGGTCCGGGGCCTGGATTCGGAAAAAGGTCCGCCGCTGGCTTCGTCGCTGGGTCTGGTTGGGCACTCTCAACGGGTTCTGTCACCGGGTGATCCCACCGTGCTCGTTCCTGCGCGCGGCGGGAGCCCTACCCGGCGCCACCCGTTGAGAGACGGCGGTCCGGGGCCTGGATTCGGAAAAAGGTCCGCCGCTGGCTTCGTCGCTGTGTTGGTTGGGCACTCTCAACGGGTCCTGTCACCGGGTAATCCCGCCGTTTGAGAGGTGACGGGCCGGAACCGGAAGAGGATTAGCCGGCGGCTTTGACGCTGAAGAAGGAGAGGGCGCATGTTCGGGGGACACAAGGTCAAGATCGAGAAGGAGATCTACGAGAAGGCCGAGAAGTACGCCAAGGTGGCCGGCTACACGTCGGTCGAGGAGTTCATCAACCACATCGTCGAGAAGGAGATGTCCACCTTCGGTGAGGCGGACTCCGAAGAGGAAATCAAGAAGAAGCTTCAGGGGCTTGGGTACATTTCCTAGCTCGATTCTCGGTTCCCGGGGAGAGGTGTATGAACGCCATTCAACACGCGGTCTCGAAGTTCTTCGACACGGTCTACGCGCCGCTCGAGTCCTTGGGCGCCTTCTGGGCGCTGTTCGTGATGTCGGCGGTGACGGGCGTCGTGATGCTGTTCCTGTTTAAGTACACGACGAACCAGGAGAAGATGAGGGCCGTCAAGGATCGCATCAAGATGCACTTCATCGAACTGCGCCTGTACCAGGACGACATGCGGGTCTTGTGGAGGACCCAGGGTCGAATCCTCAAGGCCAATCTCCAATACGTGCGTCTTGTGATCATTGCGGCGATCCTGATCGTCATTCCTGTGGTGTTCATTCTCTACGACATGGATCCACGGTTCGGGCACCGGCCCCTGGAAGCGGGGGAGTCGGCCATCGTCAAGGTCAGGCTCTCCGGGCGCGGAGGACTGCCGGAAGTGGACCTCCTTGCCCCCGAGGGCGTGGAAATCGAGACGCCCAAGCTGCGCATTCCGACCGAACGGGAAGTCGACTGGCGCGTGCACGCCACAAGGGCGGGTGTTTTTGATCTGGCGTTCCGCATCGAGGACCGGGAATTCATCGGGAAGATGGCCGTGGGAAGGCCCTTCGCGAACCTGGCCGACGGGCCGAATCTCAAGGGTTCCATGGTGGAAGCCATTGAGATTGCGTATCCGTCCCGGCGCTTCGGTTTCGAGAGCTGGATCGGGCACTGGCTGACGCTGTTTTGCGTGTTCTCCGTGGCGATCGGTTTCGGGCTCAAACCGATATTCCATGTGGAGTAGATAGAAAGAGCAAGCCACAGATTTCACAGATGCACAAACAAATTAAAACGGGCGACTCAACGAGTCGCCCTTCTTCTGTGTTTTTCGAACGGGCCTTGCGCCGCGGCGCTCGTTCCGGCGAGCGCTCCCCGCGGCCGGCCCTGGGTATGGCCTATCGACTCTCAACTTTCGACTTTCGACTCTCCGCAGTTCGGGCCTTGCGCTGCGGCGCTCGTTCCGGCGAACCTTCGCCGCCGAGCCCTGCCCGCAGCCAGCCCGAAGCCCGAGAGCCTTCACCACGAACCACACGAAGGGCGGCCCGTTCCGGGCCGAGAGAGTCGATAGTCGAAAGTCGAGCTCGGACTTGACCCTGGTTCTGTGAAATCTGTGCAATCTGTGGCTGGCTCTGGGTTTGACCGGCCGTCGCCTTGTCGCTCGCTCACGCCCCGAGCTTCTTCAGAATAATCCCCGCCAGATCCGTGATGTTCAAATCCTCCGGCGTGGCGTCCTTGCTCCAGAAGAAGGCGTCGTCCCAGGTGTGCATGCCCTCGAGGTTGGTGCGCTTGAAGAGGTCCGTTTCCTTGGGCGATCCCTTGACGTCGAAACCATAGTTGCCCACGGCCACAAGATCCGGCCCGTCCTGAACAACGGGTCCCGAGTAGACCTCGCCCCGGTCGAAGATCTTGAAGAACACCTTCTCGCCGTCGTGCTCGAGAGCCTCCAGGCCGGCTCTGATCTCGGTCTTGACCTTCTCGAGCTCGCCCGCTTCGACCGAGCCCTTGGGATAGCGCCCCCTGCGGTGAATGTAGATCCGGTTCGGGTCCATCACGAAGGCCTTGGCATCCGGCGAAATATCGGCCAGGGACTCCGGTGTCTCCTTCTCAAAGCGGAGAAACCCGTTCTGAACCAACCACCGGTTGAGGTACACCTCCTGCTTGATCCCCGTGAACCCGTGGTCCGAGAGGAGAAAGAAACCGTCCCCGTCGGTTCCGGAAACGTCTCCGAAGGCGTCGTAGATCCTGCCGACAAAGGCGTCCACCTTGCCGTAGTACTCCAGGGCGCGGGAGTGGAAGGCATGGGATTCGTTCTCGATCGCCGACCACAGGTAGTGCTGGATCCGGTCCGTCCCGGTGATCACGAGCTCGAAGAGGTCCCAGTCGATTTCCTTCCAGAAGTACTCGAAGGCGCGCTCTCGCCCCACGAGCGTCCGGTCCAGATCTTTCATCAGGAATTCGTGGTCTTCCCGGCTCTTCATCGTGTCGATGTCGATCCGGTAGTCCCACTTCTCAAGAAGGGGCTTAATGACGGCAGGGTGGACGGCGCGGCCGAGGTCGATCGCCACGAATCCCGAAATCAGAACGCCCGGAATCTGCCGGGCCGGATACGTCGACGGCTGGTTGATCACCACGGAGCGCTTCTTGGACTCACCCAGCCGGTCCCAGAACGTTGGGGCCTTGAGATCCCGAAAGGAGGGAAACGTCATGTTGTAGGTTCCGGATTTGAGATCGGTGAAGCCGTAGATCCCGTGGGTTCCGGGGTTCACTCCGGTCATGAAGGACGGCCAGCTCACCGCGGAGATTTCCGGCAGCGTCACCTTCATCCTCCGGTGAGTGCCCGTTCGGAGAATCGCGTCCATTCGAGGTGTGATCCCTTCGCGGCAGAACCGCTCCAGCATGGAGTGCGGCACGCCGTCCAGACCGACGACGCACACGCGGGTCTTCGCCTTCTTCCGCTTCAGAAACTCCAGAGCCAACGCAACCGTCCTTTCTGACGACCGTCAATAGCAGGTGAAAAGCAAGCCACAGATTGCACAGATTTCACAGAGAGGGTTTCAGGGTTTTACCCTGAAGCCGCACACCCAAGATGATCGCCACAGCTCCACCATCCGCAAGCCGATTCCGGTTCATCACCCGCACCGAGTGTTCGGGTGAAGTTGCTCTTCCCCGGTGATGATTACCGGGGAAGATGGCTTCAATCTGTGCAAATCTGTGAAATCTGTGGCTGATTCTCTTCTAGCGCATTTAGATGTAGCCCAGATCTTTCAGACGCTGTTTGATTTTTGCCTCTTCCTCTTCCGAGTACTCCTCTTCCGCGTCGGCGGCCGGGATGTTGCCCATGAGCTCCAGGGTCCGGATGATCTTGTTGACGGATTCTTCTTCGGACTCCTTGTCGGTGTCGATCAGAATCTCGGGATTGTCCGGCGCCTCGTACGGATCGTCCACGCCCGTGAACCCTTTGATCTCGCCCGCCATCGCCTTCTTGTAAAGACCCTTGACGTCCCGCTCGGACAGCACCTCGATCGGGCACTTGCAGTAGACTTCGACGAAATTGCCGATGAGCTTCCGGTTTTCGTCCCGAATGGCCTTGTACGGAGAGATGGCCGCGGCGATGGCCACCACTTCGTTTCGTGTCAGAAGATTACACACGAACCCGATCCGGCGGATGTTGATGTCCCGATCTTCCTTAGAGAAACCGAGCCCCTTGCTGAGATTCGTCCGAACCACGTCGCCGTCCAGGACTTCGACTTTCAGTCCCCGCTCAAGGAGGATCTCTTCCACCTGCTTGGCGAGGGTTGACTTGCCGGACCCTGAGAGTCCGGTGAACCAAAGAGTGAATCCCTTCATCGTTGCCGTCCTCCTTAGAGTAGGGGAGTCCCGATCATCTCCTCGGGAACCGGAATTCCGAAGTACTTGAGAATCGTCGGTGCGATGTCGTAGATGGAGTACTGATCCTTCGCTGAAGCCGAAGGCGGAATGGACGAAATGAGAATCCCGTTTTGCGCGTGATTGGCGTCGTCGGGGCCGGTGTCGTTTTCGTACATGTAGATGGAACCCACACCCACCGAGCCGGCCGAGCGCCAATCGAGGTTGCCCAGGTACACGACGAGATCCGGCGCGATGTTCCGGGTCTCGCCGTAGATATCCTCGGGACGGAAGGCGCGGGTCCCGATGTTTCGGCCCTCTTCGTCGGCGATGGCTTCGAGCTTCTGAATCATTTCCCGGCGGAAGCTCTCGTACTCGGCCTCGGGAATCACGCCCTGTGGCTCGCGGCCCTGGACGTTGAAGAACATTCGGGAATAGTAGCCGCCCTCACCCCACGCCCGGGTCTTTTCCCAGTCGATCATGCTCATCTTGAGGCGGGTCTGCTCCTTAGGTTGTTCTTTCAGGGTCAGGTAGCCTTCCCGCTGGAGCCATTCGTTGATGCAAATGGCTCCCACCATGGTCTTGGCGCCGTGGTCGGATACGACGAATACAGCCGTGTCGTCATCCACCAGCTTCAACGTCTCGCCGACCTCCCGGTCGACCTCCTTATAGTAATCGAGAATCACATTCTCGTACCTGTTGCCGGGCTCGTAGAGCCGGTGGGTCTTATCGAAGTAGCGCCAGAAGGCGTGATGGATGCGATCGATGCCCATCTCCACCACCATGGCGAAATGGTATTCGTCGCGGCCGTAGAATCGGCGGAACGCCTTGAACCGGCGCTCGGTCATTTCGTAGATCTGCCGGAGCAGGTCGTCCTTGTTGTCGGTCCGGAAATCCTCGACGTCGATCATGTAGTTGCCCCCGGCCGCCCGGTCCAGCTCCGCCTTGATTTCGTCCGGATACGTGTACTGGACCTCTTTGTTGGGCGTGAGGAAGCTGGCCACCATGACGCCGTTCAGGGGTTTCGGCGGGTAGGTCTGAGGAACGCCGAACACGAGGGATTTCATCCGGTTCCGAGAGAGGTAGTTCCAGACCGTTTTCGCCTTGACGTACTTGGCGTTGGCGAAATAGAGGTCTTCATACCCGTAGCTCTTGCGGTTTCGGAAGCCGTAGAATCCCAGCATGCCCGGGTCCCGGGAGGTCATCATGGCCGTCCAGGCCGGGACGGTGATGGGAGGAACGGTGGATTCCAGTTTCGCGCGAAATCCTTTCTCGCCCAGCGCCGTCAGGTTTGGCAGGTGTTCCTTCCACGCGTCGAAGACCAGCTGGGGGGTTGCGCAGTCCAAACCTAGGATCAGAAGTTTCTTCATCGATTCGCATCTCCTTCGCGAAGGTGCCTCCCGTCGGATTGTCCGACGGGCCTACTTGGCGCGCGTGCTCTCCATCAGGATCTCCGCCACTTCCGGCCTCGTGAATTCCACGGGAGGAAGCTTGCCCTCGGTGAGCATCTGCCGCACCTTGGTCCCGCTCAGGAACACGTGATCCTCCGACCCGTGCGGGCACGTTTTCGTCGAAGCCATGTTGCCGCACCGGGTGCAGAAAAAGGCGTGGTCGAAGAACAGCGGTGTGATGGCGATCTCCGCCGGATCGAACTCCCGGAAGATGTAGTGCGCGTCGTAGGTCCCGTAGTAGTCTCCCACGCCGGCGTGGTCGCGGCCCACAATGAGATGAGAACACCCGTAGTTCTTGCGGACCAGGGCGTGAAAAATGGCTTCTCTCGGTCCGGCGTAGCGCATGGCGGCCGGGAACACGGAGATCGCCGTTCTCGTCTTGGGGTAGTAGTTGGCCAGCAACACTTCGTAGCATTGCATGCGGATCTCACCGGAGATGTCGTCGCTCTTTGTTGCACCCATCAGCGGGTGGATGAGCAGCCCATCGACGATTTCGAGCGCGCACTTCTGAAGGTATTCGTGCGCCCGATGGATGGGATTCCGGGTCTGGAACGCAACCACCGAGTTCCAACCCTTGGCTTTGAAGAGCACGCGGGTCTCCTTGGGGTCGAGCCGGTAGTTGAGAAACGTCGTGTGCTTCGGCCGGTTGACGGCGCTGATTCTTCCACCGAGGTAGGTGTCCCCGATGGACGCGAGATATTGAACGCCGGGGTGCGCTTCGTCCGAGGTCAGAAGGACTTTCTCGGCTTCCTCGATCTTGTCGATAGGGAACTTGTCCTCGAGATGGAGAACGCCGAGGACTGTGCCGGCGGGATCCTCGAGGGCAATGTCCTGACCTTCCTTGAAGTCGGCGGCGTCGCCCTTGCACGAGAAGACCACGGGGATCGTCCAGGGGAGTCCCTGGTCGAGCCGCATCAGATCGAGCACGGACTTGTAGTCGTCTTGCGTCATGAATCCTTCCAGGGGACTCATGGCTCCGGCGGCAATCATCTCGAAGTCGGCGAGCTCGCGCTCGTTCATTCTCATGCGGGGCATTCCCGGAATCTTCTCTTCGAGGGCCTCCCGTTCCTTGCCTTCTACGAAGCGGTTCACGAGCTTTCCACCGTGGGGCTTGATCATCCGTCTCTCCCTTGAGTGCGATCAGAGGTTCGCTTCCAACCTATCGACAATTCCGTGCGGCTCCCTGAGGATCCTGGAGGAAGACCGGGGACGCCGTATCCGGCCTAGTCAAGATAACCGAGGTTTCGGAGCCGCTGCTTGATGGCTTTCGTCTCTTCCGGAGTCAGCTCGTCCTTGTCGGCGGGAATCCCTTTCTCGGAGATGATATCTCGCAAGACGTAGACAATGAACTCTGTTGCCGAGCTGAAGCTGGATCCCTGGATCAAAGTCTGCAGTTTTCTGTATAGCGGGCGTGGAATCTTGATCGTAACGCGTGTTTCCCTCATGTCTGCCCCTCCGTTCCAACTCCCATGACACTCCAATCAGAGTCTATGGTACCGCATTTGAATTCCAATGTCAACCCACTTTCAGGCTCTTTCTGGAGTACTTATCGGGTGGCCGGAGGGAGTGCTTTAGGGGGAAAGGGCACGAGCCGGGGCGCTTGAAGGAGACGGCGCCTGTTCCTTCATAGGACCTGTAGGACTCAGGGGACCGATAGGACCTATTCCATCGGAAGGATTCTAGAGAGCTCCGCCACGGCCCACTCGACGAAGCCCGAGCAGGTGTCGTGGAGGCCGCGCTTTTCCCAGGTGCGGCGTCCCGCGGCCGTCGAGATGTCGATCTCGATCAGGCCGTAGCAGGCCGTGTCGCCGAAGCGCTTCTTGAATCGCGTCATGAAAGCGCGGGTGAGCTTGTAGCAGAGGGCGTTATCTTCCTCGGGCCTGTCGCGCCCGAGCCTGAGACCGATGGCTAGGAGTGCGCCGGTTACGGCGCCGCACGTCAGGCCGGATCGGGCGAGGCCCCCGCCGAAGGGGGTGGCGACACGGGGAATCGTGTTGGTGCGAATCCCCCAGTACTTCGCCATGGCCAGGAGGACGGACTCCGCACAGTTGAAATCGCTGTCGAAGTACCGTCGAGCAAGGGTGATTGCCTGGTCACGAGTCATGGGCGTTGTTCTCCTTCAGGGGTGTTGAGCCAGGATACTACAGAGGTGCGGATTCTTGAAGGAAATCAGCGCGGGCCGCCCCTGGATTCGGGCGCGATGCGCTTTCGGCACGGGCCTTTTGCCGCGGGAAAGGTCCGGCGGCTCTCTCCCGCAGCGTGAATGGGGGATTCGGGTCTGCGCGTACGATGGCAACTCCTTGCGTTGAAGAATCCCACGCTGCGGTTTTCGATCCGGCGAACCTTCCCCGCGGCCAGCCCGAAGGCAGAGACTGGAGATTGGATATTTGACACGCGAACTCGGACAAAGGTGGAACGGCTACCTCTCCTTCCACGGAGAGGTAGCCGCATCCGACACCCCACGCCCCGATGACACCGCAGCCGGCGAGTGTGTTTTCGAGGGCGCAGGGTGAATTCTTGACGAACATGTGGTTGCTGTTTCCGGGATCACGGAAGGGGAGATCTCGGGAGGCGTTGTCGAGATTGCGCCGGGAGTTGGCAGAAAGGCTGAGAATAAGAAAGCACCGGCGCGCTTCATGGCTCCACCTCCACCGACGGATCAACCGCCGATCAGAGACGATCAGCTCTGGGCAATCATGGCCTCTCGAGCCCGAAAGCCTACAGCCTTAGCCATTGGCGTCTGGTGCACACTCCGTGAATCGGATTCGTGGAACCCACATCATGAGCCTCGACACGTTGATATTATACCACACGATGGGCGAGCATGCAAGCGGGTTTGGGGCATTTCGTGGCCGGCCCGGGAGGGATGTCTCGGTTGTCGGCTCTCGCCTCTCGGCTCTTGAAGTAGACCCGCACCCCGAGGCGCGCCCATTTGCCCTTTCGCCCATTCGCCCTTTCGCCTAAGATGTGGCGCGGGGAGGCGCGATGCGTTTTGCCGTGAGAGCCGCATATCCTGAAGAAGGCGGACGTGGCTGGGACGACATCATTCGGTCTTTCGAGCCGGTGGGCTGGGTTGAGGTCGCTTTCGCCAACCCCGGGCTCTTTGAGTCCGTCCCGGTCGAGGCCGTCGTAGAACCGTTCGAGACATCATCCGTGCGCGCGGCGGCTGTGCACATGGCCTACGCCAAGGTCTCGGACCTTCGGCAGTTCGAGCGTACACTCAGCCGGACCCTCGAGATTGCGGATCGACTGGCCGTACGCCACATCGTTGCGCACCCCAACCGCGGGCGATTGTCCGACGTTCTGTCGTTCCTCGATGGCGAAATCTCGCCACTCCTCCGGTCCAGCGACAAGATCCTCTGCTGGGAGGTCTTCGACAACCGCCGGAGGATTCTGGGGGGACTGAAAGAGGTTGTCGCGTTTTGCCGGGAGAGACAGAACTTCCGAGCCTGCTATGATTTCTCCCACGTGAACGGATCTCAATCAGATGTCGAGAGCGAGGTGCTGGAGTATCTCGACTGGATTGCCCACTTCCACGTCTCGAATCGAGTCCGAGCGGGCCGTATTCAGCACCTGCCTGTCTTCTGGAATGAAGAGGCCGGGGACTTCGGGCGCGATCTCGATCTTGAGAGCATCCTTCGCCTGCTGGCAGGCGAAGGATACGCGGGAACGGTCACGCTGGAATACCAATCCCAGTTCGATTCCCGCCTCGTGCCGGACGCGCTGCGCCTGATCGAGATATTTCCCGGATAGTGGATCTGTGTAATCTGTGGCTGGGAGTTACTCTTTCGCTTTGCCGCCGTGTCCCACTACAGATCCGCCAGCGGGTCCGGGTTCTCCTGGAGGAGGGAAGGCTCGGGCGACGCCGAGGGCCCGAAACCGGCCAGGTCGCAGCTCTGCCACCACAGAAGATCATCCGCCGCGCCGAGGCGCATTCCATAGTCGTAGCGTTCCAGGAGGGAGTGGACCGTTCTGGCGCCGGAGAGAGCCAAACGGTTCCACTTGCGATTCTCATCGTCAAGATCCTCATAGGGAGGCTTGGCCGCTTCCGATAGATCCTTGAGGACGGCCGTGGCCCACTTTGCCTTTCCGCTTTCACCGAGGGTGACAAGAGAAGAGCTTGCCCCTTCGGGAAAGACGGGTGACCAGACGGGCAACCCCGGTTCCCTCAGCCCGAACGGCCCGGTGCCCTCGGGAGTTTCGTGGAGCGTGAGGTAGGCCCGAACCGCCTGTAGAGAGGCCCCCAACTTCCAGGCGATTTCGGCGTCGAACACGGCTTCCTCCGCCTCGAAGGTGAGCTCCTCGGGCGGGATGCCGGACACGAACCTGCGCGTGCCGTCGGCCAGAAGACCCTCGACAAAATATACGGCCAGGGGGTGCTTCGGATGATCGGGGCGCGTCACGGTGCGCAGGAGCCCCGCCAGAGTTCGAATGTTCTCGCGCGCCTCGCAGTGGTAGACGGCCTGCTTACCGGCTCCGAGAAGAACGAGGATGACCAGGAATGCAATGACTGCCCCGGCCGTACCCGCCCCGAGCGCTCCCCAGCTTCCAAAGGCGATGATGAAGGAAAGCGTCTGAAGAAATCCGATGGAGAAGACCAATCCCATGACCGAATAGCAGGATCTCCACGCGGGGATCCAGGGTCTCCGGAAGAGAACGGCGCTTGCCAGCGACGTCAGGGAGGTGTTCACCAGGACGTAGACGATTGATCCGGCGGGGAAGGCGAGGAGAAAACGATCGGATGCGATTCTCGCGGCGAATCCCGCCTCACCGGGGAGCCCGAGGACGCGATCCAGGATGATCGCGCCGGCTGCGGCCGAGAGCGCCAGGTTGGCCCAGTTGGCCGCGAGAAGATGGGATTTGGGCGATTTCCGTTGACTGATCGTGGCGGCCCAGGAAGAGAGAGCCGTGATCGTGGCACACCCCACGGCTACGGGGAGTCCCGACGTCGAAAGCGCTGCGACGGTGACGAAACCCGAAAGGGTCACGCGAACTTGACCGGGGACTTCATGGAACGTCAGCAGTCCCGCCATCAGGCTGCAGACGAACCAGGGCAGATAGGAGAGAACGGGCAGCTCCGCCAGCCGGGCGGCCGCGAGTCCAAGGGCAGGGAGCGCCGTGATGAACAGCGCCAGAGCCGCCCACCGGAATTGGGCCGGCTGGAAAACGGGCCTTGTTGCGCGCCGGATCCAGTGGGTGCATCCCGGGGGATCCTCATAGCTCAGCTGGCTGTCGACGACGAGGAGCTGGACCCAGGTTCTGGGAGACGCGGGAGCTGGAATCTCGGTTTCGCGGCGGATGTCCGTTCGAATTCTACGTTCCGGGCTCGGCATCAAGTTATCCTGTGCGGGAGTATGGTCTGCGTGGAGTTCTCGAGTTTCACGGTCACCTGAAACGCGTGCAAGTGTCGCAAGAACCATTCCCGGATGTGGCGAGAAGGTCCGGTTTGTGCGCACGAGCCTCCACATGCGCGGGGTCGGCTCCCTCGCGTGGCCAACCTTGCCTCGTTGATCGACAACATGTGCAACATTTCTGGCCGAACGCCAAAAAAACACTCGGTTGCCGGGGGCGACAAGGCGCCGGCCCTCGAACCCTATTGACCCGCGGCCGTTTGCGACTTCCTGTCCCTGAAGGGAGCCGCCCCGACCAGGAATCTTTGCCTCCAGAGCCTTGACTTGTGTGCCCGTGATTGCCACAATGGGCGATCCGCCGAACGATCGTCGAGGGGGTGAGAATGGGGAACGTTCTGAAGCTGCTTCTGCCGGCGCTGGTCCTACTCATGCTGCTGAGTGTTGCCGCCGCCGGAGCCACACCGCCGGGCGACGCGCATTCCGAAGCGTCGGTCGAGGATGCGATTCACGAGCAGAATCACGGGGGGAGCGAAGGAGGTCACGGCGGCCACGATCTGGGGAAGCACCTTCCCCTCTGGACCGTCATCCCCTTTGGTGGAATTCTTCTTTCCATCGCGCTCTTCCCCCTCTTCGCGCCCCACTTCTGGCACTCGCATTTCGGCAAGGTCTCCGCGGTCTGGGCCCTGTTGTTCGGTGTTCCCTTCCTCTTCGTCTTTCGAGGAGATGCGCTCTACGAGATCATTCATATCTATTTCATCGACTACTTCCCCTTCATCATCCTGCTGTGGGCGCTTTTCACGGCCTCGGGCGGAATCCACGTCGGGGGAGCCTTGCGGGGGACGCCCGCCCTCAACACGCTCCTGATCCTGATCGGCACGGTCCTGGCATCGTGGATGGGAACGACGGGGGCTTCGATGGTTCTCATCCGTCCGATTATTCGCGCAAATCGGGACCGCAGACACAGGGTGCATATCATCTGCTTCTTCATCTTCCTGGTGAGCAACATCGGAGGATCGCTGACGCCCCTCGGAGATCCGCCGCTCTTTCTCGGCTTCCTCCACGGGGTGCCCTTCTTCTGGACGTTCAACCTCCTCCCCCATATGCTCCTGATGGTTGCGCTCATTCTGGGTCTGTTCTTCATCGTCGACACGCTGTATTACCGGCGAGAGGAGAGGGTGCCGGAGGCGGCCGATGTGGAGAAAGAACCGATTCGAGTTCGCGGTCTTCACAACTTGCTCTTCCTCCTCGGGATCATGGGCGGTGTTCTTCTCAGTGGAACGTGGCGGCCCGGAACCGGCGTGGACATCTACGGCGTACACGTGCCGACACAGAACATCGCTCGAGATTCCATCCTGCTTCTTATGGGAGTCCTCTCCCTGGTCGTGACCCCGAAGGCCGTCCGGCGGTCCAACGAGTTCAGCTGGTTCCCGATCAAGGAGGTCGGCTACCTCTTCGCCGGGATCTTCATGACGATCATTCCGGCGCTCGCCATTCTGCGCGCCGGGAGCGAGGGGAGCCTTGCATTCCTGCTGGCGGCGGTGAAAGAACCCGTCCACTACTTCTGGGTGACCGGCGGGCTCTCCAGCTTCCTCGACAACGCGCCGACGTATCTGACCTTCTTCAACTCAGCGCTGGGACGGTTCTTTGCCGGGATGCCGGAGCCGGTGGCGGTTGGACGGCTGATTGGGGAGCAGGCCGTCTATCTGAAGGCGATTTCCGCCGGGGCCGTGTTTATGGGCGCCAACACCTACATCGGAAACGCGCCCAATTTCATGGTGCGGTCCATCGCCGAGGAGCAGGGCATTCCGATGCCGAGTTTCTTCGGATATCTGATCAAGTACTCCATCCCGGTGCTGGTTCCGCTCTATGTCATCGTGACTCTTGTCTTCTTCTAGAGACGCGTGGGGGGGTTTTCTATGTCGCAGTATCATGAGCTCGTGATCGACGGAACCTACGACATGGTGCGGGGGTTTGTGACCGGGTTCCTGTCGGGAAGGGCGTATCCGACGCCCGCAGTATTCTCCCGGGAATGCGGGATTCGAAGGGTGAGCCTTGGAGAGAAAATGCTGGCCTGGACCGGGGTACACGGACAGGGGGCGCATATCATCGTGGAAGATGAGATCGTCGGTGATCTCATTCGCGAAATCACGACCAACGAGGCGGGACTCGATTTGAAAGTCGTGTCCAACCGGCGGATCAAGAATGCGACCTTCGATTTCCACTACAGGGTCTTCGCCCGGGTTTATGCGGAGGAAATCAAGACGATCTTCGCCGCCACTTCATCCGGAGTGACGGTCGGCTTCGAGGAGGGGCCGGAAGAAATCGTGAAGCCGGATGCGAAAGGGGTGGAGATGTACACGCCGGATCACGACTTCCAGTTCTTCGCAAAGGGCTCGATATCGGGTGGTTTTGCGCACATCTGTCCGCTCTTCGAGAAGCTGGCCGAGCACCCGCTGGTGGAAGTGGGTGAGATTCATCTGGAGTACGAGGAGTAATTGCGACCCGGCGACAGGGGATGAGCTCGGGCCTTGCGCTGCGGCAAAGGTCCGGCGTCTCTTGGCCACAGCGTGAATGGGGGACGACGGTCTTCGTGCAAGGTGACAGCCCTCGGCGTTGAAAGATCCCACGCTCCGGCCTTCGATCCGGCGGACCTTCACCGCAGCCGGCCCGAGCTGGGCCAAAGAGCGAGGAGACGATATCCCCCCGTTCGTCCCGAGTGCGGCGTAGGATGCCGAAGGCCAGGTGTTGCCGTGTATCGAGGGATGAGAGGCAGCGTGTGAAAGGGCGAATGGGCGATTATCACGATGCCCATGCCCATGTTCCTCGCCCTTGTTCCTTGCCCTAATAAAACCCCCTCACAATCATCACCACATACGCCGCGTATATGAGAATCAGCACGGCGCCCTTGATCTTCGTCAGCCTGTGACCGATCCGCATCAAGAGGAGCATCGTGAGCACGATTCCGAGCATCCACGGGAAGGCGAAGTTGATGATCTTCTGCTCGACCGTGATGGGAGCGACCGCGGCGGACATGCCGATGATCCAGAGGACGTTGAGAATATCCGCGCCCAGGATGTTCCCCACGGCGATCTGTCCCTCACCTCGACGCGCGGCCGCGATGCAGGCGCCCATCTCGGGCAGCGAAGTGCCGAAGGCGATTAAGGTAAGTCCGATGACGGCCTCGGGGATCCCGAGCGACTCGGCGAAGCGCGTCGCCGCCCAGATGATAAGGCGGCTGGCCGCAATGACGCCCGCGAGTCCGAGCCCGAACAGGAGGCAGCATCGGCGGAGGGGATAGCGGCGGGACTCTTCGTCCTCGACCTTGGCCGGGCCGAGCACGGCCGCCGACCCTCTGCGGCGGCGCGATTCACTCCACAGAACCCACCAGTAGTACCCACCCAGAATGATCAGCAGGACGGCGCCCTCGAGGCGGGAGATGTGGCCGTTCCAGGCCAGCACGTAGGCGAGGACGTCGATGGAGATGAGGAACAGGCCCGCGCTCCTGAGGATTCGAGGCTCGATGACCATGGGGCCGACCGAGAAGATGGCCGCCAGGGCCATGGCCAGGCCGTCGTCGGCCATGACCGAGCCGAGCGCGTTGCCGAGGGCGATCTCCGGGTGACCCAGGTAGGCTGACTGGACGGACACGGCCAGCTCGGGCGCAGTCGTGGCGAACCCGACGAGGAGAATCCCGACGACCATCTTGGGAAGGCGAAAGGTCTCGCCGATCCTCGAAGCGGAGACGACAAAGAGATCGGCGGCCCAGCCGAGACCGGCCAGGGAACCGATGAGTACAAGAAGACTGATGATGTCCATTCGGCGGTCCGATCCGCGAGAGTCCGGGGGATTGTAGCAGACGCGATCAAGTGGCGAAAGGGCGAATGGGCGAAACCCCAGCCACAGATTCCACAGATTACGCAGATAAAAAGCGGGTATACCCCCTGGCGGATCGGATCTACGATCCGCCCCGCCAGCCCAGGCGATAGGGTCTGTAGCCAACCGCGGGCGCCTGGGAATGGCAACTCCAAAACAGACATCAGAGCATTCTCAATTGGCCACGCGGTTGCAGATTCTTCCCCGTGAGGCAAGGATTTGCCTCACCACGCGGCCCATCTGTGTAATCTGCGAAATCTGTGGCCGGCTTTTTCACAACACCGGCATCTGAGCAAAACTCATTGCGAGTTGGGAGGCATGTACCCATAATGGGGTCGAGCGGGAGGAAAGATGGACCGGCTTCCGACAGACCCTGATACAAGAGGCATGGGGTTTCGCGCCGACGCCGCATGGCTGGTTCTGGTAGCCGGTGTGGCGGTTCCTCTCCTGTCTTTCCTGGTGCCGAGCACCGTACAGCTTCATTTCCTTCTGTTTTTCTCGGGAGCGGGGTTGGCCACGCTCCTCTACCGGTCCGGTAACGTGGCCGAGTGGGTGGGACTCTCCATTGCGAGCTCGCTCATCCTGTTTTCCTTCTGGACGGGTCTCCTCTGGCACTTCCGTCTGTCCGCCCCCGGCGCGCTGTGGGGTGCGATTCTGGGCACCAATCTCCTTCTGGCGCTCATTCTCAGATCTCGACCCAAGCGAATCACGTTTCGAGTCGGTCGCTTTGATGTTCTGGTGCTCGTCCTATGGGCCGTGATTCGAGCTCTTCAGGTGGCGGTGTTCATCAAGAACGGGCACACAGTGGACGGCGCGGGAGAGCCGTCATTTGTCGCCCGGGGCTGGTTCGCGAGAGACACGCTGTATTTTTACGCGCTCGTCGAGCAGGCTGCCTGCGGACGTTCGTGGCCGATGTGGAACCCCTTCTTCGGGGGCGTGCCCATCGTCTATCCGCGGCTCCTCCACGTCGGGCTCGCGGGGCTTCTGACCTTGAGCGGGGAGAGGATCAGTGCGGCGGCGTCGGGATTGATGGCGTTGGGACTGATCCCGATTGTCACGCTCGGACTCGGGCTCGTCAAATCGGCAGCCCGCCGCGCCCGCCGTCAGGTCCGGTGGCCGATCGCGGGCGTGGTTCTCCTCTACGCATTGGCGCTCAGGCTCGACGTGGTGCTGTACCCACAGACCCAGTTTTTCGTGCTCGGCTCTTTCCTGCTTTTCGCCCGGGTGATGATGATCGTGGGCCTCCGCCCCCTCAAGGGCGACGCCTGGTGGATGACCGCGGGATGGATGCTGGCGCTTTTTCTCATTCTCGCGCACCAGGTTTCCGGGACGGCGGCGCTGTTCTCCTGGGTTCTCATCTCGGCCGTGATGGGGGCCTCTCGGGGGTGGCGGGTTTGGAAATGGGGCGCGTGGGCCGGGTCGGCGGCGGCTCTGGTTCTGGTTGTTCTTTTCCCGGGCGGGGACCCCCATCTTCGTTCCCCCGGTGGCGAGATTGACTGGAGAGTCGTACAGGTCTGGACGGCGAATCTTCGAGGGTGGCTCCCGGCGTTCGCTTTCACCGTCTGGGCCGGTTTCTTTCTTCGACGGCTGCGCCCGCAGATCTGGTCCGCCGCGGGCCTCGTGATCCTCACCCTCTGGGTGGTCGTCTGGGGCGGCATGCAGGACTACGTTCATTCCCGGATTATCCTGGTCTTTAACGCCGAGCGGTATCTCTACCACGGATTCCTGCTTGCCTTCCCCGCTGCCGCACTCCTCTTTTCCCACTACTGGCGGCTGTGCCGGGGCCGAAGGAGCCTGCGCGCCGCCCTGCTGCTCCTGCTCATGCTTCCGTTCCTGCAAATGCCGCCGCTCTCCTACAAGTCCCGCGGCCTCGTGACGGACGATCCCGTCGTCATCCCGAGTGACCAGCTCAAGGTCTACGGATGGATTCGGGCGAACACGTCCGCGGACGCGGTGTTCCTCCAGGGACCCGTTCGGGGGCCGTCCGATCTCGAACGATTTGAACGGACGCTTCCCGCTCTCACGGGCCGGTCTCTGTACGTGGCCGACATCTACAACATCTGGGGATACGCCGGTATTCCGGCTTACGAACACACGAATCGCCTGAGATTCGTCCGGGACGCATACGCGGGACGGTATGGACCGGGCGCGCTTGCGGAATCGTGTGTCGCCCGGGGAATCGACGGCGTTCTTGTCGCTCGCGCGAACGAGCCCTCACCCGTGGGACCCCTGTTCCCGGACCCCTGGTTCGAGCCGGTCTATCGAATGGGGAATGCGAGCCTTCTCCGGCCCGTCCCGCCGACTCGTTGACCTCCGACGGTCCGTCCTGTATGATGGCCACTCACGATCCGTGCCGCCGCTTCGCCTGCGAGGCGGCCATCCGTGGTTGCGCACCGGCCTTCAGACGAGTAGAAACCGACCGTCGCCGATTGGAGAAGAATTCCCATGAACATCAGCGATCTCGTTCAACGCGCCGACGACGCCCGAAAGGAAGGACATCTGACCGATGCCTCTCTGGCGAATTTCAAGCGCTGGCTGGAGAACGACGAGTACGCCGAGTTTCGGCCCGAGATGGAGAAATGGATCCATGGCGCCGAGTGGGAGAAGATCAATGATTCGTTCGGAGCCGTCCTTCCGTTCGGAACCGGAGGACGCCGCGGTCGGGTTGGAATCGGGCCCAACTGCATCAACTCGCGCACGATCGGTGAGTCCGCACAGGGAGTGGCCAGCTATCTCCTGAAGAGTTGGGAGGGAGAGGGAGCCCCCACTGTCGCAATCGCTTCGGACACGCGGAACACCTCGCCCGAGTTCACGCAGCTCACGGCCGAAGTGTTTGCCGGAAACGGGCTCAAGGTGTTTCTGTTCGACGGTCCGAGGGCCACGCCGGAACTCTCGTTTGCGGTCCGGCACCTGGGAACGGATCTCGGAATCGTCATCTCCGCATCCCACAATCCTCCTTCCGACAACGGATTCAAGGTCTACGGGAAGGACGGCGCGCAGATCGTTCCGCCCGTCGACGAGGAGATTATCCAGGAAGTCGAGAAGGTGAAGGAGATCAAGCGAGTTGATCTCAAGCAGGCGACCATCGAGAACAACTTCGGATGGATCGGGGCCGAGCTGGATGAGATGTACTGGGAGCGAATTGCCGGCCTCCGGCTGGTCGAGGACCGTGAAGGCATCGACGTGGTGTTCTCCCCGCTCCACGGCACGGGATTCACGTCGGTGAGGCCGGTTCTCGAGAAAGTGGGAAAGGATCGGGTGCGGATTGTCGAAGCTCAGGCCACGCCGGACGGGAACTTCCCCAACGTCGCTGATCACCGGCCGAATCCCGAGGAACCGAAGGCGATGGAGATGGCGATTGCGGAGGCGAGGGAGAAATCCGCGGATCTCGTTCTGGCTACGGACCCGGATGCGGACCGACTCGGCGTTGCCGTCCGCCGCTCGGTTGACGAGAACGAATGGGTGAGGCTCAACGGGAATCAGATCGCTACGCTCCTGACCTATCACATTGTCCGGGAGCTGAAGAAGAGGGGAGATCTTCCGGAGGGCGGAGTCGTGGTGAAGACGCTGGTCACCACGAGTCTCATCTCCGATATCTGTGAGAGCTTCGGGGTCGGCGTCCGCACGGACCTCCTGGTGGGATTCAAGTACATCGGGGAGGTGATCAACAAGGATCTGGCTGGGAAGGAAGACCGCTTCCTCTTTGGGGCCGAGGAGAGTCACGGGTATCTGGTCGGGACCTTTGCCCGCGACAAGGACGCCGCCGGCGCGGCACTGATGATGGCCGAACTGACGGCGGTTCTGAAGGCAGAGGGAAAGACGCCCTACGATCTTCTCCAGGACATCTACCGAGAGTACGGATACTACCTCGAGGAGTTGAACTCGGTCGTGCTCGAGGGGGATGAGGGACTGGGGAAGATTCAGGCTATGATGAAGGGGTTCCGCAAGAGCCCGCCGGCGGAATTCGCCGGCGCGCGCGTCTTCAGTATCGAGGACTACTCCACCGGGACGTTCATTGATCCGGCGACCGGGAAGGTCCTCAAGGAGATCTCAAAGCCGAGGGGCAATCTTCTCATCTTCCGCCTCTCCGAGGACGGCCGCAACTGGCTGGCGGTCCGGCCGTCCGGCACCGAGCCCAAGATCAAGTTCTACCTGAGCGTGGTTGAGGCGGTCGAGCCCGGCGGCGACCTGGATGCCGCCAAGCGGGCGGCCGCGCATCGCGCCAAGCGCATCTGGGACGCCGTGCCGCGCGGGTAACGCGAATGGGCGAAAGGGCGGACACCCAAAAACCCGAGCCACAGATTTCACAGATTTCGCAGATGGGCTGGACATAGTGTGCCGCCCGACTCCCCGGTTGGGCTGTCGAAGGGGGAATGACGCGGTCTACCCGCCACCCCACCCGACCCACCGTTCACCCTGAGCCTGTCGGCGGGCACATGGAGCCGGGCAGCGCATGCCGGTTTGCCCCCTGACGTGTGTCTAATCCGTTGATGTTTCGTCTGCTACGTCGTTTCACGCCGCCTGACCTCAGAAGAAAAGCCACCCAACGGAAAAAAAGTCGACGAAAAACGGGGGGGTAGCAAGTTAATGCTGCTGAGGGGCTCCGCGCCGTGGCGGCAACGCGCGCCGGGTTCGCTGCCTGTGGTATCGGCCGCTCGAGCCGGGTGGTATTGACGCCGGTCGGGAACCGAAGTAGAGTAGCGAAAGACATATTGCAAAAATATCAAACATGGGGCGATTGAGCATTGAGGGCAAATACTCCCGGAGGTGATCTCACGATGAAGGCACTTCTCCTTCTCGCGTTAGCTGCAGTTATAGGCGCCCACCCGGCCATCGCCGGCGAGAATCCCTCGGCCAAACTGGCGATGCATGTGGTTGCGTCGAGTGAGTATCTGGATTGCGGGGATCTCATTCCCGCGGCGTGCGACTCAATCAACGTCGATGCTTCTATCGCTGAGATCCTCGCTGCAGGTGGCTACGGGTACGTCGCGTTTGTGGCGTACGATGTCGAAGGAGTTACTGGCGCTGAGTTCGCCGTGACCGGTTGGCCCACGGGCCGAAGCGCGCCGTCCCTGAGTGGGCCGCACTGGTGCCCGGACGACGCGCTGACCATGGGTGATCATCTCGGAACGGGAGGAATCACGAGCTTCTCCTGTGAGCAGGCATCGGGCGAGGGACTCGTATTGATCGGCTACTGCTCCTTTGGCCCTCTTGACGAGGAAGATCTCCCCATCACGCTTGAATACGCTGCAAGTGACTTCTCGTATCCGAATGATCCGCACAACTGCGTCCTGGATTGCACGATTGACTATCAGGAGGACTCCTTGGTCGCGGTTACCGGATGCATGATTGGGGGAACACATGAGGGGCAGCCGGACTGCATGGAAGAGCTAGGCAGCGGATCAAGCTCTGGTCCTTGGAACGTGGAAATCGTGCAAGTGATCGAGATTGCGGCGGGGGATTTCATGGCGCCCGCCTGGTCACCCGATGGCGCAAAAGTGGCCTTCACGCGATCCCAATTCACGGGTCTCTTCGTCAGAAACGCGGATGGTACAGGTCCTATTGTTGAGCTGAGTACCGGAGCGTCTGCAGGTTACAGGCCTGTCTGGGCACCAGACTCGCGGGCCATCCTACTACAGGCAAGGACCGGCCGGATGTGCCAATCGCTCCAACTGGCCGACGTTGAGTCTGGCGAGATCACAGAGCTTGCCGGTGATTTACGAAACCTCGGGGGGCTGAGGATCAACAACCTTGGGGATTTGGAGTTCAGGAGCGCGAGAGGACTGAAGGTTCTCGATATGGCGAGCCACCGGATTGTTGATGCCGACACCTACGATGCTGAGACTGGTGAGACCAGCTGGGATTTCGACTTGGACGGGAGGACCGGGCATTTGAGTATTCGTAGCGCTGATGGGGCCCGGCATATCGATTTTCCCCATGCGGTCGGTTACTACAGGGTATCGCCTAACCGTGACAAGATAGCTTTCGTTGGTTATCACGGCGGACTGTTCGTGTCCAATATCGATGGGTCGAACCTTCTTCATCTATGTCGCGGATCCAGTCCTGAGTGGTCGAGCAGTGGGCGGTTCTTGGCTTTTGGAGTCAGCGAAGATGATGGACACAGAATAACGGGCAGTGAGCTTTTCGTAGCAGACACCCATGACGGTAGAGTGGTTCAGATCACTCACACGCCTGACGTGCATGAGATGTTCGCTAGCTGGTCACCCGACGGAAGGAAGATTGCCTACGACACAGAGAATGAGGGAAAGATCTACGTGGGCATTCTGAGATGGGCCAGATAGTCAGAGTTTCGAGATCCCGGAGGAGAGAATCGTGGTCCAGTCAAGGTCGCAAGTGGTATTCACACCTGCCCTGGTCTTGGGGGTACTTCTTGGAATTGCATGCCCACCGGTGGGACTCGGTGATGCTCTTGGCAGTCAGAACGCGGAAGACTTCTATCCTGGCGTGTGCATAGATCCGGGTCATGGCGGACCGAATGCCTGCCAGTATATTCCCCCGACTGGACCCCCCGGCTGCCAAGCCTATGGATCTCATGGCCCCAACGATCTCACTGAAGATTGGGTCAACCAGGACGTGGCAGAGAGGTTGTACAGCCAGCTGTCATACATCTACACCTATGCCCGGCTAACGAGAACCAGCCTCACCGATAGTCTGTCAATTGAGGATCGAGCCCGGATAGCGAACGAAGACGAGAATGTGGATCTGTTGATTTCGGTTCATCATAATGCGGATTCAACAGGGACTGCTCAGGGGACGGAAACCTTCTGGTATGACTACCAATACTACCCCGGTGTTTCTGGGTGGAGTCAGAATCTCGCGGAGCAGGCCTTGGTGAGCATTTGGGAGAAGTTCGGATATGACATGCGAGGGGCCTTTCCAAGCAATTTCCTCCTCCTAAGGCGGGCGCGGATGCCAGCGACATTGACTGAAGCCTCCTTCATCACGGAGGCCGACGAGGCTGAGCTTCTCGAGGAAGATTCGCACCGGCAGGAGGAGGCCAACGGCCTTCGGAATGCTTTCCTGGAGTACTGCGATGGCGTAAGTTGCCCCGAGGGGTTGGCCTGCGAAGACGATGAAACATTTGATCTCTACCGATTCAGCTGGCTGCCGGTTGAAGGGGCAGACGGCTATGTCCTGTACTACTATCCCGTCCCTGGGTACACATGTTATGGAGTCTATCCCGCTCCGATCTGCGAAGTCGCGGAGACACAGTGTACTGTGTCCTACGATGATATGATCTGTGGGGCTTACGACACGTGGCATTTCGCCGTCCAGGCGTATGTGGAGAATGGACAATCCGGGCCCTTCTTTGGCGGACTGTCAGAGTGGCTGGATAGTTCCCGATGCACGCCTGTGAGCATTACGCGGGACATCTGGAACATCGTTGCCACTGGTGGCGAGCACCAAGTTACCCTATCGTGGAAAGCTAGCGATTTCGAAGAGGGGGAGGGCTTCTACATCTACAGAAGCCCCAACGGCGGACAGTGCTACGATTGCGACCCACCTTTGGGCTATGTTCCATTCGACCCGGAGCAGCAAGACTACAGCCTTGTGGACACGAGCACGGCCTACAGCACGACCTATTTCTACAAGATCGAGGATACAGAAGGACATGACTGGTGGGGTCCTGCCTTTGCAGCTCCAACAAGCGGTGTGGAGAATCCCCCTATGCCCAGCCCGACTCCGACGCTGGCGGTTGACAGAATCGGGCACGGCTATGTGCATCTCTGCTTGGAAGAGGGATCCGAGTATGCTTCCTACTATCGGGTTTCCTGGAAGCCCGAGGGCGGCTCGTGGACGGACACGCTCCACCACGCGGAGAAGTGTCTCGACAGACCCGACCTTGACAACAGGACAGTCTACATCTTCAAAGCAATCGGCGAGAATATCTCGGGTCAGACAGGTTCCTCCATAGAGGTGAGTGCAATGCCCATGCCGCCTCCGATCAACTTTCGCGGTGAGCCTGGGTATGAGTGTATTCATTTGTGGTGGGAGGGGGTGGACCTGGCTTCCGGCTACAGACTCTATTACTCGTCTGACTCACAGAACGTCTGGGCTGAGGTTATTGATCTCGGCGATACTACCGCAACGACCTTGACAGGCCTGGAAAACGGTGTTCTGTACTACACCAGGGTTGTGGCGTACGACCAATTCGGAAACGACACGGATCCCTCCAACCCTTACAACGCGACACCGCACGGCTACCTGACCGTGCAAACGATGGAGAGTCATCTGCCGGAGAGTTTTGCTCTTGGGACGAACTTCCCAAATCCCTTTAATCCCTCGACTGTGATACCCTATAAACTCCCAGAGGCCTGCGGCCACGTTCGCATTGACATCTATGATGCGAGAGGCAGGCGGGTACGAACGCTTGTGAATGCTGCCGGCACTCCGGGCTGCTACTCTGTCAGCTGGGATGGTAGGGACGATCGGGGGCGAATCGCTCCGACGGGAGTCTATTTCTGCCATTTCGAAGCGGGTCACTTCTCTCAGACGAAGAAGATGCTTCTGCTCAAGTGAGGCACGTATTGCGGGACGGGGACGGGATACACTGTTGGTTTGGTTGGCACCCAGACCGCTTCTCGGTGCGGCGACGGGCGGATTCTCTTGCCACGAATGGCGGGGGGGATCCTTGAAGCAGCTCCTGTCGGGGGTATGGAGAGATCTGCGGCATGCGACCTTTCCCGATAGACTTGAAAAGCATGCATAACCCTGCTGGTGACACGTATGCGCACGGCACCCAGGAGTGGGCCCGCCACACGTTGAATATCCAGGACGGCTGCTACCACGATTGCCGGTACTGCTATGCCAAAGCGCTGGCAATCAGATTCAAGCGCTCCACGCCGACTGACTGGAGCCACCCTCGCCTCCGAGTGAAGGCTCTGGACAAGTCCTACCGCAAGCGTGCCGGGAGAATCATGTTCCCGAGCTCCCACGACATCACCGAAGACAACCTCGATGCTTGCCTAAGTGTTCTTCGCAATGTTGTAAACCGAGGAAACGATGTCCTCATCGTGACTAAGCCTTCGCTTGCGGTCGTCAAGCCCTTGTGCAGAGAACTCCATCCATACCGGTCTTCGGTCACGTTTCGAATCACGATTGGCTCAGCGAGTGACACCGTCCTGAGATTCTGGGAACCGAATGCTCCGCGATACCGCCAAAGGCTTGCTGCGCTCAAGCATGCCGCGGAACGGGGTTTTCAGACGAGCGTTTCCTGCGAGCCGATGCTGGATGACAGGATCGAGAAGGTCATTTCTGATGTCCGCCCCTACGTCACCGACTCCATCTGGATAGGCCAAGCCAATCGGCTCAGGCAGATCATAGCGATGAACTGTCCCGACGATCCCGATGCCAATACCAAAGCCGAGGAACTGCTGGAGTTTCAGGATTCAAGTCGCATTGAGAATCTCTACTTGAAGTACAGGAGCGATCGACAGATCCGGTGGAAGGACAGCATCAAGAAAAGACTCGGCCTGTCTCGGCCGGTGATGCATGGGTTGGATGTTTGAGGAGCCTGGATGGGCCGTACTGGATTTCAGGTAGGAGAGCAGCTGTGGAATCGGCGCTATGTCCTAAGGCTCACGGATTCGATCAGTGTTCTCCTAGAACCGGCTTCCTCCCACTGCAAACGACCGTTGATGGCTGTTGGTTGATGCCATGCCAAGAGATCCAGAGGTAAGAAGGGCATTTGAGATCGCCGATGACGGTATGCAAGGCATAGTCGGCTACTTCCTGTACGGCATTGCAAGCAGGAAGTCTGCGAGGGAAGCTGAGATACTCTCACACTTACCTGAGAATCTGCCCCTGACTCACGAGTGGATCCGCAAGTACGACCCCTCCAGCCTGATCCAAGTTATGCGTGCCTTTTTTGACTCGTACCATGCGCGCGTATCGCTGATCTCCCAGATCGGAGTATTCGAAGGTGCGATTACCAGCTTCGTGAATTGCCTTCGAAAGATGAACAAGATCACGCGACTGAGGAATGACCATTACAAGACAAAACTCGAATGGGCGTTTGGAGTGGCACTGCAATCAACCTATGGCAAGCGAGGAATGATCGCAAGAATCCCACGACTATGCCTGGATGTAGATCACGCAAGGCGTATCAGAAACCTATGGATGCACAACAACGGCCTCTTCAATGACTCGTACAGGCAAGGTATTACTGTTGCTGGCAAAGGTCCGATCATCGAACCCGCCTTTCGGGAGTTTGATTTGAGCAAGACAAGGCGAGTTCCCATCGTTCTTGAGCCTGAGGGGTTCCTTGCGATGAGCAAATCCCACATTGAACTGCTGCATCAGGTTCATCATTCCATCCAACGGATCTACTATGGACAGAAGAGGTCGTATAGCTACAAAGCCAGGAAAAAGGGAATCGAGTGGCAGAGGCTTCTAGGTGGCGTGTGAGGGTCCGGAAACACAACTCCAAGCCCCTTGCCTGGAGAAGATCTGAAACCTACGTCATGTCCTCATCGCTCAGTTGCCAAGAGCAGAGAAGATGATTTCCCGGGACACAATACGCGTTTAACACTTTCGGCATAATTCCAGACCCGGTTGCTCGGAACAGACTCGAATCCCGGCTCCACCCGGGTGGATTCTCCGACCGAAGAGGAGGGCAGTACCATGCCGAAGCCTGCAGAAATCGCGTATCAGTGTGCTCCGGTGATCTGTCAGAAGGTGAACAACGACAACCCAAGGGGAGATTTCATCACGAGAGTGGATTTCACCGACCCCGGGAACATGAAGTCCATGACGGGGAACTGGCCTGCGGTAAACGCTCCGGTGACCACCGAGAAGGAGTGGAAGAAGATCACCAAGAGTCCGTCTCCGAAGTTCACGCACCGTCTTCTCCCCTACGTGTACTACTCCGTCGCGGAGACCCACACCCACTACTTCGTACTCTATGCCATCTACCACCCGCAGGACTGGGAACGTGCGCAGACGCCGTGGACGCCGAAAGGTCCGCGGTGGAGATCCGGGACCGAGCACGAACACGACATGGAGGGAGCGCTCGTCGTGGTCGGAAAGCGCGACCGCCTCGAGGATCTGCGCGCGGACGCCATGATCACGATCAGCCACTGGTGGTTCTATTCGTACGCGAACTGGCATCTGAAGGACTTGAAGGGGAAAGAGGTGCCCGTTTTTTCCAAGCCGACGGAGAACCGGTACCGGGGCTCGCGCGTGAACCGCGAGAATCTCGACGGCAAGCTGTGGGCCATCTGGCACATCGATGAGAACGCCAAGGAGACCATGCGGCCGAAGCTGTTCGTGCAGGCCAAGGGCCATGGGGTGAGGGGAGACAAGGATCACTGGAGTGGTGGATCCAGGATTGTCCGGTACTGTCCGTCGCCGAACCCGGGAGCGGCGGAGGAGCCGACTTTCTCCGAGAACAACAAGAAACCCTCGGTTCGGCTCTTCCACAGGGATTCACTCCGGGGGCCCGGGCAGGACGTCAAGTCGGACGTCTGCCGCTACGGACTCATCGACATCTTCGCCCCGAAGGATGCTGGGGGGCTGTGGAAGAACAGAGACAATCGCCGGGTGTTCCTGGTGGACGACAGAGGACAGGACTGCTTCGTCGCCCACAAATCCAAGGGCAAGGGATTCGAGGCCGGCTCGGCCAAGCCTCCGTGGAGCTGGGACGATTGCGACGACCGCCATACCAGCGGGGAACTCGCTCTCCAGCCCGCGCACATCACCTACGACTACCTGAGCGGCCTGCGGGAGTTCAGCCGCGAGTACGTGCGAAACCCGTACCTGGGAATCTGAGGGAGCCGGGGACACAACGCAGAGTTCTCGATCGGGAACGAAAGGAGAACCCCCCCGGGCCATCCTGTGCGCTTGACACGTTCGCGATAATTTCGGATCCTCTTTGTTCACAGCCGAGGGTGGTTGTGCTACATTCCAGGCATTCCGAATCTTGCACATCGCTGTCGGTTGATCTGGTGATCCCAGCGGAGAGGACGTCGAAATGAAGAGCGTGGGAGTGGCGGTTCTGATCCTGACCGTGTTGGCCACGACCTCGGCCGTATATGCGCAGGAGGGGTTCGGTTTGGGAATCATCGTCGGCGAACCGACGGGGATCAGCATCAAGAGCTGGCTTGGCGGAAAGCACGCTATCGATGCTGCAGGGGCCTGGTCATTCTCAGAGAATCAATCGTTTCAATTTCACTCGGATTATCTCGTTCACCTTGTCGGAGTGCTGCCTCCGGCTGTGAACCAAAGCCAGCTGTCTCTGTTCACCGGGATTGGAGGGCGGATCAAGTTCAAGGAGGGAAACGAAGGCAAAGGGCGAAACGACGATGAGCATCTTCTGGGTGTGCGAATCCCACTGGGTATCTCGTATCTCTTTGCCGGGGCCCCTGTGGATCTATTCGTCGAAGTCGTGCCCATCCTCGACGTGTTCCCGGATACGGAGTTCGATATCAACGGCGCGATCGGCGCTCGCTTCTACTTTCGCTAGCCCGGAATCCTCTGGATATTGCCCAGCCCCTGATGGAGGTTCAGCAGATGAATCCGACACCGCAGCCCGGAAAACGCGCGGCCTACTTCGTCCTGTTTCTCGCCCTCAGCTCGGCCGTGTACCTCGTTGGTGTGACTTTCTCGGGGGCGATTCCCGACGGATTGGAGACGGCGCTCAGGTTGGGAATGGCACTGGCGTTCCTCCTTCTGGCGCTTGGACTTCGAAGCCGCGACCGGTCGGGTTCTCGGTGGTCCGTTTTCTACGCGCTCTTCGTCGCATCGGTAGCCCTGTTTGTCAGCTGGCGCTTCAGCCACATCGGAAACCGAATCCTGGGACTGACGCTCGAGTCCGCCCCCGGACTTGCGATGGCCAAGCTGTCCAGCGCCATTCTAACCATCGCCGCCGTCGTGCTGCTCGCCCGTCTCGGGGGTGATGGTCCGCAAACCCTGTTCCTGCGCGCGGGGAAACTCAAACCCGGGTTGATTGTCGGTATCTCCGCTTTCGTCGTTCTGTGTGTACTCTCGACGCTTCAGGCGCTGAGTGGCGGCATGTCTCTTCAACTGCTGCTTGCGGTCTTGCCCTGGATCCTCGTGTTCATCTTCGCCAACGGTTTCCTCGAAGAGATTCTGTTCCGGGGGCTTTTCCTGGGTCGACTCGAGCCCCTTGTCGGACGTTGGCCGGCGGTCCTCCTTACAGCCGTCGCTTTCACGGCGGCTCATATGCAGGTAGAATACACTCCGGATCTGATCCCTTTTCTCGCGGTCCTGCTGGGCCTGGCCGTGGCCTGGGGGTACCTGATGCAGAGGACCCAGAGCGTGATCGGTTCGGCCATCTTTCACGCTGGCGCCGACACTCTCATCATTCTGCAGATCTTTGCCGCGTACGGCGTGAGCGGCTAGTCCAACGGATCGCGGGACGTCATCAGCATATGGTACATCGGTGCCGATCTCGGGTGTTCCCGGCTTGCGGCGATGGCAGAACAGATTCTCCGGTGCATGTGCTTCGCGTGCTTCGTTCGGCTGGTTCACCATGCCCTGGCCGCAGGAGGGCAGCATGAATGTCCGCAGAGTCGTTGTAGTGGGCGGAATTGCGGGGCTCGCGATGGCAGTGTTTCTCTTCATCACGGGGGCCGTGGCGTCGAGGGTCGTCTGCGGATGAAAGGTTCTCTGGGTGCCACGCGTGCAGGAGGGGTCCTCCCGGCTGGGATTGAACCAGCGACCTCCTGCTTATAAGGCAGGCGCTCTCACCCCTGAGCTACGGGAGGACCGGACACGGACCCTATGCCGGATATACCGTCCAGGTCTGCTATCATTCCTTCCTCCCGTGCCATGGGTTGAGAATCAGAAACGTGGTGTAGAGACCGGATCCTACCGCCACTCTCCCCAAGAATACCTCTGTCCAGTGTATCGGTCAAGGCCGCAGAGAACTCCAAGTGAATCAGGGGTACAGGACGGCCAAGTCGCAGCACTGGGTCGGCCGGACGATGTCGGCCCATCCTCGTGCCTCTCGACAAACGCTTCGACACGGGCGGGTGGTCATGGACCGGACCCCGCGGGAAGACACGGGGGAGAAACCCATTTTGGTTGACAGCACATGGGGCTTCCGTCACTTTCAGTGAGGAACGTCGATCCCGCTTCTGGTGGATGGTCCGGACGACTCCAACGCGGAGGTATAGCCATGAAGGCATTCAGGAACGTCGCAGTTGTATCGGGACTCTGTATCTTGATTGCCCTTCCAATGGGGTGTGGGCTGAGCAGTACGCTCAAAGGCGGTGCGATCGGCGCCGGGGTGGGAGGCGCAGCCGGGACCGTGATCGGGCATCAGCTCGGAAACTCCGCCGCAGGCGCCATCATCGGCGCGGCCATCGGCGGCACGGCCGGAGCCATGATCGGTCGCCACATGGACAAACAGGCGGAAGAGATGAGACGTGATATTGAGAATGCAAAGATCGAACGCGTGGGTGAAGGCATCAAGATCACGTTTGACTCCGGGATTCTGTTTGGATTCGACTCGGCCGAGCTGCAGCCCGAGGCGAAGTCAAACATCGAGAGTCTGGTGAGAGTCCTTCAGAAGTATCCGGACACCAATATCCTCATCGAGGGGGATACCGATAACGTGGGTGCGGCTGAATACAACCAGAAGCTGTCGGACCGTCGGGCACAGGCGGTGGCCGATTACCAGAAGTCCCTCGGCATCCCCGCCTCGAGGATTTCCACGGTTGGACTTGGTGAGACGAACCCTGTCGCTTCCAACGATACGGACGAGGGCCGCCGCCTGAACCGGCGCGTGGAGATCGCTGTCTTCGCCAACGACAAGCTGAAGAAAGCCGCTCAGGAGGGGAAACTGGGGTAACGCGAGAAGCCGACTGCTTGTGGGGTCGCAAGACAACGGCAAGCCACAGATTCGAAAACCGAAAAGCCTCATCCGGAGATTACGCAGAGAGAAGCAGGATCAGAAACCAGCCACACATTTCACAGATTCGCACAGACTCGGAACCCAAATCTTTCCGCAGATTCCGCAGATTACGCAGATCAACTCTGTGGCCGGAAGTCCTGTGCCATAAATCCGGCCCAGGTCTGCCGGCCGGGGTGGATGCAAATCATTTTCACCCCATTTCCGATTTCCGACTCACTATTTCCCATTCCCCGCCAACCTAAGGGAATCGGAAATGGGAAATCGGAAATGGGGAATCGGGAAGCTTGTGACGGCGACGGGGTGACAACGCGATGCGATTCCCTCTACCTCTGGGAGAGGGAAGGCTGTCGGTGCCTGGGCACCGACAGCAGGGTGAGGGTCACACAGCTCGGTAACCACCCTCGCCCCTCGACGTTTGACTCAGAACTGAGAACCCAGAACTTAGAACTCGGTGTCATTCTCCAATGGCGTGAATGACGGCCCGCTTCGTTTTCTCGGGAACGCCGGGATCTTCAACTCGAACCAGTTGGATGGCATCGTGCGCACAGTGGCTGGCGCACAGGCCGCACCCGACGCAGTGATCGGGACGGATCACAGGAACGCCGTCTTCCCGAAAGCGAAACGCCCCGAAGTAGCAGCGGCCGCCGCAGAGACCACATCGCTCGCAGAGGAGAGAATTCACCTCCGCCCGAAAGGATCGCATCAGATCCACGGTTCCCTTCGACCGGCGGACCTCCTGGATGAGCGAGCAACAGCAGGGACAGCAGTTGCAGATCCATCCAACCTTGGACGGCGTGTTCTCGTAGAGAAGAACGTCGGTCAGATGGACGAGCCCCAGCTTCTCGGCCTGCCAGAAGATTTCCATCCCGCGGTCGATCGTGACCTCTCGCCCGACGCTTCGGGAGAGGAAATAGTCGGCCGCCTCGTCCAGCCAGAAGCACATGTTTCGAATGGGCATGTCGCACTTCTGTGCCCGTTTCCGGCACATGCAGTCCAGCACCACGCGCCGCTCCGCCTTCTCCAGCGTTTCCCGAAGTCGCTCGAAAGGGAGAATCGTCTGGGCCGTGCCCACCGCGCTTTCGATGGGCATCACCCGAGCTGCATACGAACGCTCTTCGGCCGGGCCGAGCCCGTCCACGAACTCATCGAAGTTTTTCCGCCAGAGATCGAGAAATCCCTCGCCGACGTCGTCGTTCCGCGCGTCGGCGAGTAGGGTCTCTTCGATTCTGCCCGAGATGTGATAGCGAGTGTCGCCCGTCTCCGTCCTTCGTTTGAGAAGAAAGCCCTGTTCGAATCCTTTGTCGAGAACCGCCTGGATCTCTTCCGCCGGTTTGGAGCACGTCTCGGAGAGCTCGTAGGGTGTCGCCGGGAGCCGGAGCAGTAGCTCGGCCGCCTCATGACCCAACATCATCTCGAGGATCTGAGGGAATGACTCGGAGTTCCCCTTGCCGAAGGCCTTGGCCAGGAGCTTATGGATTTCGGGTGAAGGCACGCAGAACCCCTTACAAGCTGTGCGGCAACAGGAACATGACAATCGTAAAGAGCGACCCCGCGATCACCCATTTGGCGAATCCCCGGTCGGACACGCGCTTTCTCATCCGCAGGATTACCGGAATCAGCCAGAAGATGAAGATGAACAGAGTCTTACTGTCGGTGATGTCCCAGCCGAAGGGAATGCCCTCCCAGTAATTGCCGAGGACCTGCTTCTCGATCATCCAGCCGATCGGGAACCCCGTGATGAAGAAGGACAGCACGCCCCAATAGACGCTCGCCACCAGGGCGCCGGAGCGATCCATTCCATACAGAACGCTGAGCGCGTAGTACAGCGCGTGGACGAACAGCAAAATCGCGACGAACATCAGGTACACGTGCACGATCAACGCCCAGCGGGACGCTTTGCCTTCGGCGCGGAGCTTGAAGTAATCGTATTCGGTGGTCCACACGTCGCTGGCGTCTTCGGGCAGGACCACGTGGTTGCCCGCTTCATCCCGGGCGCTCAAGAAGTAATAGGTCCGGAGGCCCTTGTCCCGGCCGGGAAGCGTCGCGGCCCACCACGAAGTCCCGGAAATCGGCTCCAACCTCTGGGTCACGAAGCCGTTGCCGGTCGTGTAGTGGACCTCAACGGTTGTCACGGGACTCTGCGATTCCACCTTGGGCGTGATGAGATGAGGTTTGTGCTCGGGACCGTCTTTGTCGGGTGTGTACTCGATCGTAAGCGTTCCATCCGTGGCTGTCTTCACCCCCGACGCCGTCATGAGAACGACCATCACCAGAATCGCCAGCCCGGCGGCGATGAGAATAATCCTGAGTGCGCGTATGCTCACCATAGTCCCTCCCTGTCCGAAGGAATCTAAGTGAAGAGGGAAGAAATGTCAACGGAGATGCGCCGATGCCGAAGAACCGGGTCTTCAGAAGGAGGACCCAAGCGCGAAGACGGGTCAGGAAGAGCGGGGCAAGGATTGGCAAGAGAGGGGATCGAGTATTCGACAACCACGGCGGGGTGCCGGGCAAGGCCCATGCACGGCGGCGGCGATTGTGGTACAATAGAGGGTGAAAGATCGGGGCGGGTCTGGGTTCCCACCCGAGCGATGGAGAGGACATGCTGAGAATGCGGACGGTCGGTTTCGTAGTGTTTCTTGCGGTGGTCTCGACCTCCTCGGTTTCTCACGCCCGGACGTGGTACGTGAGTCAGAGCGGGACGGGAGACATGACCAGCATTTCGGCGGCGATGGACTCCGCGGCTTTCGGTGATACGGTCCTGGTGGCGGCCGGGGTGTACACGGATTTCATCGACATGGACGACGGGGTGACGCTTCGTAGCGAGTCGGGTCCGGCGTCCACCGTTCTCTCGGGTCTCTGGACGCTTGTCCGTTTCGGGTGGGGGATCTCGGGGACCCTCGAAGGATTCACGTTGACGGGCGTGCCCTATTCCCAGGTGTGGGAGCGCGGCGTTGTGGAGTGTCTGGATGCTCACGACGTCCGCATACTGGGCAACGTGATCACCAACAGCGGACGCCACGGTATTTACTGCTCCTACTGTCTTGGAATGGAGTTCGGCGGCAACACGATTGCGGACGCCTACGGAGACGGCCCCTTCATGGCCATCTACGTCGAATATTCATGGCCTGTCGCCATCCATCACAACATTTGCACCGGGCACAGGTACGGGATCGGACTCGAGACCTCGGGTGGGAGTCTGGACTGCAACGACTCCTGGGACAATACGTTCAACTACTGGCCGGAGCAATCGGAGAACCCGTGGCCCTGGGGAACGAATTTCTCGGAGGACCCGCGCTTCTGTGCCCGGGAGACCAAGGATTATTCCCTCGATTCCTGCTCGCCCTGCTTGCCCGGCAATGATCCCGGCGGAGCCGGGTGCGGGCAAGTCGGCGCCCTCGGGCAGGGCTGCGCCTCGCCGTCGCCGACGGAGACCGAGTCGTGGAGCTCGATCAAGGCCCTCTACCGCTAGAGTTGAACCCGCCCCGCCCGGCGGCTGTATGTCCGCAAGAAACCTCACCTTGAATTTCCCTCCGAATGGCTGTATAATCATAGTGTTGGCCTCAATTGGAACCGCGCGCTCGGGACGCCGTCTTGCGTACAGGCGTCAGGCGCTTTTCTGTGGGAAGGAGTCCCTTGATGAGTGATCGTGCCCCGTCTCTCCTCGGTCGATGTTTCCTCGTCTGCCTCGCGGCCGCCGTGGTGTCGATCGGTTTCAGCCCTCCGGCCTCCGGTAGCGACGAAGACGTCGTTCCTTTTTCCAACAAGTTCCCCGTGGAGATCTCCATCCCGGATCATGCGACCGTGTACGAGCTCGGCAATCTGGGACTCGACATCGATGCCGTGGGCGACGGGTGGGTCCGCGCCTATCTGGACGCCGGTGAAGTCCAGAGGGTCGAGCTCCTGGGCTATCCCGTCCGGCGCATTCCGAACGAGGCGCTTCGCATGTGGCGCTCTCTCCAGCGGATGAGGGACAAAGGCGTCCTGGACGTCTACCACGACTACGCGGCACTCACGACATATCTGCAGGGAGTCGCGTCGGATCACCCGGACATCACCGAGCTCATCTCCATCGGCCAGACCGTCGAGGGGCGGGAACTCTGGTTCCTGAAGATCACGGACAACCCGGGCGTCGAAGAGAACGAGCCGGAGTTCAAGTACATCTCGACCATGCACGGCGATGAACCGGTGGGGACCGAGAACTGCCTGAAGTTCATCGATCTCTTGACGGACAACTACGACTCGGGAACTCCGGACCCGGATCTGCAGGCATTGGTGGATGAGGTCGAGATCTGGATCATGCCGATGATGAACCCGGACGGCAACAACGCGGGTAGCCGGTACAACGCCAACGGCGAGGACCTCAATCGAAATTTTCCGGATGCATTCTGGGATCCGGTCAATACGCCGGACGGACGGGAGCCGGAAATCGCCGCCGTCATGATCTTCTCGGATTCGATGTCCTTCGACCTCTCGGCCAATTTTCACACGGGGGCGCTGGTCGTCAACTACCCGTGGGACAACCAGTCCACGCGAGCGCCCGACGACACGCTCTTCATCCACATGTCCGAGGCCTACTCGAGTCTCAACTCTCCCATGTGGAACAACCCCAGCTTCCCCCACGGCATCACGAACGGGAACGACTGGTACGAGATCCACGGCGGCATGCAGGACTGGAACTACGAGTGGATGTACAACAAGGAAGTGACCATCGAGCTCAATAACACGAAGTGGCCGCCGGCGTCGGCCCTTCCGCAGCTCTGGGACGACAACGACGAGTCGATGGTCGCCTACCTCGAGTATTGCCTTCGGGGAGTGAGGGGAGTGGTGACGGATGCGTCGACGGGGGACCCGATTCTCGCCTCTGTGGAGGTGGACGGCAATTCGTGGATCGACGTCACGGATCCCGACGTCGGGGACTACCATCGGATCCTCGACCCGGGCACCTACTCCCTTACGTTTTCCGCCGCCGGCTACCTGCCGCAGACGTTCCCCGGCGTGGTGGTGTCTGCGGGCGCCGCCGCGGTTCTGAACGTGCAGCTGTCGACGACGGCGACGGTGACCGTTTCCGGAACGGTGAGCTCCCTGACCAAGGCGCCGCTTCTGGCCAAGGTGGAAGCGTACTACCACGGGAGCGGAACCCTGGCCGACAGCACCACGACCGACCCCGCCGACGGGTCCTACGCCCTGAGCGTGTCCCCGTCCGAGTACGACCTGAAGGCATGGGCCAGCGGCTATGCGCCGGCCACCCAGTATGCGAATGTCCAGAGCGATACGACTTTCGACTTCGTTCTGGAGGAGATCACCGGCACGATTCTGGTCATCGACGATGATGAGGGTAAGCGGCAGCTCGACAAAACGGACGGTTGGCGGACGGAGTTCCTCGCGCCGGCGAGAGAGCGGACGGCGGCCTCGGATCTTGCGGACGATCTCGCCCTCCTGGGGTACGACGTCGTGGAGGAGACGGGGCTCTCGACCGACCCGGCAACGTGGCCGACCTACGATCTGGTGGTCTGGTCCTCTGGCGCGAACGAAGCGCCCGTGAGCTCGTCGACCGACCGGCGAAACCTGATCGACTATGCGGCCGCGGGCGGCAAGCTCCTCATGGAGGGAGGCGAGGTGGCCTACGATGCCCTCGAGTCTCCGGGATATGCAAACTTCGCGGACTCGGTCCTGCACGTGGACGATTGGGGCGGCGACGAGGTCGGCGACCTCAACCGGATCACAGCCCAACAGGATCACCCGGTCGCCACGGACCCGAATCCGCTGCCGGCCACGATTGACGTCGACTACACGGGGTGGGGTTCGGAAGACGCGGCGCGCCCCTCGGGAGGGGCGTACATCGTATACGGAACGGACTCCTATCCTGAAGATGCGGGGGTGCTCGTCTACGACCGCGCGAAGGCCGGCGAGGGTGGACAGATCGTGTTCTTCTCCTTCTCCTACCCGGCCATCAGCGATCCGGTCGAGGCCAGGAATCTCCTCGAGAACGTTGTCGCGTATCTGACGAGTGCGATGACGTCGGTGGAAGAGACGACCGGGGCGACGCCGTCCTTCACACTCAAGGGCGCATTCCCGAATCCTTTCAACCCGGTGACCACTCTTTCATTCTCTGTTCCAACGAGACAGCACGTGCGGCTTGCGATCTACGATGTTCAGGGGAGAAGGGTCAAGACGCTCCTCGACGGTGTGGTGGACGGGGGTTTGCACGAGATCGTGTGGAACGCGCGAGATGAGAGGGGACAAGAGGTGGCATCGGGACTGTATTTCTGCCGGATGACGGCCGGCGACATACAGGCTACGAAGAAGATGGTGAAATTGAACTAGAGAAAAAGGCCGGAATGCCGGAGTATCCGAATATCAGAGTGTGGTCGCGGCAGAATCCGTTTGAGGGCGGCCGAGGTTAAGAACTTGCCCCGATCGCCCCATTCTTTCCTGGTCACGCGCCGCGAGTCTTCCGCTTGTGGTCCTTTCCCTTTGCCGCTGTGACTTCAACCATTGCGCTCCAAGGCTCGAATGCTCTAATATTTCGATATTCGGATATGCTGCTATTCTGAGACTCCGTCTCGCGACAGGAGAAAGCGTTGGGAGACAACCGGCCCGGTGCACAGAACCCTTCGAATGACGATGCGAGCGTTCTTTCCCTGGCGCGCCTCCTGTGGCCCCTCCTGCGTCCCCACCGTTTTCGATTCGCGCTCAGCATTCTCGCCGGGTTCGGAACGGGCGCCTCCATGCTGGCGCTGCCGTGGTTCGGGAAGCAGGCGGTCAATGTGGCCGCGGGGAGGCCGGCTCCCGTTTCGATCGGCTCGCTTCTGGCGTACTTCTTCCTGCTCCTGACCGTTCTGGCCGTCTGCCGGTTCGCCAACGCTCTGCTCTCAAGCCGCATCGCGAATCGCGTGGTGGCGGACCTGCGGCATGACGTCTTTCGCCGGACCCTTCGACTCCCGGTCGCCTACCACGAGAGGCGCCGGTCGGCGGACCTCGTGTCGGTCATCAGTTCCGACGCCACCTTTCCCCAGAGTCTGATCACGCACCTGATCCCGGCCGTTCTCCGTCACGGTCCCGTGTTGGCGGTTGGGGTGGTGTACCTCTTCTCGACCAGTTGGCGGTTGACGTCCGTGCTCTCGGCGGCCGCTCTGCTGCTGGTGGTCCTTGGAATCGCCCTCGGGCGGCGGCTTCGCGAGATCGGGAACGCCATTCAAGAATCTCTGGCGAACGTGGCGACGGCGGCGCAGGAGAGTTTCCTCGGCATTCGAATGATCAAGGCGCTCTCCCTCGAGGCTTTCTTCTCGGATCGCCACAATCGAAGAGTGGTAGAGACCAAATTGCTCCGGGATCGGGCCGTCCTCTACGGCGCGCTCTTCCACTCACTGGCGACGGTAGCGACCGTCGGATTGGGAGGACTCACGATCTGGCTGGGAACCCGGTACGTCCTCAGCGGGAGGATGGATCTGGGGGACCTGACGGCGTACTCCACGTTCGTCTTCCTCGTCGCCTCCGCCGGTGGAACACTGGCCATTGCCTACATCCAGTTGGAGGGAATTCTGGGGATGGCGCGGCGGGTGGCGAATCTCCTCGGAGTCGACCCCGAGGCGCCGCGTGAGGGAAAGGTACGTCTCGATCCCCGCCGCGGGCATCTGCAATTCGAAGACACCTCTTTCACATATCCCGGTACGGACGTGGGTGTCTTCGACATCAGTCTGGAGGTACGCCGGGGGCGGCTGACGGCGCTGACCGGGCCCAATGGATCGGGGAAATCGACCCTCATCAAACTGGCGGTCGGGCTCTACGAACCGACGTCCGGGCGCGTTCGGTTGGATGGGTTCGAGACGGTGAACGTCTCCCGGCGGGATTGGCGCTCCCGGTTCGGCTGGCTGGATCGGGAACCTACGTTCTTCGGGCTTACGATCGCCGAGTACATCGGGTTGGGCAAACTCGGTGCCGATCGCGAGGAGATCCTCGAGGCCGCTCGGGCGGCGGAGGTCTCTGCCTTCGTGGAGCGGCTGCCCGACGGTTACGAGACGACCATCGGCGAAGTGGGGGGAAACCTGTCGGCCGGCCAACGGCAGCGAATCGCGCTGGCCCAGCTGCTGCTCCATGATCCCCCCGTCATTCTCCTCGACGAAGCCCTCACGTCGCTCGACTTCGGCACCGAGGAAGCGCTCATGGCTCGCCTTCTCGGTCTGTGGAAGGAGCGGACCGTTATCGTGGTTACGCATCGGAAGGAAACCCTCGACCTGGCCGATCAGGTGATCCGGCTCGATAGCGGCAGGATTGCAGAGAGAAGGGAGCAAGGCGCCCCACACGGGGCGTAGAGGCCTCGGGAGGCGCAACCACGAGTCCTGCCATTCGGGCCCCCACTGGGACGATCTGTGTTTCTGCTTGACGATGGGGCGGGAAACCTGTAAAGGGAAAGAGTCGCTTTCAATCTTCAGGAATGAGCGCCGGTCGATGTGGGAGTCGTTTCCACGCGGTGAGCGGCGAACGTGAGGGTGACTTTTGCTTTTCCGGAAGCATCATCCGGGTCGGACGCCTGGTCAGTGTCGCGGCTCGGGGTTCCCGCACGTTGGATTCGCCAACCAGAGACTCGCCGAACGGAAACGGGGCTCTCCCTCGAACCGGGAATCCATTCACGGGAAGTTGCTGCCAGAGGCTGTGCTTCCACGGCCCGAGTGAGGAGTGGGATGGCCAAACAGAAAGCGAAGTACCCTCCGGGTCCTGTGTCGACGGTTGGCGTCCACGTTCTTGCGGAAATGTGGGGCGCCTCCGCGGATCTCCTGAACGACGCCGAGCGCGTCGAGAGTGTCCTCGGAGAAGCGGTGACTGCGGGGGGGGCGACCCTCATCAATATCTGTGTACATCAGTTTGCTCCACACGGTGTCACGGGGACGGCGACTCTTGCAGAGTCGCACATCTGCATCCACACCTGGCCCGAGTCCAACTACGCCGCAGTCGACGTATTCATGTGCGGTCGGGGCGACGCTCACCGCGCCCTTGAGTATCTGCGGGAGAAACTGCGTCCCGGGCGGGTCGAGATTGTGGAGCTGAAGAGAGGTGTCCCCGGCGAGGGGGCCTGATGCCGGATTGGTGGTACGAGAATCCGTTCCCGTCCGTCCGGCAGGGGTTACTGGCCGAGCGCGTCCACGAGGAAGACACCGCCTACCAGCATCTGGCCGTGTACCTGCATCCCACGTTTGGGCACGTTCTGGTCCTGGACGGATACGTACAGGCGACGGAAGGCGACGAATGGGTCTACCACGAGACGCTCGTCCATGTACCCATGAGCGGACTGGCGCGCCCTCCCGAGTCCGTCCTGATCATCGGCGGTGGGGATGGGGGAACTCTGGCTCAGGTGCTGAACCACCCGTCCGTCCGAAGAGCTACCCTCGTTGAAATCGATGAACGGGTTGTGGCCGTCTCGAGGCGATTCCTGGCTTTCTCGAAGGCGTTCTCTGACCGTCGGGTCGAGCTCGTCATGGGTGACGGTGCGGCGTTCGTTCACGAGACGGATCGAGCGGCCTCCTTTGATGCGGTTCTGATCGATTCCACGGATCCGGTGGGACCCGGAAAGGTCCTCTACGAGGTGGAATTTTACCGGGGCGTGCGGGCGTGCCTGACGCCGGGCGGAGTCATGGTCCAACAGTCGGGCCTTCCGGTTCACGAACCCGAGGTCCTGGAGCAGGCCGCCGCCAACGTTCGGGACGCCTTCGGCGCCGTTCAGGTGTTCCGGGCTTCCGTTCCCACGTACATCGGCGGAGATATGGCGTTCGTGCTGGCGTCCAAGGACGGTGCCTGCTTCGACACCCCGAGAACCCGGTTCGTGGGACGTCACTACAATCCGGACGTCCACAGAGCCGCCTTCGCGCTACCGACCTGGTGGCGAGAACTCATCGACAGTCGGAAGTAACCAGCCAAAGTGACCAGCCACAGATTCCACAGATTGGAAGAAACCAGAACGAGACATCTGGTTGCGGAAGGTATTTCGGTTTTCGAATCCGTGTCAATCTGTGCAATCTGTGGCTAAGGGGTTTGGGTTTCTCCATCTGCGCGCTGCCTCGTTTGCGGGGCAGCCCATCTGCGGATGGTTCTGGCCTGCCGGCGGTTCACTATTGTATTGCGTTCCCGTCCACGAATGTGGAACACTTAGGACAGCCAGAACAGCGAGCCTTCTCATGGAGGAAAGATCATGAACGACCAACGTCCGGAGAACGAGATCATCATCTTCGTCCCGCCGAAGACGGTTCATCTCCAGCACGTGGCCTGCCCCAAGGGGTGTAACCTGATCGACGCGTCGGTTCGAATCGGGGAGAATCCCGCGATTGCGGTGACGGCGGAGTTCGGTGGCGAGAGGGGAATGATCCACCTGGATCCGAGGTACGGCAGCTACGAGAACCAATACAGTTTCGAAATCCCCAAAGGCGAGATCGTGAAACTGTCCTGCCCGCACTGCGGCGCAAACCTCTGTGAGACCGACGAGACCTGCACCCTTTGTTCCGCCCCGATGTTCGAGCTCCATTTGCCACGGTGCGGAGTCCTCGAGGGTTGCCTCAGAGTGGGGTGTGTCGGACATCGGCTGAAGATCGTGGATGTCGACGAGCAGTTCATTCGAATGTTCAACGAGGGTATTCAAGACTCGTACCTGTAGGCCGTGTGCGCTGCGGGACCCGCGTCGTGCCCGAAAGGAGAATGTCATGCGGTTCATCGTATCCCTCGTGATGGTTATGTCTCTCGTTGCGGTTGCCTCTGCGGAGAAGCGGGCGTTCACCTTCGAGGATCTCTACGAAATCGATCGTGTAAGAGATCCTCAGGTCTCCCCCGATGGGAAGTGGGTGGCCTACGTGGGTTGGGACTACGATCTGGAGGAAAACGCCGGCGCTGCGGACATCTGGGTCGTCAACTTCAAGACGGGGGTGTCCCGGCGCCTTACGACCGACGAGGCGAACGATACGAATCCCCGCTGGTCGCCCGACGGGAGTAAGATCGCCTTCATCTCCGGCCGGAGTGGCACGCCGCAGGTCTGGATGATCCCCATGGATGGGGGAGAGGCCCGGCAGCTGACGGAGATCTCCACGGGCGCAGCCGGCGTCAAGTGGTCGCCGACGGGGACGCACCTGGCCTTCACGTCCGACGTATATGCCGACTGCGTGAGCGACTCGTGCAACAAGGCCAGAAACGAGGAGCGGGAGGAAAGCCAGGTCAAGGCGCGGGTTATCGAGGAGCTCCTCTACCGCCACTGGAACCACTGGAAGGAAGACAAGTGGAGCCATCTCTTCGTGGTCCCGGTCGAGGGCGGGGACCCCGTGGATATGACGCCGGGCGCGCGCGACTGTCCGCCGATTTCCCTCGGAGGAGGGGAGGATTATGACTTCTCTCCCGACGGCAAAGAGATCTGCTACTGCTTGAATCCGGATCCGGTCGTGGCCGTCAGTACGAACAATGATCTCTTCGTTCTCTCCCTTGACGGCGGGACGCCGAGGCCCATCACCAAGGACAACCGGGCCAATGATCACTCCCCGGCCTATTCGCCGGACGGCAGGTACATTGCTTACCTGGCCATGGAGCGTCCGGGCTTCGAAGCGGACCGGCGGCAGCTCGTGCTCTACGATCGCAAGACCGGTGAGCGGAGAAACCTTACGGCGGGCTGGGATCGCTCCATCAGTCAATTCGTGTGGGCTCCGAACGGATCACGACTCTACGTCGCCGCCGTGGATCGGGGCAGGCGAAACATCTACTCCGTCTCGGTGAAGAGGGGCGAGGTCAAGGAACTGGTGCGAGGCGGATACCTTACGAACGTGCGGGTGACGGCCGATGGCAAGAACCTCGTGTACTGTCATCAGGCGATGAACCATCCGGTCGACGTTTACACGGCGACGGTGAAGGGCAAAAAGGTCCGCCCGCTCACTCGGGTCAACGAGGACACCCTCAAAGGCATCGAAATGAACCCGATGGAGGAGTTCTGGTTCGCCGGTGCAAAGGGCGACAGCGTCCACGGCCTTCTCCTGAAACCCCCCTTCTTCGATGCGAACAAGACCTACCCGATGATTTTCCTCATCCACGGCGGGCCCCAGGGGTCCTGGGACGAC
Source organism: uncultured bacterium (assembly GCA_964610505.1). Classification (GTDB taxonomy): domain Bacteria; phylum Arandabacterota; class Arandabacteria; order JAGLYR01; family JAGLYR01; genus CAZSXU01. Next base: position 32,617 of record CAZSXU010000017.1, on the reverse strand, counting down.
GATTTCCACTACCGCTGGAACGCCGAGCTCTTCGCGGCGCCGGGCTACGTGGTGAGCATGATCAATTTCCGCGGGTCCGTTGGCTACGGGCAGGATTTCACCGACGCCATCAGCGGCGACTGGGGCGGGGGTTGTTATGTGGATCTTATGAAAGGTCTGGACCATGTGCTGGAGACCTACGACTTCATTGATCCGGACCGGGTGGGCGCGGCCGGTGCCTCCTACGGCGGCTACATGATCTGCTGGGTGGCCGGGCACTCGGGAGAGCGCTTCCGCTGCCTGATGAATCACGACGGGGTCTACAATCTCACCAGCATGTACGGCGCTACGGAGGAATTGTGGTTCCCCGAGTGGGAGATGGAGGGGACGCCCTGGACGAATCCCGAGCTCTACGAGAAGTGGTCGCCCCACACCTACGCGGCGAATTTCCGGACGCCGATGCTGATCGTGCACGGCGAGCGCGATTACAGAGTGCCGGTGGAGCAGGCGCTCGAGTGCTTCACGGCGCATCGGAGACAAGGCGTCCGGGCGAAGCTCGTCTACTTCCCGGACGAATATCATTTCGTGTCGAAACCACAAAACGCGGAGCTGTGGTGGACGACACTGCATGAGTGGTTCGCGGAATACCTGAAACCGTAGTAAGTTCTGAGTTCTAAGGTTCTGGGTTCTGGATTGAAGGGCGAGTGACGAGAGGCCCAGGGGTGGTGTGTTCCGGCTTTCGGCTCTCGGCTTTCGGTTCTCTGCGGTATGGGTCTTGCGCTGCGGGAAGCACTCGGCGTCACTCGACCGCAGCGTGAATGGGGGATTCTGAGGGGCGAGGAGGGTGGGCACCCGCGGCGTTGGAACATCCCACGCCGCGGCTGTCGTTCCGGCGAGCGCTCCCCGCAGCCGGCCCAGGGGTGGTGTGTTCCGGCTTTCGGCTCTCGGCTTTCGGTTCTCTGCGGTATGGGCCGTGCGCGGTGAGCAGGTTTCGGCGTCGCCTGCGCCACGGCGGACTCGTGCTTGGAATGGACATCCGGATGTGATATAATGCATGCATGAAGAGGCTCACCCACATCCTTGTCGGCCGACTGGGACTTGACCCCGGCTCTCGACACGTGAGTTTCTGCCTTTCCGCTCCGGCCCTCGCTCTCCTGATTCTGTTGGCACCTCCCGCGCACGCCGAGGTGATCCTCCACGATTTCGAGTCCGGCACGGAGGGCTTTGAAGACCAGGGATGGGGGACGGCTCTGGATTCTCTGGCGTGGTCGAGCGATCAGGCGTCCTCCGGCGCACACTCTCTCGGTATCCACTGCACTTTCACGTTCGGGCCCAGCGATGAATTCCACGTGGCCGAGCCGGAGTCGCAGCTCCACGATCTGTCCGAAGCCGAAAGTCTGATCGTCGACGTCTACTTCCCGGAAGCGCACGACTTCACGGTCAACATCACCGCCCGCGTGGGAATCGACCAGCACCTTCTCATGAGCCCCGTGTTATCGGCGAGCGCCGGATGGAACACATTCGTCTGGGACATCGACGGTCTAGAAGGGCGGGACATCGTGGGGCGTATCGGGCTCCGGGTCGAATCCTTCCTGGCGGATTTCTCGGGATTCGTCTATCTGGATCACATTCGGGCGGACGAGGCGGCTGCCGGATCCGACACGGCGCTCGTCGTTACGGCGTCCGCCGACACCGTGGCAGCGTACCACGGCCTTGAGCTGACGCCCAACTGGCTCTACCGGTATGACAACCCGTTCGATCCGGAGGATGTGAACGTGACGGCCGTGTTCTCGTCCCCGACGCGCACCGAGTGGCAGGTCCACGGCTTCTGGACGGGATCCGATTGGAAGCTGCGCTTTGCGCCGGATGAGGTCGGCGAGTGGAGCTGTGCGGTCACGGTGGACGACGACGGTTCGGACAAGTATTCGGATACGCTGACCTTCTACTGCACACCGTCGGAGGATCATGGATGGCTTCGCGTGTCCGACGACAATCCCCGTTTCCTGGAACATGATGACGGGACGCCCTTCTACGGCATCGGCCATTGCCGCTGCTGGAATCTCGAGGAACTGGGTTGGTCGGCGGACGGCTACCAGATCTTCGACGACATGGAGGCCCACGGGATGAACCTGCTGGCCCTGTGGCTGGCGCCCTGGGATCTCATGCCGGTGAGCTTGCTGGCGGGGGCCGACTACGACGACTACGACATGTCGAGGGCGGCGGAGGTCGACGACATCGTCCAGGACGCGGAGCGTCACGGTATTCGGATTCTCTTTCACATCTGGGACCACAACGCGCTGAGGGACGCGACGCATTCGTGGGGTGGGGGATGGTGGGACGCCAACGGGTTCGCGAATCTCACGGACTGCCCCTCCTTCTTCACGGACGGAACGTCGTGGTCCTGGCAGGAACATCTCTACCGCTACATCATCGCGCGGTGGGGCTACTCGCGGGCCATCGGGATGTGGGGAACGATCTGCGAAATCGACGGCACCAACGCCTACGGCAACACGGACTCGTGGCACGATGCCATCGACGGCTATTTCGAATCCAATGATCCCTTCGGCCATCCCACCACGGCCTCGAAGTCCGGTTATCAGGATTGGCAGGGACTCAACGAATCGACCCGCTGGCACGCGGGCTACACGGCCATGGATCTTCCGCAGCTCCACACCTACAAAGACACCGACGACCCGGTGCACATCGCCACGGTGATTGTCTACTACACCCGGATCATGTGGGACTGGTACGAGAAACCGGTCCTTATCGGAGAATTCGGTACGGACAATGAGATCCATCAACCCGACCACAACCACAACGGGATCTGGTCGGGCCTCGTCTCGGGCAACGCCGTTACGCCTCTGGATTGGAACGACGGAGGCAGCTGGGGCGACCTCTCCCCCGAGATGTTCGATCATTTCCTGATCTTCTCCGAGTTTGTTGAGGACGTTCCCTTCTGTCATCTGGATCTGGATGAGGCGGCCGTGTCGGTCAGTGGATCCTGGCTGAACTGCTGGGGGATCGCCGATTCGACTTTCGGAATGGGCTGGATTCAGGACATCACGCCCGGGGAGTGGGTGAGCGGGCGGACCTTCACGGCCGCCGGGCTGGTGGACGGGGAGTACGCGATCGAGTGGTGGAACACGTGGAACGGGAGTATCGTCGGGCGGGATACGGTGGCTGCCGCAAGCGGAACATTTGAGACGTCGGTTCCCGACTTCCTGAAGGACGTCGCGTGCAAGTTTTCCCGGTTGGCGTTGACGGGAGTCGCCGATCGAATCCGGCCACCGCATGATCCGAGATGCGTCGACGGTTTCCCCAATCCCGCCGGTGAAACCGTGACGTTCCGGTACTCCGCGTCTCGGGCGGGGCTGGCGACGCTGGACGTGTACGACATCAGGGGACGGCGGGTCTCCGGGCTGCGCTTCCGGTTCGCCGCCGGGGAGGACCTGTCCGTGGAGTGGAAGACCCTCGGCACGGATGGGCGGCCTCTTCCGTCCGGGGTCTACTACTATCGGCTGTGGGTGGAAGGGAGGGTCACGACGGGCCAGGTCACGGTCCTGCGGTAGGGGTTACCGGGACTCCCCCGGGCGCTTCTCCAACGCTTCAAGCACCGTCCGATCCGCGCCGGTGAGATTCGCTTCCCCCAATTCCTCGATGTCCACCCATCTCCAGTCCTTGCACTCGATGGCGCGAGGTTCTCCACCGGTATGCGTGCAGAGAAACGTGTGGAGCGTCATCGGGATATCTTCATAAGGATTCTCGACCACCACGAAGGGCTCATCGATCCGGACCCGGATGCCGAGTTCCTCTTCGAGCTCTCGGTGGAGGCACTCTTCCAGCGATTCGTTCTTCTCGCGAGTTCCACCGGGGAATTCCCACGTGCCGCCTCCGGGGCATGATCGGTGGCGCTCGGCAATCAGCACACGGCCATCCACCCCGCGGATGATTCCTGCCGTGACGTCTCGCGCCCTCGCGTCCTCGCGTCCTCGCTGCGTCGTGCTCTCGCTAGTAATCGTACGTGAACCTCACATCGACCGGAATGTCGCCCAGCTTTTCCAGCGCCGCCGCCACGTGGTCCGGAAGCACGCCGTAGGTGTCGATCATCTCTCCGGCCCTCTCGTAGTCGCCCATGGCCTCAATGGTCAAGATCTCGTGGGCCAGAGCGTCCACCGCCGCGGGGAACTTCTCGACGTTCACTCGGTACGTGCCCGCGACCGGGTCGTACTCGATGCCGCCTTCTTGCAGAAGGTAATTCAGCTGGATGGCCATGCCCGTGGCGTGGGCCGACTCCGTCCCGAACCGAATGGAGCGGAAGATGCCGCCGAGGTACGTGACGTAATTACTCATCACCTGGTCTTCACCGAACACCTCGACCTTGCGGAAGTAGGCCGAGTTGTGGATGCCGACGATGTCCGCCTTGCACTCCTCGATTCTCGAATAGCGCTCCTCGAGAGCCTTGCGAACGGTACGATCCTCCTGGCCGTACACGGTTACCGGCCCCAGGGTGTGAGACACCTCGTGCATGAGCGTGTTCGTCACGAAAGCATCCTCCGCCACCCATCGTACCTGTTCCGGATCGACCAGGATCTCGGCGATCGGCTTCAGAATCATGCGGAACTTGGCCCCGAGAACGTTCTGGTAGATTTGCTTCTTGGCGCCCTTGGCCCGAATCACACGCTCATCGTTGGGCAGCGAGGCGGCAATCGTCTTGATCCCCGAGTTGTAGTCGCCGGCGAAATAGGCGACGTTCACGATCTCCAACTTGTTCCCCAACCCCACGCTGTCGCGCTTGTACTTCTCGTCCATGGGGAGAGAATGCTCCAGGCGATTGAGGTACTGCTTGAACACGTCGAGCTGGGCGCTGCGCGCGGGATCCTTGACGACCACGTTTGCTTCGTAGGACGCCTTCAATCCCATCAGCTGATCCTCATACACCTCGATGGGGCCGATCACGGTATCCAGAAGATTGTCCTCCAGATCCATCCACGCCATGTCGCTCTCGTAGAAATCCCCGGAGAGCAGCGCGTCGGCGCGAAGCTTGAGGTAGCGCTTGAGGCTGGAGTTGTCGGCGTACGCGGAGGCTTCCCGGAGGGCCTGGGACGCCTTCTGCAGGTGGGTCCGGTACTCATCCTCGTAGGGTACGGCGACCAGCTCGCTTCCTTTCCGCTTGATCACCGTGTTGAGCTTCTCGAAGCTCGCCTTGACTTCGGGATGACTCTCAACGTAGGTCTCGAACTCCTCTTTCGTGAGATCGTGCGGATAAAACCCGGCCCCGGGCGGCTTGGGGCTCCCCTTGCCGTAGAATCTTTCGTTCTCGAACCGCCGGTCGAAAGGTCCGTAGTTGATCAACACGTACTCGAGGATCGTCCGATCCTCGGGCCGCTTGGACGCTTCGAGTTCGGCTCTTACGGCCAGGGCTTCATGGGCGCTCTGGTGCCAGAAGGCCGGGTCGATCGCCTTGGCGGCCTCGACCAGTTTCAGCAGCACCTTCTGCTGGTTCTCATCCAGGACCGACGTGTCGGCTCGGAGATGGACGGGCGCGTACGCTCTCAGTCTCTCCTCAATCATGGAAACATCCTTTGACCTCCCGCACCCGGCCACAATCACGAAAGACGCGATGAGTCCGAGGACGGCAACCTGAAACACGCGAGGAAGCGAAAAACCGAGCATGTCTCCGACCTCCATTCTGTATACGGGGCAATTCCAGATCATGCAAACCGAGCCAAGCTAGCACAGGGAAAGATCCCATTCAACTCTATTCTCCCGTCGGTGGAGCCAGCGCGCCGTGCGTTTATCTCCGAGCCCATCCACTCCGCAGTCCCAGTCTTCGTTACGACTTGACTTATTCTCCAATGGACTGTACCCGTATCCTATCGAGGTCAACTCCGACATGAGAGGTGCACGTGCTGACGGGAACCGCCTGGTCGATTGGACGAATTTTCGGGATTCAGATCCGGATCGATACGTCGTGGCTCATCATCTTCGCCCTGGTTCTGGTGATCCTCTCGGGCAACTACTTTCCGGGATCGTACCCGGGATGGTCGGTTGCTCTCTACTGGTTTCTCGCCATCATCTCCACGCTGCTGTTCTTCGCGTCGGTGCTCGCCCACGAGCTGGCTCACTCGGTGGTGGCCATCCGGCAGGGAGAACAGGTTCGCAGCATCACGCTCTTTCTCTTCGGGGGAGTGGCCCAGATCACGCAGGAGCCCGATGAGCCGAGGAAGGAATTCCTGATGGCCCTTGCGGGACCTCTCATGAGCATTGCGATCGGTGCGGTGTCCCTTCTCGTGTGGTGGTTGACAAGGAGCATTTCCATGCCGGTGGCGGCCGTGGCCGGCTGGCTCATGCAAATGAATTTCGTGCTTGCGGTGTTCAACCTTGTTCCGGGCTTTCCCCTGGACGGAGGCAGAATCCTCCGTTCGATCCTCTGGCGGTTCACCCGGGATCTTCAAAAGGCGACGCGGGTTGCGACGCGGGTCGGGCAAGTGTTTGCCGTCGTGCTCATTGCCTTGGGTGTCTTTTCGTTGATCGATTCGTTCCGGCGAGGGCACGGTTCCCTGAGCGGGATCTGGTTGATTATGATCGGTTGGTTCATCCACAGCGCGGCGGTGCGCGGATATGAGCAGGTTGTCGTCCGCCAGGTTCTCAGTCGCACCCGAGTGGACCAGATGATGTCGCGCGATCTGCCGTGGGCGCAGGTGTCGATGTCCCTCTACACGCTCATCCACGAACAGGTGCTGGCCGGGCGGGGGCGCGCGTTCCTGGTGGGAAACGGGGAGGTGTTGGAGGGCATCGTGTGTCTGTCGGATGCGAAGAAGGTGCCGTCCGTTGAGTGGTCGAGAACTCATGTCGGTGCCGTAATGACGCCGCGCGATCAGCTCCAGATTGCGCATCCCGGGGACAACCTGGATCGGGTTCTATCGCGAATGAGCGTGCAGGGCTGTGCACAGGTCCCCATCATGGAGGGAGACCGGGTCGTCGGATTGATCTCCCGCTCGGACATCATCGAGTTTTTCAAGACGAGGTCGGAGATCGAGGTGTGAGACCGGTGTGGGCCCGCCCCCGGGATTGGATCTCGGGGGCGGGCCGGATCCGTGTCGTCCGTGCAATCTGTGGTTGGCTCGGGTGTGTTCTTATTTCTTGAGCGCGCCGATCGCCGTTTCGATGTCCGACACCGAGAGGATGATCCGCGTTTTGCTGGATCGGGTCGGGGTCGTGAAGTACAGGGACGTGATATTGACCCCGCGCTCACTGAGCTTGGCTGCGATGCCGGCGAGGGTCCCCGCCCGGCTGTCCAGATCCAGGGCCAGGACTTCCTCGAAGTAGCACGTCATGCCGGACTTGTCGAGGGCCTCCTTCGCCCGCAGATGGTCGTCGACGACGATCTTCACCTGCATCATGCCGGTTCCCTCGGGAGCACACATCCCCAGGATGGTGACCTTCTTTCGTTTCAAGCGGCTGCAGAGCGACGTCAGCTCGCCCGGCTGATTCTCCACGGCGACCGAGACTTGCTTGAGTCTCTTCATCGGCACCTCCGTCCATCTCCAGGTTACACGGGTGAGTCTCGTTTCCCCCTTCCGGGTGCCACAGATCGGCCCTGTTGTCAAGCTCTCACCATGGGGGCGACAAGGCGACAGAGCGGCTCTCCCGGCTCCGGGCGCCCCTTCTTCACGTTCCTGAGCTCAGAACCTAGAACTTAGCACTCAGAACTAGTCTTTCAGTGTTTCCGCTTCCACACCGTGTAGCCGCGAAACATACGCACCGGCCGGAAGTGCTCCTCGATGTACTCGTCCAGGATTTGAGCGCCGTCCGCCGCCCCTTCGATCTCCGATCCCTGGGAGAACTCATCCACGCGAACGATGCGCCGAACGCCGGCCCTCTCGATGTCTTCAACAATGCGGTGTTGCACTTGTGCGGAGGTGGTCAGTCCCGGATGAATCTCGTGATAACCCGTTGCGCTGTGGCGATCGGCGAGGAAGTAGAGCATCAGGTCGCAGATGGTTACCCGATCGTGCCGGACGGGCCCGACGTAGATGCGCTCCCCTTCGGGGACCGCGGATCGAATGTAGTCCACCAGATTTTCGTAACCGCGGGAGGCGCCGGGAACCATGACGCCTCGAGCCCGATCCATTTGGAACGTGTACATTTCCCCGGGCAACAGATACTCACGGAACAAGCGCCATCGCAAGGCCAACGGTTCAACGACGGACACGGTCGTGATGAAGACGGCGAGGACGGCGATCAGCAGGAGCGCCGGGCGCCCGGACCTCGTCGGGTCTCTCCATCGACGGACGCCTTCGTCGGCGAGGAGGCAGAGAGGGACGACGGACGAAAGCAGGGCGGGGACCAGATGGGCCGCATCGGATCGGATTCTCGCCTGATTCAAGAACAGCAGCGTGAACCCGGTGAACAGGACCAGCGCCCAGGTTCTCGGATGTTCCCACGCAGGCGTTCTTGCCCGCCCGCGGCTCACCAGAAACAGGACGGCGGCCGCGAGAACAAAGATCGGATGGTAGAAGGCGCCCGTCCGCCATCCGGGCGGAGGGTACGGGATCGCGCGCACCTCGGGAAACACGGTCGCCGGGAATACCACCAGATCCTGCCAAAGGGTGCCGGGAGGAACCTTCGCCAGAAGATAGCAGAGGACGGGCAGAACCGCGGCGGCGACTCCCGCAGAGAAAAGCGCCGCGGGTTTGAGAGCCTGTAGAAGCCGGCGTCCTCGTCCCGTCCCCGTAGAATGAGCGAAGGTGAAGGAGAAGAGAACGCCGGCGCCGGCGATCCACGTATAGAGGCCCATGTCGTGTCGAAAGAGTGCCGCCATTCCCACGAGCACTCCGCCCAGGATCAGCTGGGAATTCTTCTCTCGCGTTGTGTAGCCGATGAGAAGACTCGCGGCACAGAAGGCGCACAGAAGCGACGGGAATACGGGATAGGTGCTGTAGCGCAGATATCCGATCCAGATGATCGCCAGAATGAGGCCCGTCAGAGCGAGAGCCCGGGAGACGAATTTTCGGAGGATCCCATAGAGCACCGCCGCAATCGAGAGGTTGACCAGGACCGAGAGTACCCGCGCGGCCGTGATAGAGGGCGAGACCATCCTGAACAGACCGGCCAGAAGATAGAACTCTCCCGGAGCATACATCGTCCAAAAATCTCGATAGGGAACGTCCCCGTCGAGAATCCTCATGGCGGCGTAGAGCGACAAGCCGTCACCGTACACGCGGAGTCCAGCATTGAGCCCGATCAGAAGATAGAACAGGGACAGGAGCAGGATCCCGACTGTGGCGACACGACCCATGAATTCTCGGTTCCCTTCTCCCGTATCCTATACCACGCGGCCGTCGAAATCGACACCCATTCCTGCCCGTGCGTCGATCAGCGTGGCGCGCCCCCGTTGTGGAAGAAGAAGTGTCATCGCGGCCGTTGACGAAGTGTCGAGTGTCGAGGAAGTAGAACGAGAAGCGATACACCCCATTCCTAGTCGCCTGTCACCTCGTCACTTGTCACTGGGTTGGGCCAGGGCCTCGTCCTGCGCCAGCCCGAGGTTGACGGCCGCCACCGGCGCTGGTAATCTGAGAGGTCACAATCCAGCCAACATTTCTCCTGGAGGTCGGTATGGCAGGACTGAAAAGGCTCGTCTTCATTCTGGCCGTGGGCGTCGTTTCCGGACCGGTTCCGTCTGAGGGACAGAATCCCACTCCTGTCTGGACACAGATCGAGGCGGCCGGGACGGCGGAGGACCACGACGGGGCTGACGCGGTCGTCGTCTTCGACAGCCTGTTCGTGGACGTAGAGGAAACAGGGCTCAGCCACCGGAACGAACACAAGGTCATCAAGATCCTGACGGAAGACGGGGCCCGAGACCACACCGTGTTTCGATTCGACTACGATCCGGCCTCCAACTTCGTGGAGGTCCGGCGCGCCCGGGTTCACCGCGCCGACGGCGTCGAGGAAGTGAATCTGGACGGCATTGTCGATCTCTTCGCTCCGGCGCACTACATCTACTGGGGCGCGCGGATGAAGCTGCTCACCATTCCTCGGCTGGAGGTCGGCGAGGCGGTCGAGATCTGGACCTACATGAAGGGATTCCAGATCGCCTATCTCGGGGAAGAGGATGACGACGAACGCTACATTCCTCCGATGCGAGGCCATTTTTACGACTCGGTCCTCTTCCAGGACGTGCAGCCGGTGAAGCAGAAGGTGTACGAGCTTCGGGTGCTCAAGGAGAAACCCGTCCAGTTCTCGACCTACAACGGCGAGGTGCATTCATCGATGGTCTTCGAGGGAGACCACCTGCGGTACACGTGGTGGCTGAACGATGTTCCGGCGTTTCACCGCGAACCCAGAACGCCCGATCTCTCCGACATCGTTCCCAAGGTCGTGCTAACGACGGTGGTCGACTGGGAGGAGAAATCCCGCTGGTTCCACGCCGCAAACGAGACCGTCTTCGCGGTCACCGACGAGATCCAAGCGGAGGTCGATCGATTCACCCGCGGGCTTCGCAAGGACGAAGATCGGGTGTCGGCCTGCCTGCACTGGGCTGCGCAGAAGATCCGGTATTCGGGGCTCTCGATGGGGCCCGGCGAGGGATACACCATTCATCCGTCAACCATGAACTTCCACGATCGCTGTGGAGTGTGCAAGGACATCGCCGGGATGGGGCTGACGCTGCTGAAAGCCGCGGGGTATGAAGTGTACCCGGCCATGACCATGGCGGGGGCGAGGGTTGAGCGGATTCCGGCCGACCAGTTCAACCACTGCGTCGTGGCCCGAAGGCTGGAGGACGGCACCTACGAGATGATCGATCCCACGTGGGCCGTTTTCGCCATGCCCAACTGGAGCCGTGCGGAGGGAGAGCAGAACTACGTCATCGGGACGCCCTGGGGCGAGGATCTCATGCGAACTCCGTCCTTCACGGCGGAGGAGAACCTTCTGGAGGTCGAGGCGAACACTTCGGTTCTCCAGGACGGAACGATGGAGGGGACCCTCGTCCTCACCGCCCGGAACTACTCCGACGCGCGTCTCAGGCGAGCCCTTGCATTTCGCGCCAAGAACGAGTGGGCGAATCTGGTCCACGGCTGGCTCTCCACCCTTTCGCCGGAGATCGAGCTGGCGGACCTTCAATTCACCCGCCTCGATGATTTCTCCAAACCGGTGGTCGTGACCGTGCGCTGGAAGGCCCCGGGCGCCGCGCTTGTCCATGACGGTGGAGGTTTCATTCGCGCACCGGGCGCTCAGTTCCTGCAGAACGCGAGGCGCGAAATTCGGGCCGTGGGCGCCGCGGGCTTGGACACGCGCGAGCATCCGCTTCTCGTCTGGTACCCCGTGAGGGTGGTCGGCACAGAGACAATCCGCTTGCCACGCGGCTATCGACTAGCCTCCGAGGTGGAGGAGGTGGAGGCGGGCGGAGAGATCGCCTCCTTTCACCTGAGCGGCTCCGGAAAGGGGAGCACGATCGACATCCGCGAAGAGTTGATCGTTTCCAAGCGGACGCTCCAGCCGGACGAGTACGTGGAGCTTCGGGAAAGCGTCGAGGCGTTGAAGGAGTTCGCCTCTTCAAGGATCGACATCGCCAAGTAGACGGAGGAACACGATGCTGAGAATCCGGTTGTGCTTGACCCTGATCGCATGTCTGGTAGCCGCCGTGCCGTCCCCCGGCGGGACTCAGGACCTCGAGACCCTAGCGGCCGAGGCCCCGTCGGCGGAGATGTACCCCGACGACGAAGGGGTCGTTCTGTACGAAGAAATCGCGCTGACCCTCCATCGGGACGGAAGGGTGGAGCGCTACACCCGGCACGTGCGCAAGTATTTCACACCCTACGAGATTGATTCGTATTCCGATCCGCGAATTCCCTTTGATTCGGCCCGCCAGTCGCTCCAGATCCTGAACTGGAGAACGGTGATGCCGTCGGGAACCCTGGTCGAGAAGAAGGATCGGAGCTTCAACCGGGTGACGCCGGACGAAGTCGGAGGGGCTCCGGACTACGCCACCGTACAGGAGATGGTCTCGACCCACCTCGGAATGGAAGAAGGCGCCGTGGTCGAGCGGGAATACGTGGTGCTCGACGACATCCCGGGAGACGGGCGGATGAGCGGAATCGAGTTCCTTCAGTCCCGGCTTCCTGTTCTCGAGAAGGTCGTGCGGATCACGATTCCCGATCGAACCGAGCTTCGCTTTGAGGTGGTGGGCGGGACGGCCGAATACCGCAAGGGGGAGACGGGTGGTTCGCTCACGCATGTGTGGCGGGTGGAGAACCAGCCCGGAATTTTCCCGGAGGCGGTGGCCGGGATGGAACGCGACGCCCTGCCCCACCTCGTGTATTCGACTCTCGGCGGCTGGGAGGACCTGGCGGAGGAGTGGGGGCGTCGAATCGCGGAATGCGCCGCGCCGACCGACGAGTTGAGCGAGGAGCTCGATCGAATCCTCCGGGCGTCCGAAGATCCCACGGATCGAACTCGAGCGATCCATCAGGCAATCTGTGATGAGGTTCGATCCGTCCGCTACTCGTTTCCCCTTCTGGGAACGGTGTGCCGGCCGGCCGGGATCGTGTATGAGACCGGCTACGGGCACCGCCTGGACAAGGCGGTCCTTCTCCTGGCGTGTCTGAGGGAAGCGGGTCTGGATGCAGAGCCCGTGCTTGTCTCCGACTCGTTTCGTTTCGCCGAAGACGTGCCTGCCGTGGAGCAGGTTCCCGAGGTCTGGGTCCTTGCCTGGGGAGGAGAGCGTCCCATCTGGATGGATCCGCTTCATTCGTTGAGCTCGAGAGCATACAAGGATCTCGAGGGACGGCGGTATCTGCGGCTCTCCTCGGGCGGGCGCCCGGACGCGATCCCTCACCGGAGTTCGGCAGAGAACGGGTGTTTCGCCAAGATCGTGGCTGACATGACGGCGAACGGCGCGCTGGAGGGCGAGGTCCGCGTCCGGCTGACGGGCGTGTTCTCGCCGTTCTTTGAGGTGAGCGGCACGGGGGACGAGACGAAAGATTTCGTCGAGGCGATCGCCGCCGAGTTCTTTGACGGCGCCGAGGTCGAGAGTTACAACCTGCGCGAGCTGACGCATGAACAGGTCGCTCTCGGTTTCCGGTTCCGCACGGATGGGGGAGAGGAGAACGGGGATCCCATCACCCTCTCGCTTCCGGGCTTCGCCGGGTTCCCCGAGATGGCGGGGTTCCATGGGGTTCGAAAGGAGCGCTCCGTGCCCCTCGTGCTGGACGGCGCGTTCGTGGCTGAGACGCGGGCGGAGATTGATCTCTGGGAAGGGGCGGAGGTCGGGCGCCTTCCCGAATCGATCTCCGGCGAGGCGTCCTTCGGATCCTACACCGTGCGGTGCCGCGAGGAGGGCAGAACGGTTCAATTCGAGAAGCGGATGGAGATCCTTCGTTCCGGAATCGAACCGGAGGAATACACGCAACTCCGGGAATGGGTGCTGTGGGATCGGAATCCCACACGCGCGACTCTGGTGATAGGGGGTGGGACGGAATCGGTCCCGTAGGTCCTGCGGGATCCGGAGTCCCGATTTCGTGTTGAAATCCGGATCGCATGTCCGGATACTGTGGTTCCGAATACTGTGGTTCCGAATACTGTGTCGCAGAAGGTCCGGGTGGGCGCCGGCCCGACCCGGAGCCCCGGCTTCCCCTGACGACCCAATGAGGAGACGAGATGAAGCGGATCATGCTTGTGGCGGTTGTCGTTCTCCTGGCGGCATCTTCCTCGTTCGCGAATTCTATCACGGTGGAAGCCGGTTGGAGCGTGCCTCGAGGAGAGTTCGCGAGTCCCCCGCCCTCGGTGATCCCGAAGGGCGCTGAGTCGTCCGCCTGTTTCGGATTCAAATATGTGCGCCCGCTGGTGTTTCTCGATTTCGTCACCGAGCTGACCTATGTGGAGTTCGGGGAGACATACACGGGCCCGGCGGCCGCGGGTGAACAGACGGACTACACGCACACATTCATCCCGGCAACGGTAGGCCTGCGCAAGAGCTTCTTCGGGCCCATGCCGGTTCGCCCCTACCTCGGGGCCGCCGTCGGGCTGTACGGATACATGACCCGAGGAGATCTCCTGATACAGGAGCCCGCGGGGTCGGGGGACTACGTCACCAAGGATTTCACCGCCGTGGTTCGCCCGGGCCTGAACTTCAGCGCCGGGGTGCTTCTGGACGTTCCATTCAGTTTCGACCTGGCGGCCGAGGTCAAATATCACCTCATGGTCTTTCAAGGCGTGGGTGATGATCTCACCGACCGGGAGTTCCCCTACGCCATAGATGCGGACTCCAGGACCTTCGCCACGCTGACCTTTGGAGTCGTATTCTAGACTTATTCCGGTGGGCAGGTCATGAGCCGCTTGATTTGCGTCTCCGGCATGGTTGAGATCTTGTGGCTGTAGAACGGGGATGCGCGCCGACATTCTGGGAAGAACGCGAAACGCCCGACCGGAGTAGCCGAATCGCCGGTCGGGCGTCTCTTCGGAGAGAGGAATCCCCCCAGCAAGAATGCGGGTGGGGATCACCCCTGGGTTTGGCCTTGAAAACCTTTATGCTTTAAGTATCACTCCCCTTGTGCGGTTCTACACTGCTCGAATTCATCGCAGGAACCATACCATAAATCGTGCGACTTGTCAAGGCCAACCTGCCGAGAATTCTCTCTCAGACGCCAGCTTGACAGGGGATCGGGTTCCTCTACAATCCAGATGTCGCCCCGACTCACCATCGAATACAGGAGAAAGACGTTGGAAGGACAAACGATAAGGGCGGTTGGCCTGTTCTCCGGTGGTTTGGACAGCCTGCTGGCCGCAAGGGTCTTGATGGATCAGGATATCGAGATTCTGGCGCTCACGTTCGAATCTCCTTTCTACGGTCCCGAGAACGCTCTCCAGGCCGCCCTGCAGATCGGTGTTCCCGTGGAGGTGCGGACGGTCACTGAGCGGATGCTTCGAATCGTGGAAGCACCCGAGCACGGTTACGGAAAGAACCTGAATCCATGTGTGGATTGTCACGCCATGATGATGCGCGAGGCCGGAATGAGGATGGACGAAATCGGCGCCTCCTTCATTTTCACGGGAGAGGTCCTGGGCCAGCGACCCTTCTCTCAGAACTATCGGGCACTTCTTCACGTGGCGGAGATCTCGGGCTACGGAGAGTGGATCGTCCGCCCACTTTCGGCCAAATTGCTTCCGACGACCCGCCCGGAGGCCGAAGGCAAGGTTGATCGAGAGCGACTGTTGGACATCCAGGGTCGATCTCGACGGCGGCAGATGGCGCTTGCCGCGGAATTCGGAATTCGCGAGTACGCGAGTCCGGCCGGCGGATGCTGTCTCACGGATCCGGGCTACAGCGGCCGGCTTCGAGATCTTCTTGAGCACGAGGGGAGGCTGGTCTCCCGCGCCGTCGAACTTCTGAAGCTGGGGCGCCATTTCCGACTTGGCGAACAGACGAAGGGGATTGTGGGGCGAAGACAGGCGGAAAACGAGTCGCTCGAAAAACTCCGGAAGCCCGAGGATGCCCTGCTTGAGGTTGTCTCCCATCCGGGCCCCGTCGTTCTGGTCATCGGCCCTTACGGCGAGGCGGACATTCAGCGGGGCGCGGAATTGGCCGTCCGCTACAGCGACGCACCTCGGGGGGAAAAGGCGGAGGTTGATGTCGATCAAGCAGGGGAGAAGTCGACCGTAACCGCCATGGCCGCGGACGATGAGCTCTTGCACCGGCTGCGCATCTAGGACTGCAACTGTCCGCCCGAGTCCGGCAGGCCCGACTCGCCGTTGAGGGGGGGTGAAGACAGCGAAATACGACGTCGCCGTCGCGGGAGCCGGTCCGGCCGGTTCCGCCGTTGCCCGAGCCGTGGCCGGGAGCGGGGCCTCCGTGGTCCTCCTCGACAAGGCACGCTTTCCTCGGCCCAAAGCCTGTGCAGGCGGGATCCCTCCGAAGGCCGTTTCCCTCCTCCCGGTGGACTTGGAGGCGGGGATCGGAACTCGAATCCGGGTCGCGCATCTGAGCTACCGGGTGTCGGACGAGCGGGTGTGCTCGAGCACGACGGCCCTGGGTTGGACCGTGGATCGGGCCGAATTCGACGCGCTGCTGGCGGCGAAAGCGGTGGGGGCCGGAGCCGTTTTTCGGGACGGTTGTGAAGTCAAGGGCGTGCGGCGCGTTTGCGATGGGTGGGACATCGACGCGGGGGGCGACGTTGTGCACGCGAGATTCCTGGTCGGGGCCGACGGGGTTGCCAGCCGTGTGGCTCGAGTTTTCGGCGTCGGCCGCAGCCCCCTGGCCGCGACCATCGAGGCCACCGTCGAGGTTCCGGAGTCGCGACGGCGGGAGGACGAAGGCCGGGTCCGATTCGACTTCGGATACGTGGCCGCCGGCTACGCGTGGACCTTCGCCAAATCGGAGCATTGGTCCGCCGGAATTTACTCGGTTCGTCCCATCCCCGGACGTGTTCTGAGGCAACGACTGGACGCGTACATTTCCCACGACCCCTGGCTGGAGGGAGGGCGGGTCTCGAAGATTCGGTCCTGGTTCGTTCCCCGGGCGGTGTCGCGCCGCCGCTCGCTGGACGTCGACGGTGGGTTGCTGGTGGGCGACGCCGCCGGGCTCGCGGACCCTCTCACGGGAGAAGGCATTCGGCCGGCCCTGGAATCGGCGGGTCTGGCCGCCGCCGCACTCGTGGACGCGCTCGCCGGTGGGGGGACCCGCCTGAACGGATATTCAGAATCTGTCGATCGGGTATTGCGGCCGGGCTTCCGTGTTGCTAGACTGTGTGCGTCGATCGCCTTCATGCGCGACGGACGATTCGTTCGGGGATTCATCCGTTCGGCCTTTGGCGAACGCGCGTGGGGAAGATTGGCGCGGGGAGAGGTTTCCTACCCGGGACTCCGTTGGGGTCTCGGGACCTTGGTTGCCCGGCTGCCTTTCGGGCCGGGCCGGCGCGAATCGACCGAGCCGTAAGTGGGGGAGGTGGAGAAGGTGGATCCCAACATGCAGGTGCGCATCAGCCGGAGACTTTCCTACCTGCTAAGGCACAACCCCGAGCAGTTCGACATCGAACTCGACCCGCAAGGATTTGCGGATCTGGGGGCCGTGGCGGAGCAGCTGGGAATCTCATCTGAACATATCTGCTCGGTCGTGGAAGAGACGCCTAAGCGCCGGTTCGAAATCGAGGGAGGACGGATTCGCGCGCTCTACGGCCACTCCGTGGGAATCGACCTTCACCTGCCGCCGGTCACTCCGCCCGAAATCCTCTACCACGGGACTTCCTGGAGACTGGTGAGAGAGGTCATGGAACATGGGCTCAAGCCCATGGGCCGCCTGTTCGTGCATCTGAGCGGAACCGAAGAGGAAGCCCGCCAGGTCGGCCGCCGCCGGGAGCCCCATCCCGCCGTTATCCACGTCCATGCCGAGAGGGCCAGCCAGGAAGGTCTTGAATTCTACAAGCCGGGAGACATCTACCTCGTATCCGATGTGCCCCCGGAATACCTCACGTTGCAGGAGGAGTAGCCTGCTCCCGAGGCCCACCTACGTGTAAAACCGCTTCTGGAACAGATGGGATGAGATGAGAAAGAAGATCGCGCCGGCGGCGGCGAGAACGCCCACCTGGGGAAGGATCTGGAGCGTGCCCATTTCCCGCCAGAAGATCTTGTAGTACCCGTCGATGGCCCAGGCGTTGAAGGAAACGAGGCCGATCTTCTGCATCCAGTCGGGCATCAGGAAGCGGGGCACCATCGATCCTCCGACGGCCGACATCGAAAGGACGACGAGCGTCGCGATGGAATCGATCTGGCGGTAGGTTCTGCACAGGCTGGCGATCACCATCCCCAGCGCCGTGGCCGAGAACGCACAGACGGCGGTCAGGAGGAGCACGGCGGGGAAGTCCCGGAACAGGTCCACCTTGAACACCAGCCATCCATACACGAACATGATGAGAATTTGCAGGAAGCCGAAGGCGGCCGTCGAGCCCATCTTCCCCAGGAGGAACTGCCGGGCGGTCATGGGAGAGACCAGAAGCCGGCGGAGTGTACCCCCCTCCTGTTCCCTCAGGATGGACCCCGCGGAGAACATCACGGAAAAGAGAAGAAACATGACCACGACCTGAGCGGCCGTCATGGCGGCAATGGGGTTCTTCTTCGTCTCGCCGAGAACGTCCACCATGTCGATGGGGATGGGGGATTCGAGAGCGTATCCCGTGGCGGTCGAATCGGACGTGGCGGAGTCGCCGCCCGCCGAGGTGCCTCCGGCGCCCGGAAGCCCGCCGAACTCATCGAAGACCTCCTGCATCCACGTGGACATCTGTTCGCTTGTCCCCGCGCCGAGATCCAGCTCCGCGGCCATGATGTCGATGCCTTCGAGCGCCCAGAGGTCCGACATGCTCATGAAGAGGACTTGCTGGAGCAGCCCCCGTACAACCTGAGCTTCAAGCGGTTCCGCGGCGTCGAAGAAAAGAGAAAGGGCGGGCACGGAATCGGGCTCGACGAACAGATGTCCCGAGATGCCCGTGGAAAGGCCCTTCGGGATCACAAGCGCAGTGGAGACTTCGCCTTCGACCACCGCCTTTCGAGCCGTGTCTCGCGTATACGGCACCTTGGCTTCGGAGTCCTCTGCCGAATGGTCGATTCGAACTCGCAGGGCATCCATGTCACGGAGGTGCGACACCATCCGCCGGGACCGGTCACTCCCGTCCTCGTCGACGACGATGAGACGGATGGGATCCATGTCGCCCGACGAGCGGGCCATTCCGCCGAAGATGAGAACGAACACGGAGAACAACACGACGGGAACGGCAAAGCCAAGGATCAGATTTCCCCGGTCCTTGAAGGCGATCTTGAGATCACGGGCGATGAGGTGGGCGATCACGACTCCTCCCCCCCGTCCCTCAACTGGCGGCCGGTGAGATGAAGAAACACCGTCTCCAGGTCCGGTTCCCGAACGTTGATCGAGGCAAGCTCCAACCCGGCGTCGGCGAGACTCCTCACGTGTGAGGGAAGCGCTCCGGCCGCATCTTTCGTGCGGATGAGAATCCGATCTCCGCCGAGGTCGGCATCGGGGAAGGCTTTCTCGAGCACTCCGGGCTCCGGCTGGCCCCTGAATCCGATCTCGAGAAGCGACTGTTCGCCGATAAGATCCACGAGCTCCCGGTGCGTACCGCAGGCGACCACCCTGCCGTGGTCGATGATGGCGATCCGGTCGCACAGCCGCTCGGCCTCTTCCATGTAGTGGGTTGTATACAGAATGGTGGCGCCGCCGCCTCGAAGGTCCTCGATCACCTGGAAGATGTGATGCCGGGACTGGGGATCCACGCCGACGGTGGGCTCGTCCATGAGAATGAGGCGAGGCTTGTGGAGAATACCTGCGCCCATGTTGATCCGCCGCCTCATTCCGCCGGAGTAGTTCTCGACCTTGTCCTTGCGCCGTTCCTCGAGTCCGAGGAGATTCAATACGTCCGATATCCGAGTTTTCAGCGTCGAACCCCGAAGGCCGTAGAGGCCGCCGAAAAAGGCCAGGTTCTCTTCGGCGCTCAGGGAATCGTAGAGCGAAATCTCCTGGGGAACCACGCCCAGGAGATCCTTGATTCCGGCGGTTTCCTCCAGGACGTCGAGCCCGGCGATGGCGAGGGTTCCAGAGGTCGGCTTGAGATACGTCGTGGCGATGTTGATGAAAGTCGTTTTTCCCGCGCCGTTGGGACCGAGGAGACCGAAGATCTCGCCCTCGAAGATCTCCAGATCCACGTCCGAAAGTGCTCGCAGTGAACCGTAGTCCTTCGTGAGCCCAGTGGAATGGAGCATGGGAGGTTGAGTCATCGCGCAGGTTCCTCAGGACCCATCGGTCCTATTCCTTGAACCAGCTCTCGTAACTCTCTGGGAACACGGCTGTGGCCGGATGGTGGCCGCACACGCGGCAGCGCTCCGCGGGACGCCCCTCGAGCACCGGATGCTCGTGGGGAACTCGGGCGATCTCCTCCAGTCTCACGGCCTCGGTCGGACAAACCGTGGTGCAGGTTCCGCAGGCGATACATGCAGCCGAGGGGTTGAGGAGAGGCGGTTTCACATCGAGAGATTGTCCCCGGGAAAAGAAGTCAATGGCCCGGGCGCCGACGATCTCATCACAAGCTCTCACGCAGAGCCCGCACAGGATGCAGAGATGGTCGCGAGGACGATAGGGGGACTCGGCGACGCCGAACCTCTCGGCCAGCGCCCGAATCTGACGGGACTCCGGGCAGCGAGCGAGCAGCAGCTCGATGAGCCCTCGCCGGACGCCCTTGACGTCGTCCGACGAGGTGTGAACCTCAAGGCCGTCGCGAACGGGGAACACGCAAGAGGCCACGAGGGTGCCGCCTCGAGCGGCGCCCGCCCGGACTTCCACTACACACAGCCTGCACGCGCCGTAGGGTTTCAGGGCCTCATGGAAGCATAGCGTGGGGATCTCGATACCCAACATCCTCGCCGCCTCGAGGATCATCGTTCCCTCGGGAACCTCTATCTCTCTGCCGTCGATCGTCAGCCGAACAGCCATCGTGTCGCCAATCCCCGGCCGGCTTCGCGCCGGCTTCTCGAATCCTATGTCTTCCTCACGGCGTCGAACTTGCAGACCTCGAAGCAGGCGCCGCACTTGATGCACTGCTCCACCGCGATCGAGTGAGGTTTCTTTCGCTCCCCCGTGATGCAATCGGTCGGACAAGCTTTCAGGCACGCCATGCAGCCGGTGCACGACTCCGGGTCGATGCTGAACTGGATGAGGGCCTTGCAGACTCCCGCCGGGCAGCGTTTCTCTTGGATGTGGGCCTCGTATTCGTCTCGGAAGTATTGGAGGGTCGTCAGCACCGGATTCGGCGCCGTGGAGCCGAGGCCACAGAGAGACGCCTTCTTGACGGTGTCGGCCAGGCGTTCCAGAATGTCGATGTGGTCCGGGGTGCCGCGTCCGGCGGTGATGTCGTCCAGGATCTCATGCATCCGCTGTAGGCCTTCCCGGCAGGGCAGGCACTTTCCACACGACTCGTCCTCCAGGAACGATACGAAGTAGCGGGCCAAGTCCACCATGCACGTGTCCTCGTCCATCACGATGAGGCCCCCGGAACCCATGATGGCGCCGGCCTCCGCCAGCTGCTCGTAATCCACCTCGAGGTCCAGGAGAGATTCGGGAATGCACCCGCCGGAAGGCCCGCCGGTCTGGACGGCCTTGAACCGCTTCCCCCCGGGAATCCCGCCGCCGATATCGAAGATGATCTGGCGTAGGGTGATGCCCATCGGGACTTCCACCAGCCCGGTGTTCTGAACCTTGCCCACGACGGAGAACACCTTCGTCCCCTTGCTGGACGGAGTTCCGATCGAGGCAAACCAATCGCCCCCACGTGCGAGAATCACGGGAACGTTCGCCCAGGTCTCCACGTTGTTGATGTTGGTCGGTCGTCCCCACAGCCCCGATTCCGCCGGGAAAGGAGGTCGGGGCCTCGGACGGCCCATCTTTCCTTCGATCGACGCCATGAGGGCGGTTTCCTCGCCGCAAACGAACGCGCCGCCGCCCCGAATGACCCTTACAGAGAAGGCGAAATCCGTGCCGAAGATCCCTTCGCCCGAGAGGCCGTATGCCTCGGCGTCCCGTATCGCCATCTGAATGCGTTCCACGGCCAGCGGATACTCATCCCTCACGTAGATGAACCCTTCGCGCGCGCCGATCGCGTACGCCCCGATCGTCATCCCCTCCAGCACGGAATGAGGGTCCGCCTCAAGGATGCTGCGGTCCATGAACGCGCCGGGGTCCCCCTCGTCCGCGTTGCAGACGACGTACTTGAGATCGCCGGGAGAGCGGCGGCAGAATTCCCATTTCATACCGGTCGGGAATCCGGCACCGCCGCGGCCCCTGAGCCCCGACGTCTTCGCTTCCCGAATCACCTCTTCGGGGGACATTTCCTTGAGAACCTTGGCCAGCGAGGCGTAGCCGTCGTAGGCGATGTACTCGTCGATCTTCTCGGGGTCGATCCGCCCGCGATTGCGCAGGGCCACGAGAACCTGGTGCCGGAAGAATTCGATATCGTTCATCCGGGGAACGGGAGGGGCTCCCTTGGTCTCCGTGTACATCAGCCGCTTGACGGGGCGGCCCTTGAGGAAGTGCTCCTCGACGAGATGAGGAATGTCTTTGACCGTAAGTTGTTGGTAAAAAATCCCTTCCGGCTGGACGACCATCACCGGGCCGCGCTCACAGAACCCATTGCACCCGGTCGCAACAACGGTCACTTCGTCCCCGAGATTCCGTCGCTGGATCTCCTCTTCCAGCGCGCGCTTGACCTCAAAGGCGTGGTTGGATACACAGCCGGTTCCGGCGCACAGCAGAAGATGGGTCCTGTATGTCTTCAAGGAGGCGCTCCTACGCGTATTGTTCCAGAACGCGTTCGAGGCTCTTCTGGGTCAACTTCCCATGGAAGTTCCCGTCGATCATGATCACGGGCGCCAGGCCGCAACAGCCCAGGCAGCGGACGGCTTCGAGGGAGAACCGTCCATCGTCAGAGGTTCCCCCGGTTTCGATCCCGAGATCCCTCTGCAACTTCTCCAGGATCTGCACGCCGCCGCGCACATGGCAGGCGGTTCCCATGCACACGTTGATCAGGTGGCGGCCTCTAGGTACAAGCGAGAAAGCCTTATAGAAGGTCGCGATGCTGTATACCTGGGAGAGAGGTACGTCGATCTTCTCGGCGACGAGGCGCATGGCCTCTTCCGGCACGTAGTTCAGCTCCCGCTGGATGTCCTGAAGCGCGCCGATGAGATCGGATTCCTCCAGGCCGGATTCGTCGATCAGCTGATCGAGGCGGTCGAGTGTTTCGGGGTCCAAACCGTATCTCCAGGAGGCAAGGGTCATTGGATATTTGCCAGCTCGTCATTCTAGTGAGTGCAGACCGGTTTTGCAAGTCCAAACCGCAGGGAGGCGCGGAGATACCCTATGGAGGTTGAAGTCGAACGCCTAGGCAGCAGCGGCCTAGCGAATCGGCGCGTGGGAGGGTACGGGTGGAGGGATCCCCCGTCCCGGTCGCTCGTGTGAACCCGAGCTACGTCTCGACGATGCCCCGACCCTGCTCACAGCGAAGCGCCAGCCGGAGTTCGTCAAACGTCGGGGATTCGATCGCCAGCCGGGTCGTGGTGCGACCGATTTCGTCCGGTTGATGGGCATCCGAAGAGCGAACGATCGGGAAACGCTCGATCCCGGGAAACGCGGCGCGGGCCGTCGGCGGATCCATCTGTCTCGAGATCTCGACGGCGTCCAGGTCCAGACCCTCGGGGATCATCCCCAGATGCCCGATGAGACCGAAGGTCTCGCGGTCCACGTGGGAGGCGATGGCCAGGCCGCCAAGATCGTGCACCGCGCGGACGACGTCTTGAATCGGGAGCGAGGTCGCGCCGATGAGCAAACGGTCGTTGAATCCTTCGACC
Source organism: uncultured bacterium (assembly GCA_964610505.1). Classification (GTDB taxonomy): domain Bacteria; phylum Arandabacterota; class Arandabacteria; order JAGLYR01; family JAGLYR01; genus CAZSXU01. The sequence continues at coordinate 9,238 of CAZSXU010000017.1, read as the reverse complement.
TCGTCGTGTTCGTTGACTACGATCTGCTGGCCGAAGAGGCGCTCATCATTCTTTCCGGGCTGCAGGTGCCGGTAGACGAGGTTCTGCATGCGGCCGGCTCCCCCGCCGTCGGCGAAGAGGGTGAGAATGTGTACTTCCTCGGCCGTGGTGATTTCGAGTCCGGGTACGATGGTGACTCCCGTTCCCCGAGCGGCTCTAACGGCGGCCGCCGTGTTTTCCGCCGAGTTGTGATCGCAGACGGCGACGAGACCTATGCCGACCCTCACGGCGGCCTGAACGACGGCCCGAGGAGAGAGGAGCAAGTCCGCGCACGGGGACAGGCAGGTGTGGACATGAAGATCGGCTTCGATGATCCGCGGCATTACACGTGCCCACGCAGACCGGCCTGGTACAAGCGACCACAGATTTCAAAGGCGGGGAGGGGGCTGGCCAGAAGCGGAATCCCTTCCTCGAGCGCCTTCTTGACGGTTTCGTCCAACGGACGCCGTCCCCCGATCATGACGACGCCCGCCAGATCGCGCATGCTCGCCACCGCAACGATGTTCTGATGGACCTGCAGTGTGATCCACAGGTCCCCTCGGGTGCTGTTGCCCATGACGTCGCTCAGGAGATCGCTGGCATAGCAGCCCGTGACGTCGCGGTCCAGGCTCTTCTCCCCCGAGACCACCTCGAGGTTGTACGTCTCAACCAGATCTTTTAGTGTCATCTTCGTCATCCTCTTCAGCGGTGACCCGGATAACCGATTCCACCTTCGTTCCCTGACCGGGCACGGAGGAGAGGCGGAACTCGTCTGAATTCTTCTTCATGTTGGGAAGTCCCATCCCCGCGCCGAAACCCATCTCGCGGTATTCGTCGGGTGCCGTCGAATAGCCCTGCTGCATGGCCAACTGCGTATCCTCAATTCCGGGCCCCTCGTCCTCAATGCTCAGTATGACATAGTCCGGAGTCACGACGAATCGAAATTCCCCGCGAGACGCATACATCACACAGTTCATCTCCGCCTCGTAAGAGACGATCGCGGTTCTGCGGACGACGTCCGCAGAGAGTCCAATCTCCTTCAGGATCCGCCGGATCTTGGAAGAGACCTCTCCGGCGGCCTGGAAATTCCTGCCCTCGACCTTGAACAACTCCCTGTAGACGTTGTCGGGCATCCGAGTTCCAATTCTCGAGGGCCGGAAAGTGGCCCGCGCTTCCGTGTCTCAGGACGGAGGGGGGGCGAAAGTCACCCGGCGCCGTCATGCCTCCCGCCATCCCGGAGATGAAGGCTTTCCCTCAGGGCGCTCGGGTGTCTCTTGCGTTCCCCCTGGGTGTTCTTGCGACCTTCGGCTTGTCCACAGTGAGACCCGCCGAGGGGCAGAGAGTCGAAAGAACGCACGAAGAGCACTTGGGCTTCCGGGCCGTGCAAACATAGCGTCCGTGAAGCACCAGTGTGTGCGAGAAATCCGACCAGCTCTTCCTGGGGAGCAGCCGCTGGAGATCCAGTTCGATCTTGTCCGGGTCGGAGTCTCGCGTGAGACCGAGCCGGTTGGAGCATCGTCTGACATGCGTGTCCACAATGATGGCGGGTTGGCCGAACGCGCACGCCAGCAGGACATTGGCCGTTTTTCGCCCCACGCCCCGTAGAGACGTGAGCGTTTCCAGATCGTGTGGAACGTGCCCCCCGAAACGAGCAACGAGATCCCGGCTGGTTTCGATGATGGCCCGTGCCTTCATGCGGAAGAACCCGGTCGAATGAATCTCGCGCTCGAGCGTCGACACCCGGGCCCGAGCGAAGGCCTCGGGGCCGGGGTACTTCTTGAACAGACCGGGCGTGACCTTGTTGACGGTCACGTCCGTCGATTGAGCCGCAAGGATGGTGGCGATCAGGAGTTCAAACGGGGAATCGAAGCGGAGCTCGCTTTGGGCTTCGGGAAATTCCTTCCGGAGCCGCGTGAGGATTCTTCGAGCTCGGGTCTGGGTCCCGGCCTGAGGCTCCGCCTGGGGTTTCCGCATTCTGCTCTCCCCGCATGCATGGCACGTCGATTCGGATGTTCGCGTGCCTAGGCTACCATGGGAAGATCTCGGATTCAAGAGGAAGCGCCGGCGCCCGGACACTTGCGATTCCCGCCGGCCTGAAGTAGAGTGACCGGGCAGGAGTGACGGGCACGGGCTTCGGGTTCATCCCGGAGGACTCTGCGAAACGCGATCGGGGCAGGGTTCTCTTCCCCAGCGAAGAACCCTGCCCCGTGGTTGATCCGGCCCGCCGGGTCTAGGAAGCGGGCCGCAAACGAGATTGGCTGGAGCGCCCCCGGTTTCGGATGGTGTCTCTCTGCTGCTCGGGCAGTCCGACCTGTTGAACCCGCATCCCGAGGAGAGGTTCCCGCTCGGGCCGGAGATATCTCGTGAAAGCGCGTATTCTTCATCCGTGGCGGGTGGACATTACCGCCGCCCGGAAGATTCAGGAACGGCTCAGCCGCCGAGTCTCCCCCTCATGGCCCGGGCGACCCGTGAGACGTATCGCCGGGGCCGATGTCTCCTTCCCGTGCCGCGCCCGAGCCCTGGCCGCCGTTGTGGTGCTGTCCTATCCGGATCTGGTCCTTCTGGAGACGGCTATCGCGGAAGGGCCGTGCCCGATGCCCTATGTCCCCGGATTCCTGTCCTTTCGCGAAGTCCCGGTGCTCCTGGATGCATTTGAATCCCTGGCATGCGAGCCGGACCTGATCCTCTTCGATGGCCAGGGGATGGCCCATCCCCGGCGTCTGGGCTTGGCCTCCCACGCGGGTCTCCTCCTGAACAAACCGTCCATCGGATGCGCGAAGTCACGGCTCTTCGGCGATCACGATCCGGTGCCGAGATCCAAGGGTTCCTCTCGACCCCTTCGGGCTCCGGACGGTGAGGTTGTGGGGGCCGTGCTCAGGACGAGAACGGGCGTCCGCCCCGTATACATCTCCGTGGGTCACAAGATCGATCTGGACACGGCACTGCAGTTCGTTCTGGCGGTGTCCCCCCGCTATCGGATTCCGGAACCGGTGCGGATGGCCGATCGTCTGACCAGAGAAGCCAGACGGCCGGTCCGAGTGGCCGATCGTCTGACCAAAGAACGAACACGGAGGACACGCTGATTCGGGCCCGGACTCCTGGACCGCGAAGATAATTCATGCAACGGCCCCCGGAACCTCATTTTTTGCTTGACGATAGTCCCGATTTGGGGCATAGAACGTGAGGCGCAAAGAGCGACGGCGCCTTGTCCAGAGGAAACTCAATACGCGGGCGTTTAGAGCCAGACGAAACTCAGACGTCGAATCATCCCCCAACGGAAGGAGGACGAGGAATGAGAGTGAGCGTGGATACGGAACTGTGCACCGGCTGCGAACTGTGCGTGGAGAATTGCCCGGACGTTTTTGAAATGGCCGACGACGTGGCGAAAGCAAAGGTGGACGAGGTTCCCGAGGATCAGGCCGACTGCGCGCGCGGCGCCGCGGAAGACTGTCCCGTCGAGGCAATCAATATCGAGGACTAGGTTCGTCAAGGTCCGGGAGAAGGGGGCGAGGATCCCCGAACCGACCGTCGGGGGTTGTCCTCCCCTCTTGATGGGCGCCCGAGCCCGGTCGGCGCCCGAGACCGGTCGGCACCCGGAGCCCAAAGGACTCTTGACAATGTCGGCCTCCTTTGGTATATTCGCGTTGGTTAGCTGGACGCGTGAACGGTGCGCGTCCGAGATGTACGGACCCAGAACAACGCTGTCGGGATTCCCGCAAGGGAAAGCAGGGAAAACGGTTGGAAGCCGTTGCGGACCCGCCGCTGTGAACGGGGACGAAACCCACACAGGCCACTGGGATTTTCCCGGGAAGGCGTGGGGAGTAGGTTGATCCGTGAGTCAGAAGACCTGCCCGGCAGCGCGACCATCCAAGGCTCGTGGTTTGGCTGAGGTGGTGGAACGGAGGATCCCCGGTTTGTGACCCTCCGGGGTTCCTTTGAGTGAACCGGGTTGTGAAGGCCGGTTTCCGCCCCTCTTCGCGGGTGTGGAAATCGGTTTCTTTGCTTTCCGCGAGCCCTGGAGACATCCATCGAGAATACCGGCGCGGGGCGGACCCGGTTGGTTGCTGCTGGGATCTACCGAGGGCCTTCAGGGCAGTGAGTGTTTGAACGGTTTTTCTGAATCAAGTGCGCCTGCCAGGGGGGCTGCCTGACCACCAACCCGGTTCCGGCGGCTGCCGACAAGGTGGCCACCGCAGGGTTCTTCCCGCGCTTCGTTTTCGCCTGGGTGATTCTCGAATCACCCAGGCTTGTGTTTATTCACCGGTTCACTCTCCACTTTCGACTCTCGGGGCGAACTTCACTCTCTTGCCGATTTCCCATGGCCGGCTGTTTCTGTTTGTCGCGAGCAAGACGGTATATCGGGAAAGTGGTTGAAGAGAGCACGGACTCACGAAGAGCCGGGCTCGATCTGCCGGCGGGCCACGAGGTGAGGGTACGGGCCGACGGACATGTGGGGCGCGGCGGATTCCCAGATCACCTCAAGGCCCGCCTCCCGAGCCTCGTTGGCGGCCTCGGAAGGCGCGAACCGGTGGGAGTACCCGACGATGGAAATCGTGTCTCCAGGTTCGAGTTGGCGCCGGAACGTGAGACGCCGGAGAATGTTGGCGATCATGCGAGGCCATTCAATGGACCGGTCCCCGGCGCGAGGTTTCTCGAGATAGGATACGAGTACCGAACCCCCGGGCCGGGTGATGTCCCGTATCTTCCTGAGATAGGCAACCCTGCGCGAACGCGGGGCCAGGTGCGTGTATCCTCCCCAGCCGACGATCACGCCGTCGAAGGGAACGGATGTATGCGGGATTTCCTCGGGAGGCAAGCAGTGGATTTCGGCGTTGCCGAGGGTCTCGCAGATTCGCTCCGCCATCCGGCAGAGCCCCCGATGGCACTCGGTGCCCACGACCTCACATCCCCGCTCTGCCAGAGCCAGGACTTCTCTACCTCCCCCGCAGCTGGTGACAAGGAACCGCTTCCCATTGCCGAAGTACTTCTCCAGCGCTTCCGCTTCCCAGGGGAACAACCCGCGCCGATTGTGGGCGTCGCTGTCGTAGGAGGCGTGGCCGCCATAATGGAGGTCGGTGACGAACTGGAGACCGCGGTCTCCGAGCACGGAGAAGTAGAACAGGTGCCGGAAGAACCGGATCCCTGCCTGAACGGCACGAAGGAACAGTCCGTCGGCACGGTGGACCAGCCGAAGCCAAAAGGGTATGTTCTCGCTCATCCGGATCCCTTTGAAGACTCGCTCGCACATCTGGGCGGTCGGCCACAGTATACGGAGCGCCCTGTCGGGAGGCAAACTCAATCTGGGAACACGACCTTCCCGTGCCTCGCCGTGTGGCCCGGCGGGCACGGCGCCCCGTCGCTCGCCGCCGGGCGATCGCATACTCGAGGCTTGACGTGGGACGGGGGAAATGCTAGAGTGACCTCTGCAAAATTCGAACTGTGTGTCGAATGACGACGGGACGCCGCGGCGATGGATGCGCATCCCGGCTGGACCGGGGTGCCAACGTCAAGTGAAGGAGGGGCGATCGTGACTAGGGTTAGGCACTTGCTGATCGTTCTGCTGGCCGGATCGATCTGGGGAATCTCCGAGGCGGTGGGTGGAGCGTATCTCTACGCACAGGAAGTTGCGTATTCTTCAATCCTGCTGAGCGTGGCCGGACTGGCCATCCTGTCCCTTGCTCGGTTTCTGGTGCCGGTGCGGGGCAGTTCCCTGTTGCTGGTGGCCGTTGCTCTGGGGTACCGGTGGCTCAACGTTGGGTTCTACGGATGCCATCTGGGCGCGATGCTCTGTCTCGGCGGGGTTTTCGAGATCATGGCCAGCGGGATCGGCGTCGAGAGAATGAAGGCGAGGGCGCCGCAGGCCCTGTTGGGCGCCGGCACGGGGATCCTCGGGTTCTCCATCTTCGCCCTGCTCATGGCCTTTGGTGTGCGGGATCCTTTCTGGGCGGGCATGCCGACGAAGGTCATGGGGCACGTACTTAGCGGCGCGGCCGTCGGAGCCGTCGGTGTGGTCCTGGTGCCCGCAATGTACCGGTTGAGCCGGTCGGTTTCGGAGCGGATTCAGTCCGTCGTTCTGGCAAGGCCCCTGGCCAGCGTAGGTGTCTGCGCGGCGCTGCTGCTGGCGTTCTGGTTCGGCGTGTAACGCGCCGACGGAAGGTCTCCTGTTTTCCATTGAAGGTTTGGGGTTGAAATGCCGCTGTCTAGATCAGCGGCATTTCTTTATGCCTGCTGGCCCGGGCGGGTTTCCGCTTGACCCTCCCTCGAGGCGAGACATACACTCGACGGAGAGCCGAATCCGAGTGGATCCCGGAAACCCACGGGCGAGCGGCAGTGGAGGGCAGGACGAATGGTCGAGCTCAGGATCAAATGCCCCGTTTGCGGAAAGAGCCTGATGGATGATTCCCGGGAAATCGATGGGAACCCGAGTATCTGTGTTCTGGGAGAGGTGGCGGGACGGAAGGGGAAGATCTGGTTGAGCTCCCTGTACGGCAGTTACAACGTGGAATTCCAGCATGATGTTGTTGCAGAGGGGGACATGACCGCGTTTTTCTGCCCGGAGTGCGGGGAAGAACTCAAGAGCACGCGAAGCTGCGAGCTGTGTGACGCACCGATGGTGCCCTTCGGTTTTGCCGAAGGAGGCATCGTCCAGATTTGCTCTCGACGAGGGTGCAAGCGGCATCTGGTGGAATTCACCGATATTCGGGCCGAGCTGCGTTCCTTCGTTGACAGCTACTTCGCCTTCTCCTAGCTACAGAGTTCACGACGCTCGGTGCCTCCGGGGATGTGACCGATGCGCCTCAGGGAGATTCGCGACATTCTGGAGGCCGAAGTCCTGGTCGGTGAGGAGCACCTGGACCTGGACGTTCAGGTCGTGAAGGCCTCGGACCTCATGAGCGACGTCCTGGCTTTCTGCCACCCGGGCGGGCTTCTGCTGACGGGTCTGGCGTACGCGCAGGCCATTCGGACGGCGGAGGTCGCCGAGATCCGGTGCGTTGTGTTCGTGAGGGGCAAGCAACCTTCCGAGGAAGTCCTGGCCCTGGCGGCGGAGAAGCGAATTCCCATTCTGGCGACCGAACACTCGATGTTTGTGTCCAGTGGGAGGCTCTCCCGGCAAGGCTTGCTCGGAACCACCGAAACGTCCCTCGAGGCAGACGACCGCGGGCGGCATGAGGTTTCCCGTTGGCCGCCGGCGGGCGACGGATCCTTCGTCCATTCTTTCCGCATCGATGAAGAGAAATGCGTGGGCTGTGTGGCCTGCATGCGGGCCTGCCCGACGCAGGCGATTCGCGTCCGGGGCGGGAAGGCGCATGCGTTGAGCGAACGCTGCATCGATTGCGGCGAGTGCATGCGCGTATGCCCCCAGCATGCGATCGTCCCTCTTACGACTTCCCTGGCGGACCTGGAGAACTTCAAGTACACGGTGGCGCTTCCCTCTCCGGTACTCTACGGTCAGTTCGGCAAGGCGGTTCTTCCGACTCAGGTTCTCGGGGGGCTGAGGGATTTCGGGTTCGATGAGGCGTACGACAAGGCATGGGCCTGCGAGATCACGGTCGTTGCGCTTCGCGAATACCTTCGGGAACATGCGGAGCCGGGGCCCGTCATCTCCTCCGTCTGTCCGGCCGTGACCCGTCTGGTGCAGCTGTTGTTCCCCACGTTGGCCGAGAGAATCATGCCCATCGACCCCCCTCGGGAGATCGCGGCGCGACTGATCAAAACGGACGTCCGGAAGCGGACGGGACTGGAGAAGGAAAAGATCGGGGTGATCCACATTACGCCCTGTTCCGCAAAGATGATCTCGATCAACAACCCCATGACGAGGGAGAAGTCTTACCTGGACGGCGCGATTCCGATCTCCGAGGTCTACGCGGACCTTCGAAAATCGGTCCAACATCCAGGAGAGAGTGAACCCTTCCGGGCCTGCGGCGTGGGAATCGGCCTGGCGGTGAGCGGCGGAGAGGCGGCGGCTCTGGGTTTGCAGGACTGTCTGGCGGTGAGCGGGGTACAGGAAACCATTCGCGTCCTGGAGGAGGCGGAGGCGGGCCGGCTTCAGAACATCCGCTATCTGGAGTGCCAGATGTGCCCCGACGGGTGCATCGGAGGGCCGCTCACGGTCGAGAGCCGGTGGCTGGCGAAGAATAACATTCTCCGCCTGACGCGGTCCTACGGGATGTCGAGCGCCGTGGACGAGGCCGAAGTCCGAATGCTCTACGAACAGCACAGCTTTGATTTCGAGAAACGCATTGAACCGATGCCGATGCCGCCTCTGGATGATGTTCCCTCGGTAGCCATCGGGAAAGTCCAGGAGCGGGAGCGGATCGCAGGGCTTCTGCCCGGAAGGAACTGCGGTGCTTGCGGCGCCCCGGATTGCTGGGCACTGGCCGGAGATGTGGTCCGGGGCACCGGGCGCGTTGAAGACTGTGTGTTCCAGTCCCGGGGGCCGGGGGAGCAGCGAAACGAGACCTGATTGTGAAACGAGGTGAGTCTGTGGCGAAACTGAAATTGGGCGATCTGGCAAAGGTTCGGGACGAAGCTCGGGCGATGGTGGCGTTGCGGCAGGGTGAGGGTCGTGCCCGGGTCACCGTTCACATGGGAACCTGCGGAATCGCCTCGGGCGCGCGCGGGATCATGGACGCTTTCCTGAAGGAGATCGAATCCCGGAAGGTGACGGACGTGATTCTCTCCACGTCGGGTTGCGCCGGGCTCTGCAGCCGCGAACCCATGGCGACCGTCGAACTCGTCGGACAGGCTCCCGTGAAGTATGCCGATCTGACTCCGGAGAAGGCGAAGCGGATCTTCAGCGAACACGTGATGGAAGGCCGGATCGTGACCGAATATGCGCTTGCCCTGGGCAGCGAGAGGGCTTTCTAGTGCGTGCTCTCGTCATGATGAAGGGCCCGAGGGCTCCAGGGGGACGATGAGGATCGCCACCAGGTAGGCGATGAGAATCGGGAAAAACCCCGAAACCACGGCCAGGAGCACCGTCCCGAGCCGCACCATCACGGGATCCACGGCGAAGTACTCCGCCAATCCTCCACAGATCCCGGCGATTTTCCTGTCCTTTTCCGATCTGTACAGTCGTTTCGGATCCGTTTCCGCCATCCCGCTCCGGTCCTCCGTTGGAATCGTTGAACTCGCCACGTCCATCTCCCCTCACAGGGGTCTGTGTTCGAACCCGAATCCAATCTAGCTCAGGCCGAGGCTTCTGTCAAGGGGGGGATCG
>CAZSXU010000016.1:0-96823 GCA_964610505.1 uncultured bacterium | reverse complement strand
AGGCCGACGGGCACCGTGTAGAGCGATGAGTCGTTGGTCACGATCAGCTGCCACAGGAAGTTGTTCCAGTGGAACTGGAAGGTGAGGAGAAACAGCGTGGCCACGACGGGACTCGAGAGCGGAAGGATCAGGCTGAAGAAGATCCGCGCCTCGGACGCCCCGTCGATGTGCGCGGCGTCGAGGAGATCATCCGGAATGCCGGCCAGGTACTGCCTCATCAGGAACAACCCGAAGACGTTGGCCAGATGGGGAATCACCATCGCCTTGTAGGTGTTCATCCAGCCCAGCTGGCTCACGATTGCGAACTGGGGCACCACGTACATCAATCCGGGCACCATCATCGAAGCCAAGAAGACGGCGTAGAGAACATTCTTGAGAGGAAACCGCTTCTTCGCGAACGCGTAGGCGGCCAGGGAAGCAAAAAAGGTAGTCACCAGCGCCGCCGAGCCGGCCACGATCAGGCTGTTGAGGAAATACCGGCCGAACCCATACTCGAAGATCACCCGGGCGAAGTTTGCCAGCGTTGCCGGCCGCGGGATGAGCTGGAGGTCGAAAGCGTTCTGTGGCAGCTTGAAGGCCGTGGAAATCATCCAGGCGAACGGAAACATGACCACGACGGCGGCAAGCACCAATCCCGCGTAGAGTCCCACCCGCTTGAGTGATTTCATCCCTCATCCCTCGCGCCGAGGAATCTCCGGTACCCCAGCGAGATCAATATGCACACGACCAGAAGAACGATGGACATGGCTGCGGCGTACCCCAAACGGAGATCCACGTAGAAGGTCCGGTAGAGGTAATACCCCGTCACCCAGGTCGCGCCCAGCGCCTTCCCGCCGATATCCACGTTCGGCCCGCCTTCGGTCATCGCGTAGACTTCCACGAACGCGTTGAGCGCCCCGATCGTTCCCACCACGGCCAGAAAGAACGTGATCGGTTTGAGAAGAGGAAGCGTGATGTGCCGGAGTTTGTCCCACCACCCCGCGCCGTCGAGATCGGCCGCCTCGAACACCGAATCGGGAATACTGTGAATGGCCGCCAGATACAGAATCATTCCGAAACCCGATCCCTTGAGCACGTTGACCAGCACCACGGCCGGCATGGCGGTCGTCGCCCTGCCCAGAAACCCCTGCTGCGTGAAGGTATGAACCCCGAGGAATTCAAACAGCCGGACCAGCACGCCGAAGTGAGGCGCATAGATGAGCGTCCAGACGATGGACACCACCAGGAGGTCCAGAACGTAGGGCATAAAGAAAAGGGCGCGGAAGAACGAAAGCGCTTTCAACCCCCGGCGAAGCAACAGCGCCAAGGCCAAAGACACGGCGATTCCGGCGGGAATGGAGAGGGCGCCGTAGTATAACGTCATCAGGAGAGACCACCAGAACACTCGATCCTGGAACAGGCGGAAGAAATTCCCCAACCCGACGAACTTCAATCCGCCGAAGACGTCATACAGACTCGTGACCTTATGGGTACTGAGGAAGATGGAGTAAAAGACCGGGAACGCGATGAAACCGAGGAAGATGATGAGAAACGGCGCCACGAAGGGCAGGACTTCAGCGGCTTTGCGAAGAGATGTTTGCATGCCACCGTCCGGATCAGTGAATCAGAGGCGCCGTTTTGCGAAAGGGCGAATGGGCGAATGGGCGCAACTTCGCACGAACCCCCATCACCCTGGGCGAATGGGCAAACGGGTAAAACCGAAAGAAGCTCATCATGGCTTCTGGAAGGTCCACTTTTCAGGCCGGTCGATCATCCTGACGATCCGGGCAATGATGTGATCGCACCGATCGTCCAACTGTGAGGCAGTTGCGTCAGGCAGATATCCGCAGCGCCTCGCCAGCTCTATCCAGACTTGACTCTCGCAGGCTTCCGTTTCCGCATCACTCAGCTTGCTCACAAAAGCTGCCCGGTAGCGCCTTTTTCTCCATGCCTCACTGATGTTTGTACAAACGGACCGTGACGAGCGTCGAAACTGATCTATGAGAGAGTACCGTTCCTCCGCCGGAAAGTGCTTGGTGGTTTCAAAGACCTCCATTGCCAAATCCATTGCAGCCTGGAACACATGCAACTGCTTATGGGACCGGACATCTCCTCCCATCTCCCGTCACTCCCTCTCCCCCATCTCGAATCACCAGAATACCGGACACCCACTTACGGTCAGCAGGCACTCTACGGGCGGCAGCCCCGTCTCGTCGCCCACTCGCCCACTCGCCCTTTCGCCCTTTCGCCCGATCGCCCATTCACAGCATTATCGTTTCACGTACGGAAGGACGGCCAGGCGGTTCTCCTCCAGGCTGTAGTTGGCCAGCACGTCCGACTGGCTTTCGAGGTCCTTCCCGATTTTCCTGAGATCCTTCGTCTTCTTGGGCATGAGGACGTCGTAGACGTTGGGATTGATGGCCAGATCGTCGCCCCCCCCGCCCCGCCACTGCCCCGCCTCCGCGTTGACCAGTCGGAAATCCCCGATTCCCCCTCCGCCGTAGTCGTCCTGAAGCCCGGCGGCCACGGTATACTTCCATTTCTTGCCGGGTTTGCCCCCGATATCGCAACAACGCACCTCGAGAACAAGCGCGTTTGTCTCCATATCGACGCGGCTCACGATCTCCACGTCCAGCACGTTGCCCTCCGCGTCGGTGAGTTCCACCGTTTCGCCGCCGTAGTAGATGACGTACTCGGCCGGCGCCGCCAGCCGGGCGAAGGCATTGTGCGCCAGTTCCTCCAGCCCGCCTTTCTTCGAGTCGATGGCGATTGCCGCAAACGTCAGGCGGTTACCCACGTTCCACGGATCCACAAGATCCCGGAAGGTCAGCGTGAATCGGACCGTCTTGTCTTCCCGCTCGATTCTGAAACGGGTCAGGTCCGCCTCACCGCCGTCGCCGAAGGCGGCGTCCGTGGGATACGCGTAATCGCCGTCGCCGAGGTCGTCCCCCGCCGGGTCCTCAACCTCGAGCAACACCTTCACCTTCGCCCCGGCAGAACCGGGAATCACCAGCATCGCTAACGCGAACAAGATCACAAGTCCCGCGCTAAGCATCGTCGCGGCACTCGGGACGAACAGGGTGTGTCGCCCATTCGCCCATTCGCCCATTCGCCCATTCGTGGTTTCGGCCTTCATTCTCTACTCCCCGGCGCCTGTTTCCGTCAGGACTTTCGCCCGTTTTTTCACCGTGACCACGGAGTTCGATCCCCCGTACCCGTCGGGCATGGTATTGAGATTGTTCGTGTCGTGCTGCCAGATTCCACCGTCGACGATGTACTTGTACTGATAGGTCCCCGGCTCGAGGGGCTTGATGATCCACCAGATTCCCTTCTCATCCATCTGCATCGGATCCATCTTCACGTCGATGGGGCGACCGTTGGCCGTATCGCACCATTGGTTGAAATCGCCGGCCAGGTTCATCCGGATCGCCGACGGCGCGTAGTGGCGGAAGAGAACCCCTTCCTCCGTTTCCACCGGCGATTTCACTCTCGGCCGAATCGCATGCGTGATGCCGCAGCCGGCCGTACACGCGAGCAGCAGAATCAACACCACCAGGCGCATCGAAACATCGAGTTTCCTGAACACCACCATCACCCCACAGTGTGAGCGTCCCGGGACAGCAGCGTATGAGAGCACCCAGGGAAAGCCCCGCCCTTGTTTCCTCTAGAACTCTACTTTGGCCTTGATGAGGATCTGCTTCGTCTCGCTCAGGAAATCCATCAGATCCCCGATGTCGGGCCCCGACGCGAAATGGGGCGTGTCGTCCGCCCATTCCACGCGATCCCGATAGTTCCGAATTCCATCCTCATCGTCGTCGGAGTATTGCCAGAGCCCCAGTTCCCGGCGCATGAAGATCTCGCGCCCCGACAGCCGGTCGTCCTCGTCGTCGACCGGATCGACCCCGATCGCCAGCTGGATCTGGACCCCGTCTCGAGGTTCATAGGAAACCCCGGTGAACAACAAACCGTACGTCCCGTCCACCTCTACGGTCCGGTCGTTGCCGTAATCCCGCCACAGGTTCCAGTGCTGGTAGTCCAGATCCCAGAACCATCTCCTCGAGAGCCTGCAGCGTGCATTGACGGCAAAGACCCGCGTGTCCCCCTTCTCGGTCTCCGAGGCGAACCGGAACCGGTATCCCGATTCCCACTCCTGCTCGGCGTAGGAAATTCCCATCCCCGAGTTCAAGCCGAACCGGGTGCCGCGCTCATAGAGATAGCGGAAGCGCGTTTCCAGCCGTTCTCCCAGGCGGAGCAGGATCTCCGGAAGAACGCGGGTCTCCGTAGCGTGGCGGTCACTCGAGACGAGATAGTCCCGCCGGTTGTCGTCGATCCTTGAAACCGAAATACCGAGACCCATTCGGCTCCCGCTCCAGTGGAATCCTCCTTCCGCGCGATCGATTTCCCGCTCGTGGCCGGGAACTGCAACGGGGAAGATGTGCTGGTTGGCCTCGTCCTTGTGTTTGAGCACCCAGGAGATATACGAAGCGCCCTCGCCGGGGGAATCCAGGAAGTTCCTCTGGAAACGGAAGTCAATCTTCAGGTTCTCCCGAAGATGGAGAGCGGTCTCGAAGAGCCCAAGGTATCCCGAAGCACTTCCGATCTCGTCATCCACCTTAACGTTGCTCCCCAGATACACCCTTTCCCGAGCATTGCCCACCACCCAGGCCGAGCTCCACTTCTGGTACCCGGCGCCGAGGGCCACGTCCAATATCCCGCCCAGCCCTTGGTTCGTAAGATCCAAGGCGAGGACATCATCGGTCTCGTTCAGCTCGAAGAACTCGTTGCTGTAGTCCTGGACGTTCATATCCGCAGGAGGCGTCGGCGGCTCCGTCTCATAGACGCTGGCCCAGTTGGCCGTGCGAATCCTGCGGCCCGTGATCCCCAGATCGAGCGAGCCGAGGGGACGAGTGACTCGTCCCGCCAGCCAGTCCGTGCCAATCTCATCGTACGTGTCCAGGTTGTTTCGAACGTCGAAGTCGTGCACGTTGGCTACCATCGCGGCGAAGTCCATGCCCAGACGCCGGAACTCCATTCGCGCGCCCGCGGCCCCCCGGCCGAAGGGAATGTCATCGTTCTCCAGAGTGCTCCGCAGATCCCCGTGCCCTACGAGACGGAAGGGATCATCGAACCCCACAATCTCTTCGTTGTAGAAGGCCATGAGGTCGAATTCTTCGGGGTGGATGTGCGCCCGGGCGCGGTCGAAATCGAAAGAGAAATGGAAATGCTCACCGGTATAGAAGCTGGCCCGCGCCCAAACCGAAACGGTCGGACCCGCCGTGGCGAGGAAATCCAGCCGAATGTCGTGCGACGGCCGGTTCAGGCGGTACCGGTCGTCGGGTTCCTTCTCGCTCACGTACTTGCTGACGTAGCGGCCGTTCGCCATGACCTTGGAACTCATCGCCGTGTTCGAGAGAAGCGTCACCCCTTCCCCCCCGGCCTCCGCAGGGACGTCGGCCCATGCCAGGATCCGGTCGTCCGTCACCATGCCGGACACGGCGTTCGCCTTGTTGTTGTCCGCCTCGCTTCCATCGGTCTTCTTCTGCACCGTACCCCAGTCGCCCCGTGTGTATTTGTACTCCACCGGGCCGGGAACCGAGAATTCGACCTCGGCCTCCCAGACGTTGGGCTCGACCTGGGTCATCTCGATGAACCCTCCGTCCCACGCGCCCAGATCAGGAACGTCCCCCGAGATGTAGATCGGTTCCCCCTCGGGTGTGTTGTCGGGTACCGTGACGCGGAAGGTGACAAAGGCGTCCCCGGGAATCGCCGCCGGCTCGGTCTTTCGCTCCGGGGCCGCGGGCGCCACGTCGGCCCACCCGGCAACCTTGTCCTTGAGGACAAGGCTCTTCGAGACAACGGCGGTCCGGTTGTCCATCTCGGAGCCGTCCGTCGCCTTCTCGACATTCGACCAGTCGCCCCGCGTGTATTTGTACTCGATCGCCGCCCTCTCGGGCAGATCGATCGTGATGTCCCACACGCCGGATTCGACGGTCGTCATCTTCAGGGCGCCCGGATTCCATTCTCCCAGCCCGGGAAGGTTCCCGACGACGAACACGCTCTCGCCCGCCGGGGTGTTCCCGGGCACCGTGACCCGAAAGGTCACCTCCACGGCGGCTCCCAGAGCGGGAATCAGAATGCATCCCAGGAGGATACCCGGCATCCTCAGCGTTTGTCTGCGCATCATTGCGTCCCTTTCTCGTTCCGCACGGCGGACCGGACTACCACCAGGCTTTCATCCTCAGCGAGAAGCGGTGAGTGACGTCCGCCGACGAATTGCCGGCGAAATCCCCGTCGTTCGTGAGGTCGTTGTCCCCGTGCCACGAGGGCCCGTAGTCAAACGTGAGCTCCATCTGATCGCCCACGTGATAAATGGCCTGCGCCCAGAGCGACTGCCGGGCGAGGACCGACCTGCGATCATCGCTCGTGAGCGCCCTGAGATTCGCCTTGAATCTATCGCTGAGTTTGAATCCGAGATCGATTCCGTAGACAATCTCCTCGTACTTGGTACCGAGGTTGCGAATCTTGAACTGGGCTTTCAGTTTGGCCAGGAAGTTCTCCACGGACATCTCTCCGAAGAGATGTTTCCATCGCCCGTCAAGGTTGTCCGTCTTCTCGTAGTAGACGCGGGAGGCGAACCCGTGGACAAACTCCACGTAGAACTCGGTGTACACCTGATCCACGGATTGCTCGCGAACGGTCCCGATGGGGTCCTGGTCGTAGTGTTCGTACCGGAGCTTCGTCGTCACTGCGCGCAGCGGAAACCCGTACAGGATCTCGCCGTTGTAGTAGCGCCGGCCCTGCTGACCGCCGGCGTCCAGCGCCCCCGAAAGGTAGTCGAAGAACTCTTTTCCGTAGTTCCGGTGCGAGAGCACCAGCTGGAAGGGACCCACCAGGAGATTTCGTATCTCGGTGGCGAAGGCCCAGGCATTGTCGTTCACTCCATAGATCCGCTGGCTGGGGACGGTCGAATGGCCCAGCTGCATAGCCCACTCAAACCCGCGGTTCCAGCGCATGTCCAATCCGAGTACCTGGTTGTAGTCATCATCGTCGTACAGAACCTCTCCGTCCGACGAGCGGCCGTTCCAGTCCTTCCGCAACCAGTAGCCGGCGACGAAGAGTTTCTGCTTTTCCCAGTACCGGTCCACTTTCAGGATCTTCGCGTCCTCCGCCGGTTCCTGGGTCCCGGTGAAATCACTGTAGATGAACGTCGTATGCAGCCCGTTTCCACTCCAACCGTCCAGCCGGATGCCCATGTTGTCGCCGGTCCGCAGGCGGCTCCCGTCCGCCCACGTGAAGAAATGCGAGAGCACGTTGGCCATCCAGTAGCGGTCTTCCTTTGTGAAGGCAAACGCTTCCCAACCCTCCCCGTGGGCCCTCAGATGCCCTTCGATGATCCAGAAGCGGCGCACGTGAAGATTGCGATCGATGTTGTTGTTGTCCGAGTTGAACTTGGTCCACAGATCGATATTGCGGTGGGGGTCGGCGCCGACCTTGAATTCATAGAGGTGCTTCATGGGATTGAATACCCAGCGATCCCCCTGCTGCAGGCTGTTGTTACTCTCGGCCACGGCCTCGGTTTCGTAGTAGCCCTCAAGACGCACCCGGGCATCGGCCGTGCCGGTCGCGATCACAAGCGACGAAAGGCAACCGGCGATGACGATGGAGACCAAGCCCGGAACATGGGACGAAGACATCACGGACCATCCTGCCTGTAAAATCTGTCCAATCTGCGGCCCGGGGAGTCGGCCTTTCACGCCCTTTCGCCCTTTCGCCCATTCGCCCATTCGCTATTTCCTCAGCGTCAGCGCCAGCCGGTACGTGTTGCCCATGATGCGATGGGCCGACACGACTCCGTCCAGTTGCCAGCGCCCGGCGTCGATGGCGGCCCCCATGGTGATCCGCCCCCGATCCACCCCGGCCCGAAGTGCGAACGCATCGTAGAACCAAAGCTCCGTTCCGGCGTGCAGCGTGTATGCGGATTCGTCGGTATCCCGCTTCACGACGTCCAGACTCAGCAGCCAGACCTCCCGGACAACGAAGGAGAAGCCGCCTCGAATATCCCGGGGAACCGGATCCGCGTCCACGGTCGTATCGATCATCTTGATCTCCGGCCGGGTCAGATTGTAGGCGGCGCAGCCGAAGGACAGGTTCTTCAGGGGCCGCCACTGAATTCCCACGTCGACCGTGGGCTCCATCTGGGCCCCCAGGTAGCCGGGATCATTGTAGGCTTCGTATCCCGGCGCATCGACCCGCAGGAACTTCAGCGTCGCCCCGGCCGAGAAGGACTTCCAGCCCATCGCTCCGGAAAACGAGAAAGTGTCCTCATTGTAGACATCCGTGATCCCGAGCCGCATCCAGCCGCCCCCGACGGCCACCCTTCCGATCCGGCCGGTTCCGCTCAGATAGTACATGCCGAGGTCGTCGATTCCGTAGGCCCGGGTCACCATTCCCAGGAGCTCCGGGCGGGTCGACCAGGCGAGTCCGGCCGGGTTCCAGTAGACCCCGTTGGCATCATCGCTGATCGAGACGAACGCGCCGCCCAGCGCCAGGGGTCGGGCCCCGATCTCCATGTCCCGGAAATCGGCGTGCGTGGGCGCAGGACACAGCAGTGCCAGGAACATCAGTACAGGTCCTATAGGACGCATACGTCCTATCCCTCTCATCCCCTCACACCTCTTTACCGAATCACCGCCACGGCTTTGTTGAACCGATACAGGAATTCGCTCTCGTCCACCGCCCGGAACCGCACGATATAGATGCCGTAGGGAACCCATTCTCCGTTCTTGTCTCTGCCGTTCCATTCATGTCCCAGCGCCTCGCCCGGAGACCCCGTGTCCTCGTAGACAAAGTTGTTCACCTCGTGCCCGCTCATATCGTAGATATCGATCGTGATCGTGGCGTTTGACCACAGGTAGTAGGATATTCTGAGCTCGTCGTAGATCCCGTCCCCGTTGGGAGAGAAAGGATTGGGCTCGAAGGTAATCCCCGTGATGAAGTCATCCCGGTTGCGCGAGAGGCTCCGGTCTTCGAACACGGCGTACCGTTCCGCAAGATGCCGCACGTCGGCCAGGATCGTTCTCGCATCCGGGTTCACGCGCCCGCCGACGAACACCCACCGGGACGTCTGCGGCTCCCATCGATACAGAACAAGATGATCTTCCGCGATCCGTCCTTCCAGCTCGGGCTTCAGCTGGTAGTGGATGGAGATCTGAATCGGAGTCTGGAAATCCGTGATCGGGTTGTCCTCGAGATCCCATACGCGCATGTCTCGGGCCACACCGATGGACCGCAGGGACCCGGGGTTCGCGGTGAAGGACGCCGCGGGAATGGAGTCCTCCGACACGGCGGTGACCGAGACCCTGAGCCCGCCGGTCTCCTTCGGCACGGCCGATTGGGTGATGATCACCTTTGAACCTTCGGGCGACCGGAACATCTTCTTCCGGGGAAGCCAGCCGACCTCCTCGGCCTCGAAGCGATCGATCTCCACGATCGGGATACGATAGAAAAAGAGAATCGAATCCTGCGTACCGAGGGCCAGGAGAGAATCCCGGACCGACGGCGTGAGGGGGCGATCCGGACGGATTCTCGGATAGGCCGAGTAGTTGTCCACCTTGGGCTCGGGATTGAGGACGCCGGCGTTGTCTTTCGCCTCGAAGTGGAACACGAGCTCGTTCAGATCTCCCACCTCGATGTCCGTCAGCCACTCGTCGGTCCCTTCCTCCTGCCCGAGAGCCACCCTCTGCGTATCGCCCTCGGCCGTTCGGTAGATCAGCCAGGCGTCCACATAGTCCCGGAACCCCATATTGTCCACGATCCCGGTTCGAATCGTGATGTGTTCCGTGTTGGCCAGACGCGCGATCTGTAGGTCCAGAGGGGGATCGCCCTCGGGAACGGTCGGCGTGAGCGTCATCCCGTCGGAGATGTCCTGGGCCACGCCCCCCACGTGACTGAACACGAAGGCGTTCAAACCCTGCTGGAGGTGAACCGAACCCCATACGTCATCGACCCATTTCCCTCCGGCCGGAACCAACCGGTCCAGGCTGTCCACCGCGGCCTCCACCGAGGAATCCTCCTCGCCCTCGGACCACACGTAGAGACGCATCTGCTGGCCGTAGCCCACCGAGCGCACTTTCACGTCGTACCAGCCCGGGCGGTCGATCCAGATCGGTTTGCCGAAGATGGCCTGAAGGGAATTGGAAACCAGCGCAACTCTCTGATCGCCGTAGGCCGAAACCGTATCCCCCGCGTCGATGATGAACACGTCTCTCTCTTCCGAGTAGTAGTACAGACCCCACTCGGGATTCGTCTGTGTTCCTCCGGTGAACGCGTAGTACTGGGAGAAGTCGATGCTCGGTGCCTCGCGATCCTCGAAGCGGCTTGCAGCCAGACGTATCGGGTACTCATCGGTCTCGATGCGGGCCCGGTTCTGTGGCCGCGTGTAATCCATCATCTCGCCCGTCAGCGTATCGGGGAGATCGTGACTCATGCCCGGAAGAGGAAGAATGTCGATCACGTTGGGATCCTGCTTGCCGTCCCAGGTCCCCTCGCTTCCGCTCCGTCCTCCCTGGAACCGCCACTCCGGATCGAACCCGCCCTCGACCCACCGGATGGCGCCCAGATTCTCATCGCTATCGCCTCCATCGTGGCCGCAGAGCACCACGAGAATGTCCCACTCATCGAACTCCTCTTCGGTCGGGTTGCCGAGAAGCGATTTGGGAACCTTGGCCGAGATCGTCCGGGTGTCAAAATCCGCGTGGAGATCGATATCGAGATCCGTCTTGTAGACCGTGTAGTTCTCCCGAAGACTGGAATTGTTGGAATGAATGAGTCCCTTCCACCACCCACTGATGCTGACGGCATATTCCCAGGCGTCCCATTCCGCGATGTCGTGGCCTCGCCAGGGAAGTCCGCGTATGCTGCCCCCGGCTCCGGCGTCGATGTAGATGCTGATTTGCTGGAGAAGAATCTCGGCGTCTTCCTCCAGGAAGCCGACCCATTGAGCGTAGTCATACGGTTCCGGGTTGGCCGGATCGGGCAGTGCGCCGACGGTCACCACGAACTCGATGGCGGCCTCACGGTCCTTCACTTCAAGACTCTGGATATCGTGTGACCTGGGCGGAAACGCCAGGCTGGTCGGGTACACGTAGTAGAGGCCCTCGACCGGTTCCAGGTTCGGAATCAGACCGGGGGAGACCTCGGACCGGTCTTTGGCATAGACGTAGTTCCCCGCCCAGTCGACCAGAACCAGATTGCCCGCCGGATCGAGCAGCTGCCCGGGCCCATGATCGTCACCGATCGGATCGGCCGAGTAGCGCCAGGTCGAAACCCCGAGAAGATTGAAGTCGACACCCGAGGTCTCCTGGCCGTCCGTAACTCGAATGCTGTCCGCCTGCGCGTCGGCGTACTCGGGGTCCTCCGGCGTCGCCCGGACGGAGTAGTCCCCCGCCGGAAGACACGAGAGACGATACGCACCGGAGGTCTGAATCCAGGCGTATACGCTGTCTCCCCGGAGCGCTTCCAGTCTAACTCGCGCGTCGGTGGGCGTCACCGTACCGCCGATGGAGCCGTACTGCACGAGAACGAGCGTATCCACCGGGGCATCCGCGCCGTTCACCACATCGATCGAATCCTTCGACGCACCCACGTAGCACGGCGTTAGAGACACGGCGTCGATGTCATAGGTGCCCGTGTTGAGATGAACCACCTGAAATGCACCCGTCGATCCATCGGTCGTGGCGCTGTCCACGGCTGTACCGTCCCGGTAGGCCACGACACGCGCCGTGACGGTCCGGGGAAGCAGGGTTCCGGAAATCGAACCCGTGTAGGCGGTGAGCGCGATCGGATCGAGCACCACGTCCGGATCCCCGACCGGAATGAAAACACTATCCACGGGGGCCGGTTCGTACCAGGGGTGCGAAAACACCAGGCGGTACGAATTCCCCTCGGCGAGCTCGGCAAGCTCGTAGGACGCGTCGGATGTGTCCGAGTGGGAAAGCCGAAACGGCGCCACTCCGTCGGGCAGCTCGTACGCGGTCACTTCAACTTCCGGGAACGGCGCGCCCCCGATATCGTCGAAGGCAATCGTTCCGGTGATGGAACCCTCCCCCTTCTCGGTATCGGGCACCCCGTCGGCGTTGGCGTCGACGACAATCTGAATCACCGTGTCCGTTCGGAGCGTGTCGGCCGTCGAGTCGTAGAAAAATCCCGCCCCCTGCTCACTCTCGGACGGGAGGATATCGTTGGTCAGCTTCTGGGGCGGACGGGCCTCATTGATGAGGAGAGCCGCCGTCAGTCCGATTTCCGCTCCCGGCAGAACCCCGCCCGAGTGGTCCGGATAGACGAGCGCCCAGGGAAGAGCCAGCTCCACGATTTGGAGGGAGTCTCCGGTCACGGCCGAAGAGGTCGCCTGTCGATAGTCCGACGAGGGAACCGTCGAGGCGTTGGCATCGCCCGGCGTCTTCGACAGCGCCACCGAGGTCTGATCCCCCCGGATCATGCCGACGAAATCCGCGCCGAAGCCCGGTGCGGCAATCAACCACTCCATCGAGGCTCCGCCGAGACGATACTTGTCTCCCAGGTCCACGCGGCCCGTGGATGCCCCCAGGTCGGCGTCGACAACGAAAGCCAGGCGCCCGGCAGACGCTCCCCCCAGCGCCAGCCCATCGATTCCGATGTAGAGGGAGTCGGCATCCCACGTCAGCCAGATCGCCTCGAGATCGCCCACCGGAGATTCGGGCACATCCGCGTTGGTTGCCTGCCGGTCGTCGGCGTCCCAGTCGGCATCGGACACGGCAAGCGTGCCGTCGATCGTCGGCGTGTTGTAGGGAACGGCGTGAGCCGCTATCGGCGCAATGAGGTGAATCAGAAAGAGGATTCCAACGGGCCGCATCGTCACGGGAGGCTACTTTCCCTGCACGTATTCGGACAGGCGATTGACGGTTCTACCGCCAAAGATCAGATCAACGGTCTGAACGGGTCCGATATCCTCTGCATACCAGAAATAGCTGTGGATCTCGGGCGGCGACCATGGGTCCGTTTCACCATAATACTCGATCCAGAGGGCATCGAGAGGCTCCTCCGAGGCCGGAACGGTCACCCTCTCTTCTCCCAGTACCCGTCCCGTGAAAGCAAAGTGGCCCTCGGTCACAAGGGTCTCCGGGGCCGGTGTTGCGGGGGTAATCTTGAGATTCGTGACCGCTCCGACCGAAGACCACGTTTCGCCCGGTTCCCCACTTGCGGGCGTATAGAGCAGCGGAGGAGACAACACCATGACAAACGTATCTTCCCAGGCCACCGACCGCTCTCCGGCCAGGTAGAGCCTCCCGCTCTCCTGCGCGAAGTAGTCGGTGAGCGTCAGGGCACCGTCGCTGTAGTAGTCGAGGGCCCAGAAGGTGTCGCCCATGACCACGACCCGCTCGTCCCGCACCCGAATCATCCAATCGCGAGTGCTGTCGTCGATCACATACTCGTAGGTCCATTGGGCCCCCGGGCTGAGCGAGAAGAACACGGGGGAGGGCTCGGATCGAGTCGGAGACTCGTCGAGACAGCTCAGCCCGGCGAGCAGCAGCATCCCGCCCACAACCAACACACCTCCGACTCTCCCCAACATTCCCGAGCCTCCTTGGCAGTCTGAGAGAAACCCGCGGATCCTCCCGCGGGAAAGCGCAGTATGGATTCCAGGTTGGAATAAACGCACGCTAGCAAACGGTCGGGGGAGTGTCAAGTTGGGATTCCCTCACGCTCTCCGGGGCCGGATTCCATTGACAGGACGCCGCGGCTGTCCGTATGCTGGCTGCGGCCCCAAAGCGTCTCAGGAGGTAGGATCCATGGACCTTACGACCGTGAAGATCGACAAGCCCGAGGAGATGAACTTCATCCTGGGTCAATCCCATTTCATCAAGACCGTCGAGGACGTTCACGAGGCGCTGGTGGGCACCGTCCCGGGCATCCGGTTCGGCTTGGCATTCTGCGAGTCGTCGGGTCCCTGCCTCGTGCGTTTCACCGGAACGGATGAGACGTTGATCGAGCTGGCCAAGAGGAATGCTCAAGAGATCGCGGCCGGCCACATGTTCATCCTGTTCCTCGACGGCGCGTTCCCCATCAATGTGCTGAGAACCGTGAGTCAGGTCCCCGAGGTCTGCCGCATCTTCTGCGCCACGGCCAATCCAACGCAGGTCATCATCGCCGAGACCGAGCAGGGCCGCGGGATTCTCGGCGTCATCGACGGCTTCAAGACGAAGGGCGTTGAGGACGAAGACGACATTCGGGCGAGAAAGGAATTCTTGCGGAGAATCGGTTACAAGCTCTAGCGTGGATGGTGCACGAACGCCGGAACGGGGGACATGCATGATCCGGGCAGCGCAATGGAGCGATAGAACGAATTGGGCAACCGGAAAGGACGCGGCCGGCCCTTCCCCTCGTGCCGCAAAGCCTCGATCGGCCTGAGCCGGGCGGCCCGCCTCACTCGTGCCGCAAAGCCTCGATCGGCCTGAGCCGGGCGGCCCGCCTCATTCGTGCCGCAAAGCCTCGATCGGCCTGAGCCGGGCGGCCCGTTGCGCGGGAAGATATCCGAACACAACCCCCACGAAGAAGGAAAACCCGAAGCTCACGGCGATGGAAACCCACGTCACTTCGAGATTCCACTGAGCGGCCCGCGTCAGCACCTGGGAAATCCCGATCCCCACGGCGACACCCAGCAGACCCCCAAGGAGGCACAGGCTTACCGCCTCGGTCAGGAACTGCCAGCGGATGTCGCGCGCACGTGCGCCGATGGCTTTCCGGAGCCCGATCTCGCGGGTCCTTTCCGTCACCGACACCAGCATGATGTTCATGATGCCGATTCCACCGACCACCAGGGAAACCAGGGCGATAGACATCAACAGGTAGGAGAAGGTCTGCGTTGCTTCCTGGAACGTCCGGGCAATGTCCGCGTAGCTCCGCACGTAGAAGTCGTTGTCCTGATCGGGCCGCAGCTGGTGCCTCTTTCGGAGAATGCGCTCGATGTCGAGGATGGCGTCGTCGATCAGATCCGCGTCCCGGACCTGGACACTGATCGACGTCACGTGGTCTGCTCCGAAAAGTCGGCGCTGAGCGGTCGTGAGCGGGATATAGACGACATCATCCTGGTTCCACCAGCCCGCGTACCCCTTCTCCTTGAGGATACCCACAACCCGGAAGTTCACATTTCGGACGCGGACAAATGTGTCGACCGCCCTACCGCCCGTACTGAAAAGATTGTCGTACACCGTCTTCCCCAGGATGCACACGCGCGCCGTCGACAGATCCTCTCTGCGACTGAAAAACCGGCCGTCGGACACTTCGAGATTCCGGACGGCGGCCAATTCGGGAGTGGTCCCGATGATCCGCGTGGACCAGTTGGCGTTTCCGGCCTTCAACTGCCCGCCTCCTGAGAACTCGGGAACGGATTCGAGAACATAGGGTGACTCCAGGATCGCGACGGCGTCATCCACCTTGAGGGTCTGCCTGGCGCCCTCCCCCATCTGCACGTGGCGAAACGCCATGCTGCCGGGGCGCACGGCAAGAAGGTTGGAACCCAGGGATTGGAGGCTCTCGCTCACGGCCTTGCTCGCTCCCTGCCCGAGGGAGATCATCGTGATGACCGCGCTGACGCCGATGATGATTCCCAGCGCCGTCAGCCCGGAGCGGAGTTTGTGATCCCGCACCGCCTGCAGGGCAATCAGGATGTACTCAAGCCACTTCATGGCACGTCCCCGAGAAGAGCCTTCCGCAGATTACGCAGATTCCTATTTCGGGGCAACGCCCGCGTTGCCCCGAAAACACACTCCCCTGAGTATCCTTCGTGATCTTCGTGTGCTTCGCGACGAAAGCCCTTCGGCTCTCACCGTGATTCCTTGGCTCAAGACCGGCCTGGGGTTTGTCGGCCCCTCGCCTTGTCGCCCGGTTGCCAGGTCGCTAATTGGATCGCCGGAAACCTCCCATGGAGCGGGCCCTCATGCGATCCTGGAATGCGGCCCGGGCTTCCAGGGCCCGGGAGTGCGACGCCAGGATGACCTCGTCTCCCTCGGCCAACCCCTCGACGATCTCCACACACTCCAGGTCGTTCAATCCCACCTTCACCGGGCGAACCGAGGGCCGGCCCTCGTCCATCACGATCACCAGTTGTCGGCCGGCCGAACCTCGCGGCGATCCCCCATTGGGGAGAGGCTTCTTTCCGCCACCGGGCGGCCCGGGCACCTGGAGATCGGGAATGAGCGCCTGCCATCTCGGAATCATCGTGGAGGTCCCGACGGCTTCCAGGGGAAGCAGTAGCGCATCCTCCCGCTCCGCCACACTCAGGTCCACCGAGCAGTTCATTCCGGATTTCAGTTTGAGATCGGGATTGGGAATCCGGACCGTCACTTGGAATGTCGTCACGTTCTGTTCCACCAGGCCCTGGGGTGCGATGCGGATCACCTGGCCCGTGCTTACCCAGTCGGGAAACGCGTCCGGAATCACCGAGGCCTGCTGCCCCACCTCCACGTTCCCGATGTCCACCTCGTCCACACTGGTCTTGACCAGCATCTGTGACATGTCCGCCACAACGGCAATGGTCGTCCCGCCTGAAACGGAGTTGATTCCGGACGAGATAATCTGTCCCGCCTCCACGGATTTCAGGAGGACCACGCCGTTGATCGGGGATCGCACAACCGTGTCATCCAATCTCTGCTTGGCCGAGGTGAGAGCGGCCTCGGCCCCCACCTTCTGTGATTCCGCTTGAACGAGATTGAGGTTGGTCTCGTCCATTTCGAGATCGGAGATGAGATGTTGGTCGTAGAGCTCCGTCTGGCGCTTCAGCTGGGTCTGGAGGTATCTCAGATTGGCCCGGGCGCTGGCCAGGTTTGCCGCGGCCTGGTCATACTGGGTCTGGACTTCCGTTCGGTCCAGGTCCGCCAGAAGGTCCCCTTCCCTCACCCGATCCCCTTCCTCCACAGGCATCCGCTCGATCAGCCCACTGGCCTTGGATTTGACGTCCACCTGGTAGATAGGTTCGAGAACACCGGACGCCGAAACCAGGACCTCGATCGGTCCTCTCTCTACCTGCACCGTGGCAAAATCCGCCGGTCCTTCCGCGCTTCCGGAACGCCTCATGCGGAGGCCGATCACGGCAACCACCACAATCACCACCAGAATCGGAACCCAGACTTTCTTCATAGTTCATCAACCCCTGGAGTGCGCTTCGCAAGAACATGTCCGGCCACTCCCTCGCCGGACACGGCGGGCTCCCGGAAGGTTTCCGGACCGCCCGTTGTTCCACCCTCGGCCGTAATCGTAGGTTCCCGTCGCGGTCCTAGATGCTACAGGACCCGGCGATCGCGCGCAACTCATATCGTCTTCCACCGCACCCCTTGTAGGGGTTCCGGGAATCGAGTATAATCGGTCGGCTTGACAACCCATCGCCGTCACTCGCGTCACGGGGTCATCCTTGTCCAAGTACCCGCACCGACTCGCCTACCTGCTGTTCTTCGCGTCCGGGATCAGCGGACTGATCTATGAAGTCATCTGGATGCGCCAACTGGGCAATGTCTTCGGAAACACCATCCACGCCGCGTCCACCACCGCCGCCGTATTCATGCTGGGCCTCGGCGCCGGGGGTCTCATCGTGGGCCGAATTGCTGACGCCAAGATCCGGGACGTCCGGTGGCTTCTCGGATGGTACGCCGTCTTCGAGGTCCTGATCGGCGTTCTGGGTGTGCTGTTGGTTCTGGGCATTCCGAAACTTGAGGGTCTTTCGGTCCTGATCTCGGAGTACGAGCCCACGCCGTCCCCCTTCTACCACCTGGCGGCATCCACGACACTCCTGAGAGTTCTCGTCTCCGTCGGGTTCCTGCTTCCGCCCGCGTTTCTGATGGGCGGGACCCTCGCGCTCCTCGGCAAGTATGTGTCTCGGTCCATTCATACGGCCGGAAGCCGAATCGGACTCCTCTACGCGCTGAACACCGCCGGGGCGGCGTTGGGCTGTTTCGCAACCGATTTCATTCTGATCCGGTCCATGGGCGTGCTCGCCAGCGGCGCTCTGGCGGCCGGGATCAACGTGCTCGTGGGAATCGGCGGCCTCACGTTCTTGTTCTTTCACCGCCGTGATCCGGCCGAAGAGATACCCGAAGAAGAAGCACCTGTTTCGCACATGCGCGAGCCCCGAACGGATCGCCTGGTCGTCGGCACGGCCGCGGCCTTCGCCGTTTCGGGTTTCTGCGGAATGGCGCTGGAGGTGATCTGGTTTCGCGTGATCGGATCCTACCTGCTCGATTTCCGGGGGGCGCTGAGCGTAGTGCTGACGGTGGTTCTTCTCGGCATCGTCGCCGGCGCGTGGCTGGCCGCCAGCCTGCGATCGTTGAAGGAGCGCCCCCTCTTCATGTTCGCCGTGAGCCAGATCCTCCTCGCCTTTGCGGCGCTGGGAGGTCTGCTGTTCCTCGGCGCGCTTCAGCAGGTCGATGTTCGCGGGTCTCTCTATAACGCTCTGTATCCGGTGACGCTGGACCATTTCGGCACGGGCTACGTCGCCAATTTCCTGACGTCGCTCCTGTTGATTCTGGTTCCTGCGATTCTGATGGGCATCTCCTTCCCTCTCGTGAACATGTTCTTCCACCGGAGGCTCAAGAGCATCGGCCGGGGTGTGGGTATCCTGTACGCGTCCAACACGGCGGGAGCCACCGCCGGATCCCTGATCCAGGGTTTCGTGTTGCTGGCTCTCCTGGGTTCACAGGGAAGCACGCTCCTTCTGGCCCTTCTCCTCTCGGCCTCCGGCCTGACGCTGCTCTGGATACTGGGATCGAGGCGCATCGTGCCGGCGGTATCCATCCTCGTCCTGGTGACGGCGGGACTGTGGACTCGCCTTCCCGCCCACCACGTGATGGACGGATCGTTCCGAATGGACCGAGAGGTCCTCAGGGTGCTCTATCGCCACGAGGGAGAGAATGAATCCATCATGATCGTGGAGAGCCCGGGCGGCTATCGGGGACTCTATACAAACGGGTACTCGATGACCCAGACCACTTTCTCCGCCCGCCGCTACATGAAGATCGCGGCCCACCTGCCGCTCTTGCTCCAGGCCGAACCCGAGAAAGTGTGTGTGATTTGTTACGGCGTCGGGAACACGGTGCGGGCGGCGTCCCTCCACCCGTCCGTAAAACGGATCGACGTGGTAGACGTTTCGGAAGAGATCCTGTCGCTCAGCCGGTACTTCGAGGCCTTCAACCACGGCGTGATCGAGCATCCAAAGGTTCGGGCTTTCGTCAACGACGGCCGGCATCATCTACTCACGACCGACGTGATGTACGACCTCATTACCTCCGAGCCGCCGCCCATCTCGTTGGCACGGGTCGTGAGTCTCTACACGCGGGAATACTATGAACGCGTCCGCCAACGCCTGAACCCCGCCGGGTTCTGCTCCCAGTGGCTGCCCATCCATCAGCTGGATCCCCTCACTATCCGAAGGACGATCAAGGCCTTCACCGACGTGTTTCCGCACACGGTTCTGGTCTCCGGCTGGAGAGACAACCTCATCTTGGTCGGCTCTGCGTCACCCTTCCCATTCGATGCGGCCCAGCTGGCCGGGGCAATGGAAGCCCGGGAGGAGGTCCGGCGGGAGATGACGGACATCGGGTTGGGAACGCTGACGGAACTGCTGGGGACTTTCGTGGCGGGCGAGCGCGGCCTGGAGAGAATACGCGCCGGTCTGGATGCGGTAACCGACAATCGCCCCTACATGGAATACGTGACCTGTGTCCCGATTTCCTTCCCGACCGATCCGCGGCTGTTCGAGGGCATTGACGAGATCTGGCGGTACTACGACGACAGCGGCCTGCCCGAGGCCGAGGCGGCGATCATTCGGGAGCAGCTGCGCGCGTACCTGGAGGTGATGAAGGCGGTTCTCGATTCCGGAGGAGCCGACGGGGGAATCGACCGGTGGAACGTTCGAGCCGACGATCCGGAGTACCGACGCAGCGTCCGGCGGCTCGTGGATGCGGGCCTTCGGCCGCTCTATTTCAAGGAGATGGGCATGCCGGGACCGTGGGGCGAGAAAACAGGCGAGGGCGCGACCCGGTGACAGGGCGACACCGCGACCACTGCTGAGAACCGAGAGCCGGAACACTCAGCCGTCGGGCCGGCCGCGGTGAAGGTCCGCCGGATCGCAGGCCGTAGCGTGAGGTTCTTCAACGCCGCAGGTTACCACCTACCTCGACGATTCGAATCCCCCATTCACGTTCTCGGCCAAGAGACGCCGGACCTTTGCTGCGGCGCAAGGCCCGGGCTGGAACCACGACAAGGGGACAGCGACATGAAGCATCCGAAGTTTGTGATCAGCAGGAACCGGGGCGGGCAGTATTTCTTCCGGCTCGAGGCCAGGAACGGAGAAGTGATTCTTGCCAGTGAGATGTACGCCTCGGCATCAGGCTGCCGCCGCGGCATTGAGTCCGTTCGCGCCAACGCCGCCAAGGACGAGCGCTACTGGCGCGCCATGGCCAGGGACGCCCAGTATTACTTCGCCCTCACCGCCGCCAACGGCCGTGTGATCGGCGTCAGCGAGCGCTACACGACGAAGCGGCGGCGGGATGAGGGCATCCGGGCCGTGAAGCGGGTGGCTCCCAAGGCGCCGGTAGAGAGAGCGTGAGTTCCAGAGGGCGAGACGGCGAGATTGCGCGCTGACCGCTGTTCCTCCTGCAACCCTCCCGAGCCTGGCGAAGGATGGGAGGCTAGGGGGCAGACGATTCAACCCGTACTCCATCGCCGAGCCATCCGTCGTATGCCAAGACAGGAGCAAGATGCGACGGCTAGACCAATGAGCAGAAAAGCAATGTGTACCCAGTGCTGGCTTAGCCATAGCAGACGCAGGGCCCGCTCGGTAACCTCCAGCTCTCGAGCGGCGTGAATCTCTCTGAATATGTCGCGAGCGCGCCGCATGTACTGTGATGATTCCTTTCGCTTCCCTTGGTCCCAAGAGACAGATCCCTTGTTGAAGTAGCCTATGCCCTCGCCCAAACGGTAGCCATTCTCTCCGCTAATCGTGATGGCCTGTTCGTGCGCTGCGCTCGCATCTTCATACTCTCGGCGCTCTCGCAGAATCGCGCCAATATTGTTGAGGGTGCTAACCTGACCCCGAGCGAATCCGATCTCTTGTTGGATGGACAGTGCCTCCAAGTAGTAATCCATCGCTTGGCGCAATGCATCCTGCTCATGATACGCAGCGCCAATGTTTCCAAGGTGCCGGGATTCTTCCTCGCGGTTTCCTGTCTCCTTTGCTATCGCCAACGCCTCGGTGTACAGATCGATAGCCTTGTCCTGGTAACCCTGCTCACTATAGACGATGGCGATATTGCCGAGGATAGTCGACTGTTCTTCCCGCTTTCCCTCCTCCTCAACGATAACAAGTGCTTCGTGGTAGGCGGAGAGAGATTCCTCCATGTCGCCGCGGACATGAAATATGGCTGCGATGTTTGTGATTGCCTTGGCCTCCCCCAGTCTATCTCCAGCCCGTCGGTAAATTGCTCTCGATTCGTCACAGCAATGAAAAGCCGTGTCGAGATTTCCGCATGTCCAGTGTGCAATGCCGATGTTGTTGAGAGCGGTGGCCTCGCCAATGAGATCGCCGGTTGCCCTAGAAAGCCCAAGAGCCTCGCGCCACCGAAGGCTGCCACCTTCTGTATCCCCTACGGATCCACGCAAATTCCCCAGCACCATCAACAGTGCCAATCGATTCCTCTGCGTGATGTCGTCAAGATGTAGAGCCGCAGTCAGCATTTCCTCGGCTTTGGCGGGGTCCTCAAACTCTATGGCAATCATGCCCGTCTGGAACAGAACACGTAACGAATCATTCTGAGTCGTCGGGAGACCGTCATAGTACTCGGCTAGCTTACCGAGGATTCGCCCTTCGGACGCACGGATCTCCTCAGTAGTCTGTCTAGACAGGATGTAGGCCAGCGGAATTGTGATGATAGTCAGGCCAATGCCGAAGCACTGCAAGAGCCGCCTGCGGGACCAGTTACGCGAGACTCTCGCCTCGGCTGCAGTTCCGCCGCTGTCGTTCTGTCCATTCCCCTCTCCACTCGGGAGGATAGTCTGCGGATCGACTTCTCCATCTGCCGCTCGGCGACGCGATTTCTTGGCTGGGATCTCATCTGGTGATTTCATCTCTAGAACTTTCTTCGCCCTTGCAGCGCGGGTCAAGGGAATTCAGGTGGCAGACTCCCGCAAGAGTTGTGTCGATCCCAGGTGCACGGTGTCCGGCTACAGGGGCGGTCTTGCTGTGAGATCCGTGTCCTGGTGTCACAGCACCGGAAGACTAACGGCACCTATCCGATCTAGATGGAACTGCACAATGCGCTCTTGTTCAATTAGTTACAAAGCCTATGGGCCCGGCGGCAAAGCGGACTCCCTTGACAGAAACCTATGTGTTGTATATACTGTACAACAGATGGGGAGGTACGACAATGACAGCGAATCCTGAGTTCGGGAAGTTCTTCAAGTCAAAGCGGATGGAAGCGGGACTGACGTTGAGAGAGTTTTGCCGCAATCACGGCCTCAACGCAGGCAACATCAGCAAACTCGAGCGAGGTCTGCTGCCGCCCCCGCAATCCGACGAGATCAGGCGGAAGTACGCAGCCGCCTTGGGTATCACAGAAGGGACCGACGACTGGTTGATGTTCTTCGACCTCGCGGCGGCCTGCTCCGGCAGCCTGCCGGCTGACATCGCCTCTGACGAAGAAGTAGTGAGAGCGCTCCCAGTCGTGTTCCGTCTCGTGCGCGGGAGCAAGACCGACGAGGAGGCCCTCCGAGGTCTCATCGAGACGATTCGCAAGGAGCTTCGTTGACCACTCGACTTCCCTACCTGACCTACGAGGACGTGAGGTGCCGGGCCCGAAAGTTCCTGGGCGAGTTCAATCCCGACGGGGATTTGCCGATCGATATTGAGCGAATTGCTGATGTCAAGATGGGGCTGAACATCGTACCTTTCCCCAACCTCTGGCGTGACTGGCAGCTAAGTGGTTTTCTGCTTCGCGACCGAAGCGAGATATGGGTCGACGAGTACCAAGCAGACCAATTCCCTCAGAAATACCGGTTCACTCTCGCTCACGAACTGGGTCATTATTTCCTCCACGACAACTTCCTCGAGCAAGTGCCCTATGCAAGTCTGGAGGAATACATCGCATGGAGAATGTCGATCCGCGCCGACGATATCGGTTGGATGGAAACGCACGCCAACTGGTTCGCCGGGCTTGTGCTCGTACCGGGTGACGCGCTTGAACGGGTTTGTCGTGACACAGTGGCCAAGTACACCGAGATGTTCAGAGAAATGGGGGAAATCCCTTCCGACGTGTGGGCATTCTTGTCAAATGAGATTTCTGATTTCTTCGAAGTGAACCCTCTCGTCGTTGAGCGCAGCATAGACAAGGAAGGGATCCCCGAGCGAGTGACGATCCCGCACGCGGAAAACAGCAAGCCCGGACCGAGTCAATAGTGTCTAACTGGATTCTCAAGGTCCGCTACTTGACCTTTGTCGAATCTCGGAACGTCCCGTTGGCGGCCTCGACGGTGATCCACCAGGGACCGGTGGCGGGCGGGTGAAGGACCACCGTCGTATCGAAGGGCACCGCGTCCATCTTTCGAACGGCAATCCCGGGGTAGAGCAGTCGAACGAACGGCCTGAGCGTGTAGCGCGGTTCGGATTCCTCGACTTCCACCCGATCGACCTCGAAGCGCTCAAACGCACCCGCGTTGCCCACCAGTCGCACGTCGATCCCGTCTTCCATCCGGCACCAACCCGGAACTCCCAGGAAATCCAGCGAGGCGGGAATCACGCCCTCCATGAGCACGCGGGTCGACACCACGAGAGAGTCCCCCTCGCAGGCCGGCGCCTTGAACCACCACTCACCCGTGTCCGGAAGCTGAAACACCAGGGTCGTCTCAAACTCCACCGTCATGGTGCGGCATTCATCCCCGACCCGCTGCAGATGCCGTGCAACGGGCTGAAGCGTATAGGCGCGATCGTCAAGAGAAACGCCCATGCTTTCCAGGTGATAGCACGACGACACCCCCCCGATGCCGACCATGCGGACGTCGAGAGAGTCTTCGAACAGGCACCAGCAATGTACGTCCAACGTTTCCGCACAGACGGGAAGAAGGCGGTCGATGAGTGGGTCCCCGACGTCGACCGGCGAAGAATCATCGCCGCACCCGGTGAGGAGGAAGAGACTGGCGAGGAAGATGACGGTCCAGATCAGTCCTGCAGGACCCTCACCCTGGTTTCCGCCACCTGAGGTGCCGGAAACGTTCCCTCTCCCAGCGGGAGAGGGTTCCTGTCGGAGATGACTGGTCTTAGGCCTTGTCACCTTATCGCCCTTTTTCCCACTGCAGCAAGGTACAGTACGAACTCCTCGACACCGTCGATTCCCAGAAGATCGTTGACCGCATCGTCGTCGAAGGCTCCCACAGCACAGCATCCCAATCCAAGGAATTCCGACGCGAGATAGAGGTTCTGACAGACATGCCCCGCATCCAGATAGATATAGCGGTACCCTCGTTGCTGGTACTTCCACCGGCTTCTCTCGAACACGGTCGTCCACCCGAACACGACTCCACACCCCTCCAGGAAGCTCTGACCCAGGCAGGCGGCGGCCAGTTTCCCGCCGAAACCCGAGTCTTCGGTCAGTCGAGCCAGCGCATGCTCGAACGGAAGATACCGATAGAGCCCGGGCTCCAGGTCCTGCGCGTGATTGACACCGAGGTAAGTCTCCAACGGATGGCGCGCGCCGGCCGAGGGCGATGTTCGAAGGGAGTGCCCGTCGACTGTGCTCAGAATCCCCTGGGTCGCCCAGAGGAGAAGCGAAAGATCCTCGGGGCGAATGGGATCCGTCGAGAACGTGCGTCGCGAGCGGCGCGACTCCAGAAGGCGAAGAAACGAAACCGGCTCTTCCCCGCCGCGATCGACATCCGGCAGCGCCAGGACTTCGGTTCCTCGAGGCACAGGTTTCCGGGGATTCGGCATCGCCACACCGCGAACCATGTCACTCTGCGTCCGCGAATGCTTGTATTTCGTCCCTTCCTGGAAATCTCTGCCGACGGTTTCCGGATCCATCCGACCCTCCGCTACGAAGCGACAAGGCGACGGGACGACATGGCGACAGAATCCGCGAACTACGGATGTCATAGACGCCGCGCCCGAAGGACAATCGGTGTTGTTCCCTCCAATGCCCCTGTCCGAGATCTACTGTCGATTGTCTATTCTTCTATTGTCTTGCTGTCGGAGCGGCATAGCCGTCTCCGGCAGCGTTAGACCCACTCGTCTTCGGATGCCGGCGTTCTGTACTCGACGCCGACAGGGCACACCGCCATGCAGATTCCGCACACGGCCAGGTCCGACTTTCCCATGGTCTCTCGGGTCAGCTCGATACATTTCTTCCGGCAGCGGAAGGCGTCGAAGAAAGCTTCCCGCTCGAGCCCCGGAAACCACTCCATTCCATCGGCAGCCTCCGCCGGGCATTCCTCCACGCAGCACATACAGTCGCCGCAGAGGCTCATCTCACAGGGGGTGCCGGTTTCCAGGGGCTGGTCCGTGAGTACGGTGGCGAGCCGCACCCTTGGGCCGAAGCGGTCGGAAACAAAGAGCGCCGTTTTCCCGATCCATCCCAGGCCCGCCCGGGTGGCCGCCGTCTTGTGAGGAAACGAAGCCGATAGATTCGTGTAGTAGGGGTCCTCGGGATTCGGGGGATCCTCGTAAAGGGTGGCCGGAACGGCCTGGGCCCTGGCGCCTGCGGATCTCAGAAGGTCTGCAATCTCGGACGTGATCTCATCCAACCGCCGGTTGATCTCGCCGTAGTGCGCCACGTACTCTTCCGTGGGTCCATCGATCACCGCGTCTACAATCCGGTCGTCCAGTTTGAGCCCGACCGTGATGCCGTAGATCAGCCCGGAGAATCCCTTCTCGACGATCCCGTAGAGATCCGAGAACCCGAGGAGAAACTCTTCCTCGCCGGCGTACTCGCGGACGGTCTGCTCAATGTCCTCCCTCACGGTGAATCCCTCGAGCAACTCGAGCTACAGACCGCAGTCGATCAGAGACGGTCATTCCTGAGAATGCCGGTCTCTTCAATCTGCTCCCTTACTGTTACCTCGATCGCCAGCCGCGTCCCCTCGGCAGTCTGGCCTTGGGTTCCCAGTGGACGGGCTCGACCCATTCCTCGGATTCTTCCCGCTGGTGCTGTCCGGCCTCCGCGAGCTTGCGGTCGTCCTTGACAATCTGGAACGAGCGCTCTGCCGCGTCGAGGATCTCCTGTTTCAGCCCCTCCGCGGCAACCTCTTCCGTGAATATCCGGCGACCGGCGACAATATCCCGAAGGTACTCCTGAATCTGATCCTCGGAGTAGAATCCGCCGGCATCGTACGATCTGAGATCGAAACCCTCGACGCCCACGATCTCCTTCGTTCCCAACCGCCCCCGCTCGTAGCGGTTCGTGCCGCGAACATCGCCGCGCTGAACGGCGGCCATGAGATCGATGGGCACCCGGTTGACCTTGCGGATCTGGCGCTTCTTCTTCTGGCCGTCCTCGATATAGTTCTCGATGATCTCGCCCATTCCGCCCGTGTTGTACTGCAGAAAGTGAACCTTCCCGGGATAGCGTTCGACCAGATCCATCACGATGTCGTGAAACTGGTTGGTCTTCTTCGCCCGGGATCCGACGATGAACGGGTCGGTGCCGACGATCCGCACCGACTCGCCCGCCTTTGCCGGTTGGGACGCGTAGCTGTGGGACGACTCCCCCCAGAGGTACGCGAGGACCGCTTGTTCGGGAGTCAGCTGCTGGGCGAACGGCATGATCGTGTTTCGCCGGGTGATGAAAGCGAACATCAGCCCGTCCAGCTCCTCCAAGGACGGCAGGTCCAGCGTCTTGGAACTGATCCCCATCATTCGGCGGCCCCGGTGGACCTTGAGCTCGTCTTTCTGAATGACGGCTCTGCCGTTGGCGCAGAGCGTCTCGTCCAGGAAGTCCGGGTTGCCGTCGGCGTCGATCATCACGTTTTCCATCAGCGCCGACTTGTGGACCAGCGCTTCGTACATGGCCTCCTGGAGTTTGGGATCGACGTCGGTCTTGACGAAGAATCCCGTCTCGCTCCCGAAGGCCGAGCCGTCTCGCTTGAGGAACACGATGTCGTCCTGCGCCACCTCGGTCTTCTCGCCGTCCTTGAAATCGAGTCCCAGCTGGTGGCAGGACCACGTGGACTTGCCGGTGGCCGAGAGCCCGAAGATGAAGACCCCATAGCGCTTGAGCTTCCCATCACGCGCGTCGCGCGCCGTGACGATCTTGGTGCCGGCATGGAGACCGAGCATTCCCTTCTGATCCGCCGAGTACATGGCCTGCCGGAGGAAACCCTTCTTGTCCTCGCCCATGTAATCCGAACCCAATACGATGTTCAGGTTGTACTCGGGAAGGGTCAGGACTTGCTGGCGAATGTGATGTTCGTCGGGAATGTGGATCAGCGTGAATTCCGGGCCCGGTTTCTTGTCGGGCTTTCGCATCGTGAAGCCCCACATGTAGGCGAGACGAATGTTCTTGAGGTCGGCAAGGGAGATGTAGAGGTTGCAGACGGGATTATATTCCGGGTTGTCGCCCATCTGCCGGCGAAGGTGGACGAACGGGAGCGTCCGCATCATGTGCAGAACGTTGTGCAGCTCGTCGGGGGCCTTCTCGATGATGCTCCTCTGGAGGTCCGTGAGTCTGGGTAGCCGCACCGATTCACTTCCCAGATAGACGGTCCTCGGCGCCACACGACTCGAAACCGCAGAGCGCCAGCCGTACGATCCGAACTTCGTCCGGGTAGCCGTCTGGAGCGCGCGCTCCCGCAGGTCCTTGAGTTTGGCGTGTTCGATGTTCGGCCCGTCGAGCAGGGGCTGCAGGTTCTCGTTGAACCTGCGGTACGCTTCCAGATCATAGACGTCTGTACTCATAACGGTTTCTCTTTGCTCCTTTGGCAAATGTGCCGTGCCGCCGTCCACCCTCGATCCGCCCGATTCTAATCGAGAGCGTAGGTGGAAGCAACCGGATTCGGAAAAGGGGCGGTTCCGGCTCCTCAGTTCAGAGTCCTGAGTGAGAGGCAAGTGGTTGTCGCCCAGTCACCGTGCGCCCGGTCGCCTTTCCTGGCCCCATGGCCTGCCTGTCTTGCCCGGAATTGGCCTACAGAAGGGCGGTCACAAATCTCAGAACTCGCCGATTTCGGTTGCACTCCGCCCCGCCTCTCTCTAGAATGGCGTGCGGGTTTCCTGCGATGGCGCCCGCGAGCGCTCGCGGAAATCCATTTTTGCTCCGACTCTGAACCCAAGGGATCTTTCAACAGAGGTTGAGTCATTCCGGGCGGGAGAAGTCCTCGCCCACTCCAAGGAGGCTCGGTAATGGCGGCTTGGTTGATCTGGGTGATCGTGGCGGCTGCAGCGGTGGTCGTGTTCGCCCTGGCCATGTGGAAACAGTATCGGAACGTGGGACCCAGCGAGGTGCTCATTGTCTCGGGAGGCCGGAAACACACCGTGGTGGACCCCGACGGGACCAAGCGGAAAATCGGATACCGGATGCAAATCGGTGGCGGTACGTTCGTCATGCCTTTCATTGAGAGCGCCCAAACGCTGTCCCTCGAGATTTTCACCCTCGATTTCAAAACGCCCGAGGTTCTGACGTCCACGGGTGTACCCGTGATCACCGAAGGCCTTGCTCAGGTGAAGGTCAAGGGCGACGAGGGCTCCATCCGGCTCGCCGCGGAGCAGTTCCTGGGCAAGGGGTCCGGCGTCATGCAGGACGTCTCCCGCCAGATCCTCGAAGGCCACATGCGCTCGGTCATCGGCTCGATGACCGTTGAGGAGATGTACCAGCAGCGCCAGCTCTTCTCCGACAAAGTCGGCGAAACGGTGGCCGACGAATTCGAGAGGATGGGTCTCCAACTTGTGTCCTTCGCCCTCAAGGACCTGACCGACACTCAAGGATACCTCGAAGCGCTGGGGCGCCCGCGGATCGCCGAGGTCAAGCGGGACGCGGCCGTCGCTCAGGCGGAGACCGACCGGGACGCCGTTATCAAATCCGCCGGCGCCCGCAAGGAGGCGGAAGTCGCAAAACTCCAGGCGGATACGGAAGTGGCCGAGGCGCATCGGGACTTTGAGTCCAGACGAGCGGAATACCAGGCCAACATCAATCAGAAGAAAGCGGCGGCCGACCTGGCCTACGACCTGGAGAAACTGCGTCAGAGCCAGGATCTGAAAACCCGGGAATACGAAATCCGCTTGATCGAGAAGAGCAAGGCCATCGAGATCGAGAAGAAGGAGATCGAACGAAAACAACACGAGCTCGAGGCCACGGTCATGAAGGCGGCCGACGCGCAGAAGTACCAGATTCGGGCCGAAGCCGAAGCTCACGCGGAGGCCATGAAAGTCGAAGGCGCGGCCGAGGTGGAGCTCATGAAGGCCAAGGGCGCCGCGCAGTCCGCGGGAATGAAGCAAAAGGCCGAGGCCTGGCGCGAGTACAACGAAGCCGCCGTGTATCAGATGTTCATCGACGTGCTGCCCCAGCTGGCCCGGGCCGTCTCCGAGCCCCTCTCCAAGGTGGACCGGATTACGCTCATCGGCAACGGCGGCGGCGGCGGCGCCTCGAAGATCACGGGCGAAGTCGCTAACGTCCTGGCTCAGATGCCTGCGGTGTTGGAATCCCTGACCGGCGTGGACATCAAGAAACTCCTGGAGGATCTGCCCGCGATGGCCAAGAACCGTGCGACCAAGCCTGCGGAGGCGGAAACACCCGAGGACACGAAATCGTAACGCCCAGAGGAAATTCACATGGCGACCAAAACGGAATCTGAAGGATCCGGACCCGTCATGGGGGTGCCGGCCGCATCTTCCCCCGAGCCCGCTCGCCAGGCCACCGGCACGGTGGCCGACCGGGTGAGCCGGGTCCCAACCTCGCCGACGCTCCGGATCTCGGCCAAGGCGGCCTCCATGATGGCCGAGGGAATCGACGTCATCGACTTGAGCGTCGGGGAGCCGGATTTCCCCACGCCCGAACACATCAAGGACGCGGGGAAGCGCGCGATTGATCAGAACATCACCAAGTACACGGCCAACACGGGCGTGCCCGAGCTTCGCCGGGCCATTGTCAAGCGGTTGCGGGACGACCACGGGCTGGACTACGACGTGGATGAAATCATCGTCTCTCCCGGAGCCAAGAACTGCCTGTACAACCTGTGCACGGCGCTCCTCAACAAAGGCGAAGAGGTCATCATTCCGGCCCCGTACTGGGTTTCGTACCCGGCCCAGGTGTCCCTGGCGAAGGGGAAGACGGTCATCGTTCCGACGAAGGAAGAGAACGGCTTTCGAATGACGCCGGAGGAGTTCCGAGCCGCACTCACGTTCAACACCAAAGCCGTGATCCTCAACAATCCCTCCAACCCCACCGGCGCCGCCTACACGCGGGAAGAGCTGGAGGACATCTGCGAGATTGCCGCCGAAGAGGGAATCTTCATCATCGCCGACGAGATCTACGAGAAACTGGTTTACGACGGCTTCCGCTTCACGAGCATCGCCTCCCTCGGTCCCAGGGTGAAACAGCGAACGATCCTGATCAACGGGGTCTCAAAGGCCTATTCGATGACCGGTTGGAGGATCGGCTACGCGGCCGGTCCGCGCGATGTGATTGCCGCGATGTCCAAGATTCAGAGTCACAACACGTCGAACGCCTCCTCGGTCTCCCAGATGGCCGCGCTGGAAGCGTTTCGGGGACCCCAGAGCGATGTCCAGAGAATGCTGGCCGAATTCCAGAAGCGCCGCAATTTCATGCTGCACAAAGTCCGGTCCATCCCGGGCGTTTCCTGCGTGGAACCGAAGGGCGCTTTCTACCTCTTCCCGAACGTCTCCGCGTACTACGACAAGGAATACGAGGGGATGCAGATCCGGAACTCCTACGGGATGGCCTACTTCCTCCTGAAGGTGGCCAAAGTGGCGGTGGTGCCGGGTGATGCTTTCGGGTCCGACCGCTTCATCCGGTTCTCCTACTCAACCTCTATGGACAAGATCGAGCAAGCAATGGACCGCATCTCGGAGGCCATGTCCAAGCTCCAGGTGGCCAAGAAGATCGCCAAAGTCCGGCTGGCCAACACGGTGACCAAGGTCCGCAGCTACGTCGAAACCGAACCCGATCAGAGCCTCGAGCTGAGGAACGCGCTGGTATCCGAGGTGGAAGCCCACATGGGCCACGACGGGTACTACGAGTGGAACGCCAACATCGGCGGGATGGTCATCCAGCTGCGCACCAACAGTCCCCATCTCAACGATTTCTGGATGGAGAACTGGTATCCGTCTCAGCTGGAGGCCGACCTGGAACCTCACGGAATCCTCTACGGCGCCAAGTCTATTCCGGGCCGCGAGCCTCGCGCGTTCTACAACTCCGAATCCCGAACGGGGGTTCTGGTCAACTCCGCTTTCTACGGGCAGCTGCGATCCCTGGCCCTGGGGATGGTGACCGACGTCGGCGAACGGCTGTTCGATCTCCACGGGATCAACGGCGCGTGCCTCGACTTCGGAGGGATCGGCGTGGTCCTCATCGGCGGGCCCGGCACGGGTCGAAAGGGGCTCTTCGCCGCGCTCGCACGGCACGACGGGGTTCGAATCCATTCCAACGACTACTTCTTCGTTCGCTACGTGGGAGGCGAAGCTTTCGCCGACATTTCGGAGCGCAAGTTCTACGTGAAAACCAAGGTCGTAGAGGCCAACCCCGACTGGGTGTCTCTCATGGACCGGAGCAAATGCGAAAACGTGGTCACCAAGAAGGAGGACTGCACCTACACGTCCTGCGAGCGTCTCGAACGCTGCCGCCTGGACCGGGGATCCACCCACTGTTTCTCGGCGTCGGGGAACTCCCGGGCGATGCTGGATCCCTACTGGGTCGGGGGGCCCGGGGAATACGCCAAGAGGACGCCCGTGAAATACGTGTTCCTGCTCAGGACGGATCCGCTGGCGTCCGCGCTCATGAAGACCGAGGGGCCTGAGGCCATTCGCGTCCTGGAAGATGCGCGGGTGGAGGCCTCATCGGGCCCCGGGCCGCTGCTCTCCACCTACCGCGATCAACCGTTTTTCAACCCGCACCTTCTGGTGAAGACGGCCGATCGGATCGAACTCCAGAAGCGATACTTCGCCAAGCTCTTCGAGAGCGCCCGGTGTTACATGGTGAATACAGCGATCGCGTCGAGGTCGGAGATTGAGAAGCAGATCATCGAAACGGTGATGAAGTAAGAAGGGTCACCACTATTCAAGACTGAGCATATGAGAGCGGGCGGCCCTTGGGCCGCCCGCTCTATTGTCCTCCCTTACGTGCTTCTATTTCATCAATACCAGCCGGCGAGTTTGCCTGAACTCTCCGGCCGTCATGCGGCAGAAGTAGATTCCGCTTGCGACGATCCGGCCGTTTGCATTCGTCCCATCCCAGTTGACCCGATAGACTCCCGGGTCGTGACGACCTTCGGCCAGTCGAATCACCCTCTGCCCCAGCACGTTGTAGATGGAGACGTCGACGTCTCCCGCCCTGGGCAGACCGAATGTAACCTGCGTGACGGGATTAAACGGGTTGGGGACATTCTGGTCGAGGAAGTGGACCTTGGGAATGCCACCGCGCGTCTGCCGAGGAGGCGAGGGCGGTGCCATGCCTCCTCCACCCGGGATCTCGTTGCAGAAATCATAAGCGTCGCTCGCCTTGAAGAAACCCCCGCCATTGGTACCTACGTAAACGTTTCGGGGATCCTTCGAATCATGGGCAATCCGGAGAATGTAACCGTGGTCCAAGCCAGTGTTGACCTTCGTCCAGGCATTGCCGTTGTTGGTGCTCATGATAATGCCGCACTCGATGCTCACTCCGCCCGGATACACGGTGTCCTCTTTCTGCCAGATCTTCGGCCGGAAATCCACGAGACCCGCGAACACCCGATTCGGGCAATCCGGATTGATTGCGACAGCCCCCGCGTACCGGTTGCCGAATTTCTTGGTCCAGGTCGTCCCGCCATCGGGGCTCATGTAGACTCCACCGCTGTCGACACTCGCATAGCTCGGATAGGTCGTCCACCGCACGTGATCCTGCGCAGCGGCCCAGAGAGTGTCGTGCCGATCGGGATGCATCGCAACGTCGTGGACCGAAACGATGGTCGTATCCGTTCGACTCCACGACGTTCCTCCGTTGGCCGTCTCCCAGACCCCCCCAATGACCGGAGCGCTTCTGCCACTACTCGTATCCGTGTAATCCATCTTGATTGCGCAGAAAACGTGATTGTCGTCTCCCGGTTCGATAATGACCCTCGTGACTTTCCGGCTGTCCGCCCCCGACAACCCGCCTTGACCGAGGTTGTTCGTCACATTTGTCCAGCTCGAGCCTGAATCGGTGCTCTTCTTGACTCCCACATCCTCGACCCCGATGTAGATCGTACGGGTCGTGGTGGTCCCTCCCCCCAGCGCGATGGACCGAATCCTGTGGGCCCCCGCGCTGTGGAGCTCGGTCCAGGTCTGGCCAAAGTCGGTGCTTTGGAAGAGCTTGCCCTTCTTGTTCGCGTCCTCTCCAAACGTGTGCCAGATCGAAGCATAGATGATGTGCGAGGAGTCCGGATCGATTGCGATGTCCAGACAGTCCTCGCCCCCCCACTTCAGTCCCATCCCGGTCGTGTCCCACCGGCAACAGGTGCCCCCATCATGGCTGTCCTGGAATCCGGCATCCGCGAACCCAAGATATACGCTGTCCGAGTTGGTCGGACTCACGGCAACCGCGCAGCCGGGG
The DNA here is from genome assembly GCA_964610505.1 of uncultured bacterium. Taxonomy (GTDB): domain Bacteria; phylum Arandabacterota; class Arandabacteria; order JAGLYR01; family JAGLYR01; genus CAZSXU01. Next base: position 63,044 of record CAZSXU010000016.1, on the reverse strand, counting down.
ATGGGCTGTACTCCTTTGCTCTTCCAGTAGTCTCCGCTGCAGAGGCTGTCACCCCCCACGCAAGACCAGTTCGATCCACCATCCGTACTCTTGAACCGGCCCACGAGGAGAACGTCCGGATCGTTGTGGCCAATGGCCATGGAAGAGAGTGTTTTGTCACCGCCGTTCGACGAGCCGCCGACGTCGTAGGGCCGGCCTCGCCACAGAGCATTCCAGTTCGCCCCACCGTCCGTCGACTTGTCCAGATATGTCGTGTAAGGGTCGCACCCGATTACGTAGATCGTGTCCGGATAGTCCGGATGAATCTCGATCCGACGATAGTTGGTAGAATCTGTTGGAAGGCTGGTGCAGGCGGTTGACGCCCAGTTGGCGCCGGCATCCGTGCTCACGTAGACACTGTCCGCACAATAATACAGGGTGAGGCTCTGACCGCTGGAACTAAGGGCCAGGGGCCAGGAACCGACCAAGTGGCCATCGAAGTAGTCGTACAGGGAGGCGGAGTCCGGCAGACCCGCGCTTCTTTTTGTCCACGTCGTGTCTCCTTGCTTCAAGTAGTAGACGCCGATGTTGCTGCCCAAGAATACGTCATGCGTACCGGGATCCACCTCGATACCAAGCGGCCTCAGACCCGTGGGTAATCCATCCTGGAGCCTGTACCAGTTGTCGCCCCCGTCGCCGGACCATACGAAGAAACTGTCCTTCCAGGCCCGGCCACCCATACCCGTACCCATGTAGATGGTGTCGGGACGGGCTGTGTCCATTCCCAACCGCACAGCCCCCCGTCTATCCGAGTCCCAGATATCGGTCCAGCTGTCTCCGCCGTCGGTGCTCTTGAACAAGTCGTAGCCACCCTTGTACAGGATGTCCGTGTCGTCCGGGTTGATGAGGAAGTCTCCCGAGACACTCTGGTAATACCATCCCTCGCACATGATGCCGTTCGTGATTGCGTCCCAGCTTACGCCGCCGTCGGTCGTCTTGTACGGTCCTCCGAAGTCACTGCACATATACATGGTGCTCGAGGACGACGGGTCAATCGCCACGGCCAGGAGGCCCGAGGGGGTTCCGATTCCCATCGGGGTCCAGGTTACCGACGCGTGGATAGGATTGGGGGTCCAGAGTAGAGCTGCAAGCAGCCCAGGAAGCACAAATCCCAACGGCCTGAGAAACATACACCACCTCCATTGGTTGAAACAAACGACATTGCTACTCACACAATTAGATGTCAATATGCGCAAATCTTACCAATATGTCAAGCGAAAATTTCAGAGAAACGATCGTTCTTTCTACAGAATTCGAACGGCTATTATCGGGTAATAGGCCCTCGTCTTCTCTATGATTATTGCTTTAATTGCTTTTTGTCACTTTTGTTACATATTTGATCCTGCTTGTCAATTGATATATCGTAAAACTAAGTATCTATCATATCAACCTATGATTCTACATCGAGTCCGCAGGATTCGGGTTTCCAGGGTGGGGACAAACACGCGGGCCCGGCGGGGGATCTCCATGCCGCGTTGAGCATCTCTGAATCTCAGGGGAGGTACTGCACGTCCTTGAGGAAAATGTACGCAGTCGACGCGGTCAGCGTCATGGCATAGGCACCGCTTTCGATCTCGACGGCGGCTGCCGACCCCAGCTCGGGGTCGAGGAGATACCAGGTTCCTGAAGAGGGAAACGGTACATCAAAGTCGTGGCTGGCGTGATCGTAGTTGGACGCGACCACGATGTCCGCCTGGGCGGGGGATCCCAGATACCGCCAGTAGCAGATCGTCTTGTTCACCTGACAGGTCCCGCTCTCGGTTCCCCATGACGGACAGTGAAAGTCAATCCCGCCTCCGGCCAGTGTCGGGTGCGACAGACGAAGTTCGATCAGCGACCGATAGTAGGAGCGGATGGACGGATCCCCCTCGTCCCAATCGACCTTGTTCGGAGCGGGATCCTGCCCGACGGGATCATCCTCCCCAATCTCCTCGCCCATGTAGATCATCGGAACGCCCACGGCCGTAAGCAGGGTGGCCGCTCCGAGCTTGGCCTTTCGGGCACCCATAGATCTCGCCTCGAGCTCATCCGAATGCTCCACCTCATACACGAGTCTCCGCTCGTCGTGACTCACGATATACTTGATCTCATTGTGGAAAGTCGGGTATCCGGGCGTCCACTCAAGAACATTGGCGAGAGCCCACATGGGATTGCAGTCGGTCTCGAAACAACCCAGACCCGGGGGATTCACCCCCCACCGCGGCTGGTAGTAGTCCTCCTGGAGGATCGCCATCACGACCTGCTGGAAGTTGTTCGCCACTCCGCCCCATGCGTCCGTGTGCTGCCCGCCCCACTGGGCGTCCATCCCCGAGACAGTCACGGAGTTCCAGGGCGGGAGGGAGAAATCCTCGCCGATCAGGAAGAACTCGGGATGAAGCGCTTTGATCTGGTTCCGCCACCACTGGTAGCCCTCGTAATCCCGCCAGTCGACCAGGTCCATCCGGAAGCCGTCGACCCCGTATTGTTCGATCCAGAACAGCGCGCAATCGAGAAAGAACTCCCGCATTTCGGTGGTGAACCAGTTGAGCTGCGGCATCGCAAACACGTCATCCTGTTCCGGGTTGAGGAACACGCCTCCGGTTCCGAGGCGATCCAGCTGGGCCAGCGGAGCACCGCCGTCGCAATGATTGAACACCATGTCCAGGATCACGGCGATGCCGTGATCGTGGCAGGTTTCGACGAACCCGGCGAACTCCTCGGGGGTTCCATAGTCCGGATCGACGGCAAAGTAGAATCCCGGGTTGTACCCCCAGTTGAAACCCGAACGGTACGCGGCCGTCATCGGCAGGAGTTCGACGGCGTTGATTCCCAGGTCCGCGAGATTCTGTATCCCACCCGTAAGACCGGCCGCGAGCCCCGCCAGGTCGCCCGTTGCGCTGAAGTCGTAGGTGAGAAGCTCGTAGATGACGAGACGAGTGGGATCGATCCCGCCCGGCAGGGGATCGACGGGATCGGGCAGTGGAACTCCGGCGACGGCGTTGTAGGAGCCATACCCGTCGTCGGCCAGGCGGACGGCTCTCGGATCACCGACCCAATCGCCCTCCGACGCGTTCGGGATGACGAACTTGTACTGCTCCGCCCCCTTCACATCCGCGAGCGTCAGACCCCAGGTCCTCCGCTCCTCATCCGGAAACATGGCGTAGTCGGCCCGTTGCCAGTCCCAGCCGTTGAATTCGCCGGCCAACTGCACGCCGACGACTCCCGGCGCCAGAAGAAAGAAGTCCATGCCTTCGTTCTCCACGGTCGCAACCGTCCGGTCTTCCGGTGTCCCCGTGTGGGGGTCGTCCGAGAGTACGAGCTCGCGAGGCGTGGCCGACAGGCTGTCGTGATCGTAGGTTACCCGCGCCCGGGAGGAGATACGGAACCCATCGGGGAAACGCTCCGGCACTTCCATGGAGACTCTGAGAACCGCCGAGTCCCCCGGTGAGAGCGACAGCGAATCCATCCGAACGGCTTCATCCACGGCGATCCGGGCCTCGGGATCGCTCTCCGCCCGGAGGAAGGCAAATCCGGGAATCAGAGAATCGACGATGACCACCTCATGTGCGACTCCATCGCCGCGATTGACCACGGAAACTTCCGAGATGAGCGAATCCCGGGGAGTGGGGGGGCCGCCGGACGGGTCCGTCAGCGTGAGCGAAACCGCCAGGTCCCCTTCGATCGGGGGCACGGGCGGTTCTTGACCGGTCGTTTCTTCCTTCCCGCAGGAAGAGAGAATCACCGTCAACCCGATGAGGGCGGCGAGAATTCGAAACGCGTTCTTCATCATCCCCGCCTGAGTCGAAGCTGGCCGCACGCGGCGTCTATGGATCCGCCCTTTTCTCTGCGGACCGTGATTTTTCCCCGGCCGGCCTCCACCGCCTTGACGAACGTCTCGACCGCCCCTTCATCCGGCCGCCGGTAGGGAAGCGGATCCACCGGATTGTAGGGGATCAGATTGACCTTCACATCGAGCTCCCGGGAAATGCTGGCCAGTTGGGCCGCCTGTCCGGGAGAATCATTCACCCCCCTCAGGAGCGTATACTCAAGCGTGACCTGACGCCCCGTCCGGTCGCGGTACATCCGGCATGCCTCGAGAACGTCCTCCAGAGGATACCGGTTCTCCGCCGGTACCAGACTCGCTCGGGTTTCGCCGTCCGGCGCGTGGAGTGAAACCGAGAGGTTCCACTGTTTCCCTTCCTTCGAGAGACGGCGGATGCCCGGGACAATCCCACACGTGGAGATGGTGATCCGCCGGGCACCGATCCCCATTCCCCAGGGGGCGTTCAGTGCGGAAAGGGCGGCCATGAGATTCTCGTAGTTGAGGAGCGGCTCCCCCATTCCCATCACGACCACGTGAGAGGGCGCCCGGCCCTCGCGCGCCGATTCGTGTATGGCCTGGTCCACGATCTCGTCGGGCGACAGGTTGCGGATGAAGCCGCCCTCTCCACTGGCGCAGAAAGGGCAACCGATGGGGCAGCCGACCTGGGTGGAGAGGCATACGGTCAGTCGCTTGGGGGAAGGGATCCAGACCGTCTCGATCGATTCTCCGTCCCGCAGGCGATAGAGCGTCTTCCTCGTGCCGTCGGTTTCCTCCCGAACGTCGGCGGCCGTCACTGAATTCAGATCGAAGGACTCGTCGAGATCGCGTCTCAGGTTCTTGGGTAGATTGCTCATGGTCTCGAAGCAATCCGCCCACCGGCGGTACGTCCATTCCAGCAGCTGATCCACCCGATACCGGGGCTGGTGCCTCGATTCAAACCAGCCGCGAAGGTCCTCGGGGGTTCGAGACTTGAGAGCGGGCTTCATCATAGACCCCGGTACGTACAAGAGTGTTGGCGTGTCCGAATGCTGCAGTCAATATAGGAGAGCGATCTATTCCGATGGAATCTCGAGCCGGCCCTGCTCCACGACGAAGGGCCGGAAGCATTTCCGGCAGCGCGCCTCGTACGCTTCGGAGGCGCCCACCTGCACCTGATCGGCGCCGCCCGAGATCCGCTGAGAGCGGTTGGCGGGATTCCCGCAGACGGTGCAGATGGCCAGCTGTTTGGTCACGTACTCGGCCACGGCCATCAGCATGGGCGTGGGCCCGAAGGGATTGCCCGTGTAGTCCTGGTCCAGCGCGGCGACGATCACTCTGAGACCTCGGCTTGCCATGGCCTCACAGACCTCGGGCAGGCAACTGTCGAAAAACTGACCCTCGTCGACCCCCACCACATCCGTGTCCGGATGGAGACGCTCGAGGATTTCCCGCGAGCTGGCCACGGAGAGGCTCGCCAGCGCCGTGTCGTCGTGAGAGACGATCTGTCCCCTGCTGAAGCGCGAGTCGATGGCGGGTTTGAAGACCTGAACCTTCTGCTTTGCAATGCGGGCCAGCCGAAGGCGACGGATCAGCTCCTCCGTCTTGCCGGAGAACATACTTCCGACAACCACCTCAATCCACCCAACGTCCCGCGGTGAATGCTGCATCCGTTCAGATCCCGTCAATGGAGTGACCGAACACGATCCGGCCGTCAAAGAGCATTGGATAGAGAAGCAGAGAAACGGACCGAAACAGAGTCGGCTGCGCTTCCTTACTATGAATGCCGTTTTCCGGCATCTGTGTCTCTGTTTCTCGGCTTCTCAGTTTCTCGGCCTGGATGGTGCGGACCCGAGCCCGTATCATCCAGGCTAGTACGTCTTGTCTCCATGGAGTTTCTTCCAGAGTCGAGCCACCTCGAGGCATTCGTCCCGAAGAAACGGTCCGACGATCTCCAGCGGGCTTCCGCCTTCCTCCCTCATTCGGGCATTGGAGATCGTCAGTTCTTGAAACCCCAGGTCCTGGGCGTCGGCGATGGTAATTCCATAGTACACCTTCCCCAGCTTCGCCCAGTGGCAGGCCGAAAAGCACATGGGGCAGGGCTCACCCACCGAGTAGATGTCCGCTCCGTCGAGATCGATCGTCCCGAGAGCCTTGCAGGCGGCCCGAATGGCGTTCACTTCGCCGTGGGCCGTAGGATCATTGTCCCGCCAGACCGTGTTATGAGCGGAGGCAACCACCTTGCCGTCCTTGACGATCACGGCCGCAAAGGGAGCCTGTCCCTTCTCCACACCCTCCCGGCAGGTTGCGATGGCAAGTTTCATGTAGTCTTCAGGGGTCATCGGATTCACCTACGGCACCTCCGCCAGCGGTCCTCCGCTCTCCGAATCCGCAGAATACACCGCGGGAATGATTCGATCAAGCGATAAGGGCAAAACCCAACTGCCGGCCACAGATTTCACAGACGGCCAAAACGGTGAGGCAAATCCTTGCCTCACCGGGAGCATCCCGAGCGCTTGCTCCACCATGTTCCTGATGACAATCACGAGTGGCTGTCTCGAAACGACCCGCTCCATGCGAGAGCCGTGATCCAGACATCGCCTTGCATGGTTGCCGGGGCAGGTGATGAAACCGGCCCGGCAATTGCCTCTCAGGGTTTCAAATCTGTGCAATCTGTGAAATCTGTGGCAAGGCTCTTCAGGATCTTGCCTCTCACTTCTTCTTCGCGGCCTCAGGAATCGCCTTCCAGATTCGAATGGCCAGAGCGGTGCCGATCAGCGAAAACGGGACCAGGAACACGGGCCAGAGCGACCAGCCCTTCTGAGCGCCGCCGAAGTATCCGCCGAAATCCCATCCCTGCCCACTCTCGGTAATGAACCCGAGACAGATGGACTGGAGCCCCGTGCCCAGATACACGAGCCCGTCGATCAGCCCCACGGCCGTGCCCACATTCTTGCGACCGCCGAAGTCCATCGAGGCCGTACCCGACAGCATTCCGTGCGTCCCGATGACGCAGTACGAGATCAAGAATACACAGCACCCCAGGACCCAGGGTTGGCTCAAGGTGAAGATCATCACGAAGCAACAGAGAAACATCAACCCGTACAGAAGAGCGGCAACGGGTCCCCGCCGAGAGCCGAACACCTTGTCGGAAATCCAGCCCGCCGTCATCCCTCCCGTGGCGCCGGCGATGAAGAGCATGGCTCCCCAGTTCCGCGTCAAAAAGAAGGACTTGTAGTAGCCGATATCCTTGGCGAGGATCGGGTACCAGTGCATGATGCCCTGTCGCAGAACTCCCGTACAGAACTCGATGGCGCCGATGGTTAGTACGATGGGATTGGTGACCACCTTCTTCAGAATGACGACGACCGGGTCCGGCTGGTCGTCCTCACCGCTGGAGGCATCCCCCGTGTCGAAGTCCTCGTGGCCCGTCTTGCCGGGAGAATCGAAGACCAGGAAGTAGTTGATCACGACAAACGTGAAGAGGGCCAGTGACGGAACCCAGAACACCCAGTAGGGCGGTGAGACAACGGCGGCACCGTCGGGACCCGCGGTCGTGTGGAGAAGATCGACGATGAACTGGCCCACCTGGAAGGCGAAGAAGATGCCGGTCGAGATCAGAATCCCGAAGATCCCTCCGAACATCCCCCGCTCCCGCACGTGGAACCAGTGGCTGTTGACCTTGACGATGCTGACCGCGCCGAAGCTCTGGAAATACATATTGAGCGCGTAGAGAAGACTGAAGACCAGAATCAGGTGGGAGCCCGAACTGAAATAGGTGAACAGTCCCATCAGCCCATTGGCGATCCCCGCTCCCCCGGCCGAGATGAGCATGGCGCGTCGCCCGCCGATCTTGTCGGTCAACGGGCCGTTGATCACGAAGGCAAACGCGTAGGTGATCGTCCCGACGGCGAAGATCGTGCCGAAGTCCGCTTTGCTCATGTGCTCGCCGAAGGCGATCTTCGCAATCGTCAGATTGTACCGGCCCATGTAGAGCAGGGCGTATGTGACTCCGAGGGGCACCCAGTTGATGATCCTCCGGCGCATGAAGGCGCCGGAATGGTTCATGGGGTTTCCCGACGCTCGAGTGAAGAAAACGACCGCGAGGATGATACCCAGGAGGACCAAAATGTTGATCACTTAGAATCTCCTCTCCGAAAACAGGTGCGCCCTGCAGCCACCCACACCGCGCAATACCTCGATGTCACGCTGCGTTCTGCTTCCCGACGACCACGCGACCGGGACGGTGTACTCCCTGCGGGTTACCGTGTCTGCCTGAGCTTCCACAGTTTCCCACACACCTCTTCCAGGTGCTTCCCCAGGATCTCAGGCTTGTCCGTCTTCTCGGGCTCGTTGTCGAAGATGGCGTAGGGTACCCGGTGGTCCTTCACCCGGAGCCAGTCGGGATCCCCGGAGGAAAACTCCTCCCAGTCGGATGCCTTGTAGAGAAATTCGATCTTCTTGTCCTCCAGCGCGTGCTCGAGGATGCTGTCCGGCCGGTCCGGGTTGTACCTGCGGCGGTTCTTCCTCAGCGATTCGTCCCAACTCACCTTGATGTACATTGTGCAGGCCTTGGACAGAATCTCGTCGGCGAGATACTCGTATGCTTCGCCGAATCCACCATGTTGCGCACCCCGGGAGAACTCAAGGATCGCCGTCGTGTGGTCGTGGTACGTGGGGTCGTCTCGAAGTTTCTTGGAGTAGAAGAGGTTGAGCTTCAGGATCAGGAAATGCCAGAAGAAAAGATCCTTAAACGTATAGCCCTCGTATGTCTTGCCCTCGTACTCGAAAGAGGTATCCGAGATGAGCCGGGGCTTCCCATGTTGTTCGTAGAGATCGTCGTCCTCGAAGCGTTCCCAGAGAATCGGGAAGTCGTCGATCTCTTCGAAATTCCCGATGTGGAACCGCCGAATGCGTTCCTCCACCGGAACGCTCTTGAGATAGTCGATGACCTCGGACTTGCCCGCGGCCGGGCGACCGTTCAAGATAATGATGTCAAAGATATCCTTCGCCATACCTGCATCCTTTCCCCGACCCGTCCCACCGAATCGGTCCGAGAACCGGATTGGACGGGGCCAAGTCCCTCATGCAAACGGAATGTCGTCGAGAGAATACCAGATCCGCCCCGGGGGTCCAATCTCTTTCTGTGGTTTGGGTCGCATCCCCTCGCACCGTCGAGCCCTTGCTTCAGGCCGGGAGCCGGGGCGGGACACGCGGGCCGGGTCTTTTCTGTTGACAGCGGCTGGGGATTCCGAGTAGCATCTTGTACCGGGTGGGCGGGATTGTCGTTATCGGAGGGAAAGCCCGGGTGAGAACCCCGGGTAGGGTCCCGGTTCTCAGACTCGGGACCCGATCAGTGGCCACGTTTCCTTCTTCGCCCGCATGTCTCACGTGATCTTGATCCTTCTGTCGGGTGGGACATGCGGGCCGGCTCCTCACGAAGCCAGCCGGACTCAGGCATCGCCGGATCGTCGGGGCGAGACTCGAGTGAACAGCCGGATGTTCTCTCGGACGAGACGGGTTCGGCTCATGCAAACTCAGGCGGCCAAAAAACGAGCGTTTACGCCGCAACACGCTGCAATACAAACAATTATGACCTTCGGGCGAAATGGGTTCCTTCTGTGATGTGGGGAGATCCTCGGCCTCTGTGAGGAGAACTCCCGAACCCATTGTTACTGACAATCAGCCAAGGAGTTAGCGCTTGACTCCGGTCCCTCGCTGAGGTATAATCTGTGTTGGGAGAGTGTGGTAGGACTTTGGAGGCACGGCTGGATGCAAACGCATCAGCAATCCTCGAGGGCGTATCGGGATTCATGCTTTTCCACCGATTCGCCCCCGGGCCGGCCTCTCGAGTCCCGCCGATAACAGCGAACGAGAGTACCGTCGGGGAAACCCCGCCGTTCTCAACTTCGCGGTAACCCAGTCCCATCCAAGCACTCCCGGTGACTCCGGACTCGCAATCGCGGAGTAAACGCACGAGTGCACACGGGTGGAACGCAATCTTTACAAGGAGGAGAGCGGCAGGGTTCGCAGAGCGATCGGCGGCCTGCATATCTCCGGGACATTGGCTTTCCCGGGCCGCGCGTTGCTCCGGTTCCTCTTGCCCGCCTTTCTCGAAGTGTCATCTGTGTTCAGAATGCAGGACTCGAAGGTACTACAGGCGACCGGCGGACTCGCGTGATGTGTAGAGTGTTTTCTCCGGTCTGGGCGATGTTGGTGCGGAGGTTGGCTGGCGTGGGCAATGGCGGATGTGCAGGACGGCGGAGTGGATTGGACGCATGGGGGCGGTTGTTCCTCGTCGTCGCGACGGTCGGGATCGCAGTGCTGGGCCCGGCCGGCGGAGCGGCTCTGGCTGAGGACACGGGCAACATCTCGGGCAAGGTCCTCGACGGCAAGACGAAGGAGCCCCTGGCCTTTGCCAACGTCTTGGTGGTGGGCACGGGCCGGGGCGCCATGTCCCGAATCGACGGAAGCTACTTCATCACGAACGTCCCCGTGGGGACGCACTCTCTGCAAGCCACCTACATGGGGTACGAACCTCAAAGCGTCGAAGGCGTCGTCGTCGGATCATTCAAGACCTCCGTCGTAGACATCGAGCTTCTCGAGACGACGGTCATGACGCTGGACGAGGTCGTTACGACCGGTGAACGCCCGATGGTGGAGGTCGAGAATCCAGCGACCATGCGGCGGCTCCGGGCGGAAGAACTCGAGAACATGCCGGTCGTGGACCTGCAGGACGTCGTAGGGCTGCAGGCGGGTGTCGTCGAAACCGACGACGAGATCCACATCCGCGGCGGCCGCGCCGATGAAACCCTCTATATCGTCGACGGCATCAAGATGAGGGACGCCATCTCGGGCTCTCCGCTCCTGAGCAGCGTGAGCCCCCGCTCCGTGGCGGAGATGAACGTGATCACGGGCGGATTCGACGCCGAATACGGCCAGGCCATGTCCGGTGTGGTCGAGGTCACCCTCAAGGAGGGAGGCGCGGACCATGGCGGAAGCGTCTATTACTCCGTGGACCACAATCCCCTCTTCGATACAGGTCCCGAGGGTCTCAACACCGACGAGGTTGAAGTCACCCTCAGCGGGCCCGACCCGGGCGTTTCCCGTCTTCTCCGCAAGATGGGTCTCCGCATGCCGGGACACTTCACCTATTTCGGCCAGTTCACTTCCTATATGACGGACACCTACCTTCCCTCCATCTCCGACCTGGGGAAGAGCCCGGAATCCGGGTACGAGGATTCTTTCCTCGGTATGAACTGGAGCTACAATGGCCTCTCCCCGAGACAGCAGAACGACTACAAGGCCATCGGGAAGATCGTCTGGCAGTCGTCGAACCACAAGTTGAGCTTCACGGCAACGAAGTCCCTGTCCATCAGCCAGAGCTTCTTCCAGTCCAACCCGTATGACATCCAGCGGGAACAGTCCCGCTACCCGTGGTCCTGGAGCCGGCGCCTCGACCACTATCCGACCTCGACCCACGACGCCAACAGCCTGGCCCTGACCTGGACCCACACGATGTCCGCCAACATGATCCAACGGTGGACCCTGACCCGGTTCTTCCAGGCGGTCCACGAGGACGTTGCCGGCAAACTCTGGTGGGAGTATGAGGAGCCCATGGACAACCGCGGGCTCGAGAACGACACGCCCTACTTCTACGACTCGGGCGACGGGGACACGTGGCACGATCGCTGGTCGGAGACGTGGTCGCTGGACTGGGATGTGACCCGGCAGTTCCCGCCCCATCACCAGCTGAAAACCGGTTTCGAAGCCGCGACCCAGAATATCCAATACGTCATCATTCAGGATCCCTACTACACCCCCGACATCGGATTCGGACAGGAACTGACGGACGAAGAGCGCCTCGAGCTCCGGCAGAGCAGCCTGGGTTATTTCCACGACATCTTCCATATCTGGCCCGCCACGGGCGCCTTGTACGTTCGCGACAAGTTCGACTTCGAGGGCCTGATCGGAACCATCGGATTCCGGTACGACTTCTGGTTCCCCTCGGAGCAGGTAACCGACGCCGTGGAGGACACGACCCGCGGCTGGATCGCGCCGGGCATCCGGCAGGGCTACTGGGACGATACGAACGACATCTTCGGGCACCGCTTCAAGGGGCATCTCAGTCCCCGAATCGGCATCTCCCATCCCATCACCGACAGGGACAATCTGTTTTTCAACTACGGCCATTTCTCGCAGTGGCCCAGCTACATCTGGGTGTACTCGAAGCTGAGCTCCGTCTCGGCGGAAGACTTCCCCCTCATCGGGAATCCGAACCTGAACCCCGAGATTTCCGTCCAGTACGAGCTGGGAGCTCGGCACCAGTTCACGCAGACTGTGGCGGCCGACCTGACGCTTTTCTACAAGGACATCTACGACTACCCGTCGTCCACGTCGTTTTCGGTACTGGGCGTCGGGTCGTTTATGATCTACCGGAACGTAGACTTCGCCCGTTCCCGGGGCGTGGAGATCGAGATCAAGAAAAAGCGTTCTCGGTACCTCTCGGGTTCCATCAGCTACACGTATTCGATCGCCACGGGGAAGAGCTCGGATCCGAACGAGGCGAAACTCATCGAGGAAGTCGGGGGATCCATCGGTACGTACGAGCCCCCTCTGGCCGAAGCGTACCTCTGGTGGAACCGGCCGCACAAGTTGAACGTGAACGTGGACTTCCGGACCCCGGCGACGGGCACGCCTCCGTCGATTTTCGGCCTGGGTCTCCCGAGAGATTTCGGTTGCCACATCCAGTGGATGCTGCAGTCCGGGAAAGCCTATACGCGCTATCGGGACGAGCTCAAGATCGGGGAGGACAACGCGGAGAACGGCCCGCACGACGATATCATCAACGTCCGCCTGGACAAGCGATTCAAAATCGGGCGGAACAGTGCAAAGGTGTTTCTCGAGGTGAAGAACCTGTTCAACCGCAGGGCGGTACGACGGTTTGACTACGAGACGGGCAAACCGTACGAACTGGGCGTAGGTTCGTACTCCTGGGACCGTATCGACCCGGAGTTTATTGACTATACGATTGCATCGATGAGCAATCCTTCGAACCTAGGCACACCCCGCGGCGGGCGCCTGGGTCTGGTGATTAACTGGTAACCGTGGGTACCGGCGGCTTGCCCCCGGGAACGGGACGGCAAACGTGGACAACGACAGGGAGAGTGTGGCGGTGAGCGCAATTTCGATGAGAAAGGAATCTGGAATCATCTGGGGAGTGGTCCCGCTCTTGACGGCGCTGTGTCTGTCGATCCTCGCGGCGACGGCGACGGCGCAAACCGATCTGGGCGGTCAGCGGGTGGGAACTTCCACGGCGTCCTTTCTCGAGATTGGCGCCGGAGCGCGTGGGGCCGGAGTCGGCGGGGCCTTTGTCTGCATTGTCGACGACGCGACCGCCACGCAGTGGAACCCGGCGGGGCTGATCCGGGTCCAGGATCGCCAGGCCAATTTCTCGCTGATCGATTGGCCGGCCGACATTTCGTATTCGCACCTGTGCCTGGCCTATCCCGTGGCCATGCTGGACGGAACCGTGGGCTTTCAATTCGGGACCCTGAGCACGGAGATGGAAGAAACCACCGAGTACCATCCGGACGGAACCGGACGCAACTTCACCTTCAGCGACTGGGTGGCCGGCGTGAGCTTTGCGAAGCGATTCACGGACAAATTCTCCGGAGGGCTGACGCTCAAGTACATCCGGGAAAGCTTGGGCACGGAAATCGGGGGGCCCACGATGAGTTCGTGGCTCCTCGACGCCGGCACCTGGTACGACGTGGGATACGGGAGTCTGCGGCTCGGGGTGGCGCTCCTCAACTTCGGGCCGGAACTCCGCCCGGACGGCCACTACCGGAGTTCCCGGGACAGTGGGACCGAGGGACCGATCGCATACGAGAGTTTCGCTCCCCCGACGACTTTCAAGGCCGGGATCGCCGTAGACCCGATCCAGAGGCCCGGTTGGCGGCTGACGACGATTCTGGAGATGAATCACCCTGCGGACAACGTGGAGACGATTCTCTACGGAGGCGAGCTGTGGATTCACCAGACCCTCGCTCTTCGAGCGGGCTATGATTCGAACGCCGACGAGCTCAATTTTTCGGCAGGGGTCGGGCTGATGGCGAGCCTGGGCTCCGCCCACGGCACCGTCGACTACGCCTATACGGAAGGCGAATACCTGGGCCGGATCGACCGGCTCTCTATTGGCTTGAGGTTCTAGAGGATGAGGAGGGTATGAGAGGGATGGGTGGATTGACGAAGAGCGTTTCTGGGAAGACGGCCGGCGCCCTGATGGTGATCTTCACGTTGGGGATGCTGGCGAGCTGCGGCCAGCGGATCGAAGCGCCGGAGGAGAAACCCTGGAACAAGGAGCTGCCGCTGCCCGATTCGTACGTCTTCAACTACGAGCGGATCGGATTCGAGACGGCTACGGACCTGGAGTTGGCCCGGGGAGGGCTCCTCTACATCGCTTCTGCCGACGGCGTTACCCCCTACTACCAGGACGTGCTGAGAGGTCCCGGCTGGACCTTCGACGGCATCATTGATCCGGTCGTGGTGTCCGAGGCTCCGGACGGCCATATCCTGGTGGCGGACCGCGGGGACATGAACGTGAAGGTGTTCGAATCCGACGGTGGGTCACCCGTGGTGACTTTCACCGATTCGGACTGGGCGGCCTTTGGAGGGCTGGCGGCGGACGACAGCGGCACCATTTTCGTTGCCGATCGCGAGATGAGTTTCGTGAGGGCGTATCTGCCGGACGGTACCCCGAAGTTCACCGAGGACATTGCCGACAGCGGATTCGGTCTGGGTCACGTGATTCAGCCGCACGGTCTCTATTACGACGGCCGGTACCTGTGGATTGCGGATACGGGCAAGAACTGGATCCAGGAGGTCAATCCCGATTCGGTGCAACTCGGGCTGCGGTTCCTCGACGGCTACACGTACGAGGACGAGGAAGGGAACGAAGTCAAACTGCCTTTCTCGGCTCCGGTGGACGTGGCGACGGACACGGACGGTTTCGTGTATGTGACCGACCAGGGCAACAGGCGGATCTTCAAATTCACGCAGGAAGATCTCGCTCCCTTCACGACGGTCAACTATGACACGTCGGCCGGACAGCCGCCGCATCTCCGGGCGATGGGAGTCAATAACAAATCCGTTTTTGCGATCGATGATTCTCTGGGATCGATCCTGGTATGGGACCTGAAATGAGGAAGCGGGCGATGGTGACGAAGGGATTGAGCGGAATCGTGCTCTGTGGGCTGGTGAGCCTCGCGTTTATGGGGACGCCCGTCAGCAGCAAGGTGTTGTCTTCACATGATCCACCGGCCGATCTGCCGGCGTTCAAGGCAGCGGCGGCGGACACGTTTGCCTACGTAGACCGGATTACCGACGGCAACCTTCTGGGTCTGAACATCACGAACTACGGCTTCTTCGGCAATGACTTCGTCACCCGGGACCCGTCGATGGAGTATCCCCTCGGCTCCGAAGTCGAGCACCTGATTCGAGCCGGTCTCTGGGTGGGCGCCATCAGTGTGATGGGCGACACGCTGGTGACCACCGGAACGGTGGACGGGTACTGGCGTTCGGGGGGATCCGCGCAAACCGAATTCACTCCCCGGACGCGGTTCATTCGGGAGCGATCGATCCTGATTTTCAGGAACACATACCATCCCGACGCTGTCTCGGAGCAGGACTTCTATTGCGTGTACGACGATATGAGCATCAAGCCACCACGCTCGAGCGTGGCAGAGACGCACCGCCCGATGGGCATTCGCGTGGTCCAGAACAGCTACCTCTGGAGCTACGAATTCGCCAATTCCTTCGTGATCGTGTCCTTCGATATCACGAATGTGAGCGAGAACACGCTTACGAACGTTTACCTGGGGATGTATGGGGAGATGGCCTCCGGCTGGAAGGGAGCGTTCGAGACCTGGCCGCCGTCGGGCTGGTTCCACAATAAGCTCCTCGATTTCGATGAGGAGCATCGCTTCTGCGCGGAACACCGGACCAATTTCGGTAACGGCACGGCGCCCTACTATGGGGCCTTCAAACATCTGGGGTCGACTCCGGAACCGGACGATCCGCCCCTGGGGCATTCATCCGTGAGCTTCAGATGGTGGGATTGGGATCCGGGGAGCACGGACAGGGACCAGGACGCAGAGCGATACGCGATCATGGCCAGTGGCGAGATTATGAGTACGGAGGACATCGGTCACGAAGGGACGGATGATCCCGTGGAGATCGTATGCGTCGGCCCGTACAAGAGCCTGCCGCCGGACAGCACCATCAATTTCGTCTTCGCGTTCCTGGGGGGTCGGGACCTGGATCATTTGCGTACGTCCTCTGTAATCGTCCAGGAGGCGTACGAGAGCAACTACGTGATCCCCGGCCCTCCCTTCTCGCCGCGAATGGTGATCGCTCCCCGGAAGAACGCACTCGATGTTTACTGGGATGACTCCTTCGAGGGGCTTCCCGATCCGGCCGACTCCACGCTCTTTGATTTCGAGGGGTACCGGATCCACGTGTCCCGAAGGGCGGGGGCTGAGGACGAAGACTTCGTTCTCGTCAAGGAATTCGACATGCCGGGGAACGGGATCGGGTACGAGACCGGGTTTGACGATGTTCGCCTGGACGTACCCGTGGTCATCGATGGGATCGACTTCGAGTACTGCTATACCATCGATACCGTCAAGGATGGTTTCGAGTACTGGGTTTCCGTGACCGCCTTCGATACGGGCACGGAGAAGATCGGGAGCCTGGAGAGCGGGATCAAGCAGAATCTGACGATGGCCGTACCCGGCTCGTCGGCGGAGCCCAACCCGAGGAAGGTCCTGGTGTTTCCGAACCCCTATCACGGCGATGCCGTGTGGGACGGTGCCCGCGAACGAGAGGCATATCTCTGGTTCGCAAACCTGCCGGAGAGAGCGCTGATTCGGATCTACTCTTTGAGCGGGGACCTCATCGACGAGATCGATTTCAACGGAGAAACCTACGATGCAGGAAACATCTCGGCGATCCGGAGCACGGCGGGCGAGAGTCTTTCGTTCTCGGGCGGGATGTGCGCGTGGGACCTGATCTCACGCAATGATCAGCCGGTCGCGTCGGGACTGTATCTCTTTACCGTCAGCGACAGGGGAACGGGTGAGGCGTTTGTCGGTAAGTTCATGGTCATCCGGTGAAAAGGCGCAAGTTTGTCGGTAAGTTTATGGTGATCAGGTGAGGGGGAGTATGAGAACGCATACGAAGAGATGGGTGTGGATGGGCGCGGTCGTTGTCCTCGGCGTGTTCGCAATGGTGAATTGCGGGAAAGACGCTGCGGGGCCGATCACGGGTAACCGGCCGCCGGAGACGAGTGTGTTTCTGCCGCAGGACCCGGATACGAGTCTTTACATTCAGACACTGAGCTGGTGGGGCGAAGATAGCGACGGAGAGGTCACCCACTATCTCTTCCGGTTCCTGTGCGACTCGGGACCCTCGTACTCCGGTGACACGGCCTGGGTCACGACGACTCTCACGGAATCGACCTTCTATCTCCCCGTGTCCGACGGGGTTGCCCTGCACGTGTTCGAAGTCAAGGCGGTCGACGACGCCGGCGCGGAAGATCCGACGCCGGCCAGCGTGAACCTGCTCCTTCGCAATTCGCCCCCGCACGTGTATTTCGACGAAAGCATCCTGAGGGACGTAACGCTCCCGGCCATGACCTTCGCCTGGACGGCGTACGATAGCGTGGACGGCAGCGACACGATCTCCGAATTCCGGATCTGGCTGGACGGGGCGGACACGGTCTACTCGCTTCCAGGCTGGGCATCCGATCATACGTTCGGAAAGGACGACCTTCTGGACACCGTCGACAGAGACCGGACCGTATACCTCCAGGCCGTCGACAGCGGTTCCGACACCAGTGCGACGGTATCCTACACGTGGCATGTGAGACAACCGATCGGGAGAATCCTCCTGGTGGACGACGTGGACGTCTCGGTCCCCGGGGGCACCCTGATCTCGGATCCTTTCTACCGTGATGTACTGGATTCCCTGGCCTCCGGAGGCGAGCTGTACAGCGTGTACGATTTCGAGACCGACCGGGGCTTCTCCCATCAGAATTACATTTCGGCCACCCTGGAGTTGTTTGACGTTGTTCTGTGGTACACGGGGCTCGAGAACGACAACTCCCAGTTCTGGCTGTACCTGGAGTCCGGTACTCGCGAGTACTTGGACCGGGGTGGTTCGCTCGTGTTGGTGAGCATGTCGGCGCTGGGGTTCGAAAGCGCCATCACCGAAGAGTTCACCAATGAGTACCTGGGCATCAAGAAGGTCTTCATTGAGGATCCTATCTACCTGTACACGGACTTCCAGGTTCTTCCCACCTACCCCATCATACCGGCGGCGGGCAGCGGCCTGGATACACTGAGGACCATCCGCCCCCTGACCAAGGTCGAGATGTTCTCGGTGCACGACAACGCCATCCAGCTCTACCGCATCCCCCTGGGAGTCTATCCCGGTTGGGGTCAGGACGAAACGTGGTCGATCGGTGTGAGGAAGGACCTGCCCGGTGGCGGCAGTTCGATCTGTGTGAGCTTTGCATGGGAATTCTGTGATGGAAACGGCAACGGAAAGGCGGAACTGGCGAAGATCATTACTGATCTTCTACCGTAAGATGCGACGTACATGCGGATGCTCCGTCGCGTCCCGACCGGCGCGGCGAGGGAATCAGGAGGAGGTGATTCATCAAACAGCAACCGATCCCGATGTCGGAAGTGGAAGCACGTGTTCCGTAGTGGTAGGCCCCTGCCTAGGAGGTTTGTTATGCGCAAGATCCTGGTATTGACGGGTATTGCGGTGCTCATGGCGATACCTGCGGCCGCGCAGGTGGACACGACGACCATCTGCGATCTCAATCTCGGCAATGTCATCATCGGCACGGAAGTCTGGGTCGACAGTCTCGTCGTGCAGGCCATCGATCTGAAGCCGACGACGTTCGGACTCTACTGCCAGGAGGCGAACGGCTGTCCGGGGTATTCGAACGGGGAATGGAGCGGTGTTCTGGTCTACATGGGCGCCGATTTACCCGAGGTCGGGGTGGGAGACCTGATCTCAGTCTCGGGTACCTATGAGGAGTACAACGACCTGACCGAGATCGACAATGTGACCAACGAAACCGTCACGCTCATCCAGGCGGACTATGGACAGATCCCCCCGGTGCCGCTGACGACCGCGGACTTGGGGCTCTGGGCGGCAGACACCCTCTGCGAGAAGTGGGAAGGCGTGCGTGTTCTCCTTGACACGCTGGTGTGCACGGGCTACTACAACATGCCCGACTACCCCGAGGCTAATCTCGTGGAAAAGGAGGACTTCACGGGCCTTAAGGCCGTCACCGACACGATCCGGATCGACGACAAGCTGGCCATCCCGACACTCGCCTACCCGGCCCCCGGCGACTCGCTGGAGTATGTGATCGGGATGTGGAACTCTGCAAGCTACGGTGGTCTCCTTGAATACAACCTGATCCCGCAAGGCAATGAGGACATCGTCTACCTTGGGGATCCTCCGCCTCCGAACCTGGTCCAGGCGTACTCCGTCTCCGGAACGAGAGTCATCGCCTCTTTCGACCGCGAGGTGTCGGCAGAGACAGCCAGTGATCCGACGAACTTCTCGTTCCTGACGGTCACGGTGACGAGCAGCGTCCGGCACGGGGCCGACTACAGGTTGGTCTACATCAACCACACGGCGCCGGCGCCCGAAACCCCGGAACAGCTTCTGGTCTGCAACCTCGAAAACTCCGAAGGTGTTCCCATGTCGGAATGCCAGACAGCCGATTTCTACATTGGGGTCAATCCCATCTCCTTCGTTCAAACTCCAGGGGAGGGCGATACGTCTCAGGTCGTGGGGGAGATCGTGACGATTGCCGGACAGGTCACCGGCGGCTCCGAGGTGTTCACGCACTTCTACATCGGCACGCCTGGCGGCGGACCGTATAACGGCCTCTACATCTACGGCACCGACGCACGGCCCAGCCGGGGCGACAGTCTGATCATCGCGGGCTACGTCGATGAGTATTACGGTTTCACCGAGATCTCTGCCCCGATGTACGTCAGTAGCCCCATCTTCTGTACCACACCGGACATGCAGCCCGACGTTCTGGACATTTCGGTCCTGACGACACCCAGCCCCGGCGACACGGCCGAGGCCTGGGAGGCCTGTCTTGTTCGGGTCGAAGACGCGACGGTGTCCACGGCGCAATACGGGTTCAACATCAGCCGCGGTACGGACACCTGCGCGGTCGGCTATTACGGCGACTACGACTACTACGCTCACACCGGCGACAGTGTCAGCATCACGGGCCTTCTGCAGTACAGCTACGATGTGTGGACACTCCAGCCGAGGACGGATGCCGACATCGATACGCTGTTCCTGGCCGACGTCGCCATCGAGGATCTGCCGCTGCGGGTCGTCGAGTTCAAGAACTACCCGAACCCGTTCAACCCGGAAACCACGATCGAGTTCGGGATCGATTCTCGTGCGGAAGTGAATTTGAGCATCTTCGACGTCAACGGCCGCCTGGTCCGGACCCTGGTTCACCAGCCGATGGCCACGGGCAGCTACCGTGTGCGTTGGAACGGTGAGGACTCAAACGGTCAGGCTACGGCTGCGGGCGTTTACTACTGCCGCCTGCAGGCGGGCGAGCGTGTTGAGGTGAAGAAATTGGTGCTTGTCAAGTAGGGAGACGGCCGGAGAACCCGTTTCCCGCAACTGAGCCGGTTCTTCCCGGGCTTCTCCTCCTTGAGAGGCCCGGGAGGAACGCCCCAAAAAAGGGCCATGTATCCCGAGGAGGTGGTTCTATCGGTCGGATGAGACCAGTCTCGTTAGGCCGCTTCGGCGGCGAAATGTTCACGGAAGTTCAACTTTGAGGAGGTTGTACGAGATGAAGACTTTGATTGGTTTGTCACTCGCAGTCCTGTTGGCTGCGCCCGCCTTTGCGGAGCCAACAGACATCGCTGTCATCAAGGCCGTGGATGCTGATTGCGTGTCGGCGTTCGTGGGCATGCAGGTTACCGTTCGCGGCATCGTCAAGAACCTCGATGAGCTCGGCGTTTCCGGTCCCTGCGTCATCGAAGATGACACGGGTGGAATCCTGTTCTATGACTACCCGATTGTCGACTTCTTCGCTGTGGGTGACGACGTCACCGTGACAGCCTGGCTCGATCAGTACAACGGTCTGCTCGAGCTGGTCGACGAGCCCGACGTGGGCACCCCGCCCACCGTCACGATCAATTCCTCCGGCAACCCGACGGACCCGAACATTGTCGCGCCTAACGAGGCGATGAGCGAAACGTGGGAAGGATCGCTTCTCCGGTGCGATTGTGTGTTCTTCCATGATGCCGATGGCGTGACCATGTTCAACTACACCCACACCTTCGAGGATGCCTATGGCAACATCGGTACGGTGTATGAGGACAGCTCGACGGACCTCGGCACCATGGTGATTCCCTCCGGTTGGGTGGACGTCATCGGTGTTGGCGGCCAGTATGACAGCGACCCGACCGATGGTCTCTGCCAGGACTATCAGATGATGCCTCGCGGTACCCAGGACATTATCTTCGGTGCGTCTCCGACCGAGAAGACGTCGTGGAGTGCTGTCAAGGCGCTGTATCGGTAGCACATCTTGCTAAACCACACTCTCCTGAAGGGGGGTCCCGCCCGGGACCCCCTTTCATTATGCGATAGCCGAAAGCCGAGAACCGACAGCCGGATCACAAACCCCAGCCCTCGCTCCTCGCC
Source organism: uncultured bacterium (assembly GCA_964610505.1). Classification (GTDB taxonomy): domain Bacteria; phylum Arandabacterota; class Arandabacteria; order JAGLYR01; family JAGLYR01; genus CAZSXU01. The sequence continues at coordinate 41,455 of CAZSXU010000016.1, read as the reverse complement.
CACGCCACTTGCCCTATGAGAATACTACTCAGCCCCGATCTCCGCCATTCGTCCATCCACCTTCGGATCGATAATGCCGGCCTCGCGCGCGGCGTCCATGATGACCTTGCTGACGGCGACATACAGAGATTCGACATTCTTAGGCTCAAACCCGAAATAGCGGTCGCTGTGCGTGACCGAGTAGTCCGGCGAAGCCACCCGGTATATTCGCTCCTTTTTCACCGGGCGCCCTCCCACCTCCGCACTTTCGATCACGACGTCACCCGCAGGCCCGCGCCTCCAGCGGTAGCGGATTCCCGAGACCTGAAGGAGCCCGCCCGCCTGGTTCGCCAGCGCCCGGGCGTTCGTCGCGGCCATCGTCAGAAGTTCCTCGCCCGTGCACATGAATACCATCAGCTGATTGTCGAAAGGCAGCATCTCCTTGATGTCGAGGGCCTTGACCGGCCCCTTCGGCAGGTGTTTCCGGATGCCTCCGCTGTTGATCACCGCGACATCGGCCTTGGCCGCTTCTCTCAGTCGGTCGGCGATCCAGTTGCCGATGTTGCTCTCCGCCCGGGAAGAGCCGAACCCGTCGACCGTGATGTCAGCAATGACGGCTCCATACAGATCGTCGATCTGCTGGTCAAACTGCACCGCCAGCGCCTCGACCTCGGGATTGGGCTTTGCCTCACTGACCCACATCGGGATGAGGTGTCCCCGGAAATCGGCGACCCGGTCTCCCTGGACGAAGACATCCAGGCGACCCAGGTAACGATTGTTCCCGCCCGCCTGAACGATGACCACCCCGCTCGTTTGCTCCGGCTCCGTGATTCTCGTATGGCTGTGCCCGCCGACGATCACGTCCACCCTGCCCGAGAGCCTCTCCGCCACCGCCTCATCCGTCTCGACGCCGATGTGGGTCAAGAGGATGATGAGATCCGTCTTCCGATCCACCTCGTCCAGAATTCTCTCGACGGAAACCAGCCCCGCCTCAACGAAGAGATCTCCGAGGGCCCCGGATCTGAGGTATCCGGATAGACCGTCCATGACGAGCCCGATGACGCCCACGCGTACACCGTCCAGGTTGTAGATCTCGTACCCCTTGTCGGAGAAAAGATCGCCCGACGGCTTGAAGACGTTGGCGCACAGCACCGGCATCTCGGTCAGGCCGATGAGTCCGCGGGTCACTTCCCACTTGTGGTCGAAATCATGATTGCCGAGACAAAGGGCGTCATACCCCAGGAGGTTGAAGAAGGCCGGCATCCCGCCTCCCCGGACTCCATTGTAGTCGAGATCGCAGATGGGGTTTCCGGTCATGAAATCCCCGGCGTCGAGAAGAAGACTCCGCTCGGCATCGCCCCGCTCGCGGCTGACGAAGAAGCTGGCCGCGGGGAACCCTCCAACCGGGGGATTTCCATCCACCCAGCTGGCAGGCGTTGCACGGTAGTGACCGTGGATATCATTCGTGTGGAGAATCGTGACCCATTGGCCGGGAGATTCGGTTTCCTTCTGCTTACATGCGGGGATGCAGACAAGAAAGGCAGCCGCAAGAACCGGCGTGAGCCACCGGCCCCATCGCTTGATCTGTGCAATGCGCTTCACGATCCCTCCAGGGTTCCGGGTTGTTGCGTTACTGGGATGTCCGACCTCCGTTGAAGAGACGAAGCTGTGGAGGTTCAAGCGGAAGATCCAGGTCCTCGAGAATCTGAACCAGCCACTCGGGCCGCTCGCGGGGAACCAGCCGGAGGCAGGAAACGCCGAAAGCGGCCACCAGTTCGTCGATCATGTCGTCTATTTCCGTCTGAAACGACTCGCTGAGATCCCGGGTCCCGTCAAAACTCGGGGGCTCCCAGATGGGAACCTTGACGAGCCGTGTATACGTCTTGAGCCACCGGGCGATCTCGGGCTCGAGGGAATCCACTCGCCCGACCTGGTGGACGAGATAGGCATAGTTGTCCAGCACGGATCGATCACAGATGACGGCGCGATACTTGTCCGCCGCGGCGATTTCCCGCGCGATCTGCGTGTGGAGGATCCATGCCTGGGCGTCGAGGGTGGTTTCCTGGTTGATCGGGAGAGGGCATTCCCGGGCGACTTCCTTGACGAAATCCACGGTGAAATCCAGGCGCTTGAGGCGCGCGGCCAAGTCGTAGCAAAGGGTCGTCTTCCCCACTCCGTGGGTGCCGATGAACGCGACCTTGAGCCGTCTGTCTTCCACGTCGCCCCCCGCGCGATGTTCCATGCCCGCCGCTCACTCTAGCAGGATTGCCCGGCACACTCAAGAAGGAACCGTCCACCGGCCCAGGGGCGGTCTTGCGACCCAGACGATCCAATCTGCGCTTCTGTCGCCGGCCTGTGGCCGCCGTGGATTGATCCCGGCGGCCGGCGCCGGCCCGCCCGGGGCGAATTTCCGCCATTCAACGGTTTGGCGAGGTAGAGCACCGCTTTGTTTTTCGAAGAACTTGTGTTATAATAGAAAGGGAACAGTGTTGTTCCCTTTGCCTCAGTCACCCTAGAAACGGAGTATACCGCCATGCGTCCAGTGTTCGCTTCAGTTCTGTGCCTGCTCGTCGTTTTCGCCGCCGTTCGGGCGGCCGCCGTTCCCATCGTCGAGATCCACCGCAATACGTCCACCGGACAACCGAGCGATCTGGGGACCGTCGCCACCATCAGCGGAATCGTCACCTCGCCCGACGGGATCTACAGTACGTACAACTGTGAGACGTACATTCAGGACGAGACGGCGGGGATCAATTTCTGGGTGAGCGGAGCGTACGGTACGTACAACCTGGCGCTCGGAGACAGTGTTACCATCACCGCCACCATTGCGTTCTACAATGGTCTGACGGAGATGGGGACGTCCACCGGGGAAGTCACCCTGGTCAAGCATTCGAGCGGAAACCCCGTTCCGCCTCCCCTCGTGATGACCTGCGCGGAGCTTAATTCCACCTTCCAGCCCGACTACACGGAGCCCGACGAGGGACGCCTGATCCGGATCAACAATCTAACCATCGTCTCGGGAAGTTGGCCCGTGACGACCCAGCCGAGCAATACGATCCTCGACGTCACCGACGGAACGGCGACCTGCATGCTCTTCATCGACAAGGATTCCGAGGTGAACGGATCACCGGCGCCGACGGGAGCTTTCGACTGCATCGGGATTCTGAAGCAGTACGACAGCTCCTCGCCCTACACGTCGGGCTACGAGATTTCCCCGCGCTACTCCACGGACATCATTCATCTGTCTCCCGGGCCCCTCTTCCTCGTGGCCCCGTACGTCAGCGATGTCACGGCGAGTACGGCGACCATCGAGTGGGAAACCGACACGGCCAGCGATTCCTGGGTCGACTACGGGTTGACGGCTTCGTACGGGTCGGGCGCGGGCCAGATCGGCGAGTCGGTCACCCACCACGTGGTGGAACTCTCGGGGCTCGGGGCCAATACGATCTACCACTTCAGGGCGCAGTCGACCGACGCCGCCGGGACGACGCAGAGCGACGACCGGCTCCTGGCCACGGCGTCGGACGTTGCCGGCGAGATTCACGTGTTCTTCAACGGCTCCGTCGACAACACCTATGCCCTTCCGGGCAACAACGCCCAGGGGAACGTGGACCTCCTGGATGAACTGCTGGACCGCATCCACAATGCACAGTACTCGATCGACTGTGCCGTCTACAGTTTCAGCCTGTCGGAGCTCGCCGACAGCCTGATCGCCGCTCATAACCGGGGTGTCGAGGTCCGCCTGATCAAAGAAGTGGATAACGCAGACACACAGGCCCTCCGCCTCGGCGCGGCCGGCATCCCCTGGATCAACAGCGACATCGGCGGCAATCACGGGGCCGCCGACGGGTACGGCGTCCACCACAACAAGTACTTCGTGTTCGACCACCGGGACGTGACCAGCCTCACGGACGACTGGGTCTGGACCGGTTCGTGGAACGTGTCCATCTCCGGCGAAGACGACATCAACAACGTCGTGCTTGTGCGGGACTTCGGGCTCGCGGAAGCCTACACGCTGGAGTTCGACGAGATGTGGGGCTCCTCCACGATGACGCCCAATTCCTCCGCCGCACTCCTCGGAGCCCGGAAGCTGGACAACACGCCGCACACGTTCCGGATCAATGATATCCTGTTCGAGCAGTACATGAGTCCGTCCGACGGCACCGCCTCCAAGATCATCGAGACGATCGGCGGCGCCGACAACAGTATCTATTTCTGCATCCTCGCCTTCACCCAGTACCAGATCTCCAACGCCATGAAGGATCAGCGCGATGCGGTCCCGGGCCTGGAGGTCCGCGGCGTGTTCGACGAGGAGGTCGGCACCTATGAGAGCGGCAGCAGCCAATGGTACCCCATGAGCGGTGACCCGGTGGCGTGGAACTACTGGAGCCCGGCGGCCGACGTATGGCGGGACACGTACCTCAGCAGCTCGAAGCTCCTGCATCACAAGTACATGATCGTCGACGCCAACTCGACGGACGACCCCGTGGTGATCACGGGATCTCACAACTGGAGTTTCTCTGCGGACCTGAGGAACGACGAGAACACCCTCATGATTCACGATCGCCTGATCTCCAATCTCTTCCTGCAGGAATTCGCGGACCGCTACCACGAGAGCGGCGGCACAGGTCCCCTGGGCGAGGTGACGGCCGTCGCCGGCGAATCGTCGAATGACCTCTTCGGCCCCTCTCTGGTCCTTCACCAGAACGTCCCGAACCCCTTCAACCCGACGACGAGCATCGCTTTCGAGAATCGGGTTCGAAGCCGGGTTTCACTTCGCGTCTACGATGCAACCGGACGGCGGGTCCGGTCTCTGATCGAGAATGAGAATCTCGCGGCTGGCGTGCACGTCGTGGGTTGGGACGGTACGAACGATCGTGGCGAGATTGTTGCCAGCGGCGTGTATCTCTACCGGTTGGACGGTGACGAACAGACCCGTACCCGGAAAATGCTCCTGCTGAAGTAGGAGAGAGTTCTGAGTTCTACGTGCTGAGTGCTAAGTGTTCTGAGTTCTGAGTTCTGAGCAGAGGGCGGCCGGCAGGCCGCCCTCTGTCATGTTTTTGGCGCGGGCCGCCCGCTTCTTGACACCGTCCACATGTACCGCTAGACTCACGGATGGAATCACACCCGGGAGACGCCGCAATGGGTACAAAAACGCGCACGTTCGGCACTTCGAAGCGCGAAAGTCACGACGCCACGGCCTACTACGCCCGGCGGCTTCACAGGGTCGAGATTTCAACCAGTACCGAGGTGAATTCTCCCCCGCCCGATGCGGTGGACCGGCTCTTCCATCACACCTCGGAAGAGATGCGAGAGCTGTCCGACAACTGCGCGGCCCTCATGGTGACCTCCCCTCCGTACAACGTCGGGAAAGACTACGACGGCGATCTTTCTCTGGAAGAGTACATGGAACTCCTCGCCCGGGTGTTCCGGGAAACTCACCGCGTGCTCCAGCCGGGCGGCCGGGCGTGCGTCAACGTGGCCAACGTGGGTCGAAAACCTTACGTTCCACTGGCATCCCACGTAACGCTGCTCATGCAGGATATCGGGTTCCTGCCGCGAGGCGAGATCATCTGGGTCAAGGGCAAGGGCGCCGGCGGTTCGTGCGCGTGGGGATCGTGGCGTTCGGCGAAGAACCCTACGCTTCGCGATCTTCACGAGTACGTGCTCGTGTTCTCCAAGGGCCGGTTCGATCGGGTGGCCCGGGGCGAGGACACCATCGACTCGGAGGCTTTCATGCGGAATACGCTGTCGGTTTGGGAGATCCCGGCCGAATCGGCAAAACGGGTCGGCCACCCCGCGCCGTTCCCGGTGGAGCTGCCCGGCAGGCTGATCGAGCTTTACACCTTCCGGGGAGAGCTGATTCTGGATCCCTTCTGCGGTGCGGGCGCCACGTGTGTCGCAGCGAAGAAACTCGGCCGCCATTTCACCGGCTACGACACGTATCTCGACTATCTCAACATCGCCCGAAAGAGAATCACTGAGGCGCCCGCCGGAGTCTCTCCCGAGCGTCCGGTCGGAAAAGAACGTTGAAGTCGCCCGGAACGGCTTTCACCCCCGGTCGCGCTCGCCTCAGATTTTCACCGCCGTACCCGAGGCGGAGATCATGAGCATGCCCTCTCGGACGACCTCGTAGTCCAGATCGACTCCCACGACCGCGTTGGCGCCCATTCGCTGGGCCTCGCCGGACATTTCCTGGAGCGCGATCTCACGGCCGTCCCGCAGCTTGGCCTCGTAGGCTCCCGAGCGACCCCCGATGATGTCGGTGACGCTGGCGAAAAGATCGCGAACGATGTTGGCGCCCATGATGGCCTCCCCGGTTACGACGCCGAGGTATTCCCGGATCGGCTTTCCATCGAGCTGAGGTGTCGTGCTGACAATCATGCTCTCCTCCTTGTCCGTCCACGGTGATGAGGCTCTCGAAGCCATCGTCGATTCTACACGCATGCTCCCGGAGTATTCAACACTCGTTCACCCGGACGCCGCTCCCCGGCCGCGTTTTCCCTGGCCTCCCTTTCACTTTTTTCCTACAATGGGCGCCTGAGGGGCTGTTGAAAAACCTCTCCGCGTGGTAACGCGGTTTCTCAAAGCGGACCGTCGGGTGGTCCACGGGCCGCTTTGGGAGGCCCTGAGACTTCAAAGAGGACTTCTTCAACGGCCCTCCCGGCTCATTTGATTCAGGTTCGGAAGCGTGCGATTCCCGGCCGCGGTCCCCGGAAAGGACTCCGTGAGTATATGGATCGACTCGGAATTCTCTTTCTCACCAACTTCCTTCCTATCGGCGGGTTCGAGACGCACCTGCTCTCCATCGTGCGGGCACTGGACAAGACGGCGTTTCATCCGGTTCTCTGTTGTCTGAAAGAGGGGGGACCGCTGGCCTCCGAGTTCAGCGCCGCCGGCGTGCCCGTCTATGAACGAATCCAGGCCCACAGGTTCGACCCCCTGGGCATTCCGCGATTGATCCGTATCATGAAACGGGAACGGATTCATCTCCTGGATACCGATCTGCAGCGCAATACCGTGTTTCTCGGGACACTGGCGGCCCGGCTTGCGGGCGTGAAAGCTCGCCTGATTTCCTGTCATGTCGTGAGCCGGCAGGACGGATCCCCCGTCGTCGGATGGCCGGCCCGAATCTCGATGGGGGGAATCGACCTCGTGATTGCTCTGTTCGAGGAGCACCGGCGGCAGCTGACCGAGGACGAGGGTCTTGCCCCCGAGAAAATCACGATTCTCTGGAACGGGGTGGACATGGAGGAGTACCAGCCGAGACCGCCCCGGGAGGGACTCCGGCGGGAGCTGGGCATCCCCGAGGATTCCCCCGTCGTTGCAATCGTGGCGTCGCTCTACGCCCTGAAAGCACACGAGGTGTTTCTCCAGGTCGCCGCACGGGTCCTGGAGCGGCATCCCAGGGCCCGTTTCCTCGTGGTCGGCGAGGGGCCCGAGCGGGCGCGATTGGAGAAGCTCGCCGAAGAGAAGAACCTCGACCGTGCGGTGCAGTTCCTCGGTCGCCGCAGAGATATGCCCGATCTGCTGACGATCATGGACGTCAATGTCCTCACCTCCCTCTGGGAGGCGGCTCCCATTTCCACTCTCGAGGCCATGGCGTGTGAGATCCCGACGGTGGCCACTCGGGTGGGCGCTCTGCCCGAGATGATTGTGGATGGGGAGACGGGATTTCTGCTGGATATCGGGGATGAGGAAGGGATCGCCGCGGCCGTCAATCGGCTTCTGGACGACCCGACGTTTCGGCGGCGGGTGGGTGTCGCTTCGCGCCGGAGAATTCGGGATCTCTACAGCATTGAAAAGATCGTGCGCGAGCGGGAGGCCATGTACCGCCGTCTGCTGGAGAGTAAGCGCGGGCTTCAACCGGCGGCGACCGGTCCGTGACTCCGGTCTCCCGCGCTCTTCAGGAGAGGGACGCCTGTTTTGAGCTACAGGTTCTGCGTCATATCCGAGGGACTGGGCGGCACTCCGGACGAAGGCATTAGGAACTTTGTCTCTTCTCTTTCCCGCGCGCTGGAGACAGAGCACTCGGTGCAGCCCGTGAGTCTCGACACCGGAGTGGGCACACCCGGCGACGTGAAGACGAATCGCCTTCTCCTGAGTGGAGCGCTGCGGCGGCGGCTCAACGCCTGCAAGCCGGATCTGATCCTCTACATTCCGCTGGCCTCCGCCACGCTGGGATCGTTCCTTCGATCCCGGATGCTCCGGTTCCTCCATCCCGGCGCCCCCGTCGTCATGGTGGCCCTTCAACCCAGACGCCATACGCCGTGGAAGCGCCTTCTCATCCGGCGCCTCCATCCGAACGCGTTTCTGGCTCAGGACGCTTCGTCCGTCGCGGAGCTCCCGGTCGCCATTCCCGCGAGCACGCTTCCGAGCGGAGTGGACACCGGCCGATTCCGGCCGGTGGCGTCCGAGGAGAAGACCCGCATTCGGCGATCCCTCGACATCGGGGAATCGGATTTCGTGATCCTGCACGTCGGCCACATTCGCCGGGAGCGAGGGGTGGCGGTGATGGGCGTTCTGGCCCGGCGGTTTCCCTGCCGCGCCGTGGTGGTCGGCAGCACTTCGACCGAGCAGGACGGCGCGCTGGCGGGCGAATTGGAGACAGCCGGCGTGCGCGTGATTCGGGAGCGCGTACCCGAGATCGAGCGACTCTACCAGGCCGCCGATTGCTACCTCTTTCCCGTCCAATCGGACCAGGCCGCCATCGAGATGCCGTTGTCCGTCCTGGAAGCCATGGCCGTGAACCTGCCGGTGCTCTGCACGCGGTTCGGCGCCCTGCCCCGGCACTTTCCAGAGGGGCGCGGGATCTGTTATGTTGAAGGCACCGAGGACGTTCCTCCACTCCTCGAAAAAGTGATCCAAGGGATTCCAGTTTCCACTCGGGAGCAGGTCATGCCCTTCAGCTGGGAAAACGTCGCCGCCGGCCTGGTCCGCACATTGGAAGGCTGGAGGATGCTGAGAGGAAAGAAATGAGCCAGGACAACGTCGCTGCCGCCCGGGTCACCGTCACCCGCCGATTGCCGAGGCGGGGCACGCTGATCTGCCTTCTCGGGATCGACGGTTCCGGTAAATCAACACAGGCCGCCGTTTTGGTCCGGTCCCTGCGGGAGCAGGATATTCCGGCCATTCACACGTGGGTCCGCTGGAAACCCATTCTGATGCTGCCCGTACGGTTCCTGGGTCGAATTCTGGTGCGGCGCAGAGGTGCCGGATCGCAGACGCACGACTACGAGGGGTTCACCGAGTCCAAGCGGGAGATCCTCCGGGGCCGCCTGCAGGCCACACTGTGGAAGCATCTGACCCTGCTGGAACACGCCATCCAGGTCTTCTTCAAGGTTCGAATTCCGATGGCCATGGGCAGAACCGTGGTAGCCGACCGCTACGTCTACGACACGCTCATCGACCTGTCGGTGAACCTGGACCGAGAACCCACGGAGCTTCTGAAGGAGCCGCTCCTTCGTCTCTTCCCGGTGCCCAATCTCTCGATCCTCCTCGATGTGAATCCTCGCGTGGGCGCCGAGCGGAAAAGTGATGGGACCCCCGAAGCCTATCTTGTCGAGCGGAGGGCACTCTACCGTTCCCTGTCGGATACGCTGGGCATGGAGGAAGTCGACGCGGAGCGCTCTCCCATGGAAGTCGAGACCGAAATCCGTCGGAGGATCTGGAAGCGAATGGGTTTCTGAAGAAAAGACATCCGGGGCCTACGAGCGCGATCCGTGGCTTCAATTCCGGAACGAGCATTCGAGCTTCGCACAAGTCGGGGCGCGGATCCAGATCTAACTTCTTAACACTAAAGAAGTTGCGGGATCCGGTCGATCAGTGGACGACAATGGGTCTCGACGAGGAGAGTCGATTGAGAATCCTCATGGTCAATAGCTTTCATTATGAGCGAGGGGGCGACTGTACATACACCTTTGCGCTCACTCGGTTGTTGGAATCCAAGAACCATGAGGTCATTCCGTTCGCGACGCGTCACCCCCGAAATCTCGCGTCAGAGTACGAGACGTACTTCGTCGAATCCGTGGACTACAACGCGCTGGAGACGGCCCGGAGTCCGGGCGCAGGCTGGCGCGTGTTGAGGAGGGCCATCGCCTCCGGCGAGGCCCGCCGAGCAATGGAACGGATTCTCGAGGACGTCCGGCCCGATCTCGCCCACTTCCAGGGCATCCACCGTCACCTGACGCCCTCCATCATCGGTCCCCTCAACGCCCGGGGGATTCCGATCGTCTGGACACTCCACGACTACGTGCCCGTATGTCCCAACACTCACTTCTACTGCCGGGGAGAGATCTGCGAGGCGTGCCGGCCCGGCCGGTTCTACCGGGCCTTTCTAAGGCGATGCAAGCGCGATTCGCTGGGGGTCAGTCTGGCCGCCGCCATCGAGGCCTACGCGCATCGGTGGATGCGCGTCTATTCGCGGGTCGACCGCTTTGTCGCTCCCAGCCGTTTCCTGGCCGGGAAACTTGCCGAGCACCGGTTTCCCTCGAAAAACATCACGGCGATTCCCCACTTCATCGAGCTGGACGAGTTTGAGCATTCGACGTCCGACGACGGCTTCGCCCTCTTTGCCGGTCGCCTGGCCGAGGAGAAGGGTCTCAGGACGCTCATTCGAGCCAAGGCGATTCTGGGACGGGGCGAGCTGCTGATCGTCGGCGACGGGCCGCTCAAGCAGGAGCTCGAGACCACCGTGTCGGAACAGAAGATCACGGGGATTCGCTTCCTCGGGTTGAAGAGTCGCGAAGAAGTCCGGGCGTTGGCTTCGCGAGCCCGCTGCCTGCTGCTCCCCTCCATATGGTTCGAAAACTTCCCCTTCGCTGTCATGGAATCGTTCGCTCTCGGCAAACCCATCGTCGCCTCCAGAATCGGCGCGATCCCTGAACTTGTGAGCGACGGCCGGGACGGCCTCCTGGCCTCTCCGGGAGATGCTGAGGATTTAGCGGACAAGCTGGGTAGATTGCTTGCCGATAAAGAATTAGCCCGGCAACTCGGCAGAGAGGGCCGAGCCAAAGCGGAGAGGGAGTGGAGCCCAGAGGTCCACTACCGCCGCCTTGAGGCTGTGTATCGGGTTGTCATGTCCGATCGCTGAAATCCGTGGCTTTGGTTGACTCGACTAAACGGCAGCGGTATGATCGCTGATTGAGTCTAGACGCCGGCCTCTGCTCCTTGCAGAACGTGCCTTGCGCACAGGCTTGCCAGCGGAGCCGAAGAGCGAAGAGTCATACATCGACCGTGGTGGAGGGGACCGTATCGTTCCCGGGATGCCGTGTTCCGGGATTCGCGTCCGCGTCTCCCCATTGCTCCGCCTGGATGAAGCACATGGCCGGTTGGCGACAACCCGCATCGTCCGGGCCAGGGGGTTGTGGAGTGTTTCAATCTACCGACGGAGCCGTAATCGTCACCTACCGTTGCAATGCTCGCTGCTACATGTGCAACACGTGGGAGCATCCCTCCGATCCGAAGATGGAGATCTCCCCGGAGATCATGGACAAGCTGCCCGCGAATCTGGGGCGCATCAACATCACCGGCGGCGAGCCCATGCTGCGCACGGATATCGAAGAGATCGTCGCCGTTCTCTCCAAGAAGACCAACCGCCTGGAGATCAGCACCAACGGATACTTCACCGACCGGATTCTGGACGTCGCCAAGAAGTTCCCGAAGGTTGTGATTCGAGTGAGTCTGGAAGGCCTGCCGTCCGCCAACGATGAGCTTCGAGGCATTCGCGACGGTTTCGACCACGGCCTCCGCACTCTCCTGAAGTTGAAGGAACTCGGGGTCAAGGACATCGGCTTCGCCATCACGGTGTCCGATCGAAACGCCAAGGATCTTATGGAACTCTTTGCACTGGCCAAGGATCTGGATCTGGAGTTCGCAACGGCGGCCACCCACAATTCATTCTATTTTCATAAGGCGGACAACCGCTTCGAGAACCAGCAGATGATCGTCGGGGAATTCCGGAGACTCGTTCTGGCCTTCCTGAAATCGTGGAAGGTCAAGAACTGGTACCGGGCGTACTTCAACTGGGCGCTGACCCGGTACGTCCGCGGGAAAGATCGGATTCTCCCCTGCTCGGCCGGATCGGATATGTTCTTCCTGGACCCGTACGGTGAGGTCTTTCCGTGCAACGTGATGGAAAGGTCCATGGGCAACCTCAAGGAACAGACTTTCCAGGACATCTGGAACAGTGAGAAATCGCAGCAGGTTCGCGAACAGGTGGCACACTGTCCGCTCAACTGCTGGATGACCGGCACCGCCGGCCCCGCCATGAGACGGAACATCTGGATCCCCACGAAGTGGATCATCAAGAACAAACTGAAGATGATGTTAGGCAAGGAGATTCTGGGCGAAGAGGAAATGTAACCGGGGACGCCGCACCGAGGGTTCCCGCGGGCGCCAGAGGCCGCAGCATTGTCCACCCCCGCGCACACAGACCGCAAGATTCGCGTTGCCATGATCGGGCACCGGGGAATCCCCGCGACCTACGGCGGCGTGGAACGTCATGTGGAGGAGTTGGCCACACGGCTGGTCGCGCTCGGCTTCGAGGTCATCGTGTACTGCCGCTCCGGCTACACACCTCGGATGAGGGAATATCGGGGCATCCGGATCATCCGCCTTCCGACGATCAACCAGAAACATCTGGAAATGATCGCTCACACGTTCCTGTGCGTTCTCGACCTTCTCCTGCGGCGCCGCGTCGACATCGTCCACATCCACAGTGTCGATCCCGCGCTTCTGACGCTACCGGCCGGGTTGGCGGCAAAGACGGTCGTGACGTCCCACGGGCAGGCCTACCGGCGGGAAAAATGGGGAGCGTTCGCGAAGGCCATGTCCCTCTGGGCCGAGCGCGTGTTCACCCGTTGGGCCGACGGCGCCATTTCCGTTTCGAAGACCCTCAGGAAATACTACAAGGAGAAGTACGGGCGCGACGTCACGTACATTCCGAACGGCGTGACGATCAGCGAACCCTCCGGTTGGAACGAGCTGGAGAGCTTGGGGCTCGCCCCGAACCGATATGTTCTTTACGTCGGTCGCCTCGTTCCCACCAAAGGGGCCCACATGGTCATCGAGGCGTTCGGGGGTCTGGAGACGGACCTTACGGTGGCCATCGCCGGCGGAAGTTCGCACACGTCCGAGTACGTCGCCCGCCTGGAACGCATGCGGAACGAGCGGGTTCTTCTGCTCGGCTACCAGTACGGGACAGCGCTCCAGCAGCTGTACGAGAACTGCCGGCTGTTCATCATGCCTTCGCAGATCGAAGGCCTTCCGATCACGCTTCTCGAGGCCATGAGCTACGGAAGGCCGATCCTGTTCAGCGACATCCCGGAGAACATGGAAGCCGCCGAGGGGGTGGGCGTGTCCTTCCGTTCGGGAGACGTGGCCGACCTTCGAGAGAAGATGCAGTACTGCCTCGATCATCCCGACGAGCTACGGGAGCTGGCTCTCAAAGCTCGCGAGCGCGTGATCCGGGACTACACCTGGGATCACGTCGCGGACGAACACGCGAAATTCTACAGGGAACTCCTCTCGAAGTCCTAAGTCAAGATCAAGAGCCTTCCACAGATTACACAGATTACGCAGATGGGAAGCGGATAGACCTTCTGGTGGGGCGGATCACGGATCCGCCCCACCAGCCCAGGCGATACGGTGTGCTACACACCCAATGCGCCTGGGAATGGCAGCTGAAAGAGGAAGCTCGGAGCACTCTCAATCAGGCGCCCTTTTGTGTCGCCTTCGCGTGGAGGCAAAGTCTTGCCTCCACGGTTTTCCAATCTGCGTAATCTGCGGAAGGGGGTTCGCCCTTATGGCTTTCGAACGATGAGGCTTTGGCCGTCGAACGGCTCATCTGTGGAAACACCCAGCAAATCGAGGATGGTCGGGGCGAGATCCTGGACGGAGGGTTGGCGCTCGACGAGACGGGTGCCGGTGCCCGCCAGAAGAAACACCCCCTCCAGGGTGTGGCCGCCGGAGATCTTCTTGTGGGTGGGGTTCACCGTAATGAGATCTGTGTGAAGGGCCCAGTTGACGCCGTACGCGCCATCCATCTCAAAGAGCACGTCGGGATAGACATCGAGACGCCGGCCCTCGTGGATGTCCTCCCTGCGCTTCGCCCAACGGACGACGGTCTCACCGGTCTCGGGATCCTCAATGGCCAGGATCTCCGCGATGAGCGTATCCCGGAACGTCTCGTAGTCCATTCCCTTTGCGCGCAGGCGCTCCCGGTTGACCTCAATTCCCCCGAAGGGATTCGTTCCGGCGAAGTAGGACGCCTGGGCAAGATTCTCTCCCCAGGAGACAATGTGGGCGGATTTCTTCAGCGCCTTGCGGTTCGGCACAAACCTCGCCAGCCGGAACATCCAATCTTCGAGATCGTGATCGTTGACGAACTGGAGAGCCGCATTCTTGGCGCGCTCGAGGATGTAACGATGGTCAAAGCGGCCTCGCGCTTTGGAGACCAACCATCCCCGGCGTCTCAAGAGTTCATTGAAATTCACGACCTTGGTGCAGCGTCGCCCATGACCGTGATCGCTGATGACAAGAACGCCCGTATCCGGGCCCGAGGCGGCCAGAAGATCGCCGATCAGAGCGTCGAATTGCCTGTACGCCCTCTCGATGGCGCCGCCATACGGGTTTTCTCCGGGATACGTGGGATCGCCGGTGTCCTCGAAGCGCCAGAGGAAATGCTGTGTGCGGTCGAGGGTGAGGAAGCACACGAATCCGAGATCCCACTCCACATCCCTGAGAAGGCGGATGGAAAACTCCGCCAGCTCGCGCGTCAGCGATTCGGTCCGCTGAATGAATGCGGACAGCGTTTTTCGCGTCGGGAAATCCACGATCCCGCCCAGGGGCGGCAGCGGAAGACGAGCGGCGATCTCGGCGGGAACCACCTGCGACTCCCCACCCTCAAACACCGGGCCGCTCACCATCGGGCCGTTGAGCTCCCAGGGGGGATACGCCAGGAAAGGATTGACGATGCAGACCTTCTTCCCCGCCCGGCTTGCCAGGTCCCAGAAAGTCCGGCCCCGAAAGAGTTTCGCATCGATACTGGACTGCTTGAAGTTCTTGTCGAGGTAGTTGAAGGACTCGAGAATCCCATGGTTGACGGGAGATTCCCCCGTATAGATCGTGAGCCAGGACGGCACCGAATCCGGCGGGAAGGGCGCGCGAAGCCTGCGCCGCTCTCCCTGTCTGGAGAGTTCGGCGATCGCGGGAAGGTCCCCCTCCCAGCGGTCAATGAGATGGGGTGACATTCCGTCGACCCCGATGACGAGTAACCGCTTCACCGTACCCTTCCAAAGGTGTAAGTGCCCGCACCCGCATCCATTGGGCTACCGTAGCACGGGCCCCGGAGCCCGTCAACGTCATTGGGACTGCGCCGGGCAAATGCCTTGCCCGTCCCCCGCCCCTGTGCTACGCTACCCGGCAACAGATTCATCGACCATTCCACCGCCGGTTCTTAAGCTCCTCCCCTTCTTCGAGAAGCGGAGCGAGGGGGATTCACGATCCATGCGGAAATACTCCCGGGAAGACCAAATCGATGTTCTCAAGACCCTGAAACTGGCCGATCTCCATCGTCACTTCGACGGAAGCGTCCGGCCCGAAACCCTGTGGGCGTTGTCGCAGAAGTATTACTCGGCCATTCCAGGCCTGAACTTCGAGGAGTTCCGGCGGTACCTGTGCTACGACGCGGAGAAGGATCGATCGCTGATCGACTACCTGGACAAGTTCGACGTTCCCCTCCAATACACGCAATTCTATGACAACCTGCTGCAGATTTCCTTTGAGATTGCGGAAGACGCCTATGCCGGAGGCGTTCGCACGCTGGAATTGCGGATCAATCCGGCGATCCACACTCGGGCCGGCTTGACCACCCGCCAGGTTCTGCACGCGGTCCGCAAGGGAATCATGAAGTTTCAGAAGGAACACGCGGACTTCGATGCCGGTATCATCGTGATCGCACTCCGGAACCACGGGGGCAACATGGCCCGAATTCTCCTGAGGGAGATCGCGGGGGAACACCACCGGTATCACGACCGCGTGGGGGTCGTTGGGTTCGACATTGCGGGGGCCGAACGACCGTATCCTCCCATTCTCTTCACCGGGGCCTATGAACTGGCGGCCGAGATGGGGTTCTTCAAGACCGTTCACGTGGGAGAAGACGAAGGTCCGGAGCGCATCTGGGAAGCCCTGGACTGTCTCGGACCCCAGCGACTGGGACACGCAGTGAGCGCCGTCCGGGACCCCGCGCTTCTCCGGAGGTTGGCTCGGGACAATATCCTCGTCGAGGTCTGTCTATCGTCAAACCTCCAGACCGGCGCGGTCGACGCCATTCGCGAACATCCCCTGCCCCGTTTTCTTGACGCCGGGGTTCCCTGCACGCTCTGCACGGACAACACGACCGTCTCCTCGACCAACCTTGTCCAGGAATACCTTCTGGCCATCGAGTCCTTCGATCTCACCGAGAGCGATGTCCGGCGCCTGATTTCCATGGGCCAGGACTGGAGCTTCGTGCGGGGCCATGCGCGGACCTAGCCGAAGGGACTGAACCGAAACCCTTCATCCGCAGATTGCGCAGATTGGAAAACGGTGAGGCAAATCCTTGCCTCACCGGGAGGACCTCCATGATCCGGGTAATCCGTGTAATCTGCGGCTGAT
Source organism: uncultured bacterium (assembly GCA_964610505.1). Taxonomy (GTDB): domain Bacteria; phylum Arandabacterota; class Arandabacteria; order JAGLYR01; family JAGLYR01; genus CAZSXU01. The sequence continues at coordinate 24,820 of CAZSXU010000016.1, read as the reverse complement.
GGTCTTCTCTCCTTCCACTGCTCAATTCTCGGTATCGTCCGCGTCTTCTGCATCCTCGAAGAACGGACTTTCGATGGGCTTCTTCTTGAAGCTCTTGAGCTCGTCCTCCATGTTCTTCATCTTCTCTTTCTTCTTCCCGTCTATCTCATCCGATTCAAAGAGATTCTCCAACTTCTCCTGTTTCTCCCGAAATCGTTTCTCGAAGTCCTCGATGTCCTGCTCCATCCCGGGCATCTTCATTTCCCGAGGAAGTTCTTCGAGATGGGTGTGCTCGACAATCTCGAACCGGTCGTCGAAGGCAGACTCCACCGTCCGAACGATGTTCTTTTCCTCCAGCCCCCGGATCACCTGCCCGACAAACTCAGGCGAGAGCCCGAGGAGTGTCCCGATTTCCCCGAGCGTCGGCGGGCGGGATTCCCGGTGGGAGATCACGCGAATTGCGGCAACGATCAGATGTCCCAGCTCATAGACGGGTCCGGATGTCATCTTCCTCCTCTCCGGGAAAGACCGTGGTCGACGATGCGTGCATAGGATAGAGAATCGCTGCCCTCCGGAGCAAGGGAAAGATGAACATGTCGAGCCGAAGAACAGGCCCCTTCGCCGCAGACTGCACAGATTCAAGAACATCAAAGGCAATCGGCGGCCGGGTTCATCACCCGACGCGGAAACCATGCGACGGAATGAGCGGGGCGTCACGTTCACCCGGAAGGGGTCGTTTAGAGACAACAACCCGTGATGGTCGTCAGGAGCATAGTGGAACAAGCGCCTGGGATGTTCCCGGTGAGGCGGAATCTTGTCTCAACACACTGCCCATCTGCGTAATCTGCAGCTCGTGGGTTTTCTCTATCTGTGCGGGGTTCTGGAAGGGGCGGCCCTGGGGGCCGCCCCGTAGAGGAGGATTCCAGACTTCGGGCAGGCCATGCTCTGCCGCAAAGATCTTCGACACCGCAGTGCGAGTCTCCTGCGGGTCAGTCTTCCTGTTTGAACCGATTCTTGACCTGTCCCCAGGACTCGTTCTCATTTCCGGCCGTGTACCCAAACTGAATGGTCAACGTGATCCCGCTGTTGTAGAAGTGGCAGTCCGGGTCGAATCCCAATCCAATATCGTGATACTCGTCGATCAGAACCCCGTAATCTGCCTTCGTCCGTAGGTTCTCGGGACCGGATACTCCTGGGGCGTCCAGGGAGAACAAGTGCAAGGATAGTGCCAGTCGTAGGAAGAAATGTGCTGTGTGCAATTACACGCCTATCAATGGGTTGGGGAATCGGCGCAAAAACGGGGGAGACCTTCGGACGTTCTCGATTGGGGGATTTCACCCGGGACCGGGCGATTTGGCCACAGAGAGAGAGGATGAGCCCAGAAGAACCCTTTCTTCGTGACCTTCGCTTTCTTCGTCACCTCCGTGTCGAAAGCTTCCGGCATCTCGAATCTGTGATCATCTGTGAAAGTCATGGCTAAGGGTTTTGGCTTGGGTCTCGGTGGTGATCGATCCACGAATACCGGAGCTCCCCGGCGACGCGGAACCCGACGGCGTTGCCGCCCGGCACTTCGATGTGACCGTCGTCGAGGATGTCCAGCGCGGTGATGGTGGCGTGCCAACGGTTGCCGAGCTCGGTTTCCAGCGCAGCGTCGCAGCGGAGACGATCGGTTCCCGTGGCTTCGGTCCAGCCACCGTAGGATGCGAATCGCGGAGGATCCGCGGAGCGAAGGCGAAGCAGGATCTCCGTCTTCTTCGGGAGACGGACGTGCGCCAGCATCCCGGCGCCCCACTTACCACCGAGCGTGGGTCGGGCCACGTCGGCACGATCGGCCTTCCATTGGACGTCACGGAGGTAGATGTAGGCCCGGAAACCTCCCCGCCATGTTTCTGTTCCCAAAGACAGATCCGCTCCGGTGGATGTTACCGTGCCTCCATTCGCCCAGTGCCCTGACCGGACCCATTCCAGATCCGACCCGAGGCGATACCACTCTTCGTTTGCTGCAGTAATGAAGTCGCGGACGCGTTCGTGGTAGACCGTCAACGCCACGGAGATCAGGCCGCAGGAGTAACCATGGCGATCGAGAGACCATCTCCTCAGATCGATCGCCGCTTCAGCGTAGTCCAGCTTCTCCGCGTCCAGATCTCCCCCGCTGAAACGTATCCCTTCCGGGGGAGCGTCAGGATGTTCAACAGCCGACCAGCCGTGCTGCTGGAAGAGGCTTGGGATGCGGCTCGAACAACCCGCTCGGACTCGAATTCCACCCCCGTCCTGGAATCCACCCCTGCTTGTGAATCTCCTCTTCCATTCGAGGTGCGCGCCAGACACCGCAGACCGGTCTTCCCACATTTCAGCTCCGAGCGAGACCGTGATCCAATGCTCGCCAGGACGAAGCCTCGATCGGGTGTGAACCTTCCACATGGTTCTCGACGGGGGTCCGTCGTAACCGTGACTGGGTCGATCCCCGAGAGCAGACAGCTTCATCCGCTCGACAAAGCCCGCGACATCCACGCGAACAGACAAGAACCTAGGAACGGGACGGATGAATGATGTTGCGGCAACAGACAGAGCATCGGATGCAAAACGGACATCCTTCGCGGGAATGGTATGGGCATTCTCCGTTCGCGAGCTGACCCATCCTATGTCGCACCACGTCCGCCTTGTGCCGGGCGTGATGTCCGTTCTGGCCAACACCACGGCTGATTCCCCACGCCACTTCGTGGTACGCAGCGTCATCCGATCCCGTACCCACAACGCCGGATTGTGCTTCGCAGCCACATCCCATTCTGCACAGAGATCCTCCCGGGGCGCCCATCGGATCCCACCGGATATCGTGGCTCCCTCATCGGCGCCGACGTTTTCACGCCCTTCCTCAACCGGAGCGATCGGCGTCCGGACCGCGTGCCGGCGGTGCGCCAGCCAATCGTCTTTCCGGTAGCCTCCTCGCATCCACCAACTCGCCTTTTGACCGATGGCATCGGCTGCAGTCAGATCCAATCCGAGGAGGCTCCCGCGGTTCCCCACCGAGTGTTCCGGACTCGAGAACTCGCCCATCATCGCATCTCCTGCCTCATCGCCCAGCGTGATCGCCAGCTCTCGAGCCTTCAAACCGGCGAGACTTGGACTCATGCGTAGCTCGGGATCGGGTGCCATGATCAGCTCCCGCGTCTTCCGTGACGTCAGGGGCAGAGCGAAGGGGGTCTGGGGCAGCGGAGCGGGCAGGCGAACCGGAAGATGATGCCACCGCACGCGGTACGGCGCCGAAACCTGGGGGAAAATCCCGCGGAAACCGACGACCCCATCGGCCGGGTTGAAGGAGTGCCTTTCCATGAGAGGATTGAAATCCAGGGCTGCAGTGAGTGGCTGCGCTACGGCAAAGGGAAGAGACTCTCTGTGGACGGGCTCACGTTGCACCGTCGACATCAGGGCCAGATAAGGATGTGGCGGGAGATCTCCTGTGGAGAAGGTCGCTCGCTCCCGCTTCGTGGAGGGAACACCTCGTACCAATCCCACACTCACCGTCTCATACCTCACCCACTCCGGCTCGGTGAAGATCGTATTCGTCCTCACGCCGAGGCGGAGACTCCATCGATCGGACAGGCATCTGTCCAGGGCGATTCCGAAGCAGGCGCCCAGATCCGACTCGTTGTATCCCTTGTTGCCGACGTATTTGTCCCATCCGGTGTGAAAAAGCGCCGTGTGATGCTGGGCACCGAACAGGACATCGAGATGGAAGGGCCCGCCGACGCTCGGCGTCCAATGGACTCCGAGCGTCCAGACTCCCAGGAGAACCTCGGGATCGCCGTCCACCTTCGGTTGATGATCCAGGAAGGACAGGCCGACGGAAGCATCGATGGATTTCCAGTAATCCCACCTGAGCCCGGTCTCGAACCCCACGCCTTCGCTCCAGCCGGTGGCGAAATCGCCGCGTGGATTGGACGCCGTGAAACCGATGGAAAACGCCCGGCCCGCCGAGGCCGAGGAGGGAATCAGCAGCCAGGCCAGAAGGGCACATCCGCAGTACATGTGGCAAGAAGCACGCTGTAGACGCATGGCCGACTCCGCGGATGGGAAGGTCCTGTCTTGAATCTGCGTAATCTGTGGCTGGGATGTGTCTTTCCCTCAGGCGACCATCCCTCGGCGGAAGAACTCCTCCACCACTTCCACCCCGCAGTGCTTCGCCTCGCTCACCGGACCCGTGTAGAGGATCTTGCGGTCTTCCAGGAAGGCAATGCGGTCCGCGATGCGATGAATCGAGGCCAGCTCATGGGTCACCACCACCATCGTCATCTTGAGCTCCTCCCGCAGATTCAGGAGGAGCTCGTCCAGTCGGGCCGTCGTCATGGGGTCTAGACCGGCCGAAGGCTCGTCGGCGAAGAGAATGGCCGGATCGAGCACAATCGCCCGTGCGAGCGCCGCCCGCTTTCGCATCCCCCCCGAGAGCTCCGCAGGCAGCAAGTACTCCGTCCCCCCCAACCCGACAAGAGACAGCTTGGACGAGACGAGACGATCGATGATGGGCCTGGGCAGATTCGTGTGCTGGTCCAGGGGAATCGCCACGTTTTCGTTGATGAAGAGAGAGCCCAGCAGCGCGCCGTACTGGAAGAGAACGCCGACTTTCTTGAGCACGGTCTCCAGCTCCGGTTCATCCGCGGCCAGAATGTCCGTCCCGAAAAGCCGGATCGTGCCCGCGCTCGGCTCGAGCAACCCGATCATGTGCTTCAGAAGCGTACTCTTCCCGCAGCCGCTCTTCCCCAGAATCACCAGGATCTCACCCTCGTGGACCTCGAGGTGGATATCCTCCAGGATACTTCGCCCGCCGAACCCTGCAGAGAGCGAATTGACTTCGGCGACGATCCGACGGGAATCCATGTCTCGACTTGACATTCTGTTTCCTACGTTTGGGACTTCCGTGTGTCTCGTTTGTGTTCCCGAGTCCGAGATACACACGTTACCATCTATAGCCTGGGTTATTCAGGAATTCCGTGGCGAGAGGGGTGCAGGGTGCGTCTGGCAAGGCGCGGCGTCGATTTCGACCGGAAACGTAGCCATTGCTCCGTTGAGGATCGAAATCGGCACCGCAACGCAGTCCAGACACATCCTGAGACCCTCGCAGTAGGAATTCATGAATCATCCAGGCTAGAAGTAGAAGACTAGACTGAAGAAACAATCCGCGACGACGACCGCGAAAATCGACGCCACCACCGAAGCCGTCGTCGTCCGGCCCACCCCCTCCGCTCCCCCTCGCACCCGGAATCCGTAGTGGGCCCCGATCACGCAGATGAGTCCGGCGAAGACAATGCTCTTGACGAGCCCGGTCACGATGTCCTTGGCCGTGAGGATCTCGATCGCCTCGCGCATGTAGGCGGCGGGGGTGAGTTCCAGGTAGAACAACGCAATCACAAGGCCTCCCAGGATCCCCACCACCGTAGCGATCAACGACAACAGCGGCGTGCACAGGCTGATCGCGTGGAACTTCGGAACCACGACGTACCGCACGGGATTGACCGCCATCGTCTTGAGTGCGTCGATCTCTTCGGTCACCGTCATCGTGGCGACTTCCGACGCAATGGCCGATCCGGACCGGCCCGCAAGGATCACGGCCGTCATGAGCGGACCCATTTCCCGCGCCATGGAGATCGAGATGAGATCGGCCACAAAGATGTTGGCCCCGAACTGTCGCAGCTGGGCGGCGGACTGAAGCGCCAGGATGGCGCCCACCAGAAACGCGATCGTAATCACAACGGGTAGCGCGTCGACGCCGATCAGCAGAGCCTGGGTAACGAACGCCCCCTTCCGCGTTCCCCGGCGGGTGAAAAGCCCGACCGCCCCCCAGTAGAACACATCCGCCGCCAGGAAGGTGAAAGCCTTGAACCCGACCCAGGTGCCGCAACCCCATTCGCCCCACCGCTCGAGCATCCCCATCCGCTTGTGCCCAACCGCACCCGAGGATGCTCCGGCGGAGAACACGCGGCGGATCTCCGTAACCTCCTCCGACGCGCCCGTGAAACGGACCTCGGCGCCCCCCACCCGGCCCCTCTCGGCCATTTCATCCAGGAGCGCGGCGCCGCCCGAATCGATGTGCTCCAATGAGGAGAGATCCACCTCCAGCCGCCCTCCGGGCCTCCGTGCGAGGAATCGATCGAATTCGGCCAGAACTCCGGCGACGTCGGCGAAAGTCAGTTCGCCTTCGATCCGTGCTCGATCGTTCTCGATGACGAGCCGCGCCACGTCGCCTCCCTGGGGCTAGAGCAAGATATACGTGTAGCGAAGCTGGAGGATATTCTCTCGTTGGACGTACGGGCTGTTCTTGTCGCGCCAGCGCATCGTATGGTGAAGTGAGATTTCCTTGGTCAGCCGAAGGTTGAAGATCGCCTCCAACTCATATACCGGATCGCCCTGCCCTCGCGAGGGAAACAGCATATCCAGTTCGGTGTTGATGAGGAGGTTCCGCGTCACGCGAAGTTCTCCCACGATCCAGCTCTCGAAGCCGCGGAGCGTGGTGGAGGGAACCTCCTGGAACACCGGCGCCGTGTAGGTCGTGTCGTCCTTCACTTCCCGAAAGACGTTCATCGTGTAGGTTTGTCGAAACCCGTACCCCGACCGGACGTAGAGCGTGGCCCGCAGGCTTCGGAGCAATACCAGGTTCACCCCGATTCCCTGCTGAAGGCTCAAGGGGAAGAAATTGGGTGAGAGTTCCACCGACTCCCCTTGCCCCCGGCGGAGCAGCTCGCCGTTCTCGTCGATCTTCACGTAGGAGGTGGTATCTCCCTCTTCGAAGTAGTGGTGGGACCGAAACAGCCGGCTCTCCATAATCAGCCGTCCATAGAGACCCATGTGGCGAATCAAGTCGAACACGTAGATGTTCTTGAGACTGACCCTGTCCAGGACGGTTCGAAATCCAAGCCCTTCCTGCTTGCTGAATCCTTCGTCGATGAGCGTCCGGGAGAGAACCGAGTGCCGGCCCCGCTCGTAGCGCAACTTGCTCTCCATCTGAGAGGAGAAGGTGAAGTCGATCTCCGGATCATCTTCGGTCGTCTGCCTGGAGTGGTTCATGATGAAGCTGCCGTGAAGAGCCGTGTACGCCCTCCAGTCCCGAACCCTCCTCAGCGCGCCCTCCATCCCGATAATGCCCGCCCCGATGAAGGTCTCCGTTTCGCTGTCCATGACGATCGTGAAACGGGCGAGCGCGCCCGGGCGCAGGAGAACCGTGGCGAAGTTCACGTATGTATTGAAACTCTCCCCCAGCCGCACGATCTTGTAGAGCCCCGGGGGAAGAATCCACGTGATCGGGTGCTCACCCATCTCTTCCTCGGGACTGACGCCCACCCCGAAAGTCTTGGCATCGCTCAGGCGGAAGATCTCGTAGGATTCCTTGACGGAGTTCCGGCTCTCATCCAGGATCGTGACCACCAGCCCGCTCCATTTGGGCTCGACCATGGTCGCGTGGCCCCGGTTCACCTTGACCGTTTTCTCGATTCGCTGGTCGAGAGAACCCGAACCGAGGTAGACCTTGTAGGTCCCCGGCCGGACCAGGACACTCTGGCCCATCGTCTGCACGGCCACCAGCGAATCCCCCTCGTATACCGAGTAGAGGGGTTCGTACTCGGGGTCCGTCATGGTGGGGACGAAGATCGAGCCCTGGCCCCAGGGAATGATCATCGCCTCGGCGTCCCGCTGCTCTTCCGGCGACGGGGTGTCCCACGCGTAGAACCCGCTCTCCTCCTGGGCTCGGGCGCCCGACAGCAACAGCGCCGCCAGGACCCAGGGCAGGACAACCGCCAAGACGCGAGGGCCGGCCCACAAGCCTCTCCTCCGCTTTGGAGATCGTCTTTCCTCAGGATTCGAGTGGAGCGGGCGAAACACGTGCACCTCCGGGAACGGCTACTCCAGCGGCAGAGGAGATTCCACCGGCGCCTCTTCTTCCTCCGGTGGATGGAAGTAGAGATCCACGGCCTGGAGAAAAACGTTGAGCTCTCCTTCGAGGACCTCACTCATCTTCTGGGCAAAGAAGGTCATGGTAGGATTTCGGAGCTCCACTTCTCGATCGAACTCGTGGGTCACGAGCGCCGAATTATCGCTGCTTCGAACCAGATCCAGATTCATCGCGAGATGCGCGCCCCCGAACTCCCCGCTCTCGAACTTCTCGAGGGCGACGATGGTACCCTTCACCTCGTAGTCCGGCCGCTCATCGAAGAACTCTCTCTGGACGACCTCGAAGAGACCGGCCGCCGCCAGGTGTTTTTCGACAAGATCGGTAATCATGACCCGGGGCGGAACCGCCCACTGGTAATAGCGATAGTAGTTGAGCTCGTGCGGGGAGTAGCGATAGACGATGCGGGTCCGATCGAAGGTTCGCGGGATCTTGAATTCCCTGACCTGAACGCTGTACGGCAGCGCCGGCGGGGCGTCGGCGGCCTTGTCGACGATCGGCTCGTAGTCCATGAGGTAGAGCCGGGTGCTCTGCACTTTGGTGCCGCAGCTCGAAGCGAAACCGATCCCCGCCAGAAGCAGGACCCACCCGATCCACTTGCCCGATTGCCCATAGCGACAGTTCATGCCCCGCCCCTTACGGCTGAATCTCCTCCTGTGCCCTCCCCCGTAGAATCAGCGAAGGGTTCTCCGAAATCAGCCGAGCGAATTCATTGAAGTACTCCATGCCCTCCCGCAGAGACTCGAGAGATTGGAGAATGTCTTCCCGGCTCTTGAGCATCGTCAAATCCGCGCGCGTGAAAGTGAGGTTCGCCTGCCGCGCGGCCTCGGTGAGTTCGTTCGTCAACCCCTTGAGGTCGGCCTCGCTCAAGTCTTTCGACACCACCGCCAGGTTGTCGACGGTGCCGTAGAACGAAGGGCTGGTGACCACGCTGTCGATGGCCGCGACCACGTTTCGAAAGCTGCGGGTGGTCTGGGCGAATTCGTCCGTGAGCACGGCCAGATTGTCCAGAGAGGACTCCAGCGAGGATCGATTCTGTACAAGCAGCGTATCGAGGGAAGCCATCAGCCGGGCCCCGTTGGTCAGGGCCTCGACGAAATGATTCCTGTTCTCGTCTCCCGTGAGGTGGATCAGGTTGTTGAGGACCTGCTCGACCTTTTCGGCCACGATCTCCGCCCGGCCGCTGATCGCATCGAAGGCCGAAACTCCGGCGCGAATCTCACTGCCCGGGGGAAGCATGGGCGACTCTTGCGTCCCACCCCCGATCTCGATGGCCTTCATGCCGGTGATCCCCATCGTGACGATGGACGCTTCCGAATCCTCCTTGATCGGGGTCCTTTCCCGAACGCTGATGTCGACGATGACGGTGGTCACGTCCGCAGGGTCGATTCGAATGTCGTCCACCCGGCCCACACGGATCCCGCTGTACTTCACGTCCGCACCCGTCTCGAGGCCCCCGACGGAGATGTCCCGGTAGCGAATCGAGTACTGATCTCGGCGCTCCAGGAGCTTGCTTCCGGCCACCACCCCAAGGGTAATCACCAGAAGCGTGGCGGCAACGGCCAGGAAGATGCCCAGTCTGATCCTCTGCGCGGCGGTAACCATGGACAACCTCGCCGGTCAGGCCCTTGAAAATCCCCGCGAACCGTGCACTTCTTTATCGGTCTTTTGGACGAAAATCTCAAGCTTTTGCGTTCTTGGACAATGACTTTCCTCGCTATTTCGGGACCACGTCCCCGAAACGCGTCTTCCGAGCCTTCTTCTTTTTCTGCATCAGCCGCTTGTGCTCGGCCTCCTCGACGAAGGCCACAATCCTCGAGATGCTCGATTCCCCGTCCACGAACCGCCACGGGAAACATCCGATCCGGGCCCGCCGATTGAGAAGGAGATCGATGTCCCCGCCCAAATTCTCGGCATGAACGATGGGGATGTGGAAGAGAGCGATGTGCATCAGCTGGTAGTGGCTTTCCGGAAAGATATCGTCCAGCCCCTTGCCGTACTCTTTTTTCAGAAACCGGTCGGCGGCCGCGGCGTCCTTCGGCATCCAATCCCGAATCTTGGTGTTCATCGGATGATCGGCGGACCCGCAATCCACGCCGAGCCATTTCAATTTCTTCTTCTTGCACCACCGGGCGAACTCCATCGTCGGGCCCGGGTGCCGAACCATGTAGCGAACCTCGTCCGCCTTCGGCTGGTCCCAGGCGTACTTGTGGTACCCGGTGTTGATGATGAGGATGTCGCCTTCCTTGACCTCGACTCTGTCCTCCACGTCCTTCGACGTATAGATGCCGTAGTCCTGGGCCATGTCGCTCAGGTCCACGATCGCGCCCGGACCACAGAGGTAGTCGTTGAGGGGCAGGCTTGCGATATCCCCGCCGTGCGTGCAGAAGTGGACGGGGCCGTCCAGATGCGTGCCCACGTGATTGCTCGTGGTGACGATCTGGCCGTTGGCGCCGTTGGGTGCCAGCCGCTTGAAGAACTTGAGCTGCAGCGGCTCGTAGGTGGGCCAGGGCGGGGTGAGAACGCTCAGGGGCTGTGTCAGATCGATCAGCCGGAAGTTGACCATTATGAACTCCTTTCCTCTGCGAAGGCTCGTAGGGCGTCTTCAAAACATTTCATCGGAGGTTTGACCAATCCGGCGCCCACCTGCCCGATGCCGGGCTCCCTGTGAGCGATTCCGGTGTTGACGACGGGCGGAATCTGCGTTTCCACGACACGGCGAAGATCGATCCCCGTGGGAGTGCCGCGAAAATCCAGAATCGGCATCCGGTAGAAAGCATGCTCCGCCAGCGTGATTTCATACATCTCTCGCGTGGAGTTCAACGCAAAATCAACCGTGCCCCCCACAAATTGGACGATCGCCGGGGCCGATGCCATGGCGAAACCGCCGAACCCCGCGGTCTCGCAGATGACGCTGTCCCCAATGTCCGGATTGGCGTCTTCCCCGCCGAACCCCGGAAAATACAGGCCGTCCACCTTGGGCGCGGGAGCCGTGAACCACCTCGAGCCCAGCCCGCTCACTCGAATTCCAAAATCCGTACCGTTGCGGGACATGGCGGACACGAGCGTGCTTCCCGGAACATCGGCTGCGGGATCCAGACTGCACTTGGCCGCCGGCATGGACAGGTTGAGGAAGAAATGATCGTTGCTCGTGAGGAAGGCCAGAACTTCGGAGGCCGCGGACCGCGACTCCGCCGACGAGACGATGGACGGGGCCAGGGTTCGAATGAGAAGCGATGTTCCGGCCCGATTCCGATTGTGACCCTCATCCCCCATCTCGAGAGCCTGCGCGATCATGCTTCGAAGATCGACATCGCCGTGTGCGTCCAGAGTTCGCGCCAGGGTGGGTGCAAGCGTCCGCTCCATCCACCTCAAGCGGTCGATGACTTCGTCCCCCAGAGCGCCGTAGCGCAGGACCTTGCCGAGGCCCTCGTTGAGCGTGCAGTAGGCCCGGTTTTTGTAGGTCTCATTCTCGAGGATCCACACCGGCATGGAGGCCGAGACGACGCCGGCCATGGGACCGACGGCCTGGGAGTGGTGGCAGGGCTCGTAGGTGATTTGGCCGGACGCGGCCAGTTCCTCGGCTTCCTCTCGAGACCCGGCCATCGCTTCATAGATCAGGGCCCCGATCACGGCGCCCCGCATCGGCCCGCACATTCGATCCCACGTGACCGGCGGCCCGGCGTGAAGAATCTTCTGCTTCGTCATCCCCGGGATTTCGTCCCCGGCCACACCGATTCCTCGAAGCACCGGCTTGGCCGCCAGAAGGATGTCGACGGCCTTGGCGTTTGCTTCTTCGATGGCGCCCAACGCTACGCCTCCTCCAGTTGATCCAGCAGTTCGATGAGTTCCGGACGGCCCCCGGCCGGAGGCCTCCAATCCATCTGCACGACGTCGACCCCCTGAGCCGTAAGCGCGTCGCCGAAACCTTCCAGCCCGAGGTTGATGACCGACAGGTCCCGCCCGAACAGCTCCAGAATCTTATCCATCGGCTCCTCCCGGCAAGAGCGCGGCACAGAACCGACAGGCCTCTGCGTTGCTGGCGAACACGCGCACGCCGGCCCTCCCCAACGCGATCTCCTGCTCCTTCAGATCCTGAGGATCGCCCTCGGTTCCGCACACGCTTGCGACCACGGCAAGCCACCGCCCGTCCGCCTCTGCCGCCGCCCTCGCCTGCTCGACTGCCCCGGCCGTTTCCCCCGCCGGATCGGGATGCGACCCGTAGCCCAACACCACGTCGAGGAGGAGGACGGCCACCTCCGGATCCCGGGCCTCTTCGACGATGCGCAGGTTTCGAAGCGTCGGATCGATCATGGGATGCGCCCGGCCGACCGTGAACTCGTCCGCACCAAGGTCGAGAACCGTATGGCCCGTGCTTCGCCCGGCATCTCTCAGAGGGAGACAGCCGGCGACGGGGCCGTTGGAATGGAGCGTCCCCAGAGAATCCTTGAGCATCAGCATGGCTTCATCTGCGAGCGTCCCCCCCACAAAAAGGCCGCGCAGGTAGCGCTGTCCGGCTTTGAATTTGGATCGCTCTTCAAGCGTCGCGCACGCGCAGGGACCGAGGATTTCCGCCGTTTCGTCCCGCCCCGTCACCGAGCGGAAAGCGAGATGGGCGGCCTCTTCCAGTGTTCGAGCCCCCCGGATATTGCCTCCTGAAATTCGATCCGGGTCCTCGCCCAGGAAGTTGACGACCACCGGTTTACCGGCGGCCTGCGCCTCGGCCAGGATTTTCTCGCCCACTTTCGGCTCCGGCGGCTTCGATACCAGAACCACGACTCGCGTCCCGGGATCTTCCCTGAGCGCCCGAAGACCCAGGCGCATCATTCGCCCGTCCACGTCTCCGGAGAGATCCCGTCCGCCGGTTCCGATCACCTGGGAAACCCCCACGCCCAGTCGGGCCAGAAGGGCGCTCACCTCCTGCGCGCCCGTTCCCGAGGCGGCCACGATGCCGACGGGTCCCCTGGGAACGACGTTGGCGAAACCGAGACACACCCCGTTCAGGATGGCGGTTCCGCAATCCGGTCCCATCAGCAGAAGCCCGCGTTCGGCGGCGAGGTCCTTGAGCGCCACCTCTTCGTCGACCGGGACATTGTCGCTGAAAAGCATCACGTGGCGGCCGCCCTCCAGGGCTCGTTTCGCCTCGCGGAAGGCGTAGGCGCCCGGAATGGAGATCTGAACCAGGTTGGCCGAAGGGTGATCCTGGATCGCTCTTCGAAGAGTCCGGGGCCGGTAGGCCGCGGCGGCCGCCGACGCTCGTTGTTTGAGACGACCCTCCAGCCACTCGAACGTCGAGTCCAATACGGCGCCGTCCTCTGCTTCGACCGCAATCAGAAGATCATTGTCTCCCGCGCCCCCGGCGTCCTCCGCCGACCACCCCAGCCGGGAGAGGATCTCAAGGTTGGTCGCCGTGGCCATGGCCACCATGGCGCGCCGAATTCCCGCTCGCTCCCCCGTCTCCTTGGAGAGGAGCAGAAGCTTCACGGAGTCGTAGTACACGCCCGGTTTGATCAGGATCTTTTTCAAAGCTCCGACCTCCGACCAGTCGGACCCGTCCGACCGGTCCGAGACCTCGGACGAGTCTGACGAGTCGGATGGCAGCTGCTCGCGGCGAACAGAACCCCTGCAAGTGTGTCGGCTCCCGAGGTCCCTCCCAATGCCAGAAGATCCTCGGCCGCCCGGAAGAGCCCGTTGCGAGTTCGGGCCAGCGATTCGACGAGCTCGACGACGGGCTCGGCGAACTCATTTCGGCAGGCGGCCTCCAGCATGCGCGCGCTCACATCCGTCGTCCGTGTCCGGGCCAGGGACGGAAGGGCCTCCACCAGTAATCTGCGGTCCGCTCGTGCCCGATCGGAAAGCGGGGACGCGGCCAGATAGCCCACGATGAAATCGTCACCGGCCGGCGTCAACCCCAATCCCAGGCCGACGAGGGACTGCAGGTGCCGAGCCCGGCCTCGCGGGGTCTCCGCCCGCCGCGCGGCGTCGATCACCTCCGCTCCCCGAACGAGGAGCGGATCCTCTCTCTCCCATCGGGACGTCCGTTGTGCCGGATCGCAAAGACAGTGGAGGAAGCCCGATCGGACCTCACACTCGATCGCCCAATCCCGGAGACGTCTGCACTGTTCCCTCAGCCTGCGGCCATGGGCGGCTGCTGTGTGGACACGAAGATCTTTCGGCTCGGCGCGGTCGAGGCGGATGCGAAACGCCCGCGCCCCGAAATCGATTTCCCTCCGCGAGATCCTGCACCGTTCTCCCTGCCGGACGTCCGGCAGGCCCGGCACCTGAATGCTCCAGGGATTGGGCGGCAACGGCGGGAGGAGTAATGAACTCCATCCGTCGTCATCCCACGTGACGTTGACGGCATGATCGTAGACCGAATGCACCGTCCCGTCGCTGTGGCGTTCGGGTAGTTGAAGCAGGAGCGAACGACTGGCCGAGGTGGCAACCTGCTCGATCAACCCGCATTCCCCTTCCGCTTGAGCGCCAGGTACACCCGCTCCGGGGAAAGGGGGAGCTCCATGATCTCTATACCGAGGCCGTCTGCGAGAGCGTTCCCCACGGCGGAAGGCACGGAGATCATCGGATGCTCCGCCACGCCCCGGGCGCCGTACGGGCCGTTGAGCTGGGGGGTCTCAATGAAAATCTGCTTCGTCTCGCAGGGAATGTCCTTTGCGGTCGGGATCTTGTAGTCCGTGAACGAGTTGTTCATCAGGTGCCCCTCGTCGTCGTAGACGAAGGTTTCGATGAGCGCAGTGCCCAGGCCCTGGAGCGCCCCGCCGATGACCTGCCCCCGGCAGAGCCCCTCGTTGATCACACGGCCCAGGTCGAAGGCCGATGCCAGCTTGAGCACGCGAATCTCGCCCGTGCCGGTGTCCACTTCGATCTCGATCCCGTGGGCCCCGTACGTCCAGTTGGCCGCCGGTAAGCCCTGCCCGGTTTCAGGATCCAGGACCGTCAACCCCTCGGCGATACAGGTCCCTCGCCCCACCACGGGCCCGCCGATGGAGTTCCCGTTCGGGAACATGTAGCCCATGGCGAGCGCGGCGAAGTCGACGGACTGCGCCGCATCTTTAACCGAGAACACTTTCTCCTCGGCGACATCCAGGTCCTCCACCGGAACGCCGAGGGCCCGAGAGGCCATGCTCTTGAGCTGCGTGATGCAGTCCTCGGCCGCCCGGATGACCGCATTGCCCCCCAGGAAGGTCAGGCGGCTGGCCACCGTCTGCCAGTCGTAGGGCATGCGGTCGGTGTCCTTGTTCCAGATGAAATGGATTCTCTCCAGAGGCACGCGCAGCTGATCGGCCGCGATCTGAGAGAGTGCCGTGGCCGCGCCCTGGCCGTAGTCCACGCCGCAGAGCATGAGATCCACCGTCGTGTCTTCGTTGAATTTCATGACGACCGAAATGGCCGTATTCGGAGGCATGGCGGGCGCCTTGTGAAGGACGGCGATACCGCGGGCGCGCTGCTTTCCATTCTCCGGGGGCTGAATCGACCCCCGGTCCTTCCAGCCGATCTCCTTCGCCACCGCATCGAGACACTTCCCGACGTTGCCGGTGTTCTCGGTCACCTGTTCGCCGGTGATCGTGATGGCTCCCGGCCGGAGGACGTTTTTCATACGGAAGTCGTAGGAGTCGATGCCGAGGTCGCGGGCGATGATCTCCATCTGCCGCTCAATGGCCCAGAAGAGTTCCACATGCCCGAAGCCGCGATAGGCGGTCCCGAAGGGGCGGTTGGTGTAGATGGTGTAGGAATCCAGCTGGAGATTGTCGATCTCGTAGGGGCCGGCACCCGAGTATCCGGCGGCCCGTCCGATGTTCACGCCGTAGTCCGCGTACGCGCCCCCGTCCCAGAGATACTCGATGGCCGCGGCCGTAATTTTCCCGTCCTTCTTCACGCCGGTCTTGATCCGGGCGACCAGGCCCTGCCTGCACGGGAGCGTGTTGAACTCCTCCTCGCGTGTGGCAATCAGTTTGACCGGACGGTAACCGGCCTTCTGCGAGAGGAGCGACACCAGCGGTTCGAGATGGATCCCCGCCTTTCCGCCGAACGCGCCCCCCACGTAAGGGACCTGGACGCGGACCTTGGCGTGCGAAATCCCGAGGGCCACGCTCATGAGGTGCCGTACGGCAAACGGCGATTGCGCGCTGGACCAGATGTCGATGTCGCCGCTGCGCTTCCAGTGGGAGATGAGTCCGTGTGTCTCCATGGGAACGTGGGCCACCTGGGGAAGGCGGAATTCGTTCTCGACCATCACCTCGGCGGCGGCGAAACCGGCGTCCATGTCGCCTTTGCGGACGCGGGCATGGTTGGCAATGTTGGTGTGCGGTTCCGGGAAGAACACGCCCTTCACCGTGCGATAGGTATGGAGATCTTCGTGAACCAGCGGTGCATCCTGCTTGATGGCTTCCACGGGATCGTACACGGCCGGCATGGTTTCGTAGGTTACATCGATGAGATCCACGGCCCGCGCCGCAATCTCCTCGCTCACGGCGGCGACCCCCGCCACGGCTTCCCCCTGGTGGCGGACCTTGCCCTGCGCGAGGATCGGCTTGTCGATCATGTATAGACCCAGCCGGTACGGCAGCCCCTCGCCGGTGAGGACGGCCTCCACCCCCTCGAGCGCCTCCGCCCTGGAGGTGTCGATCTCGACGATTCGAGCGTGAGGGTGCGGGCTCAGGAGCATGCGGGCATGAAGCATTCCGGGAAAGCTCATATCGCCGATGAACGGAGCGGTGCCCGTAACCTTGTCGAAGCTCTCGACCCGCGGAATGTCTTTGCCGATGAGACTCTCGCTCACGATGTGCCTCCGCCGCTTCCGCCTCTCGATGTTCGCCGCTCCGCCGCATCCATAATCGCCCGGATGATGGGCTCATAGCCCGTACAGCGGCAAAGATTCCCGGCGATGGCTTCTTTGATCTGGTCCTCGGTCGGGGACGGGTTTCTCTCCAGGAGCGACCGGGCGGACATGACCATTCCCGGCGTACAGAACCCGCATTGGAGCGCATGATTCCGTACGAAGGCTTCCTGAAGAAGACTGAGCTCCTCTCCCTCGCCCTCTCCCTCGATCGTCCGGACGGTGAGACCGTCCACCTCGACCGCCAAGGTCAGGCAGGCGTTGACGGCGCGCCCGTCCACGAGAACCGTGCAGGCCCCGCATTCGCCTTCGCCGCATCCCTGCTTGGTTCCGGTGAGATGGAGATCCTCTCGGAGAATCTGGAGAAGTGTGCGGTGGGCCGACGTTTCCAGCGCCACGTCTTTCCCGTTGAGATTGAACTCGATCCGGTGGTTCAACAGCCTTCACCCTCCCTGCGGTTTCCAGCAAGTGTATCGAGCATCCGCCGGGCCAGAAGACGGGCCAGATCCATCCGATACTCGGCCGAACCGCGTACGTCGTCGATGGGACGAACCGCGGCCGCGACCCGGTCGATCACGTCGTTCTCGTTCCCGAAATCGAGATCCGAGAGGCGGACGGGGGTTTCGGCCACGGCGCCCAGAACGAGAGACAGAGATCCGTCGGGCGTGACGATGCCCGCGCAGTTGACGGTCGAGAGATCGGGACCCCGGACGCGCGCGTGTTTGAGGAATCCCATCCGCGTTCCCGGAGGAGGCGTGTCGGCTTCCACGGCCGCCACCCATTCCCCGGGACCCAGCGCACAGGTCTTGCAGCCCGTGAAGAACTCATCGAGCGGCAGGAGCTTCTCGCCGTTGGGGCCCAGGATCTTGACGTCGGCATTGAGGACCAGGAGCGCGGCGCCCATGTCCGCCGCCGGAGAGGCGTTGCAGAGGTTTCCCACGACGGTGGCGCGATTCCGAATCTGGTGGGACGCCATGCGAAGGGCGGTCTGGATGAGGATGGGAAACCGAGCGGCCACCTCGGCCGATTCCAGCAGATCGTTCACCCGGACGGCGGCGCCGATGGACAGCCGGTCGCCGTCGATACGGATCTCCCGAAGCTCGGGTATCCCTTTGACGTCGATCAGGACGTCGGGTGAGAATTCCCCGATCTGCATACCGACCAGAAGGTCGGTCCCGCCGGCGAGAATGCTCGCATTCTCGCCGTGCTCGGCCAGGAGCGCGCCGACTTCCTCGAGGCTCTGAGGCTTGACATAGGTGAAGGGAGAAAGCAAACGGACCCCCTTTTGACTGCTCGACCCTGTCAGACAGCGTCTGTAGCGGCCCAGAGTAGCATTATCGGGGTAGGATTTCCAGTGGAAAGGAGAGCCGGGACGGCGGGGCAGCCCCAAGGCCGGTCACAGATTGCACAGATTCAAGACGCAACCTCTTTCCGACCAGCCTGCTGTTCGCCCTTCGGCCGCACGACGGCCCAATAGGCGAGAGCAGCAAAACCAAGGAGCAGACTTACCGAGCCGCCGCAGGCGGCCGGCCTGCCTTCACCGGCAGCCGGGGGAACGAGATAGGCGGCGATGAGGCCGACGACGATGGCCGGCACGAGCGCCAGGAGATACGGTCGACGGTACCCGCGTCCCTTTCTCGCAGCGATCGCAGCGGTAACCGACGCCAGAACAGAAATCGCGCCCAGACCTCCCAGATGGTAGAGCACGAAACTCATCGTCGAATGCTCAATCACATACCCGCCGGCGAAGCCGACAATGAGGACTGCGAGAGAAATCGGAAACATCTTCCCGGCCATGGCGATCCCTTCTTTCAGCAGGGGAAACCGATCTCGAAACCATGAGGTGCTTGCTACCTGTTAGTACGCTTCGCGGGGTAGTTGGTTACGGACGATCAGGCGAGGGCGAGAGTGCGCGAGAGCGCGACAAGCCCCAGGATCACCCGCCTTCGACAGGGACCCTCTCCCTCTGGGAGAGGGAAGGCTGTCGGCGCGGAAGCAACGATAGCCAGGGTGAGGGTCCTGCAGCGCCTCAAGGCTTGGGCTTTTCTCCGATTTCAATGATCTCACACGCCATGACGTCGTCCCAGTGCTGTAGCCACTCCCGGAACAGCGCCCGATCGTCGGTACGCATCAGTTGAAAACACCGGTTCCCGTCCTTCTCGAGCCAGCTGTCCACATACTCCAACCCGTCCGGCTGCATCCGTCCCTTCTCGTAGAACCTGGCGTACGCCTTGCCCAAACAGCCGGGCAGAAAGGTTTCGATGACCATGTATAGCGGCATGGATTCGCCCCCTGTGATTGAGCAGTTCTGGTCTTGCGTCCTGCTGGAACCTTATCCGCTGTGCTGCTGCTCTGCAAGACCCATCAGGGGCGAATCCCCCTCGCCCTCGTCACTAGCCCCCGCTCCCAGCCCTTGGTTTTCCGGACAGACTGCGAAACGTATCTTCGTGGCTCGCCGCTCGGCGTTATTTCCACGTCTATCAGAGTGTACCTCTATTGAGTAGTCTGTCCCCAATTAGCGTCCCCAATTAGCGCCAACTCCGAGTCCCCCGGATGTCCCCAGCTCGTGCGGGAAAGGCCACTTCCGCGCGAAGAACCGGATCCACAGAATCATGAGCACGACCGGGATGACTCCGAAGCTGAACACCACGCCGTAGACGGCCTGAACGGCGACTGGCGCCGTCTCCTGCATGTACGAGGTCAGCGACCCGACGAAGACGTTGCCGAGGTAGTGAACCAGCATCGGAGGGATCAGGCTCCCGGTCTTCACGAACAGGTACCCGTAGAAGATCCCCATGGTGAACGCCCATCCGAGCTGCCCCAGCACCCACACCGCCTCGCGGCCGCTGAGCAGATTCAGGAGATGCAGGACCGCGAACCCGGCCGCACAGGCAGCGATGGACTTCCGTCTCGAATACGTGGCGAGGAACAGAGTCACCATGACGCCCCGCGACCCCACCTCTTCGAAGACCGACGGCAGCGAAACGAGCAGGCTCTGCGACCTGGGCGGCAGATCCCCTGAAACGTCAAAGACACTCCGAAGGAAGATCCACGTCACGGGGAGGCCCTCCGAAAGCCGGTAGACGACAGAGGAGGTTGCCTGGCACAAGGCCAGAATGGCGTAGCAGGACAGAGCCAGGAGGACGAGACGGCCGATCGGGCGGATTCTGCTGAATCCGATGTCATTCAGGTATTCCGTGAACGATCGCTTCCCCTTCGGAATCCGGAGGACAAATGGTACGAGGATGAAGAGCGTGAGGATATGCGCGACGGTCGAGTGGGCCGCTCCCGCAAGCCGAGACGTTTCCGGGAACGCAAGCACCCCGAACGTGACGGTCGCCGTTAGAGCGAGCACGAACACAGACATTACAAGGAACGTGGCGAGCGATAACCACGGGTGATCCGCGAAGTGGAAGCGTTCCTTGCCCTGAAGATCGGCTGTTTCATCTGTCACGATCTGATCCTCCGATGCCGCCAATCGGACGGCGGCTCTCGCGCTGCACTCTAGCTGCTACTGCTGCGCCTCCAGTTTCTCTATCCAGTGGAGCGCGGGACGCAGGTGTGGGATGATCTCGAGGCACTTGCGGTAGTAGTCGATCGCCGTCTCGCGGTTGCCTCGCTCTCGGTGGAGATTCGCAAGCCGCCAGTAGCCGTCCACCGACGCTGGGTATACCTCGATTAGGTAGTCGAGAACCTCCATCGCCGAATCGACCGCGCCCCTCGCGCTCAGATCATCCGCCTTGGAGGCAAGCGTCCTCTCGGGAACGTCGACCTCAAACCCAAGTCGCTCGGACAGCGCAGCGTAGTGCGCCCTGATGTCGGCAAGGCCCTGCACCTCGCGACGATCGGGGAACCTGTACTCGCGAAACAGATCGCGGAGCCCTTCCTTCAACTTCAGCGGCGGAAGGAAATCCTCGTTGTTCTCGATGTAGTCGGTGATGAGCGTCAGGCCACGCGGGCTCTTGTCAGCGATCATCTTCTGAAAGCGTCGCACGTACTCGACCTCGACCGTCTTGTCGACGCGGCCTTCGCTGTCGGGACAGGTGATGTGGAGAAACGCGGGTGATGCGAGTCCCTCATCCACGAGTTCCTCCATCATCGCCGTCAGCACATCGTGAACGGGTGCCGAGCGGAACGGATTCTCGATAACGAATGCATCGAAGAGCCCCTGCCTTTTCGCAAGGGCGTAGAGTCCGAATGCAGCGCCGGCCTGCGGACCCATAAGCACTCGGTAGTCCTTGGTCCTGTACTCGCTCTCGAGGAAGGGGACGAGTTCCTCGGCGACAAAACGAAAGAAGGGCTCGATGCCGCTCGACCTCCCCTGCCGCCCGACGGGCGAGAGATCCCGGTACCGATCAACGTTGGCTACGCCCACGATGATCATCTTCGGTATGCTGCCCTCCTCGGAGAGCCGGTCCACGATATGCACTGCCTCGGCAAAGTAGCCGCGTACCTGGTCACCGTAGAGAACGAACAGAACCGGATAGGACATCAAACTCTCTTCGTAATCCCGAGGCAGACATACGAGCAGCAACCGGTCCTCGTCCAACACATCCGAGTGCAGTTGTTTGAACGTGCCGATCGGAACCGGTTCACCGTCGCGTGCTTCCTGCGAGACGGCAGGTGCGGCAACGAGAAGACCGCCCGCGATCGAGATGGCCAGAAGCACAGCCAGGGGCATGGTAGCGAAGGCCACAGATCTCATTTGACTCTCCATTCACTGGCCCGGTTCGGAAGGAAGGACTGCTGTAGAAATCCGCTTCGCCGTAGTATGAATCCACACTTCATATATCCTCCGGAGTGAGCATCCGTGGCCCAATCCGACACGACTCAGCGCCCCCGAGTGCAGCCCAACAGAACGTAGAATGACCGGCACAAGACTCCCGGCAGCCTCGCCTACCGGCCCAGCACTCCGGTCGTTGGAATCTTAGCCTCTATCTCCCCGTCCTGCAAGGCTGGACACCGACACGGGTGGACAAGGCGACGTGGCGAGAGGGCGAACGAAGGGCCGGCCGGACAACCAGGGAGCAACTCTCAGCCGGGGATATTCCGGTGACATATTCCGGTGACAGGATACTCATTTCGGACCTTCCCATGGCCCGCTACGCAGCCTCGGTTCTCAAGCGGTTCTGCCAAACCTGCTGCCACACGGTACATTGGCTCAGTTATCACGAAAGTGTCTTATTGGTATCCTGTCCCCAGAAGTCCACCCCTTTCCCTCTTTAGGGACTTGCCCCGGCACCACTCCAATGATCATGCCGGTGTCAAGTGTGTGTCTCCAGCGATCGAAAGCCCGACGCCTTCTGAGAACCGGATCCTTGAAACTCGCCGGAATATCAACTGCGGGGAAGATTCCGTGTCCGGGCCAGTAGCCGTCCTTCCAATGAGGAGTCACCCCGCTGCCGTTCACATCCACGGACTCGACCCGGCCGCTTCGCAGGAAGAAAGCCGTCACACTGTCTTGCAAGACCTCCGTGGAAGTGTCTTCAGCCCTGAGTCTGTCGAAGAGCCTGTATCCCTCTCGAGCAACAGCTTCATTGAGAAGATCCGCCTCTGACCTCGGGGGCCGTGGACGCGGAGGACCGGGCCTGTACCTCAGCGGCTCTACGGGAATCCCGTTGACCCGGACGGTATCTCCATCCAGGACCAGGTGGTAGGGTCCGGGGATGTAGTTGCCCTTGATGTAGAGGTAGCCCTTGTCAATGGTGGCTTCCAAACGGATATCGAGGGAATCCCGGACTGCTTTCTCCGATCCGTCAAGCCGCACCTCGCTGCCCACACCTTCCGCCCGCGTCCCTCCGGGGCTGCACCCCGTCACGGCAAGGGCCCAGACGCCACATACACCTGCAAGGTGTGCGAGGAAGAGAGTGGTCTTCATTAGAATACTCCAGCGAGAGAATCCGCCTGCGTTCCCGGCCGTCGGAAGATCGAAGAAGACGAGGGCGTTGAGATATGGCTGATCAAAATAGGTGGCTGGCCCCTATTCTCCGAATTCATCACTACGATGCCGATACCAACAACCGCCTTGTTTTGCTCACCAACAACTTCACCCTCGCCACCAACGTCATCGCACAGTTGTACAAGGCGAGATGGAAAGTGGAACTCTTCTTCAGGTGGATAAAGCAACACCTCCGAATCAAGTCCTTCTACGGTACCTCCCAGAACGCCGTGAAGACGCAAATCTGGATCGCCGTTACTGTCTATGTCCTCGTGGCGATCATCAAGAAAGAACTCGGACTCGAACACAGCCTCTACACAATTCTACAGTTTCTCAGCGTCTCGATCTTCGAGACAACTCCCATTTCACAAGCACTTGCAGTGGTGGATTCCCAAACTCACAAGGAGGCCCCTTATAACCAACTGACATTATTCGATCTATAACCGGACAGCCGTGGTGGCTGACCCCTATTCTCCCTGGCCATACCCTCCCGGCGCTAAAGGAATCCACCTCGCGTCACTCCCCGAATTATCACGAGGGTATTAAATAGATGTGCCGTCCGGAATGCACCTAGTCTAGATGTTGAGCTCGTGAATCCAGTAGTCGCCAACGACATAATAATCGTATGGGTTCAAGTCGTTTCGCTCCAAGTACGCGGCGAGATTGGAGAGACCGTTGTCACATAGTGTCCGAAAGAATGTCACTGGGTAGACCAGAGCAACGGTCTTCAGGCCAACAGTGTCGTACGTCGTGAGGTCAGACACCAGGTGATAGTGCGGCTTGTGCCTCTGGGAGAGATCCATGCCGAAACTCGGTTCTCTCAATTCATGAACCAGACTGTTACGGTAGGTATAGAAGAGACGCACGTGCTGAAGTGACTCCAGAGAGACGTTCTCTATTGGAACACGATGCTCCTTCTCCACTGGCCATTTGCTACGAACGGTTTCGAAAGTTGGATCGACATCGAGAGTAACAATCTCACCTTTGTGAACAGGCCACTTTTCGAATGTCTCAACTGCGAACGTTCGAAGCTCCTCAAAGGCCGGATCGGGCACACGTTTTAGCAGTTGAACCAGATGTGTCAAGCTGACCTTCTCTGCGTCCTGCCATTCCGAGAATTTGCGCAGGAAGCTCACCATCCGAGTGCGGTTCCCGCTCCTTGGGTACACGGACTTCGAGAGAGCATCAAGGACCGTGACATAGAGAATCTTCTGATACAATGGCGTAGAGACGCATTCCACCGGCAGCGCGGCTATGCTGTGCAGGTGCCGACGGAAGTAGTCAACGAATTTCTCGGTCTCGTCTTTGTGAGACAAGGCCAACTGCACCTGTTCTGAGTGCAGGTTGGTAGACGCATCCAACCTGTTCGGCTTGTGGCAGAGTGCCAAGAGCTACGTCACCTTGTGATGCCACACCGAGAACGTGTAATTTGACCTAGCTGACAACATCCGCTAGTCCCTGCTATCGGCAGCTTCTGACAACTCAGGATTGGCGCCCGCAATCTCTCGACCCATGGACTGCAATTCCTCTGGACGAAGCATCCCCTCAAGGAGAAACACCGCTGTTGAGACATCCAACTCATCTGCTCCCAGAGAGGCTACCCACCGCTCGGCCTTCGGACGCCATGCGGCAACGTATGTTTGGGCAAGGTCCCGGGCATCGCCGAGGCAAGGAGCGCAGCGACTGACCTTCGCTGCTGCAGCTGCAACACGCGCTTCCACGCGGCTCCGTTGCTCAGGCGCAGAGCTGGCCCATGTCGCAGGATCCATAGCGGCGCCGAGCATGGCTCTCAGGCTTTCTTCCACGACAATGCGCCACCTGTCCTCTTCCCCGGCCACTTCACAAAGCCGGCTCAGGACCCACGCCGTCGCAAAGAGCCCATCCCACTTATAATCCTTCAAGACACCGCTCTTCCACAGGTGATCTTGGCCACGATTGTTGGCAAGCCAGTCCAGTGCTCGGGTTGTCGCAGAGCGTGCACGACGACGCAGCTCGTCTTGATACATCTCGGTAGACGACACCCTGTGCAACAGTTCGGCCGCGTACAGAACCGTGAACACCTCACTGACGGTCATTCCACTACCGGGAGACCAATCGCCGTTCGGTCGCTGTGTGT
>CAZSXU010000015.1:80106-102102 GCA_964610505.1 uncultured bacterium | reverse complement strand
CAAGGGCAATCCCGCCGCAAGCGGCGTCTATTTCTACCGAATCACCTGGAACCGAAAAACTAAAACCCAGAGAATGGTCCTCCTCAAGTAACGAATGGGCGGAAGGGTCGATGAGCAGAGGGGTGGGCCCGCGACCCGCCCGCGCTGCGTCCTCGTCGCGGCCATCGGCCGGGGCGCACCGCCTTCGATTCGGCGGATATCCGATGAATGCACGCAGAGAAACCGGCGGTTGGAGAAGAGCGGATCATATGGTATACTTTATGTGAGTCCAGCTCGGCGAAACCGGCCTTGACGGTGGCGGCACCCCGCTTCCACTCGAACAAAGGGGAATAGCAATGAAACGGATGGCCTCTCTGGTTCTGGCGCTTCTGCTTCTCGGTCTCCTGCCCGCGGGTGCCCGGCCGACTTCGGACCTCGGGTTTGAGGGTCGGGTGACACACGTGGTGCCGTCCGGCCCGGTCCGGATCCTCGCCGCCGACGGCGGCCAACGTGTTCTGATGGAAGGATTCGGCTCCCTGAAGGACCCGGGCAAACCCATGCTTCCGAGCCGGGACGTCCTCATTGCGCTCCCGCCGGGCGCCCGAGTCGCGTCCGTGGACTTCGAAGGCATCGGAGGCACCCTCCTCTCCGGCACCTATCGGATCCTGCCGGCTCCACCGATGCTGCCGGTGGCTGAAACGCCGAACCAGCGGGAACGTGCCGCGAGGATGCAGCGCGAGTGGCAGGAAAACATGCAGGCCGCCTACTCCACGGACGATGCCTACCCGAAAGCGATCGCCAGACTCACCCATTCGGGTTCGCTCCGGAAGTACGCGTACGCATCCGTGTCCGTCTGCCCCTTCCGCTACCACGCCCTCACCGGCCGACTGACCGTCTACGACGCCGTTCGGATCCACGTCCGCTACACGGTCCCCCCCCCGGGCGGCGACGAAGCCGAGGCCGTGGAAGCGCTCAAGTGGGATACCGTTGCCGACACACGCGCGCGCGAACGATTCGTCAACTACGATCAGGTTCGGGACCTCTATGAACCCGGCGAGCCCGGCCCGGCCCGGCCGCTCGATACGTACGACTACGTGATCGTCACGACGGCGGCTCTGGAATCCGCCGTTTCGGCGTCGGGCTTCGTCGCCTGGAAGACCTCCCTGGGATACAACGTGAGAACGGTCCTGACCGGCGATGCCGAGATCGCCGGCCAGCCCGGCGTTGATTTGGCCGAACAGATTCGAAACTTTCTCAGGGGTTCCTACGGACCGTGGGGAATTCAGTATGTACTCCTCATCGGAGATTACGCGACCGTCCCGATGCGCTACTGCTTTCCCGATCCGGATGATCACAGTCACAACCCGACCAGTATCGCCAACCCCGGGGGGTCCGTGCCCACCGACTACTACTACGCGGATCTTTCCCTTCCCGACGCCGATTCCTGGGATTCGGACGGCGACGGCTTCCTCGGGGAATACGGCCAGGACAACCCGGATTTCCTCGCCGAGGTCTTCGTCGGCCGCATTCCTACCAGCGATACGGGCCGCATCACCTACACACTCGACAAGCTGGTCGCCTTTGAGCAGGACACCGAAACCTGGAAGAACCAGGCCCTGCACCCGAGCTCCATCTTCTTTTTCGAGAACCAGGACTACCAGGGTCATCCGAAACTGGATGGGGCCACGGCCTTGAACGCGATCCAGGCGGATTTCATGAGCGGTTGGACGGTGAGTCGCTACAGCGAGCAGGAGGGGCTTGAAATCTCCGATTTCGACTGGCCGGCCGTCAGCCTCACCGCCTTCATCGATGATTGGCGGACGGGCCAGTACGGCGTCGTGAACTGGGCGGGCCACGGTGCGCCGTACGGCGTAGGCCGCACCGTATGGGACTGGGACGACGGAGACGGCGTGCCCGAGACCGACGGCTCCGACGGAATCAGCCAGCCCTGGCTCATCCACCTCTGGTGCGACTTCGAGGACGACTATCCATCGATCGTGTTCGCCGTCTCGTGTAACGTGGGATGGCCGGAGCCCAACGGTTCAGGCAATCTGGGCATCGACCTCCTGACGGACTCGTCGCTCGGCGCGGCGGCCGGCATCGTCAGCTCGAGCCGGCCGGCCTGGATCTCCGGGGACTGGCCCGCGAGCCCGGGCGGGGCCGAATCGATTTGCTACGAATTCAACCGCTATGGAGTGGGCGAGTCGGAGACGTTGGGCGAGGCCTTGTACGACGCCAAGCATTACTGCCACCAGAACTACGCGTGGACCCACTATGGAGAGTACATCAACCTCTACAACTTCGAGCTCTACGGGGATCCCGCCATGGTGCGGGCTGCCGATCCGACGATCGTCCAATCCCGAAACCCGGCCGGTGTGGTCAAACCGGCCCTCTTCCTGCAGAACCATCCGAACCCATTCAACCCCGTGACGGAGATTACATACGTGCTTCCGTCCGGACAACCCCCGTCAAGAGTAACCCTGGGCGTATACGACACGGTGGGTCGGCTCGTACGGACACTGGTCGATGCCCGGCGCCCGTCCGGCGCCTCCAGCGTCATCTGGGATGGAACGAATCACGGGGGCGTTCCTGTGGCGAGTGGCGTGTACTTCTGCCGGATTACGTGGAACGGAGAGCGCGAGACAAAGAGAATGGTGTTGTTGAAGTAGGAAAGCGCGGCGCGGCGAGGATGCTCAGTGTCTGTCGGAATCGCCCTGTTTCTCGATCGCCGCGCCGCTTGTTGTTCCCCTTCTATCGCGCCAAGACCACCTTCTGCATCCGTTTTCCCTCGGGGCTTTCCAGCCTGACGAAGTAGACACCCGACCGTACGCGAACACCGTCCGTGTCCCGCCCATCCCAGACGAGGGAGTGGTCACCGCCCTCCACCTCTCCATCCAGGACCACGAGCACCCGCCGTCCCTCGACATCGAAGATCGACAGGTTCACATTCGACCTCTCCCGAAGACGAAACCGAAGGGTCGCGCTCGGATTGAACGGATTCGGGTAGCTGGCGAGAACGAGGGGTCTCGAGATCCGATGCTCCTCCGCTACGGACACCACGGGCGCCGACAGCATGGGGTCCAGCTTCGCCAGAACGACGTCGCCTCCATAGATCCTGCCCCCCTGGATTACGGCGCCGCCATTGAAACTCGTATCCCAGCCGGTCTCAACCATGGGGAAGTCCGGCGAATTCGATCCCGCGCCGAGAAGCACGTTTCCCTCCGCGTCCAGCAGCATCGTGCCCAGGTTCTCTGCCTCGCTACCGCCCAGATAGGTGGAGGCCGAGAGCGTGGTCAGATCGACGTCGAAACGGGATACGAACAGGTCGCCTGCATACGCGTTCGGACTTCCGTGATAGGTGTCATCAAGTGCACCGGGAGTCGTAGGGAAAGGATCCGAGCTCGTCGACCCGCCGACGTACACATGGCCGGCCCCGTCCAGAGCGATCTCGGTGCCGTTTTCCCACCCCTCCCCTCCCAGGTATGTCGAGGCCAGCACAGCCGAGAGATCCCCCTCCAGCTTCGTCACGAACGCATCATCTCCGACACCCGCGCTGCCGGCCCCATTGTAAGACGTATCGTACGCCGCGGGCGAATACGGGAAGTCTCCGGACGCGGTGTGGCCCGAAACGTAGACATCATCCTCGGCGTCCAGCGTCAATCCGTAGATGAAATCCCAGCTGCTGCCTCCCAGAAATGTGGAGCTCATCAGTGTCGTCAAATCACTCGACAGACGGGAGACAAATGCGTCATAGGTTCCGTATGCGAAGCCGGGCTGGTACGAGCCGGGCGTGGTCGGATAGCTCTGTGAACTCGTCCACCCTCCGATGCAAATGTTCCCCTGGCTGTCGACCCGTACGCCCTCCGGTACCTCGTAGTACCCTCCGGCACCCCCCATAAAAGTGCAGCCAATGAGCGAAGTGAGATCGGTGTCGAACGCGGCCACAAACGCATCACTGTAGCCGCCCGCATACGTCGAATCGTACGCACCCCGCGAATGCGGGAAGTCAGGAGACCGTGTTTCGCCCGCCAGGTAGACGGTTCCGCTTGGCGCCACCGCGAGCTTCGGACACTGGTCGTCACCCGAGCCTCCCAGAAGCGTGCACGCCAGGAGCCGGGTCAAGTCAGGCGTGAGCTTCGCCACGAAGAGGTCCTGACCTCCGTGGTAGACTGTGTCGTACGCCGTCGGAGTGACGGGGAAATCACTCGATTTCGTGGGCGCCGATACGTACACGTTGCCGTCGGCGTCGAGCGTGAGCGCGGATCCCGGCCAGGCCCCCTCCGGTCCCGCGCCGCCCAAGAAGGTGGCTGCCAGAAGCGTGGCGAGATCGGGATCGAACTTGGCGACGAAGAGGTCGCTGGCCCGCTCATTGAATGTCGTGTCGTAGACACCCGGAGTCACGGGAAACTCATTCGACTGCGTCCTGCCTGCAACGTACACGTTGCCGTCGACATCGATCGCCGTCGGAATCTGAGAAACGCCATCCACCTCACTCGTCCCGAGATACGTCGAGGCCAGGAGGGGATCGATCACCAGTGTCGTGGACCGATCATACTCACCCACCTGAAAACGGTATCCGTCACCGTCTACGCGGTACTCGACGGGGACAAGACGCCTCTCTTCGTCGAACACCTGATAGGCCACCGGCGCCGTGAACGTCACTCGACCGTTCTCAGTCTCCACGTACAGCTCACCCGAGCCGGAGGCATCAAGGCTTGTGGCTCCGGAGAGCCGGATCCGGATATCTTCCGGCGAAGCGCCCGGGTGAACCACGAAGATCTTTTCCACCGTACCCGGCGCCGAGCGGAGCTCGACGCGGATTCCATCGAGAACCTCCCCGAGGTCTACGGCCCCGAAGGTCGGGAGGCTCCGGACCCACCGCGACGCATCTCTCCCTCGAATGTCGCTCACGCGCATTGAGGCCCGGCCTCTCCCCCGTGGCCTGCCCCGTAACGTGCCGGCAAGCGTCTCGGTCAGGATCGTCGTCCTCGCCCCCGCGAGCGCGTACACGATGTCGCCGGATTGCGTGACGAAGATCGTCCTGTCCGGGGCCGGAACGTAGAAACACACCTGGGAATCCACCTGCCCCCGGTTGGCAATGAAAGGCAGGCAGGTGCGTTGAATCGTTCCGGCGGCCGAAGGCTCCGTAAACACGGGCGCGCTCAGGGGGATCAAGATCGTGAAGATTCCGGCCACCGCCGCTCCGGGTGTTCCCGAATTCCAAAGGCGGGTCCGCAGCGTTGTCAGCGTTTCGATCATGGAGAAGGCCCTCCTTCCCTGCTGTATGGTATCCCGGTTACCCCGGTTCGTCTGTCCCGGCCGGGGGAATCGAGGATCTCAACCGCACTATACCCACGCTTCTTCCGATCCGCCCGGGGAAACCCCGAAAAAGAGGTCCGGATTCCCTCAAAATGTGGACTCCGGGAGTCGGCAGGCGGATGTCCGACGGATGCTCGCCTGCGAGTCGAGGCGACCCAAACCCGGTTCTCTTCAGACACTTGCCAGCGACGAACAGAATTGGTAGAGTGGCCGCAGGCTTGGGAGACACGGCATGGAGTCGGACGGCAACCACAGGTTCTCGAATTCGCGTCTCAGCACTCCCTTTCGAGTCGGACGGTTTACGGTTCATCCAGCCCTCAACCGGATGACGGCCGACAACCGCTCTGTCCGACTCGAACCCCACGTGATGCAGCTCCTCGTCTGTCTGGCCGACCCGGCGGGCGAGGCCGTCTCCCGCGAGGACCTCTTTGCCGCCGTGTGGCCGAATACGGTGGTCGACGAGGATACCCTAACGCGAGCAATGTCCGATCTTCGGCGGGCCTTCGAAGACAATCCCCGGGACCCTTGTATCATCGAGACCATTCCGAAGTCGGGCTACCGGCTCATCGTCCCTGTCGAGATCCTAACCAGCGACAGCGGTTCGGAGACCTCAGGCCAGACGATCGGTTCCAGGGCCCCGGCGAAACGCCGTCCGACCTGGGGTTGGGTGGTGGTGGCCTCGGCCGTCGTCATCGTCGCCGCCGCGATCTGGAGTCTCTGGGAAACAAGGGTTTCGAATCGCGCCCCTCTCGAAACCTCTCTCGAAGGTACTCCCCTCACGCCGGAGCCCGGACTGGAGTCGCACCCGACCCTCTCTCCCGACGGGAAAACCGTTCTCTTCGACTCTACAGACATCGAGGGTGACGTGATTCTGGTCGACGAGTACGAGAATGCGGCGAATCGCAGGTAGCGCGTGGGCCTGCGGAAGCAGAATCGCAAAGGGGGAAACGGTCCATCGGGAAGGAATTCTCGGAGAATCCAAGAGAGGCACGGAATCCCCCCCTCCCGAGCGGACGAAAAAAGGCTTGACATTATGATTTAGATACTATACCATTAAGGTATGAAGGCTGACCGCCGGGCGTTCGAGAGACTTCTGGAGATCATGGACCGGGTGATGGCCCAGGCCGAGTCGATGCACTCCGCACCCCGGGACTTCGGTACGGGGGTGCCGTTGCACCGCACCGAGATCCATACGATCCAGGCCATTGGGGAGAATCCGGGAATCAACTTGACGGGATTGGCAAGAAGGATGGGCGTTACCAAAGGGGCCGTGTCTCAGACCGTCTCGCGCCTGGTCGAAAAGGCGCTGGTCCGTAAGTCTCACCCTCCGGGCAACGCCAAAGAGATCCGGCTCGAGCTCACGGATCTCGGCCGCATCGGCTATCGGACACACGAACGATTTCACACGGATATGTTCGAGACCATCACCGGGCACTTCGGCAAGGACAGCGGCAGAGTGATCAAGGGTCTGACAGCGGCCCTCGGGGATCTGGAGGTGATCCTCGAGAAATACGACCGCAGAGTTCGAGGCAGGTAGTCCGTTCTTTTTTTGCACAGGGTGTTTAGGATCTAAACCAACAAGGAGGCTTCATCATGAACACACAACGGATCCCGCTGCAGGGGCGGCGAGTCTGCTCCCCCCGCCAGGTTCGCCGTTTCGACAATTTCCTCCGCTCGCTTCTCCACAATCCTCGCAAGCTGTTTGGACCCTACGTCCGCCCTGGAATGAACGTGCTCGATATCGGCTGTGGTGCGGGCTTCGCATCGTTGGGCCTCGCTCGCCTTCTCGGAGACACGGGCACCGTGATCGCCGCGGATCTCCAGCCGGAGATGCTGGAAATGGTGGCCGAGCGCGCCGCCTGCGCCGGTCTCTCCCACCGCGTTCGGCTTCACCGCTGCGAGGCCGGCCGCATCGGTCTCGAGGAGCCGGTGGATTTTGTCCTGGCCTTCTGGATGGTCCACGAACTCGACGACTCCAGAGCCTTCCTCAAGGAGGTCCTGTCTCTGCTCAATCCCGGTGGGCGATTCCTCATGATCGAGCCCAAGATCCACGTCCCTCGAAGTGGATTCGAGCGCGTCGTCTCCGAAGCGGGGCAGATCGGATTTACGATCGTCGGCAGGCCTCCGGTCCGCATCAGCAGGGCCGTGGTGTTGAGAAAGGATTCTGCGGCGGTCACCCTGCTCAAGTGAGATCGCGGGCCCGATCTCTGATCGCATCTCTCTCGCTGAGCCCCGCTTGACGGCGCTCAGGACCTCGGCTGTCTCGCCGCGTCTATTCGATGAAAGCGGTCAGCACTTCACCGTCCCGCCGGATGTCGAAATCGAGGCGATCCTGCCCCCCAAAGAGCCGTCCAAGGTCATCCGAACCGTATGTGCCGACCGGGCGGCCGTTGACGGCGAAGATGACGTCGCCCCTTCGGATTCCCGCCTGTTCCGCAAGGGAGCCGGGCACCACGTTGGCGACTTGCAGCCCTTCGTCTCGGATGGAAAGGCCGTCGCCCGGCCGGCCCATTCCCATGAACATGACGCCCACGAGCCTGCGGCTCGGCCGCGCCTCGGCCGGAGTGTCGGAGCGAATCATTCGAAGGCGCCGGTTCTTTTGATCCACGGTCAGTTCCACACCGGCCAGCGCGTTGAATCCAACGTTGGCCCAATCGGTCAACAGACCGGAGATCGCGACTTCCGGGTCCTCAAATACAAGTCCCGCCAACGTGATGGTTCCATCGACCCGCGCATTCCATACCTTGGCCGTGCTGCCGACCGTACCTACGATCCCCACCTCCACGGGTTCGGACTCGAGATTCCAGTCCCCCTGGCGCGCCTTGGGCAGCATGAACATCCCCGGGTTTCCCGAATCGAGGTGCGCCGTAATGCTCTCGGCGGCGACCGTCATCGGAAGACTGATGAGAGAACCCTCGCATGCGTACGGAACCACTCGAGCGTCGTCCGCGGGCAACTCTCCTCGCGCGAAACACACTCGTTGCCGCGGGGAATCGATCGTCACCAGCACCTCAGCGAGATCGGGAAAACCGAGGACGCCCGCGGGCCCGGCCCCCATCATTTCCCTCAATGCAAAGGTCGTGAGCGTCATTCCGGTGAGCCGGAGCCCGCCCACGTCCACAGACTCCGCCCTCACCAAAGTTGATGTGAATGCTTCCGGGGCAGTCGGATCTCCAAACGTGGTCTCCCCCACCACCGGGAGCTCCAGCTCGGCTGCAACATCCCGATCAATCACTGACAGAGAGGCTCCCGTATCGAGGATGAACGCGTAGGGACCACTGCCGTTGATCCTCAGCTCCACCAACGGCCTCCCCGTATGGATATCCATGGGGACTTCCACCCGACCGGGCTCCAGGATTGTGCCCTCCGGACGCGTCTCGTCCACGGCGAGGGCGGGTCCCGGCAAGCTCAGCCCCAGCACCGTCAGAAGAAGAAACCGATGTGTCGTCATGTGCTTCGTTTCCTCGTAGGGGTTTGTCCGCGTCCTGCCCTCTCCACAGAAGACGCTTTTCCACCCCTGCGAAGTCGCATGGATTTTGCCGTGCGGGAATGATCGCGAGAGGGAACCGGCCGCGGAATACCCCGGGGACGCACGATTCTGCGCCCCTGCGCCGTCTGCGCAATCTGTGAAATCCGCTGCGCAGTGGGATTGTCGAACAACCTCCCGCGTCGAAACGCGGCTCCCGAGTCGATGACTTCTTCAACAGTCCGCTGAACGCTAGAACTTGATTCTGTGCCGAGGCCCGACGAGGTCGCGCACGCCGCCGGCCTCGCTGATCGTTATGGTCTCGCCGTCCGAGTTGACGTTGTAGTAGTGCGCGCCTTCAATGGTCAGTGCCGCTTCCATACGGCCGGGAACCGTGATCGTGGTCGTTCGACCCGCTGTGTCGACCACCTCCAGGGCACGCTCGCCCAGCGAGGACTCGACAACGATAACGTACTCCCCCGGGGACAGCACCGCCACACGGCCGCCCACCTCGTAAGCATTTGGGGACAGGTTGGACCGTACGCCCATCTCTTCCCTGTCCGTCATCCTGTCGATCCATACGCGGGACACGGGATGAGACGAATCCGCAACCGCAGACTGCAGGCTCACGAGCCCCACGACCCCACGTTCCGTTTCCGGGATGGACGAGCTTGTCCCGCAGCAGTACTCCGCCTCCACCGTGGGAAGAAACGTGAGACAGCCTGAGAGCACGGCAACCAGAACAAGCAACACGATCATCGCGACGACCAACCACCCCTTCTTCATTGCGACCTCCCTTGGCAGGGTCCTCCGGGACCCATCGCTCGGCGTTCTTCCGGCCGGCGGTTCCTCGCCGGCCGAGCACGGCTTGAGTTCGGCCCACGGACTTCACCGGCTCCGTGAAGAACCGGTGAGGTTCGCGCGTTCCGGAGCACGATTGTAGCCTGCCGGTTCCGGAAAAGGCAACCGCTTCGTTCCCGGGCTTCAGCCGGACACGGCGGACCCTTCGCCCGTGGCCGGCGGCCGGTATCCGCCCTACCCGGGCGTCAGGACCGTCTCCGCCGCGACATGAGATCCGGCAAATCTACCGCCTCCGCGCCTCCGCCGGCCCGAGTCCCGAACATCGCTGAAATCTCCCCGGGGGCTTGCGGGTAGAGCGGATTGTTGGCATAGTTGAGTACAGGAATACAGTCTTTGCGTTCGACCCGCACTTGCGGTGTGCCCCTGTTGAGCCTGGAACCTCCGGGCAACACGACCTCGAGCCCACGGGTTCGTCACCTCAGACCACCGGAGGCACCTAATGAGCATCCGACGAAGCACCTGGACCACAGCCCTTGTGTTTCTGAGCGCATTCGTTTGCCTTTCCCTCGCCCCACCACAGGCCGCCGCCGATCGCGGGTGGCTTCGCGGATACGAGGACGGAACCCGAGCGTTCCGCGAGATAGAGATCGGGGAGAAACTGGTTGTATACTATCACCCAAGGATGATCGGCGAGGCCATCGTCGAAAAGGATTTCATCGTCTACCAGTTCGACAAACACACCGGGACCCTGCTGTCCAAAAAGACTCACTGGCGGGACGACCTGGAGGAGACCCTGCCTCCCAATCTGATCGCCAGCGACCAGGCCATGGCCCAGGTTGCCGGAGAACCCAAGTCCGCGGAGCTATATATCATCTCCCCGGAATCCGATGTGTTTCCTATCGACCCCACACCCACGGATCCCTGCTGGGTCGTGAGAAGCGTAGAGAACGATCATCTGATCATCACCGTGGTGAGCGCGATCGACGGCGGGATTCTGGGCCGTGGCATCCCTCCTCCCTACACGGGGTTCTCCATGACCGGGCCTCAGTACCCCATGCCCGGGACCGTCGACACATGTTCGGGCGCGTGGACCCACTGGCAGGAGAACGCCGCCGCGTGGTTCGAGGTGATGGGATATTCCACCGAAGTGATCACGTGGCCGACGCGGCCTCAAGTCCAGGCCCAGATCCAGTCCGAAACCGTTGCGATGTTCTACGAGCTGGCCCACGGCGGTTCCTATGCGTTTGCGAGCGGTTGCACGGAGAGCAACACACTTGAAGGAACGTTCGATGAAGACATCGAGGCATGGATTGCCGATTATGCCAAAATGCCCTTCACGTTTCTCGGCAGCTGCGGAGGGATGTGCGACACGACGGACAACACGCTGTCGTATGAATTCAGGAAGGGATCCTCCGAGAACACCGTCACCGTAGGCTACTGCGACATGGCGGAGGCTCACTGCGGTCTTTGTTGGGTCGTCTCCATCGAATGGCAGGACGCTCTGTTTCGATACATGAGCCTCGGCTGGACGGTGCGCGACGCCGTCGACCAGGCGTGCGCGGACTATCCCATGTGCGCGGAGGGCAACTGCATGCGTTTTGCCGGGGATTCCGAGTTCGCGGTCGTGCCCCCCATTCCCCGCACCGGGACGATGTACGTGGTGGATCCGTTTGGGACAGGCGACTTCCCGACCATCCAGGCGGCCGTGGACTCCCTGGCGGACGGCGACTTTATCGCCCTTACCGACGGTGTGTTTTCCGGCCCCGGCAACCGGGACATCGACTGCCGCGGCAAAAGCATCCTCGTCCGCTCGCTCAGCCTGGATCCCGATCTGTGTGTGATCGACTGTGAAGGCCTGAGTCGCGGCTTCGTCTTCCCGCCGAACGACGGAAGCGGCTCGTCTCTCTGGGGTCTCACCGTGACCAACGGGTATGCCGCAGGTTCGCACCCGGACAATCGGGGCGGCGCGATCTACTGCCACGGCGCATCCCCCGTCTTCGTCTGGTGCACGTTTGTTGGGAATGAAGCCGCCGGAGACGGTGGCGCCGTCTGTTGTGACTCCACCGGCGGCATCATTCGCGAGTGCACGATCGCCGACAACTACTCGGCGGGCTCGGGCGGCGGCATCTTTCTCGACGGGCAAGGCACGCTCAAGATTCTGGAGTCGACCGTTTGCGACAACACGGCCGGAGTCCGGGGCGGAGGAGTCGCCACGTCCGGCACTGCGAAGATGGACCTCTCGAGATGCACGATCGCCGGCAATTGGACGGAGACCGGTGGCGCGGACGGACGCGGGGGCGGGATCTTTTTGGCGAACACCGCGTCCTTCGAGGAATGCGCGATCACGGGGAATCGAAGCGCCACGGCCGGCGGCGCCGTCTGTCTCGCCCAGAACACCAGCGGGGAATCGCACTTCCTCACGTGTACGGTCGCCGGGAACGATGCCGGGACGACCGGCGGCGGGCTGCACTGTGAAGGATCCTCTGAGCCCATCCTCGAACGCAGCATTCTCTGGGGCAACGAGGGGACCGCGTCCGGGCCCGAGGTCTACGTCGGCCCGGACGCCGCAGTAGGGTTCGCCTGTTCCGACGTCGATTCGTCCGGCATCGCGGGCCCGGGCTTCATCGACTGGCTTTGGTACAATACCCATTTCCCCCCCGGCTTTTGCGACCCCAGGGCGGCGATCGAGGCGCCGACGGCCGGCGGCGATTACCGGCTCAAAGACAGATCGCCCTGCACGGACGGCAGGAGTCCGCCCGGGTGCAACGGGATCGGTGCTCTGGAGGCCGGATGCAGCTGCCGCATCATCGTGGTGTCGCCGGATGGAAGCGGCGATGCTCCCACTATCCAGGACGCGGTCGATTCCGCCGGGTCCTACGACATCATCGAACTCGCGAGCGGAACTTTCACAGGTCCCGGCAATCGAGACATCGATTTCCAGGGAAAGGCTCTCGTTCTCACGTCCCAGAATCGGGACGCGACCGCCAGTGTGATCGATTGTGAAAGCCAGGGGCGAGCCTTCCTTTTCCATTCGGGCGAAACCTGCAGCACCCGGGTCGAGAACATCACGGTCAAGAACGGTCACGCCGACGACGGCGGCGCCGTGTGGTGCGAAGGCGCCCATCCACGCATGGTCGCGTGCATCTTTGACGACAACGTGGCCGACGGGTTCGGCGGAGCCGTCTACTGCCGCAGCGCGGGCCCGTCGATCGAGTCTTGCACTCTTGTCGAAAACTCGGCGACCGCCGGTGCCGGGATTCACTGCGAGGCCTCGCTGCCGGTCGTGGCCAACTCGATCATCGCCTTCGGCGCGATTGGTGAGGCCGTCTCCTGCGACGGCGCAGGCGTTCCTCTCCTGATGTGCTGCAACATCTACGGCAACATGGGTGGCGACTGGATCGGGTGCATTGCCGATCAGGCCGGGAGCAACGGGAACTTCTGCGGCGATCCTTCCTTCTGCGACCCGGCCGGAGACGATTACCGCCTCTACTCCCACTCTCCCTGCGCCGACGTCTGGGGATGCGGTCGCGTGGGCGCGCTCGATGTGGGCTGCTACCGCCACCGCGTATGGAACGTGCCGGCCGACGCCCCGAGCATCGCGGCCGGCATCGACTCGGCCGTCGCAGGAGACACCGTGAGCGTTGCAGAGGGCATCTACCACGAGTCCGGTCTGGCGATGAAACCCAAAATCACGCTCCAGGGTGAAGTGGGAGCGGCCGACTGCGTGGTCATCGATGCCGGAGGGCGCGGGGGTCGCGTGATGACGTGCATCGGTGTGGACAGCACCACTGTGATTCGGGGCATTACCTTCTCCGGCGGCCAGGCCGGCGGCGCGTGGCCCGCCAACGCCGGCGGCGCCGTCTACTGCGAGAGCGCTTCTCCCGTTTTCGAGGGGTGCTGTTTCGCCGCCAATTCGGCGGGCTACGGAGGGGGCGTCGCCGTGAAATCGGCCACACCTCGGTTCCGCTCCTGTACGTTTGCGGACAATACGGCGTCGTCCCACGGCGGTGCGGTCTATTCCTACTTCTACGGCGCGTCCGTTGTTCTGGACCATTGCATCATCGCCCGCTCCGGCCAGGGCGAGGCGGTCTACTGCTACTACGATGGAGCAGCAACCCTTGTCTGCTGCGATGTGTTCGGCAATGCGGGCGGAGATTGGGTGGGGTGTATCGCAGACCAGGAGGACGTCAACGGCAATCTGTGGGTGGATCCCATGTTCTGCAATCCGTACAGCGCGGACTACCGCCTCGCCTCGGGATCCCCCTGTGCTTCGGGCAACACGCCGGGCGGGTGCGAACAGATGGGCGCGCTGGGAATCGGCTGCACCTATACCTCCGTCGCCGAAAGCCAAGCGATCGTCCCCACGGCTCTGGCCTTGGGAACCGCCGTCCCCAACCCCTTCAACCCGCTGACGGAGATCACGTATGCGATTCCCGCCTCAGAGAAACCGTCCCGCGTCGTGCTGAACGTCTACGATGCCCGCGGCCGCCGGGTCACCACACTCGTGGATGCCTTCCTTTGCGCGGGCGTCTACCGCATCGCGTGGGACGCGAGGGATCACCGGGGTGTGGAGGTCGCCAGTGGAGTATACTTCTACAGAATCAGCTGGAACGGGAAGAACGAGACGGCGCGCATGGTCCTGTTGCGTTAGGCATCGATCGGCGACCACCGAGCCGCGCCACCCGCTTAACTACAGACATGGAAGAAGCCCCCCGGCCAGAGACGGCCGGGGGGCTTCTCGCGAGAACCCTCCGATCACGCGCTACTTGAGCAACAGCATCTTCTTCGTCGCCTCGAAATCGCCGGTCTTGAGACGGTAGAAGTAGACGCCCGTCGGGAGCTCGCGCCCGTTGCCGTCCTTGCCGTCCCAGGTCGCCGTATGACGGCCGGCGGATTGCACGCCCTCCACCAGATCCCGAACCAGACGACCCTTCACATCATAGATCTGCAGGCTCACCGGGCCGACGGCGGCGAGGGAGTAATCGATCGCCGTCTCGGGATTGAACGGGTTCGGCACGTTCTGGAACAACCCGAGCTCGGACCGAATTCCATCGCTCTCCCCCACGTCGGTGCTGGGTTCAGCCCGAAGCAGGAACGCCAGATCGATGGAGTCCCCGGTGAACTCATGGTTCGGCGGATAGATCAGCTCGAACCAGGGACCGAAGTACGGTTCAATCCCATCTCCCCATACGGCGTCGTCGTTCCAGTGATCCAGAGAGGTCTTCCACCCGAACCAGGCGTCGGCGTCCTCCGGCTCGGCCTGGACGTCCAGCCAGTAGACCATCGGCTCCGCTTCCGTGCCGTCCTGGTGGAACGCGTCATCCTCATCGATGAAGAACGAGTACAGCCAGCACACGGTATCTCCCGGCCAGAAGTAGCTGTCCGGCGGGGTCATCCAGCCTTCCTCGAGGTTCTCCGCCCACCTCTGAACGGTGAACTCTCCCGGATAGAAGGTCCGGACCCAAACGGGATCGCCCGGCATGCTGTATTCCGTCGGGCTCATGGAGTCCGGGATATCCTTGTGGAAGCTCAGCGTAAAGGTCACCGCGCCCGGCATTTCTCCGTAGGGGATCCAGTCGTTCATCCAGGATCCCCAAACGTGCACTTCCGTAATCCATCCGGGTTCCGTGCAGAGGAAATCGTCCGCAAGGATGTACGGTTCCGTCGCGTTGACGTCGATGCCCGTCTCGTTCAGATCCGGTCTCTGGAGCCACTTGTAGGTCTCGTCCTCTTCGATCCAGACTTCGTGGTCCTCGACCTCGCCGTTACCGGCGGGTCCAACAGGTGTAAGCCCACCCAACGCGCTGATCCGGAAACGCGCGAACGTCTGACCGACGGCGGCGGTCACCGGCGTGGTGATGTTGACCGAGTGGGTTCCGTCCGCGTACAGTCCGTTCACGATCTGCTCGAACCCCTGCCACATCGTATCGCCGTTGAAGTCCAGCCAGGCTTCAACCACGCCCCCCCCGCCGTTGACGTAGAACGTGATGGTCGAGGTCTGGCCCTGGACCAGAACCGGGATCTGGACGCCCTCTTCGTCGTCGTTCCCGTCGTTGTCGTCGCCCAAGGCATTCGGGTCGGGTTGCCCGTCAAGATCCGAGTCCGGAGTCCCCAATCCCAAGAACGTCGAGTCATCAAAGAACGGCCCGTTGGGGAAGTGCCGGGCTCCGTTGTTGGCGAGTCTCGTCGGATAACCCGGGCTGCCCGGAATCTCCGGCGCGTCGCCGAAGTCCCAGAGGTCCGGTTCTTCCTCGATGAACACCTCGTGATCCTCGACCTCACCGTCACCGGCGGGTCCCTCGGGGGGCAATCCTCCGGCCGTACTGATGCGGAACCGGGCGAAGGTCTGCCCAACCACCGAACCCAGCGGCGCCGTAACGACGACCGAGTGATTCCCGTCCGCCAGGAAGGAACCGCCCACGATCATCTCGGTCGCCACCCACGTCTGGTCCCCGTCCCAGTCGATCCATGCCTCCACCACACCACCACCGCCGTTCACCTCGTACGTGATGGTATTGGCCGTACCCTGAACGAGTGTGGGAATTTGAACCCCGTCCTCATCGTCGTTCCCGTCGTTGTCGTCCCCCTTGGCATCCGGGTCCGGTTGCCCGTCTCCCTCCGCGTCCGGGACATCCGTATCGTCACCAAGCCAGGGGCCGGCGATGACGTGGTTCGCGCCCGTGTTCATGAGAAGCGTGGGATACCCCGGGGCGGCCGCGCCGTCCGGCGCGTCCCCGAAGTCCAGCTCGTCGGGCTGATCCTCTCCCACGATGACGAAGGCCAGATCGATCCGCTGCCCCTCTTGC
The DNA here is from genome assembly GCA_964610505.1 of uncultured bacterium. Lineage (GTDB taxonomy): Bacteria > Arandabacterota > Arandabacteria > JAGLYR01 > JAGLYR01 > CAZSXU01. Next base: position 85,731 of record CAZSXU010000015.1, on the reverse strand, counting down.
TCGTGTCCCAAGGGATACTTGAGATCCGTCCAGCTCCCCGAGTAGGGTTCCGCTCCCCATGCCCAGACGGCCGCATCATTCCAGTGATTGATCGACGTCTTCCAGCCGAAGTAGGTCTCCTGGTCCTCGGGTATGGCCTGGACGTCCAACCAGTAGACCACCGGCTGGTCGGGGTCCCCGGTCTGGTAAAACGCATCCTCCGGATCAATCTCAAAGTTATACTGCCAACACACCGAATCCGCAGCCGGGCTGTAGACGTCCGGCGGATCCAGCCATCCCTCCCAAACGCCCCAGTTCCATCTGCGGGCCGTGAAGTCACCAGGGACGAATGTCTGCACCCAGAGCGGATCGCCAGGCATGCTGTAGCCCGTCGGGCTCTGGGAGGCCGGGATGTCCGCGTGGAGACTCAGGATGAAGGTCACGGCGCTCGGATCCTGAGCCCAGGGATAGTAGTCACCCTTCCACGATCCCCAGATATGAATTCCCGTAATCAGGCCCTCCTCGGTGCACTCGAAATCGTCCGCGAGGATGAATCCCTGCGTGAAATCCTGAGACGTGGCGTTCACATCGATGCCCAGCTCGGTGAGATCCGGATACTGGACCCACTTTTGGGGTTGATTGTCGTCCCAATCCGCTTGCGCGGGCAGGCTCCACATCAGGATTGCGCTCACCATCCACAACACGGCCGTCCTCTTCATCGTTCTGCCTCCTCCCAAATCGTGCCCGATCGGGCGTTTCCCCGCCGGCCCGGTTCTTCCGGGTGCCGGCGGAGGGCCAACGATTTCTACGGAACGTGATTCCAAGGGTCAGAGAACGCTCCTTTCCCGGCACATGTGAGAATGCCGAAAGGTTGAGTGCAACCGGATTCTCAAAAGACTACGAAACCTTGAAGCGCCTGAGGGATAGACTGCGCAAAGGCAAGGGAAGACGCGCTTGCACGACTCGAGCAGCGGAGTCGAACGTGTGGCGGAACACCGTCGCATCGGGTACCCCCGAGCATTCATCTTAGCGAGGTGGGTAGTCTACCACACCCACCTCGAAATATCAACAACCATCACAAACAGGAGAGAGTGCGATCTGAAAACCCGCTTGAGGTGGACCGAGTTACTTTATTGATTACGAAATAGATACGGACTCGTCGAGCGGAACGATGCCACCGGATTCGATTTCCCGTCCCGATGCTCAGAATGCACATTTCCGGGCAACCTTACTACAGTCTTGCTACAGGACGGCAATCTGTGATAGAGTCTTAGTCGGCCGGAAGGAAGCTGGGGGTTCCCTACTGTGTCCCCCGTGACCAGGATTTCCGCCCGTTCTCGCGGATTCGAACCCACCGTCATTCGGTGGTCCTGCAATGAGGATCTGTGTTTCGTGAGGGGTGTTTACAGTCCGTTGACAACCACTGACCGGGAATCTTCAATGAGAATCCATTCTCGTGCGTCCGCAGGAATCCTCGGTGTGATCTTGGGAGTGATGATCTCGGGACCCGCCGCTGCGGGCCAGAATCCCGACGCCAAACTCTGCATGCATCTGATCGCCGAGACGGGCTATCTCGAGGATCTCTACACGACGGCGCTTGCGGATCTGGTCGTCGGCGACATCGACCGAGATCTTTCGCTACAGGATCTGGCTGCGTCAGGCTATTGCGGGCACTGCATCATCTGCGTATACGACGTAGAGGCCATCAGCGGGGTTGAGTTCACGATCGAAGGATGGCCCACCGGTCCCGGTTCACCCAGCCCACCTCCAATCCAATGGGAAGATCCCAACCACGCCGTTGTGTTCTCAGACCCCGGTTTTCCCTTCGGTGCAAGCGGCATGGTGAGCTGGGGATTCGAGGGCGGCGGGTGCGATACGACGGGAACTCGGGTGCGGCTCCGTCCCTGCCCCATTGACGGCGCGCCCGTGGAATCGTGCAGGATCTATCCCTTTGCACACTTCGCGTTTAACTGGAGCTTTCTGCCGTCCTTCTCGCCCTTCACGTTGACCTTCTGCGCGAGCACGTACGGCGGCAAGACGGAACCTCACATCTGCGTGATGGAGTGCTCGGCCGGTCTTGCGACGGACATCGTCGACGTCTCCAGTTGTTCGGGCTGTGTCTTTGGCGGCGAGTGGAGCGCCGTCGAGCCGTGTACGTGGTCATCCGTCAAGGAGCGATATCGGTAGAATCGAGACACTCTCGCCTCGGTGCACCTGCGGCACAACGTCCCGGGGCGGTGCTTACTGCACCGCCCCTATGTCATCTCGACATCCGTGTCATCCGCCGCCGACGGCGCTCGACGCACCCACCTACTCTCGCGCCCCGCCTTGTCACTACCTCAACAACACCATCCGCTGCGTCACGGCTTCCCCGGCGGCGCTCAGACGGCAGAAGTAGATCCCCGCGGCCACGGGTCTTCCGTGCCGATCCCTCCCGTCCCAGGTGACGTTGTACGGCCCCTCGGCCTGAGACGCATCCACCAGCGTTCGGACCAGACGGCCGGACACGTTGTAGATCTTGAGCGTCACGGGTCCGTCGGCCATTCGGCTCGGCAGCGCGTAGTGGATGCTCGTCACGACGCTGAACGGGTTGGGCGTATTCGGCATAAGTGTCAGGCGAGACACCACCTCCGGTCTCGCAACATCAGCCACGTCCGTCGGATTCCAGCATGTCGACCGCCAGACCGTGTGCGTCGTCGTCCCCATCATCTCATCCAGCGGGCTCCCAGGACAGCCCTCGAAGTCGATCTGGTAGGTAATGTCGAAGAAACTGTCCACAGCGAAATCGCCGCTCGGAAGTTGGGTGAGCGTCGTCGATCCCGGACACGGAAGTCCGTAATCGGTTCCGGCTCTGATGGCGAGAGCGCAGAAGTCCGGATCCCCATAGAGCACGCCATCCAGACGGAACAGATCCGCGCCGAACGTCTGCACCGGATCCCCCGGATTGCGCGGCCCGGTGTGAATCTCACCGGTGACCGGCATCGAGAGGAACCGGCTGAATCCTGCCATCGCCCCGGTTCCGGTTGCCACCCACTCCAGGGTCGCGTCAAACGCGTGGATTTCTCCTCCCAGCGTCCCGCCCGGTATCGTCCCGAGTCTGATGATATCGGTCAGTGGGCCGGCCAGCTCGATCGTGGCGTCCGGCGGCAGCCCGTCGGCGATCATCATCGGATCGCCCGGGTTGGCATAGTCACAGGAGGGCGGCATATCGATCGTGCCGGTCCCATTGTCCGGCGACGGGCAGCACACCTTGACCGCCGTCATCTTGCCTGCATTCTCGAATTGGTACCCGTTCTCGCTCCCGTCCTCGCCCGCGACGCCCGTATCCAGATCCCCGTAGAGCCAGGTCGCCCCTGCGTCCCCGGAGAATCGGAAGCAGTAGTCGTAGTAGCCGTCGGGCGTAGGCACCGTCAGGGTGGCCATGTATTCGTCGTTGTCCGGCTCTCCCGCGGCGACGGCGTCCCAGCCTGGATTCGGAATGGCGTCCGTCCAGACGGCCGGCGGAGCGTCGAACGGATCGCTTCCGGGGCCGAAAAAGCCAACTTGGCCCTGTACCGTCCCCGGGGACGGGTCATTGCCCGTGGACTGGTCCGTCAGGCCTTCGATGTAGACCCGTCCGTAGACCGTGACATCCGTTCCCGAATACTCCTGGATGGTGGGCGGGTACTGCAGACGACACCAGTCGATGTCGTAGAAATCATCGCACGTCGTCCGCGGCACCGTGTCGCTCGTAGTGCCGCTCATATCGGCCAGCTGGCTGTCCGGACACCCTTCAAACTCGACCTCATACATAATGTCGAAGAAACTATCCACGGCGAAGTCGCCGCTCGGAAGCTCGGTCAGCGTCGTCTGTCCCGCAGAGGGCAACCCCTGGCTGCTGCCGCACCGGAAACGGAGCGTGCAGAAATCAGGATCGCCGAAGAGCTCGCCCGAGAGATTCACGACTTTGGCGGGGAAACTCTGGATCGGATCACCCGGATTGCGGGGACCAATGTGAATCTCACCCGAGATGGGAACACTGAGGTGCCGGCTGAAACCGGCCATTGCGCCCGTTCCCGTGGCCGTCCAGTCCAGAGTGGCATCAAACGTGCAGATCTCGCCGCCCAGGTCTCCGCCGGGCACGTTCACGACACTAATGAAGTCCGTGATCGGCCCGACCAGTTCGATCGTGGTCTCCGGCGGCAAACCCTGGACAATCCTCATGGGCATGGACGGACGATCGTAGTCGCAGGCCGGCGGGAAATCGACCGTGCCGGTGCCATTATCGGGCGCCGAGCAGCAGAGCTCGATGACCACCATCTTGCCGGCATTCTCCGATTGGTACCCGTTCTCGCTGCCGTCCTCACCCGCCTGGCCGGTATCCAGATCTCCATAGAGCCACGTACTCCCGGCGTCACCGGAGACGCGAACACAGTAATCGTAATCTCCGGCTCCGGTCGGGAGTGTGAGCGTCACCAGGTACTCATCGTTATTTGGCTCCCCCGCGGCGACGGCGTCCCAGCCTGGATTCGGAACCCCGTCGGTCCAGGCGGCCGGCGGAGCTTCAAACGGGTCGCTGCCCGGGCCGAAATAGCCGACCTGCAGCCGCACCCTCCCGGGGGCCGGATCGTTGCCGGAGGACAGATCGGTGAGACCGGCGATGTAGAACCGCCCGTAGACCGTGACGTCCGTACCTTCGTAGTCCTCGATTGTCGGAGGCCACTGGAGGCGGCACCAGTCGACGCTGTAGAAATCATCGCACGTTGTTCGAGGAACCGTGTTGCCCGTAGTGCCGCTCATGTCGGCCAGCTGGCTGTCGGGACATCCTTCGAATTCGATCTCGTAGGTGATGTCGAAGAAGCTGTCGACGGCAAAATCGCCGCTCGGGAGTTCGGTCAGTGTCGTCTGTCCCGCACAGGGCAGTCCCTGACTGCTGCCGCACCTGAAACGGAGCGTGCAGAAATCGGGATCACCGAAGAGCTCGCCCGACAAGTTCACGATCTTCGCGGCAAAGCTCTGCACCGGATCGCCCGGGTTGCGGGGACCCGTGTGAATCTCGCCCGAGACAGGAACCCAGAGATGCCGGCTCAGACCGGCCAGGTCGCCCGTTCCCGTGACCGTCCAGTCCAGAGTGGCGTCAAACGTGCAGATCTCTCCGCCCAGGTCCCCGCCGGGCATGTTCAGTACATTGATGAAGTCGGTGAGCGGTCCCACCAACTCGAGCGTAGAGCCAATGGGCAGGCCCTCCACGATCCGCATCGGCTCGGCGGGATGGTCGTAGTCGCAATCCGCGGGGAAATCCACCGTGCCGGTTCCGTTGTCCGGAGCCGAGCAGCAGACGTCCAGCACCGTCATCTTGCCGGCGTTATCCGATTGGTAGCCGTTCTCGCTGCCGTCCTCGCCCGGCGCGCCGGTAGCCAGATCCCCGTAGAGCCAGGTTACCCCGACGTCGCCCGAGAACCGGAAGCAGTAGTCGTAGTCCCCTGTAACGGCAGGCAGGATGAGATCGGCCATATACTCGTCGTTGTCCGGCTCGCCCCACGCGTTGCCGTCCCACGCCGGATTCGGGATTGCCGGGGTCCATGTCCAGTCCGGGCTGCTGCTCGGGTCGCTCCCCACGGGACCGTACCCCACTTGGCCCAGAACGATCCCGACGACCGGATCGTT
>CAZSXU010000015.1:50536-80006 GCA_964610505.1 uncultured bacterium | reverse complement strand
GTCGATTCCACAATTGCTTCTTACACTTGAGATTATATCACTCGGCGTATCCGATTTCAAGCACGTTCTCCCGGAGGGAACTCAAGTGGAACGTCATGCGGCCGCTCGAAAACGGCAGGATTGCAGTATTCAGGAGTCCTTTTGCCCTCGCAGGTGTACTTCGGCAGGGTCGTTCTATCAAGAGGGTCCGTAGCCGCCAACACGCTCCCGCAAACCCCCTCCTAGTGATCGCTCCGTCCGATTTCTTGCGTTCTCGACGTCTCGCCACAGAACCGCTATACTCCGGCATCACCGTTCGCCAATCACGATGACCCTTGAACCGGGAGATCCCAATGAACGCCATTCGATGGCTGCGTGAGACACGGAACGCGGCGGCTCTCGCCGTCCTTCTCCTGTTCGTTCCCCCTCTCGCCACGTCCTGTGCGAAAGAGACATCCGATTCCTCGGCCCGGAACTCGGCGCTCCGGCGCGACTCGAGCACGGTCGTCCATCCCGAATGGAGCCGCACCGCCTGCATCTACGAGGTGAACGTTCGCCAGTATTCGCCCGGCGGCACCTTCACCGAATTCGAGACGCATCTCCCGAGGCTCAAGGAACTCGGCGTGGACATCCTCTGGTTCATGCCCATCCATCCGATCGGAGAGAAAAACCGCAAGGGCGCACTCGGCAGTTACTACTCCGTCAAGGATTACCAGGCCGTGAATCCCGAGTTCGGTACGTTGGCCGAGTTCAAGGCCCTCGTCTCCAGAATCCACGATATGGGAATGTACGCGATCATCGACTGGGTCGCCAACCACACGGCCTGGGACAATCCCCTCGTGACCGAACATCCCGAGTGGTTCACCAGAGACGCCGAAGGGAATCTCACACCGCCGGTTCCCGATTGGAGCGACGTTGTGGACCTTGATTTCGACCATCCCGAGCTTCGCGCGTTCATGGTCGAGGCCATGAAGTTCTGGGTAGCCGAGGCGGACGTCGACGGTTTCCGGTGCGACGTGGCGGGCATGGTGCCGCTGGATTTCTGGGTAGAGGCGCGCCGCGAGCTCGAGACCGTCAAGCCGGTCTTCATGCTCGCTGAGTGGGAGTCACCCAAAGCGCACGGCGAGGCCTTCGACATGACCTACGCGTGGCGCATGCACGGGATCATGAACGCCACCGCCCTGGGAAAGAACACCGTCGCTGATATCGACGCCTGTCTCAGGAGCGATGCTCGCGCCTATCCGGACGACGCTTACCGCATGTACTTCACGACCAACCACGACGAGAACTCATGGAACGGCACCGTTCACGAACGCCTCGGGGACGGAGCCCGCGCGTTCGCCGTCCTGACCTGTACACTCAACGGCATGCCCCTCATCTACAGCGGGCAGGAAGTCGGACTCAACAAGCGTCTAGCTTTCTTCGAGAAGGACGAGATCAAGTGGCGAGCGCACGAACTCGAGGATCTCTATTCGACGCTCCTCCGTCTCAGGAAGTCCGACCGCGCGCTCTGGAACGGAACAAGCGGCGGTCCCGTCGTCCGAGTCCCCACCACAGACAATCGGAACGTGTTTGCCTTCGTCCGGGAGAAAGACGACGACAAGGCCTTCGTGGCGCTCAATCTCTCGCCTGAGCGGACCGAGGTCATGCTGCGCGGGTCCGCCTGTGCGGGAGACTACGCGGACGCATTCACGGGGCGGGAAGCGACATTCTCACAGGGATCAAGTCTTGCACTCGAACCATGGGGATATCGCGTATATGTGAAGTAGGCACTCGTCCATGCCCCGCCGTTCGTCTTGTCCAGCCCTCTCGGCCCGATGGCCGGGTGTTCCGGCTCTCGGCTCTCGCTGCCGGACCCCGGCCCTCTGTCCCTTTACCCCGCAGTCGCCCGGTCGCCTCGTCGCTGCTACATCCCCAGCGCCGCTCCCACGTACACGGACATGTGCGATCCCGGTTCTTCAAAATCACCTTTCGACTTAACGATGTATCGAGCCTCGGCGCTCACCGAAAACGGGAGGACGGGAGGCTTGAGCCTGACGCCCACCAGACCGTGTGCACCCGGCTTGAGCTGGTATTCGATGACGTCGTCCGGAACCAGTTCCTCGGTCGGCGTGCTGAGCTTGTCCAGAACCAGATCCTCTCCGACGAGCGGCGTCACGTAGTGGAGACCCACACCGCCTCCGAGATAGACACTCATGACGGGAGTCACCGGGGGGAAGGAAACGAGGTTCCTCTTAAGCGTGGCGAGCACGCTGGCCCTCGTGTAGTACACATCGTCGGATGTGGCCTGTCCCGCATCCGTGGTGTAAGCGAATCTGTACTTGGAGAAGGCAACTTCGGCGGCGAGTTCGAAGTCAACCAGCGGCAGAAGTCCGGTCCCGACGGTTCCCCCCAGGATCAACGGCCGCTCGATCTCCTCTCGAACCACCGTGGCCGTCCCCGAGCCGAGTCCGAAGTCCGTCTCATAGGCGTCAAAGGACGTGTCGTCGAACCCGACCCTGGCCCCGAATCCGATGAAAGCCGACGCCCGATCCACGGGTAACACGAGCAGCACTCCCACGACGGCCGTTACCGTGATCCATTTCAACATGGAGATTCCTCCTCTTCCCTGCAGGGGTAGCCTCCGGACAGAACCGGATCTTCGCCGATTAGAGCACACAGGATACCAGGAAATTCGGAGAAAGGGGTAGGAGAATCACGGGAGTCTCTTGGGGCCGTTGAAGAAGTCGTCTTCGCGGGCAAAGGGTCCGCCTTGACGTTCCATCATGACGCTCAGCGTCCGGAGCCAAGCGGTTCTTCATCAGCCCCCCTTCGCCCGCTTTCCCGGAGTTTGTTGTTGATCTCTCGGCGTCTTTTGTTTATCGTGACCACGAAAGGAGGGTGATCCTCATGAGGACGCTGTGCCTGCTCGGATTGGTCGCTTTCGTTTCGGGATGCGCCGCGAGCGCTCCCGTGTACGACATCTTCCTGGAAAACGCCACCGACCCCGTCATTCAGGTTTTTGAGGACGACTCGATTGCCATTCGTTTCACACCCGGCCGCGATCATCTCGCCTTTGACCTTCAGAACAAGACCAACGGAGCCATCGAAATCCTGTGGAGCGAGATCGTCCTCCAGGACGTTGAGGGCCACCCGCATGAAGTCTGCCACGCGGGTGCCGACTACGCGAACCTGGGCCGGGGCCAGGCGCCGACCGTCGTGCCGGCCCGCCAGAGGATTCAGGAGCACGTGATCCCCAAGGATCACATCGCACGATCCGAGAAGAATCCCAACAAGTGGGAGATCTGCCCGTTTCTTCTCCCCCTGGGCAGTGAGATGTCGGACACGAAGAGCCTGTCGGCGAGAGTGGTCGGAAAGAACTTCAGTCTCATCATGCCCCTGCGAGTGGGAGGCAGCCGCCAATCCTACTTCTTCAGCTTCAAGGTAACCGGGGTCTCGGGTCCCGGAGGCAAGGCCCCGATCACCCAACACGGCGCGCGGGAACGGGTGCAACCGGGAAAGTAGACGGGCGAATCCGCACTCCGAGCCTCTCGAATGTCGAGAGGCTCGAATACTCGTACGGCTGCGACGCGCCCGGGCCCGACCTCAGTGCCCGGTCGTCTCGTCTCCCAATGCTCGATGTTCATGCTATTGGGGAAAAACCCGACCTACCGGTTCTTCTTCTTGTGGCGGTTCTTCCTGAGGCGTTTCTTCCTCTTGTGGGTGGCTATTTTGTGGCGCTTTCTCTTCCTCCCGCAAGGCATAGGCAGTACCTCCTCTACAACATGAATCTGTTCGTTTCCATCCAGAAGGGCGGAACTCGATCTCCCGTCCGAGTTGCGCCCGAATACGCTCTACGGCTTCGACGTCCATCCCGCGCCCGAACTGCGATTCCACTCACCGCGGGACCTAGGGTGTCCCGCCGGATCCCGATTCCGGGGGAGTGGAAGGAGGACCCATGGTCTCCATCACCCGAATCCGCAGTTCCTTCGAGGCCTTGAAGTAGGGAACGACCTTCTCGGGAACGAACACGGCTTCGCCTGTCCTGGGATTCCGAGCCTGGCGAGCCTTTCGGGTCTTGGTTTTGAAGCTGCCCAGGCCGCGAATCTCCACGTGCCCCCCCCGAAGGAGCGCCCGGCAAATTCCTTCAAGGAAGTGGTCCGCAATGGCGGCGACGTCCTTTTTCGTTAGCCCCGTCTTCGCCGCAACCTTCTCGACAAGATCGGCTTTCGTCATGGTCCCGACCTCCTCTCGAATCCCGGGCTGAGCACTGCTGGGGTGCCGTGTGAACCCGGGGTCCACCCTCCCTCTCGGAGCATCTTACCTGCAATCATGACACGTCTTCGCCGAACAGGTAGAACAGGATGACCCGAACGAGCCTTCCCTCCCGTGAACCGCGAAACCCGAGTAAAGCCGGCGCACTCGGGAGCTTGAGCACCCCGGGCACCGGACTTGCTCTTCCGCGCTCAAGAGAAGCTCCTCAAAACGCTTTCCACACTTGGCACACTCATATTCGAAGATCGGCACGGGCCCACTCCGGCTCGGGCTCTGGAGACAAGGCTATCAAACCTGTTGCGAGAATGTCAATTACTTTTCATCGTCCCGCCGGAGTGCGACCGGCGTTTCCACACGCGCATTCGCGCCGCGCCGGCCGTTCCCAACGCTGGCCGACGCCGGATGCGACGCAGGGCGTCCCCGTCAGCTCGAACGCGTCCCCTCCCCACACCCCGGCCACAGGAGGTCCTACGGTCGGTCTATCGGGATTTCGACCTCCCCTTCATAGACCACCCTGGCGTCCCCCTTCAGAGACGCGTCCGTAACCCGGCCCTCACTCGAGCGAAAGCGAACCTCCAGTTCCCCGCCTCGGACCCGCACGCTCACCGGGGAGGGAACACCCCTGTCCAGGTGCGCGGCCACGGCGGCCGCCACCGCGCCCGTCCCACATGCCAGCGTTTCGGCCTCGACCCCGCGCTCATACGTGCGGAGCCGGAGGACGGAGGGCCCGCGGACCTCGACGAAGTTCACGTTCGTGCCCTCGGGTTGGAACTCTTCGGCACATCGAAAACTTCGTCCGGCCCCCGGAACGTCGACGGCCTCCACATCATCGACCCAGAACACGACGTGTGGAACACCCGTGTCCATCCATACTCCCCGGAGCAGGCGGTTCTCGTATTCTCGCTCCAGGCTCGGGTTCAGGATCCGAGGGTCCCGCATACCCAGCCGAACCTCGTCCCCTACGATTTCGGCCCGGTGAACACCGTCGTCGGCCTCCAGGGTCAGTGCCTCCGCGGCCCACCCCTCTCGAAACGCGTATCGGGACGCACACCGTCCGGCGTTGCCGCACATTCCGGCCCGGCTGCCGTCGGCGTTGAAGTAGATCATCCGCACTCGATTCTCGCCGGTGACCTTGAGGGTCACCAGCCCGTCCGCGCCGATCGAGAGCCGGCGCACGCACAGCTCGGCCACCACGCGTCCGATGTCTCGTTCCCCCATCCCAGCGAACCGGTCGTGCTCGACCATGATGAAGTCGTTTCCGGCTCCCGACATCTTCACAAAGGGAAACTTCAACGCTCCTCCTGCGGGCCTCGGCGGAACTCCACGTTCCGGATCTTTTCTCCCGCGGTCACCTCAAGCGTGTCCGGCATTCCTGCGCGGGGTTCTGAAAGATCTTCCGTATCGTCCCACTGCTCGTTTCCGTTCAGGTCCTGATAAACCTCCAGCAGTACCTTTCCCGGCGGGATTCCCCCCAGGAGGAAGCGCCCCGGCCGGCTGATCTTCCCCTCTCGCTCCACGGCGGTCGTGGAGTCTTTCGGCACCAGCACCCGGATCCACAGCGCGCCCTCCGGATCCCACTCGTCGAACAACCTGCCGGATATCGATCCCGTTCTTCCCGAATCCCAGATGTCGATTTCGATCCCACCCGTGGTCTCAGGCGCAGCGGAGACGGTCAGCGGCTCCTGGAAGAACCCCGCGGGATCCCCCTCCTCGAAGGCGCCCGTCCGGTTGGCGTCCAGATAGGCGAACAACTGGTAGGCCCGGGTCGCGGGGCGAAGGAACGGTAGCACGAACCCACCCTGCGCGTCGGTCTCCGTCTGGCGGTAGGGTACGTCGACCTCGGGATCGACCTCCGGATCGTCACCCCATTCGTAGAGCCACACTCCGGCGCGCGCAACCGGTTTCCCCGCGCGCATCACGTTGCCCACAAGCACGCTTTTATCGACTCGCGATCCGGTGGAGAATCCTACGGCGACCGGAATCGGGATGACGTTCGAACGCCGGTCCTGAATGCTCGAGCCCAGCGTCAGCACGTAGGTCGAATCGGCGCGGAGAGAATCCACGGGGATCAACTCGAGATTCTCTCCAGACCAGGAGAACTTCGCCCACCGGACCCGGGGATTCACCACCAGCCCGCGCTCGAAAGATCTCTCGTTCAATTTCTCCGAAAACGACAGTCGAATGGATGCGGTGCGGGCAACTCGTGTAGATCCCGTTGCCGGTTCGCTCTCCACCAGCCGGGGAGCGGTCTTGTCCTCCGGCCCACCGGGCGGCGCCGCCTGTTTGGCGCAGGAGACCGGTCCGGCGAGACACGCCGCAACACCCACGGCCGTGACCACACCCGTCCCGAACCCGCCCGTAGCGGTCCGCTTTCGACGTGCACCTCCCCCGCAGGCCCTACGCCATGAGCTCCGCGAGAATCGCTTTCTGAAGGTGCATTCGATTTTCGGCCTGATCCAGAACGACGGAATTCGGTCCATCGATCACCTCGTCCGTAATCTCTTCGCCCCGGTGCGCGGGCAGGCAATGCATGACGATGACGTCTTCCGGGGCTTTCTTGAGAAGCGCTCCGTTGACCTGGAGTCCGGCCATCAGCTTTTGCCGTCTCTTTCGCTCCTTCTCCTGCCCCATACTGGTCCACACGTCGGTGTAAATGACGTCGGTATCTCGAACCGCCTTGGCCGGATCATAGACGACGTCCACGACGCTTCCCGGGAAAGCCTTGGCGTTGGCCGCCGTCTTCCTGTCCGGCTCTTGCCCCTTGACCGTCACCAGGGTCAGTTTCATCGGCAGGACCGACGCCGCGTTCAGCCACGAGTTGGCCACGTTGTTTCCGTCACCGATGTAGACAACCTTCAGAAGATCCAGGTCGCCCCGCTTTTCCTGAATCGTGAGAAGGTCGGAGAGAATCTGGCAGGGGTGCAGCAGATCCGTCAGCCCGTTGATCACGGGGACGGAGGCCGCCTTTGCGAGATCCACGGCGATCTGATGCGAATACGTGCGGATCATCATCCCGTCCACGTAACGCGACAGGACTCGCGCAACGTCCTCAATGGACTCGCGCGCGCCCATGCCGACCTCCTGGTCCGTGATGTAAATGGAGCGTCCTCCCAGCTGGCCCATCCCCACTTCGAAGCTCACGCGAGTTCGAAGGCTGGGCTTGTGGAAGATCAATCCAAGGGTTTTGTCCTTGAGAAGAGGATTGAATACCCCCGCCCGCGTTTCGGCCTTGATCTCCTCCGCCCGGTCGAGGAGTGCCCGAATCCCATCCCCCGTCATGTCGGCAATCGATAGAAGATGCATACGGTGTTTCCTCCCTACAGAATGTACCGGCTCAGGTCCGCATCCTTCACGATGTCTCTGAGCCTTTCCTTGACGGTCTCCGCCGTAACTCTCACTTCCCGTTCGCCCCCATCCGGCACCGAGAACAACGTTTCTTCCAGAAGCGCCGTCATGACCGTGTGCAGGCGCCGGGCGCCGATGTTCTCCATCTCCTCGTTCGCCACGTAGGCCACCGAGGCAATCTCCAGAATGGCTTCCTCCGTGAACTCACAGCGCACGCCCTCCGCCTCCAGCAGCGCCTTGTACTGCATCACCAGGGCATTCTCCGGCTCGGTCAGGATCCGGACGAAATCGTCCCGAGTCAGATTGTCCAGTTCCACCCGAATCGGAAACCGCCCCTGGAGTTCCGGCACCAGGTCCGAAGGTTTGACGGCGTGAAAGGCACCCGCAGCCACGAAGAGCACGTGATCGGTCCGGACCATCCCATACTTGGTGGGAACCGTGGATCCCTCGACGATGGGAAGAAGATCGCGCTGGACGCCCTCGCGCGACACGTCCGGCCCCGTCGTGCTCTTCGGACCCGCAATCTTGTCCAGCTCGTCCAGAAAGACGATTCCCGTGTTCTCCAGGCGCTCGATGGCCTCGGCGACGACCTTGTCCATATCGACGAGCTTCTCGGATTCCTCCTGGAACACGATGCGGCGGGCTTCGGCCACCGTAACCTTACGCCGCTTCCCCCGCTTCGGCATCATGCCCCCGAGCATCTCCCGGAGATTAAACTCCATCTGTTCCATCCCCGGCCCGCTCAGCACCTCGATGAGCGGAAATCCCTTGCTGGCGACGTTCAGTTCCACCACCCGATCCTCGAGCCGCCCCGCCCTCAGGAGGTCGAGCATTTTCTCGCGCGTGCGAGTCCAGCGCCCGTCTTCACCCACCTCCGCCGTCCCCGGCTCCGCCGCATCCTCCTGGGCGAACGCCCGACTCTTGGGCACGAGCATGTCCAACAACCGGTTCTCCGTGGCGCTCTCGGCGGATTCCTGAACCTCCTCGGCCTTTTCCGCGCGCACCAGATTGACCGCAAGATCCGTGAGGTCCCGAATGATGGATTCACAGTCCCGCCCCACGTAGCCCACCTCCGTGAACTTGGAGGCCTCCACCTTCACGAAGGGCGCGCCGGCGAGCTTCGCCAGTCGACGAGCGATTTCCGTCTTTCCCACGCCCGTGGAACCGATCATGATGATGTTGGCGGGTAGAATCTCGTCGCGTAGACTATCGGGAACCTGCTGACGCCGCCAGCGATTCCTGAGGGCAATGGCCACGGCCCGCTTCGCCTTTTCCTGGCCGATCACGTAGCGGTCCAGCTCCTGCACAATCTGGCGCGGTGTTCGCTGTGAGGCCAGAGCGCCCGCTCCGGAAGGCGGTTGTTTGATTTCCATCACGACTCCTTCAGAGATTCTCGACCCGGATCTGGTCATTCGTGTACACGCAAATGTCGGCCGCAATGTGAAGCGAGATCTCCACGATCTCTTTGGCTCCCAGCTCCGTGTGTGCCATGAGCGCCCGGGCCGCGGCCAGCGCGTAGGCTCCTCCGGACCCGATCGCCAGGACATCGTCGTCGGGCTCAATCACGTCTCCGGAGCCCGAGACCAGAAACGATTGTTCCTTGTCGGCGACGATCAGCATAGCCTCGAGTCTCCGCAGCACCCGGTCGGTTCGCCATTCTTTCGCCATCTCGATGGCCGCCCGCGCCAGGTTGCCCTTGTGCCGCTCCAGGTAGCCGTCGAACTTCTCAAACAGGGTGATCGAGTCGGCCGTCGTCCCCGCGAACCCGGCCAGGACTTTCCCGTGGTACAGACGGCGAACCTTATTGGCTCCCCTCTTGAGAACCGTGTCCTTGAACGAAACCTGACCGTCCCCGCCCATCACGGATTCACCGTTTCTCCGAACGGCCAGGACGGTGGTCGATCGTGAAGCTTTCCTCTCTTCAGACATCGCTCATCCTCTCGCTGCGGCACCAGGCATCCGCCGTTTTGGGCATCCCGCTGGCAGCGAAGAAGCGGTAGTTGTGCTCACCCGGAAGCGGGTTTCCAGGTGACGCCCTCGTCCGGGATCCATGCTGTATTTCCTACTTCTCCATTGCTCTCGCCAGTTCACGCGCGGACGCTTCTTCGGACTCGTGCATCACCCAGGCTAGGCTCTCGGGTGCCCGCGGGTGTAGGCTTCCTTCAGCCGGTCGACGGACACATGCGTATACACCTGGGTTGAAGACAGGCTACGGTGACCCAGGAGTTCCTGCACCGCGCGCAGATCGGCGCCGCGATCGAGGAGATGCGTCGCAAACGAATGGCGGAGAACATGCGGGTGCGTCCCTCGAGCCTCTGCCACTCGACTCAGGTATTTCCCTACGATCCGTTGAACGCTTCGCGCTCCCAGCCGCCCACCCGAGCGGTTGACCAGCAGGGGACCCGCCTGCCCTTCCACTCGATTTTGCTTCGCCCTTGCCATCACCCTCTCCCGCGCGGGCAGATACGCATCCAGCGCCCGTGTCGCCATCCGCCCCATGGGAACGATTCTCTCCTTCTTTCCCTTGCCGCGCACGGTCAGTGTCGAGGCATAGAAATCCACATCCATGAGATTGAGCCCCGTCAGTTCCGCAAGTCTCAACCCCGAGCCGTAGAGAATCTCGAGAATGGCCAGATCTCTCTGGCCGAGGTCGGAATCCCTGCGGGGAAGCGCCATCAGGCGCTCGGCCTCATGCACGCCGATGAAGTCGGGGAGTTTCCGCCCCCGCCGCGCGCTGGACACGTAGCGTGCCGGATTCGAGGATACGCTTCCTTCCCGGCACAGAAATCGAAAAAACGTCCTGAGCGTCGCCAGCTTCCGCGCGAGCGTATTTCTCGAACATCCGCGGGCCCCCAGCTCCGCCAGGAAGTGGCGGATGAGGTGGCGATCAACGCCGTCCAGCCGCTTCAAGGCACCGGGAGATTCCCTTCCCAGGAAATCCTCGAATTGGGCCAGATCATTCCGGTAGGCGGTGAGGGTGTGCCGGGACGCGTTCCTCTCGCCCACCAGGTAGTCGAGGAAACGTCTAACTGCGACCCTCAACGTTGATCACCCCTTCTCCTCGATCCCGTTCGACACCCAGGTGTTCCGCCCAATCCCGCATGGCCGCCACGGCCCGGTCGGACATCTGCTTGTACCGCTCCCGCTTCGAGGCGGCCCGACGTTGCAGGGGAGGCAACAGACCGAAGTTCGCATTCATGGGCTGGTACCCCTCGGGTGAAGAGGTTGCCAGCCAACGCACGAGCGACCCGAGCACCGTTTCTCTCGGTGGAACGAGAGGATTCTGCCCCCTCACGTATCGCCCGACGTTGTGTCCCGCCAACCACCCCAGGGCAACGGACTCGACGTATCCCTCCGCCCCCGTCAGCTGACCCGCCAGGAAGAGACCCTTGCGCGTGCGGTGTTCGAGCGTCGTCCGGATCACGCGCGGCGAGCAGATAAACGTGTTTCGATGGAGACTCCCGTACCGCGCAAATTCGGCGCGCGCCAATCCCGGAATCATCCGGAAGACCCGGCGCTGCTCCCCGTGTCTGAGGCGGGTCTGCATCCCCACGAGGGAGTACAGGGTTCCCTCGGACGTCTCACTCCGAAGCTGGACCACGGCATGCGGTCTCTCGCCCGTCTTGGGATCCACAAGCCCCACCGGACGCATGCATCCAAAAGCCAGCGTATCGACCCCCCGAGACGCCAGGTCCTCGACCGGGGCACAGGCGGCGAAAAACTTGCCCCGCTCGAAAGGCCGAGGCTCGAATCGCTCGGCGTGGACAAGGGCATCGATGAAATCGTGGTACTCCTCGCGCGTCAGGGGGCAGTTCAGATAGTCCGCCTCACCCTTATCGTACCGCGCCGCCCGAAAAAGCAAACACAAATCGATGGAATCCTGCATCACGATGGGAGAGATGGCATCGTAGAAAGACAGGTACTCCCCACCCACCACGCCCTCGAGTGCATTGGCCAGACTCGGCGAGGTCAATGGGCCGGAGGCGACGACGGTGGCCCGATCCTCCGGAGGGAGAGATTTGACTTCCTTGCGAACGACGGTGATTCTCGGGTGCCGTTCAATCCGCCGGGTCACGGCCTCGGAGAACCGGATCCGGTCGACGGCCAAGGCGGAACCTGCGGGAACCGCGTGGTTCTCCGCCTCCTGCAGAATCACCGAGCCGAGAAGCCCGAGTTCGGCCTTCAGCAGCCCGCCCGCCGTGGTCAGGAGGCGTGACTTGAGCGAATTGCTGCACACCAGTTCCGCCAGTCGGCCGGTCCGGTGCGCCGGGGTCTGAACCCGGGGCCGCATCTCGAACAGCGTGACATCCACGCCGCTCTCGGCCGCCCGCCACGCGGCCTCAGATCCGGCCAGTCCGCCGCCAATCACCGTCGCATGCATTCAACTTCACCCGCCGGTCGCCTCCCCTTCCTCGTCGGGAAGAGGAATCTCCGACTTGCACTGTAGACAGGTGAGATACCGCCCCTTGGCCTTCGACTGCTTCTCCACCAACAGGCCCTTGCTGCAGTCGGGGCACGGTCGCTTCACGGGCCGGTTCCACGTCGCGAACTTGCAGTTGGGGTACTCGCTGCAACCGTAGAACTCTCGTCCCCGTTTTGTCCGTCGTTCCACCAGCTCGCCTCGGCACCCTTCTTCCGGACAGGGAATTCCGAGACTCACCGAACGGGTGTTCTTGCACTCGGGGTACTTCGAACAGGCCAAGAACCGTCCGAAGCGGCCGCGGCGAATGACCATCGGAGCGCCGCACTTGTCGCATAGCTCGTCGGTCGGTTCCTCGCGCGGCTCCTCGCCCGGGAGCGATCGGGAATACCGGCAATCGGGGAAGCCGGTGCAGGCCAGGAACTGTCCCCCACGGCCCCATTTGATCACCAGCGTTTTCCCGCACTCGGGACAGGCCTCTTCGGTCTCTGTCTGGAGACTCTTCTTCAGTTCGGCCGTCTTCGAGGTCAGATTGTCGAGATCCTTCTTGAAAGGATCGTAGAACTCCCGCACCACGTTCACCCAGCGGTCTTCTCCGGACTCGATTCGATCCAGCTCCGATTCCATTCGCGCCGTAAACGTGACGTTGAATACGTCCGGGAACCATTCCCCGAGCAGATTCCAGACCGTCGTACCCAAGGGCGTCGGAGCGATGGCCGTCTTCTCCTTGGAGACGTACTTGCGTGCCAGGATGGTGCCGATGATAGTCGCATACGTACTGGGCCGGCCGATGCCCTTGGCTTCCAGTTCCCGAATCAGCGTGGCTTCCGTGTACCGCGGCGGAGGTTCCGTGAAATGCTGCTCGGGAAGAGTACCGGCCAGGGTCAGGTTCTCCCCCCGTTTCACATCCGGCAGGCCCGGTCCGGCTTCTTCCTCGTCCGCGTCGTCCTCCTTGTAGACAGCCAGGAAACCCGGGAACATCAGCTTGGAACTGCTGGCCCGAAGACCATAGCGCCCCGCCGTGATCTCGAACGCCGTCACCTCGAAGCGGGCCGGCCGCATCTGGGAGGCCACGAACTTCTCCCAAATCAGCTTGTACAGCTTGTACTGCCTTGCGGAGAGGGACCCTTTGAGGCTGTCGGGAGTCCGCATCACCGATGTCGGTCGAATCGCCTCGTGCGCATCCTGAACACCCTTGCGCGGTTTGTAGGACGGCGGCTTGTCGTACGCGTACTCGCCCCCGAACCGGTCCGTGATGAACTCTCTCGCCTCGCCGGAGGCCTCCGCCGAGACACGCGTGGAATCCGTACGCATGTACGTGATGAGTCCCACGAGCTCGCCTTCGGCCGTTTCCAGTCCCTCGTACAGCTCCTGCGCCACGCTCATCGTCTGCCGCGCGGTCATTCGGAGTCGCCTGGATGCCGCTTGCTGCAACGTACTCGTAATGAAGGGCGCTTTCGGCCTGCGTTGTCTCGCCTTTTTGGTAACGTCGGACAGCACGAACGCCAGCGATTGGAACTCCCGGACGATGCTCTCGGCCTCGTCGGCGGATCCAATCTCCAGCTTCTCTCCATCACGCTTGACCGCCTTCGCCCGAACCGTCTCCCCGGACGCAACCGTGAGGTCGACCTCCAGGGTCCAATACTCGTTGGGAACGAACGCTTCGATTTCGGCTTCCCGCTCACACACCAGTCGCAGCGCAACCGATTGCACGCGGCCGGCGCTGATCCCCCGGCGCACCACCTTCCACAAAAGGGGACTCACCTGGTAACCCACCAACCGGTCCATGATCCGCCGCGCCTGTTGTGCGTCCACCTTATGGAGATCGATCTCGCCGGCCTCGTCGAAAGCCTGACGGATCACCTTCTGCGTAATCTCATTGAACAACACGCGCCGAATCTTCTTCGACCGGCCGCCCAGAACATGTGCCAGATGCCAGGCGATGGCTTCTCCCTCGCGGTCCGGATCGGGGGCGAGAAAGATCTCCTTCGCCTTCCCCGACGCCGTCCGGAGGGTCTTGAGCGTTTTCCCCTGACCCCGGATGGTGATGTAACTGGGCTCGAAATCCTTGTCGACGTCCACGCCCAGTTTTCGCACCGGCAGGTCCCGAACGTGGCCCATTGACGCCTTGACGTCGAAATCCGGCCCCAGGTACTTGGCGATCGTGCGAGCTTTGGCCGGCGACTCAACAATCACTAGAGACTTGCCCACGTACTCACGCTCCCTCGAAAACCACAGCGGGGAAATCCATCGAGCCGGAATCTCATCCGCACCGGCTGCGGCTCTCCGGCCGCAGTCTTCCAACATGTCCCCGCCGCGAAGCCAGACCCGTCTACAAAATCAAAGCCGTCTGGCGAAGACGGCGATTCATCCCATCCGATGATTTCACGACCTCCCCACCCAACATCCAACTCAGCCACTAGTGAACCAGATCCGTCCCCGGGTGCACGGGCAGCGCTCCAATAGAAATCAGCGCGGACTTCCCTCCCGAGGTCAGAATGACACTGGCGGCGATCTCCGCGACCTCATCCCGATCCAGAACCTCGTCCCCCCCCACCAGCGCCGCCTGAATCACCTTTTCCACCATGACGTCGTCCAACACGCCCAGCTCTCTCAACTGAATCAGATACCCCTGAGCCGTGGTCGTGAGCAGGCAGGACTCCGTTTCGTGAAGTACCCGAATCGACCGGGGGCTGCGACCCATCCGGCCCAAAGGAGACGTTTCTCCGGTGTCCGCACGGGCGGAGAGCAACCACCCCATGGCGTGGCCTACCTCCGCGCTGGTGAATCCGAGCATCGACAAGTATTCGACAAGCGAATCCATGTCTTCGACCGACCCGGGCTCGGCCAGGATTCTCTCGATCATTTGCATCAAGAGACGGTTTGTACGATCGTCCATCGAGCATCTCCCAACTGTCGGCTCCCACTTTCCCGATAAAGTAACACAGGGCGGCGGGATGATCAAGTCTTATTTCGCCGCCGCGGCGCCGCAACACTTCTTGTATTTCTTCCCGGACCCGCAGGGGCAGGGATCGTTGCGCCCGACCTTTCGCTCGGACCGAACCGAAGGCTTTCTATGCCTATCGGGAGAGCCGACCGGGGTTCTGGTGCTTCCGAAGTCGCTCGCCTGTCCTCGCGATGTACGCGATCTCCCGGCGGGCGGGTCCGGCGGCGAGGGCCCGACGCTGTGGAGCGGGGCCGGGGACCGGTGCTCTTCCTTTATCGCCGCCCCGGCGGGCGACTTCGTAAGGGGCGGCGGCGCACTCAGTTGCGCCCGGAAGAGAAATCTCAGGGATTCGTCTTCAATGCGCCCGTCCAATTCGAGGAACAGCTTGAACGCCTCTGACTTGTATTCGAGAAGGGGGTCCTTCTGCCCGTAAGCCCTCAGGCCGATCCCGCCCTTGAGCTCGTCAAGCTCGTAGAGGTGGTCCCGCCAGCTGGCGTCGATCACGTGCATCATGACCTGGCGTTCCAGCTCCCGCATCCGCTCCGGCGTGACCTCCTTCTCTTTTTGCCGATACGCCTCCATGATCGTGCCCAGCACCGCCTCATGAAGTTCTTCGCGGCTTTCCCTCTTGGTCCACTGACCCTTGAGCTTCTCCGGCTTGAGGGTTAGACCGAAAATGTCGGCCTCCAACCCGCTGATGTTCCACTCGTCCGCGTAGGTGCCCTCGGGCGCGTAGAGATCCATCCATCGATCCACGACGGCCGACAGCATCTCTCGAATGTCATCGGAGAGATCGGCGCCCTCCAGAACGCGAAGGCGGCGTGCATAGACGACGTTTCGCTGCTGATTCATCACGTCGTCGTATTCCAGGAGATGCTTTCGAATACCGAAGTTGTATCCCTCGACCCGCTTCTGAGCCCGCTCGATCGCTCGCGTGACGAGCGGGTGCTCAATGACCTCACCCTCCTGGACACCGAGCCGGTCCATGATCCCCGATATCCTCTCGGTCCCGAACAGGCGCATCAGGTCGTCTTCCAGCGACATATAGAAGCGCGACGAGCCGGGATCGCCCTGACGCCCCGACCGCCCCCGGAGCTGGCGGTCGATGCGCCGGCTCTCGTGTCGCTCGGTGCCAACGATGTGGAGCCCGCAGGGCACCTCCCGCTCACAGTCCTTGCGCTCATGCTCACAACGATCGCAGTCTTTGGTCTCACAGAAGAGACAACAGGTATCACAGGTGACGACCCCTGAGCCGAGCTTGATATCGGTTCCGCGGCCCGCCATGTTCGTGGCAATGGTCACCGCCTGCTTGTGCCCGGCCAGCGCAACGATCTCCGCTTCCCGCTGGTGATGCTTCGCATTCAGAACGTTGTGCGGGATCTTCCGCATCTTCAGCATTCGGCTCAGAACTTCGGAAACCTCCACCGAGACGGTCCCCACCAACACCGGGCGCCCCATCTCGTAGAGCACCGCGATCTCTTCCACGATGGCGTTGTACTTCTCGCGCTTCGTTCGATAGATGACGTCATTGTAGTCCATCCGCCGAACGGCCTCGTTGGTGGGGATGACGACCACGTCCAGCTTGTAGATTTCCCACAGCTCGCCGGCCTCCGTCTCCGCCGTTCCCGTCATTCCCGCCAGCTTATCGTACATTCGGAAGTAGTTTTGAAGCGTGATGGTTGCGAACGTCTGGGTTTCCCGCTCAACGGTCACCCCTTCCTTCGCTTCCAGGGCCTGATGAAGACCGTCGCTGAACCTCCGTCCCGGCATCAGGCGTCCCGTGAATTGATCCACGATGAGGACCTTGCCGGCCTGGACCACGTATTCGACATCCCGCTCGAAGAGTGAGTAGGCCTTCAACAACTGGCCCAATGCATGGACCGTGTCGCTTCGCTCGGCGTACAAGCGGTGGAGTTCTTCCTTCTTTCGAGCCTTCTCTTCCGTGCCTACGGTCTCATTGCAGTCGATCTCCTCCAGCCCTACGCTCAGGTCCGGGAGAACGAAAAGCTCCTTCTCTCCCGGCGAGAGGAACTCCCGCCCCTTGTCGCTCAGACCCGTGATATTGGCCTTCTCGTCAATGCTGAAGTACAAATCCTCGTCGACCATGGGAAGGCGCCGTTCCCGCATGTAATCGGCTTCCACCTGGTTGATGAGCTTTTTCACGCCCGGTCGCTGGAGAAGCTTCATGAACCGCTTGTTCTTCGGCGCCGCACGGTGTACCTGAAGCAGACGGATGCCCGCCTCGTAGTCTTCACCCTCGGTAAGCAACCCCTCTGCCTCGCTGAGAACCTCGTTGACCAGGAGTGTCTGTCTCTTGACCAGCCGCTCGACCAGAGGTTTCAGTTTCGAAAACTTCTGATCCTCGCTGTGGCCCACCGGGCCCGAGATGATGAGAGGGGTCCGGGCCTCGTCCACGAGGACACTGTCGACCTCGTCCACGATCGTGTAGTGGTGTCCTCTCTGTACGCGGTCCTCCGCGCGGACAGCCATGTTGTCACGCAGGTAGTCGAAACCAAACTCGTTGTTCGTCCCATAGGTGATGTCCGCGCGATACTTCACCCGTCTCTCGGGAGGCTCCATATCATGCTGAATGCAACCGACCGAGAGCCCCAGGAACTCGTAGATCTTGCCCATCCATTCCGAATCGCGAAGTGCAAGGTAGTCGTTGACCGTGACCAGGTGCACGCCTTTCCCGGTGAGCGCGTTGAGATAGACCGGCATGGTTGCAACCAGAGTCTTTCCTTCGCCTGTGGCCATCTCGGCGATCTTCCCCTGATGGAGGACCACAGCCCCGATCAGCTGCACGTCGAAGGGAACCATGTCCCAGGTCACGTCGAGACCGCAGACTTTCCATGTCTTGCCCGTCAGCCGGCGGCAGGTCTCCTTGACGGCCGCGAAGGCCTCGGGCAGGAGGTCATCGACGGTCTCCCCGGAACGGAGTCGCGCGCGGAATTCTCCGGTCTTTGCCCGAAGTTCGGCATCTCCGAGGACGCGGTAGGTTTGAGCAATTCGATTGATCTCGCCCACCAACGGGCGGATCCTGCGAATGTCGCGTTCGTGCTTGGTCCCGAAGACCTTGGCGATGAGTTTGTTCAGCATGGCTCGTTCGGTGGAAAAGGAAGTTTGGGCTCAACCCGTACCGAATCTAAGGCGTGCCCGCCCGCGGCGCAAGTGATTTCTTGGTGCACAGTTCCCGGTGATCCGCAAAGGACGGAAGATCCATGAAAGCGGCACGATCGAACCATCCATTTCCCAAGTCTCCGGCTCCCGGAGACCGGTGCGTGCCCCGTGGACGGAGCCGAATCGAATCCCGCCGCCACCCTGCGGGATTCGATTCGGGGCGTCTTCGGGCCGCGGAAAAGAGCAGGCCCCCCAGGTCTGTGGCCTGGGGGGCCTCATTCCAAGGACGGGCAACATCCCTGGATTGCAGCTAGATCCCTACGACGTTGGCAGTCGGGATAACCGTGATTCTCTTCCAAACCTCACGCCCGGACAAACAGGGGAACCGCAACGTATCGAGAGAGCTAGGCTCTCCGGACGTTGACGGCCTGGGGCCCCTTCTCGCCCTGCGTGACTTCGAACTCGACGTCTTCTCCCTCGGAAAGGGTCTTGAATCCCTCTTGGCTGATCGCCGAGAAGTGAACAAACACGTCGGCGCCGTCTTCCTGCTCGATGAAACCGTACCCCTTGTTCTCGTTGAACCATTTTACTTTTCCACGCGCCATACTCTTGCGCCCTCCTATCACTGCCGAACTGTGCGCATCTAGCTAACTCCAACTCCCTTGCCGGTCCCAAAGCCCGACAATCCTTGTTGATCCTTGACCCTCGCCTCCCGCCCTGCGCGAACAAACGGGGCCGAGTGACAGGTCTCCACTATTGCTCATCGACATCCAAGACCCAAAACTCAAGCCCAAAATCTGCGAATCTCCCTACTGCGGCGAGGCAGGCAGAACAAGAGGGCGAGAGCAAGCGATCGCGTGAGGGGGCCAAACCCTTCATGATGGGGCAGAGCGGGCCGGCCTCTACTGCAGAGAGTTGAAAGTTGAAGGGTGAAAGGCAATCATCTCGCCGAGTGCTTCCCGCGGCGCGGGCCCGGGCGAGAACCGGCACACACGCCTGGAAACACCAAAGCCCCCCGGTGATTCGCCGGGGGGCTTGGCCCAAGAACACTGGATCATTCTCGGTAGCTAGATCTTCGTGACGTTGGCAGACCGTACTTCCAGTATCTGGTTCAAACCTCAACAACCCTTGCTTGCGGCCTCACAACACGAGCCAGGTTACACCCTGGCTAGGTTGCCTTCACTACGTTGGCCGCCTGGGGTCCTTTGTCTCCCTCGGTAATGTCGAATTCGACCTCTTCGCCTTCGGCGAGAGTCTTGAATCCTTCCTGGTTAATGGCGGAGAAGTGAACAAACACGTCGGCGCCGTCTTCCTGCTCGATGAACCCGTACCCCTTGTTCTCGTTAAACCACTTGACTCTACCTCTCGGCATTCTCAACTAACCTCCTTGTGCTGCCGAACCACATTACATCTAGCTATGTTTTAGGATAGTGCAACATTACGGAGCTGTCAAGTGCTTTCTTCCGATTCGCTGGCGCTTTTTTTACCCCCGCAGCGGCCCCTACATACAACCTGCAAGCCCCCGGCGAAATCTCCCGAGGTGTTCCATCCACCTTCCCCACACGCAGCCGCATCATGCCGCGGCAGCCGCACCACCCGAAACGATGCCCCTCGGCGGGGCGCTATACACAGCGGATCACTCCCACTCGATCGTCCCCGGCGGCTTCGAGGTCAGGTCATAGAGGACCCGGTTCACGCCGCGAACCTCATTGACGATTCGGCTCGAGACCCTCGTCAAAACTCCCTCCGGAATTCGGGACCAATCCGCCGTCATCGCATCGTCCGACGTCACGGCTCTCAGGACGGCCGCCCGCTCGTACGTCCGTTCATCTCCCATCACTCCAACGGCCCTCACCGGAAGAAGAACCGCGAAAGCCTGCCAGATCCCATCGTAGATACCGGCCCGCCGGATCTCCTCCAGAAAAATGCGGTCCACCCGTTGCAACACGCGGACCTTCTCTTTCGTCACTTCCCCGATCACACGCACACCCAGCCCCGGCCCAGGAAACGGATGACGCGCCAGCAGCTCTCGATCTATTCCCAGCACCTCGCCCAACGCGCGCACTTCGTCTTTAAACAGATCCCGCAACGGCTCGACGAGTTCCAGCTGCATGGACTCAGGCAATCCGCCCACGTTGTGATGCGTCTTGATGGTGTCCGATGGCCCTCTCTGAGACCTGCTCTCGATCACGTCCGGATACAGCGTGCCCTGCGCAAGGAAATCCACCCGCCCCAACCGACCGGCCTCCTCCTCGAACACGCGAATGAAGGTTTCACCGATACGTTTGCGCTTCACTTCGGGGTCCCGAACCCCTTTCAGGGCGCGCAGAAACCGATCCCCTGCGTCGACACCGATCACCTGCAGACCGAGGCGTTCCCGGTACCGCGCGAGCACTTCCTCCCGCTCACCCTCACGCAGAAGCCCGTTGTCGATGAAGACCGACCGGAGCTGTTCCCCCACGGCTCGCTGCACCAGCACCGCGGTCACGGTGGAATCCACGCCACCGCTGACGGCCGTGAGCACCGTGCCCCGTCCCACTTTCGAGCGAATCCGCGACTCGGCGTCTTCCGCGAACCGCTCCATGCTCCAGTCGGCCGATGCGCCGCAGATGCCGAAGATGAATTTCTGCAGGATGTCCATCCCTGCGGGGGTATGGCTCACCTCGGGATGGAACTGCACTGCGAACCATCGCTTCTCGGCATCCTCCATCGCGGCCACCGGGCAGCTTCGGCTGAGAGC
This sequence comes from uncultured bacterium, assembly GCA_964610505.1. Classification (GTDB taxonomy): domain Bacteria; phylum Arandabacterota; class Arandabacteria; order JAGLYR01; family JAGLYR01; genus CAZSXU01. The sequence goes on along the minus strand of CAZSXU010000015.1, from coordinate 59,201 downwards.
AACCGCCCGGAATCCGGGCGGCAGTACGTCCACCCGGTCACCGTGACTCATCCAGACTGGCTGCCGCGTCTCGAGGTCCCGGAACAACATGGACGACGGATCGACATCCACCTCTGCGGGGCCGTATTCCGCGTGGCCGAAAGCCGATACCGTCCCGGCCAGGGTCTTGGCCATGATCTGCATCCCGTAGCAGATCCCCAGCACCGGAATGTCCAGATCCAGGATGTCCGGGTTGAGGCTCGGCGCCCCCGGCGCATACACGCTCGCCGGGCCGCCCGAGAGAATGACTCCGGCTGCCCCGCGATCCTTCAGGATTCCCGCCGCCACCTCACACGGAAAAATCTCCCCCAGCACGTGGAGCTGCCGGATCCTCCGGGCAATCAGCTGCGTGTACTGTGAACCGAAATCCAGAACCGCGATCATGCGCGGGCCGTCCTGTCGGTGAATGCCGAATCAAACTCTGGGCCGATGCTTCTCATGTTCCGTCACGCAGGCCCTGCCCGCGGCAGCGAGCAGAAACTTTCGGGACCAGAGACTTTCGAGACTAATGTTTGAAATGCCTTCGCCCGGTGAACACCATGGTCATCCCGAGCTCGTTTGCCCGCTCGATCACTCGGGCATCCCGAATGGATCCGCCGGGTTGGATCACCGCACGGATTCCGGCCTCGTGCGCCACGTCCAGGGAATCCGGAAACGGGAAAAAACCATCAGATGCGAGAGCCGACCCGGCCGTCTCGATCTCGGCCGAGCAAGCCTTCCGAATCGCCAACTCCACCGAATCCACCCGACTCATCTGTCCGGCTCCGATCCCTACCGTCGCTTGAGCGTCGGAGAGAACGATCGCATTCGACCTTACGAACCGGACCACCCGCCAGCCGAACGTCATCTTGGAGATCTCCTCCCGGGCCGGCTGCCGTTCGGTGACGATCTGTACTTGGTCCCAGCAGAAATCCGGGTCGTCCCACTCTTGGGCCACGATCCCGCCCCATACCGAACGCAGCTCCCAGCGCTGCGAGGCCCGCACCGCCGGGGAACCGCTCTCCAGCAGAACCAGCCGCTTCTTCCTCGCCAGGATCTCCCTCGCCTCCCGGTCGACGTCGGGGGCGATCACGGCCTCGACGAAAAACTCGGCGATTGCCCGTGCGGTGTCGGCGTCCAACGCCCGGTTCACGGCAATGGCACCGCCAAAGGCGGATTTTTCGTCCGTCCGCCGGGCCCGGACGAAGGCCTCGTGGAGGGAACCCCCTACGGCTACCCCACAAGGGTTCGCGTGCTTGACGACCGCGGCCGCAGGGTTGTCGAAGGATGCCACGAGCCTCAAGGCTGCGTCGAGATCCACCATGTTGTTGAACGAGACCGCCTTACCTTGAATCTGCCGGGCACCGACGGCCGTTCCGGAATCGCAGCCCGTCTTCCGGTAGAGGGCGGCGCGCTGGTGAGGGTTCTCTCCGTATCGAAATGCCGCGACCAGACTCACGTCCTCAAAGAATCGAGCCGGGAATCCAGTCTCCGAAGTATCGGCCAGGAACTCGGCAATCTCGGCGTCGTAGCCGGATACCAGACGGAAAGCCCGACTCGCCCAGCAACGGCGGCTCTCGAGATCCGTCGATCCTCCGTTGGCTTCCAACACACGAAGTACCTCTTCGTAGGAAGCCCGCCCCCCCGCCGCAACCACGAACTCATGGTTCTTCGCCGCCGCCCTGAGAAGCGCGGGCCCTCCGATGTCGATCCCTTCCACCGCTTCGGATCGCGACGGACTCGCCGAGGCGATGTGTGCGAAAGGGTACAGGTCGATGGCCACCAGATCGATGGGCAGAATCTCTGCCTGTTCGAGTTCCTGCATCTGCGGCACGCGATCCCGCCGGGCCAGGATTCCGGCGTGGACTTTGGGATGCAAGGTCTTGACGCGGCCGCCCAGCATCTCCGGCCAGCCCGTGTACTGCGAGATTTCTTCCACCGCCACGCCGGCGTTCCGTATCTCGGCCGCCGAACCTCCCGAGGAAAGAATCCTGACCCCCAGCCGGTTGAGCCCGCGCGCAAACTCGGCCAGACCGTCTTTGTGGTAGGCGCTCAGGAGGGCCGTCTCCACTTTCCGGAGTCCCTTCGCAGCGCCCGCTTCACCACGGGTGTTCTCGTTCACGGAAGCCGGAGTCATTACGACGTCCCCCTGTTCGGCCGCGGGTTGCGGGCTTAGCCGATCTCTCAAAGCAGGTCCTCCCCCACAATGCTGCGGTAGATATCAATGTACCGGTGCCGCACGCTGGCCACCACCTCCTCGGGAAGCGACGGCAACGGCGACCCCGGCTCCCATCCCGAAGAAACCAGGTAGTCTCGGACGATCTGTTTGTCTGCGGAATCCGGTTCCTGCCCCGGCCGATAGCTGGCGGCCGCCCAGAATCGGGAAGAATCCGGTGTCAACACCTCATCGATGAGAAGAAGATCCTCGTCCCTCCATCCAAACTCAAACTTGGCGTCCGCCAGGATGAAACTCCGCTCCGCACAGTGGGCGGCGCCTCGCCGATAGAGCGCGACGCTCACATCCCTCAACCGCATGGCCAGATCCCGCCCAACGCGGTCGATCAGTTGGCGAAAGGAGATGTTCTCGTCGTGGCCCGTATGGTGTTTGACGGCAGGCGTGAATAGGGGCTCCGGCAGGCCCTCAAACTTCACTAGGTCCGGCGGCAGCATCTCACCGGCAACGGTGCCGGACTCCCGGTATTCCTTCCACCCGGATCCGCAAATGTATCCTCGCACCACACACTCCACCTCCACCGGTGCCGCGCGCTCGACCAGCATCGACCGACCCTCCAGGGCGGCCGATTCTCGCCGGATCTCCGGAGGGAAATCCTCGATCTCCGTCGAGATGAAGTGGTTCGGGACGAGATCCTCGCTGATGCCAAACCAGAATTTCGACAACTGCGTCAGCACCCGTCCCTTGTCCGGAATCGGTGTCGGCAGAACACAATCGAACGCGCTGACGCGGTCCGTGGCCACCAGGAGCAACCGGTTCCCCAGATCGTAGATGTCGCGCACCTTGCCCCGTCGAAGGAGGCGCACACACTTGAGACTCGTCATCTCGACCGCCATCAGGCCCTTCCCTCGCCCACGGGGCCTCTCCCGTTCAGGATCCTGACTCTCCGCCCCTCGATTCGCAAACGCCCCATGGCCAGCAGCTGGAGAGCATCCGGATACAGGCGGTGCTCCTGCTCCAGGATCCTCGCCGAGAGGGTCTCTTCGGTATCGCTCTCCTCGACCGGTACGGCCCGCTGGCCGATGATGGGGCCCTGGTCCATCCCCTCGGTGACGAAATGTACGGTGCAGCCCGCCACTTTGACCCCGTGTTCCAGCGCCTGCCTCTGCGCGTGCAGTCCGGGAAACGAAGGCAGGAGCGAAGGATGGATGTTGACGATGCCTTGGGGAAACCCCGAGAGAAACGTTCCGTGCAGCATGCGCATAAAGCCGGCAAGCGCCACTACCCGCACATCGTGCCGCCGCAGGACCTCCACCCACTCCCTCTCGGCTTCATCACTGAGACGTGTTCTGAACTTGCCCGTCGGCAGATGCAGGGCCACAATGCCCGCAGCGCGCGCAATGTCCAGAGCCGCCGCCCCCTCGACGTCACTCAAGACGACCTTGACCTCTGCAGAGAGGCGGCGCGACTCGACGGCCTCGAGGATCGCACCTAAGTTCGATCCACGCCCCGATGCCAGGACTCCAAGCGCCAGCGGCCGGATCATCCCGACCTCCAGGTGAGAGCCATTCCCGTCAGTCAATATCCCGTTAGCTCTTTCTTTGACAGCTGCTTACGACCGTTCTATAAAGGCTCTTATCATGTACGATCTCCCCGCGCTCCCTCGGTGCGCACCTTAGCAGGGACCCTTCTCCGCCGTCAATCCCATTTCTCGCTACCGCCCCGGAAGCCGGGCGCGGCCGAAATGGGGACGCCCATCGCCGCTTCTCTATGCCCGTCTCCGGGTCCGCGGGTCGCCGCACCGCGGACGTTTCTTGACTCGGCCGGGCGCCTCTGATACGTTGCACAAGAAGATGTTAACTCGCGACCCTCGAGGCGATTCCGCCAAGGAGAGATCCATGCCGAGACCCAGGGAGATCACGGTCAGCGTCATCAAGGCTGATGTGGGAGGTTGGGTTGGGCACGCGACCATGCATCACGAGCTCATGCAGGTCGCTGAGCGTGCTCTTCTCGTTGCGAAGAAGTCGAAGCTGCTCGTGGATTTCCGCGTGACCCACTGCGGGGATGATCTCGAGCTCATTATGACGCATACTCGGGGGACCGAGAATCCGAAGATTCACAAACTCGCCTGGGACGTCTTCATGAAAGCGACCCGGAAGGCGCAACAGCTCAAGCTCTACGCTGCCGGCCAGGACCTATTGAGCGATTCATTCAGCGGGAACATCAAGGGCATGGGCCCCGGCTGTGCAGAGATGTCCTTCGTCGAGCGCAAGAGCGAGCCGCTCATCATCTTCATGGCCGACAAAACGTCGCCCGGAGCCTACAACTTGCCGGTGTTCCGGATGTTCGGCGATCCCTTCAATACGGCCGGATTGGTCATCGATCCCAGCATGCACGACGGATTCACCTTCGGCGTGCTGGACGTCCTGGAGAACCGAGAGGTTCGGCTGTCCTGCCCTGAAGAGATGTACGATCTTCTGGTGTTCCTGGGAGCACCGTCGCGGTACATGGTCCATACGGTCTACCGAAAGAAGGATGGAGAGGTGGCCGCCGCAGCCTCCACACAGAAGCTGAACCTGATGGCCGGAAGGTACGTCGGCAAAGACGACCCGGTCCTGATTGTCCGCACGCAGTCGGGCTTCCCTGCGGTCGGCGAGGCGCTGGAAGCCTTTGCGTTCCCTCACCTCGTGGAGGGCTGGATGCGGGGATCCCACCACGGGCCGCTGATGCCCGTGGCCACAGAAGACGCCCAGCCCACGCGCTTTGACGGTCCCCCTCGAGTCATCGCGCACGGATTCCAATTGAATCGCGGGATACTCGTGGGTCCCGTGGACTTCTTCGGGGATCCCAGCTTCGACCTGACGCGACAGAGGGCCATGGACATCGCGGACTACATGCGCAGGCACGGGCCCTTTGAACCGCACCGGCTTCCCCTCGCGGAGATGGAATACACGACGCTTCCCCAGGTGAAGGAGAGACTCGAGAAGCGATTCAAGAAACCGAAGGACTAGAAGGCCGACGTCCGTCCACAGATTTCACCGGTTTGACGGATGAGGGATGAGTCCGAGGAGCGCAATGTGTGCCACGAATGCTCGCGCGGCTTCGGCGAACGGCACCTGTCTCTCCCCGACTACGGTCTCCGCCCATACGTGACGACCGTCCGTCGTAACGGTAACCGCCCCGTCTCTGTCCGTTCGAAACACGCGCGCCCCCGCCGTCCTGTAGCGTTCGATCACCGCGCGGGACGGCAGACGCGGGCCGCGGCCGCCCCCCACCGACACCACGGCAATCTCCGGAGATACCGCCTGCACGAACTCCGCAAGACTCGAGCTGTCGGACCCGTGATGGGGAACGACCAGCACGTCGCTCTTTAGATCGTCGCCCGCCCGCAGAAGATCCATCTCGCGGCAGGCTTCGATATCTCCAGGCAACAGAACGGACACGTGGCCGTATACGACTCGCACCACCAGGCTCCCATTGTTCAGCCGCACCGACTCGGCGCCGAGGAACCGGCAGGGGCTGTCTCGATCCACGGGGATGATGTCCACGCGCGCGCCGCCCGGTGAGGAGAACGTCTCCCGTTCTTCGATGATTCGAAAATCGACGCCCCGCTCTGCCAGCGATGTGAGGAAAGCGCGATATTCTCCGGTTGCCGCCACGAGTCCCGGCTCGAGAAGGCGGTCGACTTCGAGCTCTTCAATCACGGTCCGCAATCCCCCAAAGTGGTCCCGATGGGGGTGGGTCAGAATCGCCGTGTCGATGCGACCGATTCCCCGGGAACGCAGGTAGGGTCCTACGGTCCATGCGCCGCAGTCCCGATACTCGGAGCAATCTCCGCCGTCCACCAGCATCGTGGCCCCCGAAGGAAAATGCACCACGGCGGCGCATCCCAAACCGACGTCGAGCATTTGCACCTCCAGACGCGCCGGACGCACCGGATCCACGTAGACGAGCAGAAGAACCAGAAGACCGCACGCCGTCGCCCCGGCCTTCCTCCAGCGCCGACGCGAGAGGAATACCATTACCAGGATGAATCCCGAGTAGGCCGCCAGGACCATCCAGGGTTCAGGTTTCTTGACGATCCACGCGCCGTAGGGAACACGTGCCAGAAGATCCACCGTGCACCCCAGAACCTGAAGCACGGCCCAGAGAGCTGCAAAGGGAACGGCCGCCGCAGTGTCCGAGATCCCTCCGACGAGCACGGCACCCGCCGCCAGCGGAAGGGCAACTCCCACCTGCGGCAGCACGAGCAAGTTCGACAACAAGGATACGGGCGTCCATTGATGAAAGTGATACGCCACTAGCGGGCCGACCCCCAGCTGGGCGGAGAGGGACACCAGAATGCCGTCCGCCAGCCATCCCCAATGCCCACGCTCGCGAATCCCTCGAGCGCCCGGGAGATTCCTCAGCACGGGGAAGAACGCCACGATTCCGAACACGGCCCCGTAGGACAGGTGGAACCCGGCCTCCCAGAGCGCACCGGGCCTCACCGCCAGGAGTATGAACGCCGAGAGCGCGAGGGTATTGAGTCCCGCCCCCTCCCGTTCGAGCAGCATTCCCACCAGCACGACGGTCACCATCAGAGTCGCACGAACGACGGGCGTCCGATTTCCCACGATCCCGGCATAGGACAGGCAAACCGCCAGTGCCAATGCCACCTGCATCGAGAGAGGGATCCTCAGGATCCGGCCCAGGAGTAAAACGGCCCCCACCATCAACCCCACGTGGAGTCCCGAGACGGTCAGGATATGAAGGACGCCGGCGTCGCGAAGAGCTCGGACGAGATGTGGGGAGAGTCGCGCTCTCTCCCCGAGAAGAAGGCCTGAGACCAGCTCGTGGGTGCGGCCCCGAAGATGCCGGTCCAGACACCCGTCACACCCCTTTCTCAGTGGATCGAAGATCCATCGCGACGGCCACCCGCGCCAGGTCCCCCCGAGCCGCTTGATCTTCGAAGAATCGTAGACCGAGATCTGCCCCTGGACACCTCGATGCGCCAGAAAGGATCGATAGTCGAAGCCGGCCGGATTGCGTCTCTCGACGGGGCGTCGGATGTTCCCGTGAAGCTCGATCCGGTCTCCCTTGGCCAGGTTCTTCGGAGGATCCCGAACCCAGGCGCGAAGTCCTCCGCCGATCGCCCTCCAGCCGTCCGGCTCCCGCCTTCGCAGATCCGCCAGGTCGAAGCGGAGTCCCTCACCCCTCGGTGTGGGAACGCCGGCCACCCGGCCCTGAATGGCTTCCTCGGTTCCCGTGTCGGCCAGGCGCGTGACGTCGCATCCGCCGGAATCGAGCATTCCAAACCGGAGTGCCCCGCCCATCACTACGGTGAACGCCAGCGCCAGGGACACCGCGCGCCTCCGTGCGGACGTCTTCCGGGACATCCGTACGGAGGCGACCAGCGTCGTCACCGCCCCGCCGCAGAGAGCGACCGCCGCCCAGATGGGCGGGATGTCCAGCCTTTCCTGGACGAGGACACCCAGGGCAAAGAGGATCACAACCTTGAGAACCGGTGCACGTCTCAGCGATGGAGACGGCCATGGCTCATGCCCTTCCGAAAAGCCGGGCTTCATGCCCGGGCTCTATGGCAAGTCCGGGGCCAGAAACGGCCGAGAAGGTCGGAAACTTTCGCACTCCGCCGGTTTGCGGGCGCCAAACGACGCGGATGCGCTCCGTCGGAACGCCGATTGCGGAACCCGAGTGGTTTGTGAAACCCGTAGCGGAAAGGCGTTGGCGGCGTTCGGCGAAGCGGGGACCGACTCCGACCAGAGCCCGGCCGAGGATCAAGATCGGCGCTGAAGCGCCCCCGGGCCGCCCGCTCTGGAGCCTCGCCGCGGGATTCCTGAGCAGGCGGGGCTCAAGGGCTCCAGATCGAAGGCCCCGAGTGGGTGAAGAAATCCGGCACCGAGGCGAGGAGGATTCCCAGGAACAGAAGACTCATCCCGTTGACCGCCACATCGAATCCCACGAGGCCGCCCGTCAGCCGCCTCGCGTTCGCCGTGGCCAGTGCAATGCTGACGTACGCCAGCCCCACGAAAGCGGGGAACATCCTCATCGAAGACGTCAGGTCCGGAATCATGACGGCCATCACGAGCCAGAAGACGCCGACGAAGAAGTAGCGGAACACGAACCATCCCCGGGTGAAGCGTTCGAAAGCCAGGACGCCCAAACCGAAGAGAATCGACCCCCCTCCGACTCCATACAGAAGCGCGGCCCACCCGCCGGAAAGCAGGGAGATGTGATGGCCGAACGGAAGGGCCAGAAGCCCACAGAGCACGTACGGTCCTCCGGCTGCCAGCCCCGTGAGGTTCTTCCAGCCCAGCATGAAGAATCCCAGCACCGTGGTTGCGAACCCGAGAACGGCCGTCAGAATCCAGAAATAGGTCACTTCAGGTCTCCGTCGAAAAACTGCGCCCATCCCAACGTGAAATCAGCCGGCAGCCGGCCACGGATACAGACGGTTGATGAGCCCCGGCAGCC
>CAZSXU010000015.1:0-50436 GCA_964610505.1 uncultured bacterium | reverse complement strand
TGAAATCAGCCGGCAGCCGGCCACGGATACAGACGGTTGATGAGCCCCGGCAGCCAGCTACGGATACAGACGGTTGATGAGCCGCGGGAACGGGATGGCCTCCCGCAGGTGCTTGATCCCGCAAATCCAAGCCACCGTTCTCTCCAATCCGATTCCATAGCCGGAATGGGGCACCGTACCGTACCTGCGCAAGTCAAGATACCACTCGAATGCTTCCTTGGGAAGATCGTGTTTGGCGATCCGATCTTCCAGAGTTGCAAGATCGTCCAGGCGTTGACTTCCGCCGATGATCTCTCCATAGCCTTCCGGGGCCAACACATCCACGCACAGAGCAAGCCGTTCGTCCTCGGGATCCTGGGTCATGTAGAACGCCTTGCACTCCAGTGGGTATCGATGGACCATCACCGGTTTCTCGAACTGGCTCGCGAGAACCGTCTCCTCATCCCCCCCGAAGTCTCTTCCCCATTCGAAGTCATGACCCGCCGCCCGGAGCCGCTCCACCGCCTCCGTATAGGTGATCCGTGGAAACGGAGCGGTCACTCTCTCCAGGGCCGCCGTGTCTCTTCCCAGGATATCCAGATCCTGTCTCCGCGTTTCAAGAACGCGCGAGACCACGGCTGCGACCATCTCTTCCGCCAGGACCATGATGTCGTCCAGATCGGCGTAGGCGACCTCGGGTTCCAGCATCCAGAATTCCGTCAGATGCCGGCGGGTCTTGGACTTCTCCGCCCGAAACGTCGGCCCGAAGCAGTACACCTTACCGAAGGCCATGATCCCCGCCTCCTGGTACAGCTGGCCGCTCTGCGTGAGATAGGCTTTCTCCCCGAAGTACTCCGTGCCAAACAGCGTGCTCGTGCCCTCGCACGCGGCGCCGCTCAGGATGGGCGCGTCCAGAAGGGTGAACTCCCGTGAGTCGAAGAAATCTCGCAGTGCTCGAATCACCTCGGCTCGAATCTTCAGGATGGCCCGCTGCTTCGAGGAACGGAGCCACAGATGCCGGTGATCCAGGAGAAATGGACTCTTGTGCTCTTTGGGCGTGATCGGATAGCCCTGCGCGTTCTGGATGACCTCCACCCCGGTGGCCGTCATCTCGAACCCCCCGGGCGCCCGCCGGTCCCCTCGGACCGTTCCCGTGACGATGAGTGAAGATTCCTGCCCGAGATGATCGACGATCTCCAGAACGTCTTTTCCGACTTCCGCCTCCGACACCACGACCTGAATCACGCCCGTCCCGTCGCGCACCATCAGGAACTGGAGCTTACCCACGGCTCGCCGGTTCTGGAGCCATCCCTTGATGGTCACGCCCTGTCCTTCGTATTCGGCGATCTGACTCAAATACACCTGACGCATGCACCCCTCCACAGGACGTTATCGAGCAACCCCTGCCGCCTGCACCCCCCACAGAACGTCATCGAGCAACCACCGATTCGGTCGGCGGCCGATACGGGTCCCTCGTATCTTTGAGCGACGGATAGTCCACGCCGAAACGCGACCGATAGTACCACTTCGTGGCTCCGTAGACAATGACCAACCACAGCAAGAAATGGGGAAAGCGAAATCCCTGGAGCAGGACAAACGCCCTGCCCGACAGCTGATTCACCGTCACCGATCGACCGGCCTTCGCTCCCCACGCGGCCCAGGCAAAACCGACTGCGGAAGCCCCGGCCCAGAAAAGCGTGATCGTTTCACCCAGAGCAAGAGCCGCCAACAGCGACCCGCACGCAAGAGCCGTCCCGAGCCAGAGGGTCCGCCTGAGTCCCAAGCGGACGGCGATGGTTTCGTCTCCCGCCGCTCGATCGCCCTCGAGGTCCAGGACCGTGGCATTCGTGTGTATGGCGCCCACGGCCAGGACATACGGGAGCGTCCGAACGATCGCCACCGGATGCAGGGGCGCGCCGGTGAGCCACCCCATGACAAAGGCGATGCCTCCGAAGCCGACTCCGTTGGCCACGATGTCCCAGCCGGCCCGGGCCTTGAGACGAGCCGGCCGCACCGAGTATGCGACGCCGCTCAGTACGGACACAACGGCCAGCGCCCCATAGGCGGGCGGGAAGAAGGCCCACGCCAGCAGAACGGCCGCGCCGTTCAAGATCACGAGTTCCGATGCCGCCGCGGCCGGCGAAATGCGCCCTTCCGAAATCAGGAACAGCTTCCGGTTCAGGCGATCGGTCTCCCGATCGCAGATCTGGTTGAGGATGTATATCGCGCCCATGATCGCCGTGAAGACAACCAGACTCAGCAGCAGCCTCCCCGAGGGATACCAAGAGGGGGCCGGCTCCCCCACCCACGCGCGACCCGAATGGTACCCCAGCAGCAGGAACACCCAGCCGGGAACCAGGATGACGGGCCTCAGAAGGAACACGTAATCCAACAGGGCGAGCCTTCGGGGATTCATGCCGCATCCTCCTGCCGGTCGTATCGGCGACGCGCGATCAGGGAACTTCGGTTGCAGGCCGAGAGGAAACCCTCCTTCCAGTCCTGGAAGAGGCCCGGACCGCCGGGCCGAACCTTCGCCCGAAAGTCCCAAAGGCTGTCGATGGATCGGATGCAGAATCGTTTGAGAGAGAGGGGATCGTCCGCTCGATCACCCCGGCGAGGTCGGATGGTGCAGGCCAGGCGGAACCCGGCGCTCGATGCGGCGGCTTTCACCTGGTCATTGTACTGTCCGAAGGGATACGACAGCAGGGCCACCTGCTTTCCCAGAACATCTTCCAGCTCCGCCTTCGACTCCCGAAACTCGCGGTCCACCCTCGCCGCATCCACGCCCACCAGATTCGGGTGCGTTGCCGTGTGAGATCCGATATCGATCCCGGCTTGATCCAGGTTGCGAACCGCGGCCCAATCCATGTGTCGTCCGCCCAACCACCTCAGGTTCAGATCCCAGCGACTTGCCCGGCCGACGAAACCGGTCACGATGAACACGGTGGCCGAGAATCCGTATCGGGTCAGAACGGGAAGCGCGTACCGCCCGAGACCGTCGTAGCCATCGTCAAAGGTGAGAGCGACCGAGCGTTCTCCGGCCCGTCCCTCCACCGCTTCCGCAAGGGACACGGTGCGGAACCCCTCCGCCTTCAGATACCGCATCTGAGATTCGAATTGCCGGATCGTGGGATTCAACGAGCCCCATCGGAACGCCGCGTCGATATCGTGGTATGCAAGGATCGGAACCATGGATCCACCCACCGCAGCAGGGTTCGCACCTGCCGCGCACCCGGACGGTTCACACGCTTTCCGGCCGCGGGCCGGGTCCGGCATTTCGGGATCCGCCGCATTCTCAGAACGACGGTTGTGAATCACCCGAACTAGCAGACCAGATCAATGTCGCTTACGGAGCGCTCGTCGACCGGGCCCATACCGACGAGACAGACTCGGCCCGGTCGCATCTGTTGCGCCAACACTCGAACGATGTCATCCGCCGTCACTTCGCGAATGGCCGCGATCACATCGTCGATGTCCTCGACGGCGCATCCGTTCGTCTCCGCCTTCGCCAGCCGGCTCATCCGGTGGTTCATACCCTCCATCCCGATCACGAGCCCCCCGACGGTCTGGGCTTTCACGCTCTCCAGTTCTTCCTCCCCCACGCCTTCGGACTTGAGCCGCCCAATTTCCTGCAGAATCAGGCGAATGGCCGCCGGAGCCTGACCCGGGCTCACCGCGACGTAGGAACCGAAGAGTCCCGAATCGGTCAGGAACTCCGCGTACGAAGAAACCGAATAGGCAAGCCCCGAGCGCTCACGCACCGACTGATAGAGCCTCGAACTCATGCCGCCCCCGAGGATGGATGCCATCAGCAGAACGGCATACCGGTCGGGGTGCGTGTACGACACGCCCCGGGACCCGATATAGACATGCTCTTGGTTGAGATCCCGCACGTTCATCACGACGGGTTTGAACGCTTCCACCTGGGCCGGAGGATTCTCACGCGGCCGTCGAAACACGGACCCCAGACACTGCCTGACCCCATCCACGATCTCGTCGTGATCCAGATCACCGGCGGCCGTCACGACGATCCTGTCGGTCGTGTAGCGACCTTCCAGGTAGGCCCTCACCTTCTCCGATGTGAGAGAACCGACGCTCTGTTCGCTTCCGAGAATGGAGTTCTTCAGTGCGTGATCGTGCCAAACACACCGGGCGAATTGGTCGTGAACCAGCTCGTCCGGAAGATCCTCGAGGCTTCGAATCTCTTCGACGACCACCTGCTTCTCCAGCTCCACGTCGTCGGGAGTCAGTGACGGACCGCCCACCAGGTCGGCGATGAGATCAATGGCCAGTGAAACGTCTTCGCCGAGGACGCGGGCAAGGAAACAGGTGTGCTCACGGGACGTGAAGGCATCCAGACCACCGCCCACAGACTCCAGAGTCTGAGCGATCTCGAGGGCCGAGCGCCGACCCGTTCCTTTGAACACCATGTGCTCCAGGAAATGGGAGATCCCGGATTCTTCGAGTGTTTCGTCCCGGGATCCGGCCCGGATCCAGACTCCCAAGGACACCGATCGCACATAGTCCACCTTCTCCGTCAGAATTCGAATCCCGTTGTCCAGGACCGTCCGACGAACCCCTCTACCGGTCGGTGATTGCGTCATTCTCTCAGGTTCCTCCCCGAGGAGATATCACTCTGTATCAAACGAGTAAGCACGGCGACCCGGCCTGCCGCCGGGGAGCCGTGCCTCCCACCGAGCCTGAGCGTTCCCGCCGTTGCATGCTCTCTGCGGCTAGTGAGAACGCTTCCTGTTTCCGACGGGCTTGCCGGACTGCCTGCCGTGATCACTGGTCTTGCCGTCGGTCAGGACCGCTTTACGGGACAGCTTGATCTTTCCCTCCCGGTCGATGTTGATCACCTTCACGTCGAGCTGGTCTCCCTCACGAACGACGTCCTCCACCTTTGCCACGCGTCGGACGTCCAGCTCGGAGATATGCACGAGTCCGTCGCGCCCAGGCAGAATCTCCACGAAAGCCCCGAAGTCGACGACTCGTTTGACCGTTCCCGAGTAGATCTTGCCGATTTCCGGATCATCCGTAATGAGGCGCACCATTCGAAGCGCGTTCTGACCATCTTCCTCGCCCATCGAGGTGATCTTCACTACGCCGTCGTCGTTGATATCGACCTTGGCTCCCGTCTCTTCCGTGATCCGTCGAATCGTCCGCCCCCCCGGACCTATGACATCCCCGATCTTCTCTCTCGGAATAGCGATCGAGATGATCCGAGGAGCGTAGGCGGAGAGTTCCGGGCGGGCCCGGGCAAGCACTCTTTCCATTTCGCCCAGGATGTGGTCGAGTGCCTGCCTCGCCTGGCTCGCCGCCCGCCGCAGCATATCGATCTCGAGTCCCTTGATCTTGCTGTCCAGCTGGAAGGCGGTGACCCCCTTGCCGGTGCCTGCGATCTTGAAGTCCATGTCCCCGAGATGATCCTCCAGTCCCAGGATATCCGTCAGAATCGCGGTTTTCTCGTTCTTCGTGACAACCCCCATGGCCACCCCCGCCACCGCGCGGGTCACCGGCACTCCGGCGTCCATCAGAGACAACGAACTGCTACAGACGGTAGCCATCGAGGATGAACCGTTGGACTCCAGGATGTCCGACACGACACGAACCGTGTAGGGGAACACGTCGTCCGCCGGGATCACCGGCACCAGCGCGCGCTCCGCGAGCATCCCGTGACCGATCTCTCGGCGGCCCGGACCTCGAATGGGCCGGACTTCTCCCACGCTGAAGGGCGGGAAGTTGTAGTGCAGCATGTAGGACTTCCAGCTCTCCTCTTCAAGATCATCGATCCGTTGTTCGTCCGTCGTCGTCCCCAACGTCGTCACCGCCAGGGCCTGTGTTTGCCCTCGCGTGAAGATCGCGGAACCGTGCGTGCGCGGGAGTACACCGACTTCGCACGAGATCGGGCGAACGGTCGTCATGGACCGCCCGTCCACGCGCCGGCCATCCTCGAGGATCAACCTCCGGACCTCTTCCCGCTCGAGCTGATAGAACATCTGTTTGACCGCCGATGCCTCCTCCTCGGGAAACTTCTCGGCCGCCTCTTCAAGAACCCGATCGAGACAGGCATCGAGAATTGCCTTGCGCTCGTTCTTCTCCTGGATGGCGTTGGCCTTTCGAATATCCTCCAGACAGAAGGTGTGAACCAGACCGGCAAGATCTTCCTTGTCCTCGGGCGTGGCGAACTCACGGTTGGGCTTCCCGACGCGAGCCACCATGGCCTTCTGAACCTCCACGATTTCGCGTATGCTGGAACGAGCGAAATCCAGGGCGTCGATAAACTCGTCCTCCGACACTTCCCGGGCGCTTCCCTCCACCATGACGATGGACTCCCCGTCACCGGCAACCACGGCCTCCAACGAGGCTTCGTTTCGCTGGGAGAAGGTCGGGTTCAAAACGAACTCATCACCCACCTTCGCCACCCGCACCGCTCCAATAGGCCCGATGAAGGGGATGTCCGAGAGACTCAGAGCCGCCGAAGCGCCCACAATCCCCAGGATGTCGGATGCGTGCTCCCGATCCGTCGAAAGCACCATCACCATGATTTGGACTTCTTCTCGATACGCGTCCGGAAAGAGCGGCCGAATGGGCCGATCGATCATTCGCGCCGAGAGCGTTTCTTTGTCCTGCGGACGGCCCTCTCTCTTGAAAAAACCGCCCGGGATCTTACCGGCCGCGTAGGATTTCTCCCGATAGTCCACGACCAGAGGAAAGAAATCCCGGGGGATAGCCATCGGTTTCGCCACAACCGAGGCCAGAATCACCGTATCCCCATATCGAACCGTCACTGCTCCGTCGGCCTGCCTGGCTACCCTTCCGGTCTCGATAACCAGTTCCTTGCCCTGGATCGTTGCCGATCCCCGATCAATCATTGATGGATTTTCCAATTCTCCTCCCACAATCGTCTACTCACCGGATTATCTCCGGAGTCCCAAGTCTTTCACAATGGCGCGGTATCGTTCCACTTTGTTGTTCCGCAAGTAGTCCAACAGTCTCCTGCGCTGACCCACCAGCTTCAGAAGACCCCGCCTCGAATGATGGTCTTTCTTGTGGACCTTGAAGTGTTCGGTAAGGTACTTGATTCGCTCCGTGAGAAGGGCAATCTGGACTTCCGGAGATCCCGAATCGCTATCATGCGTCTTGTGCTTGTCGATGACTCCTTGTTTCTCTTCCTTCGTCAACGTCATGATTCAAGCGCCTCCTCCGATTCCGCACCCAGGGCGCGGCGCCCAGGGCGGTGGGATCACCCTACGGGCAATCCCGAGTCGTTGTTCTTCTGTCGAGCAACTGCCGCGCGATCTCGACATCGTGGCCGATCTGGATTCTCAGCTGAACCTCATCGGCAAACCGTTCTTCTTTTCTCAGGCGATCGACGATTTCGACCGTCAACACATCGCCATACATGTCGCCGCGGAAGTCCATCACGTGGACTTCCACCGATCGTCCCTCCGCTCCAAACGTGGGTCTGCGCCCGACGTTCATGATCCCCGCCAGCCGCTCGCCCCGACGCACGGTCCAGACCGCGTACACGCCGTCGGCCGGGAGCAGCTTTCGCTCGTCATCGAGAGCCAGATTCGCCGTCGGGTATCCAAGAGAGCGACCCCGGCCGCTTCCCTCAACCACTCGCCCGTGCATGGCATACGCGTGGCCCAGCATCTCGTTGGCCGAATCGATCCCGCCGTCCCTGACCCGGCCGCGAATTCGAGTGCTGCTGATCGGCGATCCCTCATGAAGCACGGGCGAGACGATTCTAACATCAAACCCCAGGTCTTTGCCAATCCTCCGGAGGGTCTCAAGGTCACCCCCGCGCTCCCGCCCCACCGTGAAATTGTATCCCACAAAAAGCGATTTCATTCCCAGGTGCCCGAGCACGGTTCGAAAGAACCCGGCCGCGTCCATCGCCGCCATCCGTCGATCGAACCGAAGAGCAACGGTCGCATCCACGCCCATCGAACCGAGCAGGACCCGTTTCTCTTCGGGGGTCGTGAGTCGGGCGGGGCTCCGCTCGGGCGACAGAATCTCCTGTGGATAAGGCTCAAACGTGACGACGACGGCCGAACCCCCGGAGCTCTTCTGTAGATCCAGAACCTCCCGGATCACGGCCCGGTGGCCCAGATGGAGCCCGTCAAACGTCCCCATGGCCACCCGGGGCGTCGGCATGTCCCCGGGGTGAATCTCCTCGACCCCCTCAACCCACCTCACGCGACGCTCCCGCCTGCCGGCCCTTCCCATGTGGCGTCCGTCCCGTCCTCCACGCCATGTGAGAAACGCCGCCTAGCCCAACGGGCTCAGCACCCGAGTCGGTGTGATCGTCACCCGTCCGTCCGAAACACCCTCCGATACGGAACCAACGGCCACGAATTCTCCGGACGGGTCCCGAAGGCGCACCCAGCCGGTCCCCTGCCTCCCCACCCCGTTCGCCACAAGACGAATTCCCAACCCGGTTCGAATACGCCGGCTGTCCCTCTCGTCCATCGTGAGGGCAGGCAAGAACTCCAGCGCGGCATCCGCAGACAGGACGGCCTCCCGAATTCGATCCCTCGATTCCTCCCGCAGGAGGTCGGTCCACCGGAGACACTCCTCGAGTCCGACGACCCCGACCCTGGTTCTGCGAAGTGTAAAGACGTGCGCGCCGCACCCCAACGCATCCCCGATATCTTCGCCAAGAACCCGGATGTACGTTCCGCTTCCGCAGCGCACCCGAAGCGTAACGAACGGGAGGCACACGCGCAGGACTTCGATGGCTGAGATGCGAACCCGCCTCGCCCGGCGCGGGATGTCCACTCCCGCCCTTGCCAGCTTGTACAGCCGAACGCCTCCCTGCTTCACCGCGGACACCATGGGAGGCACCTGCTCGACATCGCCCACCCATCTCCGGCACGCCGCATGAATGTCGTTCGCCCCCACGCTCACGCTGCGTACAGGGCCGACGCGGTCTCCGGTCCGGTCTCCGGTGCGAGTTCTGTACCCCAAACGCAGAGTGGTCCGGTATTCTTTGTCCCCTTCCATCAGGAAGCGGGAAACTCTGGTCGCCTGTCCAAGGCACAGAACCAGAACGCCGGTGGCGTCCGGGTCCAGTGTCCCGGCGTGACCCACCCGCCGAACGGACAGGCACCGTCTCACGCGTTGGACCACATCGTGAGACGTCGGGCCTCGCGCTTTGTCGACTCCCAGGACACCGTCCATCGCCCGCCTAACGCTGCCCGTCCCGCAGGTGCAGCAGGCGCAGCACCTCGCCGATCACCCGCTCCCGAACCTCCTCGATCGCACCCTCCACGACACAGCCGGCGGATGTCGGATGCCCGCCACCTCCAAAGATCCGAGCGACTCGCTCGACGTCCACGCCGGAGTCCGATCGAAGGCTCACCCGCACCCCGTCCCCGTCCAGCTGACGAAACAACAAACCGACCTTCACGCCCGTGATGACCTTGGTGTAGCTGGCGAAGCCGTCGCTGTCCGACGCCGAGGCTTGCGCCTTTCTGCTCATTTCACGGCTGACCACCATGGAGGCGATCCTGCCGCCGTCAATGATCTCCAGCGACGAGAGGGCCATTCCCAGAAGGTGGGTCGATTCGGGAGTCTTCTCCCAGAAGACCTTCCTGGCGATCTCGGCCGCCGGAATTCCCTGATCGACCAGATCCGCGGCAACCCGAAGACATCGGGATGTCGTGTTGGGAAAACGGAACGCGCCGGTGTCGGTCAGGATGCCCACATACAGGTTAGCCGCTTCATCAACCGTAAGCTCGACGCCGAGTTCGAGAATCACGCTGTACACTTGCTCGGCACAGGCGCAGGCTTCGGGATCCACATAGTTCCATCGCCCGAATTCCGTGTTGCTCCTGTGATGATCCACATTCAGGATTGGGCGTTCCCGACCTCCGATAGAGTCCAGCCCGCTCACGCGCTGAAGATTGCTCGAGTCCACCACCACGACCACGTCCGCCGTCGCCCCGGCCGACGGAGGCTCTACGTGGACCGAGCCCTCCAGGAAGCGATAGATCACCGGTGTCCTGTCGTCCGCGACCGCCTTGGCCGTCTTCCCGATGCGGCCGAGCGCCGACGCCAGGGCCAGCTGCGAGCCAATGGAGTCACCGTCCGGATCGGAATGCGACATGATCACGAAGCTCTCGTGATCCTTCAAGACTTGAGCGACCTCCCTAGCGTTCACTTCCTTCACCGTCCTTGCCGGACACGTCGAGCGCCCTCAGTTCCTGCTCGATGCGCGCGCCTCGCTCGATGGAGTCATCCAGCCGGAAGATGATCTCGGGAGTCTTGCGCAATCGAATTCGCTTGCCCAGTTCCGATCGGATGAAGGCTCGCGCCCGGTCGAGCCCCTTCCAGCTGGCGTCCCGCTCAGCTTTGGGGCCGAACAGACTGACGTAGACCGCAGCAACATCATAGTCCTTCGAAACCTTCACTCCGGTGATCGTCACAAACCCGACGCGGGGATCCCGCACGCGGCGGAAAAGGATATCCGAAATTTCCCGTTGGATCTGAACGTTCACCCTCTCCAGCCGACGCGAACCCACGGTCACCTCTCATCGCATTTCGATTCGAACATCGATGACTTCGAAGGTTCCTCCGGCTTCGATGTCCCGAATGACCTTCGCTAGAACCTGATCTGCGAACCGCACTTCGTTCGAGATGATCCCGATCCCCAAGGTACTGCGCTGCCACTTGTCGAGATACCCGACTTCCGCGGCGGACACGTTGAACTTCCGGCGAACTCTCTGCAGGAGCGGCTTGATGATACCCCGTTTCGCCTTGAGAGAACCGCTGTCGGGCAGGAAGATCTCAACCGTGGCGGTACCGACAATCATGGGTTCCAACCCCACCGTCCGGGATCATGCACCACGCGAAAGCCCCGGCGTCCACGATTCGGGCGGAACCATCGGCCATCCGAACAATTCTCTTGAGACGGGGGGCTCGAATCTAGATGAGCCTGCCAACTTCCTCGAGGCGGAACGCGCGAATCACGTCTCCCTCCCGAACATCTCCAAACCCCTCAATCCCGATTCCGCATTCGAATCCCGAGGAAACCTCGCGGACATCTTCCTTAAATCGCTTCAACGAAGAGACTCTTCCTTCGAAGACTCCCTCCCCGTCCCGGATGATCCGGGCCTTGGAGTTCCGTGTGATCGTTCCCGACTGAACGAGAGAACCGGCCACGACCCCCACACGCTGCACCCGAAAGACCTGCCTCACGACGGCTTCGCCCAGAACCTGTTCCCTGAACTCTGGTTCCAGCAGACCGCTCATCGCTTTCCGGATGTCCTCGACCGCCTCGTAAATCACATCGTAGGATCGGGCGTCGACCCCTTCCTTTCGCGCGGCCTCCAAAGCCTTCGCGTCCGCCTGAACGTGGAACCCGATCACAATCGCGCTGGAGGCGGCCGCCAGGATGACATCCGAGAACGTCACCGCGCCCACACCCCGCCGAATGACCTTGACCGCTATTTCGTCCGTGGTCAGTTTCTGCAGTGCATCACTCAGGGCCCCCACGGAACCATCCGTGTCGCCCTTGATCACCAGGTACAGATCCTTAACCTGGCCCTCCAGAATCTGAGCGTGGAAATCCGCCAGCGTGACGCGGGGACGAAGCCTCAGGCGGCGTTCCCGTTCCAATCGACTTCGCTTCGCAGCGATATCCCGGGCATCGCGCTCCTCATCCAGGACCACCATGGAATCCCCGGCCTGCGGCACGGCCTGCGCGCCCAGTACCTCCACCGGCGTGGAGGGCCCCGCCGAAGTCACCGAGCTCCCCCGGTCATTCTTCATCGCCCGGACTTTTCCGGAAGTACTTCCGACCACAAAGGCGTCCCCGAGTTCGAGCGTACCGTTCTCAACGAGAACCGTGCATACCGGCCCGCGGCCCGGATCCAAACGAGATTCGATGACCACGCCTTCGGCGCGCTTTTCCTTCGGCGCTTTCAGCTCCAGAAGATCGGCCTCGAGCAGCAACATCTCCAGCAATCGGTCAATTCCGTCTCCTGTCTTCGCCGAGACGTGCACGCCCACCACTTTCCCACCGAACTCCTCCAGGACCAAACCGTGGCTCATGAGCTCCTGCGAAACCCGAGAGGGATTCGCGTCCTGGAGATCCATCTTGTTGATTGCCACGACGATGGGAACGCCCGCCGCCTTGGCGTGGTCGATGGCCTCGACCGTTTGCGGCATGACCCTTTCATCCGCCGCCACGACGAGAATGACGATGTCTGTCACCTGAGCGCCGCGGGCCCGCATCGCGCTGAAGGCTTCGTGGCCGGGCGTGTCGAGGAACGTAACCCGCCCCCCGTCCCGATCCACGGTATAGGCCCCGATGTGCTGCGTGATCCCCCCGGACTCCCCACCCACCACGTTGGTCTTTCGGATGAAATCCAGGAGAGACGTTTTTCCGTGATCCACATGACCCATGACCGTCACGACCGGAGCGCGAGGCACGCGCTCGGCCGTATCTTCGGTCTCGATCTTGGGAATTTCGAACTCCTCGACGAACTGCACTCCGTAGCCATACTCGTCCGCAACCATGGCGACCGTCTCCCCATCCAACCGTTGGTTGATGGTCACCATCAGTCCCATCTCAAGACACTTCTTGATCAGGTCAATGGGTTTCACGCCCATTGAATCCGCAAGCTCTTGAGTGGAGATGAACTCCGGGACCCGAACGATCTTCGCTTCCTCGACGACTCCCTTTTCCGCGCCGGCCGCCCTCTTCCGCTTTCGAGGCTTGCGCGATACCCCCAGCTCCGCCAGGGTCTTGCGGACGCTCTCCTTGATGGCTTTTGTGTCCACCACCCGGCGACGTCTTCTCCCCGGCCGGACCTTCCCCTTGGGTTTCATACCCGGCGCCACGCGGGCCGGCGCCGCGGGCTTAACGACCCTCGGAGGCACCTTCGCCCTCTTCTGCGCTTCCTTGATCTTCTCTCGCCGGGCAATCTCTTCACGAGCGGTCTGTTTTTCGGATTCGATTTGCGAGCGGATGACCCCAAGCGTCCCGGCCTCGATCGAACTCATGTGACCCTTGACCTGAATTCCCATCTTGCGAAGCAGCTCGACCAGCGCGTCGCTCGAAAGTCCCAGTTCTTTTGCCGCTTCGTAGACGCGAATCTTCTTGGGCGCCGGCGCCTTCACCTGGGGTTCCGGCTTGGCGCGGGTCTTGGGGGCAACCTCCACCTTCGGCTTTGGGGCCGCCTCGGGAGCCATCTCCCGCGTCGTCTCGGAGGGAGGCGCTTTCGGCGTTGGGGCTTCTGCGACTTCCGGAGCCGCCGGGGCCGCCTGCACCGGAACGGCGGCCGCCTTCTTGGCCTTCACCACGACTTTGGCCTTCGGTTTGGCCTTCACCTTTCGCTTGGCCTTTGCCTTGGGTCGAGCCTTGGGGCGCGCTTTGGGGCGCGCCTTGGGACGCGCCTTGGGACGCGCTTTGGAACGCGCCTTGGCTCCGGTCGTCTTCTTCGCTTTCGTATCAGCCATAGGTCTCCAACCGTCCTCCGTTCAATTCCCCATCCGAGCCCGTAAAGCCGCCGCTATGCACCCCGCGCATCGGGTTTCGGCTCCTCGTCCTCCCCGTCCTCTGCCTCCTCCGCCTCCCCCCCATCCTCGGCCTCATCATCATCGGACCCGGCGTCTCCCGGCTCCATCTCTAATTCGGCCGCCTCATCATCCGCATCTGATTCCTTCTCTCCATCCGGATCCCGGCCGTCGACCTCATCCTCTTCGCCGTCTTCTGCTTCCTCGTCAGCGACCGCCTCGGCTTCTTCCTCCGCCTGCTCGGCCAGGGCCTCACGGACCGCCTCGGCCGCGGCCATCACCTTATCCGCCGTCTTCTCGCCCACACCGGGGATGGCGAGGAGGGCGTCTTCGCCAACGCGCAGGATGTCCTCAACCGTTTCAAGCCCCTCGGAGATCAGTTTCTCCGCAAGCTTCGGACCCACACCGGGGAGATTCTCAACATCCACCAGTGCCTCGCCTGAAACCTCCTGCCGCTTCGAGTACTCCCCCTCACTCAGAAGATCGATCCTCCAGCCGGTGAGCTTCGCCGCCAGGCGGGCGTTCTGCCCGCCCTTGCCGATGGCCAGGGAGAGTTGATCATCCGGGACAACCACGACCATCGATCGTTCTTCATCGTTGGCTTCGAGATGAACCACACGCGCCGGGCTGAGCGCCCGACTCACGAAGGACGTCGGTTCGGTCGAGTAGGTGACGACATCGATCCGCTCCCCGTTTAGCTCCCTCACCACGGCCTGGACCCGGCAACCCTTCATTCCCACACAGGCGCCCACAGGATCCACCCGGGGATCCGACGAGCAGACGGCCACCTTGGTCCGGCCGCCCGGCTCACGGGCGATCTCGCGGATTTCGACGACCCCCTCGCTGATCTCCGGGACCTCCACATCGAACAGGTGCTTGACGAAATCCGGGTGCGCTCTCGAGAGAATCACCTGCGGCCCCTTGGACACCTTCTGAACGTCCAGTACAAGCGCCCGGATGGTGTTGCCCTGATGCAGCTGCTCCCTCGGGATCTTCTCGCGCGCAGGAAGAATTGCCTCGGTCCTGCCCAGGTTCACCAGAATATTGCCGTGGTCGATTTGCTGGACCAACCCCGACACGACCGTCCCCACTTTCTCGGAGTAATCCTCGTGGACCTTCTCCCGCTCGGCCTCCCGCACGCGCTGAACCACAACCTGTTTTGCCGCCTGAATGGCCCCGCGGCCGAAATCCTCCAGGGCGAGCTCGATCTTCACCTGTTCGCCGACGGTCGCCTTCTTGTTGATGTCCTGGGCCTCGTCCAGCATGATTTCCGTCACGGGATCGGTGACTTCCTCGACAACATTCTTGACGAGCGCAAGTTCCAGATTTCCCTCTTCGTCATCGATCTTGACCTCCACCATCGCTCCGGAACCGAATTTCTTCCGGGCGGCGGAAACCAGTCCGGCCTCGAGGGTCTCCAGAACGACCTCCCGATCGACGTTCTTCTCGCGCGCAATTCGACCGAGCGCTTCAATGATTTCGTAGTTCATCTTCCCGTCTCCAAGGGGGCGGGCGGGTTTCCCTAGAGTGCAACCTCCAACCTCGCTGTGGAGATGTCCTTGAGAGGAATCCACACGTTCTTGCCGGAATCCAGCGTCATCGAAAGCCGCCCCTCTCGGACCTCTCCGAGGATTCCTTGCAGGAATTCCTGCCCCTCGACCGGATGTCGAGTGGTCACCCTCACCCTCTCTCCCTGAAATCGAACAAAATCTTTCTCTCCCCTAAGAACCCGATCGAGTCCCGGTGAAGAAACCTCCAACACGTAACGTCCCTCGATCAGGTTGCCGCAGTCGAAAGCATCCTCGACCGCCCGGCTGACCCGAGCGCAATCGTCGAGGGAAACCGACCCGTCGGGCCGATCGATAAACAGAGCGATCGTCCGCCGGCGACCCTTCAGGCTGATCTTCGTCTCGACCAGCTCGAACCCCTCGGCGGCTACGGTCTCTTGGGCAACGTCTTCAATGTTCTCCCTGGCGTCCCACATGCCGTACCCCACCACCCCGACCGTCTCGCCGAGCGGCCACAAAACACCTCCATACGTGAAAGAGTGGGAAGCCCCACTCGCACTCAAACTTACAAGAACCCCAGGTTTTGTGCAAGCGCTTTTTTGGACCCCGGCCCCGGATCCGGGTCAACGGCCGCGGGCTCCGGTCGGGCCGGTTCCGGAAGCGTTCGCCCCCCCGCCGGGGAAACGGCGTCAGAAGAGGAATCCTGCAGCCCGCGGACCGGAACCGCAGCCGGGGCGGAGGCCCTGAATCACTCGGGCTAGAACTTGATGGAGAGCTCGACCCCCAGGCCTATTGTGCGCGTGGTCTGGCCCCGCTTGGCGTCGGAGTCCTGAGCGAACTTGGCGTTGAGGTTGCCGTTCATATTGCGGCTGAAAGTGTAGGTAGCCTTGGGGATGATGGACAATCGACTCCGCTCGGCGGTCACGTTGCCCGTGCCCAAGTTTTCACTCTTGTCGGTTGAATAGGTCACGTCCAGATTGAGCGCGACTTTCCCGCCTCCGCCGCCCGAGCTGCCGATTCGCTTCAGCGGCATGCCGACTCCCTCCGGCAGCGTAAACGAATACTTGAGGCTGAGTTGATAATTCCCTCGCACGGAACGCGTTTGGACGCCGGCTCCGGTCAGGTCATCGGACTCTTCCGTACTGCGGCCCACGGAGATCGTCGATGAGACCCCCCCCCTCACCGTGGCGTTCACGGAGAGGAGCGGCGACCACTCCGTCCGGACCTTCGTCTGCTCCTCCCTGCCCAGGGGTCCGGACGAGCTTCGATTCCGCACATAGCCGGATTGGACGCTGGCCCGCGTCACGACCTTGTTGATGAACGCGAATTGCTCGAGCCCGCTGTACGACCAACCGAGATCCGGCCAGGTCCGGGATTTGCTCTCCCTGGCCCCGGCCGCAACCCACCGCGTGTCCTCGGTCGATTGGTACTTGCTCGAAATCACGATGTCAAAGATCGGCACCACGCTCCCCTGGAGGCTCGTCGAGCGCTTTTCGCTCCGGGTATCCTGTCCCTGAGACAGAGACCGCGCGGCCAGATCCGACGACAACCCCGAGGCCAGCCCGAACTGGTACTTCCAGTCGGGCCTCTCCGGAATCCGCTGGTAGGCCGAATTCCTCTGGATGCTGAAGGTCGCGTTCAGCTGCTCCATTCTCGATGCCATCAGATCGATGGGGATCAACCACAGGTCCCGCTTCTGCTCGTCCTCCTCCGCTTCCGGTTCGTTGCCCTCTTCGGGGACGGGTGGTTCCGTCTTCGAAACCGGCTTGCCGCGTCCCTTACCCCTCCCCCCACCGAGGCGCTCCTGGAGCATCGACATCTTCAGGTTGAACGTCCAGCGGATCGTGCTGCTTGCCGTGGCCTTGCGCGTGCCCACCGGATCTCCGGGCTGTCGAATCGAGGGGCTTTGATCCTCCTGGTATGAGGTGTCGTAGCTCAGGGTGGGCGAAAGAAAACTCAGGATGGTCGGCTTGTAGGTGATTTTCGTCGTGTGGCTCCTCTGCACTTCGTTTCCGAAGCCCAGGCCATCCTCAAAACCCACGTTCTTGTTCGGCAGCAAATCGCGAACCGTGCGGAACGTGTAGTCGCTGTTGAGCGTCTTCGAAATCACGGGACTCACGTTCATCTCGCCTGTCCCCGACGCGGTCCGGACCACCCGATCGTACCGGAGCTCCTCCCGTGTCCGGTTGTCAAGAACGTCCCAGGACCGGCTGATCTGACGTCTTCCGTCGATCGACAACCGGAGCGCTTTCGGCAGATACGCGATTTCAACATCGCGGAACACGCGCAGGCCCGGTCTCTGCGTCGTCAGCCGGTAGGCGGCGCTCGCCGACGTATTCTCGCTGTACTCCCTGCGCACCGGCGACGAGCTTTTTTGTTCGCTCCGGCTCGCGGAGACGGACCACCCGTCGATCAGGACCCGCACCAGAGGATTCGTTGACGCCCGCGGCTTCGACACCGAGATGCCCAGCGCCGATGAACGGGACTCTGTTTTCTCGGCCTCCGAACTCTTGGCGTCCAGAATGATGTCCGAGCCGGTGAGCAGCTGCGGTGCGTCCTCGCTCTTGCGATAGCTGGTGGTCACCGGAATCTTCAGCCCCAGCGGTCTAACCAACTTCCCCATTTCCGTTTTCGCCTCGACGGAGTACTCCGTCTGATCGCGCCCGGTGCGATTCTTGCCGAGAGAGGCAAAATCCCCTTCCACCTGTCTCAGATCGCCGCTCAGACTGATGAAGTCGGAGAACTGCGCCGAAGCCGTGACGCGCCGCGCGACCCCGACGTCCTTCTTGATTTCCCGAAGCCGAATCTCGTTGAACCACACCTCCCCCGTCACTGAAACACCCCGGTCGTTCATGATTCCGCCCGTAATCTGGACGATCTTCGTCAGAGACGGTTGACCGTAGACCGCGTACGCCTCGGTCGCTTGACCGAGGACACTGTCCTGGAGCGCGGGATTGATGGCGAGGATTTCCTGGCCCTCATACATCACCGAAGTGGTATCCGACTGCAGCTTCACCCGCGGAAGCCTCTCCAGATCCAGGCGAATTTGCCTCCATCCGCCCGTCAAGCGAACGCGATACTCGTAGAAGTTCCTCCGGTCGGAGGCCAGCCGGAGGAAGAACACGGGTTGTTCATCCGTCGGCGATATCGAATAGCCCTTCAGCCAGAAATCCAGCGCGGCGTACCGCGTATAGTCGTTGAGGCTCGGATTTCCCTTGACCTCGTGGATTTCCTTCCGAGCGGATACCAGGTGCCCGGGGGTCAGCTCGTCGAACGCGAACACGAGCGACTGTTCCCTCTGGCCGCGCTTGCCCACGCTTCCGCGCTCCTCGCCCGGATCGAAGGGCGGGTCATACTCGGGGTTTTCCTTGTTGTTGACGACCTTGAGGGTGAAAGACTCGCCCGGACTCAATCCCGACGGATCCACGCTGTCGCCGTCCGCTATCGAACGGATCCCGCGCTCAAGCCACCGGTTGCCCACCGCCTCCATCGAGAGAATCTGGAACTTCTTCCACCAGGCCAGGCCCTCGCACCAGATCCGGGCATACCGGATCGACTCCCACATGGGATCCCCGACTCGTTCGTCGCCGAAGTCCGCCAGGGGAATCTGCAGAACACGCCAGGTCCCGAGCAGCGAATCGCCGGCCACGAGTGCGGGATCGAGGTTCGACAGATCGACCGTCTTGGAGAAGTAAGAATCGACCCCCAGCCCTCCGTCGCGGTCCAGATCTTCGGTGTCCAGAAGCGTGTTCTTCTCGGTCCCGTTGATCTGCCGGTACCCTCCGGGGTCATCCGCGTTTGCCGTGCTGAAGTCGTAGTTGTCGTCTCCGTCGTCGGGGCGCGAGGCGCTGGCGTCCTCGTCGGAGACACCGTCCAGTCCGGTGTCCTCGTCGGCATCCAGAATTCCGTCACTGTTCGCGTCTTCCGTATTCAACTCGTCCTTGTTCGGTTCGTAGAAATCCTCATTGATCGAGCCGAGATCGATGTGCAGTTTTCCCCGGTTCTCGCCCCCGTCGTTGTACACGATTTGGAGGAATTTGGACTCGGACAAATCTGTGCCGGATTTGGAGATCAGGCGCATCAGGCCGATCCAGTTGTTGGTGGAGTCGAGTTCCGCCCACGATGCGTCCAGCTCCAGGATGGTGAGCGATTCGTCCCCCTCCTGTTCGGACAACCCGGGATACACGTCCTTGCGCTTGACCCGGTTCCGAGGGTTGTACCAGTCGAAGTCCAGGTGTTCCGTGGTCCCCATGGCCGGGGGGATGCTTGCGGGAACCCAGCCGCGGCGCGTGATCGAGAACACGCGGGAGTCCTCGGTCCCCTCCATGTCGTCGACGTATACCTCGTTCTTCGTGTTGGGGTTGGGGAACGACGCCGCTATCTCGCCCGACAGTTTGAGCGAGGATTGCGCGTCCGCCTGGACCAGGGGCAGGGCGTCCACCAGGCGCGTCATGAAGGACGGGTTGAATTCAAAGCGGCCGTTCAGGTCCCCGACCTGATACCGGGAGGGCTCCTGACCCAGCCGAGGGCGCTCCTCGGGCGTGGACTTGCTCTCGTAGAGCCAGGCGAATCCGAGGCTCTTCTTGTCCGAGATCGTGTAGCGCCCCGAGGCGCCCACCAGACTCTGCTGCGCCAGAGAAAGGAAGGGAGCGTACTCGAAATCGATGGAGATGTTCGCCTCGGGCTTCTGGGCCTCTTCGGCGGCGGCGCCCAGCAGGTCCACCCGCCCGATTTCATAGATGATACTGTAATCGCTTCCCCGCTGAAGCTGTCGGCCGTTGAGAATCACCTTTTCGCTTCCC
The DNA here is from genome assembly GCA_964610505.1 of uncultured bacterium. Lineage (GTDB taxonomy): Bacteria > Arandabacterota > Arandabacteria > JAGLYR01 > JAGLYR01 > CAZSXU01. Next base: position 30,617 of record CAZSXU010000015.1, on the reverse strand, counting down.
TCGAGGATGTTGATCTGATTGAGGGAATACGACGTCTGCGGGGTCCGGTACTTCACCTCGATATAGTACTTCTGGTAATCCTGCGGGCGCTGCAGGATCTTGTCTTCGTAGAGCTCGTAGAGCTCCGGGTTGGTTTCCTCGAGCGGGTACTCCGACGGGTTCGGGTCGAAGGGCCTGAGGTCGGGAAACTGGAGCACGCCCAGATTGTAGTCGACGTACTCCGGATCGACCTTGCCGTCGGGCTCCGACGTTCCCGTCAGGTTATCACGCCGGTCCAATCCGAGAATGTCGGTGAAGAAGCGGTCCCCCTGCCGATCGGGATCGATGCTCTCCGACCCGGTCCGCTTCCTCCGAATGACCAGGTCGAAATCATCCGCGAGGATGTTGCGACTGCCCAGGAAGTAGAACTGCTTGAATTCGTAGCCCCGAGTGTAAGCCCATCGCTCGTTCTGGATGAGCTCTTTGCGCGGTTTGAGCATCTTGAGAAGTAGCGTGTCGGGAAGATCGACTCCGGGCGGTGCGTTCCCGATGACCGTGGTGCCCGAATCCGCGTAAGACACCGCGACCGTGTACTCGGCCCGGAGAGGCTGGTAAAAGGTGACCATCCCCGAACCCGGATCCATATAGTAGTCCTCGGTCTCGATGAGCTGCGTGAACTTGCCCACGGTGTACACCGAATCGACAAACGTTTCTTCGTCCGGCGCCATGAGATAGGCGTATCCGGGCACGGCGCCGTCCAGGTCGTCGTTGGTCACGTCGTGGTCGTCCACCCAGATCGAGACCCTCACCGGCAGGTCGGAGATGGAATCGAAAACGTACGCGTGAGGGTCCACCGACATCCTCAGGGCATAGTATTTCCGTTTCTGGTACTCGATGTCGTAGATGGTGAGACTGTCCTTGGCGGCCTTTCCAACGAAGGTCGACCGGGCCGATTTGCCCTCCCGCTTCGAGGCGATCACGGACAGATCCAGCGCGCCCACCTGCGCCAGCATCTTGGCACCGAAAAGTCCCTGGTGGGTTCCCCGGTAGCTGACGAATTGGGCGCCCGTGATCGAGAGGTCCGTGTTCCCCATCTCGATGCTCTTGACGATTTCGTCCTCGCGCCCGTCGTAGCGGAGCTTGATCCGGTTCTCCAACGCCGACTGCACTTCGCTGTCGTGGTTGACGAGAACATGGACTTTCTCACCGATGGTTCCATCCAGGTTCACTCGAAGACGCTGCTTCATGTCGAGCTGGGGGAACTTGGACCGCCGGCCGAATTCCGTTTCCAGCTCGTCGACTCGGTAGGTCGATTCGCCCCGGAAAGAAATGGTCTCCGAACCGGTGACGTCCAGATTCGCCCCCTGACCGATGATGGCCTCGACCTGGCGCGGAAAGGTCACCGGGATATCGAAGGACATACCCGTTTTCCCGGCCTCTTCGGGTCGATCCCGGAGATGGCTACGGAGTGCTTCGACCCACGCCTCCCGCGCGCGGCGCTTCCACTCGCGGTGGACATATTCCGACAGCGGAACGGACCAGCCAAACAGCCGGGTCTCGTCGCTGGTCCAGACCATCTCCATCCGCCGATTCTTGAAATCGAGGGTCGTCGTTTTCTCGACGGGGCTGGTGGTGATCAGGAGAATCCCGAGAGGATGCTGCCCGAGGCGTTCGGCCGGCGCCGTCCCCCTCATTACCCACCAGGCGTCTGGAGGATGCGGCGGCTCCGACAGAGGCCGGTTCCCGACCGCCACGCCGCTCGCCACCGACGGTAAGAACAGAACAAGAAGCCACACGGCCGCAGATGGCCAGGCAGGAAACACACGGGATACGCTACCGACCGCAGATCGCCAGGCAGGAAACACACGGGATACGCTACCGACCGCAGATGGCCAGGCAGGAAACACACGGGATTTCCCTACGGCCGCAGATGGCCAGGCAGGAAACACACGGGATTTCCGTGTCGAGCGGTGAGCCATCTGGACCGTCCGGTTCTTCAATCCGAAAAACCATGCGACAGCTATAGAGTTCCCCACAACATGTTGACGCACGGTTGTTGACACACTCCTCCGTTTGGCGCGGATCTTATCAGGCCATCACGCGACCGTCAAGACGACAGGGGACCGACAGGCCACGACCGGCCGTTCCGGTGCAACAAACCACAAAAAGCGCTTGCCGCACCCAGGCCGATCCTGTAGGTTGGGCCTGAATCGGGAGCCCCTCTATCTCACTTAAACTCTTGCCAACCAAGGAAGTTCCTCGGGGATCGGCCATGCGAATTCTCGGGCGATACATCCTCCAAGAACATATCGGCCCGTTCCTTTTTGCACTTGCGGTGGTCCTTTTTGTTCTAATCGTGAACTTCATCCTCGATTACCTGGAGCTCTTCATCGGGCGCGACATCCCGCTTTCCGTGATCTTCGAACTCTTCGTCCTGAGCCTGGGGTGGATGTTCGCCCTGGCGGTTCCCATGGCGGTTCTGATCGCCACCATCATGGCCTTCGGTCGGCTGGCGGCCGACAACGAGATCGTGGCCATGAAGGCGGGCGGGATGAGTCTTTTTCAGATCACGTCCCCCGTGCTGGCGGCTTCCGTGGTTGTCACCGTCGGGCTGATTCTCTTCGGCCACTACGTCCTCCCCGAGGCCAACCACCACCTCTCCAACCTCCTCGTGGCCGTCCACCGGAAGAAACCGGCCCTGGAGATCAAACCCGGTGTCTTCACCACGCCCTTCAAGGATCTCAGTATCCTGGTTGACGACGTGGACGACAGGACGTCCACGATTCGGGGCGTAACCATCCAGCGGACCCACAGGACCCGCCCCACCCAGACGATTCGCGCCGACTCCGGGCATCTGATCTGGTCGGAAGACGGGAACGTGCTGACCATCGAGCTCACGGACGGTGAGATCCACGAGGTGGATTCATCCGAGCCGGACAAGTACTTCCGCCTTCGGTTCAAGACTCATGAGATCCGCGTGAACAACGCCGGATCCGAGTTGGTGCGCACCCAGCGGGAACACCGGAGTGATCGGGAGATGAACATCACGGCCCTCCGGGGAAAAGTCCGGGCCCTGGAAGACCAGCTCTCCGATGTTCGGCAGAAGGCTCGGTCTGAGGTCGTTCGATCCGTGCGGAGCTCTCTGCCCGACGGCGTCGCCGACTCCACCGCCGTCTACGGCGCCGATCTACTCAAGTCGCTCCGGGCGGAGGCCGAGAGAGAAGCTGCGCTGGAGAGGGAGATCAACCGCTACGCCGTGGAGTTTCAGAAGAAGTTCTCCATCCCCTTCGCCTGTATCGTGTTTGTCGTGCTGGGAGCGCCTCTCGGCACTCGAATTCGCCACGGGAGCTTCGTCATCGGGCTTGCGGTGTCCGCCGGTTTCATCCTGTTCTACTACATCTGCCTGATCGGCGGCGAACAGCTCGCCGACCGCCGCTATCTCCCGCCCTTCTGGTCCATGTGGGGCGCCAACATCGCTCTCGGCATCGTGGGGTCCTGGGTCTTTGTTCGAACCAGCCTGGAGCAATCCCTGGTTCCCGAGCCCTTCCGGCGACGCCTGCGAGCGCTGGGCCCTCGCAGGAACCCGACTCCATCAGGTCCGGAGACCGCCCCATGAGAATCCTGGATCGATACATTCTGGGGGAGTATCTGCGAAACCTGGTCCTCTCACTGGCGGTCTTCATTCTCCTGGTCCTGGTCGTGGATCTCTGGGAGAAGATCGACACCTACATTGATCACCAGACGCCGGTGTCCACGGTCCTCCGCTACTACGGATACCGGATTCCCTACATTCTGAGTATCACGCTTCCCATGTCCATGCTCCTGGCGAGCCTGTTTTCGGTAGGACAGATGACCCGTCACAACGAGTTGGTGGCCATCAAGTCGGCCGGCATATCGGTGCGAAGGACGCTGGCTCCGCTGCTCTTCCTTGCTGCGGCCGTGTCTCTGTTCTCTCTCCTCTTCGACGAGTACGTGGTCCCCCGCGCCAATCAGGAGACACACCGGATCGAGGACTACGATATCCGGAAGAAGCCCCGCCGAAGCGGCTCGATCCGGCGGAACGTTCACCTCCTCGGAGATGGAGGACGGATCTACCTCATCAAGGTCTACGACGCTGACAACCGGGAGATGACGGACGTCGTGATGCAGCGGTTTGCCAGGAACGCTCTTCAAGAGAGAATCGACGCGAAGCGCGCGGTCTGGGACGATGAGGGATGGCTCCTCCGGGACGGCGTGGTCCGGGCCTTCTCGGACACCGGTGAGATTGCGACCCCGTTCTCCCGTCTCCGAAGGCCTGAGATGCGAGAAACACCCGAAGACTTCGCAAGGGAAGAAAAGGACCCCGAGGACATGAATTTCCGTGAGCTGGGCGAGTACATTCACAAAATCCGGGCCGGGGGATCCGACGTCGGGAAGCTCAGGGTCGAGCAACACCTCAAGATCGCCTTCCCCTTTGCCAGTCTGATCGTGGTCCTCCTCGGCGCGTCGCTCTCCGCCCTCCGCCGCAAGAGCGGCCTGGCTTTCGGGTTCGGTATCAGCCTGGGTCTCTGCTTCCTCTACTACGGCATCATGCGCGTGAGTGAGGTGGTGGGCCAGGGCACGTCATTGCCCGCACCCGCGGCCGCCTGGCTCGCCAACGCGGTGTTCGCCGTTGCGGGGGTGATCCTGCTGATTCGCGCGGAGCGGTAGTTGCGACAAGGCGACATCGGGACAGCCGGTCGACCCCAGGCCAGCCGCAGATTTCACAGATTTGAAAATCCAGATATCCGAGCTCTGCTTCCCGGCTCCATTTCCTATTTCCTACTTCCTATTTCCCATTCCCCGCCGCTGAATGGGATCGCAACTGCAGCACGATCAACATCGGCCAGCCCACGTATTTCTCCGCCCGGGGATATCGTGCGGCGAACCGGGCGTCCGGGGCGTACTCGCCGATGCCCTCCAGGGCGAACCCCGCGCGCACCGCCGCCATGATGAAGTCCGCGATCCGGTACGGCAGGCTACCGGGCTGCACCACCTCGCCGGACGCGGGATCGGTGAAGCGCGCCTGTACCCCCCGGAGAAACATCGCCGGGTGCATGGCCGACACCACTGCGCGGCCGCTCGATCGAAGTACTCTGTGAGATTCGGCGAAGAACCCCGCCAGATCACGCAGGTGCTCCAGGACCAGCCCGCTGACCACGAGATCGAATGTCCCGCTCGGGAGAGGCAGGGGCTCATGGAGATCGTGGACGAGAAAGCGGACGCCGGCTCCTTTCACCGCCCGGCGAGCCTCGGCGAGCATACGCTCGGAGAAATCGACCGCCGTCACATGGGCGCCGGCGGAGGCCAACCACACCGCGTGCCGGCCGGTGCCGCAACCGAGATCGAGCACGGCCAGCCCGCGGGCATCTCCGACCGCTTCCCGGACGTACGGCTCCTCCAGAGCCGGGAGGGGATTGGCGTCCGTGTCGTACACGGCCGCCCATCGGTCGTATCCTTCACGGACCGAAGCGATGTCATCCGGTTTTTGAATGTCCGACATGTGGCAGGCTCCGCATAGGGTGTGTGTATGCAGATGCTACCACGGCACCCTACCCCTTGTCACCCGTGACCCGTCACGTGTCACGGGAAGGTCCTAAAAAAAGCCCGAGTGAGAAGTGACGAGTGTCGAGCAACTAGGAATAGGGCCCAGGCGCAATGACACAACAAGAAAGCCGGAACAGGCAGCCACGGGCCGGCCGCGGTGAAGGCTCGCCGGATCGCAGGTCCGAGCGTGGCCTTTCCGGGTTGAGTCGATCACTACGCTGCTTGCCCGTTCCAAGCCCCCCTCACGCTCGAGGCCAAGAGCCGCCGAGCCTTTGACGCGGCGCAAGGCACGGCAAACGCGACAGGGCGGTGCCCTATCCCTTGTCACCCGTGACCCGTCACGTGTCACGCGGTAACCCAGCAGCAAGACCAGCGGCAAAACCCAGGTGACAGGTGACGAGTGTCGAGCGACTAGGAATAGGGTCTGTACGACATACAGAAAAGCCGAGAGCCTCTTCATCCGGCTCTCGGCTTTCCGTTTTCGACTCTCAACTTTCGACTTTCAACTCTCTGCTCAGACGTACTGCCCCACGGCCTTCCGCAGCGCGTCCACCCGGTCGCAGTTCTCCCAGGTGAACTCCTTCTCCTCACGGCCGAAGTGGCCGTAGGCGGCCGTCTTTCGAAAGATGGGACGGCGGAGTTGAAGCATTCCGATCATGGCGGTCGGCGTCAGCTCGAATACGTCTCGCACCGCCTTCACATAGGCTTCCTCGGCAACCTCCTCGCCCCCGCGCGCATCCACCATGATGGAGACCGGCTCCGGTTCTCCGATCGCATACGCCAGCTGAATCTCGCACCGGTCGGCCAGGCCGGCCGCCACGATGTGTTTTGCAATGTACCGGGCGCAGTAGGAACCTGAGCGGTCCACCTTCGTTGCGTCTTTGCCCGAAAACGCGCCGCCCCCGTGACTCCCCACACCGCCGTACGTGTCCACAATGATCTTCCGGCCCGTCAATCCCGTGTCCCCCTGAGGACCTCCGACGACAAATCGCCCCGTGCGGTTCATGAAATACGTCATCGGCCGGGACTTGTCCATGTATTCCTCGGGAATGCTGGGGACGACGACCTGATCCCAGATCTCCTGCTTCATCGTCTCCAAATCTTTGTCATCGGCATGCTGTGCGGCAATCACAACGGTGTCCACACGCACCGGCGTGTCTCCGTCGTACTCCACCGTCACCTGGGATTTCCCGTCGGGGCGGAGATACGGAAGGTGTCCCTTCTTGCGCACTTCGGCCAGGCGTTTGGTCAGCCGGTGCGCCAGCGTGATCGGAAGGGGCATGAGTTCCGGCGTCTCACGCGTGGCATAGCCGAACATCATCCCCTGGTCACCGGCCCCGCCGGGATCGACTCCCTGGGCGATATCGGGAGACTGCTCATGGATCGACGTCAGTACGGCGCAGCTCTTGTAGCTGAAACCGAAATCCGCGCGCACGTAGCCGATGTCCTTCACCACGTCGCGGACAATCGCGGGGATGTCCACGTAGGATCCGGTCGTGATCTCGCCGGCCACCAGCGCCACGCCTGTCGTGAGGAGCGTTTCACAGGCGACCCGCCCGTGCTCCGGATCCGACTCCATCACGGCGTCCAGCACTCCGTCCGAAATCTGGTCCGCCATCTTGTCGGGATGCCCCTCCGTAACGGACTCCGATGTAAAAAGTCGAGTTCTTCCCATCGAGCTTCCTCCCCCTGTCCCCGCGCGTCACCCGGGGATTCCGTGGACTGATACCGTTTCGAAGTGCCGTGCCTGAACTGTAGCGTATTCGGGGACTTCAGACAATCCGAAAATACCACGCCCCCACTAGAGTCCGAGATCGATTTCCGAGGAGTCTCCCACGTTGAGCCTGCGGGACGCGTCCCGAACCACCGCCTGGTTCCCGACGAGGGACCCTTCCAGCAGAGCGTTCTCCACCAACGCCTCTTCCCCGAGAATACTGTTGCGGACGACGGATCTGCGGATCACGGTCCCACCCGCCACCGAGACGTACGGCCCGATGATCGAGGCCTCCACCGTAGCGGAGGGATCAACGGACACCGGCGGCACCACAATGGACCCGGGGATCTCCCGGCTCGTCGTCATCCGGTCCAGCAAATACCGGTTCGTCTCCAGGAGCGTCTCCCGACTCCCGCAATCGAACCAGCCCTCGATGGGAAGGCAGGCCATATCCATACCCCGCTCCAGCAAGATCTGGAGAGCATCGGTCAGCTGGTACTCACCCTTGGTCCGGATGTTCCTCTCGACCACCTCATCCAGCGCATCGTAGAGGAGCGCGCCGTCCGTGAAATAATATAAGCCCACGATGGCTTTCTTGCTCGGCGGTTTGTCGGGTTTTTCCACGAAGCCGACGATGCGCTCGCCCTCGGTCTTGACGACTCCGAAGCGTCTCGGATCCTCGACCTCTCTTACCCCGATCAGATTGGCCGCGCCCCGGACAATGGGGCTGAAATCCAGGTCGAAGATCGTGTCACCCAGAATCACGAGGAGCGGCGACCCCCGCCCAACAGCTTCCCGCGTCACCCAGATCGCGTGGCCGAGACCCTGGGGTTCTTCCTGCTCCACGGCGCGGATAGGAAGATCGTAGTTCTTGGCCACGAACTCTTCGATCTTTTCCCTCATGTAGCCGACGACGAGGATGATCTCTTCGACGTCCAACCCGGACACCATGTCGATGATGTGTCCGAGAATCGGCTTGCCCGCCACGTAGAGCAGGGCTTTCGGAACCGTGTGCGTGTGCGGCCGAAGCCGTGTTCCGACCCCGGCAGCGGGAATGACAACCTTCACCAGGTCCCTTCCTTTCCCCCAATGGGCGTCCAGGCCCCGGACCTACTGCGGCAGGTTTGCCAGGGCGTCCTTCAAACGATCAATGTTGTCGACCGGCGTCGGATCCGTGCCCGACAGAAGCGCCAGATAGACGCTCACGAAGTCTCCCAGACACACCAGAGAGAACATTCGTGCCATTCGGCACCTCCCGTTCCCCCAGAGCTCGGTGATCCGGTCGGCTCGATCTCCGATGATCCCGGTCGTCACCTCCATCCTCCGTTGCACCCGAGGAGAGTCGTCAGTATCTCGGAGGAGTATCAAATGGGTCCGCTGGCCGAGTCGGCGAGCCCCTTCCCAACCTTCAATCTCGTTATGGTTAACCTCTGGAAATACAGCCGTATACGCCAATATCTTAGAGTTTTCGTTGAACTGTCCTTTCCAGCGCGTCGCAACGGACGACAGCAGCCCGTCGCCGACGTAGACGAGGGGTAGACATCCGTCCAGAGCGAGCGCCAGCGACTTGGCCGTGTTCTCCGCCGCCGGTCGGGAGCGTCCCCAACGCTCGCCGGCGCTTCGAATCGTTTCCAGGGCTTCGGCCAGATCCGTGTCGCTCGTCGGGACCAGCCCGAGGCGCCCCAGCGCCACCGCAAGCGGAAAGAAGGAGTAGCCCAAGGCCGCTCGGGGCGGGAGCCCTCCGGGGATCCGAATCAGCGGCAAACCCGCCTCAAGGGCTCTGGCTGCCAGCGTTCCCCCTGAGGTCAGGCAGACGACCGTTGCGCCCCGTGAGACCCCCTCCTCGAACGCATGGAGCGTTTCCTCGGTATTCCCCGAGTAGCTGGCCACCAGAAGAAGCGTGTCGGCGTCCACCCACCCCGGGAGGCTATAGCCGCGGTTCACCACCCACGGCTGCCGGAGATCCCTCGCAAAGCAGGTTCCCAGGAGATCCCCCCCGATCGCGGATCCCCCCATACCCGCCATCACGATCGCGCGAAACGCTCTCCCCGCCGGCAGGGGAGCGCCGCGACCGATCTCAACGGCCTTGCGGCATTGATCCTCGAAACCTTCCACCCTGCCGAGCATCCCACCCGGGTCCGCCGAATCCAGCAGATCCACGCGGTCAAGATCCAACCCCTTCATGCCGTCTCCCCCATCAGCAACGGCCGTCGATCTCGCGCCGGGCGACCCCACAAGTCAATCAAGCGCCGTCGATCTCTCGCCGGGCGGCCCCCACAAGTCAATCAAGCGCCGTCGATCTCTCGCAATTCGACCCCACAAGTCAATCAAGCGCCGTCGGCCTCTCGCAACCTGGCCACCAAGTTCTTTCGCACATAGGCCCGGACTTCAGCGGATGTTCGGAACGTCAGGCACGTTCGAGCAATCTCCTGCGCCTCTCGGTAACTCACGGCTGAAATGATGCTCCGAATCTCCGGAAGAACGATGGGGTTGGTGCTGATCTCGTCGTAGCCCATCCCCACCAGTACGAAAGTGGCCAGGGGGTCGCTCCCCATCTCTCCACAGATTCCAATCCACCGCTTCTTCGCCTTGGCGGTCTCCACGACGCTCTTCATCATTCTCAGGATGGCCGGATGCATCGGCTCATAGAGATGGGCCACCTTCTCGTTGCCCCGGTCCGCGGCGAGCGTGTACTGGACGAGATCGTTGGATCCGACGGAGAAATAGTCCGATTCTTCCGCCAGAAAGTCGGCGATGGTCGCGGCGGAGGGGGTTTCGATCATAGCCCCCAGGGGACAGTTTTCATCAAAAGCGATCCTCTTGCGCCGCAGGTCCTCCTTGACCTCCTCGAACAAGACACGCGCCTCTCGCATCTCCTCGACGCAGGACACCATCGGCAGAAGCACCTTCAGGGATCCGTACGCCCCGGCCCTCAGAATCGCCCGAAGCTGGGTCTTGAAGATATCCGGCCTGGCCAGGCTCAACCGTACACCGCGCCATCCCAGAAACGGATTGTCCTCGGGACGCGCCTGGGCATCCGGAAGAAGCTTGTCGCCTCCCAGATCGACGGTGCGGACGACGGCGTAGTCGGGTTTCAACCTCTCGGCCAGTTCCCGGTAGATCTGGAACTGTTCTTCCTCTCCGGGCAGATCCTTGCGCCCGAGAAACGCAAACTCGGTCCTGTACAGCCCCACGCCGTTCGCACCCTGGGAGATCACCAGGTCCAGCTCGTCCACCGACTCGATGTTGGCCGAGAGATCCAGCTGGTGTCCGTCCGACGTAACCGCCGGCTCTCGAACGGCCGGCGCCTTGGGCGCCACCCGGATCGCTACCCGTTTCTCTTCCTCCCCGTATTGCTCGAGTTCCGTCGGCGTCGGATTGATCACGACGACGCCCCGGTTTCCGTCCACCACGATGATGTCGCCGTCCCGGACGGACCGGGACACATCACCCAGGCCTACAACGGCCGGGATGCGCCACTTCTCCCTGGCGGAAATAGCGGTGTGCGAGTACCGCCCTCCACGGTCCGTGGCGATGGCCAGAATGTTCTTTCTCGGCATCTGCGCCAGCTCCGCGACCGACAGATCGGGCGCAACCACCACCACGGGCTCGTTGATTTCGCGCAACCCCGAACGGGAAGGAGACGCCAAGTGCCGCAATACGCGGCGCAGGATATCCTTGACGTCGGTCGACCGATGCCGCAGGTAGTCGTCCTCAATGGCCTCCAGCGCATGGATGACTCTCGAAACGCCGCCATGGAAAGCCCACTCGGCGTTCTCTTTCTCCTCCGTGACCAGCCGAACGGTCTCATCCAACACCATCGGATCGTCGAGAATCAGGATATCCGCCTCGACGATCTTGGCGTGCTCCGGGCCGAACTCCTGGGCCAGCTTGCCCTGGAGTCCTTCCAGCTCTTCTCGCGTTTTCCGAATCGCCTCTCTCAGGCGCATGATTTCGACATCGACCTCGTCGGAGTCGATCCGGCGGCGCACGAAATCATCGACCCCCACCTTCACCAGGAGAACCTTCCCAATGCGCACTTCCGGAGACGCACTGATCCCCTCGAGAATCTTGCGCGGAGAATTCGCTCCGTACGGCCTCCAAGAACTCGACATCACTCTTCCTCGAATTTCCCGGTCACCAGATCCGTCAGTGCCCGGACCGCATCCTTCTCGTCCATGCCCGTGGCGCGAATTCGAATCTGGGTTCCCTTACCCGCCGCGAGCATCATTACGCCCATGATGCTCTTCCCGTTGACCTCCGTGTCGTCGACTCCCACGACAATATCGGAGACGAAAGTGCTGGCCAATTTCACGAACTCGGCGCAAGGCCGGGCGTGAAGTCCGAACTTGTTGGTGATGGTCACTCTGCGTTCCAGCATTCGCTCCGGACGTCCCCCTCTGAAACGGTCACCTCGACGCACTCTGCACAGGGCCGGCCGGTGACTCTCTGGACGCACAAACCAGACGGCGGCCAACGACCCTGTGGACGCACATACCAGACCGCCGGCCAACGACCCTGTGGACGCACATACTAGACGGCCGGCCAACGACTCTACGAACGCGCCCTACAACCGGCCGGCCGGCGATTCCACAACGGCTTCGGGGGTCGACACCTGTACCCCCACCCGAACCCGCCAGTGCTCTCCCGGCGGCAGATCAACCTTCCACAGCAAGACGACGACCGAACTCTGGTACGATTTCTCGAAGCCGTCTTCCGACTGGGACACCGTGGCGATCGGGAACCGAAGCAACCTCGCGTTGCGATCCACGCTCAGATCCACCCGAACGGGAACATAGCCGTCCACCAGGGCGACCGAGTCAATCCCATCGTCGTCGGCCTCGGCGCCCAGGAGATCCCCATTTCGTCCCGCCCCGTTCAGGACGTAGAAGCACTCGGGATTCGCTCCGTCGCTCAACGCGATGTTGAAGACGGTTCCGAAGCACACGCCGTCCACGGACTCGTTCGGAGCCGCGAGATCGACCGTCAGCGCCAACTCGCCGGGCCGCACGACCCGCAGCGTCTTGGTCATATCCACGCGCCGGGGTCCCGCCGGAGTGTTGACTCTGCCCTCTCGCCGGAGCACGATCTCCTCCGAGGGAACCCTTTCGAGATCCTGCAGGTCGAAGGGCAAATCGGCAAAATCCCCCAGCTCTTCGTATCGGTTCTCTTTCAGATCCGCCGCCGTCACGGACGCGGGCAGAAAATGACACGTCCAGCTGTCGCGCGGCCCATCGTCGTACACGAGGAGGGAGTCCAATCCCGTCTCCTTGACCGCCACGCGATCATGTATGCTCTGCGTTTGCTCCCCGTCCTCCGTCCCCGGTTTCCGCGACACCCGGACGAGATCCGCGTGATAGCCCTCCGGCCGTCGGGCCAGCGTGGCCAGAAGATTGGCGCGTGCGGGCTTGAAATCCAGCTCGAAAACAGATCCTCCCCGCCGGGGAGAAACCAGCACGTTCACTTCCGGCGTAGAGAGCACGATCTCGGAAGTTCCATCCCCGTCGACGTCACCCATCCTGCGATCGATCCAATCACCCTTCCCGTGAAGGACGTCCTCCAGGACGCACTCCGCCGAGATCAACCGGCGATAGATTTCCGAGCGGAGATGCTTCAGGTACAATCCGCCGAAAATCCCATGCCAGTACGCGCAGTTGCACTGTGCTCGCCAGAGATCGAGCCAGGCCGGTTCCAATTCGGATCTCCGCCCCCCGGAGTCCGCCTCCGCAAGACGGCGGCGCACGTCCAGCATCCTGGAGTACATGCGGTAGCTCTCCGGATACTTGGAGAGAAAGCTCCGCCAGTAACCGCCCCGGAGAAAGCGGGGGTTTCTCTCGTTGTGGGAAGGGCCCTTGAGGATCGCCCGATTCTCTCGGAATTCCTTCCAGCAATCCGCCGGGAGCGCCCACTCCATCATCTCCGGATACGAGAGCGTCGGGAGATAGGCATGCCCGGCCGGCTCACTTCGATCGAGCCATTCCGAGAAGGTCACCGTATGCAACCATTCGGCGTTCTTCTCGAGCATTGCCAGAAACGACTCCAGCCAACCGCGCTCATACACCGTCCGATGGGTTCCGGGCCAGACGCCGAATTTCTCCCCGTCATCGCCGAACACCACGAGACTTCCCGGGAATGCCTCGGCCCTGGATCGGAGGTATTGTTCCGTCTCCTCGACGGACCCAAACGGAATGAGATAGCGGAGGGTCTCGCTCATCGGGAATACCTGGATCGATCGTCCCTGGTCCTCGGTCGTGAAGTGCGAGACCAACGCGTCCCGCCGGATTCCGCTGGCCCGGAAATGGAAATCATCCAGGGCCGTGTACCGGACGCCCGCCTCCCCAAGCCAACGGGCCAGCTGAGGCTCCCAGACCCTTTCGGCCAGCCACATGCCCTTTGGATCCACGCCCAGCCGATTCCGCAGATGCTCCGAATAGCGTCCGATTTGAGAGAGCTTGTCCTCGTCGGGAATCATGGCCAGAATCGGCTCGTAGAATCCCCCGGTCAGGATCTCCAGTTGGCCGCGCCCGACCGCCGCCCGCACCCGGTCCACATATTCCGGATGCACCCTTTCGATCCACTCCCAGAGGCACCCGGAGACGTGCATCACAAACGTGACCGAGGGGTGGGCCCACAGGGCTTCGAGAAAGGGCAGGTACGAACGCCGGTAGGCGTCTTCGACGACTTGATCGAAGTTCCCTACCGGCTGATGATTGTGAAGGCAAAAGACGAAATAGAGATTCTTCATCTCCCCCGCCGACCCCGCGCCGCAATCCCGGCCTACTCGTTGTCGTGAACGTCCAGGATCCGAGAGTCCTTCTCCACGATGGCGCTCTTCAGACTCTGGCTGAAATCTCTGGCCGAATCGAGACCGAAAATCTTCAGCAGGTGCGTGAGTGCCACGACCTCCGAAATGACGGTGATGTTCTTCCCCGGAATGATCGGAATCGTGACGAAGCCGATCTTGACGCCCAGAATCGAAGTCTTCGTGTCGTCCAGCCCCACCCGATCGTAGTGCGTTTTCTTGTCCCAGATCTCGAGCCGAACCTGCACCTCGACTCGCTTGCGCCTCCTGACGGCCCGGATGCCGAACATCTTAGGCACGTCGATGATGCCCACCCCTCGGATCTCCATATGGTGACGCAGCATGTCGTCACCCCGCCCCACGACGACCCCGGGCGATGTGCGTGTCACGACGACGACGTCGTCCGCCACCAGCCGGTGTCCGCGCTCCACCAGGTCCAGTGCACATTCGCTCTTCCCGATTCCGCTCTCACCCGTGAACAGGAGGCCCACGCCATAGACGTCCACGAGGGTCCCGTGCACAACCGTTTGCGTCGCAAAGGCCTGACTCAAGTGCGCGGTCAACAGGTGAATGAAGGGCGTCGTCGAGAGGGGCGTCCGGAGGATCGGCACTTTCTTCTCGTTGCCCAACTCCACGATCAGGGCGTCAACGTCCTGTCCCTTCGTGACAATGATGCAGGGCAGGGGCTCGATGAACAGCGTACGAATCGCCTGTCGGCGCCGGTCCTCGTCCAGTGTACTCAGGTAGAGCATCTCCGTCTCACCCAGAATCTGGATTCGCTCGTTCAAGAAATTCTGCGTGAATCCGGCCAGCAGAAGTCCCGGACGATTGACATCACTGGTGGTGACGTAGATGGCCGATTCGGTCGTGCCGGACACCAGATCCAGCTGCAGCGGGACCCGGGTCTCTTCGTACAGCTGCTCGACGGTGAGTTCCTTCATCTGCGGCCCTCGGCGTGCACCGGCACTTCACTCTTCCACTTCGGAGACGCTCTCTTCCCGAGCGGTCAGCCCATCCGACAACGAGGGTTTCCCCTT
This sequence comes from uncultured bacterium, assembly GCA_964610505.1. Classification (GTDB taxonomy): domain Bacteria; phylum Arandabacterota; class Arandabacteria; order JAGLYR01; family JAGLYR01; genus CAZSXU01. Next base: position 15,520 of record CAZSXU010000015.1, on the reverse strand, counting down.
GTGGCTCCGAGTTTTTTCCTTGTATTTCTTGACTTGTCTCTCCAGCTTGTCCACTGCGAGGTCCACCGACACGTACATGTCTTCCGACTTCCCATGCCCTTTGAAATCCACACCGTTTCCGTGAAGCCAGACATCCGCCACGTGTTCGTGTTTCTGGACCGAGAGCGTGACGTGGCTCTTGAGGATTTGGTCGAAATACCGTTTCAACCTTCCCATCCGCTCTTCGATGTGGTCTTTCAGGGCAGGAGTGAGTTCGAAATGTCTCGCCGTGGTCGTAATCTGCATGATATCCTCCAGCCGGAACCCAAGATCCCTTCTGGCGGGTCAGCAGCCCTGCGCCTGCACGGCTGCTTGCCTTGCGCCACTCGAACTTCGCACAAACGGACCACTATATACCACCTTGAATCCCAACGCGCGGGCGTGCACCCCGATTTTGTCGAACCGTTCCGGGCGGATATATGCCCGCACGGGATAGCCTCCCGCCAAGGGATTCAAATACTGTCCCAGGGTCACGATATCGCAGTCGACGCTTCGAAGATCCTCCAGCGCCCCGCGGACTTCCCTCTCGGTTTCCCCGAGACCGAGCATCAGACCCGATTTGGTCAACCGCTGCCCCACGGATTTTGCGATGGACAACACCTCCAATGACCGGCGGTAACGGAAACCGGGGCGCACCGCCGGGAAAATTCGTTCCACGGTCTCCAGGTTGTGGCCCAGGACCACGGGCCCCGCGCGGACCACACGTTCGATCAGTGACGGGTCCCCGCCGAAATCCGGGATGAGCATCTCCAGCCCGACGTCCGAGCATTGCGAGCGAATCGCCTCGGCCGTTCGTACAAATTCACCGGCGCCCTGGTCCGGCAGATCGTCGCGCGTGACGGAGGTGACGACCAGATACCGCAGATCCAGATCGCGGGCAGCCGAGGCCACCCTCTCCGGCAGGTCCGTATCCACGAGACCCGGATTCCCCTTGGGAATCCCACAGAACGCGCACCCCCGCGTGCAGCAATTTCCAAGAATCAGAAACGTCGCCTGCCCGTCGGCAAAACACTCCCACCGATTGGGACAGCGTGCGGACTCACAAACCGTGTCCAGACGCCCCCTTCTCAGGAGCCGCTCCATCCTCTGAGTCGACCCCGCCTCCGGCAGGTGCTTTCTCAGCCAGGACGGTTTCTTGCCCGCCAGCGCGTGTGCTCTCATTCCACCTCGCCCGTGAGCCGTTCTCGCCTCACGCGTGGATTCCGCGTCCCAGTGCCGCTCCGACCGCTTCCGCAACGGCCTCCGTGTACGTGGGATGCGCATGGACGGTTTCCAGAATCCGCCCCGCGGGTACACCGCCTTCCATGGCCAGAGCCAGCTCCGCAACCAGGCTCGTTGCCTCCGGGCCTACGACCTGAGCTCCCAGAACCCGGTCCGTCTTCGGCTCGACCAGCACCTTCACGAATCCGACCGTCTCGCCCGTCGCCTGCGCCCGGCCCGAGGCCACCCAGGGAAAGCGCCCAACCGCCACGTCCTTCCCTTCTCGCTCGGCCACGGACTCGGTCATCCCGACGCTCGCGACTTCGGGCTCCGTGAATACACAGGCGGGGATCACGTCATACGACAGGGTCCGGCTCCCCCCCATGGCGTTCTCGGCGGCAACGATTCCCTGGGCCGAAGCCACGTGCGCCAGGGCCATCTTCCCCGTCACATCTCCGATCGCCCAGAATCCGTCGGCCGAAGTTCTCAGCCCATCGTCCACCCGAATTCCCCCCGGGCTCAGCTCGATGCCGACCGTCTCGAGCCCCAACCCGTCAATCCTCGGCCGGCGGCCGACGGAGACCAGCACCTTCTCGACGTCGATGACCTCGCCCCCTTCCAGGGTCACCGACACCCCGTCCGGGCGCTTCTCGACCGAAGCCACTTTCACGCCAAGGTGAAGTTCCACTCCCCTCTTTCTGAAAACCTGGTGGAGCGTCGAGGAGACGTCTCCATCTTCCACAAGCGGCAGCAGGCGGTCCAGTAGCTCGACGACGACGACCCGTGTCCCCGCAGAGGCCAGCAGGTGAGCGAACTCGCACCCGATGGCGCCGGCCCCGATGATCAATACGCTCTTGGGCGGTTCTTCGAGATCGAGCGCGTCCTTGGAATCCAGGATTCGCTCTCCATCGAGCTCGACCCCCGGCAGTCCCGTCGGAACCGAGCCGGTGGCCAAAAGAATCCCCCGCGCCGACAGAGATTCCGCCGACCCGTCCTCTCTTCGGACCTCGATCGTTCCCCGCGAGCTCACTCGCCCCCGTCCGGAAACCAGCGTCACCGAGTGATTCCGGAAGAGAACCTCGATCCCCTTGCGAAGCCGGGCCACGACGCGGTTCTTCTTCTTCAAGAGCTGAGACCAGTCCAGCCGGGCCTCGCCGGTAACCCCGAATTCACGGGCCCTCTCCAGTCCGTGGAGAAACTTCACTCCCGTGAGCATGGTCTTCGTTGGTATACAACCCCAATTCAGGCAGGTTCCCCCCAGCGCCTCGTCCTCGACCACCACGACTCGGCCCCCGAGCTGGGCCGCTCGAACAGCCGCAACGTACCCCCCCGGTCCCGACCCGATCACACCTACGTCGAAAGCGTCCATCTTGTCTCCACCAGGCGCCTACGGCGCCTTCCTCAACCGCCCCGGCAGAATGTTCAGTTGATCGCGATACTTAGCGACCGTTCTACGTGCGACCCTGAACCCCTCCTTCTTCAGATGATCCACGATCTGTTGATCGCTGAGCGGGCGTTTCGGATTCTCCTTCCGCACCAGCTCCTCGATTCTCATCTTCACCCGGCGAGCGGAAACCTCGTCCCCGTTGTCCGTCTGCAACGCAGCCGAGAAGAAGTACTTCAATTCAAAGACACCCCGCGGCGTCTGAGCGTACTTTCCCGCCGTCGCACGAGACACGGTGGCCTCATGGACGCCGATTCGCTCGGCCACCGCCTGGCGGGTCAGCGGTTTCAGGAACTCCGCTCCCTTGTCGAAGAACTCCCGCTGGAAGTCCACAATGGTGCTCATCACCCGGAGCATCGTCCGACGCCGCTGCTCGATCGCCTTGATCACCCAGCGGGCTGAATTGAGCTTCTCGATGATGTACTCCCTGGCCTTGTCGCTGCCGTCCGACGTCGCCAGGTAATCCGCGTAGGCCTGATTCACTCGAATGCGCGGTACCGCGCGGTCGTTCAATGAGACGATGTATTCCTCGTCCACGCGGTCGACAATCAGATCGGGAACGATGGGCCGCGCCGCCTCGACCGAGTATTCAAAACCCGGGTGAGGGTCGAGGCGGGAAATGATCTCGGCCGCGTCGCGCACCTCGTCCAGAGATTTGTGCGTCTTCCGGGCGATTTCGTTGTACCGCTTCTGCTTGAGCGCCTCCAGGTGCTCCGAGATCATGACTCCCGAAAGGCTGTCTTCGAGATCCATCGCTCGAAGCTGAATCAGCAGCGATTCCCGAAGATCCCGGGCTCCCACCCCCGAAGGATCAAACAACTGAACGATGCTCACGACATGTGCAACCCGCTCGGGCTCGGTGCCGAGGCTCTCGGCGATCTCCTCATCCGAGATGGTCAGATATCCCCGATCGTCCAGGCTGCCGATCACAAATGCGCCGATCTCGTATTCCTCCGGATCGGTGACGGCGAGCCGAAGCTGCCCCTGGAGATGTTCCTGAAAGGTAATGGTGCTCCGGTTCACCCGCTCCATGCGGTCCTCGGAGGGCTGCTCCCTCTCCCCCCGCGGGCCTTCGTAATCGTCCTGGAGGAAAGCCTCCCAGTCGAATTCTTCGGGGTCGGGCTGATCGACCTCGGGCTCCTCGGCTTCCTCGTCGGCATCGTCGTCGGATTCCGAGGTCTCGCGGTCCTCCGTATCGCCCTGTTCGACGTCTTCCTCGCGCTCGTCCTGCTCGTCGACTTCTTCGAGCAGAGGATTGGTCATCATCTCCTGCTTGAGCATCAGCTCCAGCTCGAGAGCGGGAACCTGAAGGAGCTTCAGCGCCTGTTGAATCTTGGCGGTCGGGACCAGTCGGAGTTGCAGTTTGTTTCTCAGCTCGAGCTTGAGGTCCACGTTTGATCTCCCCGTCCAGCTACAAGGTGAATCTTTCTCCGAGATACACGCTCCGCGCCTCCTCATTGGACGCCAGCTCGTGCGCCGTCCCGGAGAGTAGAATCGTCCCCTCAAACATGATGTACGACCGATGCGTGATCGACAGGGTCTCCCGGACGTTGTGGTCCGTGATCAGAACCCCGAGGCCCTTTGCCCCAAGCCCGCGGACGATCTCCTGAATGTCACTGACCGTAATGGGATCGATGCCTGCGAAGGGCTCATCCAACAACATGAACGCCGGGTCCGTCACCAGGGCTCGGGCGATTTCCAGCCTCCGGGACTCCCCGCCCGAAAGCCCGTAGGCCTTCCGCTTCGCCAGGTGGGCCATTCCTAGCTCGTCGAGAAGCTCGGCCAGTTTCCGCTTCTGCTCCTTCTTCCCCGGAACCCACAACTGCAAAACCGCCAGGATGTTTTCCTCGACCGTCAGCTTCCGGAATACCGACGGTTCCTGCGATAGGTACCCGAGACCCAATCGCGCGCGGCGAAACATCGGGTAGCGGGTGACGTCTTCTTTCCCGAGGTGAATCCTACCGCGCTCGGGCCGGATCAGCCCCACGATCATGTTGAACGTGGTCGTCTTCCCGGCGCCGTTCGGGCCCAGAAGCCCGACGATCTCTCCGGGCTCCAACCGGATGGACACCTGATCCACGACCCGCCGGAGGCGGAAACTCTTGGTCAGTCCCTCGCACTCCAGCCGGTGGACTCGGACCGCCGCGTCAGGGTTCAGCTCACTCCTCCTCACCGAAGGCATCCGGGTCTCGAACCTCGGCCCTGATTTCTCGCTTGATTTCGATGTTGTCGAGCGAGGGATCACTGACGAACCCCACGCCCGTGAGCACGTTTCTTCCCCGCGTAAATTGCACCGGAGCGTCGGAGACAATCTGGCCCGGCCTGTTCAACCACCGCGCTTCCTCCGATTCGAGCCGGAGGCCCTCGTCCGTGACGATCACCACCTCGCCGAACGCCTGCATGTTGTGGCTTGTCCGGTTGATGATGCCATGGTGCGACGTGAGTGTCGACGTGTGCACCTCAAGCTCATCGAAGAAATCAACCACCAGCGTATCCAGGTCGATCTCATTGGAACTGTCAAAGATCTTGGCCCGCTCGGCCTGAAGAACCCAGAGCTTCCGCCCCTCCTGCGTCTCCGTCAAGACGAAGTCCAGGATCAACTGGTCCGGCACCCGCTTCACGTCCGCGTTGGACGGCACGGGGGATTTCTCGGGTTCACAGCCCACCAGAACCAGGAAACCCAGAATCAGGGCCACAAACCCCCACCCGCCCGAGCGCCCTGACGTCGAGAACATCCGCCTGGCAAGCACCGTCATCACTCTTCCTATCGGCCGTAATCGCCTTTGAATCAAGGGAATTCCGCACTCAGGACACACCATCATGTCCCAGAATCCGACATCCACGGTCCCATTCGAGGCTAGCGTATCAGAGCTGTGCTGGAACTGTCAATGGTAATCAAGAACCGTGCCAAATCATCAAAATCCCAGGGGAAGAGGTGCGATCGGATGAGCCGGGGAACGAGCAACCGGGCCGCGCGGTGACCGGGGGACAAGGCGACGCGGCGACAGGATGGGATGGTCACCTTTGGCCTTCCGCTCCCCTTAAATGAAAACGGGGAGCGACGCGCTCCCCGTTCCAATCGGGCCACAGGGCCCGGTGATTTCGAATGGCCGTCTACCGCCAGAGGTTCTTCACGCCGCCCCAGCTGCTTGCCTCGGTCCCGCTCGGGGCATAGAGATCGATACAGTGGTAGCATGAAATCACGACCGGTGTGGTGATGTCCCAGGTCGTGCCGGTAGTCGTGCTCAGCTGGAGATCATCGTTGTAGCTGAGATCCAGCGGACCCTTGGTCGAGCCGTTCTGCGTGATCCACATCTCCATAAAGATCTGCGCAAAGGCTTCGGCGCAGTCGATTCCCAACAGATCCCACGGCAGGACCAAAACGTCTTCCGCGCCGTCGATCGTCCAGCCGAGGATGTTCTCGATCCGGTCCCAGTCGGTACCATTCCACACGCACCACTCGTTCCACTGCGAATCCAAGTCGATGTAGGCGATGAAATCCGGGAGGCACATCCCGGTGAACCCGATCTGATGAGCCCACGGATCCGTGGTTCCGCCCCCGGTGGACGTCGTCACCAGCGCCACCCCCACCTGGACACCCGTCCAGCCGCCAGGGTCATGCCCGTAGGTGATGGTGAGACCCGCCGCGTTGTAGTCTACGTAGATATCCAGCAGATCGAGTTCAGCATACTCGGTGTCTCCGCCGTCCGCATCGATCAGGCCCGCCCAGGCCCACCCACAGAGGCACAGCACCGCGACCGGCACCAGCAAGGAAACTTTCCGCCACATGTTCATCCTGCCTCCTTCCCAGCCCCACTCCGGGGCAATAGGGATATACAAAACCTCCTCCCGTCGGGCCCAAGCGTCTCCGCCTCCAGCTGCCAGATACCGGCGGCTCCGCCATCAAGCAAGATCAGAGCCCTACGGCCTCAGTCTCATCCCACTCTCTATCAAGCACATCGCCTATTCGAGTGCAACGCCAAGTATACCATGCGCCTCAAAACAAGTCAACAAGAAATCACGCAACTGCCAGGCCCCACTCACTCTACATAATATCCATAACATAGTGTACATCATGAAGCTAAGGGGACATTCCCTGTTTTCGACGGAGGGAGGGGCGCGGCGGAGCCGACCGATCGCCGCTCTCACCTCTCTTGGGCCGCGGGCTCCACCTCGACGGACATCTGGACTTCGCTCTGGAACGGGATGACCCGCCCGATCTCCTCGGAAGCCACACGGCCGGCAAACGAAGAACTCACTTCGGACTTCAGCACGATCCCCTCCCGCCATGCGAAGAGGCAAGATCCCCGGCCACTCCCATCGAAGAGGAGATGCTCGAGGTTGACCGTGCGTGCAAGCGGGTCCGCGATATCATCGGCGTACTCGGGCAGGAGGTCCGGCAGGGTGGCTTGCAGGCTGGGGATCTCTCCCCTTTCGAGGGCGATGCCCACCAGGGTCGAGGTGATGCTCTTCGTGATGGAGAAGATCACCTGCAGGCTGTCCGGGTTCCAATCGCCGAAATAGGCCTCGTGGACGAGGGCGCCGTTCTTGATGACGAGATAGCTGTGGATGCCCTCAAAGCGCCCGCTCTCGATCTCGGCGGATATTCGAGCGACCTGGGCCTGGTCCATGCCTTCGGCGGCCGGTGTGGACACTCGCCAGCCGTCGTCGAGGTCGACGACGGGAGAACACTCCTGCCCGCCCTCCCCGGATGACAGGCAGAGAACAGGCACCGGGACGCAGAGATGAGCAAGAAAAAGGATCCGAAGAGCCGTTTTCATCACGTCCTCCCGACCGGGGTTCCGACTTGGAATGGCCGATTCGATTCAACAGCACGGATCTTGTCTCAGGGGCTGGTGGGAGAGACGGCCGATCCGTGTGCGCGGAGGCGGCTGCATGAAACCGCCTGGAAGCTCGAGCTACATTGCAGAATACGCATCAGCTGAATAAAATGTTTCACTTCGTCTTGATGGAGCTTCGGTGTCTGTCTTCGGAACTCTGGATAAGCTGGCAACGTCCACTGATCGTTTTTCATCATTGAGATCGAAGCAGTGAAACAAAATAACCCCGGATGGCGTCGCTATGGAAGACGTGAGCGGCATCTCTTGGCCGACGAGAAGAACACCCTATGGCGGAGAGGAGAAGATCGTGGAGAACAGAGAGAGAGACATCAGACCCATTATCACATTCTTCGTGATGACAACTCTCCTTACTGCCGGGATCTATGCCTGGATGTTCAGAGCAGGCGGGAGTCTACTTGTATTCGCCTGCAAGATGTGGACCCCTGCCATCGCGGCCCTATTGACATCGTTGATTCACAAGGACGCCATTCGCAACTACGGCTGGAGATTGGGGAAAGCCCGCTTCCTTGGGTACAGCTTCCTCTTGCCGATTGCTGCGGCGATCATTGGCTATGGATTGGTGTGGGCTAGCGGTGGCGCGGATATCTTTGGAGACGGGGTCAGAAACTACCGATGGGCGCGTTGGCTCGGTCTCGAACTCCCGGTCCCCGTTGTCGTCGGCCTGCTTTCGAAGATGTCCCTTGGATTTCTTCTGACGTTTGTCTTTGTCGTCGGTGAAGAGATCGGCTGGAGCGGTTTCCTGACTCCCAAGCTTTTGAAAGTATCTTCCGTTCCGGTTACGTCTCTAGTCGTAGGTGTATACTGGGCGATCTGGCATTTTCCGGCACTTGTCGGGGGCTTCTACGGCTATGGCACGCCTCTATGGGTTGCATTGCCGGGATTTACCCTGGTGATCATTGCCGCGTCTTTCCTGAGGACTGTGTTGAGACTGAAGTCGGGAAGCCTGTGGGTGGGCGCGATCCTACATACGAGCCACAATGTGTACCTGATGGGAATATTCCACGACCTCACCGTCAAGGAAGGATATGCCAGCTATCTTGTATCTGAAACAGGCGTGGTTACGGGTGTTGTCTATATGATCGTCGCCATGTTATTCTGGAGAAACCAGATGAAGAAACCGTCGCTCGGCAACGCCCTACCCACCTGCGAGCTTCCGGAACGGTGAGCGCTCCGAGAACGAACCACGAAGATCGAACTATGCCTTGACAAGGCTGACGCTCTTAGAGATGTCCCCGAAGGACCCGTCGCCTATTCCGTCACGACCTCGACACTCCAATCCTCATCAACCCACAGGCCGAGCACGGAAACGTCGGAGTCCCAGCTGCGAACGACGCCCACCGCCTTTTCAATGTGTTGCCAATGCGCTTCTTTGGACACCGGATTGCCGGCGCAATCGTGATGCCCGACGACGGCGATCACTTCCGAGCCGTGTTGGGTGACGGAGATTCCCACTCTTCTTCTGATACTCTCGATGACATCCCCCGGCTCGGCGGCCAGCGCTTTGTCCGGACCGGCCTCCGTGATCATGTCCACATAGTCGAGTCCGTATCGTTCTTTCAGCCATGCGATGACAGGTTCTTGAACACGCCCGTCCATGCAATTAATCGCCGTTCCGAATTTACCTGCGGTCATCCGTATCGCTCCTTCGGGGACAGCGGGTGAAGGCGACCGGGCGAGAACCTCTAGCCACAGATCACACAGGTTTCATATACGGATGCGTCAAGCGCCCTCCGGGCGCCAACCTGGCAGTAGCCCAACCCTCGTTCGCCCTGAGCGGCCGCCGGGCTCGCCCGGCGGCCTGTCGAACCGGTGAACGGTGCCGGCGGACCCATGATCACGAAAGTATCAAACGCGTAGTATGTCCCGCAGTGGCCGGGCAACGGTGCCTGGGCTGCCTGCCGAGATCAGAGATACTACACGAAAAGGGGTGACTGTCCCTCAAGGGGGACGCGCTACCTCTTCACCTCATAGTGCAGCCAGACGACATCGTCCTTCAGCCGCTCGCAGTGGAGGAGAGTGAGACCCAGGGCTTCGTCCGACGATGCAAGGCCGGGCGCTCTGAAGATGGAGCGGGCCGTCTCTCCACCCACGAGATGGGGCACAGTGACAACGCTGACTTCATCGACGAGGCCGGCCCGGAGGAGCACGCCGTTGAGTACGCCTCCGCTGTCGACTCGAAGGACCTTGACGCCGTAGCGTTGGGCCAGTGTGTCCAACGCCCCGGCATAGTCCACGTGGTCATCGCCGGAGAGGATGGTGTCGATGCCGGCGGCCTCGAGACCGCCCAGGTACTCCGGGGGCGTAGCCGCTGAGCACAGCGCAACGGCCCTGCGCCAGTACGGCCACCTGCGGACGCGGTCCCAATACCGGAGACGGCCGCGGCTGTCCGGCACGACGAGTATCGGGCGCGTGTCATTCGGATCAGGCTGCTGCAGATCGGCATCCGCCGCGCCTGAGTCCTGCTCCTGCTCGCAGCCGGCAATGATGGTATTGACCCCGACCAGAGTGGCGTCCTCCTTCCAGCGCCCGGCCAGCTCGTAGAAGAGCCCCAGATCGGGAGTGGGAAACCCATCCGTCCGTCCGTCGACGCTCACCATGTTGTGTAGAATCACGCGCGGGCGCATGCGCGCGCCTCCTTCCTATTCCGCATTCTGACGACAAGTCGAATCCATCGGCACCCTCCCCCAAGTTCTCCCCACCCTACCATCCGCCCTGAGCGGCCACCGCTCTCACCCGGCGGCATGTCGAACGGGTGAACGGCGCCGGAGCTCCTGCCAGCTTCTCTGCCCAACTTAGAACCCAGAACTCAGAACTTCTGTATCCCGGCCAGATGATGCCGCCCGGCAGCAGCGCAATAAGCTAATAAGGCTAACTACGTCCCCTAGTCGTTCCTACCGATACATGGCTTTCACCCGACCCCAGGTATCGCACTCAACAGCGGATGGCGGCACGACCCAGGCGTAGAGAGCCACTTTGCCGGAGTAGACGCCGATGGGCTTCTCGGGGTCGTCCTGATTCCAGGTCACCGTCAGGGTAACCGCCTGGCTGAAGTAGCCGGGCTGATAACTTCCGAACGTCTTGGCCTCCGTAGCGTAACCCGGGAATTCATCGATCATCATCATCTGGATGTAGTACAGGAAGTTGTCCGCTCCTCCCACGGGTTCACCCTCCGGCAGATCTACGAAGACGCCGGGGTCGCTTTCCAAATACAGCAGGATCGGGTCCACCAGCACGCTGTCGGGATCACCGTCCTTATATAGGAAACTCGCTCCGGCCGCAAACATGACGCTCTGGCAGGTGGATTCCACCCAGAAGCTGATCTGGCGGCTGAAAGGACCCACGTCCACGGATCCCAGATCGAGAACCGGAACGATGGGTGTGACCTGGACAATCGGATCGCTTTTGAAGGAATGAGCAGCGGCTCCCCACTTCGGCCCTTGGGCCGGGAGCGGGCGCAAGTGAATCGACGGTCCAGGCGGATCGTCACCGACTTGTGAGCCGGCGCCTTGCGGCACGACCTCGATGTAGCAGCTCACGGTTCCCATGTCCTGCTCATCCGCCCAGGCAGTCCCCATTCCGAATGCCAGCATGAACACCGCGACGAATCCAATAACCATCTTCATACCGCGCACCTCCTTGGTGATTCCGGCACCAGGATCCGGATTCCCACGTTTCGCCTCTCGGCCTTCACCTCTCTCCGAGCCGCCGTCAGGTGCCGCGCTCCATCAATCCGACATACCTCATCAAAATAGGTGGCTGACCCCCTTGACGTTCGTTCCCTAATCGCCCTCGTCCCCTAGTCGCCCTTGCCCCCGCCGACCATTCCGGAGAGCAGAGAGTTGACCTTCCCAAACACGTGTCCGGCAATCTTCCCCTTGTTTTTCTTAACGTAGTCCACACCATCCCAGAACCACTGAGGGCCGCGTCGACGTTGTTGCTCCTCAAAGACCTCCTCGATCAGCTTCTCGACCGCATCACGATCAAGATCAGGTGCGTTGGCCGAGGGCTCCTGGAGCTCGATAACCCTATCTTCAATCCGGTCCAGCGTCCGCGTCATGGCAGCTTCAGACAAGTGGTAGTTGACCAGAGCGCTGATACCGGCCTTCGTGGAGACCAGTTCCTGATTCACCGAGGCCATGTGCTCGAGGCGCTCTCGCTTCCTCTCGGTACTCTCCTTGAGGGTGACCTTCCCAATGTGGCTCGGCTTCGAGAGTGATCTCAGAGTACCGGCCATGACAACCAGGAGAACCGCAATCACAACCCCAAGTCCTGCCAACACGAACAACACGACGTCCTGAACCACCATTGCCTTCCTCCTCCCCAAGGTCACCTAACAGCGATTGGACGCTCCGCCCTGCTGGACGGACAACCGTGCCGGAACAGCAATTATCACGAAAGTGTCAAACGCGTACTATGTCCCGCGATGGCCCTCAGCCAGCAACTTGTTCTACCTATTAGGGCTCTGTCCCCATAATTCATAGGGCTCTGTCCCCATAATTCCGCAACAGACTCTCTGTCTCGAAATACCCTTTCAACATCGGAACAGGCTGGACCAGGTCTCGTACCTTCCCCGCCAAGAATCCTCGTAAGAAACGCTGGCTAGTGGAGCGTCACAAGGACTTTGATCACCCCTCTGCCGGAGTTCAGGGGCTCAAGCGCCTTTCCAACAACGGTCCCCACCCTGGGATTCCCGTCTCTCATCGCATGACCGGGCGTACCGGATGTCACCAGCAGGTCACCGGGACTGACCGGCCCGTTTTCCGCAGAAACCTTGCAGGGCACGATGCCCACCACGGCCACCGGAATCTCGTCGAATTCCGCCGCCATCTCTTCCAGGGTGTACGTTCCGATGTCCTCGTCGTCTCGGCCCGTGGGTCTGTCCCAGTCCCTCTCGGAGCCGATGAAGCCGGGCCGAGTGCTGTAGATACCGGCCACGAGCGTCGATCGAGCCTCGGCTGCCTTTCCCACAGCCCGGGGATTTTGCGGATCGATAACCAGAACGTCGCCCGCTTCGACTCTCGAGGCCCCTCCACTTACTTCGATCATCTCTGAGAAATCTGCCGGGCCCGTGTAACTCCCGTCCGCAAAGACATCTCCATCGCCCTCCACCTTGAACTCGACATTGGTTCCCCGCTCGCACTCGATGAACTGAAACGCTGTGTCGGAGCCAGACGGCACTTTGATCTGGAGCATATCGTTGCCGGCTAAGACATTCTGAGTGCGCTCCACATTCACCACCCGCCCCACACTGGCAGCACCACTGTTGACAGCCTCGACCGCCGGCCCCGAGCTCGTGTTCGTGACTTTGAAAGCCGTACTCGTACTTGATGCCGAGCCGCTATACGGGAGCGTCAGCCCCTGGGCCGGTTGCCAGGTGCCGACGCCGGACGCATCGGAGGTCAGCACGTGCGAATCGGTTGCAGAGGTGGGCAGCTGGAAGCCCGTCATCTTCACTGTGCCATCGACGTCCAGGCGCTCTGCAGGTAAATCCGTCCCGATTCCGACATCGCCCGTACCGGTCACTCGGAGTCTCTCGAAGTAGTCCGTGAAGAGGACAATGGGTCCACCGGATCGGAGGTTCGCAATCCTCAGCACGTTCGGATCGGTGTACCCGTCGTCGTATGCCGCGATGTACGCGAGCGCTCCTCCCTCCCCGACCAATGTGATTGCCTCATACGAGCCGCTGCCTCCATCACGATTCTCAATTTTGACCTCGACACCTGAGTCCACGTCCTCCCGGAGGTGCAGTTTGCCCTGTGGAATCCCGATCCCGATGCCGATCCGATCACTGTTCTCACGAATGATCGAGTTGCCCAGGGTTGCGGGACCCGTGAACTTCGGGATGTAGCTCGCCGTGCCGCTCCCGCCAATCCCCGCCGGCGGCGCCTGCCACGTGCCGTTTCCATCAGAGTCGGACGTGAGAACCCAGCTGTCCGACGCGCCGTCCGGCATATGGAAACCATGCAGATAGACATCGCCGTTGAAGTAGCCAGCCCAGTTTGTGCCGTCCCCGGTTGCCTCTCCGTAGACGCCGACCTTGGTGCCGCTTCCCACGGCCACACCAGACACGCCGTACTTGCTGTCGGTTTCATCGGAACCCACACCGCCCCACACCGCGTGTTTGCCCACGAGATAGCTCGGGCCCCCACTGCTGAAATTCGTTACGTACGCGGCCGGGCGCGTCTCATCGAGGAACGAGCACTCGACGCGGAAGTGCCCCCCGTCAACCCGCAGCTTCGCTTGCGTAGGGACAATCCCCCCGATACCGACGTTCCCCGAAACCGCCGAGACCATGTCGTCCCCGAAGATGGCCCAGTCCCCATCCGCCAAGCCGCCTGCGATCGAGTCGGCAATGGCGGCACGAAGCGCGTACGGGGACGCCGCAATCTCCACGCGAGGCGACATTTCCGGATCACCACCGACTGACACACCAAGCCAGTAGGTCCGGTCGAAGTCAAGATCCAACGCGTCGCTTTTGCCGAGGATCACATTGAAGATCCCACCGGCGACAGACACCGTGTCCGTTTCCGACCAAAGCGAGATCATGCCACCCGACGACTCATACAGATTGAAGATCATCTCGTAGTCCCCGTCGGGAACTAAAGCTCCGCCGCCGTCTCTCAATACACCCTGGTAGCTGAATGTCCGGGGGACATCGGCAACAGATTCCTGGACACCTGCCATCACCACAAGAACTGAAACCGCGAGCACCCATCTCATCTCGCCCACCTCCTATCCTGAATTCTCAATCCGGCGATTGGGAATCCATGTCCAAAAAAGCCGAGGACACCTCGGCCCTACTTCAACAGAACCAGCTTCGTGCTCTTCAGAAATCCCTCAGCCGTCATCCGGCAGAAGTAGATCCCGCTCGGGAGTCCCTCGGCATCAACGACCCTTCTGTGATGACCAGGATCCAGATCCCCGTCCACGACCGTCATCACCTCACGGCCGCTGACGTCGTAGATCTTGATCACGACATGAGCGCGTTCTGGAACCGAGAACTCGACGGTTGTCACCGGGTTGAAGGGGTTGGGGTAGTTCTGCCCCAGCCGGTATACGCTGGGGGACAGTGTCTCGGTTTCCTCCACCGGAGTCAGAAGAAAGGCGGGGTGCCAGAAACCGATGTGGTGAATGTTGGACGGGCCGCTCAAGACACCGATCGCGGCCTGGCCGAGTGTTCCGCCTGAGATCTGATAGCTCGTCCCCGTCATTGGGCCGCCGCCATTGCCGACTACACTCTGCGGCATCCCGGTCTGCGCAGCGGCCGGATGATGAAGCTCGAGGACCAAGGCGAGCGTGAGGAGAGTGAGAATGCTCGTCTTCATCGACTCCTCCTCTCTGGTTGCGTAGGACCGTCGGATGGACGCTTGCGGCAAGATGCACAAACCTGCTCGAGGATGCGGTCAAGCGCTCAGTTGATAAACCTGGACTCTGCTCAGAAGTCTAGCGCAATTGCCACGATCTGTCGAGAATGGTTCGTTGTGGCAATATGCCACGCGAGCGCGACCTCTTGGGGAGGGCAAGTGCTCGGTCCCTCATGTGTCAACCTGTACATGGGTAGCACTTTATACCGAGTAGATGGGTAACAGGTTTTGGGTTTTTGGGGGATTTCTCATTCAGGGCTCTGGACCTCCTTTGGGGTGTATGAGCCTGAGAAGGTGGTTATCTGGTATTTCGGGACAGAGGGGCTGTTGAAAAATGGCCGTAGGATGCACAGGGGTAATTCCGGTGATGCCGGCAGCAGCGCAATAAGCTAATAAGGCTAACTACGTCCCCTAGTCGTTCACGCTCCATCAATGCGATATACCTCATCAAAATGGGTGGCTGACCCCTTGGCCCGGTTTTTGGAGGGACTTTCTGAGAGGCAGCGCAAGAAAGTTCTGACTGTCCCCCCAGAGGGACAGTCACCCCTTTTCATGCGGTATATCTGAGTGAGGGGCGGAGCGTTTCAATCTTGATGCCGCAGGATGCGATT
>CAZSXU010000014.1:98760-102400 GCA_964610505.1 uncultured bacterium | reverse complement strand
CGGATTCCCCGCTTGACTTCCTTCCATTGAGCCTCTATCTGTAAACAAGAAAACACCTTCCGGCGAGGCAGGGCACGTGAAAAGGTCCAACGTCCATTGGGCGCTTCTGGCATTCATCGGATTGACGATTCTCCTCACCTATCCGATGGCGTTTCAACTGACCCGGCTCATGCTGGATGCGGGGGCCGGGGAGGATGCTTTCATCTTTGTCTGGAACATCTGGTGGCTGAAGGCGGCCCTTCTGGAACTCCACACCAATCCGTACGTCACGGACTTCATCTTCTATCCCGACGGGACCCATCTCGCCCTCCACACGTTTCCCCTCCCCGCCTCGCTCCTGGGTGCCGCGCTGAGCTTCTTCCGCCCAGGGCTCGACGGTCTGGTTGCCGGTTACAATCTCGTGATTCTGGTGTCGTTTGTGCTGACGGCGCTCGGCACGTATCTCCTGGTCTTGAGACTGACGGGATCTCGAAGCGCCGCGTTCGTGGCGGGACTCGTGGTCGCCTTCACCCACTATCGATTCTCCAACACGGTCCGGCTCCACTGCCTGGAGACGGGCGTTCTGGCTTTCGCCGCCTGGTCTCTGGTCGGTCTGGTTCAGGAGAAGAGGGCGCGGTGGGGAGTGCTCGTCGGTCTCTTCACGGCGGCCCTGCTCTACTCCTCCGTGGAGTACCTCGCGTACCTGCTGATTGGAGTCTTCCTGGCCGCTGTCTATTTCACGATTCGTGATCGATCGAGTATATGGAACAGGAAGATGATTGCACCCAAGATCTGGGGCGCGGGAGTTTTTACCCTCCTTGCCCTGCCCATGCTGGCCGCCTTGATCTCTCACGGCGTCGGAGGAGAAGCGCAGGCGACCGCACATGCCGAGATCTTCTCCGCTGACGTCTTCGACGTCCTCGTACCCAATCCCAAACACCCTATGTTCGGGGGCTGGTCCGAAGTGATCGAGCGAGAGCTCCACGGCGGGGAAGCGGGGTTCGGGCTCTCGGTCTCGCTGGTCTCGCTGGTACTCGCCATCTGGGCGGTCGTGACCGGGACCCGATCGCGGACGTGGCCCTGGGCGGCGTTGGGCCTGTTCTTCTTCCTTCTCTCCCTCGGCCCGATCGTTCACGTGGGGGGACATCGGACGGGCGTTCCGTCTCTCTATCGGGGCCTGAGCTTCCTGGTTCCGTGGCTGGAGATCTCCCGCACCCCGATGCGCGCCGTGGTCGGCCTCGAACTTTGCCTGGCCATCCTCGCCGGATTCGCCCTGGCGCCGACGCCCGGCAGCTCGCCCCGAAGACTTGTCGTAACGACGGTGATCGGCGCGGTTCTCCTGTTCGAGCTCCTCCCGGGACCTTTTTCTATGACTCGAGTGGACACGCATCCCTTCTATCGAGAGATGGCTGCGAATCGGGCCGAGGGCGCCGTACTCGAACTCCCACCCCGCGATCGCAGAGCACTTCTCCATCAAATGATTCACGGACGCAACATCGCCGCGGTGCGGCGCGTGTACCCGCGCGCGCCCGACTGGAGCCTCTCTTTCTGGCAGAGTGAAGGATTTCGGGAGTTCCTGGACACGCTGTTCCGGCCGGAGAAGGTGGAGGCTCTGACACCCGCGTCCCGTGCGCTCCTCGTCTCGAACCATAGGCGCCTGCTCGCGGGCCACGGGTTCCGTTTCGTCATTCTGGACAAGACGGCGATCCCCGCGCCCGAGCGAGAGCAGGCGCTCATAATTCTGCGTGAGATGGCTCCGGAATATGTGTTGGAAGACGAACGACTGGCGGTGTTCGAATACGGGGCATCGACATCGGAGGTACGATGAAATCGAGGAACTTCATTGCAGAGACTCGCAGGTACCGGACAGAAATGAACGAGAAGATCCTGAAGTCGGAGATGCCGGAGTTCAAACGCTTCTTCGCTCTGGATACCGGTGCGTACCGCGAAGGAGAGCTCCCCGTTCTCATGAAGGAGCTGATGGGCCTGGTGGGATCCATGGTCCTGCGGTGCAACGACTGCATCTTCTACCACATCGACCGCGCAGTGGTCGAGGGGGCATCCCGAAAGCAGATCATGGAGGCCATGAATATCGCCCTTGTCGTCGGCGGATCCATTGTGATTCCTCATCTGCGGTACGGGTTCGAAGTCATGGATGAGATTCTGCAAGAGTAGCCGGAAATCCCGTGGCGGAGGCGTGAGCCAGCGGGATTGCTCAAGGCTTTTGTCTGTGCTCGGTGTCCTCTGTGGATGGAATCTTCTCGCCGACGTTGCATCTTGACGCCCTACGCCCGTCCACCGTAGAGTCAATGAAGAATGGCTCGCATCAACAGAGGACCCGCCTTGGCCGACCGTTCCGATACGACTGTGAACCGTCCGATCGCCGGACTGGACCGGCAGCTTCTTGCGGTCTTCTTGATCGCCCTCGCCGTCCGGCTCGTTTACTTTCTGACCATCCGCAGCGAACCCTACTATCAGGTCCCCCTTCTTGATTCCGCCTGGTACCACCGCTCGGCGCTGGAGATCCTGCGGGACGGCTTCTGGGGCAAGGACGTCTTCTTCCGCGGCCCCCTCTACTCCTACTTCGTCGCGCTCTGCTACCGGCTTTTTGGAGAGAACCCGGAAGCGCCGAAAATGATCCAGTTGCTCCTCGGCGCCGGGACTTGCACCCTTTTGACCGCGGCGGCCCGTCAATGTTTCGATCGGCGAACCGCGCTGATTTCGGGGATCGTGGCCGCTCTGTATCCAACGCTGGTCTTTTTCGACGGCGAACTCCTGGCTACGGGCCCAGCCTCTTTCCTCGGCGTTCTCCTTCTTCATCTGGTTCTCTCTGCAGACCGGCAGAGCACCCCACGCCGGTGGCTGGCGGCCGGCGTGATTCTTGGATTGGGCGCAATCACGCGTCCCACAATTCTCTTCTTCGGGGCTGGGGTGGCGGTCTGGTTGCTCCGGAGCCGGTCCCGCAGGGGTCGGCCGCTGATCGCGCTTCTCGCGGGTGCGGCCATCGTGATCGCGCCGGTCACCCTGAGAAACGCGGTCGTGGGCGGTGAGTTCATCCCCATCGCCTCCCAGGGCGGCGTCAACTTCTACATGGGAAACAACCCGGCGGCTGACGGGAAGTCGGCCATCCTTCCGGGATGGTCCGAGAAGAGCGCGGACTGGATCTCTTTTGAAAACGACACTCGCAGAATGGCCGAAGTGGAGACGGGACACCCCCTGTCCGCCGCCGGGGAATCGCTCCATTGGACGCGGAAGGCCTTCGCCTTCGTCGGCGGGCACCCGTGGAAAGCATCGGGCCTGTTTGCCCGCAAGATCTACTTCCTCCTGAACGGCTTCGAGATTCCCAATAACAAAGACCTCTATTTCTTCAAGCAGTACTCTCCTGTCCTGAATCTGACTCTCTGGAAGAGAGGGTTCGCCTTTCCCGGAGGTATTCTCATTCCTCTGGCCGCGGTGGGTCTTCTCTTGTCCGCGGCGCGGCCCCGGGAGATGCGGGTCTTTCATCTCTTCCTTCTCTGTCAGACTCTGGCGATCATCCTGTTCTTCGTCTCCGCCCGCTTCCGGGTGGCGATCCTGCCGGCGCTCATTCCCTTTGCCGTCTGGGGCGCCGGGCAGCTGGCCGGGAAGGTCCGGAGCGGGCCCCGCTCCGCCGGGCAGCTGG
>CAZSXU010000014.1:0-98660 GCA_964610505.1 uncultured bacterium | reverse complement strand
GCCGGGCAGCTGGCCGGGAAGGTCCGGAGCGGGCCCCGCTCCGCCGGGCAGCTGGTCTGGAAGATACGGAGCGGGCTCCACTCCACCGGTCCGGTGTTTTCGCTCATCGGTATTGCGTTCCTTGCGCTCTCCAATTCCAATTTCCTCGGCGTCGGCGACACGGCCCGCTGGCAGGACTACTACGACCTGGGGCTTGTCCACGTGCAAAGGGGAAACTACACGCAGGCCGAGACCGCCTTCCGAGAAGCGCGCCGTTTGAAGAGCAATGAGGTTTCCGTGATCTACAACCTGGGGCTCGTCCGCATGAGCCTTGGGAACCTCGAGAACGCCGCTTCTCTGTTCACCCTGGCTCTCAGCCTGGACCCGGGAATGACGGCCGCTCGAAACAACCTGGGGATGGCGCTGGGTCGGATGGGCCGGCTCGACGAAGCCGAGCGAGAGTTCCGGAAGATCCTGGAGCAGGACCCGAATCATGCCCAGGCCCTGGCGAATCTTCGCCTGATCGAGCAAATGAGGAGAGACGCCCCGTGACGGGACAACGAATCGCACTTCTTCTCCTGGTCTGCGTAGGCGCTGTCTACCTGGCCATAGTCGTCGGAAGTCCGCCGGGCGCTTTCTGGACCATCGACGGTGGATTCAAGTTCCTGACCGTCGAGCAGCTGGCCGGCACCGGCTTTCGGGACATTTCGATTGCCTATCCCGGAGAAAGCATCGATCCCTCCGGCGACTTCTTTCCTCTGAAACCACCGATGGCGACCCGCGTTCACGGGCGATTCGTACCGGACGTTTCCCTCGCGTTTCCGATCCTGACGGCGCCGCTTTACCGGGCGCTGTCTCTGCCCGGGCTCTATGTCCTTCCGCTGATCTCGGCCCTGGCCTGCCTCTGGCTGACGTACCTTCTGGCCCGGCGGTACGCGGGGTCCTGGGCGCCTCTGGCCGTTCCGCTCGTCGGTCTCGCAACCCCCATCTTCTTCTACGCGGTCACTTTCTGGGAGCACAACACCGCGGTGCTTCTCACAACGGCGGCCGTCCTGTTGCTGGCAAGAACCGAGGATCGAACGCCGATCGGCGCAGCGCTTGCCGCCGGACTCTTTCTTGGAATGGCCGTCTGGTTCCGGGAGGAATGCTACCTGTTTGCAGGATCCACCATTCTGGCTCTTCTCATCACTCGGGCCGGAATACGGACGGTCCTGGGCTCGGCCGCG
Source organism: uncultured bacterium (assembly GCA_964610505.1). Lineage (GTDB taxonomy): Bacteria > Arandabacterota > Arandabacteria > JAGLYR01 > JAGLYR01 > CAZSXU01. Next base: position 97,455 of record CAZSXU010000014.1, on the reverse strand, counting down.
GGGTTCACGGCGGCCGCGGTTCCGCTGATCCTGTTCCAGTGGCGCGTGTTGGGCAAACCGTTCGGGAAACGGATGCAGGGCGCCTCCGAATTCGGGCTTCTTCCCGAGGAGACCGGCCCGGGGATCACCGGTTACCTGAGCGACCGACTGGAGACGCTCTACGCCTGGACCCTGGGACTCACGCAGAACCTGGAAACCACCCTGGCGGTCTCCATTCCTCTTCTTCTGGGGCTCGTGACGTTCATTGTCCTTGGAAGAAAGAGCCGCCTTCTGGCGGTTCCCTGGGCCGGAACCGTTGCCTACTCCGTCCTCGTCCTCCTGGTCCTGGCGGGATTGGACGATCGGGTGTTTTCCACATACTTCAGCGGAGGGTTCTTCACGACCGCTCCCTTGATGGCGGCCCTCCTGGCCGGAGCGCTTGCGGTCACGGGCACCCGGCGCGCACGGGGGGAAGCCTTCATCGCCACCGCCGTTCTTCTCTTCTTCTGCGTGGCGGTCATCCTGAGTCCCGTCAAGTACCAGCGTGGAGTGCATTGGGGACCCCGCTATCTTCTTCCCGTCTTTCCCCTGCTGGTGGTCCTGGGGCTTTCCGGAATTCGCCGGGCGTGTCCGGACTTCCGGAAGCGCCGTTTCATGCTCGTCCTTGGATCAATCATCCTTGCATTCTCCCTCGCGGTCCAGACCCACGGGATGGCCACCCTCCAGATCAAGAAGCGCGGCACGGAGCGAACCGTCTCTCGATTCCAAGAATCGTCGCCGAGAACCGTAGTCACCAACGTCTGGTGGTTCCCGCTCGAGATCGCCGTCGCTTACCGGAAACACCCTATCTACCGTGTGATCGATACGGAGGATTACCACGCCCTGCTTCGGCAATTCCGGGAGGCCGGGATCCATCGTTTCACGCTCGTGGCTTCTCCTGCGGAGGATCGCATTCTCAGGGATCCCGTAGCCTCCGTCCTCAAGATCGAACCGCACCTGACTCCCTCGATGCGGTATTTCGATCTTCTCATTTGTGAGTGTGAGTTAAAAGCAGGGCGGGAGGATTAGATTCCTGTCTACCCTCTGATTCCGATCTCTTCCGGCGTTACCATCCATCGCACGAACCACCGGCCCCGATGACGGTGAAGACACACGACCGTCGCCTCCGCGAACGCGAAGCCGACCCGCTCGGGATCTCCCGCAACCAGTTGACTGGCGAGACGGGAAACAAACGGCAAGTGGCCTACGATCATCACCGGCTCCCCGCCGACCTCGATGAGGTCGGCCGTGGGAACCACGTTGTCGTTGGCGGACAGTCCCCGGGTCGCGATCAACCCCTTCGAGGGCCGAAGGTGCCGCGAGAAAATCTCGGCCGTCTGCCTCGCCCGCTTCTTCTCGCTGTGCAGGATCTGGGCAACCCGGGCACCCGCGAGGGCGGACCAGGAGGCCGTGGCCTCCGCCTGTTTCACGCCCAGATCGGTGAGACCGCGCTCGGGGTCGTCACTCGGAGACTTCGCCTGACCATGTCGGACGAGGAAGAAATCCATGTCACCCCCCCCGCTCTTCCGCGCGCCTGCCGAACACCCGGAGGGCCGCAATCAGGACGATGAACCCCACGGGCAGAAGCACCGCCGCCGGTACCCCAAAACCCGCCGGGAGGTATCCGAGAGCGCAGGCGACGGCCGCCACGGCAAGCGCGTAGGGTGCCTGCGTTCGAACGTGATCGATGTGATCGGCCGCCGATGCCATGGAGGACATCACCGTCGTATCGCTGATCGGCGAGCAGTGATCACCGAAGGTGGAACCGGCCAGAACGGCCGCGATCGTACCCAACTGCACACCGGGCTCACTGCTCAGCCGAAACGCCAGCGGCACGACCAGCGGCATGAGGATGGCCATCGATCCCCAGGACGTCCCGGTCGCAAATGCCACGCCGCCGGCAAGGAGAAAACACAGAACCGGGAGAAGGTGGGGAGACAGCACGTCTCGGGTAGCCTGAAACACCCATTCTCCCGTCTTGATGTCCACGCACACCCGGCCGATGCCCCAGGCGCAGACCAGAATAATCATCCCCACGATCATGGCCCGCACGCCCACGACCCAGGCGTCCACGACCTCGGAGAGGGTGAGCACTCTTCGACCGAGCGCCAGACCGGCCGCCATCAACACCCCGGCAAAGGACGCCCACATGAGAACGGCGAAGGAATCCGCCGCGCCGATCACTTCGTGCAGCCTGAAACCCTCCGGCGTTCCGGCGTCGCCCAGGAGAGCGTTCCGACCGTTCACATAGAGTCCGACGACGGTCACCAGGACAACCGTAAGAATGGGAAGGATCCCGGTCCACCACGCGCAACGCACCTGATCATCTCCCGCCATCCCCGCAAGGTCGACCTGAGAGAGAGGTACGGCCCCCTTCCCCTGCACTTCCCCGGTGACACGGGCACGCCTCTCCGCCTTCAACATCGCGCCGAAATCCCGACCCGTCCAGGCCACGAGAAACACGAAGGCCAGCATAAGAATGCTGTAGAACCGATACGGAATCGTCGAGACAAACACCAGGTAGACGTTCTTTTCGATGCCCACGGCCTGGAAAGCGTCCGCGATGAGACCCAGCTCGTAGCCGATCCACGTAGAAATGAAGGCGATGCTCGTGACGGGCGCCGCCGTCGCGTCGACGATGAAGGACAGCTTCTCGCGCGAGACCTTCAGCCGGTCGGTTACCGACCGCATCGTGTTCCCGACCAAGAGCGTGTTGGCGTAGTCGTCGAAGAAGATCAGAAGCCCCATCCCCCAGGTCGAGATCTGGGCCGACCGCGCAGTCCGGGCATACCGGGAGAGGGCTCGGACGATGCCCTCGATGCCGCCCGATCGGGCCAGGATTCCCACCATGCCTCCCAGCGTCAGCGTGAAAAGGATGATCGCGGCGTGCGATGAATCGCCGACGGCCTCGACCAGATACGTGTCGAGCGTCCGGAGAAGACCCCTTGCGGGATTGAGCCCATGAAGAAAGGTGGCCCCGAGCCAGATCCCGCAGAAGAGAGCGATGACCACCTGACGGAAGATGAGTGCGAGTGCAATGGCGAGAAGCGGGGGCAGCAACGTGATGATCCCGGGCAGCACCCGGACGTCCACGAAGTCCGTCCGCTCCATACCCGCCCCGCGGGTGGACACTTGAATTCGCCTGCGCCCCGACGAGGGAAACGCGACGCCCTCGACGGTCGCTCTCCCCCCGGAGAAACGGACGGGAGGAATCGGTTCCAGAGATCCGGTCTCGGACACAACAAAAGGGCCGTCCGCCGACGGGAAGAAGGTCGTCTGGCCCCCGAACTCCGGGCGCTCCAAGGCCGTCAGATGGATGTCGAAGGGAGTGTCGGACGTGATGCAGGGCGGAGTATGAATCTCGATCCGGAATCGGGAGACCTCCTCGGGCGGCGCCGAGGCGAAGGTCGCCTGGGGAAGAAGGGTCGGCAGCACGAACAGCAGAATTCCTGTGCCGACGGACGGTCGTCTCATCACTCCCCGCTGGTTGTCCGCATGCGTCATCCGGCCGGAGTGCTCAAGGCCACGTCGCGGCCGGATTCGCCGCCGAGCTGCTCGAGCCGCTCCACCCACCGGTCCCGCAGCTCCTCGAATTGCGGCCGGAACGCCTCCGCCACCGGTTCGGCGGCCGGAAGATCAATCTTCCGTGGATTGACGAAGGTGTCATGCTTCTTGATTCGATAGTCCAGATGGGGACCGGTGGCCGTACCCGTGTCCCCCACGTACCCGATCACGTCTCCCTGCCTGACCTGCTTTCCCGTCTTGATCCCCTTGGCGAACTTCGAGAGATGGAGGTAGTACGTCATGTAGGTTTCGTTGTGACGGATCTGGACCATGTTGCCGTTGGGCCCCGAGCGAGCGGCGAAAACGACGGTTCCCCCTCCGGTGGCCTGAACGGGGGTTCCCTTCGGGGCGGCGTAGTCGATTCCCAGATGCGGCGCGTAGTGCCGGTGAACCGGATGAAACCTCCGGTAGCTGAAACTCGAGCTGATACGGCTGTAGCGCAGCGGCGCCTTGAGAAGCGCTTTACGCAAGGATTGCCCCTCCGGGTCGTAGTAGTCATCGTAGCCGGTGGCGTCGTTGAAATAGAAAGCCCGGTGGGAGGTTCCCTGAACGACGAAATCCGCCGCCAGAATCCGACCGTAGCAGACCATGCTGTCGCCGAGGCACTTGCGCTCGAAGAAGATCTTGAACCCGTCGCCCTCCCGGATATCCAGGAAGAAATCGATATCCCAGGCAAAGATTTCACTCAGCTCCAGCGCCAGCTCCGGGCCTTCCCCCGATTCCAGAACGGTGAGAAAGAGGGAATTGTCGATGGTTCCCACCAGGGAATCGACGCTCACATGAAAGGGATACTCCCGAACCTCGGAAGAGAATCCGTCGTCTCCGGAGGCGATCAAAAGATAGTACTCCGGATCGATTTCATACGCGAAGTGGCAGAACGTCGTCCCGATCTTCGCCAAAGTATAGGGTTGCCCGGCCCGGATGTGTCGAAGGTCAAACACCGGCCGGGCCGAGAGATTCACGGCGTGCACCAGCTCATGTGAAAAGCCCTGCTTGAGAAACAGATCGCTCACCGTCTCGTGCCGCCGGAGCTTGCCCCGGATGCTCTCCGCGAGACAAGCCGGTTCGTACGGCGGCGGATCACCCTCAGGATTCACGACCACCACGGAACGGCTCTCCTCGAGCGGGACATCTCCAATGTCCTTGGCGACGATGACCGCCGTTCCTCCCGGGGGAACTCGTACCGGCAAACGGACCACCAATGTGAAAACCCCGGCCACCAGTACGACAAGCAGGAGGTAGAACACCACACGTGTGTGCAGTGGATAGAACTCTTTGGCATTGGGAATTTTCAAGACGTCCTCATTCCTCTCGCCGGGGCCCGTGATCGGCAGTCTAGACGTTGAAGCGAAACTGGATCACATCCCCGTCCTGGACTTCGTAGTCTTTTCCTTCCAGACGGAGGCGAGCGGCGTCCTTGGCCTTGGCCAGGGATCCGCACTCGACCAGGTGGTCAAACGCCACGACTTCGGCCCGGATGAACCCCCGCTGCATGTCGGAGTGGATTTCGCCCGCAGCGTCGGCGGCGTGCATCCCCACGGGAATCATCCACGCCCGCACTTCGTCGCTTCCGATGGTGAAGAAAGTCTGGACCCCCATCACGGCGTAGGCTTCCCGGGCAAGTCGCTCAAGACTCGACTCACTCAATCCCAAGTCCTCCAGGAAAGCCCGGGCATCCTCCGCATCCAATTCGGCGATCTCGGCCTCGAGTCGTCCGAAGAAAGCGGCGGCGCGAGTCCTCCGGTTCTTCAGCGCCTCACCCAGGAGACCGAGTAGCTCCGGGCCCTTCCCCTTCTGCTCCTCCCCCAGGTTGACAACGTACAGCTCGGGTCGAAGGGTCAAGAAACAGAACCCGCTGATGACTCGAAGCGTGTTCTTGTCGAAATCCAGATTACGGAGCGGATTCTCCTTCTCAAGGGACTCGCGGCAGGTCGTGAGGATTTCCTGCTCCTGCAGCAGCTCGGCGCTCTTCAGTTTCTTGAGGTCGGATTCGACGCGGGCCGACCGCTTCTCGATAATGGCCAGATCCGCCAGGATGAGCTCATCGTCCAGGATCTTCGCATCGCGGCCCACGTCGTTGGATCCCTCCGGATGGAGAACGTTCTCGTTCTCGAAAGCCCGGATGACGTGGATCAGCCCGTCGGACTCGCGGAGCTTGGCCAGAAGCTGCGCTTCGGTCTCGCCCTTGGCGGAATCCCCACGGCCGATTCCGGCAACGTCCAGAAACTCCAGCGTGGCGTGCACCGGTTTCCGGGGGACGAACATCTCGGCGAGGGCGTCCAGGCGCGCATCGGGCACGCGAATGGCGCCGAGATTGGGGGTCCTCTTGCCGGCGCCGTAGTCGGAGGTCTCGGCCTTGAGATGGGTGAGGGCGTTGAAAATCGTCGTCTTGCCGGACAACGGCAGGCCCGTGATTCCCAGTTTCATCAGGCGTTCCCCCCTGGGCGAGACTATACCCGAAAGGACCGGAGGGAGAAAGGGAGAAAGGACCGGAATAGGGCGACAACGCTCCGGAGATCACTCCATCTCATACATCCAGATGTCCCCGCCCACGAACTCTTCCTTCGTGAAGTACAACCATCGGCCGTCGGGTGACCACGAAGGAGACCCGGCAAGGTTGGTGTCCTCGGCGACGCACCTCGGCCCGACATCGCGAGTTGCGTCTCCGAGTGGAAGCACCCACACGTCGGGCCTTCCGTACCTGTCGGCGAGGAAAGCCACCATGCGGCCATCCGGCGAAGGAACCGGGGCACCGTAACCGGCCTCTTCCGAGGTCAACCGCCGACTGGACATCTCATCCAGATTCAGGACCCAGATGTCCTCCCGCCCCGGCTCCCCGCCCGCATAGAAGATCCCCCTGCCGTCCGCCGACCAGCTTCCGTCTTTGCCCTCTGCAACCCACCGGGGAACCACCCCGCCGCCCGTGACCACGGCGTACAGACCGGACCACGTGTCTCCCTGCGAATGGAATAGGATCTGGGAGCCGTCCGGAGACCACCGGGGCTTCGTGTTCATGCCGGCCCGCGTCACGGGTTCGGCCCGCCCGGTCCCGACGTCCACGATCCAGATGTCCTTCCGCTGCGGGCTGTGGACCTTGATGAAGGCCAGCCACCGGCCGTCCGGAGACCACCGGGGCTCGAAGTTCTCCCCCTCGGTGACCAGGCTTCTGGGATCGCTCCCGTCCATATGCGTCACCTTGATGGTCGTTCCCGCGGCGTACCGTTCCACGAAGGCCACGGCCTGGCCGTCCGGGGACCAGCGAGGCTCAATCTCGTCCTCCGTACCCAGGGCGATGGGCGTGACGGTATTTCCCTGAACCAGGCAGAGATCCCAGCTGTGGCGGTCTCGGTAGGGGACCACCATCCGGGTCCCCTCCGGCGAGATGTCCGGCACGGCGGTTCGCGCCCGGCCGATCTCCACGCGCTCCGGCAACCCACGGCGCGCTTCCGCCCGCCACAACCGGGACTGTAATTCCATCGTCGAGAACACGATGCGCCGCCCGTCCCCCGATGTGGACAGCCCGGAATACGTACCGGCTTCGCGGGTCATCTGGAAGCGGCGCCCTCCCGCCGAGAGCGTCCGGTGAATGTGGATGCTGTCGCCGAGTCCCGAGCAGAAGTAGATCCACTTCCCCAGAGGGTCCCAGAACGGGTCGAAGTCCCACTGCGGCGGGTAGGAGAGCCGCCGTTGGACCCGGCTGTCCAGCGAGACCACCCAGATATTGTTTTCCCCGCCCAGCGCGCGTTCATACACCACCTGTTCGCCATCCGGAGACCAGTGAGGGTCCGCGTGAGTTTCCTCGGAATCGTCGGCCCGGGTCAGTTGTCTCATCATCTCGCCCTCGGAAGAGATGATCCAGAGGCGGGGTTTCTCGGCCCGGGTCATCGCGTCGAAGACAATGGCATCGCTCACCGGAGACCAGCTGGGCCGACAACCGGTCGCCGAGAGTTCCCGAACGGCGCCATCGGCGAGAGAGAGCGCGCGAATGCCACCCTCTCCTCTTGAGAGACAATAGACGATCTCGGTTCCATCCGGCGACCAGCTCGGGTGGCCCTCCGCTTCCGGGGTGCGCGTGATCCGGACCGGCTCTCCGCCATCCAGATCCAGTACCCAGAGGTCCAAATTCCCGGAGGCATCCGAGGCGAACACGATTCTTGAGCCGTCGGAGGAGATGCACGGGTCGATTTCGATGCCCGGCCAGTCCGTGACTTGAACAAGGGCCACGCCCGGTTGCAGTGTCGTCGGTGGACTCTCCCGGCGTGGAAGCATCCAGGCAACCAGCATGACGACAATCACCGTAGTGACGGCGGCGATCACCCACAGGTTCCGGCGAACGAATCCGGGGGAAGCCTCGATCCCGGCCCCCCGGGGTGTTTCGCCGGGAAGATCGGCATCCACCGGGCCCAGCTGTTCCAGCAGGACGTCGACGTGAGAGCGCATGTCCTTTGCCGTCTGGAACCGGTGGGCCGGATCTCGCTTGAGCGCGCGCAGAAGCAGAGCCTCGGTCCCCGGGGAAATTTCCTGTACTCGCCGACCCGGGGAAACCGCCGCCTCTCTCACCACCGTCTTCGAACGGGCATCCCCCTCGCTTTCCGAGAAGGGGAGCGCACCCGTCAGCCATTGGTAGAGAACGACCCCCAGAGAGAACATATCGGAGCGCTCATCGCACCGCCCTTTCTCTACGTGTTCGGGCGCGGGAAACTGCGGCGCAGGCTGTCCCGGTTTTCCGGGACGTTGGAAGCGCTCCGCACTCTTTCCGAGGCCGAAACCGACAAGAAAGCCGTTCCCGCGGCCATCGATGAGAATGTTGTCGGGACAAATGTCGCCGTGAAGCAGGCCCTGACGGTGGGCGGTCTCCAGCCCGTCGAGCATCTGACGCGCAAGAGTCAGAACCTGTCGCTCCGACGCCGGCCCTCGCGCCATCACTCCGGTCAGCGGCTCACCATCGAGCTGTTCGTACACGATGAGCGTGTGACCTTCGACATCCCGGATCCCCAGATTTCGGACGACGTGCGGATGATCCAGGAATGCGGCGGCGGCATTCTCACGGATGATGACCTGCCTTAACGCGCCGTCGGCGAGAGGGCCTGGAGACAGAACCTTGAGGATGACGGAACCCTGATCTCGGAGATCTTCGGCAACGAAAAGAGAACCGGTGCTTCCGGTCGCAAGCTTCTTGAGGATCCGATAATGACCTACTTTTTCACCGACCATGTCACCCACCGGCCCGCGGCGTCTTGCGGAGTGATTGAACCAGGTTTGGTAAACTAGCACCTCCGCCGGACGGATTCAAGCTAGAAGCGCATCCCCGGGGCAAGTAGAAAGCAGGTTCTTTGGTACGCCCAAGAACCTGCTCCAGTATTCAGCAGAATGGATGATCTAAGAACTAGGCTCCACTCGTCAGCGTCAGCGTCAGAGCCACGTCCCGGCCGAAGCCGCTGATGGTGTAGCCGACTGCCGTTCCGGCGTACCCCACGAGTCCCTGGGCGTTAGCCGCACCGTTCATCCAAGCGGCATCCGCGCCCACGGCTCCCGTGAACGGGTTTTTGAAATCGGACGGCAACAGCGCGGCCGCAGCGGCAGCCGTGGTCGAGTAGGTACCGTCGTTCTGCACCGAGTAATCCTCGGAAGCCAGCTGGAAGGTATGCATGTTGGCCTTCACGCTCGCTTCCTTCGCTCTGTCCTGCATGCTGATGAAGTTCGGAATGGCGATCGCCGCCAGGATTCCGATGATCACGACCACGATCATCAACTCGATCAGCGTGAAACCCCTCTCGTCTCTGCGGAACATCTTGTTCACCTCCTTCCGTGATTGGACTTGTCTACTGCCTGTTTCCGTTTCCCCTCGCTGCCGGGAGGAAACGCAAGTGGCGTGCCACGGCCTCACCCACCGGCCAGGATCCAAGCAGCTGGTTATTCTAGAATGAGTTGGAGCGATTGGGGTCGCGCCGAAGGACGGCCGGATCGCCCTTCATTCGGAATTCGCCCTGGCAACTTACCCTGGAAGGGTGCAAGATGCAAAGCACGGCCCGGGCAGCGCGTCCTTGGACGGCGGGATCTACTCTCGAGAATCGTAGTCTTCGATGGCTTTGGCCAAGGTCATCACCGCCAGCTGGGCGCAATGGCGGCTCTCTTCCGGCAAACCTCCCAGTGCTTCGAGAACGGTCTCCCGGTCGATCTTGAGCGCCTCCGCCGGCGTCTTGCCCCTCGCCAGATCCGTAACGGCGCTGCCCGACGCCAGCGTCGGTCCGCACCCATCGGTGAGAAACGTCGCCCGCTCGATCCGTCCGTCTCTCATCTTGAGGTAGACCTCCATCGTGTCACCGCAGGGACCCGTGATCCGTGCGTGCCCCTCCGGATTTCGAATGGCGGCTCTGTTCCTCGGAGATCTCCAGAGCTCGACCACCTTCGCCCCGTAAATCTTCAGCGCTTCTTCCATATAGACGCGCTGGAGTTTCTCCACGAAGGAATCCAGATCCTCCGATGTCGGATCACGGGTCGAGTCGCTCATGGATGGGGAATCTTCAAGGTCACTCACAGGGTTTCCTCTCACAGGGATCGGATCGCCCACAGCAGGTTGCGGTTTGGCCGCAGGTTGTTCCTCGACCTCGGGATGCTCGGCCCCGATCGACGAGGATCCCGACGTTGCCGATCACCCGGACCACCGGACCGTCACACTCGGGGCATTGGCTCAAAGGAAGGTCGGCCATCCTCTGATCCACCTCGAACCGATGGCCGCAGCTGTCGCACTCGTACTCGTAAGTCGGCATGGCGCACGTCCCCTCCCGTCGCGGTGCGGCCTGCGATCCACAGCGCCGCCCGCGCTACTGGCGAGTCATGATACCACCGCACGCGGGACATTTCATCCGATTGCAGGGCATTCCCCGCTTGTGGGGCGCCGTCGCCCCGCACGACGGGCACACACAGCTGCCGCCGGGTCCGCCACCGGATTCCCCCATCCGTCCTCGACCTCCGCCACCACCTCTCCCGCCACCTCCCATGTCTCTTCCGGTTCCACCGCTTCCGTTCATCGGCCCCGTTCCATCTTTCTCCGGCACGATACCCTCCTTCGTGAATTGAACTCCCCTACTCGATTGCCCTCACCATCAGATCCACCTCACGCAGAGGGCATACCCGTTTCGGCCTCGAATATCCGGCGCGAGAAGACAGCTTCAGGCACCAAAGATGGAGAAAAATTGCACTAGTGGTTGCATATCTACACCTCTAGATGCATATATGAAGTTCGCTAGATCCTGTGGGCTAGCCAAGCACGCTGCCGAACTTCAGACCGGCCACGAGGACTCCGATCAGGCCTTCCCCGACGATTCCGCCCGACGCCACGGAGACGGCGTAACGATCGTGTCTTTCCCGGTCGATTCTTCGGAAAACCTCTTTGCACATGGACCCGACAAAGATGGGAACACAGTAGAGAGCCGGGATGACCATTGCCACACCCAACCCAACCGCCGAGGGCATCGCCCGGCCGAGATTCGTCCGATCTAGGACCGCAAGGAGAATCCCAACGAGGACGCCGATCCCGCCCGCAACTCCCGCGTGCATCGGCAACATGTCTCCTCCCCCGGCGACGACACGGGCAAACCCCGACCACACCATCGCCACGGGTGCGGGGATCGTTTCGCTGCCCAACCCGTAGGCGCCCGAGATCAGAAGAAACACCGGTACGACCACCAGAACGCCCGTAAGAACGCCGATCATCTGCGCGTAAACCTGTCGAAGCGGACTCGAGCCGAGAAGATGACCGGCCTTGAGATCCTGCATGAGATCGGCGGCCTGGGAGGCGCCCGCGGAGGTCATCCCCGCGGCCACCAGATTCACGTGAGGCTGACCCGGAGCCAACCCGCCGAATACGATCTGGGTCGTGTGCCCCATGGTCCCGGTCGGATTGATATCGGTCTCCCCCGCCGCTCGAACGGACACAAGCGCAAGGACAAACGAGAGAGGCACCGCCAGAACCGCCATCCAGAGAGGCACCTCGAATACCAGGCGGACGGCGAGAGATCCGGCCACGGCAACCCCCGTGAAGCCGATCAGCCAGAACCTCGGGGAAATGCCCTTCTCGTCTTGATCCCGGGCCGCCGTCGACCGGACGAGCGCGAAGCCTCGGGCGAAGACGCGCCACCGCACCAGGGCCGCGGTCAGCCCGTACGCGACCAACAACCCAACGCCCGGCCAGAGTGTCCACGAGGTCACGGCCCGAAAGGAAACGTCCTCGATGATCCCCCGGCCGGCCAGGGCCGGTGCAATGCCCACCCAACAGATCATGGACCCCGCCAGAAGCGAAACGCCCACCCTCGGGCCGACCAGAAGCCCGGCGGCCAGGAGCATGGGGCTCACGTTCATCCCCAGGGTCAGCTGCTGCGGTGAGTGTCCCAGCACGCTCCCGACGGGCGGGAACAGATTCGCCCGAATCAGACTCGGGACTCCGTCGCGAAGCCAGGTCACGGCGCCGGCCACGGCAGCGGCGATTCCCAGGGACTTCGCCTGGGCCGCGGCCAAACCGCCTGTTGCGTGGAGTGCTTCAATCGTCGTGGCGGTCGCCGTCCCGGTGGGAAACGGAAGGCGCTCGACCTCGACCAGCTGTTTGCGAAGGGGAATCGCGTAGAACACTCCCAGAAACGCGACCGCAAGAAGATAGATAGAAATCTCCAGGTAATTCATGGGCCGGCCCAGGAGCGAGAACGCGGCGACGACCGTGATCACCACCCCGGCCAAGGATCCGGATGCGGAGGCCAGCGTCTGGACGATGTTGTTCTCGACCTTCGTCAATCCGCCCGCCAGAAACCGCAGTAGAACGAATCCCAGAATCGCGGCGAGAATCGATCCTCCCTCGGTCCATCCGATCTTGAGCCCCATGTACACGTTAACCGAGGCGACGACGGTGCCCAGGGCCGCGCCGGCGGCAATGGCCTTCCCTGTGAGCTCGGAGGCGTTCCGGTTGTCGTTCAATCGTCTCTCCCTAGGTGTTCGCGGCCGCAGTTCCGGGGTTGGTGGCGAAGTCGGCCCGATCGCCAGTATCCGTCCTTCCGCACCTCCCCTGCAAGCTCTATTGCCCCGTGTGGTTACGAAGGGGAGCGGACCCGGCCGAAGAGGAGGGGGGCGCGGGAGCGCAAGAGCGGCGATCGTCGCACCATTCGGGGAAGCCCGCCCGGCAACCGGGGCGGCGGCATGGGTGCCTTCCGCGACACGCTCGCCACACGTCTCAAGCCCTCGCGAAGGAACGCCGATATTGAAGAAGAACGCACACCGCCGAAAGGAACCTGCGTGTCACCCGAATCGAACTCCCTCCATCTGCGGTCGTCCGACGAGGAATCCTGTGCGCGCGCGTCCCACAGAATCCTGACGCTTCTGACGACGATTTCCGCCAATCTCTCCATGCTTCGCAAACCCGATCTGCTTCGGACGTGCGAAGACTACGACGAGGCTCTGTCCGAGGCCGGAATGGCGCTGGAAGAGCTGAGGCGAACCCTCACAAATCTCTTCGCCCTGGAGGACATCCGTCCCGGAAGGAACGACTGCATCCCCGCATCCGAGATCGATGAGATTGTGAAGGTTCAGATCGCCAACATCCGTTTTCGCTATCCGCACCCCGAGACGGTCATCGAGACCGAAATCGAGACTGGTGGGCGCGGCTTCCCGCTGGGTTCTCGAGAGTTGGAAACCGTACTCGAGAATCTTCTGGACAACGCGCGGAAGTTCTGCGACAAACCGATCCCCACAATCCGCCTTGCGATCTCCTGCGATCCCTCCTCTGCCGTCATCACCGTGGAGGACAATGGCTGTGGAATCCAGCCGGCCGACCGAGACCGCGTGTTCGACCGGTTTTTCCAGGCCGGTGAGCGAGCCCCTCACCCACGCGGTGTGGGGCTGGGCCTGCCCCTCGTGAAGGCCCTTGTGGTCGCTCGGAACGGCAATCTTTCTCTCCGGTCGACGCCCGGATCCGGGACCGCCGTGACGCTCGCGATTCCCAATCCCCCCTCTCGCGCACACCCGACTCAGTCGTCCACCTCCACCCCGGGGCGCTAGCCCGAGCCGTCCACGGCGGCAACGATCCTCCGGGGACGCGCCGGCCGATTCACATGGACAGAGCAGGACGAACCCGGTACGCTAGCCAGGATGGTGCGGGCTCCGGTACCCGGAGCCCGCACCGTCCAGGTAGAGCACTGGAAAAAGGAATCCTAGAAAAACACACCCGGCTCCGTTGCGGTCTGTTGTTCTATTGATCCGCCCTGTGACCACTTGCGATCCCAGGACTGGCGATTCACGAGTGAAGCAGGCTGGGTGGGTTGTCCAGACCCATCAGAGGGAGAGAGAAATGATGCGCGTTCAGCGAACCGCTCGTACGGTAACTTTGGTCATCGCATTGGTCTTCCTCATTCCCCTTGCGTTGGGCTGCGGGAGACGGGCGGCAACGGCCTTCGACCGCATGGTTGACGAATTCATCGACGGCTACTTCGCCGCTCACCCAGTTGCGGCCACAACCACCGGAGCGCACCGTTTCGATTCGGAACTGGACGACCTGAGCCCCGAAGCCGTGACCGCCGAGATCGGCCGGCTCAAGGATTTCCAGGCCCGGATCCGTTCGTTTCCATCCTCGAGACTGGCCCTCGACGACCGGATCGATCTGGCCATCCTCGAAGACCGGATCCGGCTCGAGATCCTCGAACTGGAGGACATCCAGGAGTGGAAGCACAACCCCCTCGTCTACACCGGGGTCGTCGGCAATGGAATCTTTCTCCTCATCGCCAGGGACTTTGCCCCCCTGGAGGAGCGCCTGGACAGCGCCGTTGCCAGACTCGAGAAGATTCCCGGGTTGGTCGAGCAGGCGAAACGAAACCTGGACAACCCTCCCGAGATCCATACGGAAACCGCCGTGCGGCAGAACCGGGGTAACATCCGGCTGATCCGGGAAGATCTACACAGGGCCGCAGAGGATGTCCCTTCTCGGCGGGATGCGATCGCCCGTGCGAGTGCACCGGCCATTGCGGCACTCGAGGATTTTCAGATCTTTCTTGAGGAGGATCTTCTGCCCCGCTCCAAGGGAGATTTCCGGCTCGGCCCCGTTCTTCACGAGAAGAAGCTGGAACTCACCCTTCAATCCACGCTGACACCCCAGGAAATCACCAAGCGCGCATGGAGGGAGTTCTATCGGGTGCGGGAGGAGATATTCGAGATCGCCGCCGAACTCTACAGGGAGGATTTCCCGGGGACGGACACCCCGAGCATGGGAACCCCCGAGGGGGAACGGGTGGTGAAGAAGGTCCTTGCGAGAATCGCCGAAGAACACCCCGACGAGGAGAACATCCTTCCCTACATCCAGCAAACCCTTATCGATCTGGAGACTTTCATCGAGGAAAAGGACCTCCTGACGCTCGACAAGAGCCAGGAACTGAATGTCACCTGGATGCCGGAGTTCTCACAAGGCGTTGCCATTGCGGGCCTCGAGTCACCCGGACCACTGGACCGGCAGCTGGATGCTTTCTACTACGTGATGCCGATTCCCGAAGCGTGGAGCGCCAGGGAAACGGAATCCTTCTTCCGGGAGTACAACAACTACATGGTCCAGATCCTCACCATTCACGAAGCGATGCCGGGGCATTTCGTCCAGATTTACCATGCGAATCGTCACCCCTCCATGGTCCGGCAGGTCTTCGGCAGCGGCACCTTCATCGAAGGTTGGGCCGTCTACTGCGAGAGGATGATCACGGATGCGGGCTACATGGATGATGATCCCAGATTGAAACTGCAGCAGCTCAAATTCTACCTGCGGACCGTCGTCAATGCCATTCTGGACGTGGAGATTCACGCCGGCAGGATCAATGAAGAGGCGGCCCTCGATCTCATGATCAACGGCGGGTACCAGGAGCCCTCGGAAGCACGGGGCAAGTGGACGCGGGCCCGACTGACCTCGGCTCAGCTGACCACCTACTTCGCCGGGATTCAGGCGATCTTGGATCTCAAGGAGAAGTACCGGGATATGAAGGGCGACGCCTTCGGTCTCAAGGAGTTCCACGAGGCGGTTCTGGCTCATGGATCTCCGCCGCCCAAATACCTGGAACAGATTCTCGTGGGGTCGGGACAATAACGGCCCGCCTTGCGGCGTGCGCGCCACCGGTCGGTGCCAAAATGGGATCCGATGGGGCGTTTCGACAATGAATCGCGGAAAATAACTGGGGTTTTGCGTAATCCGGCGGGACGAAAAAGCCGACTATCATACAGAGGCTGAGAACCACCTGAGGAGAACGGCGGGAGCGAATTGCCCCGGAATCCCCCGTCGGCCGGGACCTCGGGGATGGGGGTCGGCGACCCTCTGCCCCAACGCGTGTTTCGCCGACGTTTGCTCTCCGTGTTTCGGAGAGCGGCTGGAGATGTGTATTGAAGTCGGACGCGACGGTTTCTCTGATTTCCCTGGGCTGTGCCAAGAACACCGTGGACAGTGAAATCCTGCTCGGGATTCTGGAGGCCGCCGGGTATCCCCTGGTCGAGGATTACAACAACGCCGACATCGTACTGGTCAACACGTGCTCTTTCATCGAACCGGCGACGGAGGAAGCCACCGCCCTCATCCGCCAGCTGGAAGCGCGCCGGAAAGACGGCACGCTCAGCACGATTGTCGTGACCGGGTGCCTGCCCCAGCGATTTCGCCGCAACGATCTGGCCCACAAGTTCCCCTGGGTGGACGCCTTCCTCGGCCCGGGTGACATTCCTCACGTTGCATCCATCGTCGAGGGTTGTCTGACCCAACAGCGCATCTGCAAGATTTCTTCCCGACCCACCTGGCTCTACGATCACCGTTCGCCCAGGGTACGAATCACGCCGCCCCATACCGCGTACGTGAAGATCGCCGAAGGATGCTTCCACGCCTGCTCCTTCTGTCTCATCCCGGATCTCCGGGGCCGATTTCGCTCCCGGCGGATGCGATCCGTGCTCGACGAAATCAGGTCTTTGGCCTCGGGCGGTCGCCTTCGAGAGGTCAACCTCGTGGCCCAGGACACCACGGCCTATGGGCGGGACCTCTACGGGAAGCCCCGCCTGCGCGATCTTATGAAACGGATTGCCAAGGAAGGCGCGGCTCCCTGGATTCGGCTTCTCTATGCGTACCCGCGGAACTTCCATCAGGATCTGATCGACCTGATCGCGGCCGAGCCGTCCATCTGCAGCTACATCGATCTGCCGCTCCAGCACTGTAACGACGAAATTCTCAAGAGGATGCGTCGGGGCGTCAACAAGCGGACGATCCTCGGTTTGCTGGACCGGCTTCGCGCCTCGATTCCGAACGTGACGCTTCGAACGACACTCATCGTGGGATTCCCGGGGGAAACGGAGAAACAATTCGAAGAACTTTTCGATTTTGTGGTGACGCAGAAGTTCGACCGTCTCGGCGTGTTTCCTTTCTGGGCGGAGGAAGGTACCGCCGCCGCCCGGTATCCCGATCAGGTTCCCGAAGAGACTCGCCGGGAACGGATGGAAGCGCTGATGCTGATGCAGCAGATTCTCTCAGGCGAGAGAAACAAGGCCAGAATCGGCGAGGTGGTGGACGTGCTGATCGAAGGAGCGGACGAGGAAGACGGCCTGGTTTTGAGGGGTCGGACGCAGGGCGACGCCCCCGAGGTCGACGGGGCGGTACTGATCCCCGGGGGGACGACCCAGGCGGGCGAATTCGCCCGGGTTAAGATCACGGGCGCCACCGAGTACGATCTACTCGGCGAGGAAATCCTCGAGGAGGGCTAGCCCTTCCTCATCTCTTCCAATTCCGCCTTCAGCAAACCGATGTACTGCGAGTACTCCTTACTGCTCTCCGTGAGAATCGAGACCTTCACAGAGAGATGCACCAGATAGATCATGACGAAGATGAATCCCAGGAAGAAGAGGAGCGAATTCGCGTTGAAGACCCCCAGAAATCGGGCCACGGCAAACAGGAGCTCTTTCCAGAGAGCAACCAGCAGCATGAGGGCCGCGGCCGCTACCCAGAGAATCGAGTATTCTTCCCGCAGTTTCTTCCCGCGAACCAATTCGAGGATGAACACCATTACGAACACGGCGACCAGGGCGGCGACGATCTGAACTCGCAGCGACATCGGCTTCCTCCTTCCGCGCCGGAATCTCGGGCTTGAGATCGCCTACGTGTCGGCCCGAGGTTTCTCTCTCAGCAGAGTGGCGAGAATCGATATTACGACCTTGAACGGGTAGTAGAGCGACTTGATGGGAGTCGTCGACGATTTTCCTCCCCGGCGCAAGCGCATCTTGACGGGAATCTCCTGAATCCGCCCGCCCAGGTAGTGGACCAGAATCGCCGCTTCGGAATCCGGGAAATCCGTCGGGTACTCGCGGGCGAAGAAGCTCAGGACCTTTCGATTGATCGCCCGGAATCCGGAGGTCACGTCGGTGATTCGCCGACCGATGATGATCGTCGTCAGCCACGAGAAGAGCGCGATTCCCACTTTGCGGGTGATGGGAGTCTTGTAATCGCGGTCCTCGGCGCCGGGGAAGTAGCGGGACCCGATCACCATGTCCGCCTGGTCTCGAAGGACGGGCTCGATCAGTTCTCCGAGGAAACCCGGATCGTGCTGGCCGTCCCCGTCGATCTGAACCACAATGTCGTAGCCGGATTCGTGAGCGTACTTGAACCCGGCCTGCACCGCTCCCCCGATTCCCAGATTGACGGGAAGGCGGATGACCTTGCAGCCGGTGGCCCGAGCCTCGGCGCCCGTATGGTCCTGGGAGGCATCGTCGATGACGACGATGTCCACCTCGGGCGCCTTGCGCCGAATCTCGGACACGACGTCGCCGATTCGGCCGGCCTCATTGTGGGCGGGAACGACGACCAGGACTCTGGGGTTGACCATCCGCGCGTCTCCTGAGGAATCCGATCCCGTGATGGGACGGATCATGGAGTCCCATACTCCCTGCCGATCGGCAGATCCTTGCCGCGAGCTTAGGGACAAGCCTCGTTCAGTCGGCGTCGTCCCGAGAAAACCGAAAAATGATCAGATCGGCGCCGAGGAGCAATACGCGATCGCGAACCCGGCCGTTTCTCTCGACCTGGATTTCGATCCGCCCCCCGACGCCCTCGGTTCGGGCCCGTGCCTCCAGATCGACGTCCGGTTCTACCGGCACCCCCCCGACGCGAATCAGCGTATCGCCGACGGCCACGCCGGCCCGCTCCGCGGCAAGTCCCTTAAACACACGCGTCACAAGGAGCCCCGAGTCGACTCCCCGGACGGTAACGCCGAAGGCGGCTTCTCTCGATCCGACCTCGGCCCTGACGTTTCCCAGCGCCGAGATGAGAACCGGACAGAAGTCGGGAAGCGAGAGATATCGGCCCCGGTCGGCCTCGTAGTCCTCCAGCCGGTCGTGCAGAATGCGGATCAGTCCGTATCCTTCCTCTTCCCGAGCGTCCAGGTAACCCTCGGCGGCATGTTCTCCCCGGACGGATCGGATCACCCGGGCATTCACCGCACGGCGCAGGTGCTCTACGAAGCACTCTCCCCACGAATCCCATAGACCCAGCCGCCCCCGACCGCGCATCAGGTATTCAAACAGATACTGGTACTCCGCCAGGTACGGCCACAGCCACTCGGCCAGGGGTTCGACGACGGCGATCCCCATCTCCCGGGCCCTCTGGGGATCCAGGCGGGACCGGTCCCACAGCGCTACGCTGTCGGGCGAAAGCGGGGCGATCCAGGCGAGCAGTTCTCTGCCGTAGGAACGCGTCGCCAACACCGTGTCCGAGGGCGATTGAAGAGTGGGAATGAACAGATACACGGCGTCGCCCCGGGAACCATAGTACGTCTGGTAGGGTTCCTGGGCCATTTCGGCGTGAAGGAGAACGTACAGGCTTTCCTCCACCGCCTCGAACCCGCGGGTCCACAGGGGAAGCGGGGACTCCGCCCCCACAGAGTCTTCGACAACGGCGGTCTCTTCCGGAACCCCGGGTTCCTCCGTCCCCCCTTCCTCCTCAACGTCGTCGGTCAACTCTTCCCAGCGCAGATTCCAGAATCCCTGGAAATCCGTATCTCGGTAGAAGCCGCGGATCGCCGAGAGGAGCCGGCTGCGGTCTTCCTCACGCGTCCCCACGGCGGTGGAATCCGGAGTCCAGTAGGGGTACTCCTTCGCCAGGTCCGGCGGAGGACCATGGCAGACGATCGTGTTCATGAGCGCCTCAAGTCTGGCCCCTCGATCCAGCAAGTCTCCGACCGAGTGTACCGCGGGGTGGTCGGCGAACACCCCAAACGCACTGTCGACGTCGGCCTGATAGTCCGTAGCCGGAAGGACCCCGTACCGGAGCCGAATCATGGTAAAGAGAACCTCGGCCGAGACGCTGAACTCGACGCGGAATTTCGGATCTCGCTTGATCTTCTCTTCCTCGGCTTCGGCGGAATCGGCCTCGGCGGATTCTTCGGCGACGCGGACCTCCTGGGCGCCGAGCGCGGGGATCCATACGGCCGAGACCAGCAGCAGAACGGCGATGAACCGCTTCATTCGCATCCCGAGATCCATCCGGAATTCCACTCCAGATGAGGTATGGGGTCAACACGTGAACGAGCGTAGAGTAAAGCATGAAATCGAGGAATCGCAAAGAGGGTTTTGGGGACGCAAGGACAAACGGCAACCACAGAGGTCACGGATTTCCCGGATCACAACCCGGAGGCCCGAATGCGAAGCACCCGGGCCTCCATCTCGGCTTTGCATCCGTGACATCCACGGCCGGCTCGTAAGGTTTCGTTCTACCGGCTTGCCGGTGCGACGGAATGGTCCTCCTTGAACCGGCGAATGCGCTCGTCGAACTCGTCCATGAGATCCAGCCCCGTTTTGGACACGCAGACGCGGATCCCGTCCTTGGACTTGCTGCCCGCCACCGAGAGAGGAATTGCGCTCAGTCCATAGAGGAGCATTTCCTGAAGCAATCGGCCGGCCGTATACCCGTTGTAGCGAACAGTGAAATAGAAACCGTCCGCCAGGGGCTCACCGAGATCGTTGTCGTACACAAGACTGAACCCGTTGGAGAGCATGCTTTTCTTCATATGTTTGGCCCGCGTCGCGTATTCCTTGACCTGCGCCACGAAGTCGTACTCGCCGTCGCAGGCCTTCTCCATCAGGGCCGCAAGACCGTTCTGCGAGGATTGCGCCACCCCCGCGGTCATGGGGTATACCCCGCCCTTCGTGAACGCCTCGCCCACCCGGTCCGTCCCGAACCGACCGACCAGGTGGTCATACCGTCTCTCGGCCAGCGCGGGAGAAATGACCGCGACGCCGATTCGCTGGCCGGCGTAGCTGAACGCCTTGGAACCGCTGAGGAGCATGATGTAGTTCCGGCCGAAGTGCCCGACACAGGGGGGATAGGGCGGCGCGCCCGGCTTTCCGTAGTCCTTGCGAAAGTCCATGCAGATGTAGGCAAGATCCTCAATCCCGATCACGTCATGTTCGTCCAGAAGACGCGCGATCCCTTTCATCTCTCCGTCGGTGAGAACCACCCACGACGGGTTGTTGGGTGTCGACCACAGCAGTCCTCCGACGTCGCCCTTGCGAAAACGCTTCTCGATGGCGGCCACCAGGGCGTCACCGCGATAATCGGAGAGGTCGACTGAGTCGACGTCAAGCCCGAGGAATCTGGCCTGCAGGCGGTTCACCGGGAAGCTGGGATCAATGTAAAGGATCGTTTTGCGATCCGGATAGAGCCCACCGGCAACGGCCTGAGCCACGAAACCGCCCTGCATCGCACCGTTGGTCGCGATGCAGTGCTGGGCCGGAACGTCCAGATTGAGAAACATCTTCACGAACCTGGACGCCGCCGCCCTCAACCGATCCGTGCCTTCGAACGGCGCATACTCGTTTCCTTTTCCCTCTGCGAAGATCTCCGCCTCCGCTCGAGGCGCCAGGTCGTTCAACGGCAGGCCCGGGATTCCGATTTCCATTCGGATGAATCGGACATCGAGTTCCCCCTCCACCGCCTTGACGATCTTCGCCATCTCTCGAATGTTGACCCTATCCATGTCGACGCGTTGATCGCGGATGATCCGGCCTACGACGTCGCGGTCAAGAGGGAATCTACTATCGGACACTTTCGTTCTCCTTCCTTCGTTGCGGGACGAGGCTCTGCAGGTGGCTCTTGTCGTTATGAAGGGCAAGGAGGAAATTCTCTCCATCGTACTCCAGGGCGCTGAGGGCCGCGTTGCCCAGGGAGAACTTCCGCCGGTACTCGGTCAAGTCGATTCCGAGGGTTGCGCACAGGATCAGGCGATGCACGGTCTTGTGGGAAACAATCAGGAGGCTCGCGCCGTCCCTCTTCTCCAGGATTTTGCAGAGGGAAGCCAGACACCTCTCGGCCACTTCGATTCCCGTCTCCCCTCCGGGGGGTTTTTCCGTCGCCGGATCGGTCTCCCATCGCCTGCGCAGGTCAGCATCCTCGGAGAGAATCTCGCCATGCGTCAGCCCTTCCCATGCGCCGTAGTGAATTTCGCGAAAACCGGTGTCCACAACCACGGGAAGTTCCAGGGTCTTGCCGATGATCTGGGCCGTAAGGAGAGCACGTTTCAGGGGGCTGGAGTAGATGGCTTCGAGGTGGGATCCCTTGAGCCGTTCCGCCAGGCATTGCGCCTGGGCTTTTCCCGTCTCATTGAGATCAATATCACTGACCCCGCCATAGCGGGGAACACCATGATTCCATTCGGTCTGGCCGTGCCGTGCCAGGTAAATGGTTGTCATTCTGCCCCTTCGAAGGCGTCGCATGCACCCAAGAGCATTCTACCACGACGACCACGAGGGGTCAAGTCCCGCCTGGAGCGTTTCTGAACACCCCACCTAGAAGGCGGCTCCCGAAAAGGCGTCCATCCTCTCCACAAACTCATCGGCCTCGACGAAACCCTCCACCCTCAACGCCCGGACTTCGCGGCCCTCAGAATCGATGAAGACGACCGTCGGCACGCCGATGATGTCAAACTGTTCCTTCAGAGTCTTCTCCTCGGTTCCCCCCGAGCGGGTCAGATCGACCATCAGGAACGCAATCCCGCCCGAGCGCTGGATGACTCTCGGGTCCGAGAAGGTTCGGCTCTCCAGCTCATGGCAGGGGATGCACCAATCCGCCGAAAAGTCGATGATCACGGGCCGCCCCCCCGACAGCGCCTGCTCGTAGAGTTCCGCCCGATACGGTTCCCACGGAAGGCCCTGGACACGCGCCTGGGGCATGAGAAGCCAGAGAGCCACCACCATCCCGATCACGCCCACCCCCCGCTTGATCCAGGGAAACGCCCTGGACGTCGAGTGAGTCCGGTCGATGAAGCCCAGGTAGATCCCTCCAACCACGGCCGTGAGAGGCAGCAGATAGTGCGTGACTCTCGGCGTCAGAAGCGTCCTCAGGAAGTAGATGGCCATGCCGATCAGTACGATCCCGAAGAGTCTCTTGATCCAGTTCATCCACTCCCCCGAGCTGGGGAGGCTGCTGATCGAACTGGAAAACACGGCAAGGAAGAGAAACGGCACGCCCATACCACACGCGAGAGCGAAAAACAGCCAGAACCCGAGGAACAGATCTCCCATCTCGGCCACGTAGATGAGGAGAGCGGCGACCACGGCCCCGACACAGGGGGCCGCCACGATTCCCACCGTCAGCCCCATCACCAGCGCGCCGACGACTCCCTGCCGCGCGCCTCCTCCCGCCCGCATCAGGAATCCGGGGAGCCGGATCTCGTATACACCGAACATGTTCAGGGAGAGCGCCACAAGGATTGCGGCCACGACGCCGAGGATGGCGGGGCTCTGGAGCGCCGCCCCGAACAACCCGCCGGTGGCCGCGGCGACGACGCCCAGCGTGGAGTACATCACGGCGATTCCGAGGAAATAGGCAAAGGCCAGTACCAGCCGAGCGGACAACCGTCCCCCCGCCTGCGCGCCGAAATAGCCCACCGTAAGAGGGATCATCGGATACACGCAGGGCGTGAGGTTCAGCCCGAGCCCCCATCCGAAGACCATCAGAAGGGCCACCAGCAGCCCCCTCTCCTGGATGATTCCGGCCAATCCCCCGCGGGAAGCCTCCCGGCTCGCCTCCGCCTCGATCCCCGCTCTTGAGAAGATCTCCGGGTGTACGGCCTGGGCCGGTGTTCCGGCAGGCACGACCTCGAGCGGAATGTCGATCTGGATCTCAGCCGGAGCGAGGCAGTTCCGATCGTCACACGCCTGGTAGCTCAGACGCCCCCGGATACTTCCTGCTCCCAGATCGGCGCTCTCGGACACACTCGCAGACGCGATGATGACCAGTCGCCCCTCATACACGGCTAGAGGGCGGTCGCTGAACTCCAGGGTTCGCTCTACAGCCGGGGGATACGTGATCCGGCCGATCGCGATTCCCGCGGTGGCGTCCAGCTTCAGATCCGTGGGAACCATAAACTCGTCCGTGGGCACGTGGGCGTTCGCGTGCCAGGCGGGCGAGATGTCCACCTCGACGGCAATTCGAAAACTGCTGCCGCGGGCCACCCTGTCCACGGAAACGTACCCGGCCGCCGTCACGATCTCTTCGACCGCGTCCAGCTCACCGGATCTCGCCGTTCCAACTCCCGCACCGAGCCCCAAAACCGCAAGGCCCACGATGAGAAAACGGGAGAGACTCAAGAGGATCCCTCCTGTCGAATCGTATCGTTTGATTTTTCCCTTCCAGAATCGCCGATCTTGAATGTCCATCTCTTCTGGACATATTAAAACGCGCTCCCCGCCGCCCGTCAAGCCATTTGCTCGACGGCGTCCTGCGGTCCGGGAAACGCGCCGGAAGGGCGGCGTGGACATGCGGGCTACGGACCGAACCCGTCACAGCTGGGCGCGTAGACCTCGAGGAGCGAGAGATACGAGGTCAGCGTTTCTCCTCCAACAACGTAGATCACATCATCGATCACCGCCGCCCCGGCACCGAAGCGTTTGGTAAACATGGGGCTCCCGGTCGTCCAGGTGTCGGTGGTGACGTCGTATACCTCGACGACGTCCAGATAGGAACCGGCAATGGCGAAGATCTTGTCGTTCCAGACCACGGCAGCCAGGCCGGCCCTCGGCGTAGGCATCGGAGACCTGGTTTCCCAGGAGTCCGTCGCCGGGTCATAGACCTCAACCGTAGACAGGAGCCCGCCGCCACCCACGCCCCCGATCACATATACTTTGCCGTCCACGACCACGGACGCCATCGCATGGCGGGGTGTGGGCATCGGGGCCCTCACACTCCATTCCCAGGTCGTCAGATGCACCACCTCCACCGAGGACATCTCCTCACCGTTCTCGCCGCCGATGATGTAGATTCGATCGCCCACGGTTTCCGACGTGGCCATGCATCTCCGCATCCGAACCGACGTGCGCCGCGCCCAGAGGTCGTATTGGGGCCAGTACTCTTCGACCGCCCCCCGCTCTTCGCCCACCGCGCAGCCGGCGATGCCGTAGATCCGATCCCCGAAAACGGCGGTCGCCATACCCGATTGCGAGAGCGACATCGGGCGGCGGCTTTCCCACTTCCCCACGGCCGGATCGTAGGCCTCCGCCGCGGACAGGTAAGCCCCAATCCCGTATGAGAAACCCGCCAGAGCATAGACAACCCCGTCGACGGCTTCGACGCCGACGCCCGAGCGCGGGACGTTCATGGGAGCCGCCCGGGCCCAGGGGCTGACGGAGTAGGTCAGTGTCCCCGTCGTGACATGACCATCGTCATCCAGTACCCTGAGACTGGGGAAATAGTCGCCTACGGAATAGAAGTTCACCGCCCAATTCAATTCCTCCGACGACCAGTCAAACATGCCATCGCCGTCGAAGTCCCATTCGTACAAGACAATCCGGCCGTCATCGATCACGTCTGCAACGAGCGTGTCGGGCTCGGCGCACCACCCCGTCCCCAGATCCTCAATGGCCACGATCGGCGTTTCGTCGGTCACGACAACCTGTACGGTGTCACGATCTATGAACCCGTCGTCGTCCGTCACGGTAAGAACGGCTATCCGGATCCCGACCGATTCGAGAATCCGCTCGGTCCGACCCGTCGATTCCGAGGCCCAATCGATCACCCCGTCGCCGTCCAGATCCCACTCATACAGACTCAAGGTCCCGTTGGTATCCACACCGCTCCCGCGAAACACCACCAGGTCGTTGATGGAGACGGCGGTGTCCGGGCCCGCGTCGGCCGACGGGGCGCCCATCGAGATCGAAACAGCCACCGTATCTTTCGCGGAGTTGGCATCGTCGTCCACCAGCTCGAGAACGGCCGTGTAGAAACCCGCCTCCCCGTACTGAACCTGCACCGTCTCGGGCCCGGCCCCCGTCCAGTCCACCTGGCCGTCACCCTGGTAATCCCAGCGGTATTCAACGATCCGGCCGTCGTCCTGTCCCTCCGCCGGAAGATCGACGGTCCAGTCGACGAAGCTGTGCACATCGGGTCCTCCTTGCGGATCCGGAGGCTCATTGGTAATGGTCACCTCCGCCGTGTCGGATTTGGAGAACCCGGCCTGATCCCAGACCGTGAACGCGGCCATGTAGCGACCGACCTCGCCGTAAACCCAAACCGCCTCACCGCTCAGGGACGAAGAGAACTCCGCGCGGCCGTTCCCGTCGAAATCCCACTCGTATCGATCCACCTTGTCCAGGGGACCCTGAAACACTCCGGCGAAGGCCACCGTGTCGTTGATCGTAGCGTGAAGGGGCAAACCCGAATTGACCCACGGTTTGAACCCGACATAGTTTCCCGCTTCGGGATCGGCCGGGTTGTCCAACCGGCTCTCACATCCCGCGGAGAGAACAACCACCACGGCGAGAATCTTCAGGATCCATTCCTTTTGCATTTCAATCACCGTCAAAAGACAAAGGTCATGATTCCCACGGACAACGTCAGGGTCGCCACCGCTCCCCAGAGATTTCGTCTCTCTTCCCAGTCCCGCACTTCCTGTCTGTACTCGAGCGCCTGTTCCGCGTATGCCGTCCGGTGATACTGTTCTTCGCGATCCTTGACGCCGCTGTGAAGGGCGCCGGCGTAGACCGCGGCAACCACCCCGACACCGATCGAAGTGATGCGAACCACCTTGCGGATCTTCGCGTTTCGAACCTCCCGCCTCTGTCGCTCCTGTTCGAGATAGGCGGGGGTGTGTGTGAGACGCTCGACGACGGAGAGCGTTTCTCCCCTCTCAATCATAATTTCTTTCACCCTGTCTTCGTACGTCGGCAGGGCCAGACGAAGATCGTAGACTCCGGGCGTCATGGACTCGAACAGGAGAGGGTCGGCCGTGCCCCGTTCCTCATCGTTGAGGAAGACCGCGGCCCCTTTCGGGATGGAGTGGATCTCAAGGCGGCCGAACTTGTAGGGAAGTTCTGCGTTGACCCAGCGTTTCTCCCCGGCGTCGAACCACATCTTGTTGGCCCACGACTCGTGACCCTCCTTCGTCACCGATACCACCCGCACACCCGGCCGGACGGGGACTTCCGCGGGCGTCGTACCGACTCTCTCTCCATCCACGAGGACGTCCGCCCCTCCCGGGATACTCTTGGCCACAAGAATCGCGGCAGGATCCAGGGTCGCCGCAATTTCGATCCGTTCCCCACCGAGGATCTCGACCCGCCGCTCCACGACCATAAAGCCCTCCAGCAAGATCCGCAGGTCGTGCGGCCCCGCTTCCACCTCAATCTCCGCCGGGGTCATTCCATAGAAGCGCCCGTCGACGTACACGTTGGCCGACCGGGGTTCGGTCCGCACGGCCAGCGTGCCTCGGGCAATGTCGGGTTCATCGGCGGCCGGAAAGCTCGAGGTCGGCCACAGGCAGAATATAAGGAAGATCAAAGAGGCTTTGAATCGGTCACGGATTACCATGCGCGGCGCCACTCCCGCTCTCGAGCGTCTGGGTCCGGTCCTTATCGACCCTCGATGGGTCTTTCTTGAATCCGTCGACTCGCCGGTACCGGAATGTGTGCCCGATCCTCTTCCGGCGATTCTTCGCCCCGCCCTGCACCCCTCCACGGCACAGGGAAGGCCGGGAATGGCAATCCCAGGGGCTGTCCTTACCATACCCTCGAAAACGTCAAAAGTCAAGATCACCCGGCCACAGACCGCCCGCCGCCTACGGGGGGATTTTTGCAGAGACCCGGCGCTTGCACCTTGACTCAGGTCGAAGCTGTGGTAGAATAGCAAGACTTACGTGTTCCCCTGCCCACTGGGCTTTCCGGGACTCCTGTTCAGGTCATTCTTTCGAAGATCCGATGAGAAGAAACCGTCTGGCTCCCTGGGGTAAGATCATTGCGGCTGCGACACTGCTCGGTGTCGGGTGTGCCAAAGAGACCCCCGATCCTCCAAAACGCTTGAATCCACTGGATCCGGCCACGGAGGTCCAGGGGGGCGACCCCTTCCGACTGGCGGCCGAACTTCAAGGGAGTGCCGTCGTTCTGACCTGGACGGCGCCGGGCATGACGGAGATCGCCGGATGGATCGTGCTTCGAAGCGAGTGGTCTCTTTTCGAGGAACCCGACACCCTGGGCGCTGTCGATGTCTCGACCACGTCTTACCTGGACGAAGAGGCGGCGCCCGGACAGCGGTACTACTACAAAGTGCTTGCCCGGGACGAAGCCGGCCGCATTTCCTCCGGCTCTCACCTTGCGGTGGTTTCTTTGGAAACGAGTCCCATCCTTCAGATCGACGGAGACACCCAGTTCACGGGTTCCCGACGGGTGGCGTTGAGTGTCCTGGCCAGCGAAGCCGACAGCATGAGAATCGCCAATGATTCGACTTTCGCCGGCTGCGACTGGGAACTTTACGAGAATCAGGTGACCGACTGGCTGCTCTCCGCCGGTGAGGGACCGAAAATCGTATACCTCCAGATCATGTACACGGACGGTCGCCTCTCACCGACGGTGATGGACACCACCTACCGCGAACCCATCGCCGACTGCGCGGTCCTGAGCGAAGAGGGAACGGCGTACTTCCGGAACCTGACGACCTCGCTCATCGTTCGCTCGGCGGGAGCCGACTCTCTCATGATCCGGAACACGGGAGACCCGGAGCCCGCCCTCTGGACTCCTCTGCCGGTTGGGAGCGATTCCCTGCTGCTTCAGTGGGAATTTCCGGGCACAGAAGGCTGGAAAGACATTGTCGTGCGGTGCAAGGACGACTTCCTTGTGGAGGTCGGGCCCGATACAATTCCGGTTGCCGTGGATCTGAGCCCCCCCGTAGCGCTCTTCGACGTATCTCCCCCCGACAGCGCGCGAGGGTTCACTGTCGACGCGTCCGCGTCGTACGATTCGTTGGGCGTGACGCCCGGCGAGAACCTCCTGTTCGCATGGCAGTGGGATGAGGGAGAATCCTGGACACCGTGGGCCACGGAGAGAACGGCCGCACATACGTACGGCGTGTTCGGGTCGAAAACGATTCGCCTCATCGTGAAGGACGGCGCTGGGCGAACGGACACGCTGGCATGTGTCTTCACGGCGGTGAACCGGGCTCCGGCGGCGCCGGCACGCCCGTTTCCGGCTGACGGCTCCGCCGACCGGTCCCTCCTGCCTCGCCTCTCATGGGGCGAGAGTGAGGATGTCGAACAGGACCCGATCACCTACACCGTCTACTTCGGGACGGACCCCGACCCGACGGATGTCCTGGCGGCCGATCTACCGGACACGACGGCTCCGGTGCCCGTTCTCGAACCCGGGCATACGTATTACTGGTCCGTAGCGGCAACCGACGGGATGGGCGCCGAAAGCACTCGGTCCACGTGGTCGTTCTCGACCCATGTTCCTTCGGGCCACGGCTACGTCCTTGTCGCCTCCTACGGAGCGCGGGGATCCGGACCCGGAGAGTTCGAGGTGGTTCGCGACGTGGCCCTGGATGCGCGCGGCCATATCTATGCCAGCGATCTCAATAACGCCAGAGTGCAAATATTCTCCCGTCCCGAGGTTTATCTCGGAAACATCACCCTGGCCGGCGCAACGCCGTTTCAGAGCCCTTATGGGCTGGCAACCGATGCCCAGGGAGCACTCCTCGTCACCGACCAGAACAATCACCGCGTGGCCAAGTTCGATTCCGCCGGCGCGTACATCTGGAGCATCGGGGGGCGGGGAACCGGGAACGGCCAGTTCCAATTTCCCCGGGACGTCTGTGCAGATGATTCCGACAACCTCTACGTGTTGGACACGGGGAATCACCGGGTCCAGAAGTTCGACCCCAACGGCGTGTACCTCGGCCAGTGGGGCGGGCGAGGCACGGCCTCGGGCGAATTCGATACGCCGTACGGTCTGGCCGTGGCGCAAGGCTCGGTCTTCGTGGCCGACAGCTTCAACCGGAGGATTCAGAAGTTCAGCGACACCGGGGTGTTCTCCGGTTCCTGGGGCGGATTCGGGACGGGCAGCGTTCCGGGAGCCATTGCCGCGGATGCAAGCGGCAACGTATTCGTTCTGAAGAGCGACGGGGTCGTGCACAAGTTTGATTCCGAAGGGTTGCTTCTCTCAACCTGGGGCGACGGCGACATCGGAAACCCCGCCGACGGGCTCTGGGTGGACCCGGCGGGCAACTTGGTCTGGATCGCGGATACGTATCAACACCGCATCCTCGTCTTCGAAAGGCAGTAGAAGGGCCGACTTCGATGCAGATTCTCAGGCTCGGCAACAAGACGCTTCCGGGAACTTTCATCCTGCTGATGGGCGTTCTCGCAGCGTTGCCGGTATTCGGTTTCGACTCGGCCCCTGAGGGCGGCGGCCGGGATGCGGGAGCGAATTCGTTCGGGCCGCCTCCGGGAGACCTGCTGCTCGATCTGGGGAATCTCCTCGTCACAACGTACCCTGCGGGCGCCCGGGTTCGAGTCGATTCGGAACTTCAGGGGGTCACTCCCCTGGCCCCCCTCCCGCTCAAGTCGGGATGGCACCTGGTACAAGCGGAAAAGGCCGGCCTCTTTGCCTCCACTCGCGTGCGCGTGGGTGTGGGTGAACTCACGACGGTTGAACTCACGCTCAATGATGGCCGAGGAACCTTCTGGGTGTTCTCGACGCCCGAGGACGCTCTCGTCATTCTGGACGGCGAGGAGAAAGGACACACTCCTCTCCACCTTCCCGTGATCCCCGCCGGGGATCACGATCTTCGAATCCACCACGAAGGATTCGCCGACTACCGTGCAACCGTGGAGATTCGGGCCGGGGAGGAATCGAGACTCGATGCGCGTCTTCTGGTTCCGGCCAAGCTGGTCGTTCGATCCGAACCCGCCGGCGCCCGGGTCTACTTCGGAGACCACCCCAAGGGACAAACCCCCGCGATCATCAACTCCGTGCGGCCGGGCCGGACGGAGGTCACCCTGAATCTCGAGAATCACCAGGTGTGGACGCAGACGATCGAATTCACCGAAGGGGCCTCGGAGACACTGGCGGTTGAGCTGGAGGCCGAGCGAACCTCGATTCATCTCCTCTCGAGCCCTCCGGGAGCGCGGATCGAAATGGACGGCGAGCTGCTTGGAACCACACCGCTCAGGTGGGCGGTCCCGCTCGGAGAGCGGCGGTTCGTCTTCCGCCTTCCCGGGTACGAGGAGTACCGGTTGAGGACGGATGTCCTCCCGGGGGCGAATTCCGATCTCCGCGTGACGCTCAATCCTCTCAGGGGATACGTCACCCTTCGGGGCACGTCGCCGGCGGGGGCGACCGTGGCGCTGCTCGATGAGAGCAGGGAAACGTGGCGGGCGCCCGTCCTGGCTCAGCCGGTCGTAGCGGGGATGCGGACCTTCCGCCTTCGGGCTCCAGGCTACCGGACCATCGAGATCGAGGCAAACGTGCTTCCCAACGAGGAGATTCTTCTTGAGCCGGAGTGGGCCCCGAAGTCCGACGAAGGTGGATTCTATCGAATCCTGATCCCCGGCTGGAGCCAGCGGCACCAGGAAAAGAGAATTCGGAGCATTCTCCTCCCCGCGGCCCAGTTGGGTTCCCTGTTCGGTCTCCTCATCACGACGGACGCGTACAACGAAGCGGTGAAGGAATACGACACCGCTTGGAACCGGTACCTGAACCAGGTGTCTCCGGAGACCATTTCCTCGGCCTGGGATGAGGCCCACCGGCGGCACGACCGCGTCGAGGACCGAAAGGCGACCCGCCGGATGTTCCTGGCCGCCTCCGTGGGAATCTACCTCTACAGCCTGGTGGACGCCGCGCTCCTCGTTCCCGAACGTCCCGAATCCGCCTCGGCAGGGCTCAGCCTGACGGGCGATCCGTCGACGGGCATGCTGACCCTCGGCGTGCGAGTTCCCTTCTGACGATTCTCCAGACGCCCTTGACGAGTGCGTGATCGGGCGGATAATGGGAATATGAACCGCCATCACCGGTACGTTGGCTTAGTCTTGGCAGTCCTTGTGTTTCTTCTCACAGGGCAGGCGCACGCCGGCCGCGACGAGGCCCTGCGCAGCTACCATCTTGGCCTCAGATTCCTGGACCAGGGCAACTTCAGCGAAGCAATCGAGACTCTCCGCCGGGCCGTACACGAGGATTTCAAGTTCGCCGACGCTCACGCGAAGCTGGCCGAGGCCTACGCGGCTCTCGACACGATCGAAGGCCGCCGCCTCGCCGTCGAAGAGTATCGTCTGGCCCTTCGGTACGATTCCGACAACGCCGACTACCAGCTTGCGCTGGGCAGAGTCTACGTGAACCAGACATTCGATCGGTACGCGGAGGCCTGCTTCCGCAAGGCCATCGAGATCGACCCCGAACTGACCGAGGCTTACCTCGAACGGGGCCTCATTTACATCCGTCGCTGGCTCACCTTCCGCCAGTACGACGACGATCTGGAGCGAGCCCACGACTGCTTTCAAGAAGCCTCCGACCGGGGCTCCACCGATCGCGACATCCTGTTCCATCTCGCCCGGCTTTCGATAGAGAGGGAGGATCCCGAGACCGCGCTGGACATCGCGACGCGAACGCTTGAGATGAACCCGGACGACACGGAAATGCGCTTCGTGATGGCCCTGGCGCTCCATGACCTGGAGCGGCTGGAGGAGGCGGAAACTCAGTACGCCCGGGCGATCTCCGCAATGGACGTGCAGGACAAGTTGGTCTTCCTCGGAATCGAAGAGGTGGCGTCCCAGCCGCTGCAGAGGTTTCTTCGCAAGATCGATCCGGACAGCACGGCGGAGCTGGCGCGGCGATTCTGGCGGGAGCACGATCCGTATCTCGCCACCCAGGTCAACGAACGGCTTCTCGAGCACTACCGGAGGATTCTCAAGGCGGACCTCTACTTCACCTCGGAGAAGACGGGGCTCAAGGGCCGGTACTCCGACCGGGGCCGATCCTACGTCCGCTACGGTCCGCCGACGGAGATGACCTGCTACATCGCCGAGAATCTCCGGCCCAACGAGATGTGGAGCTACCACATCGGAGGCCACAGGTTCCGCTTCCGATTCGAAGACCGCTTCTTGAACGGAGAATTCGGCTTTCCGTTCGACTTCGAACCCGAAAAGGACGGAGGGTCGGCCAAGCGCTGGCAGATCCTCGTTCGGCAGCTGCCTGAATTCTACGTGCCCGAATACGAGGGCAAGGAGATTCGCCTGATCGCGGACGCCTGTTCTTTCTCCCGCATCCGGGGTGAGACACACCAGGAAATCTACTACACGGTGCCGGGACGGGAGCTCCACTTCCGGAAGGACCCCGAGGGGTGGAGCAGCAAACTCGAGAGGCGAATCGTGATCTACGATCGGGATTGGCACGTGGTGGCGGCGGAATCCACGACCGTGATCACCGAGCCGGCCGGTTCCCTTGAGCTGCTGAGGGACGCCCAGATCGTCGACCAGTGCCACTTCGATCTCAAACCCGGGACCTACCTTGCGGCCGTTCAGGTGGAAGACGCCGCCGCCGAGGTGCTGGGAGTGACCGAGGTCGGAATCGTCGCCCGGACCTTCGAAGGCCGGGAACTGGAGATCAGCGACATCGAGCTGGCCCGCTCGATCAAGCCCGCCACGGGCAAGAGCCGGTTCAATAAGGTCTCCCTGCGCGTGGAACCCGAGCCCTCTCACCGCTTCCGGCGCTCCAAGCCCGTGAATCTCTACTACGAGGTCTATGGACTCGCCCTGGATGAGAGCGCGCAATCCCACTTCAAGTCCACGGTGCGCGTGATTCCTCTGGACGTCGAAGAGGAAGAGAGCTTCTGGGATGCCGCACGACGGCTGTTCGGCCGGAAACCGTCCACGCCCCCGCACATCGCCAGTACTTTCACGCACCGGTATCCATCCGGCTCCGCCCCCCTGCACCTGTCGCTGGATCTTACGACGCTGAAACCCGGCGTCTACCGTGTGACCGTGGGCGTGCATGATCTGGTGGCCGACACACGAACCGCGCGGAGCACATCGCTGTATATCACGCGCTAGCAGCGTGCACAGAGCACACACAGGAGGAGACCATGCCTGCCGTGTACACAGCGGGTTACGAGGGAAAGTCGGTTGATGCCTTCTTCGACCCGCTTCTGAAAGAGGGCATCCGGTGTATCGTCGACGTGCGAGCCGATCCGGTGTCCCGGCGATATGGTTTCTCCAAGAGGCAATTCAGCGAAACCGGAGAGAAGCTCGGCCTCGGGTACGTACACATGCCGGACCTCGGCGTGCCGAAAGAGCTCCGGAAGAATCTCACAGATGACGCGTCATACCAGCATCTCCTCGACAAGTACGAGCACGAAATCCTGCCCGAACAGGAAGACGCCCTTGAGCGACTGGCCGAGCTCGTGAAGACCACCCCCTCTGTTCTCGTCTGCGTGGAAAAGGACGTGCGGCGCTGTCATCGCAGCCGTCTCGCCGAGACGGTTTCGCGCCGAACCGGCCTCGACGTCAGGCATTTGTGAAACAGGCGAACACGACGAAACCTCTGGGATCTTGGGGACGCCATCCCGGGCAGGATGCCCGGGCTACTGCCGGGTTTAATGACAGAATGGTTGCCTCGTCGGGTCCATTCGCAGACCCGCCGTCCCGTCCGTATCCGGACCTTGACATGCCCGGCTACAGTCGGATAATGAATCCATGGTCACTTCTCGACAAGCGGTCGTGATCTCTCTGATCGCATTTGCGATTTGTCTCGGCCACGCGGCCGAGGCCAGGGACGAAAAACCCCGCCCTCACTACGATGCCGGCGTGGCTCTTCTTGAACAGGGAGACACCCACAAGGCCATCGAGGAATTCCGTGCGGCCGTCCACGAGGACTACAAGTTCGCCGATGCTCACGCCCGGCTGGCCGAGGCCTATTTCCGGCTGAACACCATCGAGGCGCGAAGATTGGCGGCCGAGGCATACGAGCTCGCCATTCGGTACGATCCGCAGAACGCCGACTACCATCTGGCGCTCGGTCGGGTCCAGGCCGCCCAGTCCTTCGACCGGTATGCGGAGAAATCTTTTCTGAAGACCATCGAGGTGGCCCCCGAGAGACCCGAGGCCTACGTGGAATGCGGCGCCATCTACATCCGGCGCTGGCGGGACCAGGACAAGGACCTGCGGAAGGCATACGACCTCCTTGTCCAAGGTTACGACAAGGGCTCCACCGACCGGGATCTGCTCTATACCCTGGGCCGGGTGTCCAACGAGCTGGAGGAATATGGCATGGCCGAGGAAGCTCTCCTCCGGATCCTCGTGGACGATCCCTCCGACACGGAAGCGCTTTTCCAGTATGGCGCGGCCCTCCAGGGCCGGGGGAAACTGGAGGAAGCGGAGGAGGCGTACTGGAACGCCATCCTTGAGACGAGTCGCGAGAGCCGAGCCCTGTTTCTCGGGATCGACGGGTACGCGGAGAACCTCGGACTCGGATCCGGGGAGGCCGACGCCGCAGTCGTGGCGGAGTTCGGGCGCCGGTTGTGGCGGAACCGCGATCCCGACCTGAGCACGGAGGCAAACGAACGTCTTCTCGAACACTGGCGGCGTATCCTTCAGGCCGATCTTCGATTCGAAGCTCCCAGGGCCGGTCTTCGAGGCCGGGATTCCGCACGGGGCCAGTCCCACATCCGGTACGGCCCCCCGCTGGAACGGGCTTCCTTCCTCGATGAGACAAAAAGGAAACTGAGAAAGGACGAAATTGCCCTCGGGATGGAGGACGACCAGGTCGAGCGCAATCCCCGCCCGGTTGAGGTGTGGACCTACGAGATGGAGGGCAAGCATTTCCAGCTCACGTTTCGCGATCGCTTCCTCGACGGGCAGTTCGGCTTCGCCTTCGACGAGGGGAGAACGGATGCGAGGCGTTGGGAGACGATGATCCGCGAGATTCCGGAATTCCATCTTCCACTGTACGAGGGGACACAGATTCGAATGATCGCGGACGCCTGCTCATTCCTCCGCGATCCCGGAATCACCCGGCAGGAAATCTACTATGCCGTCCCTGCGGAGGATCTGGGGTTCGTGAAGGAGGGCGATGTCTGGACGGAGAAACTCCTGAGACGAATCCTCATCTACAACGAAGACTGGGAGATCGTGGCCCGCGAAACCACCACCGTCATCACCCAGGTCTCCGGCACGCTGACGAATGTGCGAAGAGGGGCGCTCATTCATCAGAGCGACTACAATCTACTCCCGGGCCGATACCTGGCGGCCATCTCGGTGGAGGATGAGCGAGAGGAACTGATCGGCCTTACGGAGGTGGCGCTTGACGTCAGGGCCTTTGATTCTTCGAGTCTGATGATCAGCGACATCCAGCTGGCAAGAGCCATCCGCCCCTCCCCCGGAAGAACTCCGTTCGATAAAGGGGATCTGACCGTCGAGCCGGAGCCGACCCGCCGCTTCCGCCGCGCGAAGCCTGTCCATTTCTACTACGAGGTCTACGGCCTGGCGCTGGACGGGAGCGGCCGCTCGAGTTTCAAGGCAACCGTGCGGGTCATTCCGATCGACGTCGAAGATGCCGGGGGTCTCTGGGAAGGAATCCGCCGGCTCTTCCGGAGAAAGCCCTCAACCCCACCTCACATCGCCAATACCTTCACATACGAGGGCGCGTCCTCATTCTCGCCCCGGCGGCTGTCGCTGGATCTCGCGCCCCTGCGGTTCGGTCGATACGTTCTGACGCTAAGCATTCAGGACACCGTGGCCGGTACCGAGACGGGGACAAGTACGACGTTCTATGTCACACGGTGAACAGGTTCTGAGTTCTAAGGTCCCAGTTCTGAGTTCTCGGTTCTGAGTTCTGAGGTTCCGAGGTTCGTTCCTATGAACCAGGCATATCTCATCATCAATCCGGCTTCGGGCACGTGGTTGCCGCGCGTCGACGCGGACGTCATCCGCGGGAGAATGGCCCGGCGGGGAATTTCTCTTCGCGTGCACCGGACCCGTGCGCCCGGGGATGCAACCGAGGCGGCAGGGAGGGCGGTTCGCGAGGGCCTGGATCTCGTGATCGCCGCGGGAGGAGACGGAACCATCAATGAGGTTATCAATGGTCTGGCCGGCAGCGAGGTCCCTCTGGCCATTCTCCCGCAGGGAACGGAGAACGTCCTCGCACAGGAATTCTCCATCCCGCTCGATCTCTCTCACGCCACGGACGTCATGTTCGAGGGATACACGGTGACCGTCGATCTGGGCGTGGTCCGGGATCGGAACTTCCTGCTCATGGTGGGGATCGGTCTCGACGCGCAGGTGGCCAGTGAGGTGGATCCTCTCATGAAGAGAATCTTCGGATCGGCCGCGTACCCCCTCACCGCTCTCCAGACCGTGATTACGTTCGAGCCGTGCGAAATGGAACTCTCCGTCGAGGGGGAGAGCGAACCCCGCCGGGGATACTTCGTGATCGTAGGCAATTCACGAAACTACGCCGCCGGGTTCAAGGTGACGCCGCTGGCGCGCCTGGACGACGGAAAGCTGGACATCTGTGTTTTCAAGCGGCGTGGCCTGGCGGACCTTCTCCGCTACGTGGTCGCCACCGCACAACTCAAACAGCTCGACCTCGAGGACGTCGAATACGTCCAGGCCGGCGCCGTCCGGATCCGCTCGCCCGAGAAACTGCCCGTGCACGCCGACTGTGAGATCGTCGGCACCACGCCCGTGGATATCCGCTGTGCACCGGGCGCTCTTCGTCTCGTCGTTCCCCCTCCGGATTTCAAACGCACGGGCCTCCCGGACCTCCGGGCCGAGATTCTGCATCTCATTCAGAGCAATCCCATCACGAAACTGTGGGACCGGTCGTAGCCTGGATGAATCCGGGCGCCGGGTACCGGAGCCCGGATTCATCCAGGCAGAGCAATGGAGCAATCGAGCAAGTAGATTCTGGTGAGAAGCATCATAGAGAAACACACCCGGCCCCA
The DNA here is from genome assembly GCA_964610505.1 of uncultured bacterium. GTDB lineage: Bacteria > Arandabacterota > Arandabacteria > JAGLYR01 > JAGLYR01 > CAZSXU01. The sequence goes on along the minus strand of CAZSXU010000014.1, from coordinate 59,645 downwards.
TTGCGGTCCATCGATCCAGTTGCTCTATTGCTCTATTGTTCTGCCCTTCGGCTCCGCCCGCACTTTGTCCTTGTCCTCGGCGAGCGGATCACGTACCAATAGATGCGTCCGCCACCGTCGAGGATACCGTCTTGGACCCACAGGATCACCGCCATCGCTGCATGCCGCTTCACACAAAAATCCTCATCGGCCTCATCCTGGGCGGGGCCGCGGGGATCACCGTCAATCTCATCGCGGGTTCCCACCCGGCGGTCGAGTGGACCGTCCGGAACGTCACCTATCCGGTCGGTCAGATCTTCCTCCGAATGATCTTCATGGTGGTCATTCCCCTGATCTTCTCGGCCCTCACCCTGGGGGTGGCCGAGCTGGGGGACGTGCGTCGCCTCGGAAGGGTGGGTCTCAAGACCTTTGGCTACACGCTCATTGTCACGACGATCTCGGTGGCGATCGGATTGACGCTGGTCAACGTGATCCGCCCGGGTACCGGGCTTCCGGAGGAATCGCAGGCGATTCTGCTGGAAACGTTTGCATCCCAGGCGGCGGAGAAAGTCGAGCGCGCGGCCGAGGCAAAGACCCCCATCCAGACCCTTGTGGACATCATCCCCAGGAATCCCTTTGAAGACGTCGTGGGCGCCTTCGATTCCAACTACACCGGCGGGGGGATCCTGTCCGTCATGTTCTTCTCCCTCGTCCTCGGCGTGGCTCTGGCGATCGGCGATCGCGAGAAAACGGCGACCTTCATCGCTTTCCTGGAGGGGCTCTATGAAGCCGTGATGAAGATCATCGGATTCGCCATGAAGTTGGCCCCTTACGGAGTCGCCGCCCTCCTGTTCTCCGTGACGGCTCGCCTGGGCTTCGACGTCGTCCGGCTGTTGGCGAAGTACGTGCTCGTGGTCGTCGCAGGATTGGCGATTCACCAATTCGTGGTCTACTCGCTTCTCGTACGGTCCCTCGCCCGAATGAGCCCTCTCGGGTTTTTCCGCGGCGTTCGCGAGGTCATGATCACGGCCTTCTCGACCAGCTCCAGCAACGCCACCCTCCCCACCGCCATTCGCGTCACGGAACGAAATCTCGGCGTTCCCCGACACATCACCGGCTTCGTCCTGACCCTGGGATCTACGGCGAACCAGAACGGGACCGCTCTCTACGAGGGCGTCACCGTTCTCTTCCTCGCCCAGTTCTTCGGGGTGGATCTGACCTTCGCACAGCAGGTGACGGTCGTCTTGATGTCCGTTCTTGCGGGAATCGGAACCGCAGGCGTGCCGGGCGGGTCCCTCCCCGTTATCGTCCTCGTTCTGGAGAGCGTGGGGGTCCCCGGAGAAGGCATCGGAATCATCCTCGGCATCGACCGCCTGTTGGACATGTGCCGGACGGTCCTGAACGTGACCGGCGACATCACGGCCGCCGCATACGTGGCCCGCTCCGAGGGATACGTGCTCCGCACGGAAAGTCCCGAATAGCCACCGCCGAAGGGAAAACCACAGACTTCACAGATGGACATATCGAGATCGAGGACGCCGAGGATGGGAACACATCCTTGGCTACCGGAATCGATTCTTGATCTGTCCCCAGGTGACTTTTGCCGTAGCAACCTGGGTGTCCGGGGATCCGGCGTTGATTTGGAAAGAGAGCCCGGACTCCGTCGGCGGGCTTGCCGACCATTCCATCGTCGCCGTTCCGGTGAGAACGAATCCGTCAAGTAGGGTCCCGCCCCGGATTCGGAGGATGTCCAGGCCGGCGGCGCCGGTCGCTTCGCAGGTCGCGGGCACACTCTCTCCGTTGAGGATCAGATCCTCGAGAGAGATGGACGTGCCGGCATCCTCGGCCCAAGCTCGAACGAAGATTTCCATGAAGAGCTGGCCGGGCGTGTATTGGAGCATCGTCTCTCCGATCGTGAAGTCGACCCGGTTCCACGTCTTGTCATAGGTGAGAGAGAACGCCTCCGTCACGCCGCTTTGCCAGTCGTGCTGATCCGTAACGGCCGGGGCGCCGACGGATTGACCGAGATCCAGTTCAAACATGGCGGCTCCGCCCAGATCCCCGATTCTCCCCTCCGCGACAAAAGCTACGTTTTCCTCCGGGAGAATCTCGAGCAGTGCCTCGTCGCTCTCCAGATGAAAAACCTCCAGAGCCCCCACAGCAGAACTCACCGGACTCAATCCGAAAAACGCCCAAATGCAGATCCCGATGACCATCTTCATGAGCAGATCCCCTCATCTCGTGTTCGGATGCAGGCCCCCCACACGGTCTCGGGCGGGCCGGTCTGCGGTTCTCGATTCTCCCCACGAACGCCCCTTCGTGTTCCTTATCGGCACCGAATCCTCGGACCTTTTGTCTTTTTTCAGGATTGCTTTTGCTTGTTTCGGTTCTTTGCTACACTCTGTCGGCTCGGAATGTGTAGAAGCGGCCGCTCCCGGCCCGCGAAGGCGGCAACCCGTGAACCACGGCATTCAGAAGATCTTTTCCGAAGTACCCCGCACCTACGAGACGGTGAATCACGTCTTGACGCTGGGCATGGATATTCTGTGGCGCAAGCGCGCTGCGGCGCTCGCGGCGCGCCGGGGGGGCGAGCGGTGGCTGGACATATGCACCGGGACGGGTGAGACGGCCGCCTATCTTCGGCGCCTGGGAGGAAACGAAACGACCGTCGTCGCCTGCGACTTCTGTCTGCCCATGCTCCGCCCGCTGGTGGAGAAGCCCGAGGGGCGGGGCGTCGATCCGGTTCTCGGCGACGCCCGGGCGCTTCCGTTTGCCGGCGATACCTTCGACGCCGTCACCATGTCCTTCGCCACGCGCAATCTGAACGTCAACCGCGGGGCGCTCGTTGGCGCCTTTCGTGAGTACTCGCGAGTCCTCAAGCCCGGGGGACGTTTCGTGAACCTTGAAACGAGCCGGCCGCAATCCCGCCTCATCCGCACGTTGTTCCATTTCTACGTCGGGCTCACCGTCCGCCCCCTCGGTACACTCATCTCGGGTTCCGGCGCCGGATACCGGTATCTTTCCCATACGATCCCCAGGTTCTACGGGGCAGAGGAACTGGCGGCGATGCTTCGAGAGGCGGGTTTTGCGAGGGTCACGTGGACTCCCCTGCTCTTCGGCGCCGCCGCCATCCACGAGGCCACCAAGATCTATCCCCCAGGGGACCGATCGTCAGAATCCCGCAGCTCTTCCACCCGCTGAACGAGATCGTGGATTCCCGCAGCGACGGGCTACGCATCATCATTGGGGTCTTGCAGATCCTTCACTTAGAGGGGACAAGGCGCCCCGTCACAGAAAAGGAGCCCCGCACCCGCGGGGCTCCTTTTCCGGATTGCTGAGGTTCGTGTTTGGTCTACTTGTACTGGTTCTTCATCGTACTCCAGGATGTCCGTTCCGTGGCGGACGGTCCGCCTTCCGGGTAGTATCCATCAACGGTCAGCAGGTACTGCCCACATGGGATGCTGTAGAAGTCGTTGGCTCCGACCCACAGCCAGTAGGTTCCTGCGGCGAGCGCGGTCTGGATGCACACCGGTTCACACGGGACCGTCGCATATGCCTCGTGCAGGATCACCGTGGTGGCGCAGCCGGCGGCGGCGTCGATGATGAACAGATTGACGGGAATCTCGGCGACCACGCACACGGTGATCTGGCTGGGCTCGACCAGGGTGATTTCATACCAGTCCGTGTCTCGCCAGCCCATGCCGCCCGGGTCCGTCCCACCCCACCCGCAGACGGAGATGGACCCCTCGCAGGTCGGGTCGAGAATCTGGAAAATGGGCGGGTCGGAATTGCAGCCGCCGTTCCATATGTCGGGGATGGCATACCAGTCGTAGCAGGGGTCCTCGTTCTCGGGAATGCCGTCCGCCGGACATTGGACACAGGAATCCAGCACGATGCACTCCACGCCGTCAGCGACGGGGTCCCCATCCAATCTGTTCGTGGTCGGAGGAACGCCCGCGTGGGCAATCGCCGTCAATCCAAACAGAGAGATCAGGGTCAGAAACGTAGCGAACCTCATGTGAACCTCCTCATGGTTCTCGGATACTCAGCCAAAGGGACAACACCGGAACTGTCGAATTCGGTCGAGCACCCCTCCTTTCCTTTGATGGTCTCCGGGGATACCTTCCATACCAACGATGGACTCAAGTCCACTCCAGCGGGTAAAATCCCCCGATTCCCGGGTGAGAACACCCTACCTGTCGGTCGCCGACGTAAGACGAAACGTGTTGCGGGGTAACGTCCTACGGATTTCAAGATGGCGCCTGCCTCCGCGTTTGGAGGAGTGTTATGCAGGTTCGGTGCCAGCGGGACGAGATCGTGAACGGCGATACGGACGAAGCGCCGCGCATGTCGGTCGCTTGCAGGGTACGGGAGGGAATGGCCTCGGGGGCGTAGGCGATACAAGAAGACGGGAGGCGTCCATTCCGGGCGCCTCCCGCCACTAGCGGGTACGAAATCGATGACCGGTGTCTTACCTTTCCTTGCCGCCGCGCTTCACACTGATTGACCGGTGTCTTACCCTTCCTTGCCGCCGCGCTTCACACTAATTGACCGGTGTCTTACCCTTCCTTGCCGCCGCGCTTCACACTGATTGACCGGTGTCTTACCCTTCCTTGCCGGCGCGCTTCACACTGATTGACCGGTGTCTTACTGTTCCCTGCCGGGCTTCACGATGAGGGTGTTGATCATCCTCTCGGCCACCAGAATCCCGATGCCGATCAGAAGAGGAATCACACCGTTTATGCCGTCCTGCATGCCGTCCCGAACACCCAGTGCGATCATGACCGAAACCCCCACGAGCGTCGTGACGCACCCGAGCACCATGAGGACCGCACGAAACCCCCGAAACTCGCTGGGTTTCTTTTCCTCGGAAACCTCATAGAGCTCGGGGGGAACCGGCAATCCTTTCTCGGCCAAGAACATACGCTCCTGGTGCTGACGATCCTTTGCCTTGGACTTCATGATCACCGCCACGATGCCCACGGCAAAAGCGCCCAGAATGAAGGTAATGGGAATCATAAAAGGTAGCCAGTTCATGTTGCACCCCCTTGCTCCTTATGTTGCCGCTTATCCGGGCTCCCTCCGGTGCCCGGCCATTGTCCGCTCACTCCAGGTAGACTCCCCGCGGGGCAGAATTGTTTCACTCCCCGCCGGTTTTCCTCCACGTTTATTTATGAAACCTTTCGGCCGCTCACGGAGTCTATGGGGACAGGAGCGGGGTCGCAAGGGCGAAGTCGACAAATCCTGTGCTTGCAGGTCCTGCCGAAGCCGATTACGATGGAACAGGAGCAATCTCACCGCCCCCGGCGGACTGGACTCATGAGCCTCTTAACCCGGAATCGACGGTGGACGACAAGAGACCCGTGGCGGAACGGACGGACGAGGAACTGGTCGAGCGGTGCCGGGAGGAGGACCACGAGGCTTTCGCCGAGATCGTCACGCGGTACCAACATCGAATTCACTGGCTCGTGAGGCGGATGGTGGGGAGCCTGGAGGGTGAGGACTTGACTCAGGAAGTGTTTCTCAGAGTCTATCGTGCGATCCCCGGTTTCAGGAGCGGGAGCAAGTTCAGCACCTGGATCTACAAGATCGCTCACAACCTCTGCCTCTCGGAACTCCGAAAGCGCGGGCGGCGCGGCGAGCATCTCTCACTGGAGGAAGAGGGCGACGAGAAAGTCCACCGCCTGCTTCCCCCGTCGCGAACCGACCTCGAAGAGGAAATTGAGCAGCTGGATCTGTCCGAGAACATTCAGGCCCTGGTGGAGCAGCTGCCGGCGCGGCAGCGGACGGCACTCACGCTCTTCTACGTCAACCAGGCCCGCTACGAGGAGATCGCCGAGATCATGGGGATTCCCCTGGGAACGGTCAAAACCTACATCCACCGGGCCAAGCTCCGCCTGAGGGAACTGGTCCTCGCCAGTACGGACCTTGCCGACCTCGTCGCCGGACCCTCGGGCGATGCGGTGAGCAATGGGGGGCAGACCGGATGACCTGTCTCGACTACACGGAGTGGATTGCCCGAATGTTGGAGGGATCACTCCCCGAGCGCCGGATGACGGAGCTCGAGGCCCATCTCTCGGGCTGCCGCCGGTGCCGGGCCGAACTCCTCCTGCAGAAGAAAATCCACGAGGCTCTGGTCCAGGAGTTGCCCTCCGGGCTATCGGCCGATTTCGCCCGGCGGGTTACCGAGAAAGCAATCAGCGATCGCGCGGCGGAGAAGAGGGCGCAACGTTGGGCCAATTTGGTTCCGGTATTTGCATTTGCCGTCGGTTCCGCACTCCTTCTCGTGTTCAGAACGGACCTGGCGCGCATTCTCCCCGCTTTGATGGAGCCCGTGGTCCAGGGACTTGCCGCACCCGTCGCATGGATCGGGGATGCGGTCATGGGATTCTTGGCCCGAGCCGCGGATGTGCCGCTGGAACAGGTCTCTGCGCTGGAGGTGTTGTCTCGTCCTCTGGTCATGGCCGTGGCCGCAACGCTTCTCGCCGGTATCCCCACCATCTGGGCTTTCACCAGAATCTTCGCATTCCTGCGCGAGTAGCCAACGGGCCGGGCAGTGCCGGCCCGAGAAAATGGAAAGTCGACAGTCGAAAGTTGAGCTTGGACAGGGGCATCGGGGTTACGCATTGATCTGCGTCATCTGCGGATGGCCCTTGACCTTGTCCCTCTCGTCAAAATCTGTGGAATCTGTGGCTGGCTCTTCGCGTGGCACTCCGCGGCCGAGCCTATCGATAGCCGACCGCCGCGTAACCGACCCAATGGTGGAGCGACGCCGGCGCGGTCACGCCGATACCCAAGTGATCGATGGGCAGCCTCCCGAGATCGATGCTCGTCCCGTACCGGAGGAAGACTCCGGCCGGCGTCGGCTGTCCGATCTCGGTCATATAGTGATACAGGCAATCGAGTCCGAAGGGGACCGAGAATCGCCCGCACCACGTGATGCGATACTGCGTGACGTCTTCCTCGTCTACCAGGCGGAGCATCAGCGCCTGCAACTTGTCGGGACGGACGGTCCCCACCAGATGCGTTTCGATCAGATCTCGTTCCCTCGCCACGGCCAGGTCGTATCCCCCGCCGTCGCTGCCGAAGGGGGCGTAGTTCTTCCCCCCCCACCCCTCGTCTCCGTAATGCACGCAATCGACCGAGATCAGGATCGCCAGGTCCGATCCCGGAATCCATTCGCGCTCCCGGGAGATCTCGGCGAGCGCGAGGCCGAGATCCAAAGCCAGCTCGTCCATCCTCTCCCAATCCATGTAGGGAACGAGAACCGGCACGATCTCTGCGTCCCGGTTGTAGTACTGCAGGAACGGGAGGAGCCCCTCGATGGAGTGCTCCTCGGCGTGAAATTCGTTGGACACCACATAGTCGTCGGGGTTCATCCTTTCCAGGATATCGTCTCGCAAACTCGAGACCGGCATCGGCCCGTACGGGCCGCGCCACGCCGAGAACCTGTCGAAGATCAGCCGGTTTTTCTCCCCCCACGTTCGCGCGCGATGGGCCACGCCGATCACCACTACGGTCTTCGCCCGAACGCCGGGCATGACGTGGACGTAGACCGGACCCGCGTAGAGATGGTCGTCGTGGGGCGCGACCGCTCCCACCCAGGGCCCCTGCTCGAGAGAGCGATTCCACCGTTCGTCCTCAACCCGCTCCGATAGCTCCACGACCGCTTCGATCTGCTCCGGCGTGTACGCGAATCCGACGGTGTCCGCCAGCCCCCGTACGGTCGGGACATCCGGGACGCCGCCGGAGAGGACAACGGCACCTCGACAACAGATTCCGATCCACAGCGCCACCGGGAACAAGATGAAAACCCGACGTCTCATGCTACCCTCCGTATCCCGGCTCGTCTCCACACACTTTGCTCATGTCCGATCTGCGGCGCCGAAGCGCGCCGAGCCCGCGCTCCAGGCACACGCCGGCGATGACGAGAAGATAAGGATCAACAATGAAGCGATACCGGTTGTTCTCACCGATCTCGACGGCGTTGGAGACCACCGTCACGTAGGCGATGTTGGCCGCCAGAAACAGCATCGTGAGCGCAAAGGGAGCGTCCGCCCTCGTCCTCAGCACCCGCATCCCCAGAACGAATCCGAACAACGTGAGTAGCGGGCAGCCCACAATCAGGAACCAGGCCTTGCTGGTGAACCACCCCGCACTTCCCCGGGCATGCACATAGTACTCGGCAATGCTGCCACGCTGGAGGGGGATTCCACGCTCGTCGGAAACCTGCCCGTGAAAGACGATGTGATAGGCTCTCTCGAAATCGCGCAGCCGCCTGCGATTCTCCCGCAACAGTTCCGAATGACTTCCGGGCCTCAGGTAAATCTCACAGGCTTTGGCAACCCCCCCGAGGTAGCGGACAGGATCGAGCGCCAACACGGTCATCGCGTCCCTGAAGTACTGCTTGGAGATCCGGACATAGGCGATGTTGTTATAGTTCGCGTGTCCCGTCGACTTCAGCTCGTCGTCCAGAACCGAGACGCCGATTCTCGGCCGTTGGCTGAAATAGCCGCGGTAGGATCTACTCCCGGGGCCGGCGAAGGGGTGGTGAAGGGCCAAGCTGGAAAGCGTGCCCGTGCTCACCCATTCCCATCGCAGCTCCTTGGGCACTCGAACCGTCGTGATCTTGGCGAAATTCATTCCGAGCCACGTGCTGCTGGAAAAACTCCCGAAGAGGTACAGATTCTTCGCATAGACGAACATGAGAAGCGCCAGCGGCACACACCCCGCGACGACCACTTTTTTCCAATGCCTCGGCTGCGAGAGAACCAGAATCACCCCGAACAACAGAAACCAGAAGAGGTGGAAGATGCTCCGAGTCAATACCACGGCGGCAAGGAGTGTGAAAAACACGATGCCATTCGCCACACTGCGGGTGCTCAGAAATCTGTGAAAGAACAGCGCCGACACACAGAGGAGGACGGTGACCGGGCACGTATAGAAAAGCCAGTTCTCGTAGAGAATGCATGACGGACTGATGAGGAACAGGATCGAAAGCACCGCGCCCAGCCATCGCGAAACGCCCAGCCGGATCATCAGCAAATAGAGAGAGATGCCCAGGACCAGGCCGAGAGCCATGTAGCTGACGGCGAAAGCTCCGCTCTCGTGACCCGGGAACGTTTTCAACACCAGCCCGAGAAAACAATTGAACAGTGGGGGTTGGCTGTGGAGATAGAACAGGCTCCGGACAAGATCCTCCCTGAGCCATTGAGGATCGAGATACTGCCAGTAGCTGTTGAGGGGGGTGGCCTCGAATCGGACCCCGGCGAGGAAGAAGAGAACTCGGGAAACGACAAAGACCGACACAACGAGCGCCGCCGGCTTACCGTGAAACCCGAACCGCCCCCTCTCCGCATCCCCCTCGCGCAAACTGTCGGCGGCTCTCCTCTTCCCAGGGATCATCCTTCGTCTCCGATCGCGCCGGGAAGTCCCGGCCCCGGGACGGCTTCCGAAGCCCCTCACTCCGAACCCTCCCGTCATCTATTGTACGGAGCATCCGGATTCCGTACAACCAAGAAGAGAACGAGAAGGCCCGACAGCCGGGGGCGCCGACGATCCCGCGTCGAACGGCGACGACTCCACGCCTACGTCTCCGCATCCGCCTCCGATCGACCTTCCACGAGGGAATACAGCACCGGCAGGACCAGCAGCGTCAGCACGAGCGCCGAAGCCAGACCGCCCAACACCACGGCCGCCAGCGGACGCTGAATTTCCGATCCGCTTCCCCGGGCAAAGAACATGGGCATGAGTCCCAGGAGAGTCGTGAGCGTCGTCATCAGAACCGAGGTGAAGCGGACCTCGCACCCCTTCCGTACGGCATCCATCGGGCTCAATCCCTGGTCGCGAAATCGGTTGAAGAACGAAACCATGACGGTGCCGTCCTCCACCGCGATGCCGAAGACGGCAATGAAGCCAATGGCGGCCGAGACACTGAGGTTGATTCCGGACAGGAAAATGGCCAGCACTCCGCCAACGAGAGCGAACGGCAGATTGGCCAGAACCAGAAGAGCCGACCGGAGGGAACCGAAGGCGGAAAAGAGCATCAGAAAGATAAGCAGAATGGAAACGGGAACGACGATGGACAACCGCCGCATGGCGCGCTGCTGGTTCTCGAACTGACCTCCGAAATCCAGGAAGTATCCCGCCGGCATCCCCGCGACGATGGATCGGGATTTCTCCCGAACCTCCGCCACGAAGCTGCCCAGGTCACGCCCGCGGACATTGCACTCCACGACCACACGACGCAGGTTGTTCTCCCGGCTGATCTGCCCGGGCGCCTCCACCTGCCGGATGTCCGCCAGCTGCCCCAGGGGGATCCGTCGCCCGTCGGGCGCGGGCACCAGAATTCGCGCCAACGAAGCAGCGTCCCGGCGAAACGGCTCCGGGAACCGCACCGCCGCCGCGAAACGCATCTGCCCTTCTACGATGGTCGTCGCCACCCTGCCCCCGACGGCCGTCTCGATGATCTCGTTGATGTCCGCAACGTTGATTTTGTGACGGGCAATCTCACGACGATCGATATCGACCTCAATCTGTGCAAATCCGGAGATCTGCTCGACCTTCACGTCTTCGGCTCCGCGAACGCCCTGCATCCGGACGGCGATTTCATTGGCCGTATCCCTGAGAACCTCCAGATCCGGCCCGAACACTTTGACCGCCAGGTCGCTCTTGATGCCGGAGATCAGCTCGTTCACACGCAGGGCAATCGGCTGGGAGAACGAGAGCCGGAGCCCGGGGATCTGGCTCAGGTTCTCCTGGATCGCCGCCACCAGATCCGCCTTGGAACGACCGGTCTTCCACTCGTTCCTCGGATGGAGCATGATGACGAAGTCGCTCTGCTCGGGGCCCATCGGGTCTTCGGAGATCTCGGCGCGGCCGGTCTTGGTCACGACCGTTTGCACCTCCGGGAACTCGGCGAGGCGTTGCTCGACGAAGGTCCCTACGGCAACCGATCCGTCCAGCGAAGCCGAGGGGAGGCGGGTCGCGTTGATCGCGATCGCCCCCTCGTCGAGCTGCGGCAGAAACTCTGTGCCGAGATGGGGAACGAGGAGTATGACCCCGACGAGAAGGACCAAGGCGATCACCACGGTCGGCCATCGATGCTTCAGTGCCAGGGAAAGGGCGGGCCGGTATCCCCGCCTGAGCATGCGAACGATCCGGTTGTCTTCCTCCCCTTTCCGCCCCCGCGGAACCCATGTCATTAGAGCCGGCACCACCGTGAATGCCACAAGGAGTGAGCCGATCAGCGCGAAGACCATGGTCATGGCCAGGGGCTTGAACATCTTGCCTTCCATCTGCTCCAGCGTGAACAGTGGAACAAACACGATGACAATGATCAGAATTGCGAAGATCACGGGCCTCGCCACTTCCCGCACGGCCTCAAAGGCAATCTCGGCGGTCGGCGAGGTCCGCCTTCCCCGCTCCGCCAGGTGGCGGGAGATGTTCTCGGACACGATGATCGACGCGTCCACGATCATGCCGATCGCGATGGCGAGCCCCCCCAGGCTCATGAGGTTGGCGGTCACCCCGCTCCATCCCATGAGGATGAAGGCAATAAACGCCGTGAGCGGGAGAGACGCCGCAACAACCAGTGCTCCTCGGAGATTCCCCAAGAAGAGGAGAAGCACCAGGACGACGAGAATCCCGCCCAGGAGGAGAGCGTTGCTCACGGTATGAATGCATGCCTGGATGAGGGCCGTCCGGTCGTAGAAGGGTGAAATTCTCACGTCGTCGGGCAGACCCGCCTGGATTCTGGAGATCGCTTCCTTCACGCGATCCACGACCTCTTTCGAATTTGACCCCTTCAACATGATGGCCATCCCGGCCACCGTTTCCCCTTTTCCATCCCGCGTGACCGCACCCTGCCGCGTCTCCGCGCCAACCTCCACGTCGGCCACGTCTCTCAGGAACACGGGCGCTCCGTCCGCGGCCTTGAGAACGATGTGTTCGATATCCGACAGCGTCTGGACCAGGCCGACGGATCGCACGTAGGCCTGTTCCCATCCTTTGACGATGAAGTTCCCGCCCGCGCTGGCGTTGTTGTTCTCGACCGCCTCGACCACATCTCGAAGCGTGACGCCGTACTTCAGCAACCGGTTGGGATCGACCAGGATGTGGTACTGCTTTACGTACCCGCCGAGGCTGTTGACCTCGTTCACTCCGGCCACAGGGCGCAGTTGGGGGGCGATGAGCCAGTCCTGGATGGTCCTGAGTTCGGTCGGGGACCGGACGTCGCTCTCCAGGGTATACTGGTAGATCTCCCCCAGGCCTGTACTGATGGGCCCCATCTCGGGCTCGACCCAATCCGGCAGATCATCCTTGGCGGCCTCCAGACGTTCAAACACCAGCTGTCTGGAGAAGTAGGTATCGACATGGTCCTCAAAGATCACGATGACCTGAGAGAGGGCCGATTTCGACAGGGAGCGGACCTCCCGTACGTCCGGGAGACCCTGCATCGCCAGTTCGATGGGAAACGTAATCTGTTGTTCGACATCCACGGGCGCCAGACCGGGCGCTTCGGTGAGAATCACCACCTGTACGTTCGTGGCGTCCGGGAACGCGTCGACGGGCAGGTGCCGCCACGCGAAGAGTCCAGCGATCACGAGCACGACCGTTCCGATCAGCACGAGAGAACGCCGGGCAAGTATGAGTCTGATAAAGCCGTCAAGCATTGTTCTCCCCACAGGGCAGGGCACGCCTGCCGTCTAATCCGCTCAGCCTGCGCCCATCTTCGAGCGCAGGACATCCGATTTCAGAAGAAATGCGCCGTCGGTCACGATCATCTCACCGGCACCGAGTCCGGCGAGAACCTCCACCCGGCCCTCGAACTCTCGTCCTAGGTCCACCGGTCTCCGGACGAAACAGTTGCCCGTCAGATGCTTGAAAATGAAATCGACGCCCTCGTCGGAGAGGAGTGCGGCCTTGGGGACGGCCAGGGCGGCATCGGTGATTCCCAGGAGAAGCCGGATCTCGCAGAACATCCCGGGGCGAAGAAGCTCTTCCCCGTTGGCCACCGTCGCCCGCACCTTCACGGTTCGGGTTCGTTCCTGCATCACGGCGCCGACGTAGTCGATCTCCCCCGGAAACGCCAACCCGGGAAACGCGTGCACGGATACCTCGACCGGTACCGGACCGTGCCGCCTGGCCTCGATGAGAGTCGCCAGATCCTGTTCATAGATGTCGGCCCACACCCAGACGGCACCGAGATCCGCAACCATCATCAGGTCATCGCCTTCGTCCACCCGCTCTCCCACCACGGCTTGTTTCTCGATGACCCTGCCGTCAATGGGCGAACGAACCGGGAGGCGCCCGGTCCGCGCCGCGCCCGTCGGTCCTGCCGGCGACCGTAGATCTTCGTCCGTAAATCCCAGAACCCGGAGCGCCGTCTCCGACGCCTGGAGATTCGTCTCGTGCTCCTTATAGACCATCTGCGTCTCGATCATGTCCCACTCGGAGGAGATCTTCTTGTCGAAAAGGGTCTTCTCCCGCTCGAAGTTCTGCCTGGCCAGATCCGCCATCGCCCGGTTTCTCTCATACTCACTGAAGGCCCGCCCCAGCTCCCGGCTCTCGATCTCGAAGAGCACGTCCCCCCTCTTCACCCGGGCACCGATGTCAATGGGCACCGATCGGATGATGCCGGGGACCTGCGGGCTGATGCGAACGGCCTGGTTTTCATTGAGTCCCACCTCCCCCGTGACCCGCAAGACGGAAGGCGTTGCCGATCGGGAAGCCGGGATGACGCGGATCAGTCCCTCTTCGGAGGTGGGGTGATTTCGAATGAGCGACTCGTCCACCTTGACGACACCGACTTCGTACCGGCAGTCATCGCAGAGATGCGTGGCCACTCCGTGCTCGCATTCGGTCGTCATGATTTCATCGATCGACATCTCAAGATCCGCCGCGCCTTCGCCGTGCGCGTGTTCCCCCGAATGGTCATGATCGCACGAGGGTGCGCCGTCTTCCGCCGGTGCCTCGGCGGAATGGTCGTGGCCGCACGCGGGCACGTTCGCGTCCGCCGGTGCCTCGGCGGAATGGTCGTGGCCGCACAATCCGCCGCCGGTATGATCCCCGCCGTCGTGCGCCGCGGGGACACCCGGCGAGTCGGGCTTCGTGAGCCACAGGACGCCCGAGACTGCGAAAAGAAAGACCGCCACAGCCAGGGCCAAGGTCTCCGTTCGTTTCATCGTTGATTCTCCTGGTTTGGTTCGAGCCCGCCCGCTTCCCGGAGGGACCCGCCGATCAGTCGTTCCATTTCCGCCACGGCCCCGTGATAGGCCGAGAGCGCCTGGACCCACTGTTCTTTCACCTGGAAGTAGGTCCGCTGGGCATCCAGGACATCCAGGTATCCCAGCTTCCCACTCCGGTAGCCCTCCTCGGCAGCCTCAAACGCCCGGCGGGCGGCCGGAAGAACCACCTCGCCGAGACTCCGGGCTTCCGAATGAGCTACCGTTAACAATTCATGTGTTTCCAGAATCCGGCCGCGAACCCGTACCTCGACGGCCCGGCGTTCTTCGTTCGCCTTGGCCAGGGCGCTCTCGGTTTCCCTCACCGCCCCCTGGTTGCGATCAAAGATCGGAAACGGAATGGAGATCCCCACCTTGAATGCCCGATCGCCGGTTTCCCTGAACTGCTGGACGCCGCCCGATAGGGTCAGGTCCGGAATCCTCCCGGCCTTCTCCATCTCGATGGCGGCACGACGTTGCTCGATCGCCGTCGTCCAGCGGGCCACCTCGGGGTTCCCGGCAACCCGGGAGACCAGCGTCTCGACGGGCGGAACCTGGCCCGGTGACTCCAGCTGCCCCTCGACCCTCTCAAACGTCGGCGATGGATTTCCCCAGGTAATCGAAAGCCGCTTTCTCGCCACGGCAAGATCGCGTTTCGCATGGTCCCGCTCGATGCGGCTGGTGGAGAGAGTCACGCTCGCCTTGGTCTCTTCAAGCGGGGAAACCTTCCCGGCGTTCACCCTTTCCGCAACGGACGAGTAGACCTCGTCGGACAGCCGTACCAGTTCCTCGGCCAGGAGGACCCGTTCCTGGCCGGCGAGTACGGCAATGAACGCCATCCTCACCTCCGTGTACACATCGAGGCGTTTGGACTCGTAGTCCCAGCCGGCCAGCTGCGTATCCAGGAGAGCAACCCGCTTTCGCTTGGAGCGTTTACCGCCGAGCTCAACCTCCTGAGTGACGGCCGGAATCACGACGGCCCCGTCGAAGTCCCGCCGGCCGTGGGTGCCTCCGAATTCCTCGACCTCCAGCTCGATTTCGGGGTTCGGCCTTAAGGCCGCCTGAACGGCTCTCGCTTCGGCGGCTCGAACCTCCCAGGAGGAGGCCGCCAGCTCGGGACTCCGCTCAAGCGCAAACGCCAGTGCATCTTTCAGGGAAAGGACGGTCGAAGGGGGATCGGCACCCGAACTCCGGGCCGGCGCGTCGGAGGCCGACGTCGGACGCGCAGGCGCCCGGTAGGCGTCGAGGTCTCGCCCGAGAGGACGGGCCTCGGGCCAGGGGCCACTCGAAGCCCCCCCGCAGCCTGCGGCCGCCGCGAGTCCGGTAGCCATCGCAAGGATCTGGAGCACATGAAACATGGAGTTGTTCTTTGACATGAGATTCCCTCGAAATCCGCTCGTGTCAACTCGGTGGGACGCACGTCCGACATGTCGGCAGAAGACCGGTGGCTCGGTCGGCGTCCGTGGATGGGCGAACCGATTTCGACGGATCAGATCAGAAGAACGACCGTGCGGAGGGAAGAGAGCGGATCCCGGCTATCAGGCGGGACGGAGCGAACCTCGCTCTCTCCCGAGAGGGGGTCCGGAACGAAGATCTCGGCATGAATGGCGAGAGGCACCGTCACGGGATTGAACGAAACGTCGGGGATTCCGACAATGCTCTGATCGAGCGGGACGGCGATGTCGATACACGGACCGCAGTGGCACCTCGTATCCTGGAATTGGACGCTCTCTTGGGTGTGAGAGCAGCAGGCGTGGGCGTCCGAAACAGGGATCGGGTTGCAGTGGCTTTCCCCGCCGGTCTCCACGGCCACGCGCCCGTCCGTCCTCACGCAGAACATGGGAGACGCCGCCGTTCCGGGAACCGCCGCCGGGAGGTACGCCGCCAGACATACCCAGATCAAGAATGCCGGTAACCGCTGTGATTTCAAAGAATCACGCTCCATTCACGGAAAAACCTGAAGCGGCTCATTCCAAGTCCACCACTACAGTATACATTCGACGGAATGCTTTGTCAACATAACAAAAAACCTATAGTGACCTCTGTGGAATCTGTGGCTGAGGGTCTCCGCCTGCCCCCCTACCTCAGTCGCTCGAAGATCCGGCGCGCGACCTCCGGTAACGACGGGTCCCTGGCGCCCATGACAAGGACGATATCGCCGCTTCGCGCTTCGGCCACGACCTCGTCGATGAGATCGTCCCGGCTCTCCGCAAAGGCGGCCGGAATGCCAAGCCGAGCCACTTCCTCGACGATCTCGCGGGATGAAATGTCGCGTTCGGCGGTCCCGCCGGCGTAATAGATCTCGGGCATCCAGAGCCGGTCCGCACGACGCAGACCCAGGGCCAGCATGTCCACCAGATCCTCGCGCATGAAACGTGTCGGCCCGTAGCCGTGCGGTTGAAAGACGGCCAGGATCCGGTCGGCCCGGTACCGTGCGGTGGCCAGGGCCGCACGGATCTTGTCCGGGTTGTGAGCGAAATCGTCGACCACTTCGACGCCGGCGCGCCGCCCGACGATCTGAAAGCGCCGTTCCACGCCGCGGAATCGGGAGAGCGCGCTGGATGCCTCTTCGAGACTCACGCCCGACGCCCGGCACGCGGCCGCTGCAGCCGTGGCGTTCAGCACGTTGTGAAGTCCCGGCGCCAAGAGGCGAAATTCGACTCCGGCAATCGAGAACCGGGAACCCTCGAGTTCGAGATCCACCGACTCCGCGCGAAAATCCGCGCCCGAATCCAGACCGAACACCACGGCCCCCGCGGAGAACGCGTCCAGATTCTCATCCTCTCCAATCAGAAACGCTCCTCGAGTCTGTTCCCGAAACTCGTGGAACACTCGGGCCAGTTCCTCCGGTTCCCGGTGATCCCGTCTGAGGTTGAGGAGAACCCCGATCCACGGCTCGTAACGGACCAGGCTGCCGTCGCTCTCGTCCGCCTCGATCACCAGGAGGTCCGAATCGCCGACCCAGGCATTTCCCACGTAGCCTTCCTCCTGAAGGGAAATCAGATTGCCGCCCGTGATGAGGGACGGGTCGCGCCCCCCCGCCCGGAGAATCTCGAAGATCATCGCCGTCACCGTGGACTTGCCGCTGGTGCCGCCAACCGCCGTCGTGTGTCTCTCGGCCACGTAGCGGGCCAGGAGCTCGGAGCGGTGAAGGACGGGGACCTTCTGCTGGCGCGCCACGTGAAGGTCGGGGACCGCTCCCTCGACGGCGCCGGACACGATCACGGCGTCACATCCCAACCCCAGACCGCTGGCATCCTGGGGAACCACTTCGACACCCAGGGATTCCAATCGCCGCCGGACGCCGCCGTTTTCTCCCCGATCGAAAGCACGATCGCTTCCGGACGCGGTTCCGCCCATCATGACGTGATATTGCGCCAGCGCGCTCACGCCGCTTCCGGCGATGCCGACAAAGTGGTACCGGGGGAGTGTCTCGCCCCCCTTCTCAGATGATGACAACTGGATCCCCCTGTTCGACACGGTCATACAGATCGATGACGCCCGCACTGGTCATTCGTATGCACCCCCCGGAGACAGGTGCCCCGATGTCTCTCTCGTGATTGGTTCCGTGGATGTAGACGTGGCGAGCCAACGTGTCCACGCCGGGACCACGGTTGATGCCGTCCTCCACGCCTTCCAGGGTCAAGATGCGGCTCAATATGAGATCCTGATCGGGATCATCGGTTGCTCCGGGCAACCAGATCCGACCCGTGGGAACCCTGGAACGGAAGATGGCTCCCGGCGGCATTTTGCCGCCGATTTTTTCGGCGATGCGATGTACTCCCGGGGGGGTCCCGCGGGATCCTTCCCGGGCGTTGACACCGGATCGTGCGGTGGATACATCGTAGCCGTTTGTCACCGCGCCATCCGACAACAGCACCAGCCGCTGGGCCGACACGTTGACGATCAGGCACCGGCCGGGCATCTCACCGAAGCATTGTCTGAGGCATGCCTCGGCTCGCTCGACCCCTGCTCCTTCCCCACGTCCGGATTCACTCTCGCCGTTCATCCCGGTTCCTCCATCCGCCCTCTGCGAGATCTATGGCTCGGGGCTTGGCTCTTTCGCCGTGTCACCGTGTCGCCTGAACCGTGTCGCCTTGCCGCAGGCTCTCGTAGAGTGCCGACATCTTCGCGCCGACCTTGCGGTAGTCGTGACGCGCGAGAACCAAATCGTAACCACGCGCGGCGAGATCACTCCGCCGACGGTCGTCGTCCAGAAGACGAATTGCCTCGCCGGCAAACGCCTTCGGATCATCCGCCACCACCAGATGTTTGCCCGACTCGACTTCGATCCCCTCGCATCCGAGCGTCGTGCTCAGAACCGCGCGGCGAAGCGCAAGCGCTTCGAGGATTTTTACTCGAACGCCGCTTCCGATGCGAAGCGGAACCACGATCAGCCTCGAGCGGCCCATGAGGTCGTAGGCGTCATCGACCTCACCGAGAACGCGAATTCGCGGACTTCGCCCGGCGAGCTTCTTCAGCCAGGGCGGCGGCGAGGATCCCGCGACGGCGACGGATGTCTCCGGCCGACCCGCAAGGATCTTCGGCACAATCTCATCCGCAAACCACCGGAGCGAGTCGATGTTCGGCAACCACCGGAGAGATCCGATCCACAGCACATCGAACGCCTCGCTCGTCGAAATTCTGGACAACCTCTCGGCGTCCACGGCAAGAGGCAACCATGAGACCCTGGCGCCCTTCGATAGCCCCGCCAGTCTCCCCGCGTCCGGCTCGGAGAAAGTGAGCACGCAATCGAAGCGCCGGCACACCTCCGCCTCGTAAGCCAACATCCTCTTCCACTGGAGCCGTGCGTACCATCGCCTCAGCGGATCCCGCTGCATCCGGTAGAACAACTCGTGCACTTTCGCCTGCACGTTGTGTTCGTAGAGAACCATCGGGCCGTGCACGACGTTTCGAAGATCCTCGGCGAGATGCGCCGTGTGGAGGCCGGCCAGGTGAACCAGATCGAAGACATGCTCGACGGCGAGAGTCCGAAGGCCCGATCCGGCGTCCACCTTCATGTACTTGCGGATGGGAAACGGCTCCTTCTGGAACACGTTCGCCATCAGCCCGCCGACCGTGGTCGGCGGAACGCCCGGGATGAGCATCGATCGATGGAGCCCGTCGATGTCAACGCGCGCCCCGGCCGCGCCTCGCGGCGCCAGGGAAACGAGGGTGACCTCGTGGCCCTCCCTGACCAAACCGCGCAGGTGGTAGTAGTTGGCGATCAACCCCCCGCTCCCGCGCGGGGAGGGGACTTCGGTTGTGACGAAGAGGATCTTCACAAAGACCTCTCAAGGCCGACGGCGCAACCGCAGATTGCGCGGATTTCACGGAGATCCCTTCTCGGCGCCTCGGTGCCGAGAAGCCGCCCTCAGGATAGTCGAATCGGCGGACAAAGCCAAGAGAGAGAATTGGGGCGCGGGGGCAGGGGGACCCGGCTTTCGGCCTTCGCCGATCGGTTTCTGGGTAGTTGACCAGCAGTCTCGTTTCCTGCGCGGGCCCCCAGCCGCGGCAAAGGTCCGGCGTCTCTCTGCCGCAGCGTGAAGGGGAATACAGGTCGGCACGGAGGGCGACGATTCACTCGGGCGAACAGGCCACGCTGCGGCTTTCGATCCGGCGAACCTTCACCGCGGCCGGCCCGAGGACTGTGTGTTCTGGCTCTCGGCTTTTGGCAGTTGACTCGCAGTCCCGCCATCCCGTTGTTCCGCAGTCTCCGGGTCGCCCATGCGCCCCTTTACAATTGACTTGCCCCACCGGCCCGGATAGAGTAAGGGAACGCTCCGGGCGGCCGAACGCCCGGATGTCGAACTCACGGTTCTTCAACCGCCCGGTTCCCGCACCGTCGATCCGGGCCGCGGACCGATCATGCAGGATGCCAACCCGACGCCCGGAAAAGGATCTGTGTCCCTGGACGCCCTGGACACGCTGGTGAGGCGCCGTCGGCTGATCGCCATCAACGTCGCGGCCGTGGTGTTTCTCGCCGTCGTCCTCTCGCTGGTTCTTCCCAAGTGGTACAGAACCACGGCCGTGATCCTGCCGCCCGAGACGTCGATGGATCCGCTCATGAGTCTCGGAGCGCTGCAAATGACGGCCGCTACGGCCAACCTTCCGTGGTTCGCCACGACGTCCGATGTGTACGGGGCCATCCTCCGAAGCCGCTACGTTTCGGAGAAGATCATCGACGAGTTCGACCTCAAACGCCTGTACAAAGCGAAGACGATGGAGAAAGCCATCCGCAAGCTGGAGAAGCACCGATGGGTACGTGTGGTGGATGAGGGCCTGATCTCCATTGCCGTGGAGGCCAAGGATCCCGACCGCGCCGCCGACATGGCCAATGCTTTTCTGGAAGTGCTCGACGAATTTAACCGGACCACGCGAATGACCGAGGGCAAGAAGACCCGGATGTTTGTCGAGGAACGCCTCAAAGAAACCCGGCTGGAACTTGGCGAGTCCGAGCAGGCGCTGCAGGCCTACCAGCAGGAATACGGGGCCGTCGAGCTCACGGAGCAAACCCAGGCGCTCATCTCGGCCGCCGCCGAGATCGAGTCCCAGATCCGCACGACCGAAATCCGCCTGGCCACGCTGTCGACCTATGCCACCGACAGCAACCCGGAAATCAAATCCCTGGCAAACCGAAAGGCAAACCTCGAAAAGCAGTTGACGGAACTCCTCGGGACCTCGGAATTGACGGAGGCTTTCCTTCAGAACGGTGAATCGAAACCTTTCCCCTCGTTGAGCGAGCTGCCGTCCCTGGGGATGCAGTATGTCCGACTGCTCCGGGACGTGGAATTGCAGTCCAAGATCCACGCGTTTCTGGCCCAAGAGTACGAGCGGGCCAAGATCATGGAATCGCGCGATACCCCGACCATCCAAGTCCTGGACCGGGCCTCGCCGCCCGAGAAGAAATCCAGGCCGAAGAGATGGCTGATCGTCGTCATCGCGTTCGCCGCCGCTTTTCTCGGCAGCGTGGCCCTGGCCTTCGGGATGGACTCGGTCGATCGCTGGCGCCGCGATCCGGAGAACGTTCGGCGCCTGGACGCCATCACGCGGGCCCTCACGGAAGACTGGAACCGCCTCAGCAGGGGGGGAGGGCCTCGTGGGTAGCCGCGTGACCCCGTAGCCGCAATCCCCGCGGCCCGTTCCGAGCAGCGCGCGGAGCCACATCCGGCCGTTCCGGGGGTCCCTGAAACGATGACCGATTCGGCAAATGTCCAGAACGCCGCCATCCCGGGGGCTCCGTCCACGCCTCCTCCGGGCTCTGTTCGATGGGTCCTGCCCGCAGCCGTGTTCCTCGGGGAATGCGCCGTCCTCTTGGCCCTTGGAATCGAGGGACCCCTGGCGGGAATCTTCGTGATGGGAGGGCTGGCCTTCCTTACGCTGGCCTGGCTCCGGCCCACCGCCGCGTGGTTGACCGTCGCCCTGCTCGTACCCTTTTCCCTGGAAATCATGATTCCCGGTACCGGCTCGGCGCTCCAGGCGCCCACGGAACCCATGATCTTGCTCCTCGAAGGCATCTGGCTCTTCCGCCTCCTCCAGGGATCCAGAATCCTGCTCTCCTCGCGGCGGTTGACCCGGGCCGTGTCGTTGATCCTGGCGCTGGCCTTCGTTTCCTGTTTCTACACGCGTCATCCCGTGGCCTGCCTGAAAGCCTCGGCCAATCTGGCCTGGTACGTGATCTTCGGCTATTTCCTGGCACTTCTAAGCTTGAGAAACATAAGAGACCTGCGGAGGTTTGCCGCCGTATTCTCCGTCCCGGCAGCGGCGGCCGGCGGCTACTATCTCGTGAACCTGGCCCGGGGCGGCCTCAGCGTCGAGAGCAGCAACGTGAGCGCCTTGCCCTTCTTCGCCGAGCACGGGACTTTCTCCGCCTATCTGTGTTTCGCGTTCCCCATGGCCGCGGTGTCCCTCCTGTGGGCGAAGAAGAGCATCGAAAGATTCTTCTTCGCCTGTGTGGGATTCATGACCTTGGCTGGAATCCTGTTCTCACTCACCCGCGCGGCGTGGTTGGGCTTCTTCGGAATGTTCGCCACCTTCCTGTACTACTCGCTCAAGTCTCGAAGGAGCCGAGGGTTCGTCGTGGTGATCCTGGTGCTGGCCCTCATCGTGATGGGCGCCACCCTCCTGCGATCCACCTCGATGCTGTCCCAGCACGCCCAGTCCGTGGTAAACTTGAAAACCAACATCTCCAACCTGGAGCGCCTCAACCGCTGGGCGGCCGCCTGGGATATGTTCCGGGCCCATCCGCTGGGCGGAGTGGGATTCGGAATGTACAAACACCACTACTACGAATTTCGCCGAATCCAGCTGGCCACCACGGAATCCAGCCCCAAGGCGGGCGCGCACAGCATCTACCTGAGCGTTCTTTCGGAGACAGGGGTCGTGGGCGCCGCGGTGGGACTCTTCTTTGCCATCGCTTTCTTCTCGGTGGTTCGCCGCACGCTACACCTCTGCCGCGATGCGGGCGCAAGAGGTCAACCCGTGGCGCAGATGACCGTCGCCCTGACGGCCGGCCTGGTCGGCTACGCCATTCACGGCCTGTTCAACTACTACCCTTCGTGGGACAAGGTTCTTGTGCCCGCCTGGACCTTCGTCGGAGCCGTGGCCGTCTGCGCGCGGATAGCGAAGCAGAGGGCGAAATCCATAACCCCCGTCGCCGGGAATTCGGAACATGCTTCGTAGGGTCCTGTTCAATTCCAGCGTGATGTTCGCCGGTCAGGTCACGGTGAAAATCCTGGGTCTGGTTTGGCTGGCCATCATCGCCCGCCACCTGGGAGACGCCCGGTTCGGACACCTGACCTATGCCTTTTCTCTCGGAAGTCTCATCGGCATTCTCGTCGAGTTCGGGTTTTCTTCGGTCATCACGCGCGCCGTGGCCCGGCGCCCGGAAGAGGCGGCGCGGTACTTCTCCAACGTCCTGTCGCTCCGCATGACCCTCTCGGTGATCTCCATCCCGTTGACGGTGTTCATCGCTCTCCACACGGGCGCCACGACCGCCACGCTCGGACCGGTCTACATCGCCGCAATCTCGACGTCCATCGCGGGACTCTACGCCACGTCCAACTCCGTCTTCTTCGGCCGGGAAAAGATGGAGTTCCCGTCCATCATCATGGTCGTGAGCAAACTGGTCGCCATTCTCGTCGGGCTACTCGTGGTTCACCTGGGTCTGGGGATGGTCTGGATCGCTCTGGTTTTTCTTCTGGAGGCGGCCCTGAATCTCGTTATTTCGATGCCCGTTCTGTCGCGCCAGATGGGATTCCGGTTCACACCGAAAGTAGATTTCGCCTTTTGGCGACTGCTGATCCGAGAAGCCACGCCCTTTGCCCTGGCGCTGGTGCTCGGACTGGTCTACTTCAAAATCGACGTGGTGATGCTCTCGGCCATGAAGGGAAGCCGACACGTCGGATGGTACAGCGCGGGATATCGGCTGCTGGAAGGACTGGTGTACCTGCCGGCCGCCTTCATCAACACCGTGTTCCCGACCCTCTCAAAGCTCAAGACGACTTCGGAGGACCGGCTGCGAACGGCCGTTGCGGGGGCCTGGGAATTCATGATGGCCTTCGGGCTGCCCATGGCCCTGGGACTGGCTCTGGTCAGCGACCGCATCGTGTGGACCCTCTTCGGCGAAGGATATGTGGAGACGATCCCCGTGCTTCGCTGGATCGGCGCCGCCCTCTTTTTCGTCTTCATCAACAACTTCCTCGGTGTCGTCCTGGGCGCGATCGACCGGCAGAAGATCACGTTTTACTGTTCCCTGGTCGGGGTCGTCGTCAACGTGGCGCTGAACCTGATTCTGATTCCGAGGTACGCGCATCTGGGCGCGGCCCGGGCGACGCTCGTGACTCAGGTACTTCTGGCCGGGTTGTTCTCCTTCCTGGTGATCCGCTACACGGGCGTTCGGCTGAGCCCCGCGCGGCTCGTCAAGCTGGCCGTCTCCGGATGTACCATGACGGCCGTCCTTCTCGCCTGGGATTCGCTCAACCTGGCCGGGGCGGTGGCCGTGGGGGCCGGTGTCTATGCGGCGACCCTTCTGCTGACGCGGGCGATCCGTCCGGAGGAGAGGAAACAAATTCGGGACGCCGTTCTCTCCCGGCGGGACAACGGTTCGGAGAATTGAGATGCGGGTTCTGGCGGTGGATCACACGGGTGGCGTCGATGTGTTCAGAGAGCGGTATCGCGTTCTCTCGACGGACCCGGACATCGACCTGACGGTGTTCGTTCCCGAAACGTGGGTCGAGGGAGGAAGGGTGGTCAGAGCCGGAAGAGACGCGTCGGGGTACAGGATTCTCACGGGAAAGGCCGGATTCCGGGGATACGAGAACCGGGGATTCTTCTACACGGGCGTTCGGCGGGCGCTTCGGGCCGCGCGCCCGGACGTGCTCCAGCTGATGGAAGAACCCTACAGCCTGATGGCGCTCCAGGTTGCGCTCCTCTCGAAACGCATGTGTCCGGCGACGCGGATTGTCTTCTACACCTTCGACAACCTGAACACGGGTTTCCGGTACCCCTGCCGCCCGTCATGGTTCTACGGGGGAGTTCAGCGGATCGTCCAGAGGGTGTCGGATTGCGGACTGGTGTCTTCGGGAGAAGCTCGACGGGTCCTTGAATCCCGAGGATTCACCCGGCCCATCCGCCACGTCCCCTTCGGCGTGGATCCGGAGCGGTTCTGCAGACGGGAGGTGGAAAAAACCGGATCCGAACGGGGCATTCGGGAATTCGTCATCGGGTTCGCGGGCCGGCTGATTCCGGCCAAGGGAATCCGGGTATTGCTCGAAGCCCTGTCGTTTCTCCGAATGGATTGGAGCCTGCTGGTCGTGGGAGGCGGACCGGAGGCCGGCGCCGTTCGGGCCCGCGCCCGGGCGGAGGGGTGGGAGAATCGTCTGGTCATCGACGACAACGTCACCCACGGAGAGGTCCCGGACCGGATGAACCTCATGGACGTCCTGGTGCTCCCCTCGCTTACGACTCCCACGTGGAAGGAGCAGTTCGGCCGGGTGCTGATCGAGGCGATGGCGTGCGAGGTTCCCGTCGTCGGGTCCGATTCGGGGGCTATTCCGGAGGTGATCGGCGATGCAGGCGTCGTCGTGCCGGAGGGAGATGCGGTGGCGCTCGCCGGGGCCCTTGAGGAGCTCTACCACGATCCCCGGACATGCGCCCGCCTGGCGGCGGCCGGGCGCGAGCGGGTCCTTCGGCATTTCACCTGGCGGCGCGTGGTCGAGGCGCACAAGGACACGTATGCCCGCTTGCTCGACGGAACGTTGGAATCTGAGAGGAGCCCGGAGTGGAGTATGCCTTCTTCATAGCCTCGGCTCTTGTGAGTCTCCTGGTCAACGCCCGAGGATGGTTCTCCAGGCGCCCCGTGAGGAAAATCCTGGTCTTCAAGCTGGATCACCTCGGAGACGTCGTGACGGCCACGCCCGCCCTCTCCCATCTTCGGGCGCTCCATCCGGAGGCGGAGATCACCGGAGTGATCGGTCCCTGGGCCCGGCCCCTGATGAAAGCCCACCCGGCGCTGGATCGGATTCTGATCTATGCCAGCCCCGAATACATCCGGGGCGCGCCGTTGCGGGTCGCCCCGAACCTCTCGACGGTGCTTCGGTCACGATCCTACGATCTCATCGTGGGCCTGCGGGACGACCGGGCATCGCTCGCCTACGCCGCTCGCTCCGGCGCCGGGAAGCGCGTCGACCGCGGCACCGTTCGAATCCGGATGAAGATCAAGCGATGGGCGGCCCGACTGG
Source organism: uncultured bacterium (assembly GCA_964610505.1). Classification (GTDB taxonomy): domain Bacteria; phylum Arandabacterota; class Arandabacteria; order JAGLYR01; family JAGLYR01; genus CAZSXU01. Next base: position 33,700 of record CAZSXU010000014.1, on the reverse strand, counting down.
GTTTCGACCCCGGGTTCATTCCGACGCACGAGGTGGAAACCAACTTGTGCATCGTTGGACACTGCGAGCCGCCGGGGTCCGGGGTCCGGCCCTCTCTGCCGATTGCAGGACAGGCGCTCGAGTGGTTCCAGCGGGAAAGACCCGGCCTTGTGGGAGACGTTGAGACATTTGCGGTGATCCATCCCGGCGCGGCCTCTCCCTTGAGGAAATGGCCCCGGGACCGGTTCGTGCAGGTTGCCCGATGGCTCCGCGACGGCCGCGGGCTGGGCGTCATCATCACCGGTTCACGCGAGGAAGCCGAGGAAACGGAAAGTATCGCCGAAGAGGTGGGAATCGGAGCGGCGTCCGTCGCCCGCTCGTCCGACCTTGAGAAAACCGTGGCCGTGATCTCCCAGGCAAGCGCACTGGTCTCCGTGGACACCGGGATCATGCACGTCGGAACCGCCGTCGGAACCCCCGTCGTGGCCCTCATCGGGCCGCAGGATCCCCGGCGTTTCGGACCGTTCGGTCCCGATCACATCGTCCTCTACGGCGGGCTTCCCTGTTCGCCCTGCTCGCAGAAGGACTGCGAGCGCGGGAACCCCGAGTGCATGGAAGCCATCTCGCCGGACGACGTCATTGCGGCGCTCACGGAAATCCTCGACCGGCTCCCTGAGGGCCATCCGCCTCCATTCTCATGAGTTCTGTACTTTCAATGTCGGGCCCTTCGTCCGCCGGCGAACCCGAGCATCGACGCCCGGCGCACTTGCGCCCGGCGCACTTGTGGGTTGTACCGCCCGCCGGGACCTGATACCTTATTCGAGGAAAGGCCGAGACCGGCCGGAAGCGGACGCCGAAGGGGAGAGAGAGGCCCAGTGACTTCGCAGAACCCGAGAATCTCCGTCATCATTCCCGTTCGAGACGCGATGAAAGACTTGGTGCGCTGTCTGCACTCGCTCCGGCGCCAATCCGTGCCTTCGGAAGAATTTGAAATCGTGGTCGTGGATGACGGTTCCGCGGCAGGGGTCTCCGATGCGGCATCCCCGTTCGGTGCCCGTGTTATCCGCCAGGAGAAACACGGACCCGCCGGGGCCCGCAATCGAGGCGTGTTCGAGGCAAGAGGGGACATTGTCGCGTTCATCGATGCGGACTGTGACCCCGATCGGGATTGGCTGCGGAAACTGACGGGACCTTTGCTGGAAGACACCACGCTCGCAGGAACGGTGGGACGGTGTAGTTCGGAACAAGAGTCCGTCATGGCGAGGTTTGTTCAGTTCGAGCTGGATCTGCGATATGCTCGAATGGCCGGGCGGGATCGGACCGACTTTGTCGGATCGGGGAACTCGGCCTTCCGGCGGCAGCTTCTTGTCGACCATCCGTTCGACGAGCGCTACCGGCGGCTGGAGGACGTGGAGTTGTCCTTCCGGCTTGCGGAGGGCGGGCACCGGATGATCTACGTTCCCGACGCTCGTGTCCTTCATCGCCATCCGGAGACGCTGGGGATCTATCTGCGAAGGAAGTTCGAGTACTCGAGGTATGCGTTTTCCCTCTACCGCCGGTACCCGAACAAGGTCACGACGGACAGGAGCACTCCCCAGTCCCGGAGAACCGGGATTCTGCTCCTCGGCCTTGCCTTTCTCTTCCTTCCCCTGGCCCTGGTCTTCCCACTCGCGGGGCTGGTGAGCCTGGGTCTCGTTCTCACCTCGCTGGCTCTCTCCACTCCGCTTTCGGCCAGGGCCTTTCGGGTTTCGCCCCGGTTGGGACTCGCGGTGCCCGTCTTCGTTCTTATGGGTAATCTTACCTTTGCGATCGGATCGTTCTGGGGGCTCGTTCGAGAATGCAGCCGAAGGCGAAGCGAAAGCTCCGTCCCCGGACCGATGGCGCCGCGGGGGGATCCCGGCGGCGGGTCGACGGATCCCGCCGCACCGGGCGGCATTCCGGAGCAACCTGCGGACGAGCGGAGAATCACGTGCGGGCGCTGAATCCCGGAGAGAAAGCGCCACGGTTCTCTCGGGCCCGGTTCGCAGCGTGGGGACTTGTCGTCGGCGCGGCGGCAGGGGGCGGACTGGGCCTCCTTCAAGGCGTTTCCATCGTGGTGGATCTCATCCACTGGCCCGCCCGGACCCCCATCGTGCTCTGGGCGTTTCTCGTTCATGCCGGGCTGGGAAGCCTCCTGGGTCTTCTCTGGGGCCCTGTCTACGCCGCGGGCCTCGGGCGCCTGGGACGTGCGCCGCGGCCGGAAGACGCCGGAGCCGCTCTTCTGAGTCTGCTCGTTTTCCTTCCCCTGGCCACGTACGTCCATGTTTCTCTTCTTCCGGGCACGGATCTACTGGCGGGGGTGAGCCTGGCGGCCACAGCGGGACTGGCGCTCGGATCCGCCGCACTGTTTCCCCTCTGGCGACGGATCCTGCGAGTCCTCTTCCCGGGAATCTCCCGCGGGAGCGGACCCGCCGTACGCCCGTGCATGGCCGTTGGGGGAATGTCGGTCCTGGTGGTCCTGGGGATGTCCTTTCTTCCTCCCCTTCTAATGAGAGCGCCGGGGCCTTCGGACACGCCTCCCCTTCCACCGGCACGTGGGAGTCCTCTGCTTCCCAACGTTCTTCTTTGGGTGATGGACACGACCCGCGCCGACCACCTCTCCTGCTGCGGCTACGAGCGCCGGACGACGCCTTTCCTGGAGACCCTGGCCGCCCGGGGGGTGACGTTCGAAGACGCGGTGTCCCCGTCACCCTGGACCCTGCCCGGCCACGCGTCCATTCTCACCGGTCGCTTTCCCCGGAGTCACGGAGCCCATTGGCAGCACTGGAAGCTGGAGAACGAGAACGTGTCTCTGCCCGAGACCCTGGCCGGTAACGGGTACGCAACCGGCGCCTTCGTGAGCAATCCGTTCTTGTCGAAGATCTTCAATCTGGATCAGGGTTTCGACGTCTACGACGACGAGCTGGATTCCTGGATCCGCAAGACATCTCTCTGGAGGATCGCCAGCAAGGTCGGTTTGTCGTTTCTCTTCCGTTCGGAATACGCCGAGAGACGCGCGCAGAACACGGCCGAATCGGTCCTTCGCTGGATCGACGGACTGGAGACCCGTCCGTATTTTCTGCTGGTGAATTTCAACGACCCCCACGCTCCGTACGACCCCCCGGGGGAATTCCGAAGAGCGTTCCTGTCGAACCCCGAGTACTCGGGCCCTCTACGAAACCCGGCTTCCCATGATGACTTCATTCTGGCCGACGAAGCCGGCCTTTCCACTCGGGACCTTCGCTACATCACCGATCTCTACGACGGAGAGCTGCTCTATCTGGACACCGTCATGGACCGCCTGCTCCGATCCCTGGAGGGGCGCGAAACCGAGCGAGAGATGCTGGTCGTGGTAACCGGCGACCACGGCGAGTCCTTCGGAGAGCACGGGCGGATGGGGCACCGCGGATCTCTGTACAATCCGACCCTTCGGGTCCCTCTGCTCATCTCCGGTCCGGGCGTTCCCGGCAACGTTCGCGTCGATACTCGGGTCCAGACCATCGACATCGTTCCCACCGTCCTGGAGATTCTCGGCCTGGATCCTCCCGAAGAGACGGAGGGCAAGAGCCTCGCGCGCCTGTGGACGGGACCGGGGCCCATCGACTCGCTCACCCATCGACGCTGTTTTGCCGAACTGCATCCCGAACCGGATCTTGTGAAGAGGAATCCGGACCTGGGCCGAGAGCAGGCGGCCGTCTTCGACGGCGCCTGGAAGCTCATTCAAATCGGGGGAGAAGTCCACCACCTTTACGACCTCGCCGATGACCCCGGAGAACTCGTCAACCGGGTGTCCACCGAACCGCACCGGACGGAGGAGCTGATCGAAATCCTCTCAGCCTGGCGAAAGGCCTCCGGCACCGTGCCCGCCTCGTCGGCCACGCCGACGGACCTCGACGGACGGACGACCGAAAGACTCCGGTCGTTGGGATACCTTCAGTGATCTCGCTCTCTGCGCGGCCGGCCCGGGGCATGGGGGTTCCGGCTTTCGGCTCTCGGCTTTCGGTTCTTTGCCCCATCTTCGTCACCTTGCAGGAAAGATGGCTCTCTGGAATCCGTGAAATCCGTGGTTGCCCTTGTCGGGTTTCCCGATTGACTTCTCCGGCCGAATGTGGCATAATCATATCGAATTCAGGGGCGGCCTTCCGGGTCCGCCCTTTTCTATTGTGCAGCGCCTGCAGCAGACGGTTGCGATGAGCGTTCCAGGCGCGAGAATCAAACAGCGAAGGCAATGGAACGCGAGGGAAGCCGCATCGCGTGATAGTTTTGTGATGAATTGCGGGTACACTCAAACCCTCTGCCGAACGTTGACCGTGCTCGGCCGACGAATGGCCGCGCCCGGTTCGCAGTATTTTCTGGTAGAACTCACCCGAGGAGAGGCTCATGCGGAATGCGCTAGTGGTGCTCATCATGGCGGGATTCACGGCGACCCCGGCGCTGGCCGACTGGATCGAGATCGGACAGGGACCCCTGCCGTTCTCCGTGGAGGTTCTTCGGGCCGACATCGGCAATACGGTGATCGAGTACCGCGTGAACGGGTTCGATCGTACTCCGGTCGAAATCGACGGGGAGACCTACCATAGGATCGGCCTGGGAGGAGAGAGCAAGGACCTCACCGCCGGGTTTCCCGAACTTCCCAACATCTGCCGAAGCGTAATTCTCGCCGATGCGGGAGGCCTCGATCTTCGGATTCTCGAGTCCGCATACCGCGAGATCTCCGGAGTTCTCGTCACTCCCTCAAAGGGCAACCTTCTGCGCACCGTGAACCCGGAGGACGTTCCCTACACCTTCGATCCGTTTTACGAAACCGATGCCTGGTATCCGGCCGAGGTCGCGACCCATCGAGATCCTTACATTTTCAGAGACTTTCGCGGCGCCGTCGTGGTCCTGAATCCCTTCCAGTACAACCCGGCAACTCAGACGCTTCGCGTGTACACGCATGTAGTCGTCGAGGTTCGGCCGGCGTTTTCCGCCGGCGTGAACGAGCTGGAACGCCTTCATTCTCTACAGACGCTCACGCGGGATTTCAACCAGGTCTATAGCGAGCACTTCATCAATCATGACCCGAATCGCTACGCGTCCGTCGACGAAGAAGGCACGATGCTCGTTATCTGCTACGATGCCTGGACCTCCAACGTGCAACCTCTGGTCGATTGGAAAAACCAGATGGGCCTCGAGACCGAGATGGTCACCGTCACCCAGGCCGGCGGATCGGCCTCCGCCATCGATACCTACATCACCAACGCGTACAATGCATCCGGCGGAGAACTGGTCTACGTCCTGTTGGTGGGCGACTACCTCGAATGCCCCACTCCGATCGTGAGTTCCGCCGCCTCGGATCCCTCCTACTCCCTGATTACCGGGTCCGACAACTACCCCGAGATTTTGATCGGCCGGTTCTCGGCGGAGAACACGGGGCAGCTGGACACCCAGGTGGAGCGAACGGTGGAGTACGAGCGGGACCCCCAGCCCGGGGCCTCCTGGTACCACAAGGGATTCGGGATCGGTTCCGCCGAGGGGCCCGGTGACGACGGCGAGGATGATTGGGAGCACATCGACAACATTCGCGCCGACCTCCTGGCCTACACGTACACGGAAGTCGATCAGATCTACGACCCGGGCGCATCGTCGTCGTCGGTCACGATCGCCGTCAACGGCGGACGGAGCATCGGCACGTACTGCGGCCATGGCGGCGTCACGGGGTGGAGCACGACCGGGTTTTCCGTCTCTCACGTCAACGCCCTCACCAACCATGATATGCTCCCGTTCATCTTCAGCGTGGCCTGCAACGTGGGCGAATTCGACGGTTACACCTGCTTCGCCGAGTCGTGGCTCAGGGCAACCAACGGATCCGTTCCGACCGGCGCCATCGGGTTCTACGGATCCACGATCTCCCAGTCCTGGGACCCGCCCATGTGCGCACAGGACGAATGCGTGGATCTCCTGGTGGCCGACGAGAAGCGTACGTTCGGAGCCCTGTGTTTCAACGGTTCCTGCCAGATGATGGACGAGTACGGGTCCTTTGGGGAAGGCGAGTTCCTGTACTGGACCGTGTTCGGCGACCCCTCTCTGGCCGTCCGGACGGATACGCCCGCGACCATGAGCGTGAACCACGACGAGGCGATCGATCCCGAGGCAACGACGTTTGCCGTGACCGTCGTGGGCATTGAGGGAGCCCGGTGCGCGATCTCTTGCTGCGATGGAGAGTATCACGGCCACGGTTTCACCAACGCCTCCGGGTACGTGGACATTCCCATCGTGGGCACCCTGTCCGAAGAAACCGCGACTCTTACGGTGACGGCCTACAACAAGAGTCCCTATATCACGACGTTGACGGTGGGCGGCTCCGGTCCCTCCAAACCAACCGGCCTCACGGCCGAACCGGGCGATGCCGAGGTGGTTCTGAGCTGGGACGCAAACACGGAGCCGAACCTGTCGTACTACATCATCTTCCGGGACCGTGCACCCGAACCCACCGATTCCCTGGACGTCGTGTACGCCCCGGACACGACGTACCTCGACCCGGCCGTCCAGAACGACAGCACGTACCACTACCGCATCAAGGCCGTGGACACCGACGGCAACCCCAGTATCTTTTCGAACGAGGTGAGCGCCACTCCCGAGCAGCCGCCGGTGATTTTCATCACCCACACACCGCTGGCCGATACGGGCGATGCTACACATCCATACCCGGTCGTCGCCCAGATCACGACGACGGCCGCGCCGCTGGATCCGGATTCTCTCTTCGTCGTCTTCAAGACCTTCGGCGACTGGGAACCGATCCAGATGTGGAGTACGGGAACACCCGACGAGTATCGCGCCGACATCCCGGCACAAACCTGCGGAACCGTGGTGAGCTACTACATCCTGGCCGTCGACACCGCCCACAATCGGGAGACGGATCCGAATCTGGCTCCCGGGGCGTACCACGACTTCCAGATCACCTACACGGCCGCCTTCGCCGATGACCTCGAGTCGGATTTGGGGTGGACGGTCGGCGCCGGTGACGACGGCGCCACGACCGGGATCTGGGAACGGTGCGATCCCAACGGCACCAACGACGGCACCCACCAGGTCCAGCCGGAGGACGACCACACGGTCGCTCCCGGAACTCAGTGTTACATCACCGGGCAATCCCCTGTGGGCGCAGCTCAGGGCGACAACGACGTCGACGGCGGCAAGACCACGCTCTTCTCGCCCACGATCGACCTCTCCGATTACTCGAGCGCTCTGGTATCCTACTATCGCTGGTACACCAACGACACGGGCAGCGAGCCCGGCACGGACGTATGGAAGGTGGACATTTCCGATGACGGAGGGGGCAGCTGGGAGAATCTGGAGACGACGAATGTCTCGAATCGCAGCTGGGCTTTCCAGCAATTCAACATCGGAGATTACGTGGACCTCACGACGCAGGTTCTGGTCCGCTTCGTGGCCGAGGACGCCGGCGGGGGATCCATCGTGGAGGCGGGTGTGGACGACTTTCAGATCCTCGCGTGTCCGCTTCCCGGCGACACCGAGCCGCCCACGGTGGTTGTACTCGATCCCAACGGCGGCGAGGAGCTGGAGAGCACGACGGACTACCCGATCCTCTGGCATGCCGAGGACAATGAGGGCGTGACCGCCGTCAACATCTTCCTGTCCTATGACAGCGGTCTCACTTTCCCGGACACCCTGGCGATGGGAGAGGTCAACGACTCCGTGTACGTCTGGCCGGTGGTGGACGTGGATGCGACCACGTGCCGAATTCGGATCGACGCCTGGGACGGGGGCGGCAACTCGGCGAGCGACATGAGCGATGCCGACTTCACCATCACCGATGCCACCGACGTGGCGGATCGGACAAGGCGGCACCCCACGGAAGTGGCGCTTTCGCAGAACTCGCCCAACCCATTCAATCCGGTAACCGAGATCGTCTTCGCACTGCCCGAGGACACGGCCGTGAACCTCTCGGTCTACGACGTTCACGGGCGGTTGGTGAGAACCCTGGCCGACGGCCTGTACAAGGCCGGCACCCACGCCGCGCACTGGGAGGGCCGTGATACCCGCGGGGTGGAGGCATCTTCCGGCATCTATTTCTGCCGGTTGACGGCCGGCGGCAAGATCCTCACCAAGAAGATGATCATGTTGAAGTAAGTGCTGATGGACCTGCCAGCAGAGAGAGGGGTTCGGCTGAAGCCGAACCCCTCTCTGCGGGAAAACAAGGAATTCGAGAGTAGACGGCCGATTCCGAAGAAGAGCGTTGGAAGCCTGTCAAGCGCAGAACCTATAGCAGGACCTGCCCTACGACGAACGCGCCGTGCGGGGTTCCGAAAACGCGGCCTAGAAGATCCGTAAGCGGAGCGAGCGGCACGGCCCACGCTGAGCGAGGGACGAACGTGGTAGCCGCGACCCGGGTCTTTCCAAAGGGAACCAGGAGCGCTTTCAACTCCTCCGGCGAGAAGAACCGCGCATCCACGTAGGGCGGCCGCGCATCCGCCTTTCTCCCTACGTTGACGGCGGCCAACGCATTGAGCACGCCGACCAGCAGAACCCCGCCGGGGCGACGGGTGCAGCGCGCCATTTCCCGAACCACCACCTCGGCGTTGCGAACAAACTCAAGGGCTGTAATGGCCACGGTGACGTCAAAGCGCCCGTCTTCAAGGGGAAGCGCGTGGGCGTCGGCTACCTCAAAGGATGCGTTGTGGATGCGCCTCCGGCGGGCAATCTCGATCATCTCCGGAGAGACGTCCACCCCGTTCACGACAAAGCCGCTCCGGCTGAAAAAGGCGCTCCAATGCCCGGTCCCGCAGCCGATGTCGAGCAACCGATTCCCGGTGGCCGGGTCCGGAAGCACTCGTTCGATCGCTCGCTTTTCATAGAGATCATAGGTGCGGCCGAGGCTTGTGCCGTACCACTCGTCGTACGAAGCGGCCGAGTCTCCGAAGTCGAATCTGCTGGGTCGCTCACTCATCGCCGGTCACGCTGAAACGGGAGATTGCGGGTCTTCCTCTCCATGTCTTCCCCGCCCATCATACGCGTTCAACGGTCTCGTGACAATTACGGAGTGTTCCCGGAGACGTCACCCGCCATCCCTCATCCCGTATCCAATACGCCTGCATGCAGCAGCGGATTGCGAAACGGTACCCCCTTGCAGCCCCCGGCCGTTCATTCTCAAACCCGCTCGATTTACGATTTACGGATCCTTCTTCGCACACTAGAATCTACGTATCACGCAAATCCATACGGAGGGTTCTCATGGGTCTCTTTGGAAGTTCATTTGAGAAGCTCGAAGCCAAGGGCGATCGGTTGCTGGAGCAGGAGGACTTCGCGGGTGCCGCGCAAGCCTATCGGTCCGCCCTCCGAAAGTGCGAGAAGAAGGATCCCGACGCCGCCCCGCGGCTCAAAGCAAAGATGGAACAGGCCGACGACCGCGTGATTCGGGAATTCGTCCGTCTCATCGGCGAGCATCTGGAGGACGGCGAGCCCGACGTCGCCCGGGAGCAGCTGGAGATCGCCCACAACTTCGCCCGTGAACACCCGGGGAAGTACGACGAGCAGCTTCGAGAGCTGGAGGCCGCTATTGGGGCCCGGGTCAAATCCGATATCCAGGCGTCGCACCAGCAGTACGAAGAACAGATGCAGGAGGAGCTTCGGGAGGAAGAAGTCACGCAAGAGATCATCGAGTTCGAACAGGCACTCCATACCCTGGGACCCGAAGACGCCGAGGAGGCTCGGTCCTACGGCGCCCACTTCCAGAAGGGATTCATGAGCCTGATCGAGGGAGACTTCGAAACGGCCGCCGAGGAACTCGAGCGGGCCACGCATGAGCGGCCCCAATCGGCCATCACCTACGAACAATGGGGTAAGGCGCTCGAAATGGCCGGGCGCTCCGCCGAAGCTCGCAGAGCCTATCAGAAAGCGCTCCAACGCGACCCGCGACGACAGGATGCCCGGCTCTCCCTGGGGGCCATCCTCGATTCGATCGAGAACAAAGATCGCGAGGCCCTCGAGATCCTGGCCGCGGGAATCGAAGAGATCCCGGCGGGAGAATACGCCCTGAGACTGTCCATGGCGGGGATCCACATTCATCGCAACCGTCCCGAGAAAGCCCTGACCGAGCTGGAGAAACTGCGGACCTCCATTCCCGACGGCACGCCCGACCTGTGGCATCTCTTCGCAACCGCGCACGAGGCGGCCGGCGACTTGGACAATGCCGAGAAGGCCTTCCAGGCCGCTTACGCCACCGACTCCCGAAACCCGGCGCGGCGCGTGGCTTTCGTGGAATTCTGCCTCCGGCACGAGCGGAGCCTGGACAACGCCGAGGCCGCCCTCCACTCGATCTGTCAATCCTGCGGTTTTCCCGGCGACCCGGGGACAATGGCTACCTTCTCGTACTACCTGGCCCTCATCACCTCCGCCCGGGGCAAACCCCAAGAAGCCCTCTCACAGGTGGCTCGGGCACTCTCCCAGGGAATTCCGCCCCAGTTTGAGGAACGCTTCGCAGGACTGAAGAAACACCTGGAGGATGTCGTCGACGGTCGTGGAGATTGACCCCCGTGTTGTTTCCGCCTCCGCATTCCCCGGAAAGCTCGAAAGCTGGCTTTCCACCGTCCGTCTATGTTACCCTTGACCTGTTTGACGGGGCCGGAGGGCTGTTGAACACCCCCTCACACCGGACGCGGACCGTCACGACGAACCCTTGGACCGCGAAGATCACTTCTTCAACAGTCGCCCGTACTTGGATTCCGCGCTTTTTATCCGAATCCAGTGAGCGCGAAAGATTCACACACGGTCCCCGCCGGCCCGGCGCGACGGCGGGGGGCTCATGCTTCCGATCCGGGGACGATACCCCTGCCCCTGAGATTCCGTCGAACGGAGCGGGCAGTGCAAGAGACTGCGGATCACCGAGATCGTGAACGCGCACTCGCTGCGGTGGCGATTTTCACGGCGGCGGGCGCGCTGCTTCGCTTTTTCGGGCTCGGCGGAATGGGACTCTGGCTCGACGAGTCCAACTCCGTCATCATCGCAGCCGAGAGTCTTCCCGGAATCGTCCAACGCCTTCGCCTGGATTCCTCTCCGATTCTCTACTACCTCATCCTCCACTTCTGGATTCAGGTCTTCGGGATGGGATCGCTGGCCGTGAAATCTCTGTCCGCCGTCTTCGGAACTCTCCTGATCCCCGCCACCTACCTCCTCGGCCGGGAAATCTCGGGGCGAAAGGCCGGTCTGTGGGCCTCGGGCCTCATCACCGTCGCTCCCCTGGCGATCTACTATGCTCGGGAAGTGCGAATGTATTCGCTCCTGCCGTTTCTCACGGTCCTTCTGTTCTGGTCGGCCCTGAGGTTCCTCCGCCGGGGGGGACGCGGCGCCTTGGCCGCCTACCTGGCGATCGCCGTGTGTTGTGTTCACACGCACAACGTCGGAATCTTCGTGTGGATCTCGGCCGCGCTCCTCTGGTGGGGCGTGCGCCGGCCTTCCACGACCTTCCGCCGATGGCTGCTCTGGCAGGCCATCATCCCGCTCCTGGTCGTGCCGTGGCTACCGGTGCTTTACCAGCAGCTTCGCAACCCTACGCACTACAGCTGGTTCGAGTTTTTCTGGAGCACCTATCCGCCGTGGGCCGCCCTGTATCGAACCCTGGAAGCCTTCGTACCCGGAGGCTTCCTGCCGTCTTACACGGACCTCGGCGGGCTGGCCTGGGCCCGGGTGTGGTCTCCTCTTCTGGCCCTGGCGTTTCTGATCATGGGAATCGCGCCACGCCGCGGCGGAGCGAACGACCGAAGCGAACCCACCTCCCTGCGCGGGCAATTACCGGCTCTCGCGTTCATCGTTCCCCTCTTCCTCCCGTTTCTCTATTCCTGGGTCGTTCAGCCCGTGTACGCCGTGGGTCGTACGGACACGGTCGTCTATCCGGTGTTTCTCATTCTGCTCACCGCCGGCGGATTGCGAATGAGAAGGCGTGCGGTGGCCGCTGCGGCGCTTGCCCTGTTCACCACACTGTCCCTGCTGACCCTCGTTCCCTACTACGGATCCAACCGGCGGGCCGGTGACCGAGAGATCGCCGAACACGCGGAAGCGCTGACCCGTCCCTACGACATCATCGTCTGCACCGGTTTCGCACGCGCCTCGACGGAATACCACTTCATGGCCCGGGGGCAACCCCGCGTCCTCGTATCGTTTCCCGCGGAAATGGCCGCCCACCTGGGAAGTCTCGACGAGTCGGCGCTCATGATGAATGAGGATCGTTTGGAGCAAGAGGCGCACGACGTGTCGGACTTCTTGGTCGAAGAACTCCGGAAGGGACGCCGCTGCCTGATCCTGCGTTCTCCCATGCGGATCAACCGCTTTCTGTGGACGGTCCTGGAGAGGAGGTTCGATATGGACCTGGCGGATCCACCGGGAGGCTTCCACCAGGCCGTTCTCCGGACCCCCATCAATGTCGGGCGGCTGTCGCTCGGCGTGTCGAAGATGGAGGCCGAGATCCCGGTTCCCGGGAGATTGCAGGACGGCGGAGGGTAGACGCAGCTAGGACGAGTCTTTGAGCAACGTCGGCTCGGTTTGGGGAACCGAGGCGTCCGAAAGCGCGTGCTCAACGGCGGCCCGGAGTTCATGGCAAGTGAAGGGCTTTGAGAAGGACCCGTGTACCGCGGCCTTCGAAAGTGATTCGGGCCACTCGCTTTCGTCGCTTCCGGAACAGATGACGATCTTCATCTTCGGGCACATCCGACGAAGCTCCCGGAAGGTGTCCTCCGCCTTCTTCCCTGGCATGGCCAGATCGAGAAGCGTGAGATCGGCCGAGTGTCCTGTGCGAATGTACTCGCAGGCCGCGTCCCCGCTTCCGACCGTGTGAACGTCATACCCAAACTCGGTCAGCGCATCCCGGCACATCCGCCGGAGAATCTCCTCGTCGTCGACCACCAGAATGCTGGCCTTCGGCCGAACTCGATTCTCTTTCGCCGAGGGGGCCGACCGGTCCTTCGGCCCCGCCAGGGGGAGATAAACGAGCATCGACGTTCCCTTTCCGGGCTCGCTCCGAACGTCGACCGCCCCCCCGTGGTTGGTGACGATTCCGTATACCATGGGCAGGCCGAGCCCCGTCGCCCCGGAGCCCTTCGTGGAGAAGAAAGGTTCGAAGATTACCCGCCTCGTGTTTTCATCGATGCCGGGACCCGTGTCCTGAATCTCGATTTTCGCCCAGCGGCCCGCATGCAAGCCTGGAATGGTTCGGGCCTCCTCTTCGTTGAGGGTCAGCAACCGGGTCTTCGCCACGAGAACACCGCTCTCTCCGATCGCCTCCTTCGCGTTCAGGGCCAGATTCATAACAACCTGCTGGATCTGAGTCGCGTCTCCCTCCACCGGACACACCTCGGGCACCAGATCCATTCGAATGTCGATGCCCGGACCGAAGGAACGGAGGGCCAGTTCCAGGGTGTCCCTGACCACCGCATTGAGATCCATCGATTCGGATCGGTACTTGCCTTTTCGGGCGAATCCCAGGAGCTGCTGCACCAGTTCGGCGGCCCGGAGCGCAGAACTCTCAATCGTATCGACAAGGCTTCCCGACCCGCTCTCCTCCGGAATGCGGGTCTTGAGCAGCGATGCATTCCCCAGAATGCCCACCAGAATGTTGTTGAACTCGTGAGCGATTCCGCCAGCCAGGTTGCCGAGACTCGCCATTTTCTGAGACCCGAACAGCTGTTCCTCGACCCGACGGGACTCCGTGGTATCCAACACGAGCAACCCGAACAGTCTGTTCTCGGAGTCCAGCGGAAAGGCACTGATGTTCCAGATCCGTTCCTCGTCACCGCGCTTCGCCTGGGCCTCGAAACTCCCGTCGGCGTTGCCGTTGTCGAACGGCTCGTTGCTCAGAACCCGGTTGAGGTCATTTCTCCGCGTGGGATCCGCCACCCGTGAAGCGAAGCAGGACAGATTGCGGCCCTCCAGGTGCTCACCCACGATTTCGGTCAAAGCCGGATTCACTTCGAGAATCAATCCATCCCGGTACACCGCCATGCCGGCCTTGGAATTGGCCATGACGCTTCGGTAGATCTGCTCGGATTCCCTCAGCCGCAACGTGCGCTCTTCCACCTGCGCTTCGAGTTCCCGGCTGTACTCTTCCAGCTGGAACCTCGACTCCTCGAGCTTTTCCATGGAGACGTGAAGAGCCTGTGTTTTCTCCCGAACCCGCGCCTCCAGGCTCTCGTTCACGCTGCGCAGTTCCATCTGCGCCCGTTCGAGTTCATCCTTTTCCTTCTGGAGGTGCTCGTACAGTTCGGCCTTTTCCAACATGAGGGCCATCTGTCCCGCAATGTTGGAAAGGAGGGCGACGTCACTATCCTTGACCGCCCTGTAGTAGACTCCGGTGTCGGGAGTGTTGCCCAGGAGGAAGAGCCCGGTGGGAATGGACCTCTCCACTCCCAACGGGAATACGAAGAGATCTTCCAGACCGAAACCCCGAGCGGGATCCCCCGGCTCGAGATTTCCGTTGACCAGGACCGGACGGTTCTCGGCGAGCGCCGCCCAGAGTACACTTTGCTCTCGCTTCAGATGGCTCACGTCAAATGACTCGGGAGCGGATCCCGTTCCGCCGACCGCCACCACCGTCGACGCTTTCTTCAGACTTCCGTCGAGCAGCAAGACGGCCCCCGCCTCGTAGGAGAACTCCTTGACCATGAATTCGATGGCCTGCCTGAGGATGTCGGCCGGACCGCTGGTGGCGGAAAGGATCTTCCCGAGTTCGTTGACTTTCTGAAGAAGCTCCAGCTGCCGACCCAGACTGACTTTGGCCTCATAGGCGCGCCGCTCGGCAACCAGGAGAGCCCTCGCGTGATTCTCGAGATCCTCGACCTGAGCCTGGAGCCTTTCGACTTCGACCTTGTTTGCTGAAGGATTCATGGTTTGTACCCGAAACACCGCCTACCGATCCGGCAGCAGCACACAGACGGGAAACGTGTAATTGTGAAAGTAGTTTCGGCCTCCCAGGGGAGCGATTTCACCCCAGGCGTACATCCCCAGCCAGGGTATCTCTGCGCCGCTGGCGGCGCCGATGGCGGCCTGGACCCGGCAGAGCTCATCCAGAGCACCCGGATGTCCTAAGAAGGGACTCGACCGCGCGCCGCACTCGAAACTCAGTGCGAAATAGGGCGACCGATCTCCGATTCGCTGTCCCAGGCGCTCGCCCATGCGGGCGGCCCGATCGATGACGGCTTCGAAGGTCCGGCGATGAAACACGACTCGAGATCCCTCGGGGATTTCCGACTGGAGGTAGATGCTGCCCGACTCAGGGTCCACCTTGAACAGAGAACGCGTCACACATCCTTCATAGTCACCCTGGAGAATCTCCGCCGGGCGAATCCCAATGGCCCATTGCGCGGTGTCTTCGGTGGAAAAGTCGTCCTGCGCGGACACCTGATCTCTCCATGCCCGGTAGGCCGGACGTCCGTCGATCTCATAGATGATGTTGCCCTCCGCTCGGGTGATGGTCGCCTCCATCCCCAGCGGAACCGCTCCATGGGTGACGCCGATTTCCGCCGTGGCCGCACCGGACACCAGAACGCAGGCGGCCGCGTCCTGAAGCGGTTCGCCGTCGAAGTACTGCCGCGTTTCCACAAACCGACCCCAGGGCTGAGAGGCCGCACCGCCGACGACGGGGATCGATCGAACGCTCTCGAGACCCCCGAGGAGCCGATCGACGTTGACGCCCGTCAGCGGATCATATACGCAGAACAGAACCACGGGATGATCGGGAGGCGAGGCAAGGAGATCTCTCCCGATCTTTCGTCCAACCTCATAGGAGTCCCGGCTGAGCCCCTCGCAGACGCCGTGCGTGAAGGTGAGATCGCGGGACCGCAGAGCCATGACGGCAACGGCCCTGGGCGATTCCCTCGCCCACCGGGAGCCGACGACTCCCTGGGTCGAGCACCCGACCAGCGGCGCGTTTCCGGTAACCGAGCGGACTCCCCGGAGTAGACCGCGGTGTTCGTAGCCCATGCCGCCAAAGACAAGAACGAAATCGCAGGACCCGCTTTCGAGATGTTCCATCGCGGTCTTGGCCGCCTCGGCCCCGGCCTGTTCGGAGTCAAGAGCAGTGCTGGTGCCGACTCCGGCCGAAGGAGTGGTTTGTGTTCGCTGCATTCGCGTCCTCCCTTTCGACGGAAGAGGTAACCCTGTGCGGATCAGAAAAAGGGGGGCCAGAGGCGGGCCACGCGGCCAAAAGTGCCTTCGTTGAGCACGCCCCTCTCCCTGAGCCTGCATCCTACCGTACCATCGGCACGTCCCCTTCGGGCCTGTAGACCAACCTCCGCCGCTCGGCCGGCTCCGGCGACCCTTCCGGCTCTGTTGGCCGTCCGGAGGGGCCGGGCGGACGCCGGCCCTCAAGTACCGCGCCCCGGCCACCCCTCGAGAAAACGGCCCCGTTGAGGCAAAAAACCGCAAGCTCGATCCGGGGCGGGCCTCACGTGCCGGCCTCCCTGTTTCTCTTCTTCTCCGTTGCCCTACCCGAATGCAAGCTTGCGTTCCGGGCGAACTGTCGGTAGAATCCCTTGGCGAGCCCGGATCTTTCCTCGTATCCGGGCGAAACCGGGCCGCCCCGGTTTCGTATACCCTCATGGAGATGGATGCGGGAGAACCCCTGCCCGTCCCGCACGTATTCCGGGTTGAACACATCCGAGATCGTCCCTGCTTTTTGTGGAGTCGCAGAGAGAGGATCGTTATGAAGAAGGTCGGTATTGTTCTGCTTGTCCTCGTGGCCGCGGTGGTCGTGCTCCTCGCCGTGAGGAACGGCAAGGGAAGCAAAGATGAGAACGGGATCAAGACGTTCCCCGTCGAGCGAGGCACCATTGTCGACAAGGCGTTGGCCATTGGAGAGATTGGCCCGAAGCACCGGATCGACGTGAAGTCTAAGATTCCGGGAATCGTGAGAGATGTCTTCGTCGAGATGGGAGACCGGGTCGCCATCGACCAGATCCTCGTCGGCATCGCGCCCGACCCCACTCCCGTAGAATACGCGGACGCGAAACGATCGATGGAGATCGCAACCGTCGTCTTCGAAACGGCCGAATCGAACTTCGCCCGCGTTCAGAGTCTCCTAAGTAAAGGGCTGGTGTCCCAAAGGGAATACGACCAGGCGGAGAGCGAGTTCCGGGAGAGCCGCCTCCGGAAACAGCTGGCCGAAGAGAAGCTGGCCCTGATTGAAGACGGTCGAACGCGAATCGCCAACCGGGACATCGAGAACGTCATCAAGTCGCCCATCGCGGGCATCGTGCTCGAGAGGTTCGTCGACGAAGGTGATCCGGTGGTTCCCCTCACCTCCTACCAAGCCGGCACCGCCCTCTTCACCCTGGCGGACATGGATGATCTCATTTTCACGGGCACCGTGGATGAAATCGACGTTGGAAAGCTCTACGAGGGCATGCCGGTCCGCATCAAGGTCGGCGCTCTTCCGGACCAACCCGTGGAGGGGATCCTGTATCGAATCAGCCCCCAGGCGAAGAAAGAGGAGAACACCACTCTCTTCGACCTGGAAATCCACATCATCTCCAGCGGGGACAAACCTCTCCGGGCCGGGTATTCGGCAAATGCCGACATCATCATCCAGGAAAAGTCGGATGTTCTCGTCACGCCCGAGCGGCTGGTTCACTTTGACGCGGACAGCACCTATGTTGAGGTGGAGGGCGCCCACGGCGTGATTTCAAGAAAGATCGTGGTCACGGGCCTCAGCGACGGCCTGCAGGTTGAGATCGTGGAAGGTCTGGAGGAGGGGGATCGGGTCGTCGAACAACCTCCCAAGGAGATCGAGTAATGCACCTCCTGATGTTCCTGGGGCAGCTCTGGAGGGACGTCCGGTCTCAGAAGTTCCGCACCCTGATGACCGTGTTCGGAATCGTCTGGGGAACGACCGCCATCATCCTCCTTCTGGCTTTCGGTCAGGGTCTTCACAGAAACGTGGCCGCGCAATCCCGGGCGCTGGGCGAGAGAATCGTCATCGTGTGGCCCGCCAGGACGGCGAAGGCTTTCGAGGGGCTCAAGCGGGGCCGGGCGATTCGCGTCAAGCCGGAGGACGTCATCCTGCTCAAGAAGGAAATCCCCGAAATCCAATACGCCAGCCCCGAGTACACGAACTGGCAGGTTCAGGTCAAGCACGGCGAGAACATCCTCCTGAAGCGGCTGCACGGCGTCGACCCCGATTACGGGCCCATGCGGTGGGTCGTGCCTCAGATGGGAGGGCGCTTCTTCAATCCCACCGATATCGAGGACAAGCGGCGTGTCGTGTTTCTCGGGGATGAACTCAAGAACGAGTTGTTCGCGGATCAGGATCCGATCGGGCAGCACGTCTTCATCGATTCGGTCCCTTTTCTGGTCATCGGCGTTCTCATTCCCAAGGAACAGGACTCCAGCTACAGCGGACGGGACAACGACAAGCTGTTCATCCCCTGGACGACCTATCGATCTCTCTATGGATCGCAGTACGTCAACAACTTCGTCTTTAAGCCGCGAGAGGGACTGGATGGGGAGGGCGTTGTCGACAAGATGTACGGGTTCTACGCCCGCCGTTTCCGTTTCGATCCTGAGGATCGGGAAGCTTTCATGACCTGGGACACATCGGAAATGGAAAAGATGTTCAACGCGCTGTTCTACGGAATGCGGATGTTCCTGGGCGTGGTCGGCTCTTTCACGCTCATCGTGGGGGGCATCGGCGTCTCCAACATCATGAATGTGGTCATCGAGGAGCGCACGCGTGAGATCGGCGTCAAGATGGCCCTGGGGGCCAAGCGGCGGTATGTCCTCTGGCAGTTCGTGGCCGAGACGTTGACGATCACGGTCGCGGGAGGCGCCGTCGGGTTCTTGATTTCCTGGGGAATCGTGGCGGTGTTTCCCGCGTTTCATCTCGAGGAATACGTGGGCGTGCCCCGGGTGTCTTCGTTCGTAGCCATGGCCGCCGCCGGCCTGCTGTTTCTCGTGGGCATGATCTCGGGCTATTTCCCGGCCCGGCGGGCCGCGTCGCTACACCCTGTACAAGCCCTCAAACCCTAGCCGGGATCCGGCGGGCAGGTAAGCGATGAAAAGCATCTTCCTCCTTAGGTACTATGGCCGCGAGCTCAAGGTACAGCGAAAGAAGATCGCCCTGACGGTCGCCGCCATTGCTTGGGGAACCCTCTCCATTGTCCTGCTCCTGGCCTTCGGCGAGGGGATGAAAGACCAGATTCTCAGGGCCCGCAAGGGACTCGGCGAGGACCTGGTGATCGTATGGGGAGGGCAGACCAGTCTCCCTTACAAGGGATTACCCAGGGGACGCCCGGTTCGTCTTTCGGACGAGGATATCGACCTTCTGCGGCGGCGGATCCCGGGAATCCGGAGGATCAGCGGGGAGTACAGCCGCTGGGGAACCCCGATCACCCACGGCGCCAAGAGCGTCAGCCGCCATATGGTGGGGGTCAACCCCGAATTCGGCCTGATGCGCAACTGGATCGCCGAGCGGGGGGGGCGTTTCTTCGACCGAGAGGACATGGAGAGAAAACGGAGAGTCGTCTTCCTCGGATCGAAGTTGAGAGAAGAACTCTTCGGAGATCGCCAGGCCGTTGGGGAACAGATTGTCATCGACCGGATGCCCTTCACGGTCATCGGCGTGATGAAGGAGAAACTGCAAATGGGCATGTATTCGGGGCCCGACGTGGACAAGGCGGCGATCCCCCTCACCACGATGGAGACGCTATTCGCCCAGCGATCGTACTTCGGCAATTTCGTGTACCAGCCCAAGGACCCGGAGGCGCGCAAGAGCGTCGAGCGGGAGATCTATCGCGTCCTCGGCACCAAACATCAGTTTGACCCGACGGACGAGTCCGCTCTCTCCATCTGGGACGCCATCGAAAGTCAGAAATCCATGTCCAACATGATGATGGGCATTCAGGTGTTTCTCGGAGTCATCGGCGGCCTGACCCTGCTTGTGGCCGGGGTGGGGGTCGCCAACATCATGTACGTGACGATCAAGGAGCGGACTCGGGAAATCGGAATTAAGATGGCGATCGGGGCGAAACCCTCCAACGTGATGCACCAGTTCCTGATCGAATCCCTGCTGATCGCCTTCGTCGGAGGCGCCGTGGGCCTGGCCGTCTCGGCCGCCCTTGTCTCGGTCCTCCAGGGAATCGAAATCGAGAACGAGGGCCTTCAATTCCTGGGCAAGCCCGAGATTTCCTGGGAGATCGGCCTCATTACGGTTTGCATCCTGGGCCTGATCGGCACCGTGGCCGGACTGTTCCCGTCCCGCAAGGCGTCTCGCATCAACCCGGCCGAGTCTCTGCGCTACGAGTAAACGGGAGGAGGACCCGCACGGATGATCTCGATGACAAACATCACCAAGGTGTACGATACAGGCAAAATCGAAGTGGAGGCGCTTCGAGGGATCGACATTGAGTTCGAGCGGGGGGATTTCATCTCGATCATGGGCCCCTCCGGTTCCGGTAAGTCCACGCTTATGAACATCATGGGATGTCTCGACGTACCGAGCTCCGGGACGTACGTGCTGGACGGCGAGGAGGTCCAGGGACTCCACCACAACCGGCTGGCGGAAATCCGGAATGAAAAGATCGGCTTTGTATTTCAGAATTTCAATCTTCTTCCCTATGCCACCGCCCGGGAGAACGTCGAGATGCCCATGATTTTCCGGGGGACGACGGCCGGCGAACGGAGGAGGAGGTCTTCGGAGTTGCTGGATCTGGTGATGCTCGGCGACCGCCTGGATCATAAACCCGGCGAGCTCTCGGGGGGAGAAATGCAGCGGGTTGCCATTGCGAGATCCCTGGCCAATGCTCCGGCCATTATTCTGGCGGATGAGCCGACGGGCAATCTGGACTCGGGCTCGGGGAGAGAGATTCTGAATCTGTTTCACAACCTCTGGAAAGAAGGTCGGACCGTCATCATCATCACCCATGATGCCTCCATCGCTCGGGAGTCCAAACGCATCGTTCACATGATGGACGGCCGAATCACCCCGGACGGACCCGTACCCGCCTAGGTTGAATTATTCACGAACCGCCCGCCCCGAATTGGTGTATAATCCACGCGAAGCAGCCGAGCAGCGAAGCAATGGAACCGTCGGAGAGCAATGACCCTTACAGGCATCGGGGAACTGGCCGCCTTCGGCACGGCGATCTGCTGGACGGTCAGCGCCCTGTTCTTCACGCGCGCGTCCAGCCTCATCGGGGGCGTGACCGTCAATCATGCCCGGGTGATCCTGGCCCTTCCTTTCATGGTGGGGATCCACCTGGTAACGTGCGGGCGCGGGTTTCCCGTGGACGTGGAGTCCTACCGGTGGGGATGGTTGGCCCTCTCCGGCGTAATCGGCCTGGTTCTCGGGGATTCTTTCCTGTTCAATGCCTTTGCCCTCATCGGCCCCCGGCTCGCGCTTCTGATCATGTCCCTGGTGCCCATTCTGAGCACCACGGCCGCCTGGATCTTCCTGAGGGAGAGGCTCCTGCCGCTGGAACTCACCGGCGTCCTCATCGCCGTGGCGGGGATCGGCTGGGTCGTGATGGAGAGAGGCAACGGGCAAGACGCCGGGCGACCGAAGCGCTACGCTCGAGGGGTAATCTTCGCCGTCGCCGGCGCACTGGGTCAGGCGCTGGGACTCGTCGCGGCGAAAAAGGGAATGGCCGGAGACTTTCCCGCCATCTCGGCCACGCTCATCCGCATGGTGGCCGCCGCCGCGACGATGTGGGGCGTCTCGTTGTTGAGCGGCCGAGCGCCTCGAATCATTCGTGCGATCTTCACTCGCGAGGCTCTGGCACCGCTGTTCGGCGCCATCATCGTTGGAGCCGCTCTGGGAATCTGGCTCTCTCTCGTGTCGATCCAATACTCCCGTCTGGGCGTCGCGGCCACCATCATGGCGCTTCCTCCCGTCTTGATCCTCCCCCTTGCCTACTGGCAGCTGAATGAGCGGGTGTCCCCGCGCGCCATCCTCGGCACGGTGGTTGCCTTCATCGGAATCGCGGTTCTCCTGGCGGGTTGATCCTCCGAGACGTAGGCTCAATCGCGGCCGGCCCGGGCAAGCACCGTCACGTACTCCGGCAGCATGAAGACCTTCCGGATGCTCAGACCCTGCCGACCAACGGACGTTTCCAGCTCGAACCTGTCCTCCCACCGGATCCCCGACATCAGGAAGTGGCCCCCGGGAATCAAGAGGGACGCCAGGGAACGCATGGAAGCGAGCAGAAGATCTCCGTAGAGGTTGGCCAGGATGAGATCGAAGCGGACGTTGCGAAGGGCGTGGACCTCCCCCAGAAAGAGCGTCATTTGACCGGAAACACCATTGAGACCGGCGTTGACCCGGGTGGTCTCCAGCGCGTCGGGATCGGTGTCGAACGCCACGACCGAGCGGGCCCCCAGCTTGAGCGCCGCGATTCCCAGGATCCCCGTGCCGCATCCGACATCGAGCACGGCGGCTCCCTCGGCGGGGGCGAGATGCTCTAGCACGTGGAGACAGCTTCTCGTGGTTTCGTGCTCACCGGAGCCGAAAGCCTTGCCCCGACCCAGGCGTACCCGGGTTCTTCCCACCCGTAGAGTCCGCTGTCCCGATTCCATGCCGTTTCCTCTTGAACTAGCACAGATCCAGTCTTTTCATCCGTCTCCACAGGGTGCTGCGCGCGACACCAAGAGCGGCAGCGGCTCGAGTCCGGCTCCCGCCGCATCGCGCCAGGACCGCCAGGATCTCCCTCGCCTCCGGCTCCTCCGCGGAACGGATGCCGAAGGCGGCCTCGGAGAGATACCCCACCGGAGAATCGTCCACGGCGGATGAGATGAGATCGCCCGGCAGGTGAACGACGTCGACCACGGGGCCATCTCCCAGGATCACCGCTCGCTCGATAGCGTTCTGCAACTGGCGGACGTTCCCCGGCCACCGGGCCGAGAGAAGGGCGCGCCGCGCCCCGGCCGTGAACCCCTGGACGTCACGACCGTGTTTCTTCGAGAACGCCGTGAGAAAATGATCGGCCAGCAGAAGCACGTCGTTCTCCCTCTCCCTCAGGGAGGGCAGGCGCAGCGAGATGACGTTCAGACGGTAGAAAAGATCGTCCCGAAACAGACCTTTCAAGACCCTCTCCTTGAGGTCTCGGTTGGTGGCCGCGATCACACGGACGTCGACGGGAACGGGCGTGGCGCTGCCCACGGGACGGACCTCCCTCTCCTGCAGGACCCGCAACAGGTTGACCTGAAGCGCGGGGGAAATCTCGCTGATCTCGTCCAGGAGAATCGTCCCCCGGCTCGCAGCTCGAAAGAGCCCCTCCGAATCCTTCTCGGCTCCGGTGAAGGCTCCCCGTTTGTATCCGAACAGCTCGCTCTCCAGGAGCGTCTCGGTCAGCGCGCCGCAGTTGACGCCGATAAAGGGCCCGTCTTTGCGGCCGGACGCCCGGTGAATGCCGCGGGCCAGCATCTCCTTGCCCGTCCCGCTCGCCCCCTGGACCAGCACCGTCGTGTCGAACCTGGCGGCGCGTTCGGCCACGGAGAGGGCTTGCCGCATCGCGTGGCTTTCGCCGATGATGTGGGAGAAACTGAAGGAAGGTCTGGCGCTCAGCCGCAGGCGGGTGAGTTCCGCTTCGCTCCTCCGGAGGGTGGCCTGCTGTGCCTCAACGGTCTCTGCGAGATCCCGCAGGATCGCCTCCAGATCGATGGGATGAAGATGGCTGCGGACCAGGTTGGCCTCGTCGCCCCAGCCTTCATCGAGTCGCCCGACCACACGGCAGCGCGCGGCCCCTTGGCTCATGCACTCCGTCTCGATGAAAAGCACCCTCCTGTCGAGGAGCGCGCTCGCGTACCCGCACGCGTAGCCCGTCATCATCGAGCACGACGGCTCTTCCGACGGTCCCAGCTGGGCAAGCTGCAGCTCGGCCTCTATGGAGTTCTGCCATTCGATGATCATTTGCTGGCCGCCGTCGTCCGTGAGTGACCCGGTGGCCACCATGTCGTCCATGCCGGCCATGCCCTGAAGACTCAAGAGCCGCTTGGTCATCCCGGCGAGGGAGAGGACCTCGGCCTGGGGAAGAACTCGCTTGAGCACCTCATAGTCGTGCAGTCCGAATACGAACCCGATGCGGGTGAGAACGTGCCGGCTTTTCTCCGGCCCCAGGGTCTCAATGAGCTCCTTCCGGCAGAGACCCAGGGCTTCGGTGTTGAAGATGGCCATTCTCTCACCAAACAGATGAATGGCTCCCTTTCCCGGATCAACGGTGAAGAGGGAGGCGAATTCCTTCATCGCTTCGTTCATGTCTCCATCCTCGTCTTGGGGCCTTCAAAGGCCGGATCCCCCCAGTGGACCGCCCACGCAACTAGCGTAGCATACGTCGCGCAACACTGCAACAGAAACGTTGCGAAGCTTCCGCATAGAATCACCTAACTCGTTGGGAATACGCCGTCGAGATTGGCACAGTTTGTGATTATTGATGGGGGGAGGACTGGGGACGGGCAAAATGATCCAGGAGGAGGGGATCGATGACAAAGATGGAACGGATCCTTTTCAATGCCGTGAAGACGGCGATCACGTCAAAGAGGCTGCGCCGCGGCGCCGTGGGGATCTTTGAGTCCAAGCTCGAAGACCTCCTCGTCCGCAAGGATCCCCTCCAGCACCCCGCGTTTATACAGGAAGAGAAGCTGCGGTGGATTTCGAGCATCCTTCGGGGCAGTTGCCGGAACCTGGATCGAGGCTACATCTCCTCGGACTACCTTCAGAAGGCTCTCATCAACTTCTTCCCTCTCTTCACGCGCCACACGAGCGAGGAGAACGCCGCCCTACGGCAGACGTTCAAGAAGGAACGCGGGATGGAGCCTCCGTCCTTCATTGTGATCTCACCGACCAACGCCTGCAATCTCCGGTGCAAGGGGTGCTACGCCGCGTGCGAGAATCAGACGATTTCGAAGCTGCCGTTCGAGATCTTCGACAGGATCGTCGGGCAAGTTCGTGACTTGTGGAACGCCGGTTTCGTCGTTCTCTCCGGCGGCGAGCCTCTCATGTACCGCGACAACGGGCGGACCGTGTTCGACATTTTCGAGACGTATCGAGACATGTACTTCATGTACTACACCAACGGCACGTTGATCGACGACGAGGCGGCGTCCCGAATGGCCGAGCTGGGAAACGTGACGCCGGCGATTTCCGTGGAGGGCTACGAAAGGGAGACCGATGCCCGGCGCGGCAAAGGGACCTTCACGAGAATCCTGAAGGCCCAGGAGACGCTGCGTCGCCACGGAGTCCCCTTCGGGACCTCGGTGACGGCCACGCTCGAGAACGCGGGGATTCTGGCCGGCGACGAGTTCTACGATTTCTGGTTCGAGGAGCAGGGCAGCCTCTACATGTGGTCCTTCCACCTCATGCCCATCGGCCTGGCCAGAGATACGATGGATCTCATGATCACGCCGGAGCAGCGCCTGGCGATTCGCGACCGAATCCTCAAATGCACGGTCGAGAAGCAGTACACGATCGCCGATTTCTGGAACAGTGGGATCCTCGCGGACGGATGCATCGCGTACGGCAAGCAGGACGGCTACATCTACGTCGACTGGGACGGCAAGATCATGCCCTGCGTGTTCGTCCCGTACTACGAACAGACCGTCCAGGATCTCTTCGCTCGCGGGAAAACCATCACCGACGCCCTGGACTCCCCCATGATGGTCCGGGGCCGCAACTGGCAGTGCTCCTACCAGGGGCACCCCCAGAGGCCCCTTCAGGATGGAGTGAAGATCGGGAATCTGTTGATGCCCTGCTCCATTCGGGACCACTACGACAACTTCAGGGAGAACATCCTGACAGAGGAGGCCAAACCCGAAGAGGAAAACGCTGGACTCGCCCTCGAGGATCCCGAATACCGGGTCCGCATGCGCGAGTTCGACGAGCGGCTGAAGGAGCTGGCCGACCCCATCTGGAATCGGTACTACGCCGAGGAATGGGCCGTCCGCATCGCCGACGAGCAACTGGGATAGGCGACGAAGGGATGGAACCGAGAAAAACACGAACCTAGGGAATTACGGCACGACACGCGCATCTCCCCGCTTTCATTCCGCCGGCACGGGGACTCCGCGAACCCTCCACTCGGATGTTTCCTGAACGCCCCGCCCCCGCGGGACCGGAGACCTCTCCCCTACCGTTCGAGCGTCAAAGGATCCGGGAGAGGCAGATCGACGATTCGCCCGAAATCGGCGATCGTTGCCGGGCTCCTTTCCGTCGTGGCGTTCTTGATGTCCTCGGCATTGCCCACAACCAGGAACACCATCTCCTCCGGGTGGAGGTGCTTCCTCGCCGCGTCGCGCACGTCCTTGGCCGATACCGCCTCGTAGCGCGCCTCATACGTCTGCCAGAAATCCGCCGGGCGGGCCGTCAGGAAGTCCAGGGCAAAGGTTCTCACGGTCGTCCATCTGTCCACGAAGTTGTTGACCAACATGCTCCGGATGTTCTCCTTGGCGTTCCCGAGCGTTTCCTCATCCACCCGCTCTTCCCGAATGCGGTCGATCTCCTCCAGGATAATGGCGGTTCCGAAAGCCACCGTCGAGGATTTGGTCTGGAAATAGGCCCGGAAGTCTCCCTCGTACAGAACCGGCGTGGCGAAATAGCTACCCTGGTTGTACGAGAGTCCCTCGTCCGAGCGGACCCGCTGCGTGATTCGGGAGCTGAACCCTCCGCCCCCCAGAAGGTAATTCATGAGGGACACGGAGAAATAGTCGGGATCGTCCCGCCGGATTCCCAGGTGCCCGAGCCGGACCCGGGCCTGGTTCACGTCCTCTTTGTTAACCAGGTAGACGCCGGGCTTCGGCCGGTAGGTCACGGCCGGGATGTCCGGAAGATCGAGGGGATGATCCTCCCACCCCTCGAATACCCGATCCAACTTCCGCGCAAGCGCCTGGGGATCAAAATCTCCGGCCGCGGCAACGACGAGGTTCTTCGGGAAAAAGTACTTCCGATGGAATGCCCTGAGGTCGTCGATGGAGATGGATTCCAGCGACGCCTGCGTTTGGCGGAACTGGCGGGTGTACGCGTGATCTCCATAGACGAGGAACGCCCACTCCCGAGCCTCGATCGTTCGCGTCTCGCTGTTACGCAGCTTCATATTCTGGATCCGGTCGGCGCGGTAGCGCTCCACCGCCTCAGGATCGAAGACCGGATACCGAAGCACTTCCTTGAGAATCTCCAGAGCCTCGTCGATGTCCTTGCTGAGAGTCGAGACGGTCACCGTGGCCGAGGTCATCCCCATTCGGCACGAGATGGATCCGGCCAGGTACTCGAGGCGGTCGTCGAGCTCCTCGCCCGTGAAGGATCGGGTGCCGCCGTTTCTCAGGAGATCCCCCACCATGTCGGCCAGACCCGTCTTCTCGGGAGGTTCGTAGATCGTACCCGTACGAACGAGAACCTGGAGGTCGAACGTCGGCACCTCCCGGTCTTCGGCGATGAAGGCCGGAACGCCCGATTGGAGGGTCATTCGGTAGGATTCCGCCTCGGGAGGCGTGTACACGAGATCGGGGAACTTGAGATCATCCGGATGCTTAACCTTCCCGGCCATGGCCGGACCGGCCGCCAGCACGCAGCCCAGCGCGACCCCTACGATCATGACTTCTATGCCTGACTTCATGGTCCCTTCCCTTCTTGCCGGACCCGCTCCGCATCGCGGGTCTCACACCCATTCACCGTTTCGAGGCTACGAGTCCTTCTTCGCCTTGAGCTCCTCAAGCCGCTTCTTGGCCGCTTCCAGCAGGACCTTCGCCTGCTCGCGATCCTTCTCTTCGGTCATGCTCTCCATCCTCGCCTGGATCATCCCGATCATTCCCCCCAGGCGATCGGTGTCGTTCGAGCTCTCGATCATGCCAAGAAACTGCTGAGTTTCAGGGTCGAGTCGAACGGCGCCTTCCTCCCTCTGCTTCGGGTGGATGAGCAGCTCATTTCGCTTCCAGCGATCGAAGTAGGTGTTTGCCACCCGCTGAACGTCCTCGGGCGTGACGGCCATGACCTTGTCCATGCCGGTGTTCATCTCCCGATAGTCCCCCTGCGCGGCGTAGGATCCGAGGTAGAACATCAGCCCGATGCCCTGAAACCGCCGCAGCATCTTCACATTGCGGGCCAGCACCTGGTTCTTGACTTTGTCCAGCTCGTACTCCGTGATGGGACTGTCCTTCAGATCCTCCAGAATCTCGAGGATGGCGTCCCGCAGCCGCTCGGGGGAAACGTCGTCTTTTCCCTCTGCGCTGGCGGCGAAGTACCCGCCGTACTTTCTCGAGTCCTGTTCGGCGTCGACGTGGAGCCTGGGCCCCATCATCTCGGAAACGGTCCCCGAGAGGGCGATCCCGTCTTCCAGGACCATCTTCTTGTACAGGCGGCCCGACTTTCCGCTCAGCACTCCCGCCAGCACCTGGAGCGGATAGCTGTCGGGATGCTGGAAGCCCACCGTGTGGAATCGGACCTCGGCCTGGGGAGACGTGTCCGCTTCCCCCACCAGCTGCTTCGCTCCCACCTGCTCGATTTCGAGCGTCGTCACGTCGGGGGGATCCTCCTTCCCGCGCGGAATGGGCGCGAAGTACTTCTTGACCTTTCGGAAGAGCTCGTCGGGATCGAAGTCTCCGACGAAGAGGGCCGTGGCGTTGTTCGGCGCGTAATACGTATCCCGGTACCAGGCCGCGTCCTCCCGGGAGATCGACCGGATGTCGCTCGGCCATCCCAGGACGTCCCACCCATACGGGCCGGATTCCCAGAACACGGCGTCGAAGGATTCCACCAACCTGCCCGTCGGTGTGGATTCCAGGGACATCCGCCGCTCCTCCAGCACCACATCGCGTTCCGAGTAGAACTCCCTGAACACGGCGTTCTGCATTCGGTCCGATTCCATCCACAGGAACAATTCGATCTTGTTCTTGGGAAGCCGCACGAAGTAGGCGGTCATGTCGTAAGAGGTGAAAGCGTTCAGGAAGAACCCGCCGTGTTTCCGATAGATCTCACTCAGCTCATCCTTGACGATGATGCTCTTCTGTTCCTTGAGAAGCTCGTTGAATTCCTTCTCCAGATCCGAGTAGCGGGCGGTCTTCGCCTCGTCGCAGTACATGTCGCAGATCCGGCCCTTGCGGAGATTCTCCCTCATGACCCGCTCTTCCTTGCTCATCTCCCCCTTGATCTCGTCCAGGCGGGCCATGATCTCGCAGTCGCGTTCATAATCCGACGTACCGATCACCCGACTCCCCTTGAACATCATGTGCTCGAAGAGATGGGAAATCCCGGTGATGCCGGTGACCTCGTTGGCCGCCCCCACGCGAAAAAAGACGGCGCCGATGATTGTCGGGGCATCGTGCTTCTCCACCATGAGGACTTGCATACCGTTGTCGAGCGTGCGCTCGACGATGTCGACCTTCTGGGCGAAGGCCGGCCGCGAATGGGCTCCCCAACTCCACCCGGCCAGCGCGAGCAGAACCAGAACTCCGACTCGGCCGCGAGCCCCGCCGAAACCTCCTGAATGCATGAAGAAAACCTCCCTCCAGAGTGAAGGATCTCGGGCCCACCGCGAAGCCCGTGCTTCTCGCCGCCGCCCGGCCCGAATACGGAACCGACAAGTATCGCATCCTGCGGGCGGCTCGTCAAGGCGAGCGAGGAAAATGAACGGACAAGAGCGTCCGCCCGGGAAGACACGAACCGGAGAGGAGTCGTACTCGTACTCAGCGCATGCGGAACTCGTACTCGTCATCGAAAGGCAGGAGCCGAATGAGCGAGGGGAGAATCCGAGTACGACTACGGGTACGGGGAATGAGGGCTCTGTCCTGAAGAAGTCTTCTTGCTCTTGACCAATTGGGCAATCATTCTCATCACCTCGGGTACTTCTCACTTCGCCCCTAACAGTCCGGGCACCTCCTAGCCGACACCGGCTTCGAAGCCCGGGAAGTGTTTTCGGATCTTCCCCTTTCCAACCAGAGACCAGAGAATGCGGTAGTTCTTCTGCTCGCGGCGGATCTGGCCTGCAATGATGCCCGGATGGATTTTGAGTTGACGCGCGTATTCCCGTACGCCTTCAATGCTGTACTGGCGACGCACTGCCGCCTTGGCCCAGCTCCTGGGCGGAAGCAGTGATCTTCCCGCAAACTTATCCGCCTGCCGTTCAGCAGAATCTCCATCCACATCAAGATCATCGAAGTAGCGTGACTCTTTGTCTTCATGCAGATGAAGAGACACATGGCCAAGCTCATGGCACAGACAGAACCAGAAGTTATCCACCCGATCATGTCTGAGGGTCAGGATCACGGCTGGCGTACCGTCGTCGAGTAGGACGGCGGCACCGTCTAGGTGTGTCCCGGGCAAATGGGCTAGGACCACCATGTGGATTCCATGCTTTGAGAGATACTCTTTCGCAAGCGTCGGGCCCTCCCGGAAGTAACTCAGGCGCACAAGATCGGCCATGAAGGAATCATCTATCACTCCAGACCGGTATGTCCCGCTAAGCTGCTGATTGCGCGCTAGCTCAGTGGCTCGTGCCCACCATGCCAACAGGGCATATCTATCCATTTCCGAGCCAGCGCGAATGTGCTGACGGAAGAACGTTGGCTGCAGGTTCAGCACGCCGGCTCTCCTCAAGAGCTCCGTGACTAGATCCTCGGCATGTGCGGCTGCATCAGCTAGCCGACCTTGGAAGTCAGGAAACCAGTTTCGCTTGATCATCAAACTCGTTGGGAACTTACCCCACTCCAACGCCCCCTCAGCCCCCACCAGGCTATTTGGCACTTCCTCCAAGAGAGAACCCGCGGGAATCTGCAGCTCTCTGTGCAATGCGCGCGCCATCTTCATCGTGAGGGGGCGCTTGCCATTCAGCACTTCCGAAACGCGACTCCGACTTCCGATGTAAGGGACCAAATCTCGCTGGGTGAGGCCAAGTTGCTCCATTCGGAACCGTATGGCTTCGATAGCAGTCGGATTCTTCACCGGGGAGCGTTCATTCTCATAGCTGGATATCAGCAGGGCGAGCATCTCGAGCCTCGCCCCATCTTCCGTATCCGGTAGCGGATCCGACGACAGAAGGGCTTGCATTTCGCGCATAGCTGCTTCGTACTCGCCTCTGCTCTTAATCACCTTAGTCATGTCGCCTCCTAGAACCTCTTCTTTGAATACTGCGCGTGGGTGCCGAACCACTCAACAAGCACGATATCCGTGTTGTATGCCACACTCACGACAAGCCGATACTTGTTGCCGCCTATGTTGAAGATGACTCGATTTCGGCCAAGGAAGCTGGCGGACGGGTACCTGCGTTTGACGTCCCGCGAGCTTGTCCATTTTGAGTCCTCTGCCTCGGCAAGCCACGCTCGAAGACGGGGGCCAGCGTCCGCGTGTTTCACGATAGCCTCGTGAATCTGCTCCTTCCCGAGAACCCTCATAAATCCAGTATAGCGAGTCATGGCGCAATTGTCAAGAAATATGTTCCCAATTTGGGATATGATATCGTGATCCCAAAATGGTATCGTTCATCCTGCTTCCCATAGCCCCTGTGGGGGGATTGTGGGACAGATGGCTATTGAGAAACTTCCCACACGACGGCCAACCTCCGGTTTTCGGTTCCAAGTCTTGCATTGCCACATGATCGAGGCTAAGTACCCAAGTAGCACAAGCTCACAGACGGCTAGAGAGAGCACTGTTTAACATTGGACTCGAGGCGGGAGGGCATGACGAGACAACAGGCTGGGCCCCAGACACGTCACTGCAAGACCCTGCACTTATGATTCCAAAATTCTTTCAAGGAGACCGTTTGGCCCCAGAAGAGTGGCCATGAGGGTTATCAGGACCGCTAGCAAGAGCGCCACGCGCACAAGAACGGAGGCCTTCCAGAACCACTCGCGGCGATCATTCACTGCTTATTCCCAGCCTTTCCTTCAGTGCTCTTCCGTGAGTCGATGATAGCCTTCATCAGCGAGGCTGCACGCGCCACAGGATGTCAAGCGTGCGCAATGTGGAAGCCACACATGCACAACGCTCATCGGCTCCTCTCCCTTGCGCGATTGAACAGAAATAGCCCTGACGTGGGAAAATGTCCGATACGAACACTCCTCCCGTCAAACGCAGTCGCCCTGGTTCTCAGGCCGAGCTATTCGGAAGAACGTGATGCAGCTAATGGCCGTCAGAACCTTCATTGGGGCTTGTTTCTGAATCCGGCCCAGCGGGCTGCCGTGAGCCATCGCGCCTCGAAGTAGACGCCACGACTGCATCAAACAGACTCTTGAACAACAAGGGCACCAGAGCTCCCAAGACAAGATATGTGAGTAACTTGTAGACCGCCAATTCCGCTCTAATATACTCCTCGAAGTTCGCGCGGGCACTTTCCCATTCCGACCTCATGCTCCGGATTTCCCTGGCCATGAGTTCGACTTCATGCACGACAACACCTAGAGTGATTACCTCCTGAGGATCAAGTGGGTCAAGCGCTTCCTTGACATCTTCGAGATCGCTTACTTTCTCGTGGAGCATTGTCTCCAAGTCTTGCACGGCGGATTTCATTTGCTCAAGCTCGGAAATCCTCTCTTCCAGACTATCCCGTCCACGGCTCACCCAATCCGGTGTTCTTCCCGGCCAACATACCCAGGGCGGACGCTGTGGAGCATAGGGCTCAACGTCCTGATAGGGAGGTTCAGCACGTGCGATGGCAGTCGGGCCATGTTTGGCTGGGATTTGCGTGCGACTATGGACATTTTCTTCAGCATGGGACGTCTGCAGACCCCAGATCGTTATCAGAACCGCGGCACCAGCGAAAGACAACCCGGCTTTCGATCGGAGCCCTCTGATCTGCCGAGGGTGCTCGGAATACATCGCCTAGCCTCCCAATCGTCTTTTCGGAAGAAATCGCTCTCCCTCGGCTTGTCCATTCTGAACCTTGAGAATAGGCTGCAGATGGAAGAATCAAGCCGCAGCTACATCTCTGCCATGCCGCCTAGATGACCAAGAACCTTATCGCCAAACGTTAGGGTGTCCGGCGAAGGACAATTCATGAAAGGCCTGCTTACCAAGAACCTATTCGGAGGCTTCTTGGACATGGCATAACATAGCGCCGACCAGATTTACTACCACTCGTCGGTTAGAACGAAGTATCGAAGTAGAACTGCGCCCCCCTTCCCTCCCGTCGGGAAATTCCATCGGAAACAATTGAGATCCCTCGATTCAGAACTCCGTCTGTGTGCTATGGCCGTGCTGACTGAATCAACATACGCCTGGGAGACCATCACCGAGTGCCCCCCGATGCGCCTCATCCTCAGTGACGGCAGCCCCAGGAGTAGCCGAGAAAAGGACCATGGCCTAGAAAGATGCCATAGGTCAACTGCGTGCACGTCCTTGTCCGTGATAAAGGTAATCTCTATGCTTTCGGGCGGATGAACGATATTCCGAAGATCAATGAGAAAACCTGCATTTGTATCCTCCAGAGCTCTCACAACACAGATCTCCCTTAGGACGTCAAAGTGTGTTCCCTGGAGAGAGAAGTTGCCCAGCACTGCAAACTGGCGCGGACCGCACCTGAGTTGTCGAACGGCGTACCCGACTTTGTCGCCAGTCATAAGGTCGGTTGAACGAAAGGAAGCCGAGAAACGCGCTAAGTCTGTTTCCCCTTGATAGACGAACCAGAATGGAGCCTCCGCGCCAAGATACGAACTTCCGGATAATCTCATTTGCCTGACAGCCGCTCCTTCCACATCGAAACACGTCGCTTCAATTCGTTGGTACTTGTGGCTGGTATCCAGCAGTTCT
>CAZSXU010000013.1:51256-109764 GCA_964610505.1 uncultured bacterium | reverse complement strand
ATCTCGACAGGGCAGCGTGAAACCAGGATCGAAACGGGTTTTTCAACAGCCCCACGTAATACGCGTTACCGCTTCCGCGGACACAATCCATGGGCCTGTGGCTCGAGAGACGTGAGAGGCGAAAGGCGACAACTCGCCGTCACGCTGTCCCGGAGTCCAAGACAGGGTCATGCCCCCGGCGCTCCAGGCGGACACGTGAGTCGCAAGACCCTTACACTGGTCGTCGAAGATGGTTGAACCGTAGCAGCGCTCGGAGCGTAGCTCTTGGACATACGCCTGTGTCACTCTCCATCCACCGGCACCGCTAGTGATCTGAAGCCCCGGCCCACAAAGCAAGACCGTCGTTTATCTACTCCCCGACTTATCAACACCTTACATTGACGCCCGGAATTGTGATGACGGGGGCACGGTTCCTGCTGTTCGCTGTCGAACAGAGAGGGGAACTCGCCATGTTTGCCAACAGGATGAACAACAGGCCGTGGATGCGTACCGGAAATGTCGCTCTCAGACTGTACGTCTGTGCATTCCTCGCCGGCTGTGCGGGCGCGGTACCTCCCCCGACGGTCGAAGAAACCCGCAGCATGGAAACGAGAATCGTCCATGAGGATTTCACGGGCGCGTTCAATGCCTCCGTTGACGTTCTGATGGACACGGGCTACACTCTCGACGTCGTCAACACCGAGGCCGGCCTCATCACCGCATTCAAGAAGACCACCGGCGAACAGGGTCGGATCCTCGAGGAGCGCGGTCCAGACGAGGCAGAGACGCCCACCTGGGTAAAGGTGCTCGGTTGCGTGCTGGTGGTGGGTCTCGTGGTGGCCGTTGTAGCGGCGATCGCCGACGGCGATGAAGACGAATGCTGTGAATACAGGTGCCGCGATGATGATCCCGACATCATCTACATCCACGATGACGGCGACTTCTACGACAACGCAACCGTTTACGAATACAACGTGAACGTCAACCTGAGTGCGGGAGACGACGAGAATTACACTCATATCAGAGTCAGCTGCCAGGGTGCCCGTATGGAAGGCGGGCGGCTCGTCGAAGCCGGTCCGGTTTATGATCCCGGGTTCTTCGCCCGGTTCTTCGCCGACATGAATACGGCCCTGGCACTCGAAGAGACGGGCTTCTGACGCCCACCTCGCGCCTAGAGCCGCCGGTCGGGACGGAGCCCCGTCCCAGGCAAGAGGCAAGGCAGAGTCCCGGCGGGTAATCGGCCTCCTATATATTCGGGGACAGCGGGGTTGCTGAAAGACCCCGCTGTCCCCAGAACTCCACAGGACCCTTCGTCCCGTCTACCCCATCATCTTCCCCATGTCCGCCAGATCTACCTTCTTGTATCCCTCGGGCGGAAGGAACTCGGAGTCGGGAAGCTTCTTCTTCTCGACGCGCGTAATCTCGACAACCTCGCGGCCACCTTCATCGTACTCCACGGTCTTCATGGCCGGACCCTGCTCCATCAGTCGCCACGAGTCTCATCGCTTTCTTCCTCTCTCCCGGAATGTGACGCGACGGTGAAACTTGAGAATGGTGAACTCCACGCGCCGACGCGACCGCTTCCGGCCCGGCACGCTGATGAGACAAGGGCATCGGGAAACGGTTTCGTGCCGAGCATGCCTCTTGCCGGGCCTGCCGTAGATGATTCGTGTGTCCATCGGACTCACGCGCAGAAGGAAAACGGGGGCATCGGGGTGTAGCCGCATGCTGGAGGTCCCGGTTGAACACCGGGCGGCTTCTGCTCGTTTCCAAAGTGGAAGGAGAGGGCCGTGAAGTCAAGACAAATATGATGCGCTGCGCTTGTATTGGTTGCGCTACGATTCGGACTTCAGTCGATACAATGGACACCCGGGTGACGGATCCCCGAGGTCCTTCCTGGACGCGTCTCTCTACTCACGATGGTATTCGCTTCGGGTCGTTTATCTTTCCGGGTCAACCTCCGCGCATTGGTTCCACACCACGAGCCCGCGCTCCTCGGCGGATCCGGCGACCGTGTTATCCAGTACCAGGGCGGTCGTGGCCCCCACGGCCATTCCTGTGGACCCGAGGGTGTTCACGATGTTGGTCAGGTTCTCCAGTGCGGCTCCAACAAACGACCCCCGAGCCGCCAACCACTCGGGATCGATGGCCAGAGGAGACTGAGCGAAGTACTCCGGGACGGACAGGCCCATGTAGAAGGCAAACCCAACGATGAACAGATTGCGGGCGGAATTGAGATCGATGAACTGCAGGTTTGAGAGACCCACCGAGGCGATCATCCCAAACATGGCGCAGTACATCCCACCGACGATCGGCTGAGGAATGGTCGTAAACAGCGCGCCGAACTTCCCGATCGCCCCGAATGCGATCATGAGCATCGCGCCCATCTGGACCACGCGGCGGCTCCCGACCCTCGTGAGACCGATGGCGCCGATGTTCTCGCTATAGGACGTCGTGCCGTTTCCGGTACCGAAGATGCCCGCGATAAGACAACCCACCCCTTCCATCCCGATCCCCCGATTGATCACCCTTCGATCGGGAACCGGCGCACCCGCCAGACGGGCACAGGCGTAGTAATCGCCGACCGATTCGACCATCGATGCGATGAATCCGGCGAGCATTCCCACGACGGCGGCCGCGCCGAACACCGGAATACCCCACTGGAACGGGTAGGGCACCCGGAACCACGGAGCCGCGACCAGATTTTCGGTGCCCACATGAGCCGGGTGTCCCGACCCGAAGACGCCAACGGCGGTCAAGAGTGCGGCGACCCCCCAGGCAGCCACGATGGCGAGAAGAATCGGAAACAGCTGCAGCACGCGGTGCATGGATTTCAGGTATTGGCTGAAGAGAATGATGAGGACGATGGTCAGCCCGCCAATGCCCCAGTGGGTGCCCGCAATGGGCGCCCCGAACTTGAACAGCGCAAGACCGATGAGCGCGATGGTGGGAGCGATCGTGATCGGCCCCACAAAGCGCAGCATCCGGCCCACGAGTCCCGTATAGCCGAGCACGATTTCGAAGACCGAACCCGCGATGATGGCACCCTGGACGTGCTGCATGCGCACTTGCCAACCGGCATCGGCCAGGGTCGCCATCGCCGCGATGCTGAAAGCCGGCGCCAAGAACGAAAACGTACCGCCCTGGACAATCGGCAGGCGATTGCCCCAGGTGGTCTGAAGGAGGGTCGTGATGCCGCTGACGAAGAACATCGTCCCGATGAGCATCCCCAACTCCATCTTGTTCTGGATCCCCAGTCTTTCCGCCAGAAGCAGGGGAATCGCCACGGTGGCCCCGAACATGGTAAGATAGTGCTGGAACCCCAGCGTCAAGGATTCCACCGGCGGCGGGACGTCATCGATCCCGTAGATCAAGGTGGATTTCCCCTCGGGCCGGCAGTCCGCATCCATGAGGATCTCCTTGGTTGAAAGTCAGAAGCATTCAGCCACAGATTTCACAGATTACACGGATTAGAGGCGGGAAAGGTCCCTGGCGGTCCGGATCGGTAATCCGAATCACCAACCCAGGCGAAGTGGTTTGTCAGACACCGAACCCGCCTGGAAATGGCGGCTGCACACTACAGCCCGGAGTACTCTCAACATAGTGCCCGAATGCAGATTTCTTCCGTTGAGGCAAGGAGTTGCCTCAACAGAATGTCCATCCATGTAATCCGTGCAATCTGTGGCCGGCTTCTAGTCTCTTACTTTTCCATCTTCAGTGACGCGGCGAGGGAGTGGTTCTCTTTGGCCAGCTTTCTCAACGTCCGATCCACGCCCGCCAGTACGTTGGCGGCGATCTTCGCCGCATCGTCGTAGAAGCAAGCCGCGGATTCCTCCACCGAAATCATTCTCTCCATCGTCTCCGGGCCGGTCGCGTCCGCAGGAAGATCCAGCGCGGGGATGTATTCCCGGGCCTCCATTCCGTCAATGCGCTGGAGCACCACCTCGTTAAGGCGCTCCCGGCGCACTCGTTCCAGCTGTCCCCCGCGCTTCGTGTGCCGGCGCGCGCAGTGGATCAGCTCGTCCCGCCGGGTCTCGCATTCCTCTCTCTCTGCGGCGAGCTTCGCAATCTCCGCGGCCGCCCTCTCCATCGCAAGGGCGAATTTGAGAAGCGTACCAAAGGACGTGAGCTCCGGAAAATCGGCCGCCGTGACTAGACCCATCGGGAAATCACCACCTTGCGCTCGGTAAAGAAGTTGACTCCGTCCTTGCCCTGGCCGTGGAGATCACCGAAAAACGAATCCTTGTAGCCGCCGAACGGGAAGAAAGCCATCGGCGCCGCGACGCCGAGATTGATGCCGATGTTCCCGCCCCGAACGCGGTACTTGTACTCGCGCGCCGAGCGACCGCTCCCGGTGTAGATGGACGATGCGTTTCCGTAACGGCTCGAATTGGCCAGCTCGATGGCCTCCTCCAGGTCGGATACGCGGACGATCGAGACGACAGGCCCGAAGATCTCCTCTCGAACGATGGTCGCTTCGGGGGCGACGTTGTCGAACACCGTCGGCCCCACGAAGAAACCGTCGGGGTATCCTTCGACCCCGGGATTCCGGCCGTCGAGAATCAGCTCGGCTCCTTCGGAAACTCCCGCCTCAATGAATCCCACCACGCGCTCCATATGACGCTTGGCCGCCAGGGGTCCCATCTCGGCCCCCTCATCCAGGCCGTAGCCCAGGCGAATTCCGGACGCGGCGTCGACGAAGGCCTTCGCCACTTCGTCCGCCCGGTCCCCGACCAGAACCAGCACGGCGCCCGCCAGGCAGCGTTGCCCGGTGTTTCCGAAGAAGGAGCTGATCATGTTGGGGAGACAGGCGTCGAGATTGACGTCCGGCATCACCGTCAGAAAGTTCTTCGCGCCGCCCTGGCATTGAACTCGCTTGCCCTGGACGGCCGCCCTTTCATAGATGATTCGCGCCACGCGGGTTGAGCCCACAAAGGAAATGCCCTGAACCCGGGGATCGTCGATCAGCGCGTCGACCGCCTCCTTGTCTCCATTGATCATGTTGACGACGCCGGGCGGCAGGTCCGCCTCATCGATGAGCTCGAAAATTCGGCTCTGCGTCAGAGGCATCTCCTCCGAGGGTTTGACCACGAAGGTGTTGCCGCAGGCGACGGCGACCGGCCAGAACCAGAGGGGAACCATGGCCGGAAAATTGAAGGGCGCCACCGCAGCGAATACGCCCAGAGGTTGGCGGATCATTTCCTCGTCGATTCCCGTGGCTGCGCCGTCTTCCAGCGTTTCACCCATCATGAGGGACGGGATACCGCATGCGAACTCGAGATTGTCGATGGAGCGGCGCACCGAGCCGCGAGCCTCGTCGATCACCTTGCCGTGCTCCTGAACGATGACTCTGGCGATCTCCTCATAGTTCTCTTCGAACAATCTCTTGAGCCGGAAGAGCGGTTGCACCCGTATCGCCGGCGGAGTTTCGCGCCACTCTTCGTAGGCCTCTGCCGCCGCAGTCACCGCCTGTTCCGCCTCGGCCGCCGTGGCCATCGGCACTTCCGCGATCCCCTCCGTTGTCGCCGGGTTCACCACGTCCAGTACACGCGTGGAACCGGATTCAACCCATTCACCGTCGATGTAGTTTCGTACGCGTCCGTAGTGCTTCCGCACCTCGGGCAGCAGATTCGGGTTATCGCTCACGGTCGCATCTCCTTTGTCCTCAGATTCGGAAAGTCAAAAGCCCCAGCCACAGATTTCACAGACTACACGGATTCAAAGCGGAA
This sequence comes from uncultured bacterium, assembly GCA_964610505.1. Lineage (GTDB taxonomy): Bacteria > Arandabacterota > Arandabacteria > JAGLYR01 > JAGLYR01 > CAZSXU01. Next base: position 104,056 of record CAZSXU010000013.1, on the reverse strand, counting down.
CAACTCCGTCGATTCGAATCTACGATCCGAATCCACGCCAGGCGATGCGTCTCTCTACACCCCACTGTCGCCTGGGAGGATATCCTCAAACACGGAAGTCAGGGGATCCCCATGGTGAATGGCTCGGAGAAAGCTCCATCACCGATGTTCGGATCTGTGCAATCTGCGTAATCTGTGGCTCGCTTCTGATCTTGACCCTTCCCCGTTGAGGCAAGGATTTGCCTCAACACCGGATCCATCTGTGTGATCTGTGGCGTGCACTCGCCCTTCGCTCAGTCGATACGGCCCATGGCGCGGCCGAGCTTGTCCAGAGCCTCATCGATCTCCGCCTCGCCAACCAGCATGGGCGGAGCGATTCGGACGACATTACCGTAGAGACCCCCTTTGCCGATGAGGAGTCCTTCTTTCTTCGTCTCCTCCAGGAGCCCTGCCGTCATCGCCGGCGCCGGCTCCTTCGTCTCGCGGTCTTCGACGAGCTCGATGGCCTGCATCAACCCCATGCCGCGGACCTCGCCGACGTACGAGTGACGCTCGGCCAGTTCGTCCAATCCGCGCCGGAGACGTTCGCCCAGGACCGCGCTGCGCTCGACCACCCCCTCGGACTCGATCGTCTCGATGGTGGCCAGCGCCGCCACGGCGCACACCGGATTGCCTCCGAAAGTGGAAATGGACAGCCCCTCCCAAGACCCGGCCACCTCCTCCGTGGCCACCGTGGCCCCGATGGGAAGCCCGTTGGCCATGCCCTTGGCGTACGTCATCACCTCGGGCTCCACACCCCAGTGTTCGATGCCGTTCATCTTCCCGCCCGTCCTGCCGAACCCCGTTTGCACTTCATCGCAGATAAAAATCCCCCCGTGCCTGCGGATGATGTCGACGGCCACGCGGAAGTACTCCTTGGGCGGGACGATGAACCCGCCCACGCCGAGGATCGGCTCGGCAATGAAGGCCGCGACCCGGCCGCAGGTCTCCGTGGCGATGAGTTCCTGAAGGTCCAGCGCACATTTGACGTCGCACGAGGGATAGGTCAGCCCCAGTCCGCAGCGGTAGCAATACGGAGCGTGGGCATGTTTGATCCCCGGTATCTGCGTGGAGAGAAGCCGCCAGCTCGAGTGCCCCGACACGCTGGTCGCCCACAGCGAGCGACCCGAGTAGCAGTGACGCAACGCCACGATGTCACCCGAACCGCCCGCGTGCATTCGTGCCAGCAGGAAGGCCGTCTCATCGGCCTCCGTACCGCTGTTGGTCAGAAACGTCTTGCACAGACCGCCGGGGGTGATCCGCGCCAGCTTCTCGGCCAACGCGACGATCCATTCATTCGGATAGAGCGTCGACGTGTGCTGGAGTGTACGCACCTGCTCGACGATGCGGTCGGCGATGGGAGCGTGGCAGTGGCCGAGGCTTACGGTCAGAATGCCGCCGAAGAAGTCTAGATAGTCCCTCCCGTCCACCCCGCTGAGGCGCAGACCCTCCCCACGAACAAAGGCCAGCGGCTCGGAGTAGTAATTGAAGACGCAGGGGAAGAGATATTTCTGATGCTTCTCGTTGATCGTGGCCCTGTCCATGGCTTTCCCTTTCAGTTGCCCGCAGGCTTGCGCGGTCCCACAGGTTCTCGCTCGATAAACTTCCCGGTACCCGGCTTGCCACAGAACGTGCGATCACGGACGACGACCGCGCCGCGTACAAGCGTCGTTACCGGCCAGCCCTTGACCTTGGTTCCCTCGAACGGGCTGTAGTCGCAGTTCGTAGCCAGGATTTTATGAGAAATCGTAATCGCCAGTTCGGGGTCGAAGATCACCACGTCCGCGTCACTGTCCGCGCGAATCGTTCCCTTCCTCGGCCACATGCCGAAGAGCTTGGCCGGGTTCTCGGAAAGGACCTCCACCATGCGCTCGAGACTGAGACGGCCGTCTCTGACGCCTTTGGTGTACGTCAGCGGGAGCAGCGTTTCGATTCCCGGCATGCCGAAGGGGATCCTGCGGAAGTCTCCCTCCCACATCGCCTTCTGCTTGCTGTTGAAGGTGCACGTGTCCGTGGCCAGGACCTCGATGGAACCGTCGGCCAGTCCTTGCCAGAGCGCTTCTTGATCCTCGGGTTTCCGGATCGGAGGGCAGGTGGCAAAGTGGTGGCCGTCCTTGCGCTTGAACAGCTCGTCGTCGAGCAGAAGGTAGTGGGGCCCGGTCTCGGCGTGTACGTCCACCCCCCGCTCTCTGTTCTCCCAGACAATCTCGGCCGCTCGCCCGGTGGACATATGAAAGATGTAGAGCCGCCCGCCGGTGGATTCCGCCAGGTGGATTGCCCGCTCGACCGCCTCGGACTCCGTGACCGTCGGTCTCGTGAGCGTGTGCGCGTAACACCCGCTGAGTCCGTCACGCTCCGCCTCCTGTTGGAACCGGGTGATGAGGTCGTCGTTCTCCGCGTGCACCCCGACCATGCCGCCGTACTTGGCCGTCTCTCGCAGCGCGGCGTAGAGGTCCGCGTCCGTCGACTGCCACCCCTGGGAGCGATACACCATGAACATCTTGAACGTCGGGAGGCCGGCCTCGATGATCTGCGGAATCTCCCGCACTCTGTCGTCGTTCCAATCCGTAATGCCGGCATGGAGGCCGTAGTCAACACAGACCTTGGGGTCCGCCTCCGCCCGGCGCGCGGTCACCGCGTCCATGACGGAATTCGGCTTGGCCTGAATGGCGAAATCGATGAAGGTCGTCACCCCGCCCATGGCGGCCGCTTTGCTTCCGTTCTCGAAGTCATCGGCGCTAACGGTCCCGCAGAAAGGCAATTGAAAATGCGTGTGAACGTCCATGGCGCCGGGCAGGACCAGCTTCCCCGAGGCATCGATCACCTCCCGGCCTTCCAGGTCCGCCCCGACGGCGGCGATCTTTTCTCCCTTGATCGCCACATCGGACCGGGATACACCCTTCGAAGAGACCACCTGGCCACCCTTGATTACGACGTCGTAGCTCATCGTCCTCTCGCCTCCATCTTCAGCCCGCATGTCCTGCCGATTCGCGTGGATCCCCGGCCGGCGAGGGCGCGGGCCCGGCAGGACGTCCTCGGGTCTCCCGTCAGGGTAGGAGTTTGGCAATATCTCCGTAGGTCTCCGGCCGCCGGTCCCGATAAAACTGCCAGGCGTTACGCACTTCCTGAATCAGGTCCAGGTCCAGATCGGCCGTCACCAGCTCATCCTTGTCCTCGCTCGCCTCGGCCAGGATTTGCCCTCGCGGATCACAGAAGTAGCTGGTCCCGTAGAAGGTGCCGATGTTCCACGGCGCCTCGGTGCCGACGCGGTTGATGTTGCCCATGAAATATCCGTTGGCCACCGCGTGCGCCGGTTGTTCCAGCTTCCAGAGATATTTGGAAACGCCGGCCACGGTGGCCGATGGATTAAAGACGATTTCCGCCCCAGCGAGCCCGAGCAGACGGGCGCCCTCCGGAAAGTGGCGGTCGTAACAGATATAGACCCCGACCCTGCCGTACGCTGAATCGAACACCGGGTAGCCCTCATTGCCCGGCTTGAAGAAGAACTTCTCCCAGAAACCGGCCACCTGGGGAATATGCTTCTTCCGGTAGCGGCCCAGATACGCGCCGCTTGCATCGATCACGGCGGCCGTGTTGTAGAAGACGCCCGTCATCGCCTCTTCATAGATCGGCACGATGAGAACCATAGAGTGCCGGGCCGCGTATTCCTGCATCAATCTCACGGTCGGGCCGTCGGGAATGGGCTCGGCCAGCGCGTACCACTTGGGATCCTGGCTTGGACAGAAATAGGGAGCGTGAAAAAGCTCCTGAAAACACAGAACGTTCACGCCCTCGCCTGCCGCCTTTTCGATGAGCGGTACGTGTTTCTCGATCATGGCGTCCCGAATCTTCTCGACCGGCTCGCTCGTATCAACGGCATTGGCACACTGGATCAGCCCACCCTTTACAATTCTGGACATAGGAGCTCCTTGGATACGCGGCCTAAGATACCTATGTATAGCAGCTCCTTGACGGCGGGTCAATAACGGCGGAGACCCGAAGCCCCGGCCACAGATTGCTCGGATGCAGAGAATCAAAGGGCTTCATCCGCAGATTTTACAGATTCAGAGGCGGCAACGCTGCTGTGGATTCGGATCTGCAATTTAAATCCACACAACACGGGCACCGCACCCGAGACTCCGGCCATTAGCCGACTCACGAAGGCTCTTCTCCCGGTGAGGCAGGCAGTTGCCTTACCACAATGCCCATCCGCGGAATCTGCGGAATCTGCCGACGGCATTTGACCTTGATCGTCCCCGTTGAGGCAAGAACTTGCCGCAGCATTTTTCGGATCCGTGCAATCTGTGAAATCTGTGGCGGGCTCTTGATCTGGCATGTCGACTATGTCGAAACCGGCGGGCGGATCTCGGGTTTGTTTTTCACTTCCCTATAGGTAATGAGCGGTGGATCACTCACGGGGCATACGAAAGAACAGATCATGCAACCCAGGCATTTCTTCTCATCCATAACCGGGCGCCGCTTATCCCCATCCCACGACAGGCACTGACCTCCCGCATCTTGGCACACGATGTGGCACTGTCCACAACCGACGCACCGGTCCAGATCGTACGCGGCCACGCCCTGGCGGGACACGTCGAATTCGTCGGTCGGCACGATGTTCGGGAGGGCCCGGCCGACCACCTCGGCGGCGGAAGCGAAGTTCCGCTCCTCCAGATAGTAGGCCATTCCCTCCAGGATATCTTCGATGATCCGGTACCCGTAGCGGATCACACCGGTCGTGATCTGCACCGTAGTCGCGCCGCAGAGCATGTATTCGACGACGTCCACCCAGGTTTCGATGCCGCCGACGCCCGAGAGCGGCAGTCCCAGGTCGTCGTTCTTGCCCAGTTCGGCGATGCACCGGAGACCAATGGGTTTCACGGCCGGTCCGGTGTAACCGCTCATGGCTCCTTTGCCGAAAACGTTCGGCCGAGGCGTATAGTCCTCGAGTCCGATACCCACGAGACTGCTGACCGAGTTGATGGCGCAGATGGCGTCGGCCCCGCCCTGCTTGGCAAACATGGCGGGTTCGTTGATATCGGTGATGTTGGGGGTCAGCTTGGCGATGAGTGGAATGCGAACCGCTTCCCGCACGATGTGCGTGAATTCCCCGACCAGAGCATGGGCATGGGAGACTTTCATTCCCGTGCCTTCGACGGCCATGTGCGGACAGGAGAAGTTGAGTTCGAGCGCGTCGACACCCGCATCCTCGGAAACCCGCGCCAGATCTCTCCACTGGTCTTTGGCAAACCCCATGATGCTGGAAATCACGACCTTGTCCGGCCAGGTCTTCTTCAGATACTTCAGATCCGAGAGGTTGTCTTCCAGCGGCCGGTCGGAGGTCTGCTCCACGTTCTGGATGCCCAGGAGTCCCGCCGCCCCGTGCCGGTACGGGGCCATTCGGGGAGAAGGATGCGCGATCTTCACGTCGCCCGCACCCATGGACTTGTAGACCACGCCGGCGTACCCCGCCTCGAATGCCCGACTCACCATTTCGGCCGTGTTGGAGACGGGCGAGGAGGAGAGCATGACGGGATTCTGAAACGGAATCCCACAGAACTCTATGCTGAGGTCTTTCTGTACGGCCATGGCCTATTCTCCGTGCGCGGACCCGGATGTCCCTCCGAACATGCGGTCGATTGAGCGAGCGGCCTCTTTGCCATCGGCCACCGCCCACGCGACAATCGACCCGCCCCTCACGGCGTCGCCTCCGGCGAAGACTCTCTCTCGTGCAGTCCTTCCTCCATCATGAACAACGATACGGTTCCGGTGGTCAAACTTGAGATCCGACAATTGCGTAATGGAACTGTCGGGTACCAGCCCAATAGCTTCGACAATCATGTCGGCCCCGATCCGGTGTTCGCTCCCCTCGATGGGCACGGGCCGCCGTCGACCCGACTCGTCAAGGGCCCCGAGGCGGTTTCTCACAACCGTCAATCCCTTCGCCCGTCCGTCCTCGATCGTGTAGTCCGTCGGTTGAGTGAGGACGATCAGGTTGACTCCCGCCCTCACGGCCGCTTCCTTCTCTTCGAGAGAACCCGGCATTTCATTGAAGGTGCGACGGTAGATGATGGATGCGGCCTCGGCTCCCGATCTCCGGGCGGAGACGGCGGCGTCGATCGCCGTGTCGCCGCCACCGATCACGGCGACCTCTCTTCCCTTGACGAGATCCGCGAATCCAGACGGATTCCTCCTGGCAAGCGCCAGGAAGGAGATTGCATCGAAGATGTCCTTTGAATCCCGAATCGGCACATTGAGTCCCGTGCATTTCCAGGAACCGGTCGCCACGTAGACGGCTTCGAACCCTTCGGCCAACAAGCGGTCGAGATCCGCCTGAGTTTCGATCGGGGTCTTATACTTGAACTCGACCCCGAGAGCTTCCACGTCGGCAATCTCGCGGTCCACAAACTCCCGGCTCAGCCTATGCTCGGGGATGGCGTACTGCAGCATCCCGCCCGCCCTCGGGAGCTTCTCGAACACAACGACCCGGTAGCCCCCCTTGGCCAATTCGGCTCCGCACGCCAACCCCGACGGCCCGGCCCCAATCACGGCCACCTTGACGCCGTTCGAAGGTCCAGGCGCAACCGGATGGAACCCGATTCTCCATCCGTACTCTACGAGGAATCGCTGGATCTTGCCGATTTCGATCGGCCTCGAGATCCCGGACGCCAGACATTCCCGTTCGCACAGCGTGCAGGTCGGGCAGATGACGGCGCAGACTCCACCCAGAATGTTGTGCTCTTTGATGACGGACACCGCGCCCTTGAGATTTCGAAAGCGCAGTTTTCTGATGAACCGGTCCGGTTCCGTACCCGCAGGACAACCTCTGGAGCAGGGAGCATCATGACAGAGTAGGCACCGCGAGGCTTCCGCAAGTGCCTGGTCCATTGTGTAGCCTTTGTCCATTGCGGCCCCTCACGATCTGCGCGTCGTACCGTCTCCCCGTCACCCTACTACACTACCGGGGGAGATGCCAAGCGTCAAGCAGCGGGCCGAAGATCCGCAGTGTCCTACGCGGCAGTAGCCGTTTCCCGACCGTCCGGGAGACCCGATGCCAAATGACGATGCCGCGGAGCATGTACCGAAGCGCACCACCGGGCGCGGCTATGCCACACGTATCGGTGAATCGGAAACGGACGCCGTTCCGCGGCGGTGGGAATCCGCGAGCACGAGAACCCTTAGCTTCCGGATGCCGGGTGCGCACTTCGCCCGGCCCGAGATGACCCCGGGGACTCCAGCAACGTCTCTACTATGGCCGCCTCGATTCTCGTCATCCGATAGATGGCGCCTCGCCTAATGTCCCCGTCGGCCTGCTCCACGAGATCGGGATTGAAGAATTCCCAGACGATCTCGCCGTCCCGGGTGACCTCAAAAGCCCGACCGGCATCGGACTCGGTGATGAGTACGTTTCCATTGGCCAGCTCCTGCGCGCCGCCGCGCCACGCCGAGAAAAAGGGATCTACCGGTTCTGCCCCGTATTCCCATACGATCTCGCCGGTGGCGGGATTCACCTCGACCACACGACTGAACCCTCGGCTGAAGCCGTTGTCGAAGATGAGCACATGCCCCCGCCGCGTGAGGCTCGGCTGATGGGGACGATCGAGCTCTCCCGGGCCCCAGCTCCAGACGATCTCCTCTACATTCGGGTCCAGAATCGCCACCAGATCGAGCTCTCGAACGCAGATCAGAAAACCACCCCGCGTGGGGAATCCCCCTAGATCTCGATCTACGAGTTCGATCGTGTTGGTATGGAAGACGTCGTACCGTTCGAGGTTTCCTTCGTCTCGCTTGAACCACCGAGACAGCAGGATCCCAACCAGTCTCCGCCGGGACAGCCGATCCTTCAGAAGGTCATAGAGGAATGTCCGTTGCAAGACATCCCCGCCGGCCGAAAGGAGTGCGATTGCATCATTCACGATCGGCACCCCGACCGGTCCGAGAGAGATGCTTGCGATTTCCCGGTCGAGGACAAAGAGACTCCCGTCTTCGGAGATACTCACGTCATGGTGCGCGTTCATGAGAGCCTTCCAGCTCACGCTGGAATCCCAGAGAAGGCGCGCCGCGTACCCGCCCTTGACCAGAACCAGCAGGTCTCCGGTGGGCGTCATCTCGATGTGGTGCCACGTACCCTCCAGGTCGGGATTGTACCACTCGTGGACAATGTCGCCGTCCATGCTCACCAGGCGGGCCCGGTTGTCCGTTCTCGTGTTGTACAGGTTGTAGCCGGGATGGCTGCGCTCAAGGTCATGCCACGTCACTCCACTTTTGCCTGCATCCCGCTCCACAACCCGCGTGAAATCGATATAGCCCAGAGACCGGAGTTGCTCACTGAGTTGGGTGCCGGCCGGCGCCGGTGGCTCGGCCGGCCGGTCCTCGCGGCAAGAGAGTGCCGCCGAGCCTGCAAGCATCAGTGTCAGAGCAAGTCTTGCCTTCACTGCCCCTCCGTGTTCGATGAATTCAGTGAATGCCCGGTGTTCGGCGTTCCAGTCTCGGATTGCCTGCATATCATACCCCCTCGCCACTCCCGGCGCAATTCGGCATTGGGATTCTGGTTTGTACATGCACCGGAGAATGCCGTACAGTATCTCTCTGAGAGCCGACAATGGCCGGGATCGCCCCGGCGGTTCGGATTGTCGACAACCCTCGGGGGAGAAAACCAAACGTCATGCCTCGAAGCTCGATCCAGCCATGGTACGTAGCTGTTCTCGCCCTGGCTCTCGTGCTCCTCTCCCACTGGCTGCAGAACGGCACCGGTCTCGATTTCTGCGACGAAGGGTACCTCTGGTATGGAGCCGTCCAAACCTCAGCCGGCCACGTTCCCATTCGCGACTTCCGTTCGTACGATCCCGGAAGGTACTACTGGGTTTCGGCCACGTCTCACATCTTCGGCCAGGGGATTCTCGGGCTCCGAAAGTCCACGGCGCTGTTCCAGATGGTGGGGCTGCTTTGCGGACTCCTGGCCCTCACGCGCGTGATCCGCAACCACACCGGCCTTGCGCTGGCCGGGGTGTGCTTGACGCTCTGGATGTTTCCCCATTACAAGATCTTTGAGTCATCCATCTCCATGATGGCCGTATTCCTCGCCGTGCGATTGCTGGAGCATCCCTCTCGAGGCCGATTTCTGGCCGCCGGCATGTTCGTGGGCGCGGCCGCGTTCTTCGGCCGCAACCTGGGCCTCTACTGCTTCCTGGCCTTTGTTTCGCTCATAACGTTCATGCGGATCCGATTCCGGCCCGAGGGTCTCCCCGGAGGGGTGGGCATCTGGCTGGCGGGGGTGATTCTCGGCTATTCGCCCATGCTGGTGATGGCGCTTGGGGTGCCGCGTTTCTGGGGAAGCTTCGTCGAATCCGTGGTCTTTCTATACACCCGGGGAGGCTTGAATTCTCCGCTACCGGTCCCCTGGCCATGGACACTGGACTGTGGAACCTGGAGTTCCGGTCTCGCGCGGGAGGCCTCCATTGCGGCGTCCTTCCTGTTGATTCCACTTTTCCTGGGGATCTCTCTGGGCATTCTGTTCTTTTCCCGTCGATGGCGGGTCGAGCGGCACCCTCTGCTGCCGGCTTCAACGTTCGTGGCGCTCTTCTATTGCCACCACGCGTTTTCGCGAGCCGACCTCAGTCACCTGGCCGAGTCGATGGCCCCACTTCTTCTCGGTCTCGTCGCCCTCACGCAGTTCATCGAGGGCCGTCGGGCCGCGCGGATCGCATGTGCGGCCGCTCTCATCGCCGCCACGCTGCCGGCGGGATTGGCCGGGAGCATGGCCTTTCACAGACTCAGAGCTCCCGAGGGCGTTTTCGTTCGGACGCGGCTGGCAGAGGACACCATCTGGGTTCTCTCCTGGCAGGCCGAGGCGATCGAGAGCATGAGGAGACTGGTCCGGGAACACGTGTCCCCGGGTGAGAGTTTGCTGATTGCCCCCCAAGAACCCGCGCTGTACTGTATTTTGAAGCGGGAGTGTCCCGTGTGGGACCCGATGCCGGCCTGGCCCCATACGGAGGGGAAACAGCAGCAGATGATGGATCGCCTTGAGCGGAGCAAAACGCAGTGGGTGCTGATTTCCAACGCGCGCTCCGGCGATCATGATCACAGGCGGTTCCAGGATATGCAGGTGTTTCTCTGGACCTATCTCACACGCGAGTTCGCGCCCGTGCCCTGGCCGGGGCTCAAACCGGATCAGATTCTCCTTCACCGGAAGGACCCGGGAAAGCCGGGATGGACCGGGAGTCTTCCCGATGACGGATCGCAGCGTACAGCCGAATCGTAGAAAGATCATCGGCGGGATCAAGATCGGCGTCAGCGTGGTGTTGCTATTCCTCGTCTGGCGCAGGGTGGGATCCGACGCGGAGATCGCAGAGGCCCTGCGCGGATCTCGTGTGGAGGGCATTCTTCTGGCGGTCGCTGTCTTCGCCGTTGGACAGGTCGTGGCCAGTCTCCGGCTTCACTACATCCTGCTTCAACTTCACCGCCGGCTGGGTTTTCTCTCGGTTCTCAGGGCCCACTTTGTCGGCATCTGGTTCAACCAGCTGCTGCCCACCGGGTTCGGCGGCGATGTCGTCAAGGTCCTGGTCCTCCGCCGACCGGGTGACACGCTTCGTGTGACGCGTGCCGTTCTACTCGCCAGGGCGTTCGGGTTCATGGCCCTCTTGGCAGCCACGATTCTACTGATACCGCTCTACGGCAGAGTGTTGACCGAACCCCGTCCCTTCCACCTCATCGCCCTGGTCTCGCTCATGGGTCTCGGAGGCCTGGGAATCGCCGTACTGACGATGAGGGGCCGGAAGCTCACGCGGCGGGTCGTCCGGCCGATCCGGTTTCTGATTCTCCTTCTCTGCGATCTGGATCGACCCCGGACGCCTCGAACGATTTCCGAGATTGCGGTCACGTCCGGAGTCGTGGTTCTCTCCGTGGTGCTGACGTTCATGATCCTCGGCCGCGCGCTCGGACATCCGATCGGGCTTCTCGCCTGTATGGTGATCGTTCCTCCGATCATTGTCTCGATGCATCTTCCGCTGTCCTACGGTGGGTGGGGCATTCGAGAGGTGGGCGCCGTGGCCCTTCTTCCGCTGGGCGGTGTTCCGGAGGAAATCGCATTTCTGATGTCGGTGCTCTACGGATTGGTGATACTATCCTGCGGCCTGGTGGGATTGGTGTTGTGGCACAAGACGGATTCGTGAAACATTCGAAGATCGAGTGCCTTACCGCAGATTGCAGAGAGTACACAGATGAGAGGCGGGTACTTTCCTGGTGGGCCGCATCATTGATCCGCCCCACCGGCCCAGGCGATAGGGTCTGCAACACGTCGAATGCGCCACGGCATGGCCGCTCCGGGACAACGACCGGTAGACTCCACGTGAAGTGTTCGGTTGTAATTCGCCCCTGCTGGGGCAAGGAGTTGCTTCACCCTATGGCCTATCTCCGTAATCCGTGCCCGGGGATTGGCTCTTGAATCCGTGTAATCTGTGGTCGGGGGGTTGCCTTGGATGACGACCGGGTTCTGATTCTGGGGGGCGGGATGGCCGGCCTGGCGGCCGCGCATCGATTGGCCGAGCGGGGGGTCGGGAGCACGATCCTCGAAGCCGCGGACAGGACCGGCGGACTGGCGGGTTCCACGGACATCGACGGGGCACCGGTCGAGACGTTCTATCACCACATCAAGCCGGAAGACGGCCACGTCATCCATCTCATCGAGAAGATGGGCCTCGGTCACGAGCTTCTCTGGTCCGACACGCGCATGGGGTTCTACATTGATGAGAAGTTCCATCGCTTCAGCACCCCGCTCGATCTCATTCGGTTCTCCCCTCTCTCTCTCGTCGATCGAGTCCGTTTCGGGCTGGGCGTTCTCAAGGCAAAGCGCGTGGAGGGGAAGAGCCTCGAGGGCCTAAATGCGGAAGAATGGGTCATCCGGGACTGGAGCCGGAACATCTACGAGCGGATGATGCGCCCCATGTTGCTCAACAAGTTCGGGATTCCTCCGGCGCGGATCTCGGCCGGATTTCTCCAGGGTCGAATCAAGGGACTCTCGTCCGCCAAGTCCGACGTCAAGGGTGGTGAGAAATTCGCCTATCTCCGGGGAAGCCTGGTAACCCTCACGGACCGGATCGAGGAGGAGATTCGCCCCTTCTGTGATCTCAGGCTCAACGCTCCGGTGGAGGGAATCGAATCGACGCCTGACGGTTTCAACGTCCGGAGCGGCGATCAGTACTTCTCGGGTCGTCACGTCATCAACACGCTACCGTTGACGGTGTTTGCAGACATTCCGAAGAACGTCCCGTTCGAGACGACGGTCGAGTACCAGGCGGTGGTCTGCGGGCTCTTTTCGATTGAAGAGGAGCTGACATCTCTCTACTGGATAAACGTGCTGGATCCTGATATCGCGTTCCGGGTGCTTGTGAATCAGTCCAGACTGGAGTCGTACAGCCACACGATCATCCATTGCGCGAACTACCTGAAGCAGGATGACCCGCTGTTCGAGAAATCCGATGAGGAGATTCTGAACCTCTACGTCGAAAGTCTCGAGAAGATGTTTGACAAGGTGACGGTGATTGAAGGAAAGGTATTCCGATCCGCCCACGCCACACCGGTCTTCGATAAAGACTTCGCCTCAAGGACTTCGGATCTGGACGAGTGTATCCCCGGGATGACGTTTGCGGGCAACGTAAAGGTGTATCCATACTCCCGCACGGTCGGGAGTGTGATCGGAACCGCCTACGCTGCCGCGGAGAGCGCCTTGAGGTCATCGAAATCAAAACGCTAGCCACAGATTACACCGACCACACCGGTTCAGAATCCAACCTTTTCCGCAGATTACGCAGATTCAAGATCAAGGGCCTTAGCCATAGATTGCACAGATTACACGGATTCAAGACGAGAGATCTGTGGATTCGAATCCACGATCCGAATCCACATCACGCGATGCGTTTGTCGACACCCCGCTGTTGCCTGGGAGTATATGCTCAAACACGGAAGCCCGGCCCCATGATGAACCACCCGGCGAAAGCTCCCTCACCGTCTTTCAGATCTGTGCAATCTGTGGCTCGGGGTTGGGTCTCTACGTCTCAAGACGGAAAGCCCGGAGGGCGTTTTCCGTCGTGAGGCGCGTGACCTCTTTGGGGAAGGTCGCCAGGATCTCGGCCAGCTTCTGGATCGTATATGAGACATACGCCGGTTCATTTCGCTTGCCGCGATGGGGAACCGGCGTCAGGTACGGGCAGTCCGTCTCCACGAGGAGGCGCTCCGGGGAGGCGTTTCGCACGATGCCGTCTCGCGCGCCCTTGTCATAGGTGATAACTCCGGCCAGCGATAAATAGAATCCCATCCGTTCCCCCTCCACCGCAAGATCGGGGTCCGCGGGCAGACAGTGGAGTACGCCGCCCACGGCGCCGGCGTCTTCCTCCTCAAGGATCTTCAGCACCTCTCGAGAGGCGTCGCGGGAGTGAATCACCACGGGAAGTTCCACCTTGCGCGCAAGACGAATCTGCTCCCGGAAGGCCCGCCGCTGTGCTTCCCGTGCCGCATAGTCCCGATAGAAATCCAGACCGATCTCTCCGATCGCCAGGACTTTCTTATTGGACGCGTGCGCCTCAAGGGTGCGAAGGATGTCATCCGCCCACCCTTCCGCATCGTGAGGATGCAGGCCGACCACGGCGAAAACGTCTTTGTGCGAGCCGGCCAGAGCCACGGCCTGTTCCCAGTCCGCGGGATCGGTGCCGACCGTGATGATCTTGCTGACGCCCGCCTCCCGCGCGCGTTCGATCACGTTGTCGCGGTCGCGATCGTATTGCTTCGACGTCAGATGCGCATGCGTATCGATCATGAAGACCTCAAGGGCAGACCCACACATATCGAAGGTGCAAGGTCAAGAGCCTTAGCCACAGATTTCACAGATGACACGGATTCAAAGCGGAACAACTCTGTGGATTCGGATCTGCGATCCGACTCCACACCAGGCGATGCGTCCGTGTACACCCGGCTGTCGCCTGGGAGTATATGCTCAAACACGGAAACCCGGGCCCCATGATGAACCACTCGGCGAAAGCTCCCTCACCGTTTTTCAGATCTGTGAAATCTGTGGCTCGCTCTTGATCCTGTTCTTCCCCGTTGAGGCAAGAACTTGCCTCAACACAATGCTCAACTGTGAAATCTGTGGCTGGGGTTTTCTGTTTTTCAGGAGATTTCCGTTCCATCCGGGACCTGTGTCTCCGGCTCCAACAGGACTGTATTCTCGCCGTCCACGGCGGCCAGGAGCATCCCGCGGGATTCCACACCTCGGATCACGGCCGGCTTCAGATTCGCCACCACCACGATTTGTCGTCCCGGGAGATCCTCGGGTGGATAGCTCGCGCCGATCCCCGCAACGATCCGACGCTCTTCGTTTCCGATCCGAATCTGGAGTTGGATCAGACGATCCGTGCCGGCGACCCGCTCGGCCGTCAGAATGGTGGCCACTCGAAGATCCACCTGCTCGAATGTTTCCATACTCAATTCACTCACCGCGCTTCTCCCCTTCCTTCTTCTCGCCCCGGTCCCCGGCGCGCTTGCCCTGACGACCGCCGGGACGCCTGCGGAAGATTCTCCTGGGAAGTCGCTCCTTTTTCGACTTCACCTCTTCCCCGCGAACGTGTTCCACCGTCCCGTCTTCGGAGACGACGTCCACCGTTCCGGAGAACAAATCCACCTTGCTCACGGTTTTCTCTTGCCCACCCACCCAGACCTTCGCTCCGACCCGGGGAAGTCTACGGCCGGCCTCTCGATAGAAATCCCGCTCGTAAACGAGGCAGCACATCAACCGCCCGCACGCCCCGGAAATCTTGGCCGGATTGGGAGAGAGGTGTTGCTCGCGCGCCATCTTGAGCGTGACCGGCTCGAACTCCGTCAGGAAGGAGCTGCAACAGAACTTCCGGCCGCAGCAACCCAGACCGCTCAATCGCTTGGCCTCATCCCTAACGCCGATCTGGCGCAACTCGATTCGGGTCTTGAAAATGGAAGCCAGATCCCGTACGAGCGCGCGGAAGTCTACACGCTGAGCAGCGGTGAAGAAGAAGGTGAGCCTTCCGGTGTGGAGGTCGCATTCGACGTCCACGAGTTTCATCTCCATGTTGCGGTGTGCAATTCTCTCCTCCGCTACTCGAAACGCTTCCCGCTCGCGTTCGCGGATTCTCTGCCTCAGGGCCAGGTCGTCCTCGGACGCTTTCCGTAGAATCTTGGCCCCGGTCGCGCGGCTGGCCTTCATCTCCGCCAGACCGCCCAGGAGAGAAACGTCTCCCATTGCGGTTCCCGATTCTCCCTCCACCACTACGCAATCCCCGGTAGCGAGATCAAACGTCTCCGGGCGGGCAAACACGCTCCGCCTGTTTCCCTTGAATTCAACTTCCACGTATTCGGCCATGACGTCTCCCCTGGCCTCCATCCGGCGATTCCCATTCATCTCGATCTCAGCCATGCGGCTGGGTCGAGCGCTTTCCGGCCTTGCCGGATTTCGAAATGCAGAGCCGGCCCGATGAGCGAACCGGTTTCTCCAACAGAGGCGATCCTCTCACCTTCTCTGACCTCTTGCCCGACGTCCACGAACACCTCGCTGCAGTGGGCATAGAGGGTGTAGTAGCCTTTCCCATGACTCAATATAACGCATTGGCCGTAGCCTGTCAGCCAACTCACGTGCTCGACGATGGCCGCGGCGACGGCTTTCACCGGCACTCCAAGCCGGGCCCGGTAGTCGATCCCGTTGGAAAACGTCACGGTACCGAACTTGGGGTGACGGTGCTTTCCGAATCCCACGACCAGCTCCCCGTCTACAGGAACCCGGAGCATTCCCTTCATGGCCTCGAAGTCACCCGATGCGACGGCCGTCCGGCGGACGGCCTCGGCCTCCATTCGGGCGATGAGCGCCTCCATCTCGACGGCCGACCGTTCAAGATCATCCACCATCCGTTCGTACTCAGACTTTTCCGTGCGAACGCCCTCGAGGATCCGCGTCCGCTGCCTGACATCCGTTTCCATGTTCTGCTGTTCCCGCTGTCGCTCCCGCTTGAGATCCTCGAGATCCGCCGATCGCCGGAGAAGCGTTTGGAGAACTCGATCGTAGCGCGCCTGTTCGTCTTCCACGAGACGCAGCTGCCGCCGATTCCCCCCCGCTACGGATCCGAGAAACCGGAATCGCTCCAGAAGATTGGGAAACGATTTGGAGCTGAGGAGGATCTCCAGCGAATGGTACCTTCCATGTTTGTACATCTGCCGAAGTGCTTTCGCCAGCTCCCCCTTGCGCCAGTCGAGCCGCGTCCGAGCTTCATTCAGGGCGGAACGTGTCGTGGACAGCTCCGCCAAGAGCTCGACCTCTTGCCGCTCGAGGCCGCTCAGAATCTTCTTGCTGAGGTCGAGGCTCTCCTCCAGGTCGCGAATCTCCGCCAGGATGCCCTGTTCCCGTCCCCCCAACTCCCTCGCCCGTTGCCGATTCGCCTCCATCTCCTGACGAAGTTCCTTTAGGCGATCCACCGAATCCTTCAGATCCTGGCTCTGGGCCTGCAGGGTTCCCGCGGCGGCAAATCCCCCCATCCATATCAGAGCGACGGGGACGATCCACCATCCTGTTTGCGGACGATCGGGCGACACGGTCTTCGCTCCCCCTGTAGGAATAACCCGCCGGCCGGGTCCGGGATCCCCGCGTAAAGAACGACCTACCGGCAGCGTTCCTGTTCCCTCAACAATCCCCGGACCGACACCAGCGCTCCGATTCCGCCCAGCACGGATCCCAGGACCACGAAGGCACCCAGGGACACTCCGGTCAGGAACCTGAGATCCGGCAGGAAGCGGGTCGCGAACCGATAGCTGCCCCACAGGAGCAGCGCGGCGGTCCCCGCGGCGATGCCCCCCTGGATCAAACCCTCGATCAGGAAGGGCGCCCGAATGAATCCCGGCGTGGCACCCACCAGCCTGAGAATCTGAATGGTATCGCGACGGGCCAGAAGAGCAATCTTGATGGTGCTTCCGACGGAAACCACCGTTGCGAACATGACGATCAATCCGAAACTGAGATCCAGAATGGCAACGACGGCCACGCCGCGGTTCAGCTGCGCAACCCAGCTGAGTCCCGAGTCTACATCTTCGATGCCCGGCAGAGATTGCACGCTCTCGGCCAGGGTCCGCACGCCTTCCGGCGTCTTGTAGTCGTCGTATAGCGAGATCTCGAAGGACGATGGAAGGGGAT
Source organism: uncultured bacterium (assembly GCA_964610505.1). GTDB lineage: Bacteria > Arandabacterota > Arandabacteria > JAGLYR01 > JAGLYR01 > CAZSXU01. The sequence goes on along the minus strand of CAZSXU010000013.1, from coordinate 86,838 downwards.
TGGCCTCCAGGGATTCCAGGAGAGCCGCGTCGTCGCCCAGCTCCGTTTTGAATCGAGCCAGGGCGTCGTCTTTGCTGACCCATCGGGCCGATTTCACCCCGCCCAGATTCTCCAGAGAATCGGCCAAAGCATGGGTGGCCTTCGCGCTTAGCCCTTCATCCAGGTATGCGGTGATCTCCACCCGCCCTTGCGCGAGGTGAACGGCGTGGCGCAGGTTGACGGTGAGCAGCAGGAACAACCCAAGCATGAGGAACGAGAGGGACATCACCATCACCGCGGCCACGGCAAGAAGTCCAGAGCGCTTCATCCCCGTAATCGCTTCGCGTAATGAAAATCCGATGTCAGCCATTTCCCGCTCCGTCTAAGGTCAACATCATGAGCGCGGCCACGGATTGCGCGGATTCAAGCGGCAACCCGGTGAGATGGTTCCAACCGTATCGGGCCCACCTGGAGATGTCCACGCGGGAAACCACACATCGCATGGGCAACCCGATGTTCGGACAACATCCCTCCGGCAAGGACTTGCCTCACCGTTTTCAAGCCCATTCAGATTCGTGACATCAATGGTCGGTTTTCCGATCCTAAATATCTCCCGACAGCCGACCGGCGTCGATGTGGATCACGCGCCCAGGAAACCGTTTCACCATGTCCACGTCGTGAGTGGCCACCAACACGGCGGTTCCGGCAAGATGGATATCGCGAAGAAGCTGGAAAATGCCCACCGAAGTCTCGGGGTCCAGGTTTCCCGTCGGTTCATCCGCCAGAACGACCATGGGCTCGTTGGCGATCGCCCGGGCGATGGCGAGTCGCTGCTGCTCCCCGCCCGACAGCTGCCAGGCCTTCTCCTTGCTCTTGTGCACAAGCCCCACACGGGCCAGCGACGTGAGCGTTCTCTGCTTCATTCGCTTGTTCGACGAACGCGTCACTCGGAGGGCGATGGCCACGTTGTCGAAGGCCGTTCGGTCGAGAAGAAGACGAAAATCCTGGAATACCACGCCCACCTTTCGCCTAAGAAGTGGGACGTGGCCGGACTTGAGGCGATCGCTCGCGTACGTGCCCACGACAACCCGCCCCTCGGTTGGGAATTCTTCCATGTAGATCAGCTTGAGAACCGTGCTCTTGCCCGCGCCGGACGATCCTACGAGAAACGCAAACTCGTTTTTTCGAATCCGGAAGGTCCCGTTCTCCAGACCCACCGTCCCCGTGGGGTACACCTTCGTTGCACCGTAGAAGGAGATCATGATTCCATCCGTGTCGCCCCGGCCGACATGTGGGCTGCCAGCGCGAGGGCTTCGGTCATGCTCTGTGCCGAAGCGACGTTGCGACCCGCAATGTCGAAGGCGGTCCCGTGGCTGACCGACGTCCGAACGAAGGGAAGCCCGACGGTCACGTTCACGGCTCGCTCAGGCCCCATGAGTTTCACCGGAATCATCGCCTGGTCGTGGTAGAGAGCCACCACCCCATCAAACTCACCCCGGGCCATCCGCCAGAACAGCGTGTCCGCCGGGTAGGGGCCCGTGACATGGATCCGCCGGGCGGCGGAGGCCTTCACGGCGGGGCGGACGAACGCCGCCTCCTCGTCTCCCAGAAGACCGCTCTCTCCGGCGTGCGGATTCAAACCGGCCACCCCGAGACGCGGTCGCCGGACGTCAAAGCATTCCTTAAGGGTCTTGTCCAGAAGATCGATGCACTCCGAAATTCTCTCTTTCGAGAGAGCGCCGGGCACCCCGGCCAGGGGCAGGTGCGTCGTCGCCAGAAGAACCCGCTGCCGTCCAAAGACAAACATCATGGCGAAGCGCTTCACCCCGGCCCGCCAGGCCAGATACTCCGTATGCCCCCAGCCCGCGCCCTTTCGAGGAACGTCCATTTCCTCGAAGGAGATCTTGGTCAGGGGTGCCGTCACCAGCGCCTCGACCTTGCCATCCAGGGCCAATCCGGTCGCCACTTCCACCGCCCGTCCCGCCACCCGAGCCCCGCCCCGGTCCGGCTTTCCCGAGACCACGCCCGCGTCCTCCGGGGGTCCCACATCCAGAACACCGACCGAATCCTCGGGCCACGCCTCCCCCGCTCCTACCCGAACCAGGTTCACCGGGGAACCCGACCGGTCCGCTTCACGACGAAACCACGACCAGGAGCCGACGACGAGGAACCGCCCGGCGGAAAAGACGGCCGGGTTCGCAAGGCTTTTGAGGATCACCTCGGGTCCAATCCCCGCCGGGTCTCCCATGGTAATGGCAATGCGCGTCATCGACCCCATCCGCCCTCAAACCGAGAATCAAGGACCCAGCCACAGACTACACCGATTCAGAATGAGAGCCCTTTCCGCAGATTGCGCAGATTCAGAAGCAGATTGCGCAGATTCAGAACCGGGTAAGATCCCGGGTGGGCCGGATCGGTAATCCACCCCACGAGCCCGGACTCAGCCTCTTCCCTGTTGGGGCAAGAACGTACCCCAGCGGCTTTCCAGCCTGCGGAATCTGTGAAACATGTGGCTCGCTCTTGTTCTCGTCCTTCGCCTTGTCACTCTTCCCAGGTTCGCTCCCGCTCCTCGACAATGCGGTAATACCGATCCCTCTCACACTTGCGGACGTTGCCCTCCGGAACGGCAAGCACTTCCACTTCGAGAACGCGGCGCGGGTAGGCAATTCGAATCCGCTGCCCTTCCTCCACGCTTCTGCCGGGCTTCGCGCGAACGCCCGAGATGGTGACCGCTCCGTGTTCGCAGGCCCGTTTGGCCTCGGCTCGTTGCTTGATGAGACCGGTTGTTTTCAGAAAGACGTCCATTCTCACGAAGGATCACCACCCGCCAACTCCGGAGTGCGACGTACTAGCCGTCCATGATCTTGATGTAGATCTCCTCCCGAAGCTCCGCCACCCACTTCCGATAGGCTTCTTCCATTCTCCTGCGGGCCAAGAGATCGTTCAGCTGGGGTTCAATGTCCTCGAAACTCGGCTCCCGGGCGGGGACACGATCGATCAAGGTCAAGACCTGGAAACCTTCCGGGACGGCCAGGACGTCACTGGTTTGTCCTTCATCCAGCTTCCCGACGGCGTCCCGGTAGAAAGACCTGAGGTCCGTGACGGACATGGGCCCGAGGATTTCCACTTCGACTTTCCCGTCCTCCCCGTAGCTCGACCGCAGCGCTTCCAGCGAAGCTCCGCCCGCCATCTCCTTCCGCACGGCATCGGCCGTATGTCGCGACCTCAGGGTATCCTGTCTCGAAGCCTCAAGGCGAAAGAGAATCTGGCTCACGCGCACGCGATCGTCATCCCGATCCGTGGTCTGGATCAAATGGAATCCCAGAGGCGTCTCCGCCGGTCCTCCGCATTCCCCCACGCCCAGCGAGAAGGCCAGATTCTCGAACTCCGGAACCTGCCCGAGGTCCCCCCTGCGGAAGAACCCGATATCGCCGCCGCGTTGCCCCTCGGGCCCGTCCGAGAACTCCATGGCTGCTTCCGAGAAGTCTTTTCCCCCGCGAATCATGTCGAGCACGGCGCCGGCCCGCCGGCGCGCCGCATTGCGGACTTCGGGCGCCGCGTCCACGCGGACCAGGGCGGTCAGCAACTCGATCTGCTCCGGAATCGGAGGGATGCTGTCGCGGTGGCTCTCGTAAAACGCCAAAACCTCGCCCGGTTCAACCCTGACTTTCGACTGTAGATCGATCTCCATCACTCTGCGGGCGAGCAGCTGCTGTCGAACCGTCTTGCGGTACCGGTCCTTCAGCGACTGGACCGTCAGGCCTTCCCTCTCGAGGGCGTCTCGAAACGCGTCTTCGGAACCGAAGGAGGATCGCATCTCTTGAACCGCCCAATCCAGGCTCGTCGAAAGCTCCTTGGTTCCGATCGTCATACCCTCCCGCTGAGCCTTGGCCACCAGAAGCTTTTCATCGATCAACTGATCCAGAACCTGGCGGCGAAACGCACGCAGTCCGGTGGTATCGTCGGGAGAGATCCCCATTTGAGCGCGGTACAACCAAACAGCTTCGTCGACTTCACTTTCGAGGATCGGCTCGGCATCCACCACCGCGGCGATTCGATCCACGAGTTCGCCCCGCGCCGTGAGAGGAAAAAGGCCGACTCCCACTACCGTGAGAATCAGCCCCCCCAGAATCTTCCAGCCGGTGAGCGCCCTCAGAGGGCTAGGTCCCGGAACCGGCGTCACTTCGGGCTCCGCCTTCGGCTTCGCTTTCGCCCGTCGATCCGGGCTGATCCGCCACCAGCTCAATCTTGGCGAGCACTTCTTCGAAGATCTCAACTCCCATCTCCTGCCGCTTCTGTTGCAGCCAGACATCGAACACGTCGGCCTGCCGGGCCTGCAGCAACTGCGATCGAATGTCCTCTTCCGTTTCCTCCAATGACATTTGTCTCTCGGCCGTATGGCCGTCCAGGCGGATCAGCATCCAGCCGTCATCGGTCAGAACCGGTCCGCCGATCTGGCCTGTTTTCAGAGAAACGACGACTTCCTTGACCTGCGGTGGGAACACATCGACCGTGACCGGGCTCAACCTGCCCCCATTCGGCGCCGACTGATCTCTGGAGCGCAACCTCGCCACATCTTCGAAGGACTTTCCGGATCGAATCTCCGAGAGCGCGTTTTTCGACCCCGTCTCCGTGAGTGTAACGATTCGAGACACCTCGTACTTCTCGGGCATCCGGAAGGAGTCTTTGTAGTCCTCGTAGTACTCTTCCACTTCCTGAGAGGTAATCGTCACGCCGCGGATCACGTTGTCGTAAAGCGTCGTGACCATTCTCTTCTCCCTCTCGCGGGCCATCTTCTTTTGAATATCCGGTCTCTCGTGGAAACCCTGCGCATACCCGTCGGCGAGAAGGGCCTTGTTCATCAAAATCCCTTGCATCGTGCGCATGAATTCCGCCAAACCCATCTCGGCGGCGGGCCTGGCAGTTATCGGGTTCAACATCAACTCATCGAGAAACGCACCGACGGTCAACTGACCCCCCCGATACGTTCCGAGCACAAGAGTCTCCTCCTCCGGCGTGAAATCGGGCCGAACGTCCTGCCCGGCGGCATCTACCTTCCAGACGAATCGACTCAGAATGCGCTCGGCGACCTCCCCGTCGACCTCGATGCGGTACGTCTCCTTGCATTCGGCCGCCCATTCTCTGAAGAGCGCTCGCCTCTTCAGTTCGGCCAGCCGGTCCATCAGGCGGGACCTCATTTCCTCAAACGTGCCGAGGTTCTCCTTCGGACGGACCCCTACCACCTTGGCCACGACCAAATCGCCGCCGGGCACGGGAATGATGTCCGTGAACTGACCGGCCTCGAGGTTGAACACTTCGGCGTTCAGCGGGTCATCAAAGTCCCCCCACGTGCGCCAGTCCATGTCCACGCTCGGCAATATGGACTTCCCCACGAAATCCCCGAAGGGGGCTCCCGCCCGGATATCTCGTAGGGCTTCCTCCGCTACCTCCCGGTCGCGAAACGCCAGCAGTTGAACGTGGTACTCCTTGTCCTGCCTGTCGTAGAGATCGCGAAGCTCCCCGGGCTTGAACTCAATCTTGTCCTCGACGGCGATTTGCTTCAACGCCTCGAGGACTTGCTGGTCCGTGAGGAACTTCATGGTCCGGGCGAGGGCGGGATCATCGCCGAATCCCCGCTTGGTCGCCTCGAACGCCAGAATCTCCTTATTGATGATATCATTGAGAAAACTTCTCTTGCCTTCCATCGTGTTCAGGTTTCGGGGCCGCCGGGGCAGTGAGATCGCGAGATACTGGCGGTTGTAGTCCTCCACCGTAATCTCGATGCTCCCCACTTTGGCCACCAGCTCCCCGGACTTGCCGCCGCAAGAGACGAGCAGGCTCAAACCCAACAGAACTCCCGCAAGCAGGAATCCCAAGAAAATCACTCGAGACCGCATGTTTCAACTCCTTGCTGATCGGTTAGCTTCCCTGCAAACTAGCACAGGCGACGAAGTGCTTCAACGCCTTTTTCGCCAGCGAGATCCTCTCCTCAGGATCGTCACCCGGCAACTCGATCCTTACCGAAAACGCCCGACGGGAACTGAAGGCAATCGGAAACCGGATTTCGTTTACCATGCGCTCCACCGCCCGGCGAGAGGGCGGGTGGCTTCCGGAAAAGGTAATCTGGAGCGTCAGCCCCCGAAGAAAGACCGTCTCCACACCGGCCTCTTCCGCCATGAGTTTGATTCCCTGCAACCCGAGGAGATTCCGCGCGGGCGCCGGAGGCCGCCCGAAACGATCGGCCAGCTCAACGCCGAGCTCTTCCAGTTCGCCGGCGCGCCGCATCCCCACAAGACGCCGATAGATGATGATCCGCTCGTCCGGATCCTCGACATAATCCTCGGGCAGGTACGCCGGGATGTCGACGTCCAGCCTCGCGGAGATTCGCGGGACCGATTCTTCGTCGGAGTCCGTTAGCTCGCCGACGGCTTCACGAAGCAGGCGGCAGTACATGTCAAAGCCCACTTCCAGCATGAACCCGTGCTGCTCCGCCCCAATGAGGTTGCCGGCTCCCCGGATCTCGAGATCCTTCAGGGCAATTCGATATCCACCCCCGAGACCGCTCAGCTCCGCGATGGCGGCCAGCCGCCGCTCGGCGTCGCCGGGGAGCGCGGCCTGGGGCGGAACCAGCAGATACGCATACGCCCGATGGGCAGCGCGCCCCACGCGCCCCCGAAGCTGATACAGCTGCCCCATTCCCAGGCGATCCGCACGGTCGACGATGAGAGTGTTCACATTGGGAATGTCAAGCCCCGATTCGATGATCATGGTCGAGACGAGTATGTCGTGGCGGCGGTCCAGGAACTCGGCCATGATTCTCTCCAGTTCCCTCTCCCTCATCTGCCCATGGGCCACTGCAATCCTCGCCTCGGGAACAAGATCGCTTACCTTCCGGGCCGTGGCCTCAATGGACCGGACACGGTTGTGCATGACGAAAGACTGGCCACCGCGGTCCATCTCTCGGCGGAGCGCGTTTCCGATCACTCTCTCATCGAAGGAGAGAACGTGCGTCTCCACGGGCACGCGGTCCTTGGGGGGGGTGTTGATGATGGACACATCCCTCGCTCCGATCATCGACATGTAGAGGGTCCTCGGAATAGGAGTGGCCGTGAGAGTCAGCACGTCCACCAGCTCCCGAATCTGTTTGAGTTTCTCCTTGTGCCCGACCCCGAACCGCTGTTCCTCATCCACTACCAGGAGTCCCAGATCCCGAAATCCGACATCCTTCTGGAGGAGCCTGTGCGTTCCGATCACAATGTCGACCGCGCCCTGATGGACTCTTCGAACGATGGATTCCTGCTCCACGGGGGTCTTGAAGCGGCTCAACATCTCGACGCGCACGGGATATTGATCGAGACGATCCCGGAATGTCACCAGATGCTGCTGAGCCAGGACCGTGGTGGGCACGAGGACGGCCACCTGTTTCGCATCCATCACGGCCTTGAAGGCGGCTCGAATCGCCACCTCCGTTTTCCCGTATCCCACATCGCCGCAAACCAGCCGGTCCATCGGTCTGCAGGCTTCCATGTCGGTCTTGACGTCATCGATGGCCCGGCACTGGTCGGGTGTCTCCTCGTAGATGAAGGAGTCTTCCAGCTCCCTCTGCCAGGGAGTGTCGGGACTGAAGGCGAAGCCCTGGCGCGTGCTGCGGACGGCGTAGGTTCGAAGCAGCTCCCCGGCCACTTCCTTTGTGGCTTTCTGAACCTTCGATTTCGTGCGGTCCCAGCCGCTGGTGCTTCCCAGGGAATGGAGGTTGGGCGTCACGCCGTCGGGCGTCGCGAATCGCTCCAGGAGGTCGATCTGCTGAACCGGGACATAGAGCTTTCCTCCCTGGGCATACTCCAGTTCAAGGCACTCCGTTTCCCGGCCGTCCACGCGAAGGCGGCGGCTTCCCACGTAGCGGCCCACCCCATGATTGACGTGCACCACGTAGTCGCCCACCTTCAGTGCGTCCGGGGTCCCGATGGGACCCTTGCCGCGGTATTGGCGAAGTGCGCGGCGGCGGCGATACCGCCCGAAGATCTCGTGATCCGTGAGGACCTGGAGCCGGACTTCCTCGAGGAGAAACCCGGTCATGAGTGATCCGAGATCCAGATGGACGCCTTCCGCCGCCTCCCCAAGAAGCTCGATCAGACGATTCTTCTGACCCTCGCTGCCGCAGAGGATGAATACCCGCTGGCGTTCCCGACCGGACTTCTTGAGCTTCTTTCGCAGAAGATCCATGTTGCTGCCCAGGGACTCCTGGGACATGGTCCCGGCGACCAACGATACACCCGGCCAGACCGCAGGAAGGCGAGAGAAGCGCAGGGCGCCTCGATCGGAGATCCGTTCAATGAGCGAGTCCGGGTGTTCATAGGCCAGCGTCGGTTTCACCGCGAACTGACGGCTTCGGCGCTTTCGATCGTGAAGCTCTTCGACCTCCTCCCAGAAGTCATTCCCCTCGTCCTGCAGGTGACGCGGTTCGTCCAGAACAACCAGTGCCGTCGGCGGCAGATAATCCAGGACGGTGCTTCCCTTCCCATAGAAGAGGGGATGGTATTGTTCGATTCCCGAGAAGAAGGTCCCCGCCTGAAGCCGAACCCCCAGTTCATCCAGGTCGCCCTCGTTCCCTTCGGCCCACTCGGCCATCCTCTCTTGTGCTTTCGCCAGGCGCTCGGGGGAGAGAAGAATTTCGCTGGCGGGGAGGATTTCAATCTCGGCGCGTTGCCCAAGGGACCGCTGCGAGATGGGATCGAACTCGCGAAGAGACTCGATCTCCGTGCCCCAAAGCTCGATCCGCACGGGATATTCCTGGCCCGGCGTATAGACGTCGATGATGCCCCCGCGCACGCTGTACGTCCCCTGATACTCCACTCGCGGCACGCGCTCGTACCCACTGCTGGCCAGGTTCTCCTGGAAACTCTCCGGGTCCACTTCCCCGCCGACCGCCAGATGAAGGACTCCGGTGCGGAACACCTCGGGAGGCGGCAACCGCCTGCAAAGGGCCCGCACACTGGCAACGACCACGCCGGGTTTCTCCCCCATCAAGGTCAGAAGAGAGGCCAGACGATTCTCCACCACTCGCATATCGGGGGAACCCTGCTCGTAGGGAAGGAGCTCGAAATCCCGGAGATGCCGCACGCCGCCCGGTCCCAACAGGAAGGTCAGATCTTCGCAAGCCCTGTCGGCGTCCACTTCCGTGGGACAGACCATCAGGCAGGTTATCCCGAACTTCCGCTGAAGTGCGGCGGCGAATACGCTCTTGGCCGACCCTGCGAGACCCGAAACCCAGGTCCGCCGCTCCTTGTCGTTCAACCCCGACGCTACGGTGCGGAACACCCGAGACTCTTCGAAGAGAGACAGAATCTGTTCGCTGCAATTCATCGAAAGCGGTTTCTCCTCTATCCGGCAGCCGGATTTCATCGAAAGAGCTCTTTCCTCAGCCGCTCTGCGGAATCCGATGTCCGCCTCCCCCGAATGAGCCAACTTTCGAAGGCGAACAGAGCAAACGCCGCCCAGATCAAGCTCGATCCCAGCTCTCTCCCATAGCGGAGCATCGCAACTTCCTTTTCCATTTCATCTTCGGGGCCGATGAACCTGACCCGCTCGCCGTCAATGCGGTCGGCGATCCACTCCGGAGACACGATGTCCAACGACGACTCTTCCATCGCCACATTAACGGCGAAACACCCGACCTCTTCCTCGCCCCACCGGAGCCGATAGAGGCCCGGGATTTCGAGATCGTCCCACCGAACTCTCGGACGTCCCTCCACCATCCGGGGCTCCAGAAGAAGTTCCTCTCCCCTCGGATCCACACCCACGACGCCTCCCCCACCGCCCGTGAGCATCACATTCGCCGAACCGCCGACGGCGTGTGACCCGATCCCGGGTCCTCCACTCGTTGAGAGGTAACGAACCGCCTCGTGAATGAGCGGTACGAATCCACCGGTCAGAGGAAAATCCGTCCACACCGGATCTCCCGAGGACCCGAAGAACAGTACCCGGCCCGGCCCGCCGATTCCCTCGACGAGGGCGGGGCCGACGTTGGGAAACTCCGCCAGCACCGAAGCTTGGTTCCCCGCGCGCATCCGCATGACCCGCCAGAAATGCGCGTCGTTCACAAGCCGAGAGGCTTCTCCCTCTAGAGAGGCAAAGATGGGGTGACTGTTTCTCACGAGACGGATCTCGAAGAAACCGCCGGCATCCCCTTCCCCATAGGGCCCAATGAGCGAGAGATCGAGAAACTCGGGGAGGAGCGTCCGGTTATAGAACCCCAGATCCACGCTGGGACCCGCAAGGATCAGGAGGCCACCGCCCCGCCGGACGAATCGGCGAAGCACATCCATCTGCGCCAGTTCCACGCGAGGGACATCGGCCAGAATGACCACATCCGCCGTCTCCATCTCTCCCGAAGGCATCTCGCCCGAGCGTACGGAGATTACGCGGATTCCCGACGAGTCGTCGCCCATCGGATCCAACGCCTTCCCGACGAAGAACGCCGGGCCCCGCCCCCCGGGAACCGTTGACCCTCCTCCCACGACGACGGTCCGCACCACCTGCGGGCCGGAGAAGCTGAAATACCGCACGTCGTCGATGCCGAGTGCATCCTCCGAGATTCGCACCCGCCCCGTCGCAGGGCCCGAGGCCGGTTCGCCCATTCTCAACAACACCGAGGCCGCCGCGTTTTCCTCCAGATCGATGAGCGCCTGATCCTCCATTTCGCCCCCGGACTCGAGTTCCACCAGAAGCGACGTCCTCCGTCCACGTCCCGTATTCCTCACCACCGCCTGCAGAACCGGCCCCCTCGAACCATCTCCCAGAGTTTCCACTCGATCCACCCGTTCGACCCGAACGTTCGCTTCCGGGAGGGCACCCACCGTCACCCAGTAGAGCGACACGTCTTCGCCGATCTCAATTCGGGAATCGCCCGGTGCCTTCCAGCCGGCCGCCTGCGAATCCGTGAAAAAATAGATTTCCTTGTTGAGGTTCTCCGACGTCTCGAGCCTTCGTTTTGCCTCGCCGAGCGCCCCTGCGACGTCTCCTCCCCTGGCCGACACTTCCAGCGCCTCGATTTTCCGCCTTACGAACGCCAGATCGCGAGTCGGCTCGCCCACGATGCTCTTCGAGCCACTTCTGCCCAGAATCAACATGGCGTCATCGCCCGAGCCCAGGAGCGAAACCGCCTCCAGCGCGCGAGTCCGGGCTCGATCGAAGAGACGCTCGTCTCCGGAACGCGCGCCCATACTGAAGCTATCGTCGATGACAAGACACGCGCTGGTCCGGGCCCGCCCCTCTCCCGATCCCAGGAGTCCGCCTTTCAGTGCAGGCCGCGCAAGCGCGAGACTCAGGAAGGCCAACAGGAGAATCCGCACCAGCAACAGAAGGAGATCCTTCATGCGGAACTTGCGGGTCCGGCTGGGCTGCGCGCGGCGAATGAACTTAAGCCAGCTGAAGTCCACGCGCTCGGCCGGTCGCCGGTGAAGAAGGTGAATGATCACCGGCAACGAAGCAGCGGCCAGTCCGGCAAGAAAGAGGGTGTTGAGAAAGGTCAGTCCCGGCACGGTGTCCTACCCCAATCGTTTGCGCTTCTGAAGATACCCGAACAGCAGAGCGTCAAAGGGCGTCCGGGTCTCCGCCGGCACGTAATCGATCGCGCTCTCCCGGCACCGATTCCGGTACTCCAAAAGCCATTCACGCATGGCCCCCTGGTACCGGTCCCGCACGCGCCACGGCTCCGTGTGGATCTCTTCCCTCGTCTCCAGATCTCTCAGGACAACCTCTCCTTCGAAGGGAAACGCCACTTCGCTCGGATCGAGAATGTGAAAGACCAGGACTTCATGCTTGCGGTGGCGAAAGTGACGCAGCCCAGAGATCACCCTCTCCGGGTCATCCTGCAGATCGGAGATCAGAATGATGAGCCCTCTGCGCTGGATCCGTTCCGCCAGCTGGTGCAATGCGACCCCCACGTCCGTGCGCGCTCCGGCCTGCTGCCGACCCAGCTCCTTGAGGAGAAGATGGAGATGGGATCGCGTCGATCTCGGGGGAATGAACTTGCGGATCTGAGTGTCGAAGGCGAGCAGCCCCACCGAGTCCTGCTGCTTGAGCATGAGATACATCAGGCTCGCAGCCAACATGGAACCGTATTCCAGTTTGCTGATGTCTCCGGATGCGTACCCCATGGAGGCGCTGGCATCGAGGACGATGTACGCGCGAAGGTTCGTCTCCTCTTCGAATTGCTTGACGAAGAACCGGTCGCTCTTCGCGTACACCTTCCAATCCACATGCTTCATGGGATCGCCCGGCATATACGCCCGATGCTCCGCAAACTCCACCGAGAATCCTCGGTACGGTCCCCGATGAAGCCCCGCTATAAATCCCTCAACGACGAGACGAGCCTTGAGCTCCATCGTGGACAGGCGGGAAATCACCCCCGGGTCGAGGAACCGTCTTGTATCATCTGTCGCCATACGCGCAACTTCTCTTTCACCACAGGGTTCACAGATTCCCCGGAATCAAAGCAGGGAAGAACGTTGTCGATTCGGCTCCCGGATCCGAATCGACAACCGGGCGAGGTGGTGACCAGCATGTCGCGCTCACCCCGGAAAGGCCGTTCGCAAGAAGAAGCCCGAGCGCTCGAAATCCGGTCTTTGAAGAAAACGCCTCCCGGCAAGGCGGGAATACGCCTCCCCTTTCTTCGAATCTGAACCCGTGCAATCTGGGGCCAAAGGTTTCCCGGTCTTGCCGGCTAGCTCACGGATACCGGGACCGTTTCTGTCAAGCGCTGGATGATCTCGGGCGCCGTCACTCCATCGGCCTCCGCGCTGAAGGACGTCACGAGGCGGTGTCTCAACACGGCCAGCGCCACGGCCTTCACATCCTCCACTTCCGGCGTGTACCGACCCTCCAGAACGGCCCGCGTCTTCGCGCCCAGAATAAGATACTGCGAGGCCCTCGGGCCCGCACCCCAGCTGACCCAATCCCGCACGAACTCCGGGGCGCCCGCTTCACCCGGACGCGACGACCGAGCGAGGCGGACGGCGTAGCGAAGCACATGATCCGACACCGGTACCCGGCGGACGAGTCCCTGCAGTCGGATAATCTCGTCACCCGTCAGGATGCGATCGAGCGAGGCCTCGTACGCACTCGTCGTCGATTCCACAATCCGCGCTTCCTCCTCTTCGCCGGGATAATCGACTTCGATATTCAGCATGAACCGATCCAGCTGGGCCTCGGGAAGGGGATATGTCCCCTCCATCTCGATGGGATTCTGCGTGGCGAGGACGAAGAAGGGGGGCTCCAGAACGTGGGTCTCCCCACCCGCCGTGACCTCCCTTTCCTGCATAGCTTGAAGAAGAGCAGCCTGCGTCTTTGGCGGCGTTCGGTTGATCTCGTCCGCCAGCACGATGTTCGCAAACACGGGCCCGCGAATGAACTTGAACTGTCTGCGCCCCGTCCCCGTTTCCTCTTCAATGATGTCGGTGCCCGTGATATCCGAGGGCATGAGGTCCGGCGTGAACTGGATCCGACTGAATTCCAGGCTCAGAATTCTCGCAAGCGTGCTGACCATCAGCGTCTTGGCGAGACCCGGGACACCCACGAGAAGACAATGCCCGTTGGCGAGAAGACCGATCAGCAGTTGCTCGACCACCGTTTCCTGGCCCACGATCACCTTCTTCATCTCCGCCAGAATGTGCTCGTGCGCTCGCCGGAGCTCTTCCACGCGCGACAGGTCTTGATCGCTTGTCCGATCTGCGTCCAAAGCTTACCCTCCATTCACCGTGCGCGTCCGCGGAACGCGATATCCCCGCCGCCCCAGGGTCGACTTGCCCGGTTTTCCCCAGCGAGGCTGTGGATAACGCGCCCAAAAACACACCGCTCAACCGCTGTAACGCGCTACGGTTAAACGCTTTGGGCGGCTATCCACAAATTATCCAGAGCTATCCACCGACACCCGCTCCCGTAGTTGCCTCTCGGCCTTGGGGTTTCAGGGCGCTTTCCCTGGGTTCTGCGTCCATTCGACAGTTGCCTTGAAAAAAGACCCCCTCGGCGATGACGAGACTCGAGGTGCTGACATCGCCTTCCAGGTGGGAGCCTGCTTCCAGTTCGATTCGCTTGCTTGCAGTGACGTTTCCATAGACCTTGCCGCCGACGATCACCGTCTTCGCCTTGATGTCCGCCCTCAGGACTCCCGATTTCCCCACGACGATAGCCTCGGAAACTGTTAGGTTGCCCTCGACTTCCCCGTCGATTCGAATGGAACCCTGGATTTCGGCGGTTCCCTTGAGAACCGATGCCTGTCCAATCACCGAGTTGATCATTTCCTGAGATTTCTCTTTCATGCCTCCCTCCCTTTCCACCGAAGTCCGATAGCCGGACACCCTACCCGGCGGATCGGCTCTCGCGTTGGCGGATGCAGGGGTTTCTATTGCTCTGGAAGGACGGTCATCGGATCGATGGGTTCCCCGTCCCGTATGATCTCCAGATGCAGGTGGGGCGCGCTGCTGATCCCCGTGCTCCCGATGATGGCGATCTCCTGCCCTTGCAACACCTGATCCCCTTCAGCAACCAGTAGATCGGAATTATGACCGTACCTCGACCGGTAGCCATCCCCATGATCGACGACGATCAGGTTTCCAAAACGCTCATCCCATCCACAGAAAATCACGCGCCCCGCTCGCGTGGCCCGCACTTTCTCGCTCTTTCCGGCAACGATGTCAATCCCAAAATGTCCCGGACCCTTGCCGGGTTCCACGTCAAAGCCCCGGGAAATCCAGCCCCTCGCCGGCCATTGCCATCCCGCACTGGGAAGAACCCCCGCGTACCGAGTCGTTCCATTCGAGCCCGGAGCGGGCGCCAGCGCCGTCTGTCCCAACGCGAACCTTGTGGAATCGGCAGGCAGACCCACCCATTGCCGAACTCTGGATTGAAACTCGCCGAGAGCAATCAATTCCTCTTCCAGAAGAGCGATCCTTTGATTCGCCTCCAGCAGTCGCTCATTCTCGACTCGGTACTGCTCTACCAGGCGGGCCTCCCCCCGGTATGCCCTCCAGAGGAAACCCAGAGAAACGAGCCCGGCGATTCCCGCCACGAAGACACCCACCAGAGCCCAGAGCATCCAGCCGGGAACCTTCAGCTTCCAGCTATCGGCACGATTGTGCGGCGCAATAATGATGGAAAACCAATTTCGGCCCGTCGCCATCGCCCGCTCCTCAGGTCAATCTGGACCCCGACCGGAAACAGTCGACGATCCGTTCCAGGTCCCCGCTGTTGTAGAATTCGACGACGAGGCGGCCCCGCCCTCCCCGTTCGGTGATCCTCACTCGGGTTCCAAGCCACCGCTGCATTTTCTCCTCAAGCTCCAGAACCTCGGGGCGGCGAGGACGCGCCGACGCGCGCTTGCCGCCGGTCCGTTGGTGCACCCGTTTCTCTACTTCGCGAACCGAGAGATTTCGGGTTTCGATTTCCCGGGCCAGGTTGATCTGTTGGTCGCGAGAGTCGAGGGCAAGCAGCGCGCGAGCATGCCCCATCGAAAGGGTTCCACGTGAAACACTCCGCCGCACTTCCTCCGGAAGCCGAAGCAACCGCATCGCGTTGGCGACGGTGGATCGGTTCTTCCCCACACGTTCCGCGATCTCAGCCTGTGTCATCTCGTACCGTTCGTGCAGAACACGGTACGCTTCGGCCTCGTCCACGGGGTTCAGATCCTCCCGCTGGAGGTTTTCGATCAGCGCAATCTCCAGCATTTCCCGATCGTCGATTTCTCGAATCACCGCAGGGATGGACTTCAGTCCGGCCTCCTTCGCCGCCCGGAATCGGCGCTCGCCTGCAACGATCTGGTACTTGTCCCCCTGCGGCCTCACCAGGATCGGCTGCACCAGCCCCATTTCGCGAACCGATTGGACCATTTCCCGCATCCGTTCCGGATCGAAGCGCCCTCTCGGTTGATGGGGGTTGGCTGTGATATCTTCCAGCGGGACCTTCGATTCCCCTCCCGCCGCCGGAAGGGGGGGCATTTCTTCGGAGCCGGTAGTCCGGTCCGGGATCAGTGCTTCCAGCCCTCTACCCAATGCTTTTCTAGGCATTCTGCATCACTTCTTTCGCCAGCTCCATGTAGCTCTTCGCCCCCGTGGAGAGAAGATCGTACATGAGCACGGGTCTTCCGAAGCTGGGCGCCTCCGAGAGGCGCACATTCCTCGGCACGATGGTCCGATACACTTTTTCCGCAAAAAAACGTCTCGCGTCTTCCGCCACCTGCTTGCAGAGAGTCAGCCGCTGATCGAACATCGTCAGCAGAATCCCTTCGATCTGGAGATCCGGATTCACGTTGCGCTGCACCATGCGGATGGTGTTCAACAGGTGGCTCAAACCCTCCAGCGCGTAGTACTCGCACTGAATCGGAATCAGAACCGAGGAGGCCGCAGTCATAGCGTTGAGGGTAAGAATCCCCAGTGACGGAGGACAGTCCACGAAGACGTAATCGTACTCGCCCGCCACATCGGACAAAGCATGCTTCAGCCTCCTCTCTCGGGCGATGGCCGGCACCAGTTCAACCTCTGCGCCGGCCAGCCGCTGGTCGGCGGGCACCAGCTTCAGGAATGGGAGCGCCGTGGCCGTGACGGTATCCTGAATCTGAACTTCCTCAAGGATCACCTCGTAGATGCACGGCCTCTCCTTCGCCGAGATCCCAAGTCCGCTCGTGGCATTGGACTGCGGGTCCATGTCCACCAGCAGAATCCTCCGTTCCGCAGCCGCCAGCGATGCTGCAAGGTTCACCGCCGTAGTGGTTTTTCCCACTCCGCCCTTCTGATTGACGATCGCTACGACCTTGCCCACCGGCATCCCTCACAATCCTGCTTTTTTCTCGATTACCACGAAGATGCGCTTGCCCCGGAGCGTCTCCGAGCGGGCCGGCGCAACCCTCACCAACTTTCCCCCCTTGTCTTTGAGCACGGATTCCGCCTCGGCCAGCTCCTCCTCCACCGCACGCCCCTTGAACGCCAGCAACCGGCCACCCGGCCGAAGGAAAGGCATGCACACTCCCACGAGCCGCCAGAGCGGCGCCACCGTTCGTGCGACGCCCACGTCGTATTGACCGGCGAAATCCTCCCGCTCGGCCAGTTCCTCTCCCCGCTCCCGGACGATTCCCACTCCCTCCAACCCCAGAGCTTCCACCACGCTCTCCAGAAACAGAGCCCGCTTCCGAATGGAATCAACCAACGTGATATCCAGATCCGGTCGCAGGATCTTCCACACGACACCGGGAAATCCGGCTCCACTTCCCAGATCCAGCACGCGGCGGTCAGTTCCTTCCCTAAGGTGGGTCAGCCCCTCCGCGCAGTCCAGAAAATGATACCGGATCAACTTCTTCTCATCCCGGCGCGAAACCAGGTTCACCCTCTGGTTCCATAGAAGGATGGCAGCTCGATGTTGCCCAAGCGCCTCAAGATTCGTGTCCACCCCTCCCAGACCGAGATTCCCCAGCTCCCTCTCCAACGCCCGGAACTCTGCATCGACTCCGGACTCACCCACCACGAACACCGCCTCCGGCCTGCTGCCGCCTCCGCTTATCCAGGTGAATCCAGAGACCCGCTACGTCCGCCGGGCTGACCCCAGAGATTCGGGACGCCTGCCCCAGGGATTCAGGTCGAATTTTAGCCAATTTCTCCCTGGCTTCAAAGGAAATCTCTGAAATCCCCATAAAATCCACGTCCCCCGGAATCCGCTTCCCCTCCAGTTTCTTCGCCTGTTCGATCCGCTTCTCCTGTCGCCGAATGTACCCTTCGTACTTCAGATGGATCTCGATTCCGAAGATCACAGATTCCGGCAATTCTTGTCTCCGGGTGTCGAAGGGCTCGAGCTCGTGGTAGTCCACGCCCGGGCGGCTGAGCAGCTTGGCCAGAGAAACACCCGACGCGGCCTCACGCTCTCCACAGAGACGCGGGTATCGCTCAAGATCCGCCGGCGACACGAAAGTCCTGGTCAGGCGTCTCGTTTCTTCCTCCACTTGATGAACTCTCTCCTCTGTCTTTCGCAGCGCGTCTTCGGGAATGAGTCCGTAGCGGAATCCGTAGGGCATCAGTCGCTCATCGGCGTTGTCATGGCGGAGCATCAATCGATACTCGGCCCGTGATGTAAACATCCGGTACGGCTCTTCAGTTCCCTTGGTCACCAAGTCATCGATCAGAACCCCGATGTATGCTTCGGAGCGGGACAGCGTCAGCGGCGCTCTCTCCTGAACCCGCGCCGCCGCATTGATCCCGGCAACGATTCCCTGGCCGGCGGCCTCCTCGTACCCGGACGTTCCATTGATCTGCCCTGCAAGGAACAAGCCCTTGACTGTCTTCGTTTCGAGAGTCGGTCGCAGCTGGGTCGGAGGCACGAAGTCGTATTCCACGGCGTATCCCGGCCGCATGATTTCCGCTTCCTCCAGTCCGGGAATCGAACGCAGCATCTCCATCTGGACATCCTCGTCGAGCGAGGTCGCGAGCCCGTTCAGGTAGAGCTCCTGCGTATCCCTGCCCTCGGGTTCGACGAAGATCTGATGGCTGGCCTTCCCCGCAAAACGGACAATCTTGTCTTCGACGGACGGGCAGTACCGAGGGCCGACTCCCACGATTCGCCCCGAGTACAGCGCGGATCGATCCAGGTTGCGACGGATGATCTCGTGCGTTTCCTCATTGGTCTGGGTGATGTAGCAGGGAACCTGATCCTGAGTAATGCGATCCGTGAAATGTGAGAATGGGGCCGGCGGATCATCCCCCTCCTGACGTGTCATTTTCGAGAAGTCAAGTGTTCTCCCGTTGACTCTGGGTGGTGTCCCCGTCTTCAGCCTGGCGACGGAAAGGCCGATCCGGACCAGAGACTCCGAAAGGCCAGATGCCCCGGGTTCCCCCGACCGTCCGCCGGGAAAGGACCGCTTCCCCGTGTGAATCAGGCCGTTGAGAAAAGTGCCCGGGGTTACGACTAGAGTTCGGCATGCGTATTCCCTGCCTGAGCAAGTCCGTACTCCAACTACATGTCCCGAATCGACGAGGATCTCGTTCACTTCGTCCTGCTTGAGAACCAACCCCTCCTGCAGTTCGACGGCCTGGCGAATGCGGCGCTGGTACCGAAGTTTGTCCGCCTGGGCCCTCAGCGACCAGAGGGCCGGTCCCCGCTTCCGGTTAAGCCAGCGGAACTGAATCCCGGTCTCGTCTATGGCCCGCCCCATTTCCCCACCCAACGCATCGATCTCGCGAACCAGTTGCCCTTTGGCCACGCCTCCGATTGCCGGGTTGCAGGACATCTGGGCCAGATGGTCGATATTGAGGGAGAACAGGATCGTTCGTGAACCCATTCTCGCCGAAGCCAGGCCTGCTTCACAACCTGCATGGCCCCCTCCCACAATTGCCACATCGAAATGCTCGGGCACTGGAGATACGGGGGATGTTTCACGTGGAACATTCATTATAATATAATCCTATTTACCGATACAAAACTCAGAGAAGATGCGGTTCAAGATTTCCTCGGGCTGCGTCGTTCCCGCAAGCTCTCCGAATATGTCAAGAGATTCCCTCAGATCCGAGGCTGCCAGCTCGATTCCGGCTCCGTTCGACATGGCCGAGGCGCTTCTCCGAAGACCTTCGAGGGCGCGACGAAGGATATCTATCTGCCTCAGGCTTGCCACGAGCCCGGCGTCCGGCAGATGATCCCGGGCGATCCGCTGCGCGATTCGCGTTCTGAGACCCTCGATCCCGCTCCGGTTTAACGCCGATACCCGTTCCACGACGCCCCCCCCCGCCTTCTCTTCGGCCCAGGTCTCCATCTGCTCGGCCACACCCAGATCGATCTTGTTCAAGACCACAAACGTCCGCTCGGGTCGACACTCGGCCAGCGTTCTTTCATCTTCTTCATCCGGATTGCGCGACGCGTCCATCAGAAGAAGAACGATTTCGGCTCGGATCCCCTGTTCGCGCGCCCGCTCCACAGCAATTCGCTCGACCGGACAATCACTCGATCGAATCCCTGCCGTGTCCAGCAAACGAACCGGGATTCCGTCTATCGCTGTCCACTCCGCCACCACATCCCGCGTCGTCCCCGGCTCATCGGTGACGATCACTCTCTCCTCTCCTAGGAGCTGATTGAACAGCGTGGACTTCCCCACGTTGGGCCGACCGATGATTGCCACCCTCGCGCCGTCCTGAATTCTCCTGCCGGCTCGAGCGCGATCCCACATCGATTCCAGCTCCGCCGCCGCCGCCTGCAAGTGCCGGAGAATCCGCTCGTCCGGCCAGGGCGTGGTTTCCTCCGCGAATTCAATGGCGCATTCCATCTGCACCCTGCACTCGTCCAGTTTCTCTCTCAGGGCCTCGTACTCGTTCGAGACTTGCCCCTCCACCTGGCGCAGTGCGGCCCTCAGCCCTGCGTCGGTACGGGCCCGAATCACCTCCAGAACTCCTTCGGCCTGGACCAGGTCCATGTGACCGTTCAGAAAAGCCCGGCGAGTAAACTCGCCGGGTTCGGCCAGCCGCGCGCCGGCGGCGAGGACTCGCTCCAATACGGTGCAGGAGACCAGGCGGCCTCCGTGACAGCTGATCTCGACGGTGTCCTCCCCCGTCGACGTTCGCGGACCCCGCATGACCGTCAGAAGGACGCGATCCAGCGTCCGCCCTCGACGGTCGACGACCCGCCCGTAACGCACCGTGTGGGATGGCATCTGCGACGGACGTTTTCGACTGCTGAAACACTCGTCCGCAATCGCAACCGCCGACGGCCCCGAGACGCGGACAATAGACAGCGCGCCTTCACCCGCGGGTGTGGCGATAGCAGCAATCGTGTCACCGATCACACGCAGCGACGGGCCCTCGTCCCTCGCGTTAACGAAGCGCAACGATGGCCGTCTGCACCCCCCTTCATCCGTGCGTGTTGCGCTCGTGAGTCCGCAAGATCGAACGCGCGACTCGTAACGAAACGGGTGAGCTCACACTCTACGGCTCCAATGCGGGGCTGCGCGCATCTGCGGATCCACTCCGGCGAGATGATGCACGCACTCTATGGGGCTGTTGAAGAACCCATCTTTGCGGTCCAAGCCTCCGTCTTGACGGGCAGCGTCCAGATCCAAGGCGCCTTTCAACGGTCTCCCTGTCTTCGGATTCGCGTATCATCCCGGCATGCCGGACGGCGAGCCGGAATCAGCGCCGGCTCTCACGAGCGCGCGGCCGCGGGAGCGCCCACGATGGCGACCGTTTCCGGCGCCTCCACTGCGGCCCCCGGTGGACGATTTGGCGCGCCGCGAGCTACCCCTCCGCTTCCGGTAGCCCCCCACGTCCACCGTCACCCTGCGCCGTTCCCTGGAACCGTGGTTGAGCATTCGATCGACGAGGTGCTGCAGGGCATCCAGGGTCTGGCCGTGCCGACCGATGAGCAGACCGTCCAACCCGGCCGTTTCGATCGCCACCGAAATTCTGTTGTCGCTGATCGAGACCTCGACCTGGCCCCCGAGACCCATGTGGCTCATGAGTTCATCGACGATTCGCCGGATTCTTTCCTCTTCGTTCACTGCAGGGACGATCTTGACCCGAGCTTTTCGCCCGCCCAGGAGCCTGAGGATCCCCCTGGACCCTTCGTTCAGCACGATAATGTGTGCGTCCTGTTCCCGGATTCCCAGCTCGGCAAGACCGCGATTCACGGCTTCCTTGACCGATGTGCCTTCCTGTATGATCCCGTTTGTTCTCTCTTCCATGTGAAACCTCATCCCCATCGTGATCGTAAGTCGTCGACAAACGAGAGCGAAACCCCGGATTCCTCATCCACTCGCGGGTTCAAGCGCGCCGGGGCCGGCGTTCTTGCGCTTCAGGATGTACTGCTGCCCGATACTGAGGACCGTGTTCACCAGCCAGTACAGCACCAACCCCGACGGCATGCGGAAGAAAATGACCGTCAGAAAAATCGGCATCATGTAGCCCAGCATCTTCTGCCGTGGATCTCCGCCGGATGAAGACAACCGCTGCTGCAGGAACATAGACGCGCCCATGAGAATCGGAAGCACGCTGATTGCGGGCAATGGGCTCGGCAGCGAGAAGATCACATCCGGGCGCGACAGATCGTCAATCCAGAGGACAAAAGGCGCCCTCCTCAGCTCAATCGTGCGCTGCAACACCGCATAGAGGGCGAAAAAAACCGGAGATTGCAGCAACAGGGGAAGACATCCGCCCAGCGGATTGACGCCCTGTTCCTTGTAGAGTTTCATCACCTCCTGGTTCATGCGTTTGGGATCGTTCTTGTGCTTTTCCTTCAGGGCGGCCATCTTGGGTTGGAGTTCCTGCATGCTTTGCATGGACTTCATGCTCTTCTGTGTGAGCGGGTAGAACAATACCTTCGTGAGCGTGGAAAGGATGATGATGACGATCCCATAGTTCGGCAGCCACTTGTGCGTGGTCAGCAGCATCCAGTAGATGAGTTTGCTCAGGGGGCGGATGATCTTGTGACCGAAGTCCACCATCTTTTCCAGACCCAACCCGAGATCCTTCAGAATCTGGTAGTCGATCGGGCCCCCGTAGATCTGTGCATTCACATTCCAGCCGCCGGCCGCCTTCGCGGGAAACAGCATCGAAAACGACAGGCGTTCCGCCTCCCGCTCTCCTCCCGTCTCTACGGCCGTGGCGGCTCCGGATTCGGGCACCAGAACCATGGCGAAATACTTGTTCTTGATCCCGGCCCAGTGAACTGCGCCCCGCCTGAGTCGGTTCGGTTCCTTCTTCAACTTCCCGACATCGTTCTTGAACACTTCACTGTCCACGGACACCATGGACGCGAAGTACCGTTTGGCGTCCTTCACATCGGGCTCCGTCGACGCCATGGAACTGGTCCAACCCAGACGCATCCCGTCGCCACGCTCCACCGCGGCACTCTCGACCGCCAGATGGACTTCCATCAAATAGCTGGTGTTTGTGAATCGCAGAGTCTCGGTAATGGAGCTGCCATCGGCTCTCGTGGCGACGAAGGTGATCGAACCGGTTGGACTCCTCTCGCTCAAGACGAGGCGGTCCGTCTTGATTTCGAACATCGCCCCGCTCCACTCCGATTCTTCCGAACCCCCGGGGCCAATCACGATCCCACCCGATTCCCAATCCGGCACCAGCTCCACCCACTCCGAATCCAATCCCTCGAATCTGTTCAGCTTCCAAGACACGATGGTCGGCCCCCGGTTGCTGAACACGGCTTCGATGAGGTCGGTCTTCACCAGCACTTCTTTTTCGGGAATGCCGCGAGGCTCGTCCACCCATTCCTGCGAGGCGGGCTCCGGTTCTCGGGACCGGGTTTCAGGCGGCGCCGGGGGAACCACCGGGGTCGGCGAGACGGATTCCTCCTGTCTCGCCTCCTCCAGACCGCGCGGAATGTCACCCTCCGGTGTGGGCCTCGAAGCGGGCCTCATGACCATCTCGAAAACGACTAGAACCAGAAACATCAGGAGAACTGCAATGAAGGCTCGTTTCTCCATCCCGTCGATTCCCCCCACCCGAACTCGGGCCGTATTGGTAGGTATTCAGCGTGTCCTAGGGATTCCGGGGCAGCGGCTTCCCGGCAGTAGCCCGGCGCCTATGCCGGGTCAACACCACCGGGGTGCAGGGGGTGGCACTTCAGCAGGCGAAGAAACGCCAATGCGGTTCCTTTGGCGAGCCCGTGTTTCCGAATGGCATCAATCGCGTACTCGGAGCAGGTGGGCGTGAATCGACAACTGGGGGGCAACAGCGGAGAAACGAGCCGGCGGTATCCGCCGATGATCCGGATCACGACCGCACTTCCAGCCCTCTCCACCTTTCCCGAGAGATGCTGATATCTAGACTTCAAGATCCTGCACCCGCCAGAAGATCATCCACGCCATAAGCAAGCAGAGGTCAACAGGTCGACCATCTCCGCCTGCACCGTGCTCAACGTCAAGTCCCGGGTGTCACCCCTTGCCAGGAAAACCAGGCTGCAGCCCTCCCCTTCGATTCCACCCTTCAGTTTTCGGTATGCCTCCCGCATCAATCGCTTTGCTCGGTTACGTACCACGGCGTTCGGCACCCGGCGGGTCGTCGTGAACCCTACCCGCCGCCCACTCTGTCGGTCCCCCAAGCAGAAAAGGACCAGATGCTTCCCGCCGTAGGCCTTTCCCTTCTTCAGGACTTCCTTGAACTCGGCAGAGGCTCTGATCCTCTCGACTTTTCTCAAACACTCACCGGCCATGGCTCAAAGAGCCTCAACGGCCCCCCTGCTAGGCTAAACGGCCAGCCGGCTCCTGCCCTTCGCGCGCCTTCGATTCAGGATCTTTCTCCCTCCCCGAGTCCGCATTCTGGCCCGAAAACCGAGACCTCTTTTGCGACGCACGTTACTGGGCTGATAGGTTCGCTTCACAACCGCACCTTGGCTCTCTTCTTGAGGGTCCTTTTACCATTCCTGCTCAATTGCCCCACACTAGTTCCCCGACAGCGAATAGTCAAGCTATTTTTTCCCGGTTCTTTTCCCCATCTCCAGGGCACCCCCCCTTACCCAGGAAACCCCACCCCTATCGCGCCCCTCAATTCCCACATAATCAACTAAGATCCTCGAAATAAAATCCCCAAAATCCACAAAAAAACCTTGCACTCCTCTCCCGCCCCATGATACCATATGCTTCCCCCTCGGAACGTGGATAATCGGAACTGGATCACCACCTGGCCCTAGCCTCCTGTGGACAACCTCATGCCTCTGAGTCTCGACCATACGTCCATTCCCCTATACTCAGGGCGCACGGCTCGGCTATGTGGATATCATCATCCATTACCTCAACATGGATCTATGTATCCAATTACTATTATGTAGGATTAGCCACTTGTCCACAAATGTGGATAACGGAATCGTGTGGGTTCTTAATGGCCTAAGTCTTTGCCAATTTTGATCCGACCAGTATGGCTCCACTCTCTTTCGACCTTTCCAGCGAGGATCCGTGTGTGGATAACATGTGTACAAATAACATAGATTCCGGAATGCAGTTCACAGCGGCCGAGCTCTGGGAGCAATCCCTTACTAATATTGCCCATCAGGTCGATGGTCAGGTCTTTGAGACTTGGTTTAGACCAACAAAAGGCATCGCCTTTTCCAAGTCCGGCCTGGTCGTCGAGGCACCAAACCTCTTTTTTGCCGAATGGTTGAAGGAGCGCTATCTCAACCTTGCAAACAGTGCCGTTCGAACCGCGGCAAACCAGGATATGGCTGTCGAGTTCACGGTGTCCAAGAGCGCACAGATTGGCCGCATTCCTTCGGACTCCGGTGCCCCGACTCCAAGTGCCCCGATACATGTGGACCAGGATGCCAATCCTCTGAATCCGCGCTACACTTTCTCGAACTTCGTCGTCGGCAGCAGCAATCACTTCTGCCACGCCGCTTCTCTGGCCGTTGCACAGAATCCTGCACAGACATATAATCCATTATTTATATATGGGGGCGTTGGGCTCGGCAAGACTCACATCATGCAGGCCATCGGTCACCACGTCAGAGAGCAGAGCAACTCCAAAAGGGTTTGCTACGTTTCTGCCGAGACCTTCATGAACGAAATGATCTATGCCATTCAACATGCTCGGACCCTGGAGTTCCGTACCCGATATCGAGGGGTTGACGTCCTTCTCATCGATGACATTCAGTTCCTGGCCGGAAAAGAGAGTACCCAGGAGGAGTTCTTTCATACGTTCAATTCGCTTTACGATGCGCACAAGCAGATCGTTGTCACGTCCGATCGCCCTCCAAAAGACATTTCCACTCTCGAGGAACGGCTTGTCTCCCGCTTTGAGTGGGGCCTCGTTACGGACATCCAGCCTCCGGATTTAGAGACTCGCATTGCCATTCTCCGCAAGAAAGCCGAGCTGGACGGTCTTTCGATTCCCAATGACGTGCTTCTCATGATTGCCGATTCGACAACTTCCAGTATCCGTGAATTGGAAGGCTCTCTCATTAAGCTCCTTGCCTATTCCTCCCTCACCGGCAAGGAAATCACGGTTGAGACCGCCGGCGAAGTTCTTAAGGATTTCCTCTACAAAGCTGTTCGTCCGATTACCGTTGACCAGATTCAACGCACCATAGCCCAGCACTTTGACGTTCCCCTTGAAGCCATGCGCTCTCGCAGGAGAACCAATGCCCTTGTTTACCCCCGCCAAGTCGCCATGTATTTGTGCCGCTGCCTTACAGATCTGTCTCTGAACGAGATTGGAAACCGGTTTGGCGGAAGGGACCACACCACCGTGATGCATGCCTGTGATCGGATTGCCACTCGCATTGAGTCCAACTCAGATTTTCACCGGACCATTGACCATCTCACCGCCCGCCTTCAAGCCAGTGCATCTCGTTAGCACCATCACCTTTTTCAGCGCCTCTTTTTCACTTTCCAATTTACCATTTCCCTACCCCGTCCAAATCTTCCGGACTACCTGTGGATTTCATGAGGAGAAGTCTCTCTTCTTTTTTCCTTACCCACTCCAAGACCATCCACCGCTACTTTCTTCACCTTTCACCCACCTCACTTCCCTTCTTATTTCATACCCACATCTTCCTATAAAATAAAAAGATACCCAATCTACCCACTAACTTACTCACTTTTCCACAGCTTCTACTATTACTACGAGCTTAAAGCTATTATAGAATAAGAATCAACACCCAACCTTCCATAAGAATCATCCTCTTATATATAATAATAACGTTATTACTCTACATCCCTTTCTTCTTATTATATAACCATTATATTATTATAATAGTCAAGAAGACCTTAGAAAGCGTGGATTAAAGATGCAAAATTACGCGCCAAAACGGGTCACAGAAATAGGGGGAATTTCGTTGTGAGACAATCCATTAGAAAAGGAATCGAGCTGCCGGAAGAGCAGCGAAAATGCGAGCCAAAAAGTGATTGACAACAAGTCAAAAGTATCTGTAACATCTGGTAGCACAAGTGCTCAGGCGATCTTGGGAAGGTGGGCATGCCTCATCACGAGGCCGAGGAGGGTGCTATGAAATTTACGTTGTCGCAGAGTGATCTGGTCGCGGCCATTGATCGGGTAGTAGCCGTGGTGCCGCCCAAGAGCACTCTCCCGGTGTTGGCGAACATACTGGTTACCGCGTCCGGGAAGGAGATTTCATTCCGCGCGAGCGACCTGGATATTTCGGTGGTGAATCGAGTGACTGGGAAAGTGGAACAGGAAGGTCAGGTTACCATCCCTGCCCGCCGGTTTCACGAGATTGCGAGGGAACTTCCCGGGGACGAAGTGAAGGTTGCAATTTCCGCTGAACAGATTGAAATTTTCTGCGGACCCAGCACGTTTAAGGTGATGGGGATGAAGGGAGAAGAGTTTCCAAGCCCACCTTCATTGGAAAAGCCGATTACGTTCTCGGTGCAGTCTCAAAACCTCCAGAGACTCATCCGTAAGACCGCCTATGCAGTCTCCACGGACGAGACGAGGGGAGCACTAAACGGGGTATTCTGGGAAGTCGACGGCCAGCAAACGGCTATGGTGGCGACCGACGGTCACCGCTTGGCCCGGCTTGCGGTCGAGGGAAAATATGGCGTCAAAGAGACGCTCAGTGCAATCGTTCCTCCGAAGGCGCTTGGACAAGTTGGAAAAATCCTAGGGGATTTCGATGGGGAAGTGAAGGTCTCGCTGGGAAAGAACTACATTGCTTTTGAACTGGGTACCGCACAGGTGTTTGCACGTCTTCTCGAAGGTCCTTTCCCAAAGTATGAACAGGTGATTCCCAAGGACAATGACAAGACAATGTCCGTGACACGTGCGGATCTGATTTCCGCTATCCGTCGAGTTTCGATTCTCTCGGATGCACTCACCCGGCAAGTTCGGCTGCATCTGAGATCTGGAATGGTGGGGCTCGCGGCTCGTACCGCAGACGTGGGGGAAGCCAACGAAGAACTTGAGGTCGATTACAAAGCGGACGAACTGACGATCGGCTTCAACGCGGTATATCTCCTTGATGCCTTGCGGCACATGGACAGCGACTCGGTATCCCTGTCTCTCAAGAGTCCCGTGGGAGCCGGTCTACTGGAGGAAGCCGAGGGGGCGAAGGAAGGGGAAGAATACTTGTGCCTCGTCATGCCCCTTCGTCTGGCGGAATAGAGGGGCAACGTGACCCAGGGTGTGGAAAAACTCGGCGACATCCTCGAGAGATTGTCCCGCCGTGAGGGGTGGGGAAAAAGGCTCTCGGAGGGAAAGGCGCTCCTCATGTGGAAGGATGTCGTTGGTGAATCAGTGAGGGCGCACACGAGGCCTGTCCGGATTGACAACGGCAAAATGACGATTGCCGTCGACGATTCTCTCTGGAAGCAGGAGGTTGGTCTTCTTCAAGGAGAAATCATCAGGAAACTCAACGACCGGATGGGAAAGAAAGTGGTTCGGGACATCAGGCTTGTCGTATGTCGTTAGAACAGCGGAAGGAGAGATACGCCGAGGATATGCCTCTTGATCAGGTAACGGATGAAACCGCCACGGAAGCGACGGAGTCAACAGACGTGAATCCGGAAGCCCGGAAGTACGACGCCGGCCAGATTCAAGTTCTGAAGGGAATGGAAGCGGTACGGCGCCGCCCCAGTATGTACGTCGGTAGCACGGGTCCCCGGGGGCTGCATCATCTCGTCTACGAAGTTGTGGACAACAGCATCGATGAGTCTCTGGCCGGCTACTGTAAGCACATCATTGTGAACGTCAATGCGGACAATGTAGTTTCCGTGATCGATGACGGGCGGGGAATCCCCGTCGACATGCACCCGACTCAAAAGAAACCGGCGCTCGAAGTCGTTATGACGATGCTTCACGCGGGCGGAAAGTTCGACGACAAAGCCTATAAGGTATCCGGGGGCCTCCATGGGGTGGGTGTTTCGGTCGTGAATGCCCTCTCGGAATGGCTGGAAGTCGAAGTCTGCCGAGAGGGAACCGTCTATCGACAGCGGTACGAGCGCGGTGGCGCAGTGACCGAGCTGGAGACCGTCGGCAAGCGAAAGAGGGCGGGAACAAAAGTTACATTTCTTCCGGACGCACAGATCTTCGACGCCATTGATTTCAATTTCGATACCCTTTCTCAGAGACTCAGAGAGCTCGCCTTTCTCAATAGCGGAATTCGAATCGTGCTGACGGGCCCGAAGCCCGAGCTGAAACATGAGTTTCTGTACAAGGGCGGGGTTGTGGAGTTCGTCAAGTTCCTGAATGAGAATCGTGAACCCCTTCACCGGAAACCCGTCTACATCGAGAAGACCCGGGATGGAATCGAGCTGGAGGCCTCTCTTCAGTATACGACCGGCTACGCGGAGAACATCTTCTCGTTTGTCAACAGCATTAACACGCAGGAAGGCGGGACCCATCTCATCGGCTTCAAGGCGGCGCTCACCCGGTGCATCAACACGTACGCGCAGAAGAACGGCCTGATCAAGAACGGTAAGACGACGTTGAGCGGAGAAGACGTGAGGGAAGGATTGACGGCTGTTCTCTCCGTGAGGTTGCAGTCTCCCCAGTTCGAGGGGCAGACGAAAACGAAGCTCGGAAACAGTGAGGCCAAGGGGATCGTCGAATCCATCATTGGAGAGGGGCTTGCTCAGTTTCTGGAAGAGACCCCTCCGGTCGCGCGGAAGATTCTTGAGAAATGCCTCTCGGCCAGTCGATCGAGAGAGGCGGCGAGGAAAGCGCGCGAACTCACCCGGCGGAAATCGGCTCTGGAGTCGAGCCCGCTTCCGGGGAAGCTCGCCGATTGCAGCATTGCGGATGCCGAACATTCGGAGCTCTACATCGTGGAGGGAGACTCCGCAGGAGGATCGGCGAAGCAGGGACGGGATCGGCAGTTCCAGGCCATCCTGCCGATCAAAGGGAAGATCCTGAACGTGGAAAAGGCGAGAATCGATCGCATCCTGGGCAACGAGGAAATCCGAACCATCATCACGGCGCTGGGAACAGGAATTGGAAGTGAAGAGTTTGATTCCTCCAAGCTCCGCTACGGAAAGGTCATCATCATGACCGATGCGGACGTGGACGGTTCACATATACGTACGCTTCTCCTGACTTTCTTCTATCGCTACATGAAAGAGCTCATCGAAGAGGGACGCATCTACATCGCGCAGGCTCCTCTGTACAGAATCAAGAAGGGCAAAGCCGAATACTATGCGTTCAGCGACGGAGAGCGGGATCGAATTCTGAAGAAGCTGGGGGAGAAGGGCGTGGCGATACAGCGCTACAAGGGGCTGGGTGAGATGAACCCGGACCAGTTGTGGAAAACGACGATGGATCCGGAGAATCGAACGATGCTGATGGTGAGGGTGGATGACGTGGTGGAGGCAGACCAAATCTTCACGATTCTGATGGGCGCCAAAGTCGATGCCCGACGAGAGTTCATCGAGAAGCATGCCCACCTGGTCCAGAACCTGGATGCATAGGGAAAAGGAGGCGTGACCGTTGGCCGGACCTGCGGATCGCGTTGTGCACATTGAAATCGAAGATGAAATGAAGGCGTCGTACATTGACTACTCCATGAGTGTCATTGTGTCTCGAGCGCTGCCCGACGCGAGGGATGGTCTCAAGCCTTCGCAGCGGCGAATCCTTTGCGCGATGAACGACCTCAACCTTTCGCCCGATCGTCCTCATCGAAAGTGCGCGAAGATCGCGGGAGATACATCCGGCAACTACCATCCCCACGGGGAGCAGGTCATCTACCCGACCCTGGTCCGAATGGCACAGAACTTTAACATGCGGTACACCCTGGTCCATGGGCAGGGGAACTTCGGTTCGATCGACGGCGATCCGCCGGCGGCCATGCGGTACACGGAAGCTCGGATGGCTCGGCCGGCGTTGAGTATCCTGGAGGATCTCCAGAAAGACACCGTCGATTTCGTCCCGAACTACGATGGCACGCGCAAGATGCCGACGGTCTTGCCCGGGAAATTTCCAAATCTCTTGTGCAATGGATCGTCGGGCATTGCCGTGGGAATGGCCACCAACATCCCGCCGCACAACCTGTGTGAGGTCATCGACGCGATCTGCAGGGTCATCGACGACCCCCAGGTAAGCCCGGAAGAACTTCTCAATATCGTCCAGGGGCCGGATTTCCCCACCGGCGGAATCATCCTCGGACGGAAGGGAATTCGGGACGCTTACTTGAACGGAAGGGGATCCATCCAGGTTCGCGCCCGAGCGTCCATCGAGGTTCGTCCCAACGGGCGCCAGAGCATCATCGTGAGCGAAATCCCGTTTCAGGTTTCGAAGAACCTCCTCATCGAGAAGATCGCCGATCTCGTCCGCAATGGAAGGATCCAGGGAATCGCGGATCTACGCGATGAATCGGATCGAGACGGCATGCGCATTGTGATCGATCTCAAACGGGACGCCGTGCCGAACGTCGTCTTGAATCAGCTCTACAAGCACACTCCGATGCAGGAAACCTTCGGAGCCATTCTTCTTGCTCTCGAAGACGGCATCAAACCCAGCGTCATGCCTCTCAAAGGGTTGATCGAGGCATACGTGGGTCATC
Organism: uncultured bacterium; assembly: GCA_964610505.1. Classification (GTDB taxonomy): domain Bacteria; phylum Arandabacterota; class Arandabacteria; order JAGLYR01; family JAGLYR01; genus CAZSXU01. The sequence goes on along the minus strand of CAZSXU010000013.1, from coordinate 55,380 downwards.
GCAAGAACGTCGTGGTCCGTCGAACGCAGTTTGACCTCAACGTGGCCGAGGAAAAAGCCCATATCCTCGAGGGCCTCAAAACAGCGCTGGATCACATCGACGCCATCATCAAACTCATCAGAGGATCCCGCTCGCCGGAAGAGGCGAGAGGGGGACTCATGAAGACATTCAAGCTGAGCGAGAAGCAGGCGCAGGCCATCCTGGATATGCGGCTGCAGCGCTTGACCGGACTTGAGCGGAAGAAGATTGAAACCGACTATCTGGAAACGATTAAGCTGATCGAGTCCTTCAAGTCCATTCTTGCTTCCGAACATCGGGTGATGGGAATCATCAAGGAAGAAATTGTCGCCATCAGAGAAAAAGCGGGAGACGAGCGGCGAACCGAGATTGCTGAAGAAATCGGGGATCTGGATGTGGAGGATCTCATCGCAGAGGAAGATGTGGTTATCGCCATATCCCATGCCGGATACATCAAGCGAATGTCCATGTCTCTCTACCGCCGGCAGCGACGGGGGGGGCGGGGCGTGACTGGGATGGACACTCGAGACGATGACTTCGTCGAGCATCTTTTCATTGCCTCGACGCATGACTACCTGCTCTTTTTCACCGACCGGGGTAAGTGCTATTGGCTGAAGGTCCATGCCATTCCTCAGGCCGGGCGGCTGGCGCGCGGGAAGGCGGTGGTGAACCTCCTCCAGATGAGCCAGGGGGAGAAGGTTACCGAAACGGTTCCGGTCACCGATTTCGCTGACGATCGCTTCCTGGTCATGGCGACGAAGAAGGGTTACATCAAGAAGACCCGTCTCTCCTCATTTCGGCATCCCAGGCGGGGAGGCATCATCTCGATCACCCTGGATCCGGGAGACGCACTGATCGGGGCAGCGATCACCGACGGGTGCCGAGATTTGATTCTTGGAAACCAGTCGGGCAAAGCGATCCGTTTTCCGGAAGAGGACGTGCGCCCCATGGGACGGAGCGCTCGTGGCGTGAGGGGAATGACCCTGGAGGGGAAGGACGATGTGGTCGGGATGGTGGTTGTCCGCCACGAGGGAACCGTTCTCTCCGTCACGGAGAACGGGTACGGCAAACGGTCGCCGATGGAGGACTATCGCGTGACACGCCGGGGCGGGAAGGGGATCATTACGGTTCGAAACACCCCCCGCAATGGTGATCTCGTTGCAATCCGTGAAGTGGGAGATACCGATGAGCTGATGATCATCTCCAGCGGCGGCGTTGTGATCCGGCTCCCGATCAGCGGGGTTTCCGTCATTGGTCGAAACACCCAGGGCGTGCGTCTCATCAACTTGGCGAAGGGAGACAAGGTTGTGGACGTTGCCCGAGTTGCCCTCAAGGAGGCGGACAACGGCGAGGAGGTAGCCGACGCCGAGGAGAGTTCCGGAAACGAAGAGGAGGAGTCCGAAGACACCGAAGCTTAGCCCGAACTGGCCCGGCGACCCCTCGCCACGGGCTTCCCGAAGCACCCGGGCGGGTGAACGCGTCCTTCGCCGGGAGGAGGCTGGAACCGACTCAACGAAGGTAGAGCTTGCGGGGACGGGAGGATACCGTCCCCGGTTTTGTTGAGGGTTGAGTCCGGGTGCCGGATCCCCGAAAGGGTTCAGCGGGGAGCGATCGGCGGCGATACGAGGTGAAAAGGATGAATGGCGGAGTCGGCGTACACCGGGAGTTCCGCCCTGCAGATCACCGAAATGTGCGCTCCCGGGCACGGTCGAAGGCGGACATGGGGATGATCGATTGAATCGACGAGTGGGGCACGGAGAACACGACGCGGCAAGACCTGAGGAGAAAGCCCTTCTGGTGGGAATCGGGGCCGCTTCGGTCAATGCCGGCGGGTACGCCCCCCCGCTCGAGGAACTGGCTCGTCTGGCCGAAACGGCCGGTGTCGAAGTCCTCGCGCGGACCGTTCAGACCCGATCGAAGATCGACACGAGAACCTACATCGGGTCTGGAAAGGTCAGGGAGATTGCCGAGAGGGCAAAGGCCCTCAAGGTCAACCTGATTATCTTCGACGATGATCTGACGCCGGCCCAGGGAAGGAACCTGGAGCGCGAAATCGGCGTGAGAGTCGTCGATCGGAGCGAATTGATTCTGGATATCTTCGCCCTTCGAGCAAGAACCTCGGTGGCGAAAAGCCAGGTGGAACTCGCTCAGCTGGAGTATCAGCTCCCCAGACTCGCCCGGTTGTGGGAGCATCTCTCGCGCCTGGGGGGGGGAATCGGGACCCGGGGACCCGGAGAAACGCAACTCGAGGTGGATCGTCGTCGAGTCCGGGATCGAATCCGCAAGCTCAAGGCCCGGCTGAAGAAGGTTGAGCACGATACACGCGTCCAGAGGCAAGGGCGAAAGGGGGTGCTGACGGCCTGTCTCGTCGGTTACACGAATGCCGGCAAGTCGAGTCTCTTCAACCGGCTGACATCCGCCGGTGTTGTAGAGGAAGACAGGCTCTTCGCCACCGTGGACTCGACGAGTCGAATCCTGGATGTGGCGGATTCACGCCGAATGATTCTCTCGGATACCGTCGGGTTCATTCGGAAGATTCCCCACCCGCTGATCGCGTCGTTTCACGCGACGCTGGAGGAAGCGGTGAACGCGAATCTGCTGCTCCACGTCGTAGACTTGAGTGAACCGGGCGCAGAACGACAGATTGAGGTTGTCGAGCGGGTCCTCGAGGGAATCCAATGTCGCCCCGAAAGACAGATCCTGGTCCTCAACAAGACGGACCTTGCAACCAGTATGGGGCTGGTCGGATTTCTGAAGCGGGAAGGCAGAGAGGTCGTGCTGACCTCGGCCAGAACCGGGGAAGGGTTGGATGATCTTCGAGACACGATCCGGTCCTTTATCGAAGCGCATGAGATCCAGGGCGAGGTTCGGTTTCCCATTGACCAAGAAGCCGTCCGCGCGTTCCTTCATCGCCATGGGGAGGTGTGTGAGGAACGCTTCGGCGGACGCTTGACGCGCGTGCACGTTCGAATGAAGCCCCAGTTTTTCGATCAGCTTCGGAAGAGGGGTGTGGAAGTTGTTCTGAACGGTGACCGTGTCGAGTTCCCGTAACGCGCGCCGAAAACGACACGGGACTGCGAGGCAAAGGGATGATTCGCATCGGCACTTCGGGGTACAGTTTCGCCGATTGGGTTGGAGAGTTCTATCCGCCCGGAACGCCCAAGGGAGCGATGCTCGACCATTACGCCCGGCACTTCGATACGGTAGAGATCAACTCCACCTACTATCGCATTCCCCATCCCGTCGTGCTCCGGAAAATGGAACAGAAGACGCCCCCCGGTTTCGAATTCATCATCAAGGCCAATCAGGAAATGACGCACCGGGGTTCGCGCGACGTGTCGGTCTACCGGCAGTTCGAGGAAGTGCTGGAGCCGCTGAAAGACGCGGGTAAATTCTCGGGTGTCCTTTTCCAGTTTCCCTGGGGATTCAAGAATACACAGGAGAACCGGGCGCATCTTGCTTTTCTCAAGGAAACTCTTGCGGAGAACCCTCTCTTCGTGGAGTTCCGGCACGATTCGTGGATTCGAGACGAGGTTTTCACATTCCTGAAGGCACAGGGCCTCGGGTACTGCTCGGTCGATGAGCCCGGAATCCAGGGCCTTGTCCCGCCCGTCGCGAAGTTGACCACGGATGTCGGCTACGTTCGTTTCCACGGTCGAAACGCGAAGAACTGGTGGGGCCGCGGTGGTGGGGATCGGTACGACTACCTGTATGATCAGAAGGAACTGAATGAGTGGGTGGACAAGATTCGGGATTTGGAGAAGAAGGCGAAGAAGATCTACGTGTTCTTCAATAACTGCCACGCGGGACAGGCGGCGAAGAACGCCCGGCTGATGCAACAGATGCTTCAAACGGAACCCGGAGCATTCGCAGAGGAGTCCACAGGAGAATGATCGCCTGGATGAGCATGTGCTTGGAGCGGGGCTCTCCTTCCGTACAGGCTTTCCCGGGACCGACACGCGTGGAATTGCTTGATCGGCCGAAGATGCTGATCTAGTCTTCGGTGAGGAAGCGCCTGTGAAGGCGTAGGGATTCCTGGATCCGAAGGAGGATGTATGTTCCTGAAAAGCGCGTGCATGGTCGATTGGCAAGGAGGACGTATGTTC
>CAZSXU010000013.1:0-51156 GCA_964610505.1 uncultured bacterium | reverse complement strand
ATGTATGTTCCTGAAAAGCGCGTGCATGGTCGATTGGCAAGGAGGACGTATGTTCTTGAAAAGCGCGTGCATCGTCGATTGGCAAGGAGGACGTATGTTCCTGAAAAGCGCGTGCATTGTGATCGCAGTTCTGATGGGACTGGCCGTTCCGGCGGCCGAAGGGAACGCGCAGATGTCCGACGATCACGTGGCCGGCCGTCCGGATGGTTGTACCTCCATCTTGGTCGGCCGCCTGGCTTCGGCCGACGGGTCGGTCATCACCTCGCACACCTGCGACAGTCACCGGACCCGCGCCTGGATCGACATCACGCCTCCAATGAAGCACAGGCAGGGCGAAATGGTGATCTGCCGAAAGCGGACAGAGGTTGATTCCCTGGCCATGCCCAAGTACGGAAGAGATCCTGCGGGGGAGATCCCGCAGGTTCGCGAGACCTATGGATTCATCAATACGGCCTACCCGTGTATGAACGAGCACCAATTGGCCATTGGGGAATCCACCTTCGGCGGTCGCGAGGAGCTCAAGAGCGACAGCGGCTACATTGATTGCCAGCAGCTCTGCCAGCTGATGCTGGAGCGGTGCACCACGGCGCGGGACGCGATCCGCCTGGCCGGCGAGTTGACAACGAAGTACGGATGGATCGACGAGGGGGAATGCCTTACCCTTGCGGACACCCGCGAGGTCTGGCATTTCGAGATCACGGGATGCGGCAAAGACAAAGTCGGATCCATCTGGTGCGCGCAGCGGATTCCGGACGACCACGTAGGGGTCGCCGCCAACGGCAGCCGGATTCGGGAAATCGATCTCTCCGACCCGGATACCTTCATGGCGTCGGGGAACATCTTCTCGGTTGCGGAGGAGAACGGCTGGTGGGACCAAGAGAGCGGTAAGCCTTTCGAGTTCTGCTACGCGTATGATCCGGAGGGGCGGACCAGCTTCGCGGCCCGGCGGCGGGAGTGGAGGGTCTTCGATCTTTTGGCCCCGTCTCTCGGACTCCATGCCAATGACGAGAACTATCCCTTCTCCGTAAAACCGGACACCCTGGTCACCATGGAACAGCTCATGATGATCTTTCGGGATACGTTCGAGGGAACGCCGTACGACATGACCAAGTTCATCACGGTGGCCGACGACAGTGGGCGGGTGGTCAAGAGTCCTCTGGCCAATCCATTCATGCCCTATGACATGAACCCTCTGTTCAACATCAACGGGGGCTGGAACGAACTGGGCGAGCGTCCCATCGCGCGCTGGTACTGCATGTACGGAACGATCACTCAATCCCGGGACTGGCTGCCGGATCCGATCGGGGGGGTCGTCTGGCTGGAGTACGACAATCCGGCGATGAGCTGTTACGCGCCGATGTACTGCGGCGTGACGAAGCTGCCCGAATCATACAGAGCACCTTCTCGAGACAACGGGTTCACTCGAGAGGCCGCTTACTGGGCCTTCAACCGCGTGGGCACCCTGGCCGCTCAGCGGTGGGGCGACATGCGGCACGACTGCAAGGACGTCTGGGGCCCCATTCAAACTCGCGCCCTCGAAGATCAGCCGAAGATCGAGGCGGAGGCTCTCAAGCTTCATGGACGCAGCGAGAAAAGGGCCAAAAAGTATCTGACCGAGTACACCAACGCGTTCTGCAATGAGATCGTCGAGGCCTACTGGGATCTCGGGGATCACTTGTGGACGAAGTATGACGAGAAGTGGTAGGGCCTCGGGGGACGGCCAGGGAGGTGGCCGTCCCCCGAAGCGGAACAGTGTAGCTTCTTTCGTGGTTGCTAATCCAGTTCGGAGGATTCGGGGCGTGGCAGTAGCGCGCCGATCCGGGTTGTGGCTGAAGCTCACAGTGCACACGCGCGATCAAGGCGCAACCTAATCTCGCCACTCAAAACGACGTGTTCCCAGCCCCTTGTGCCTCGCCCATGGTACGTGCCCATTGGGCACTTCGACTTTCAACACTGAACTCTTGGCACACCACCGGGCCGGCCGCGGGGAGGGTTCGCCGGAGCGAATCACCATCCTCCTTGCCGACCAGAGTTCCCCTTCACGCTGTGGTCAATTGACAATACATGTGGCCACTCAGAACTGAGAACCCAGAACTCAGAACTCAACAATGACCGGTGTGTGATCCGATGGCCTCGGGAGCATGCGGGGAGCCCTGTCGATCCACGCCCTCTTGGATGCGGCGGCGATGGCGCCGGTCGCCAGGATGTGATCCAAGCGCCAACCGAGGTTCCTCTCGAGGGCCTTGGGCATGCGGTAGTCGAAGAAGCTGAACTGTTTCTCTCCGGGTTCGTGTTTGCGAAACACGTCGACAAATCCCCAGGACATGACATCGGCCAGGGCCGCCTTCTCCTCCGGATGGAAACAAACGTTTCCGGCGAGTCTCTTGGGGTCGTAGACGTCCTTGTCCTCGGGCGCTACGTTGAGATCACCGGCCCAGACGACGGGATCCGCGGGCTTGAAATGCTTGCGGAAGTACTTCTTCAGTCGCTCGAACCACTCCAGCTTGGTGCGAAATCGAGGATGCGCCACGTCGGTTCCCTGGGGAACGTAGGTGTTGACGACCCAGACCCCTTCGATCTTCGCGGTGATCAGTCTTGCTTCCTCCGGATCCTGGCCGTCGCCGAGGCCGATGCGAATGTCTTCGGGTTCCGTTCGGCTCACGATGGCCACCCCGTTGTAGGCTTTCTGGCCCCAGAAGGTGACCGAATGAGATCGGTCCGTGAACGGTTGTGACGGGAAGTCCTTGTCTTGGACCTTGGTCTCCTGAAGGCAGAGAATCGAGGGTTTCTCTCTGTCGATCCAGTCGAGGACGATGTCCATCCGGGCTCGAATTCCATTGACGTTGAAGCTGGCGATGATCATTAGCTGCTCCTCTCTGCCGAGCATAGTGGAAGAGCAACTCAAGGACCAAGGACTTTCGCCACGGGGAACACAGGGAGCGGAAGTCCCCGTGGTGGCCGGCATCATGGAAGACCCACGAGCGGAACCCCTTCCGCGCATCCTGAGCCCGTCGAGGGATGGTAGTGGCGTGCACGTGGGCGGTGACTTCTCCGCGATGCTCCTCTCCGAGAATGACTCACGATTTCCGATTCTCGATTCAGGGCCTCTTCAGGTACCGATACATGAGATGCCCCCGCCCCATCTGGTATCCGATCACACTTCCCAGAACAGCGGCGTAGGCCGTGCCGGCCCCGAAGACTTCGAGACTGATCACGGCGGCGGCGATCGGGACGTTGAGACTGGAAGCCAGGCAGGCGGTCATTCCCGCCACGAGAAGAGGCAAAGACTCGGCGGGCGGAACGGAGAAGATCCCGGCCACGAGGGCGCCGGAAAGAACACCGAGGGTCATGGCCGGCATGGTGAGACCTCCCGAGCCGCTGCCGCCGACCACGAAACCCACGGCCAGCGCGATGCCCACCATCAGGACGAAGAGCGACAGGACCGGCAGCGCTCCCGGAGTCTCAAGCAGCAGCGGAATCTCGGCGGCGAATAGATCGGTACCCGTGTAGAATACCTCCTTTCCGATGGTCAGCGCGAGAGCGGTGGCGAGGACCGCCCCGATCACGGGCCGCAAGCCGTGGGGGACCGCTCTCTTCTCGAGAAAGTGCGGCAGTCGCTTGTTGAGAAAGACGAACAGGATGCCGACGACTCCCGCGATCACCGAGGCCGCGAGGACCAAAATCAGCAGCTCCCCATTGGGAGACATCGAGAATTCCGGTCGCGTCCAGATTGTCCGCGGAAACGCGCCCCGAAGGGCGGCACTCACGAAACAGGCCGTCGTACTGGTGAGGATGGCGGGGAAGAGAGCCGCATAGGCCAGAGCTCCGCCGAAAAGGATCTCGACGGCAAACACGCCACCCCCCAGCGGGGCGAGAAGCAGAGCCCCCACCGCACCGGCCGCGCCGCAGACGGCGGAGGGCCGGAGATTCATCTGGCCCTCACTGACGAAGCGTGCGAAGAAGGGAAACCGCCGGGCAAGAGTCACGCCGATGCCGGCATGGATCGCCACGAGGGGTCCCACAAGCCCGCCCCGGGCTCCCGAACCAATCGTAGCCAGCGTGGCCAGGGTCTTGAGGAGCACGAAGCGGATCCCGAGTTGCTCTCTGGTATTGCCCGCAACCTTGATATAGGTATACACGCCGTCGCCGCGGGCTTCCCGGTCCAACGGGTAGACGGCGAACCCGTTGATGGCCGCGCCGATCGCCGGAAGGGTGAAGAAAAGAGGTCCGGGGGAGAGCTCACGCAGGGATACGAACAGAAGAAGCAACTCGCGAATCCCATGCACGACACATCCGGAAATCACACCGAAGACCACGGCCACCACGGCCCAGCGAATGAGCAGGCGAACATGCTCCAGGTCGCTGGGGAGGAGGACGGCGGGCGGGGTCGGCTCTCTGTGTTTTCCGCCGGTCACGAAAAGCCCTCCGGCACGGGGAAAAGAACGACAAGAAACGCAGCAATACCCATGTATGTATCGGTCCGCATCCGGGGTAGCTTGAGTCGCACAGGCTGCCTTGGAATCGGACGCCGCTGGCTCGATTCGAAGGGAAATCCGGCCAACCTATTGCCGTTCAACGGGATCGACGATTTTGGTTGACAGGTGCACAAATGTGCAGTACCCTTTGCGAGGGAATGGAGGGATCCGCCGTGGGGAAATATCTGTCCGAGCTTCAGCGTTCCATCCTTCATTATGTCCGTATTTGTCTGGATGAGCACGGCCGCCCACCCTCTCTTCGGGAAATCGGAGAGAGGTTCGGCATCCGTTCCACCAACGGAGTCCGGTACCACCTTTCCATACTGGAACGGAAGGGGTTGATTCACCGTCAGGGCCGGGTGTCCAGAGGAATCCAGCTGACGGATACGGGGCAACGAATGGGCCGGGATGAGGGTCGGGTTCGGTTCCCCGTCCTGGGTCGTGTAGCGGCGGGTGTGCCCCTGTTTGCGGATGAAAACATTGAGGACGTCCTCGAGCTGGACGCCAAGGTTGCCCGTTCGGGTACCTTTGGACTCAGAGTGCGCGGGGACAGCATGAGAGACGCGGGGATCCTGGAGGGCGACGTCGCGATTGTCCGTCCCCAGGGAACGGCCCGTTCCGGAGACATCGTCGTCGCTCTCATCGGGGAGAATGCCACGGTCAAGCGGTATCTTCCCCGGGATGATCACGTCATCCTCAAAGCCGAGAATCAACAATATAACGATATTGTAATAGATCGAGACGTCAATGAATTCAGAATCTTAGGTGTTGTCATCGGCATGATTCGGGAGAAGATGTGAGCCTAGGCAACCCTGATACCATCATACATATCGATATGGATGCTTTCTTTGCCTCGGTTGAGGTGCTGGCCGACCCTCGACTGGCAGGATTGCCGGTAGTTATATGTGGTAATCCAAATGAAAGATCCGTAGTTTCTACCGCCTCCTACGAAGCCCGGGAATACGGGCTTCATTCCGGGATGCCCATTTCCCAGGCGAAGAGACTCTGTCCTCGGGGGATCTTCCTTCGTGGCGACCCGGAGAAATACGTCTACACGTCGGTCCGCATTCTGAATCTCCTCAAAGAGTTCACGGATCGAGTGGAGCCCTTCAGTATTGATGAAGCGTTCCTCGATTTGACGGGTGGAGTCGGAAATTCCTCCCCCGGGGAAATCGGGCGTAGAATCAAGGAAAGAGTCGAATCTCGAATCGGCCTTACGTGTTCCGTGGGGATCGGTCCGAACAAACTGGTGGCGAAGATGGCTTCGTCGGTCAATAAACCCGACGGGCTTGCCTACGTTCCCGCCGAGAAGTTCCTGATACTCTTCGGCCCCCAACCGGTTTCGAAGCTCTGGGGCGTGGGTAAGAAGACAGAGAGCCGTCTGAACCACATGGGCATTCGTACAGTTGCAGATCTTTCCGTGTGCCCCGAACCTCTTCTTGTTCGGACCTTTGGTGTGGAGGGCGAGCGGTTGCATCATGCCGCCAACGGGATCGACGACACTCCGGTGATTCCCTACCATCGGGGAATCGAGACAAAATCCATGGGCCACGAACACACGCTCACAAGAGACGAGGGGGATCCGGATCGTCTGGAGTCCGTGCTTCTTCGGTTGAGCGATCAAGTGGCCCGACGACTTCGGTCCCATGGGGTTCTGGCAAGAACCGTGACTCTCAAGGTCCGGTATTCCGACTTTCGAACCTTCACGCGGCAGCGAATCCTGGGGCTCTTCACCGATGAAGAGCGCACGATCTTCGGCACGGTCAGGGCATTGTTCCGCAGAAACTGGAGGGGAGATCACATACGGCTTCTCGGGGTCAGTGTATCGAATCTGGTTCGATCGAACGAGCGCCCGCAATCTTTGATGTTCATCGAGGATCGCAGGCATCGAGACTTACTGGAAGCACTCGATCGAGTTCGGGACACGTTCGGCGAGAACTCCCTGACTCGAGCCCGGCTTGTGGAGTGGCGATGAAAACGCAAATGGATATTCTCGGACCTCTCATCGAAGAGTTCCTCGCACAACCCCATTTCCGGGATCGAATTGCCCACGTGGAGCGAATTCCCGGCAGGGAAGCCCGGTTCGCGCGTCCCCAGAATCCCCTCGACCCGCGACTGCATCAGGCGCTTGCCCGCGCGGGTATCGAATCTCTCTACTCCCATCAGGCCGAGTCGGTGAATGCGGCGCGGCGCGGCGAGAATGTCGCCGTCGTCACTTCTACGGCCTCGGGCAAGACTCTCTGCTACAACCTCCCCGTCCTTGAGGTTCTCCTGGAAGATCCTGAAGCGACCGCCATCTATCTGTATCCGACGAAAGCGCTGGCCCAGGATCAGCTCCGGGCGCTGGAGCGTCTCGCATCCTTTGATCGGGACCTCAAAGAACGGTTGAGGATGGGAACCTATGACGGGGACACGCCGCCCCACGCCCGGCGGAAGCTCCGGGATCGGGGAAACCTGATTCTCACCAACCCCGACATGCTGCACGCGGGGGTTCTTCCACGGCACGCCAAGTGGTCCCGTTTTTTTTCCAACCTTCGATTCGTTGTGGTCGACGAGATCCACACCTACCGGGGGATCTTCGGGTCCAACGTGGCCAACGTCCTGAGGCGGTTGAGGCGGGTGGTCGCTCGACACGGCGGTGAACCCGGGTTCATCCTCTCTTCGGCGACGATTGCGAATCCTCAGGAGCACGCGGAGAGGCTGACCGGTCTTCCGGTGACGCTGATCGACCGGGACGGCTCTCCTTGCGGGCGCAAAACCTTCGTCCTCTGGAATCCTCCCACCCTCGACGAATCCAAGATGGTCAGACGCTCGTCCAACGTCGAGGCGCACGAGCTTCTGGTCGGTCTCGTAGAGCGAGGAATCCAGACCATTGCCTTTGCCAGGGCGAGGGTCGTTGCCGAGCTGGTTCTCCGCTACGCGCGGGAGTCTCTCCAACGGCACAGGCCCGAGCTGGCGGGCAAACTCCGGGCCTACCGCGGCGGTTATCTCCCCGGCGAGAGAAGAAACATCGAGAAGGCTCTCTTCTCGGGAGATCTGATGGGAGTTTCGTCCACGAACGCTCTGGAACTGGGGATCGATGTGGGAAGCCTGGACGCCAGTCTCATCATCGGGTTTCCCGGGACCGTTGCCAGCACCTGGCAGCAGGCGGGCCGTGCCGGCCGCGCCACGGCGGATGCCCTGGCGGTCCTTATCGCCTACAACGACCCCATCGACCAGTACCTGGTTCGCCATCCGCAGTACTTCTTTGGTCAGTCTCCCGAGTCGGCCGTCATCGATCCCGAGAATCCCTACATTCTCAGCAACCACCTCGCGTGCGCTGCCTTCGAGATTCCTCTGACCGACGAAGATTCCCGCACGTTCGGCTCTCTGACCCGCCTCGTGGCCGAGGCCCTTCAGGGCGCGGACAAGATCAAGGAGATCGACGGCCATGGGTACTGGGCCTCGCCTGATTTCCCGGCGGCCGGCACCAACCTCCGAACGATCTCCGATAACACGTTCACGATTCTCGATGCCCAGGACGGGGTCCGTGTCATCGGAAACGTGGACGCCATCAGCGCTCCCGAACTGGTCTATCCGGAGGCGGTCTATCTCCACGACGGCGAGACGTATCTGGTTCGGGATCTGGACCTGGATCAGAAGATCGCCGTCGTGGAGAAGCGGGAGGTGGATTACTACACTCAGCCCGTGCTGGAATCGAGCGTGCGCGTAACGAAACAACGGAAGGATCGGTCGACGGAGTTCGGACACGCGTTCATGGGAGAGGCAATGGTCACATGGGCTACGGTGGCCTTCAAGAAAATCCAGTTCTACGGAATGGATTCCATCGGCTACGCCAATCTGGATCTGCCTCCGCAGCACCTGGAAACCATCGCTTCCTGGTTCTGTCTGTCCGATGAAGTCGCGGCGGCCGTCCGCCGAGAGGGTCGAAATCCGGTGGAAGGTCTGGTCGGGATACGGAATCTCCTGATCAGCATTCTCCCGCTCTATGCGATGTGCGACCGGAGAGACGTGGGAGGGGTGGTCAACGCGTCGCAGACCGGAAAGCCGGCCGTCTTTCTCTATGATCGCTTTGAGGGTGGACTGGGATTTGCGGCGCGCGCCTACGAGGATCTGGAAGAACTCCTCCGGGCGGCCCGGGAGTTCCTCGAAGGATGCGAATGCGAGTCGGGATGTCCGTCCTGTGTCGGGCTTCCGATTCTGATTCCGGCGCAGCACCAGGATCCGGACGTGATCTCGGGATGGCCGATCCCCGACAAGGAAACGGCGCGGTTTATTCTGCGCCGAATCGCAGGAGGGATGGAAGGGTGAGTTCATTGGGCGGGGGATTGTGGACCGAGCTTCCGGAGGACTTTCGAGAGAAGCTGGCCGAAGCTGCCCGACGTGCGCGGGGCAGGTTTCCCTATCCCGAAGCTGCCCGACCTGCGCGGGACGGGTTTCCCTGTCCGGGAACGGCGGGTGCCGGGGACGTTCTTCCCCCGTGCGATGCCGTCTCTACGCCGCACGGCCCGTCGCTCGTGAGATCTCTCATGATCACCCCCGAGGCCGCCGGTTTTCAAGATACCTTCCGCAAACTCTCCGCCCTGCGTGTGGTGCTGTCGAGTGAGGGCGGGACGGATCCCGATGTGGAGATCCTCGCTTCTCGGGGATTGGAGAGGGCCGTCTTCCTGGATCTGGAAACGACCGGATTCGCGTCCAGTCCGCTGTTCCTTGCCGGGACCTTGACGGTCGAGGACGGCCGGCTCTCCGTCCGGCAGTTTTTCGCGAAGGACTACTCGCAGGAAAAGAGCGTCCTCCATCAGGTCTCGGACGTTCTGGGGAGATACGAGATCCTGATTACCTTCAACGGCAAATCCTACGACGTTCCCTTTCTCCGAGACCGCTTCTGCTATCACGGGTTGCGCTTCGATACGCCCCCGCATCATCTGGACCTTCTCCATCCGGCCAGGCGCCGGTGGCGGCACGAGTTCCCCAACTGCCGGCTGATCACTCTTGAGTGGCACCTCTGTGGCCGGCGCCGCTTCGGAGACATCCCGGGATCCGAGATCCCGGCCGTTTACCACGAGTTCGTGAAACGGGGCTACTCCCACGCCATGAAGGATGTCTTTCACCACAACGTGCTGGATCTGGTCACGCTGGCGGAATTGCTCTCGGAGCTGGCATGGGGAGCGAAAGGGAGAGAGCACGCGGCCGAACGGCCAGGAACGAAGACCGTGGAGTCGGATTCGAGCGTCCAGTCCTGAAACAGATGGAAAAGGGGAGTCCCGTGGGACTCCCCTCGCTGATGTCAATAGCTCGATTCGCACCGCCCCCCCCGGGGGGGCGACGATCTACTGCCGGCTGAGCCGGCCGATGGCTTCCAGCAGCTTCACCACGTAGTCGGGATCCGACGGGTCCAGAAGTGAATCCAGACTCACGAGCTCGACCTGCTCTTCGGCGGTTGTGTAGTCGCCGTAATAGAAGGCACACTCCGCGTAAGCGATTCTCAGCGACTTGGCGTTGACCCGATCGTCATATCGGAACACGTACTTGTCCTGCCCCAGCTCAATGGCTTTCCTTGCGGCGTTTCCGCCTTCCAGGAATTCCTCCAGGGCGAGCTTCACCAGTGCCAGTCCGGCCCACGCATCGGTAAGGTTGGGGCCTTTGGCCACGGCCAGCTCGAAGTTCTCTTCGGCTCGGTCAAGACTGTCGAGCGCCGCATAGCACCAGCCCAATCCGTTGTAGGGCTCTCCCCAGCCCGGAGCTTTGGAGGCGGCTTCTTGGAAGCTCTGGATGGCGTCCGTGAACTGCTCGTTCTGGAATCGGCTCCATCCGGCGGCAACCTCCTCGGTCGGAAGCCCTCCCTCGTCTTCGTCCCCGCAGCCGACAGAGAGTGAAACGGTCAGCAGCGCGGTAACGACGATGCCAAGCATCCGGCGGTATCTCTCGGAACACATCGCGTGGTACCCTCCTCGAAGCATTTCTCCCCTATCGAATAAGCACGAGCTTGATGGTCTGAATTTCTCCGCCGACCTCCAATCGGGCGAAGTAGATGCCCGAAATGACAGGACTCGGTCTGTCGGAAAGGCCGTTCCATGTCACGAAATGGGGACCGGGGGCCCGGACATCATCCACGAGCGTTGCGACCAGCCGCCCGACGACATCGTAGATGTTGAGAGACACGTGCGTACGCGCCGGGCAGGCAAACGAAATCGTCGTGTTCGGATTGAAGGGATTCGGGTAGCAGCGGAAGGCGACCGGATCGGATCCGTCCCGAACCGGCGGGTTCGGATTGGCCAGGAGCGCCACGGTTCCCAGATCCATCCCGGATACCCGGAAGGATCTCTCCTCCGCATCGTACCGGCCTCCGATAAACTGCCACCCGTTGCCGTCCTGTCGGTATGCGCCCAACTCTTCCGGATCGATTCCGTCGAATGAGACCTGATCCAGGCGGAACGTCAGTTCCACGTCACAGTACAGGTCGTCACCGGACAGCCCCACTTCATAAGGTCGACTCGCGAGGCGCGCGCCCTCGGGAAGCGAAGACAGACTTCCGGATTCTTGGGGAAGGATGAAAAAGAACGCCTCCATCCTTGTCGCTGCCGGCGGTACCGTGAGGGAAAGTCTGGAATCGGGGCTTCGAAGGATCCCCCCCTCATCGGGCATCACCAGCTGGGCCCGGAATTCCTTCTGCAACGTAGACACGTTGCCCGACAAGTCCGTTGCCGTGACGAGAAGAGCATTGGTCATGCCAGTATCGGAGTCAACCAGCTCGAAGTCGCCGTAATAGAGGTGCCTCTCGTCGCTCACAGCCTCGAGTTCCACATCGAGCGTGTCTCCAAGGAACATGGCTCCGGCGGTCTTCGTCGTCTCGCCAAGATCGATTCTCTTCAGGAGGAAATGGTCCACGAGCAATCTACCGGTCACGGTGCTGTCCGGACGCACCGAGGAGACGCCCAGCTGGACTCCGCTGACTCCATTGCGCGGATCCAGCGCGGACAGGTCCAGCATGTATTCCTGCCAGTCGGAGAGACTCACCATCTGCTCTCCCACGAGGCTGTCGCCGTCGACGGTGAAGACCTTGACGCTGAGTTCACCCATGATCGTGTCACCGTCGGTCTTGAAATGGAAGGCCAAGCGGTCGAACAGGCGCCAGTCCTCGGCCACGCCAAAATCGTGGTGCAACAACCGGGTCTCGTTCCCGGATAGGGAGAAATGAAACTGTGCCGCCTGCGATCCTTCGAAGGCGGTGGTCGAGAGCGACACGGTATCCCCGGCATCGCCCACCGTCCAAAGCCCTCTCAGTGTGTCGCTGTCGGCGTATCCTTCAAAGTCCTCGATCGTTGCCTGGCGCGGCAGGATCAGCTGCCGGGCCACGGGGGGATCTTCCAGGCATTCGTCGGTGAGCACATACGCCCTCAGGTAGCTTCTGAAATACGGGGTCTGTGTGACCGTTGTGGTAATCTCCGGAGGCACCCGGTCCTCTCCTGCGCGCAGGATCTGGAACTGGGCGTGGTCCCCGGCGACAACGATGGAATCGGATACGGCGACCGAGTGGTACTGGCCTCCGATTCCGTAGAATCCATAGAGGTAGATGCTGTCCGGGCGGGCGAAATTGTACACCCGGAGGCCGCCATCCCAGTCGGCGACAAAGAGAAGGGAATCTTGCACGGCGACGTCATGGGCGCGGCCCGGGGTGTCGATGATCGGCGCGATCGGGAAGATGGAATCCACGGACGCAATGTTCAGAATCTCAACTCCTTCGTCCCATTCCGCCACGAAAAGCAGTGTGTCCGCAACGGCGATCTCCTTGGCGGGACCCGCCGTTGCGTAGTGACCCGCGATGAACAACGAATCGACGTCCGTCACATCGACCACCTGGATGCCCTCGATCCCGTCGGCGATGTAGAGCATCGAGTCCTGGTGAGCGACGGCCGTTGCGTCACCGGGAGTGTCGACGGCGCCGCGCCGTTCCAAAGAGATCCAGTTGTTGTGCGGCACCCGGTACACGCGGACGCTGTCCGTCCCGTGTACCGTGAAGAGCGTGTAGCGGCGGTTACGGTACTGGACGAACAGATCCTGGACCGTGTCTTCCACCATGATCTCGCCACTCTCGGTCGGCCCTGCAGGATCGTTGGCCCTGATGGCCTGAACCAGCCCGTTGGGCATCAAGCACCAGACGAGAGTCTCGTATGAGGAGGCGCGCTCGTATATCGAAACGGCCGATTTCCGGGGATTTCCGGATTCCAGCGAGCAATACCCATCCTCCGTGCTGAACGCGCTCAGGGGTTCGTCGACGGCGGATGAGAACACGTACATGTTCCGATCGGCAACGAAAGCCCGGTATTGCTCCACCGCGGCTCCCGGGGTGAACCGGCGCTTGAGGATGTTCACGTCCCGATATCCGGTCCAGAAAGTCGGCACCGAAAGCAATTGCAGATTGTGGTGACACCAGGAAGGGACGGTGCCGTTGGAGAGATCGCCCGTTCCGGACAGCCCGGACGCGGGCCTTGCGTTGCCGACACCGGGGACCAAAAACCCGATCAAGACCGCCGCTCCCAGGCATAGGACAACGATATGGGAAAACAGTTTCCCCGGCATTCCTCTGGTCCTCCTTTCAACCCGACCTACATGCGCTTGCTACCCTTCAGGCAGCATGGATCACCGACTCTACCACCGCGCAATCGGACTGTCAACCACTCTTTGGCGGCCCTCAATCTGGGGCGGGCGCGGTAGGGTTCCGGGTCCGGGTCATCGCCGAAGCCCCTTGACACGAACGGAGTTTGGTGATACTCGCGAAGGCGGAAGGGCGGGTCGGGGCGCGACATTCTGTCCCACCGCGCATTCACGTTTCCTTCTTACCGGTTTGGACGGCCGCGGGGAGATAGGGCATGCCTGGTCGAGGTCTTTTCTTCTGTATTGCAGCGGCTCTGGCCGCCCTCGCGGGATGCGCGGAGGGGACGAGAGAGGGCGCCCGGAATTCGGACATTCCGGAGCAACATATCGGCCAAGCAGTTGCGTCCAAACGAGTTGCGATGGTTCGCGAGCAAATCGAGGCCCGCGGAATCGACGATCCACGGGTCCTGGCCGCCCTCGAAACGGTCCCTCGACATCTTTTTGTCCCCGAAGAGGTACGGTCGCAGGCCTACCGCGACTCCCCGCTTCCCATCGGGCATGACCAGACGATCTCACAGCCCTATATTGTGGCCATCATGACCTCTCTGCTGGATCTGAACGAGTCGGATCGGGTGCTGGAAATCGGCACGGGTTCCGGTTATCAGGCGGCGATTCTGGCCGAGATCATCGACAGCGTTTACACCATCGAGATCATCGAGCCGCTGGGGCGGCGAGCCGAGCGAACACTGGTCGAACTGGGGTACGACCGTGTTCGGGTTCGAATCGGGGACGGGTACGGGGGCTGGCCGGAGGCGGCGCCGTTTGATGGAATCATCGTGACCTGCGCGCCCAGAGATATCCCGGCGCCGCTCATCGAACAGCTCGCCGAGGGGGGACGGATGGTGATTCCCTATGGAGATCCCTGGTTTCAGGAACTGGTCCTCGTGGAGAAGACCGGCGGGGACATCCGCAAGACGTCCATTCTCCCTGTTCGCTTCGTGCCCTTGACGGGCTCGCACGGCGGCGATTGAAGGTGCGTTCAAGCAAGGAGGCGAAGGTGGAAGAGAAGATTTGGCTCACCGGGTATACCTTCGATGACGTGTTGCTCGTTCCCGGAGAGTCGCACGTCATCCCGTCCGACGTCGACGTGACGACGCGGCTGACGCGAAACATCACGCTTAACATTCCGCTGGTCAGCTCCGCCATGGATACGGTGACCGAGGCCCGGTTGGCCATCGCCCTGGCACAGGAGGGCGGAATCGGGATTATTCACAAGAACATGGCCATCGACCTGCAGGTCCAGGAGATCGACAAGGTGAAGCGGTCCGAGAGCGGGATGATCGTTGATCCCATCACCCTGTCTCCCGATCGGCCGGTGGCGGACGCGCTGGCGTTGATGGAGAAGTTCCGCATCTCTGGAGTTCCGATTACCCAGGAGAGGCGGCTGGTGGGAATCCTGACCAATCGGGATGTGCGGTTTCTCGATCGGACGGATCAACCCGTCCACGAGGTCATGACCAAAGACCCCCTCGTAACGGTACCCGTGGGAACGACCCTCGACGACGCCGAACGGGTCCTCCACCGAAATCGCATCGAGAAACTCCCCGTCGTCGACGAGTCCGGTTGTCTCAAGGGATTGATCACCATCAAGGACATCCGCAAGAAAAGGCGGTACCCGAACGCATGCAAGGACGGGATGGGGCGCCTGCGGGTCGGCGCGGCCGTCGGGGCGTCCGGAGACTACCTGGAACGCGCGTCCGCCCTGGTACAGGCCGGCGCGGATGCGCTGGTCATCGATACCGCTCACGGGCACTCTCGAAACGTGATTCAAGCGGTGGGCGAGATCAAACGGCGTCTCTCCGGAACCGAACTCATTGCCGGGAACGTGGCCACGCCGGAGGGAACGGCGGCGATGATCGAGGCCGGCGTGGACGGCGTGAAGGTGGGCCTCGGTCCCGGGTCCATCTGTACGACGCGGGTGATCGCCGGGGTCGGCGTTCCCCAGGTGACGGCCATCTACGAGAGTGCGCGCATCGCGGACCGAGAGGACGTGCCGGTGATCGCCGACGGGGGGGTCAAGTACTCTGGAGATATCACCAAGGCAATCGCCGCCGGGGCCAGCTCCGTCATGCTGGGAAGTCTCTTCGCCGGGACCGAGGAGAGCCCGGGCGAAACGGTGTTGCTGGAAGGTCGAAGCTACAAAGTCTACCGGGGAATGGGTTCGGTAACGGCGATGCAGGGGGGGAGCCGGGATCGCTACTTCCAGGACCGCATCACGGACGAGGGGAAGCTGGTGCCGGAGGGCATCGAGGGCAGAGTTCCGTATCGGGGGAGGCTCAGCGACACGATTCATCAGCTGGTCGGCGGTCTGCGGGCCGGAATGGGGTACTGCGGGACCTCGGGGATTGTCGATCTTCGCAAGCGGAGCCGGTTCGTCCGAATCACCTCGGCGGCGCTGGTCGAGAGCCACCCCCACGGCGTGATCGTCACGAAGGAAGCGCCGAACTACAGCGCGCGGGATTAACCGGTCCAGGTCGCGGGCAACCACTTTTGCTCCGGCTCGGCATGAGTGAACTGTAATCTGAAATCCCTGGCCAGGTTTGGCAGGGTCCGGCCGTCTCCATCTGGGAAGACTTGACGACCCGGCCCGAACCTGATATACTGGGGGTTGAGAACATGAGGAAAGTTCCCCTGCTTTGTTGGCCATGTCTCGACTATTTTGAGCCAACAGATTTATCTCGGGAACCCGATCTCCGGTTGCGAACGCGGTGCCCACCGTCGAGTGGGAGGTGCGGGACCGGCCGGGAAGGTACCCACCTGGAATTTCCAGGATCAAAAATAGCAGGCAAGCCGCACGGCGGGGAGAACCTTGAGACGGCCCTTCGGAAACGGAGGGCCGTTTCTTTCAGGTAGGGCGCCGGTGCACGAGGCGAGGGGCAACGTTCGAATGGAGGGCCTTTGGGACTTGCGTCTTGGTTTGGGCCTTGAATGCCTCGTGCACCGGCCGATGGGTGGTCATGTCCTGAGTACTGTGGAGCCGCTACGGAGTCGGCACGAATTTGAACGTCGGGTCCAACGTCCTCAACCGCTCGCAGACATCCTCGAGCTTGCGGAGCTCCGTCTCGCCCGGGTGTTCCTTCCATTCTCGGTACAGATCCAGGAATTCATCCTGCGTTCGCCGCAGGTCTTCCCTCTCTTCGGTGTCATCGATGGCTCGAAGGATATGGTACTCCTCGCCGTCGGTGAATCGATCGTACAGATTGAAGTGCTCGCCCCTGAGATGGGACAGAATCTCCACGTATTTCTCGAAACCCCTCGAGAGTTTTCCCAGCACTTCCGTGATGGATGACGAGCGAGGGGAGATCCGCTGGCTGTACGAAAACGCGAAACGGTAGTAGGTTTGACCGCGTTGGATCTTCCCCCTGCGCCCGTTGTGAAACGGAAAGCGGGCTCGGCAGGTTTCGGGACATCCCGCGCTGAAGATTCCGATGGAAAGCAGAAGATAGTCGGCGTTGGTCTTGTAGAGAGTGTATTTCATTCGGGTATCCCTCGACTTCTCGAGCCGAGCGAAGATGTCCGTGTCATAATCGGTGATGTACTTCCGGGCGGCCCGAAAGTAGCGAGGGTTGATGAAGGAATTCAAGAGGTGGGCCAGGTAGACATTCACGTCTTCGTCGTATTCGCCGGCGTTGGACTCGTGACCCGTTTCGATCCTTGAGTACAGGAGACAATTCATCATAAACTGAAGCGTGGCATCCTCGGGGGATGTCCCTTCGGCGATGCGAATGATCTTATTCTCCCTGGGGCTCATCTCGGACCCGCCTCCGGTTTGTCCTGGGTACGTGTCGGTTTCGGTTCCACGGGGAGACAGTGCAAGATGCATTCCTTGCCGCCGCCCGAGGCGGGGAAAATCATACCGACCCCCTCGGTAAAGAGTTACCGCCGCGCCGACGCGGTGCGATGCGGGCCATGAAGCGCAACGCGCCGCTCTCACGGGCGATCGAGCCCAGTACGTTGGGGGAAATGCCCCAGGGGAGCCGGCGGGACCGATGCCGAGGGAAGGGTAGACGCGCGTGCGTCTCGAGAACCCACTGCGACCGGATCAGATCAGACAGGAGGACCGTCGATGAGAGTAGGATTCTTACAGACCGTTCCCGAGTTCGGAGAGAAGGAGGCCAATCTTGAACGGGTCGAGGAACTTCTCGATGGAATGTCCGCGGATCTGATCGTGCTGCCCGAGCTGTTCTCGACGGGCTATGTGTTCACCGAGGCGGCGGAATTGGAGTCTCTGGCCGAGCCTTTCCCGGGCGGGCCGACAGCCGACTTTCTGGCCGAGATGGCCACCCGGCACGACGCAGCTTTGGTCGCGGGAGTTCTTGAACGAGCCGGCTCGCAGTATTTCAACAGCGCCGTTGCCGTAGGGCCCGACGGGCATCTGGAAACCTACCGGAAAGTTCACCTTTTTCGAGAAGAGAAGCGCTGGTTTGCCCCGGGCGGAGAGTTCAAGGTGATTTCCCTGAAGGGAATCTCGGTCGGCCTGATGATCTGTTTCGACTGGATCTTCCCCGAATCGGCGAGGGTCCTGGCCCTCGGGGGCGCTCAGGTGATCTGCCATCCTTCGAATCTCGTTCTCCCTCATTGCCAGAGAGCGATGGTGACCCGATGTCTGGAGAACCGGGTTTTCGCGATCACCGCCAACCGAGCCGGGGAGGAGAGCCGGGGCGGAAACCGAATGGTCTTCACGGGAGGCAGTCAAGTGACCTCGCCCCACGGTGAGGTCTTACTAAGGGGACCGGAGACCGGAGAGAAGCTCGAGATCGTCGAGATCGATCCTCGAATGGCTCTGGACAAGCGGATCACTCCCGAGAATGATCTTCTCCAGGATCGATATCCCGGGTGTTACAAGATGTTGACATCGGTGTCTCACTAACGGACTGTCCCGCAACCCCCGCCCCATCGATCGGTTGTGGAATCCGAGGCCGTTTTGACCCGGTCGCTCCGTCAACGAGAGTTGACGGGACGGGAAGGTGCGCAACGCCTTTCGGGGTTCCCTGCGAGCGTGTTTCCCTTTGCCGCAAAAGCAATTCGCCTCCTGTGAGGGTGACTGGCATGCAGGTTGCTTTGGGAATGGTACGCTGGTCGCTCGGCGAGTGGAAACGGGGTCTTCCCCTGTAGGGATGGGTTGTGATGGGTGTGGTTGAGGCGTACCCGACGCGGCCAACGGAAAACGCCTCCATCCCCCGGGAGGCGAGGGGAGCCCCGTTTCCACGAAAAACATCCGGGCCCCGCGCGCAATTTTCCGTGTCCGGACATTCCACACCCTTTCCAAAGGTTTCCTTCAGGTCTTCTGTCCCCCGTGCCGGGATAATCCAGGTAGTGGTTTCAACGATGGCGCGCCCCGTCGGAGGGCCCCGTCCCTGAGGGGGCGGGCCCTGTCCGTGTGGGGAGAGAGGGAAGGAGGAACCAGATGCGTGGTGCATTGCTTTTCGTCGTGTTTCTTCTCGCCGTTTCGAGTGTCGTGAATGCCCAGGACGCGAGTCAGACGGACTGGTGCGGCGGTGGCGGGACGTCGGGTCCCGTGGTCGACTGGGCGGACCGATTCGACGGCTCGGCCGGGGTTTCGTGGATGGCCGTTCCGGGCCAACTGGCGCTGTCTTCGTCATCGCTGGCGTATGCTCCCGAGCACGTGTTCGTTGATTCGCTCGTCGGTACCATTGGGATGGAGGCCGGGGACCTCGACGGTGACGGGGATATCGATGTCGTCGGAACGGCGCAGACGACAGGGATCGTCGTGTGGTGGGAAAACGACGGGTCGAATCCACCGGCCTGGACGCAACACACGATCGTCAAGCGAACCGGCGTGGCCGGCGTGGACGTCGAAGACATCGACGGCGACGGCCGTCTGGATATCCTCATCACGCTGGTGGCCCCGCTGAACCGCATTCTCTGGCGGCGAAATGAGGGCGGCGATCCCATCGTCTGGACCAACCAGGTTATCCAGAATCCCTGGTATGACGCGTGGGAAATCGCCACCGGTGACGTCAACGGCGATGGTCTGATGGACGTGATGTGCACCTGCTGGAACCTGGGGGACGTCGCGTGGTGGGAAAACGGGGGGGATGATCCCATCACCTGGACGCAGCACCTCGTGGACGGGAGTTTCTCCGGGGCTCACTCCGTCCGGGGCGCCGATCTCGATGACGACGGCGATTTGGATCTGGTATCTGCGGCCGCCGTGGCCGACGAGATCGCCATCTACTGGAGCGACGGGGCGGATTCGATTTCCTGGACCAAGGAAATCGTGGAGACGGACTTCATCGGAGCTCGCTCGGTCTGGATCGACGACATCGATGGCGACGGGGATCTCGACTTTGCCGGGATTTCGTGGGAAAGCGACCTGGCATGGTGGGCGAACGATGGAGGGGATCCCATCGTCTGGACCCGCCAGACGATATCCACGACCTGTGGCGGCGGTCACGCCTGCTGCGTCGCCGATGTGAACGGCGACGGTCGGCCCGATGTGCTCGGCGCCTGCTACGTGGACGACAAGCTGGCCTGGTGGGAGAACGGCGGCGGCGATCCGATCGTGTGGGCCGAGCACACGCTGAACGGAAACTACGATGGCAGCATCACGGTGCGAGCCGCGGACCTGGACGGCGACGGCGACCTCGATCCGCTGGGCGCAGCGTTTGACGCCGGCGAGTTCAACTGGTGGGAGGCGGTCGAGTTTCAGGCGAGCGGGGCGCTGGAGAGCTCCATCCTGGATACCGACGGAATGCCGCCCCTGGCGAGCATCGACTGGACCGCATCCGAGCCTGCCGGAACGACTCTCCGGTTCCAGGTTCGAAGCTCGAACGATCCCGGCAATCCGGGTGTCTGGTCCGCCGATATCACGGCCCCGGGCAACCTGGCCGGAACTCTCAACCGGTACGTTCAGTACAAGATTCTTCTGGATACGGCCGTCCCCGCGAGTTCTCCGATTCTGAATCAGGTTGCGTTCGGTCCCGCCCTGATGGCGGTCGAATCCGATTCGGTTCGAGATCCTGGTGAGTCTCTCCGCGCCAGTCCGAATCCGTTCAATCCGCAGGCGACTCTCTCTTTCAGTCTGGCCAGGGAAGGGCGGGCGCGGTTGACCGTGTTCGACGCCATGGGACGTCGTGTTCGTTCACTGGCAGATCACGTATTCCCGGCGGGAGTCCGTTCACTCCACTGGAACGGGTTGGATGACAACGGTCGGGTTCTGCCTTCGGGGATTTACTGGGTTCGCCTGGATACGCCCGATCATCAGGAAACCCGGAAACTGGTTCTCCTCCGATGAGATGGACCGCAACCCGATCTTGTCCGCAGAATGAACCCGGGGCGGCCTGGCCGTCCCGGGTTCGCGCGTTCATGGGGGCCGACAGGCTTGGCCCGCATTCCTTCCCATCATAGGAAGCCAGGACGCCTCGCGACGAAGCCTGGTGAGACATGCAAGCCGGCGCTCAGCGGAAGTCCTCGACGAGGACCAGATCAGAATGGAACGGTCCGGAGTGATCGTAGATGACGGCCATCCCGTCGGGAGATACATCGAGGTTGATGGCGAAGAAGCTGCGGCTGGAGGCCACGAGCGAAGTCTCTCCACTTGCCGCGTCGAGTAGCCAGAGACTGATGGTGCTCTCGTCCGCGCTGAAGAAATAGATCCCCTCCTCCACTTCCCTCCAGCCGCACGGGACCACGTAGCCGGGTCCGTTCACCACGCACTGCCGCCCGGTTCCGTCCAGGTTGACCGACCACACACCGGTGGTGTCGGCCCGGGAGTACAGAAGGCGTTTTCCGTCGGTGGCCTCGGCGAGACGGAAAATGTCCTCCTCTACGATGTCGACGCTCTCGCTCCCGTCGATCCGCCTCTTCCAGACCCACCAGGCGTCATCCCGCTCGGACTTGCAGTAGAGCCATTCCCCGTCCCGCGACCAGCCCAGACACTTCTCATGGCGATCGGACGTGGAAAGACAACGAACTTCTTCCGTCTCGAGGTCCACGATGTACATCGCCGTGTAGTTGCCCGGTGCCGCACTGAACGCCACACGATTCTCATCATAGGACCAGCAGGAATTCTCGAGATACGCGCCTTCGAAGTCGGTGATCTGCCGGGCGTTCTGTCCTTCGGAGTCGCAGATCCAGATCTGCGGATTTCCCGTCCGGTTCGAGATGAAGGAAATCCACTGTCCCGCCGGTGAGTACTGGGGACCGTAGTCGTGAAGCGTGGACGCGATGAGCGGAGCGGGAGGGACATCCGGATCTCCCGGATCGTCGACCCGAAACCTCATGATGTTGTACGCGACCGACTGTTCTTCGTATACGAGCCCGGTCCCCGTCACCGCGACGGACACGCGGACGGGCCGATGGCTCCTCGAGGGCAACCACAGGAGAGACGCGTCCCTCAGAATCAAGCGCCACAATCGGAAGTCACCTGCCCGTGTGGGGCCCGAGCAAAAGATCAGGGAGCGGCCGTCCGGCATCCAGTCCAGCCCCGAAACGTGATGCTGCGAGTGAGTTATCCTCCGGAGATCTCCCCCGTCCGTGGGAGTCATGTAGATGTCCTCGAGGTTCGTCCGGTCCCCTCGAATGAAGGCGATCCGTGTGCCGTCCGGAGAGAACGTCGGCCGGAAATCCCCACGGGATCCTTTCTCCGGTGAGGTGTGCGTTCGGACCTCTCGCGTGGCGAAAGAAAACGAGTACACCTGCATCGGCTCCCCTGCGCCGGCGCGGGAGGAGTACAGCAGCCACTCTCCGTCGGGGGACCAGTCCATCCCGTACATGCCGAATTCTGCGTCGAGGATCTTCCGGGCCTTCCCCCCGATGGTCGGCATGGTGTACACGGCGGTTTCACTCTCGTATTGGTGCACGTAGGCAATCTCACTCCCGTCCGGTGACCAGACGACGTAGTACTCGTTTCCCGGAGTGTCTGTCAGACGCAGGATCGCGTCGGCATTCCGCTGTTTCATATAGAGATCGTACTGATGTTCATCCTTCCGCCTCCATGAGTAGGCGATCCGGGTCCCATCCGGCGAGATCGCCGGACAGATCTCTTCTCCGGGATCGCTGGTGAAGGGCCGGGTTTCGAGGGTGAACGCTCCATCCTGCGAGGCCGACCGGGATCGCTGAATCAGGAATGCCGTCACGGCTGCGGTTGCGATCAGAAAAACGGTGATTCCGACGAACAGGCCGGCGCGGCGTGTCTGCCGGGTGAAAGTGGGCGGACTGGAAAGAATCGTCCGTTCGACGGCGGGATCGTGCGAGACGGGAGCGATCAGGCGATAGCCGCTTTTTGGAATCGTCTCGATGTACGCGGGCGACTTCGGATCGTCAGCGAACACGCGGCGCAAATGAGAAATGGCCTGCGTCAGTGCTTCTTCGTTGACGATGGTCCGGTTCCAGACGATGTCGAGCAGTGTAGCCCGGGAGATGACCTGGCCCGGGCGGCTGGCCAGGCACGTGAGAACGTGCATGATTCTCGGTTCGATTTGAACCGGTGGGCCCTTCCCCGTGATGCGGTTGAGTCCCGGCTGGACAAGCCAGTTCCCCACGAAGAAGGGTTCGACCTGGGAACCGTTGGAAGGAAAGGAGTCTTCAGGATCCTTCATGTCCCGCGCCTCTCTCGGAAGAATTCGATTGAGGTCTGCGCAGGCAACATACAATAGGAAGATCCGTTCGTCAAGACACGCAGAATCTCAGGGCTTGCTTCGCGCCCTCCGGTTCTCGGCGATGGCTCCGGCGATGGCTTCACACATCTCCGTTCGGTAGTAGCGGCTTCTCACCGAAGTCACGATGTTACCGTCGATGACCGGGGCGGTTTCGTTTCCCGCGTAGGTTGCGCCCGCGGCCTCGTACTCCGACCGGTGGTCGGCGTGGCCGGTCACTCGTTTCCCGTCAAGGACATCGGCGGCCGCCAGGACCCGCACGGCGCGGCACCAGGCGCTCACCACCAGACCTTCCTCAACGGCCCGGCGAATGAGATGCAATGCCTCGGGGGAATTCAGGATCCCGTCATGGCGCCGCCCGGGCATGACAGAGAGCGCGTCGAATTCCAACACATCTGTGATGTCCGAAACCAGCCGGTCGACGCGCGTGGAGCGAGCCCCAAACGGCGCGCCATAGGCGGAGCACGAGTCAACGCTGGCCTTGGTGCCGGCGACGGTCACCCGCCAGCCGTATCTCTCGAAGTGCTTCCGTATGTTGTTGTCCAGCGGGCCCAGAAGGTCGTGCTGGACGTGGAAGTTGAAGTTGGACCCGCAGTCGTCGTCCACGAGAACCAGGATGTGGACGTTCCGGGGAACCACCTGGGGCGTATTCTTGTACACGCGGATCCGCCCGAGGGTCGTCACGGCCAGATCCAGATTCGTGGAGGCGACGTACTCGACGCGGAGCACGGTTCCCGCGGGCGGGGCCTCGGCGAGGGAAACCCAGCCCTCCGCCGGGTGGCAACAGTAGCTCACCGGATTCAGGCGGGCGCCGCCGATGTCGACCCTGGATACCTCGTGGACGGCCTTCTCTCCGAGATCGAAGATCTTCCGTTTCCCGTCGGCTGCGAACGTCTTCTGCCTGCGGACCAGCCCGTTCCCGTCAACATCGCCCCAGCCGATCTGTTGGAGCCAGCCCGGTGTGTGCATCCAGACGTACTCGTCCGACAGACGATTCCCGGTGTTCTCGAACACACCCACGTGCGTGTTCCACCCCCCGCCGCCCAGATCCAGGTCCCCGTCGCCGTCCACGTCCGCCCAAACCACCGCAGAGGGTTCGATGTACGCGTCACACACCCAAGACGGGAATTCCTCCAGGACCCCGTCGTGGTTCTTAAACAGAACAAAGGCCCCTCCGCCCGTCCCGTACTCCGCTACGGAGCAAACCGCAAGTTCCGGGTAACCGTCTGCATCCACGTCGCCGAACGCCATCTGCCGCCCGCCCAGGATCTCCCTTGTATGCCACGACGGCCGGGTCTCGAGATGCCCTTCGTGATTAAAGAAGATGGCCAGGCCCACACCGCGCCCGGTGATTGCAAGATCGTGGTCGCCGTCGTTGTCCACGTCCGCGAAATCGAGATCCACCGTAACGTACGCCGAATCCGATACCCAACCGGGAGCCGAGCCAAACGCACCGTCTTCGTTGAAATAGATGACGACCTTCTGGCGTCTCATTTTTTCCGGATCGACGGCGCTCACGCCCTGGCCGAAGGCCACGTCCAGATCCCCGTCGCCGTCGGGATCTCCCACCGATAGAGAAAACGCGTTGCCGGGCGGAGAGGTCCAGTCCGGCGCGGCGTGGAGGCCGCCGTCGTTGAAGTACGCAGCGTGGGGCTGGGGATCGCGACCGGTCGGGATGTGTCCCATGTTGGCGTTGAGGAGATCCGGATCGCCGTCGTGGTCCAGGTCTCCCACGAACAGGTTGCCGCTCGAGAGGGTATCCGTGGAAGTCCAGCCCGGCGAGGTCGCCAGCTTACCTCCGGCATTGAAATAGACCTCGTTGGCGGCGAACACACCGTCGAGCCCGTTGGTCACGACCAGATCGAGCCAGCCGTCGCCGTCGATGTCGGCCCAGCCCACACCCGTCGGGTAGTTCGCCGACTCGACCTGCCAATCGGGGGTGAAGCCGATGCCTGCGATCGACGGTCCGGCGCTTCCCGCCCCCAACAGGATTCCGACAATCGCCAGGATCCGGTGAAGTTGCAGCCGTCGTCCCGTCAGGGTCTTTCGTTCGTTGTTCCACCTGCCGATCATCATTCCTCCCTGGAATCTTTCGAAGAATCCGAACGTCGCACTCCACGGCGAGATGAAAGTCCAACTCGCCCACTATCGTATGGGCGCGCGGGGGTGTCAAGGGGGTGCGGATCGCGGGATCGCGCCGGGTCCTGCACGAGGAAGCGGCCCGGCAGGGAGGCGGTCACGGCCTGGGCCCGGAACGACCGATGCAGCATGGGTCATGCCGAGCCGGGCCTTCGCCCGAGGGCATCTTATGCAAGAGGGAGACATCGGGGACTCTTGGACAAGCTTGGGGGTGGTTGGGTGTGTCATGCCGGACCTTAGAAAAAGCTGGAGTTTGGTACCTCCCGTGTGGTATCATTGCCATCCATGAGTTATCGTCCGGTTCCCCGT
Source organism: uncultured bacterium (assembly GCA_964610505.1). Classification (GTDB taxonomy): domain Bacteria; phylum Arandabacterota; class Arandabacteria; order JAGLYR01; family JAGLYR01; genus CAZSXU01. The sequence continues at coordinate 25,958 of CAZSXU010000013.1, read as the reverse complement.
CGCGTGCGGGATGCCCGGCTGTCGGACATCTCTCCACCTTTCTCCACGATTTCGCCCGCCTCGGAAACCGACCCCAACCCGCTTCCTGGAGGTTTACAATGGGCAGCCACGCGCAATCTCGGATTCGTCGGCCCAAACGCACGGGCCTCTCATTTGTTTCGATTCTGTTCCTGGCGGTTCTGATTCTTTCCGCACCGGGCCTTGCGTCGGCCGAGGACATCCCGCTGGATACATCGGTTCCCGAGCAGGACCCGAGCTTCCCACCCGAGAGCTACTGCACGACGCAGCCGGACGAGACCGGTGAACCGGCCGCCCAGGTCGTCGAGACCCCGATGGCCGTCATTCTGCTCCATATCGAGGACGAGGAACAACTGGCCTCGGCCCACGAGTTGGGACTGGAGGTTCCCGGCGTGGGCGACCACGAATTAACCGTCGAGTGCGCGTTTCTCGATTCCATTCGCGGGACCGGCCTCCGGTTCTGTGTGACGGCCAACGCGATTCGCGCCACCGTTTTCTCTCCTGCCGGGGCCAAGGGAACGGACTACCTCACCTGTGGGAATCAGACCGACGTGGACATCCCCGGTCCCGACCTCGAGCTGGATTGCCCCCACTACTCCATCGTGGCAAGATCCGGATGTTCCATCAGCGGGGCCCCCTGGTATGCCGACGTCACGCAGGTGGACTACCGCATTCGCGTCCAGTACTCCAGAGTGGGAAACCTAAAGATCTACATGTCCTCAGGGTACGACTTGTTCGAGTACATCGTCTGGGATAAGGACGGAGGGGACAACGACTGGGGCCGCGACGACGATTACGCTTCCGACGACGACGTCTACCTCTATCGCAGGATCTCCGACTTCTTCGATGGAGAGTCGGTCAACCAGCGGTGGTCGCTGGACGTCTGCGACTGTGGGTACTACTTCGAGGACGGGTACATCGATTACATGGAAGTCTGGGTGTACTGGGATGTGGGCGAGTGCCACATCAGTCCGACGGAACTCACGCTCCACAGCAACGGCTGGGACACTGAAAGCGGAACCTTCACGATCGCCAACATGGATGGGGGACGACTCTACGGGGCGCTCTACTGGAATGACTGGGGCTTGGATATCAACCCCTGGCGGTATGACCTGGGTCCCCAGGAGTCCGAGACCTTCACGGTCACGTATTACGGGGCGGACTGCGGCGAAACGCGCACGATCGTCATCAACACGGACACCCCCTGCGAGGAAGCGGGCGATGTGGTTGTGACCGTGATTGCGGATCTCCCGTACTGCTATATGCAACCGTCGAGCCTGCACTTCACCTGTCCCCGGGTCGGAGATACTCAACAGGACTATGTCTTCCTTGGAAACCGGGGATGCGGCGACATCAACGGGCAGATTACGTGGGACAGTGATGAATTCGAGGTGGAACCTGCGTCGTTCCATCTGGGTCCGATGTTTTCGAACGCAGAGTACCTCGTGGTCACCTATAAGCCGGTCGATTGCGGGGACGACGTGTGCACAATCGACACTCACAGCTCGTGCGGGACGATCAGCTGCACCACCACGGGGCCGTACTTGCCCGTTTGTGTGATTGACCCGCCCCGGCTCAATCTCTCCGCAGACGGCGCGGGCGGGATGGATATCGAGACCTTCACCTTGGTGAACGAAGGCTGTGGGGCGCTTGCGGGGGACGTGACCTCGAGCTGCCCGGATGTCATGGTCGATCCGAGCGTCATTGACATTCCCATCGGAGGTTCCCAGGAGTTCACAGTGACCTTCAGCCCTTATGCGCTGGGAACCGGAACGTGCGAAATCAACCTGGCGGGGGGCTGCAGCCTGCCGTGCGACTGGGAGTGCGTGAACATCTGGCACGTTGCCCGGGGGGGAGACAACTGGACCGGCGACGGGTCTCCCCAGAACCCCTACCGGACCATCCAGTACGCGACGAATCACGCGGCTCCAGGTGAAGTGGTGAAGCTGGCTCCGGGCACGTATGTGAATCAGTGCCCCATCCGCCCGAAGTCGGGAGTGATCCTTCGGGGACCCGACCCGGTTCGGGGTGAGGCGGTCGTCGACGCAGAGGGCCGGGGCTACGTGTTTGAATGTCGAAGCGTAGAGAACGCGGTCCTTGAGAATCTCACGATTACGGGCGGCTCTCGAAGCGGGATCTACGCCTACGGGTCTTCCTTCACCATGAAGAACTGTCGCATCGAGGACAATTCGATCCGGACGACCGGCGGCGGGGGCATCACGTGCCAGCACGGATCGGCCACCCTCGAGGGTTGTATCTTCACCGGAAACCGAGCCGCTTACCACGGCGGCGGGGTCTACTCGTACAAATCGACGCTGTCCCTCACGGACTGCACGTTCTCCGGCAACACCGCCGGCCATGACGGAGGCGCGCTGTACCTCAAGAAGGCGACGGCGGATGTCGGGAACTGTCACTTCCTCCAGAACGCGGCCGACGACGGCGGAGGGATCTACAGCGCGTGGTCGACACTCAACCTGGACCATTCTGTCCTCTGGGCCAACTCGGCCAACTCGGGTGGGGGGCTCTGTGCGACCGGAACGCCGCTGACGCTGTGGTCCTGCACCTTCGCCGCAAACCGCGCCACCATGGCCGCAGGCATGCATCTTAACAAACAGGGTGCGACCGAGATCTGGAGGACCATTTTCGCCTCCAACGGACCCGGCCCCTGGTGTCAGTTTCCCGGCGGAGACCCGGCCTTCTACTGCTGCGATGTCTACGGGAACCAACAGGGGGATTGGGTCGGGAGCCTTGCCGGCCAGGGCGACTACTACTTCAACTACTGCATGGATCCCTGCTTCTGTGATCTGGGGGCCGGCGATTGTCACCTGGCGGCAGGTTCTCCCTGTGCCAACGATCCCCTCTGCGGTCCGATCGGTGCGCTGGGTGTGGGCTGCAGCGGTCCGCCTCCGTCGCCCTCGGCGATGCCGGGCCAAGCGGTTGCGCTCGGGGAATCGGCCACGAAATTTCATCTGGGACCCGCCGTGCCGAATCCGTTTAATCCGGTGACGGAAATCTCGTACGGAATTCCCGACGGCTCGACTCCATCGCGAGTGACCCTCATCGTCTACAACGCCCTAGGCCAGCAGGTCCGGACCCTGGTGGACGAGGAACGGGCGGGCGGCGTCCACTCCGTGGCGTGGGAGGGGAAGGATGATGACGGAACGGACGTGGCGAGCGGAGTCTACTTCTATAGAATCTGTTGGAATGGCGAGAGCCAAACAAGGCGTATGGTCTTGCTCAAATAGCGGCAAGTGCGATGGCGGGTTTTTCCAGTGCACCTTTCCGGGGAAGGGCCGTGAATGGTGAATCGTAAATGGGGGAAAACGCGATCGCGGGCCTTACGGCTAGCGCACGTTTTCGAGACGCGGCGGATGGTGTTGCTCAAGTAGAGCGAAGGGGTGGGAAGGCGAACCCCATACCCACAGATTTCACAGATTGCACGGATAAGCTCGGGGCGATGCATGTACTGCATCGCCCCGAAAGCCTGCCCCCCGGTGCGAACTGTCCCCTAGTGCCCGTCCCTCAGGGACCGATCTTCTTCGCCGTCGAAACCGAGAAGAACCAGTTTCGAAATGCGTCCGTTCTCGGACGTCACGAACCGCACGCGGTATGCCGGATACCCCTCCAGCTCAAAGGTGTCGAGGGAGATGGGAAGAAGTCGCGTTTCTACGCCCCCGTCCCGCCGGTAGTGGAGAGTGTTCCCCTCGAGACTCACGTGGCGGGGGCCGTAGTCGCCGGCGTAGCGGCGAAGAGTCGCCGGAGGAACCTCGGGTGGATCCTGCTTCGCGCCGATAGCCATCCGAACCCATTCGGCGCGCTTCTCCGCGCTCGGATCGCCCGGCGAGGCGGCGGCGGCCCGGTCGAAGCTCTCCAGAGCCCGGTCGAGTCGGCCGGCTTCGAAATAGAAAGTGCCCAGAGACAGATGCACGCCGACACTCCGCGGGCATGTCTCGATGAGCTCGCGGGCGATCTCTAAGGATTCCAGAGCCAGGCCCATCGTGTAGGCGCTCAGGTACTCCTTCGCCAGCGCTGGATCCTGCCGGTACAGATCCAGAGCCGCTCTCTCGACGGCGTCCTGCAGTCGAAATGTCTTTCTCTGGAAGGTGTCCCACCTCGAACGGACCGGATCGTGGCACTTCGCGTAGTCTCCAACCACGAGTCTACCCAGGAGCTTGAAGAGACTCGAGGCCGACCCGGTGTCAACGAACCAGGTCTCCGGGGGCATGTTGAAATGGTACTCAAGGAGGTCTTTCTCCGTCTCGTAGAAGCTCTCGGGAGCTTGCCGAAAGATCTGGGGGATTTGCGTTGTGCCCGGATACCAGGGCACGTACGCGCTCGAGCACGGCTTATCCAGGAGCCGCCAGTTGACCGTACCGATCTCAGTCGGGAGCCAGTCTCGCTGCTGGACCAGCGTGACCCGGTGCGTCCCTCGATTACAGATCGGGGCGAATTCGGTTCCGTGGGGGTCCGTACCCTTCTCCTGCCATGCGCCGAACGGCAACGTTCCTTCGTAGTGGTCGCGAAAGATCGCCATCAGGTCTTCGAGATGGAGCTTCTTCTTCGGCTTCACCGATACCGGCAGGATGCCGGTCTGGGCCGCCTCGGCCGTGATCTGGAAATCGGGAATCAGCAGCCGGCACATATCCCAGTGGCGCAGCGTGTTGCCCGGATGGGTATGGCGTTCGGGGTCCGCATAGGCTTCCGCGAAATCGAAGGGCCGGCCGGAGGAGGGGTCGTACCACCCCCGTTCGACGGCATAGTCGATGAGCCGCGGCGAACAGACGAAGTTCTCCCGGTCTTCCGTATCCACGGCCCGGATGCTGAAGGTGTTGGCGATCACGGCCACCTCGTCGTCTTGGACTCGGCGGGCGACGTACTGTTTTCCTCGAACCATCTGCAGCTGCCAGGCCTCGCGGGGGCCGACGATATTGAGGTTCCGCCCCGAAGCGTTGTATCCGTAGGTGTCGATCAAGTGAGCGGCCAGTTCCACGGCCTCGCGAGCGGTCCTGCATCTCTCGGCCAGGATCATCCGCAGCCGGAAGCCGAGGCCGCCGTCGACGAGATCTCCTCGGGATTCGACGGTGTCCACGTCATCCTCCCGGGATGTGCATCCGTTGCTGCCAAAGGCCACCCCCCATTCGTTCACCAGCGCGCTGGAGTAGGGAGTCCCGGGGGGCTCGTCCCAGACATAGGCAAACGTTTCCGGGACCTCGGGGATCGTCCCTCCCGCGTGAAGGCGAACGACGCTTCCGGGCCGATGGTTCCTCCGCGGCACGTACCATAGATAGTCGATATCGCGAGGACTGTCGTCTTCGGTCTTGATGTAGAAGATGGACCCGTCCACGGTCGTCCCCCGGCCTGCGATGAGAGTTGTGCAAGGTTGCGCCGGACCCGGGACGGCAATCTCGACAAGAGCGGCCGCGAAGATGATGACCGCATGAGTCAGGCTCCATGGGATTCTCCGGTTCACGTTTCCTCCGCTGTCTTGATGGTAAGCGGCCTCGGTTTCGGGCCTTGCGCGCAAGGGCAGGATTCGGCGGTCTCCTATACGGCAAGAAGGGAGGAGTGCGATGATCCAGGAGGGTGGCCACCATCTGCGTTGAAACAGCCCTCGCCGTGTCGTCGATCCGGCGAACCCTACCCTTGAGCCGGCCCGAAGCATCCGGCAGAAGACCAGCACGGGTGTTTCCGAACGCCTTTCTCCGAGCTCTACTCTCTACACAGGATTATGTCAACGCATTCAAGAGGGCGTCAAGGCGTTTATTCGTTGCGACGGCACGACCCGATCGGTATCCTGAGAACGGTCCGACCCTCCGGAGGCCGTCGATATGGTGCCACTGACGATCCACGACCTGTCAGTTCAACCTTGGACAACCCAGGTGATCTTCGCCGCTGTCCGGCTCGGAATCTTCACGATTCTCTCCCGTGGCGGCATGACGGCCGAGGAGGCCGCCGCTCGGTGCGGAGCGGTCCCCGCGATTTTGGCGGCGTTGCTGGACGCCTGCGCGGCCATGCGGCTCCTTGAACTCCGCGACGGCATATACAGCCTCTCCGATTTCAGTCGAGCGCATCTGGTGGAGGGCGAGCCGGGCTACGCCGGAGATCTCGTCCGGCTCCAGCACGACGAAGCTCCCCACTGGCACAGACTCCACGACATCGTGACGGGGGAAGACGTCCACGCATCCGAAGAAACGAGCGGGTCCGATGCCCACCGCACGTTTATTCGGGCGATGAATGATCTCGGCATGCTGGGCGAGGCGGATGCGCTTGCGGGTGCGGTCGATCTCTCCGGGCGCCGGGAGATGGTCGATGCGGGGGGAGGATCGGGGCTCTATTCGGTGACGTTGCTGAGGGCGTATCCGGGGCTCCGCGCTACGATTCTGGATCGGAAGGAGACGCTCGCCGTTACGGAGGAGATGATCGCCGGAACGGCGGAGGAGGAACGGATCACTCTTCGAGAGGCCGATATCACGAAGGATGCGTTCGGAACGGATGTGGACGTCGTTCTTCTGTCCGATGTTGTCTACGATGAGCGGGATGTCGTTCGGGTTCTGAAAAGCGCGCGGGACTGTCTTCGGAAAGACGGCCTCCTGGTCGTGCGGGGATACTACTCCGATCCGGGGAATCCGGAGCGCCTCTTCGGCGCCCTGTTCGTGTTGAATCAGCTGGTCTTCGATTCCAGCCGGTCCGTGTTGACCGCAGAATCACTGCGGGAGCATGTCGAGTCGATCGGCTTTCACGTTCTGCATGCAGGACCGCTCACCGAGCGTTCGACCGTGCTGATGGCGAGGACATAGCGTCCAGAGAATGCGCGGGAGTCTCAGAGCCCGGAACCGCAGATTGCGCGCTTTGCATCGAGGCACATCCGTACGATCTGTGGCTGGAGTCCGGCTGAGCCACAACAGAAGGGGGCCACGAGGCCCCCTTCTGTTCAGCGCGACGGAATCAGAACTAGAATGTCACGGATGTGACCATGTACCTCCCAGACACATGGCTAGAATGTCACGGATGTGACCGTGTACCTCCCAGACACATGGCTAGAATGTCACGGATGTGACCGTGTACCTCCCAGACACATGATAGTAGATTCGAAGCCGCCAGTCGAAATTGGTGTACCTTGCCTGGGGATTGGATGTGCCGGCGGATGTGCCGCGGATCTCGAAGGACGATACCGAATAGTCCTTGAGGGCCACCAGCAGGTCCGCCATCAGATCGTTCAGGAAATCGATACCCGCCTGATTGATGGGTGCCGGCTTGAGGATCCCCAGAAGCGGATAGACCGCCTCGCTGTAGTTGCTGATGAGGGTCTGCGAAGCCCCCGTGTCCGATCGCTCCACCGTGACCGAGGCGCCATAGATCTCTCGATCCGTCTCCGGCTCGTAGTAGGCGACCGTTCCATACTGCACCGAGGCGACTCGAATGGTATCGATCATGCTAATCTCGATGCCGGCCTCGTCCAGGTCCAGCCGGAGCTGGTCGACGTTGATTTCCTCGAAACCACTGTCGACATTAATGCTTCCCCGAGCCTGGAACGTGAACTCGATGAACTCCTCGGTCACGAGTGTCATCTCGATGTCTTCGGTCCCCGGGACTCCCGGACACTTGGCGCCGAGAAGGAGGACGCCGAGTGCAAGATAAATCAGGATTCGCAGAACTGCTTTCTTGCGCATGGTCAGAACCTCCTACATCCCGAAGTGTAAGCCCAGGGCGACACCGGTGGCGGCCCCGGAGTTCAGCTCGAGGAACACGTTCACGGGCGTGAGCTTGGCAAGCACGCCGGCCGTGAGATGCATGTTGGTTTCCTTATCGAGGGTGAGATCGAAGGACAGATCCGGATGCTCCTCGTCCACATACTTCGCGTCCAACTCGATGGAATCGTATCCCAGTCCAACGTAGGGCTGGAGAATGGTGAACTGCTTGCTCGCCGTCACATTGAGATGCGTGGCGCTCGCCTTGACCACGTCGTCTCCGATTTCGAATCCCTGCATGAAGAACCCGGCGGCCACGTCAATCGGAAGAAGCGGCAGCCATTGGGAGATCGAGTGCTGGGCGCCGTATCCGATGTACTTGAACTCGCCGAACTCGGAGTCCCCGAGATCCAGCCCGATGTAGCGGATGAGAACCCGCGTCCCGAAGAATGAGCCGATCGAGAGCTCGGGTACCGCGATTTCAAATCCGTCCAGGTTGAAACCGCCGGGGTACAGCTGCGCCAGGGAACTCTGTCCCTCGACGATGACCCCCGTCGGATCCCCGACCACGGTGGGAACCTTCGTCGGCACCAGGCTGGTGAAACCCGGCGGATCCGCGGGCAGGTAGGTCTTGTCCTCATCGTCGTAGCCGATGGCCATGGCGACCAGGCCGATCGAGAAATTAAAGCCCACCGTCGGCACATTCCCGGTGCGGAAGATGGCCGAATTCATCGTTCCGGAGAGACCGGTGTTGAGCGGACCCAGGTAACCCGCTACGTTTGCGTCCGTGAGCCCGCCTAGGTTGTCCGACAGCTGGGCGAGGACGGGCGCCGGCGCCAGGCAGACGGCCAAGCACACCAGAGCCGCCGGCCAGTTTCTTCGAAGGATCATGCTCTTCCTCCCTTCTGAGAGAAGCTTCTGAGCCAAGTTTTCTGGATACCGGATAGACTCTGGGATGCCGGGCACCCGGTGTCAAGTGGAAAGTCCATGCACAGGAGGCGAGAGGCCGCCGTGGGTCCGCGGAGCCGGTCGTCCGGGAGACCACCGAAGAGGCGGAGGATTCCCTTCGGAGCGATGGGTACCCATCGGCAATTGCCCCTGCGGACCGGGTCGGCTAGAATGATCGGCGAACGCAACCTTCCGGAGGTTCCATATGCTATGTCAGGCCATCATCATCCTTCTCCTGATCCTTCTCCAGGGCGCAGCTGACTCCGTGGAAACGGCAGCCTACCCGGAAGACTTCGACGCTCTCCTGGAAACGGCGCATGCGGGGGACGTGCGGGCGCAAGTGGCCGCCGGCATCGTGTACTTCTACGGCCGGGAGGGCGGCGTCGACTATGGGGAGGCGATCCGCTGGTTCGGAACGGCCGCATCGGACGAGGATCCCATTGCTCTGTATTTCCTGGGGGCCATCCACGGCGCGGGATACGGTGCGGAGACCGATACGGCTCGGGCGCGGGAATATTACGAGCGTAGCGCACCCGGACTGCGCCGGCGCGCGGCCGAAGGCGATCCGGACGCGATGGCCAATCTGGGTCTGCTCTTCAACCTGGGAGTGGCAATTCCGGCGCACCCGGATTCCGCCCGGCACTGGGTGGAGCGGGCGGCGGAAGCCGGGTTGCCGCGCGCCCAGTACTACGCGGGTTTCTATGCCAGGCATGGTGTGGGTGGAGAACGGGACCCCGCAAGAGCATTCCGCTGGTTCAGACACGCCGCCGCCGGTGGACACGTACGCGCCCAGGAGAACCTGGGAAACATCTACTTCCTCGGGGAAGGTCACGGTGCGAACCTCGATTCAGCCCGCTACTGGTTTCGCCGAGCGGAGACATATCCTGCCGCGTCGGAGGACACACGGGAGGGCGTCTATGTCTACCGGGGGATTCCCCGGGAGGGCGATCAAGTGATCCCCGGGCTTCTTCCCCCGAGGTCCAGGCTTCGGATCCACGAAGGAGACTGCGGCGAGGCCTGTCTCTGGACACTCCTACGAGCATGGGGGGTCGAGTTGACGAAAGTCGACATCAATGAGATCGGCACCGGCTCAAGTCGCGGACTCCACTGCTACGAACTTCACCGGGTTCTGAAGAACCATGGCCTGGACTACCGGGACACCATGTGGCGTCCGTCTCTGAGCTTCATTCCGCGGTTCGTCCGGTCATTCTTCAAGTCCAGTCCGGTTGAAGAAAGGACGGCCCTTTACCGGCGCTTTCTGTACGGCGAGATCATTGCCTCCGTCCTTCGAGGCGTCCCCGTCATCCTTGCCGTCAAAGCTGTCCCGGAGACCCATGCCCTCTACCCCGCGGAACATTTCGTCCTTGTCGTGGGCTACAATCCTCAGACCGATGAGATGATCTACAACAGCCACAACCGGAGAAACCGCTTCAAAGCATCCAAGCTGCTGGACATCATCGACACCTACTCCCTCGTCAACCGTTACGATTGGACCGGCGCACTCTTTGTTCCTCTTCCGGCCGAAGGTTCCCGGGCGCCGCTCCAGGGCCCACGGGAGAAACCATGAGACTTCTGTACATCTTCCCGCACCCGGATGACGAATCCTTCGGTCCGGCCGCCGCCGTCCACTCACAACTCCGGGATGGACACGAGGCATATCTCCTGACCTTGACGAAGGGCGGGGCCACGCAAGAGCGCCACAAGCTGGGACTCACCGTCGATGAAATGGGCGAGGTGAGGTACCGGGAAATGCTGGAGGTCGAAAAGGCGCTGGGCCTTACCGGCATGACCGTGCTCGATTTCCCCGACGGTGGGCTCAAGGAGATCGATCCTCGAGAGCTGGAGCATGCGGTCCGGAGGCATATCGAGGAGATCAAACCGAACATCGTCGTCAGCTATCCCGTCCATGGCGTGACCGGGTTTCATGACCACGTGGTGATCCATGCCGTGGTCAAGAGAGTCTATCTGGAGATGACGGACGCCGGGGCGGATTTCCTTAGACGGCTGGCCTTCGTCACGCTTCCGGACAGCGGAGAACCGACGTGGGGACCGGACGGAACGGCCCGCCTTAAGCGAACCGAGGGAGCGCTCATCGACTGCGTCATCCCTCTCCGAGGGGAAGATATCGAGGCGATGAAGAAAGCGCTACGATGCTACGCCACGTACCGGGAGACAATCGAGAAATCACAGGTCATCGAAACCATCGGCGACCGCCTGTATTTCGAAATCTTCGGAGAGGATTTCACGCCGCCCCTGACCGATCTCACCGAAGAGCTGCAGATCCGGGCTTGATCCGTCAAGGCGCCAAGGAAACACGGCGGTCACGCACGCGTCCTGCTCGGAGCCATCCAGCATGGGAGAGGAATTCCTGCAACGGCGGGAGGGTTACGGCTGCACCGGGCTGAGGAACCGAAAAAAAAAGAGAAGCAGATCGACGCGAAGAAGTTGGTGGTTCTCATGGTGTGTAATCCGGGATCTGCTTCTTGGCCTTTCTGCTTCTCTAATAAAGAACACAGCCAATGTAGCACTTTCCAACGCGTCTCTCGAGTCATTTTGCCTTCCGGGGACGGCGAAATCCGCGGGGAGTGTAAGAATGTGCGCGGTGCGGGGGCCGCCGGGAGGCGGCCCCTCTGTTCGCCGGATGCGGGCCGCGCGGGGGACCGGCGGGCGAATTCCAGGAACCCGGGGCGCTTCTTTTCCTTGTCAATCTCCCGAAGCGGAGGCACAATGGCAGCATGAGTAGGAACGAAGAGGGACACCGCGCCAGACTGCAACGGATCGCCCGGCGGGCGATGGCCGAACGAGGGCTATTGAGCGATTTCTCCCCCGAGGTGCTCTCCGATCTCGCGTCGACTCCCGCCCCTCTCGGCCCGGGGAACGAATCCAGGCAAGACCTTCGGAATCTCCTCTGGACATCGATTGACAACGATGACTCGATGGATCTGGACCAGTTAACCGTCGCCGAGCCGCTGGAGAGTGGCGCCGCGAGAATCCGCGTCGCGATCGCCGATGTAGACAGCCTCGTCGAAAAGGACCGGCCGGTCGACGACCATGCCCGTCACAACACGACCTCGGTGTACACGGCCGCACAGATCTTTCCTATGCTCCCGGAAGCACTGTCGTACGGACTGACCTCACTGGGACCCGATGAGGATCGCGGGGCCATCATCGTCGATATGGCCGTCGGCCGAGACGGGTCGGTTGAGAGTTCCGACGTGTACGCGGCGACCGTTCGAAACCGGGCAAAGCTGGCCTACAACGGTATCGCGGAATGGTTGGAAGGTGCCGGGCCGGTGCCCGATGCGGTCGCGGCCGTCGAGGGTCTGGAAGAGAACCTTCGTCTCCAGGACCGCGTTGCCCAGAACCTCAAACAACGTCGTCATGAACACGGCGCGCTCGACCTGGAGACCCTCCGGGGACGTCCGGTGTTCGACGGGAACCGGATTCTGGATCTGGAGGTGGACCGGAAAAACCGGGCCCGAGAGCTTATCGAAGATTTCATGATCGCCGCCAACGGGGTAACTGCGCTCTTCCTCGAATCCAGGGGGAGGACTTCACTCAGGCGCGTGGTTCGCACGCCGAAGCGCTGGGAACGGATTGTCGATCTCGCGTCGGATCTCGGCGCGCACCTTCCCGAGAAGCCCGACTCCCTGGCGCTTGCGGAGTTTCTGGACGCCGAGAGGGCGGCCGATCCCCTCCGCTTCCCCGATCTTTCGCTGACCGTCGTCAAACTGATGGGCGCCGGCGAATACACCGTTAAATCCCCGGGAGAATCCTCCACGGGTCACTTCGGGCTGGCGGTTAGGGACTATGCGCACTCAACGGCGCCCAACCGCCGATTCCCGGATTTGATTACCCAACGTCTTCTGAAGGCGGCACTGGCGGGGACGCCGGCCCCGTACGGCGATGACGATCTGTTCCATCTGGCTCGTCACTGCACCCGCAAGGAGGACGACGCCGACAAGGTGGAACGCCAGGTCGGAAAGGCCGCCGCCGCACTGCTTCTCGAGAAGAGGATCGGCGATAGGTTCGACGCGGTCGTGACGGGTGCCTCGCCGAAGGGGACGTGGGTGAGAATCCTGGACTTGCCGGTGGAAGGGATGCTTGTGCGCGGGGCGCGTGGAGTGGATGTGGGCGACCGGCTTCGCGTGGAGCTCCTCGACACGGACGTCGAAAGAGGGTTCATCGATTTCGGAAGATCACGCCGGTAGACGGCCAAGACGGACCCGAACGACCCCCCACTCGCTTCACACCCTCAGGCTGCAAGGGCAACGAACCGGAATCAGGAGGAACGAATCCGCCCTCGAAAGAACTCATAATCACCGTGGACGCCGAAGCTCTCCAAGTGAACGGCCATGGGACCGAGAGCATCGTCCCCCCACGTAATCCATCCCTCCGGTCCGATTCGACCGGGACGTGTGAGATAAAGAAACTCCTCGACGCCGTTTTCCCGAAAGGCGCTCGCGACTTTCTGGAGGGACTCTCGGTCTCTCGCCAGGAAGAACGTCCGGTCCTCGTGAGCGGCGGCCAACTCCAGGACGATGTACGGGTGAACGGCCACGATATGCTCGACGTCGGTGTGTCTGAGTTCCACCAGTCCCGGGTGGATCCGGTTCGCGTAGTCGTCCGCCAGGTGCCGGCTCCCAAAATACGTGTTTGACGCCAACCCAACACAGAAAGCCGCCAGAACCACTATCCCGTATACGATCCCGACCATTCTGCGCCCTCCCGTCATGAGGCGCTGCAGCTCGATCGCAGAAGCCAGGACGATGACGGGGAATGCAATCAACAGGTATCGAGGCCCCCATTGTTTTCCTCCATCGTTGGGCAGAACGACGGCCACGGTCAGCAGAAAGACGAACGTCAGGCCTACGAGCAGCCGGACGGCGGGGCGCCGTCCGGGAACAAAGAGGCCGGGAATCGCCGCAAGAAACGCGAACGTCATCGGGAACTTACCGAACAGATGGAGTTGGACGGCGAAGAAGACGCGTTTGATGGCCACCCATCGTTCGGCCACGGGAATGCTGCTCTGTAGCTGCAGACTTCGCGGCCCCAGGATGTGGCCATAGAGGATCTGGTTGGCCGACAGGAGCAACCCGAGCACGATCACCGATCCACCGAGGAAGAAGAGAAACGCCCTTCTTCTATGGCGAAGGTAGAGGAACAGAAAGCTCGCGAGAAGGGGAAGAACAAACAGGGTCGTCTCGGGGCGAAGACCGACGGCCAGAGCACTCAGCGCACCGTAAAGCGCCGCCCTCCACGGCGAGACACCGCCCGACCACGATCTGACCACGAACTCCATCCCCAGGAAGATCAGCAACACCGCCAGGGTGTGCTCCCAGTAAATGGCTCCGAAGAGAGTCAGGGGAGACGCGAAGACTACGGCGGCAAGTCCGAAACCCGCGGTGGCGGGTTTCAGATCAAGGATCCTGCAGGTGACAAGAAATCGCCACCAGAGAAGCCAGAGGGAAAGTACGGGGATGACATAGAGGCCTCGGTAACCGAAGAGGGCGTAGAATGGGATGCTCAGTAGCTGAAACAGAAACGGGAACACGACCACGGGTCCCTTTTCCGTGGGATATACGAAGGGCGGCCCAAACGGGTACGAACCCTGATCCCAGGTCTCCCGAATCCACGCCGGGCGGTCCAGGTGAAGGCATACGGAGAAGTTCCCCTCGGCGTACTGCCGGACCATCAGGTACTTGAGCCCGGCATCACCGCCGTAGAAGACGTCGTCCCGGATCTGGAACTGCATGAAGATAGAAAAGACGATTCCCAGCGAAAAGACTACGGCAATCAGGGAATCGGTCCTGAAGATCATCTGACTGCGAACCGAGTTCATGGCTTAAGGTGTCCGCTTATCCAGGCCGTGATGAAGTAGCGTAAACGCATCGTCCCCTTTGTCGGATTCGAAGTCTGGAGAGACGGAGGGACTCTGTCAATGTGCTTTTGCTCCCTCGACAGATCCATCCCCCTGTGCTTTCTATGGTGTACTCTTCCGCAACCGGCCGCCCGACTTGCTCCACGGCCTTGCTGCGAGCATCCCCCCTACAATCGCCAGAAAGATCATCGTCACAACAAGACCGAGGAGGAAAGACTTCGGCCGATACCGAAACACCACTCGATGTTCGCCCCGAGGAAGTTCCACGGCGCGGCAGACACCGTTTGCCTGGAGAATGTCGCCCTTCTCGCCGTTGACCCGTACCTCCCAACCGGGGTAGAACGCGTCGGCCAGGACCAGAAACCCGCGGTCCTTCATGAAGACTTCGAGTTCGACAAGACCTTCCCGCCGGTACACCTCGTTCACGCGGGAACCCTCTGAGAACGTCTCGTCTCGCTTCCCGCTCCAACCCTGGAGTGCAACCGTCTTCACCGGATCAAAATGCGATCCGGTGATCTCCGCCAGAGCGTGTTCCGGACTCGGCACCCCGACGGCCCAGGGCACTACCCTTGCTCTCGGCAACACCTCCAGGTTCTCATAGATGCTCACGTTTCCCGGCGTGCTGGCCCGGAGAATCATCTGAGGGTCGTGAATCTCGCCGCCCACGAGAACGTACTTGACGTTGTATACACTCAGGATCCGCCCCAGCATCGGGGGTTTCAGGGTAAGACCGACGGCCTCATCCGAAAACCGCCTGGGGATCACGGGGAAATAGGCTCCGAGCGACGGCACTCCGAACACTGCATTGAAATTGGGCTGCAACACGTTCCGGTGATCGGCGTAGGGAGTGAGATCTCCCTTCCAGCCTTCGGCCCTCCCGTACGCCAGGAGATGTAGGGCGGTGGCGTTCGGACTCCAGATCCGGTACTGGGTCGGATCGGCTTCCAGAAAGCGAACCGATTCGGGTTTGTCCAGCCAGAGATCGGCGGGTTCCGTCGGATTGTGCCGGTAGCCGAAAGCAAAGAGGTCCGATACAGTCAGGATCACGGCCAGGGTTTTGACCAGAGGTAGTGCCCAGTTGCGGCGGTTCACACGATGGGCCAGCCAGTCGAGTCCGTAGGCGGACAGGACGGCGATGGACATCGTTGCATACAGGAGGAACCGTTGGGGAAACCGGAAGCGATCGAACCCGGGAATCACATGGAAGAAAAACGCGTGCACCGGGCTCCCCCTTCCGAGAGCCAACAGGATCGAGAGTCCGGCCAGGCCGACCAGAAACCTGACTCTGCGCTGCCGCCAGCAAAGGACCCCTCCCAGGAGGGCCAGGAACAGCGGAACCAGGCCTACATACCCGCAGTTTTCCCAGAACACGCTGTAGATTCCGCGTTCGGCATGGTAGGTTGCGCGGCCCGGATCGCCGTAGCAGTATGGATCGACGTACATCTGCAGGTCCGGGAGGTTGTATTCGAACTCGGTGGCCTCTGCATAAGTGAGTCCTGTCGATCGGGTCCCGAGCTGCATGTATTCGTAGGTGGGAAGAGTCTGAACGGCCGAAAGCCCGATCCCGACAACCACCATCATGCCCCATACGGCTGCACCCCTTCGAACCGGACTCCAGGACCGCCGTTTGATTCCCGCACTCGTCGTCACCGCCAATAAATACACGGACATGACGAGCAGTCCGTAGTAGGCGGTCTGGACGTGACCGGCGAGGATACACAGAGCGAGGAGGAGGCCCAGCCAGAGCCCCGCCCGCCACTCATCGATCCGCTCCGCCCATCGCTCCACCAGGCAGAAGGCGAGCGGGATCCATGCCGTCGACGCAATGAGATTGACGTGTTTCAGATGGGTTACCATGTAGGCGGAGAGGACCATGACGGTCCCCGCGAGAGCGGCCGAGATGCGCGACCGGCCGAGGCGGCGGGCATAAAGAACCGTGAAGAGTCCAGCCAGAACAACATGCAGGATCGTCGTGAGGGTATAGGCGCGTGCGACGGGAAGAAGTCCGGACAATGCATTGGGCGGATAGAACACGCCGGCCTGCCCTTCCGCCGCAATAGGGAAACCCAGGAACACGCTGTCCGTCCAGAGAGGCAGATGGCCGTCCCGAAGGGCCTGGCCCAGCTCCACTCGGGCAGGGAAGCTGTGCATCATCATGTCGCTGTGACCCAGGTCCTGGGTGAGGAACAGGTGATCCAGGAACACGGCTTTCCAGTAGATGATTCCAACGAGGAGGATGACGAAAGCGTAGGGCAGAGCGGAAGCAGGCCGGAGTAGTCGCATCGTCACGCGCCGGTCGAGGTCTTATGAAATGGGAATCGCGGGAACCCGCCCCGGTTTCCCGATCGATGGATTTCGCTACACGCCCGTTTGGACGGCACGCAGCCGGTCATGGGCGGGAAACCCCGGCTCCCCAACGTGGATTACAGAGTGGAGCATGAGGGCGATCCGGGATCGCCGCGTGTGCAAAGAACCGGCAATCCGTCCCTGCCGAGTGGAGCCGACCGCATCCCGCTACTTGGCTTCGAGGAATCTGTCTCCGGGCACGCCGCAGATGGGGCATTTCTCAGGTGGCGTGCCTTTGACCGTATTGCCGCACACGGGGCACACCCAGATCTTCGTCTCGGGCAAATCCTTGCCCGCCGTCACGGCGTCCAGAGCTTCCCCGTACAGCCCGTGATGAATTTCCTCCACGGCGAGGGCGTACTTGAACGACATCGCGGCCGGTTTCACGCCTTCGGACTCGGCTTCGGACAGGAACTCCGGGTACATCTCCTTGAACTCGTGGCCCTCGCCTTCGATGGCTTCCCGGAGATTCGCCGTCGTATCCTGAATCCCCCCCATGACCCGGAGATGCGCATGCGCGTGGACCGTTTCGGCCTGTGCCGCCGCCCGGAACAGTCTCGCTACCTGAGGGTAACCGTCCTCCTCGGCCTTCTTGGCAAAGGCAAGGTACTTGCGGTTCGCTTGGCTTTCTCCCGCAAATGCGGCCTGCAGGTTGTCGGATGTGGCCATGGGGTCCTCCTAAGGTTCTCCCGAGAGTATCAGAGCCATACGCTTCCTTCTCGAACCACACAATAAGCATTCTGCGGCCCCGGGGCAACCCGGGAATCTCGCCACACCTTCGAAACCCGACTTCGACTCGAACGTACCTGCCCCACCGGCCTGGACGCGGGCCGCGCGAACGCCGGCGACGTACTGAGGGTGACGACGAGGGGTTCGATCGTGCGATTCGGCACGTCCGGGAATCCCACGGAACCCTACGATGGGGGCGATGTCCTCCGCTTCAGCGCCTGTGAAGCTGCCATCCGTTTCATTTCCATGCAATTATGCTCTATCGGCCGGCCGCCGATAGCGAAGTTCCTCCGAAAAAAGCGCTTGTTTTCGGGAACCTCTCTCTGGTATTACACGTATAAGGTAATACATTACTCATAGCGAAAAATAGGGGGAGCGATGAATCGCAGAGGGATCGGCGAGGACGCGGGAGCGGTTCGGTCTCGAAAGGTGGCAGAACGGGAGTTGCGCCAACAGCTTGTGCTTGGCGCGGCGCGCGGGATCTTCGCCGAAAAGGGGATCGAAAACACGACCATGGAAGACATCGCCGAGAGAGCCGGTTACACGCGGCGGACGCTCTATGCCTACTTCAGAAACCGGGACGAGATTTCGCTCCTGATCCTGCTCGAAGACCTGAGGGCCCGGTGGGCGTACCAGCAGGAGGCGATGGCCCAGGTTGCCGGAGGGCTCGGCAAGATTCTGGCGTGGGCCGCGGCGTTCTATGCGTACGCGAGGGAGAATCCCCACGCGCTCAGGCTCCAGGCCTACTGGGATTTCAAGGGAGTTGATCCGGATCGGATAGACCCCAAGATCTTCTCCGCCTTCGAGACGTTGAACAACGAACTGGCCGACGGTCTCCGGGAAGTCTTCCGAATGGGGATCGAAGACGAGTCCCTTCGTCCGGGTCTCGATGTGGATCTATGTATCAGCCAGTATCTCTACACGCTGCGAAGCGTGCTCAATCGGGCCCTGTCGTCCACGTATTCCTTCGCGCGCTTCGATCCGGACGACTATGTGGAGGCGTACCTGGATCTCTTCAGTCGAGGGATCCGCAACTTCGGAGGCACAAAGCGATGAGCGCAATGCCGGGCGGTCGACGTCTGACATCCTTCACGCTGACCCTGATTCTGATCCTGCCCGCCGCATGCATGGCGGGCGGCGAAGATGCGTCGGTTCCGGGTCCGCCGCCGGGAGCCTATCGGGTCCTGTCGGACGATGGTGTGGCCCGGATCCCGTTCGAGATCCATCGAGGAGATATCCGGATGACGGCCGAGGTGAACGGCAGAGTGGTGCGGATGCTTCTCGACAACGGCTTCCTCTGGGACCCGATCCTCTTCTTCGGTGGCCCGGGTGTAGACTCGCTCGGGCTCGTGTACGACGGGGAGGCGGACGTCGGGGGCTCCGGTGACGGCGAGAGTGTGGCGTCCAAGACGGTCTCGGGAATCACGATCCGTTTTCCCGGCGTGGAGTTCACCGACCAGACGGGCATCGTCGCCCCCGGCCTCGGCCGAATGTGGACGGGTGCGGAAGGGCAGGTGAGTGCCACTTTCCTGAAACACTTCGTCGTCGACATCAATTTCGACACCAGGGTGATCACGCTCATCGAGCCGGATCGTTTCCACGACTCCGGCAGAGGAGCGGAGGTCCGGCTGAGACCTCTCCTTCCGGGTGCGTGGGGCATTCCTGCCACGCTCGGGACATCGGACGGGCGGGTCCTGGAGATGGACCTCATGATGGACCTGGGACAGTGGGATCCGCTGAATGTCTCAACGGCGGGTCCTCACAATCTCCGCATCCCTGAGGGTGCCGTGGCCGCATCCCTGGGATTCGGCATCCAGGGAGAAATCCGCGGGCATTTCGGGCGAGTCCCGAGCGTGGAGGTCGGCGGCTACCGGATACCCGACGTCGTCTGTGGATTCACTTCCCCGGAGGAAGGTTGGGGTTCGTACCACGAAGCCATGATCGGGCTCGAGCTGCTGTCGCACTTTAACCTCGTGTTCGACTACCCGGGCGGGCGGATGTTCATCGAGCCGAACCACGCCTTCACCGAGCCCTTTGAATACGACATGTCCGGCATGGCGCTCAGGAAGCTGGAAGAGAACCGGCTGGAAGTCGTGCGGGTCACGCCCGGCTCGCCGGCCGAAGCGGCGGGACTCCGCGTCGGAGACGAGGTCGCGCGCATCCAGGGGATCGCGGCCGCCGAGTATGACGCTTGGGACCTTCACGCGGCCCTCCGAGAGGAGGGCGGAGTGGTGAGGCTGATCGTGGTGCGTGACGGAAGAGAAACGGACGTATTGCTCACGCTTCGGCGTCTGATCTGAGCGCCCTAGAAGCGGAACACCGCCTCTCCCACGATGTCGTCCTCGGAGTATCGCGCGCGGAACTTGATCTTCACGATCCCGGATTTCCGGGTCGGCGCCTCGAAGAAATCGGAGTAAGGGATCCGACCCACAGGGAAGGCGATGAGCGGCGTCTTCCGATAGGTGATCTTCCGGAAGTGCGATCTCAGCACGGGAAGCTGTCCGCGGTAGAGCGGGACTTCGGTTTCGCCGCTTTCGGCGTAGGGGTCGCTCCGCTTCTCGATCACCTCCACAATGGCGGCCCCGTCCGCACGGGTCGTCCCCCGTTCCGCGTCGCGCAGCACGAGGTGGACTTCGATCCCCCCTGAGTCTCGGGCGGGAACGACCAGGACCTCGGCGGAGGCGGGTGGCCCGCCGCTCGAACCGCAGGAACAGGCAAGGAGAACGGCCGAAACTGCAGGAAGGGCAATCCGTTTCACATCACTTCTCCCGAGGGCTCCGATTCACTCCCGGAGCGCGTCTCTCCGCCCAATCTCCGGATGTGTTCGAGATCCGTGGCGCCGAACTCATCAGGCACCCCCGCCAGAATACCCCGGAAGCCCGAGGCCTGCAAATCCATTCCGCCGGGACAGCTCCCAGGTTCTTCAGAATCGAATTCCTCTTGACGATTGGGGGCAGGGGGAGTACTCTCTCTTCACGAACATAGCCGAGAGTCGAAAGTCGAGAGTCGACCGAGGTGAAAGGTCAGGACCGTTTCCTGTGGGGCCCCGGGCTTTTCACCTTTCTCCTCTCTCCTTTCACCTCTCCGTAATTAATGGGATTACTCCTCGGTAGCTCAATGGTAGAGCATCCGGCTGTTAACCGGAGGGTTGTAGGTTCAAGTCCTACCCGGGGAGCCAGCATACGGCAAGGGGCCCATTCGGGCCCCTTTTGCCATTGCAGGCTCCCCGGGTAGGACTTGAACGGAGAAACGGAGAAACGGAGAAGCCGAGAAACAGAGAAGCAGATGCGGATAACTGCATCATAAAAGGAACACTACCTACTCTGTTTCGGTCTGCTTCTCTGGTTCTCTATATGATGGCCGTGTCCTGCCCGGCTTCTCCGTTCACTCGGTTTCGGCCTGTTTCTCCGCTTCTCTATCTAATGCCTTTTCCTTGTCTGGTTTTTTCCTCCCCTCGGCTCTCCTGATCAGTCCCCCAATCATCCCACAGATCTGGTCCAACTCATCCCTGAGCGCTGCGCATTCCGCATTCTCGACCAAGCCCAGGTTCGTAGCGATCTCCAACAGAGGCACGCATTCATACGCGGATCCGCGTGCAATCAGAAAGAAGTGTTTCCTCTCCTTCGCACTCCATCTGCCATTCCCTTCGGCGATATTACATGAGATACTGACGACCGCTCGCCGAAGCTGATCCGCAATGGCGTAGTGCCCCTGCGGAAACTCGCTGCACATCCGCACCAACCGCTCTGCCAGAGATACCGATCTCCCATAGACTTCCAACTTCTCGAAGACAAACCCCATGCCACCCCTCCCCCCCCCGCCCGAAACCCGAAATCACAACAACCATTCACTTGCAGAGCAGATCCCATGCCGGACTTGCTTCAGAAGGCCCAAAAGAAAAGGGCGGGTCGTCAGACCCACCCATGCCCTATGGTGCTCTTCTCCTTGCACGAAATACGAATATCGAATTACGAACCACGTCACTTGACGAGGACCATCTTCCTGGTTTCAGACGAGCCGTCCGCCTCGAGCCGGTAGAAGTAGACCCCGGGTGGCACGAGCCTGCCTTCTCCATCTGTTCCATCCCAAGGGATCAAACGCGTCCCGGCCGCCTGTGGTCCGTCGACGAGTGTCCTCACGCGTGCCCCCCTGACATCGTAGATCGCCAGGCGGACATGGTCGCTGGGACTGGGAAGATCGTACGAGATCACGGTCGAAGGGTTGAAGGGATTTGGGTAGTTCGGACCGAGGGCGAACATCCCGGGGAGGGCAACCTCAGTCTCCGGCACAGCCAGGTACGAGCGTGGTGTCGACGCGTAGGAGTTCGAGGGCTCGGTCTCGTTCCCGAACTGGTCATAGGCTACTACCCGCGTGTAGTAGAGGATGCCATTCTCGAGGTCCATCAGGGTTGTGCGAGTGGTGTCACCCACATCTTTCGACCAAGCCCAGAGATTGAGTGGATCCGTTGAGTAGTACACTTTGTAGCCGGATGCGGACGCCACCCCGTCCCACCACAGACGGATGCACTCATCTCCCGGCTCTCCCCCGAAGTCTGTCGGGGGAGGCATCGGTACGGCACGGATCTCTTCAGATGCCGCAGTCTGGCCGCTCACGTTCTCCCCCACGGCCTTGAAGACGTACACCGTACCGTTCTCAAGTTCCGGCTTCTCAAGGCACGTCTCGCCCTGATGGAGGATCTCCGCCCAAGACCCGCCTTCCTCCTTCCAAGAAACTCGGTACTGAGCGGTGTACTGGGAGCCCTCTTCCAGGCAGAGGTGCACGTGGCCGTCGCCGACGCGGCAGACTGCGAGGTCGGGAGCGGGACTTGGGACCGGTGGATTCACCACACCGCCCGTCGGTGACGCAAATGCTGGTCCCCACCAATCGTCGCCCTCCGTGTCCAGGATCTTGTAGAAGTAGGCCGTGTTGTACGCCGTGCTGGTGTCGACGAAGCTATAGTTCTCCTGCATGGGATCGAAGGGAACATACCCGAGCGACGGATCGCAGTCGTAGCATTGGCCGCCGTTCGTGCTCCGGTAGACGTAGAAGCCCTCGCCCTCATCGAAATCGCTCGCCTTCCAGGTGAGCGAGATCTGGTGCTCGCCTCCCGCAGCCGAGAAGTCCCAGATGCTGCGGCTCACACCCATGGGAATGCACTCATCTATGAGGTACAACTGCCTGCTGTCACCGCCGAAGAAGCGGCCTTCAGGTCGCTCCACATAGGCCTTCACTACGAAGTAGTAGCTCGTCCACGGGCTCAATTCACTGTAGCCCACGTCACATGAGCTCCACATCACATCCCACTGGGCTCGGAGCCGATCGTTACACGTGTAGTAGCAGGACAGCACGTACCCGTCCGCTCCGGCCACGGGGTCCCATTCGAGCCCATACCTGTCCTCCTCGTACCAGTCGGTGCACGCGAAGCCTCCGGGCGCTGTGCCCCCCAGGTAGTCGCCGAAAGCATTGTAAAGCGCGGCCGCTTCGTCCTGGCGGTGCTGGTCCTCAAGCAGCAGAGCAGCCTCCACAGGATTGGTAATGTACGAGGCCTCTGTCAGCGTTCCCGGCATCCTCAAGTATCCCAGGACCGCTTTGGCATCCGTCAGAGGACCGCTCGTCTCGTACCCGAACTTGTCGGCGATCTCCTCCAAAGCCTCGTCTGCCAGGAGCTCACTCCAGGTAATGATGGACGCATAGGGCAAGTCGTCCCGGTAGTAGGTTTCCGTTCTCTGCAGATTGGGATCTGTCCAACCGTTGTGGTGAACAGACACGAAGACGTCGATGTTCCCATCGCTGTTCGCTATCTCTGCACGCCGGGAAAGCGTGGGGCCTTCCGTCAGCTCGGCCTTGGTCAGAAGCACATATGTTCCCCAGAAAGACTCGAGCACTGCCCATTTCTGCGCCACATCCAGGTTCACCCAGTCCTCCGTGAGGTTGTTCGGGCCGTGTGCCCCCGTAGGCTTCGCATCCAGGTGGGCCGAGGAACTTGCAGGCGCCGGGTCCGCCATGGCCTGGGTCTATACAGAGGCCGGGCCCGTCGATCGACGCGTCAGCGAAGCCCGCCATCGAGCACAGTCCCAAGGCCGTCGCGAGAAGAAGACGAAGGAACAAGTTGAATCGCATCCTTGCAGGCATTGCCACACCTCCGGGCGTCGGAAGATCCACGCTACCTGGACCATCTCAGTACGGCCACACAGATTTTCCCCTGGTTGTCGACGTCGTAGGCGATTCTCGTACCGTCGGGGGAGAGGCAGGGATGCATCTCATACAGATCTGGTGTGTGGGTGAGCTGGACGACTCTTCCGTCGCCTGTGTCCGCGACGAAGAGATCGCTGCCGAGGATGATGTGACCATCGTCCTCGGTGACCTCGAAGACGAGGAACCGGCCGTCGCTCGACCAAGCCGGCCCCGACGCTCGATCGCTCATGGGCAGGAGACCGCTGCCGTCAAGGTTGGACAAGGAGAGAGGGTGGTCCCCCGCATAGAACGCTATCTTTTCACCGGTGGGTGACAGACTGCAATATGAGACATCATGCGGGAAGTCGATTTGCCGGCTCCCGTCGGCGCTCTGGATTGTGAGACGCCGGACTCTCCCGTCCAACCGACATTCCCAGCGGCTCTCCCCCGTCGTCGAGTAGTAGGCTAGGGCATCCACGACCTCATGAGTCTCCATGTCGAGGACCCGGCGACCCTCACTGCTGTGGAACTCCAGATCCCCGCGCTCGGTGAACCTCAGCTTCCCGGTGGCGCGGAGGCCGGCGGCAAGTTCGGTGGTCTGGCCGGACTCCACGTCGACCTTCTGAAGGGAATGGTACATGGGCGGGTGCGCCGTCGTGACGGTCGTGACGTTCAGGATGACGGCCCGCGAGTCCGGGGTCCACACGGGTCCATACCCTGCAGCCGCGCCATCGCTCAGCTCGACGATGGGGCCGGTGCCGTCTGCGTTGCGGACAAGAAGTCCGCCGTAGCCCGTCGTCGTGAAAGCCAGTTTCGTGCCGTCAGGCGACCATGTCGGTGCCATGAAGCTGCCTTGAGCGATATCGATGATGCGCTCGATCTCCACGCTCCACTCCTGGGACGCAGTCCCATCATCGGACTCGGCGCCTTCCTGGTCCCCGGCCATGCCATCACCCCCGAGCTGCTCCGGGCACTCAGGCTGTCCCTCATACGTTCCGCCAACCGTGCACCCGGTCACGGCAGTTACGGAATCCTCCTGGTAGTCGGTCGTGCAGTCCAAGACGTAGTTGTGGGTGTTGTCCGGATAGGAGAAGTCACTCGCAGCGTAGTCAAGCGTGATGGGGAGATCTTCCTCGTCGAGCGGACCAAAGGAGCAGTAGCCAATCAGAACTGGCCCGCCAGCCGGGGCAGCGACACATGGAAAGCTGGCGACGCCGCCCGATCCAAGATGATCACCCATCGCAAGCGTACCTTCAGGACACCAGTAGGGCCCGCCCAGAGTTGGAGCGCCTCGCCCTGTAGGCCAGCCATCGACAGCAAACTCGACTCCTGTGATCCCCGAGACGTCGTAGGCTACGAACGCGATGTACCCGTAGCCTCCAGCAGCAAGAATCTCAGCGACGGAAACATCAACGTTGATTGAGTCACAAGCCGCGGGCATGAGATCGCCACAATCCAGATAGCCACTTGACGCAACGAGGTGCATCGCCAGCTTGGCTGACGGGTTCTCACCCCCCCACGCCGGTGCAGTACTCATGAGAGCAATACACAGCATTATGGTCAATCCGGCACGCATCCGTTCACCTCCAGTTCACAAGCTTCTGTTCCACGTCGCGAGTGTTGTACAAGCCTCATGGGCTCCCACCATACAGACGGACGAGCGCAAAGTCAAGACACTTTGACTCCATATAACTTTCATGGGTGGTTCCTTAGGAAGAGGAAGTCTCGAATCCCGCCTAGTCGACGGGAGGCTGCTGTATCGCTCGGTTGCGTACCCGCAGTCGTAAAAAGCCCTCCTCTGACACGCACAAGTAGTCTCGAATGCTCGGGGCCTCTGCGTCCGCATGAGTCCATTGCTGTTGAGGGTGTTTCGGGGCAGAATGCTCATTAGCAACAATATTTGTCTGGTTTGGAGTTACCGCCATGCCCTATGGTCGGGAGGTTCGCTGAAAGGAGCCTCAAGCCGTCCCACGGACTCCTTCTCTCCGTTTGGCCATCCGATGTGGGGGTGCTGCAGAATCATCTTGAGCATCGGCCGGTCGTCCTGCTCGCTCAGACTGCGGGGTGGAGTTCTCGGAGTTCTTCCAGGACAGCCCTCAGGTTGGTGGTGGGGGCGAGGCAGAAAGTTCGAAATGAGTCCACGATGGGGAGCCAGCATACGGCAAGGGGCCCAT
>CAZSXU010000012.1:91008-110006 GCA_964610505.1 uncultured bacterium | reverse complement strand
TGACGGCGTGTGTCGACTCCTGCGAGGTCACCTGCGATCGCACCTACAAGGGACGCTACGAGATCATGGAAGACGTCCTCCTCAACGTGTTCTCGGTCCTGCCGATAGTGGCCATACCACCGGAAACCGAGAAAGACGGAATCGACGCACTGGCCCAGAACCGCCCGAATCCCTTCAACCCCGACACGGACATCGATTTCTCCGTTGTGGGGCCGAGCCGCGTGAATCTCGCGGTCTACGACGTCCAGGGACGAAGAGTCAAGACACTCGTGGATGAAGTCCTCGATTGTGGGGATCATCGTGCCCACTGGGACGGGACGGACGAGCATGGACAGCCCGTCGCCACGGGAATCTATTTCTGCCGCATGCAGGCCGGTGACTTCCGGGCCACCCGAAAGATGGTCATGCTGAAGTAGGAGAAACGTAAACCGTAATTCGATGTTCGTGATTCGTTCTAGGTGAAGTGCTTTGTAGACGGGGAGACGAACAGATCACCAATGGAGGACAAGAAAGGAGCATAAGAAACAGGGGGACTGAGACACCCCGAAGGGCGCCCGGTGGTGGATGCACCACCGGGCGTTGGATTTCCCAATCTGTTTGAATCTGTGGAATCTGTGGCTGGTCTTGGATTTGGTCTTTGGGTTGCCGATTGACGATCCGCTCAAAAAGGGGTACAAATGGGCCGATGGGAGGATTGATGATGAAACGTATTGTTGTCATTTCATTGACCCTGGTCGTTCTGGCTGTGCCGGTTTGGGCGGAGGACGCCTCGACCGCATCGCGAGAGGTCTTGGACCTCCTCGCCGCCGCGGGCGGCACCGAGGAGTTCCCCGACGCCAATGTGATCGGCGTCCGAAGCGTCGTTGACATCGAGTACAAGGACTCGGGGGCCTTCGAGCTCGAGGCTTATGAGCTGGTGAAGCTCCTGACCATCAAGGGCTGCAAGGATTCCCGCGAACAGCGCTTCCCCTACCACCGGCGGTACGGGGACGTCGACATTCCCCTGGCTCGGGTCATCAAACCGGACGGATCCGTGATCGAGGTCGGCGAGGACCGCATCACGGACGACACGATGGCCATGGTCGCTCGAATGAACATCTTCGAGACCGACATGCGGGAGCGGGTGGTGACCTTTCCCAATCTCGAGCCGGGAGACGCAATCGAATACAGAATGACGCTGGACTTCACGCCTCTCATCAAGAACCACTTCAGCCAGGAGATGCCGCTCCAGGCGAAGGACCCCATCCGTTTTCTGGAGATTCACATTGCGGGTCCCAAGAAGATGCCGCTCCACCATCGGGTCTACAACGGCGAGGTCGATTTCGAATTTCGAGAAGAAGGGAAGAAGAACCACTACCGCTGGGTAACGAGGGACGTCCCGCAGATCATCCCCGAGGTAGGGATGGTGGCCCTGAGCGACGTGGCCCTCAAGCTGGCGGTCACCACTGACACATCCTGGGCGAACCTCTCCGACTACGCCTACAAGATATACGCTCCCCGAATGAAAGCGGATAAGAAGATCAAGGCCAAGGTCCGGGAGCTGGTCGAGGGCCTACCGGGCCGGGACAAGAAGATCCGGGCGATCCAGCACTATGTTTCCAACACCGTCCGCTATCTGGGCGTGGCCATGGACCGCGCCGCCTTCATGGAACCGCACAAGGCGTCCTACACCTTCGAGAAGAACTATGGGGTCTGCCGGGACGTGGCCGTTCTCACCGTGGCCATGCTGGAAGAAGCCGGAATCCCGGCCGAGGTGGTGTCCGTCAATCCTCAGAAGCGTACCGAGCCGGATATCCCCACACTCTCTTTCATGCACGTCGTGGTCGGCATTCCCGACGGGTCCGGATATCGGTACATCGATCCGACACTCATGCAGAACACGGCCGTCGTCGACGATGCGTGCTACCTCAGTGACCGGAATGTCCTCCACCTCGTCAAAGGGGGGAGTGACCTGCGGAAGGTGCCCCACTACCCGCCCGAAAACAGCCTCGGCCAGACGGTCGCCCGGTCGGTCCTGGACTCCGACGGCACGCTGAGGAGCGAAGTATCCATCCTGGGAATGGGATTCTACGACCTGATCCTCCGCATGATCGCCGGCAGCGCCAACGCCGCGGAACTGGAGTATTTCTGGCAGGAATTCCTCGCAGAGTCTTTCCCCGGGGCCGAGCTCGCAAGCTTCTCGACGACGGATCCGTCCGATTTCGCAACTTCGATGCGCTACGATTTCACCGTGGAGGTGGACGATCCCATCTTGGACGCCGAGCAGTACGT
Source organism: uncultured bacterium (assembly GCA_964610505.1). GTDB lineage: Bacteria > Arandabacterota > Arandabacteria > JAGLYR01 > JAGLYR01 > CAZSXU01. Next base: position 107,735 of record CAZSXU010000012.1, on the reverse strand, counting down.
GCTGGTTCCCATGCTTCTGGCGAGGACGAAGATCCAGATTCTCAACCTCATGTTCGAGAATCTGACGGAGTTGCCCGAACGCGCGTTCCCGCTCCAACTCGGGGCTCCGCTCGGCTTCGAGGAGACGGAGACGCTCGTCCTTCCCCCCGGCCACGCCGTTCGCTCTCTTCCGGACCCGGTGTCCCTGGAAAAGGGCGTGTTTCGTATGGAGGCGGAATACACGCCGCGGGTCGGCCCGGGAGGTGTCGTGAAGTCCATCACCTATCGGCGACGGCTGTTGGTGGACGAACGGATCCTGAATCCGGAAGACTACCAGGTGCTCAAGCAGATCATGCGCGAGTTGGCGCGTTCGACCAAAGGGGAGATCGTGCTGGCCCGGCTCGAGGACCGCTGACCGGGCGCGGTCGGCCACAGATGGCACGGGGTCGAGATCAAGCAGGAGGTTGAAAGGACCTAGAAGACCCGGAGAGTCATACCGCCGTAGACGTGGATGCAACTCACGTCCTCTTCGTACCGACGAGCGTACCGGACCAGTTGGGTGATGGGAGGCAGTTCGAGCTCCATTTCATAGACGCCCTTGTGATAGGCGACGCCGGCGAGGAGGGGCAATCCGTAAATGTTCGCCCCCACTTCGAGGAATCCGTGTGCGCCGGTACCCCGCCCTTCCCATTTGTGTTCTTCGAGCGGCTCTTCGCCGATCTCGTAGAACTCCCAATCCATGGACCACCGGTATTGGTCGATACCGATCCCGGCCACGAATCGGACGGGGTCCAGGGGAATTTCCTTGACCAGGCTGTAGGAGAGATTCACGGGGGACGTCTCGGCTCCGACTTCACCTCGGACCAAGCCGAACCCTTCCGGCGGATCGGCTTTAACATGACTCAACCCCAGACGAAACCCCACCCCTTCCCAGATCAGCACCTGCACGTAGCCCAGAATCCCCAGATTGCCGCCCAGATCTCCGAGATCCGTTCCCGGATGGACCTTTTGGATTTCGTCGATGATGTTCTCAAGGTGCTCGTTCGTGCGGGGAAAGCCGAAAGGAGAGTACGAACCACAGAGCCCTAGACTGATCGTGGCCAGGGGCTCCGCCGGAGAGCGCCGAGCCCAGGGAGGCGGATTGTCCCCGCTCGACACGTCGACATTCCCGGGCGTGGACCACGCCGTCGAGGGAAAGAGGCCACAGAGCAAGATTGCGCATAACGCACCCAGCGTGTTCATCGATCCTCCGCCTTGGGGAACGTCGAGCGCCCCGGGCGCCGCTCTTCGGGACTACAGCCCAGACGCCTTGGCCCTCCAAACGTCCGCCAGATCAAAGACCTGGATCCTGTGGTTGCCCTCGTCGACGACGTACAGCCGGTTGCTTCGCGCGTCGATCACCGCTCCATCGGGTGAAGAAAACATTCCCGCTGCCCCACCCTGAATTCCAAAGGCAAAAAGGAACATCCCGGCCGCGTCGAAGATCTGGATCTTGCCGGCCCCCTCATCCACCGCGAAGATTCGCCGCTCGGGATCGACGGCAATCCCTTCGATCTCGGCGAAAAACATGCCCGGCTGATGGCCCCGACTCCCAATGGAGAGCAGCCATTTTCCGTCCGTATCCAGCTTCTGGACGCGGAAGTTGCCCTGGTCCGCCACCCAGAGGTTCCCTTCGGCATCCATGATCAGGGTCTTGGGTTTGTTGAACTCGCCGGGTCCGGATCCCTTTTTGCCAAAGGACCTCAGGTACTGGAATTCGGGATCAAAGACTTTGATGACACACTCATCCGCGTCCAGCACGTACAGATTGTCCTCGGCATCCACGGCAATGCCCTGGGGATCGATGAATTGGTTCTTCGAGATCCCGCGGCTTCCGAAGTAGTCGACCAGTTCTCCCTTGGTGTCGAAGACCTGCACACGCGTGTTCTTCCGATCGGTCACGACGATCTCGTTCTTGCTGTTGATCGCCACGCCAAAGGGTCGGTTGAACTGACCGGGCGCGCTTCCAACCTCACCGAATTCCAGCACCAGATTGCCACCGGCGTCAAAGACGTAGATCTTCTCCTTGACCCGGTCGGTGATGACAATCCGTCCTTCGCGATCAATCTTGATATCATTGATGCCGCTGAAATTGGAGTGTTTGATTTCGAGAATCGGCTCGACGATGTGTTCCTTCTCGGCCGGCGCGCCGCCGCAGCCTGAAAGGATCCACGCCAGTAGGCCCGCAGTGACCAGAACCCGTATCCCGATCAGATTTCGATGCATCGTGCTCTTGGATCTCATTTGGCCCCCCCCTAGAATACCCAGTTATCGAGTCAGGCAGGGCCTCCCGGCCCCAGGACTCAAAACGCTCCAATAGTATTGTATCGGAGGCGGCAAAGGTCAAGGCAGAAATCCGGGGCTTTCGGGGCTTTCGCCCCGGAAGCCCCGGAGAAACAGAGCAGCGGAGAAACAGATGCCGGTTCCATTTCGGTCCGCCTCTCCGCTTCTCTCTCTGTGGAATCTGTGGTGGGCAGTTGGGCTCTACCTGGCCCTTTTCACACGCGTGCCTTCGGCCTTGTCCTCGAGGACATAGCCCTTGGCCAGAATCTCGTCTCGAATCCGGTCCGCCTCGGCCCAGTTTTTCGCCGCCCGAGCATCTCTCCTCGCGACAACCAGCGCTTCGATCTCGACCGGGACCTCCACCCGCGCCACGGGGTCTTCGAACAGACCCAAGATTCCGCCCAGCTCTCGAAACGCTTGTTCGAGTTCTCGAAGGGCCCCCTTCCCGCTCGGGGTCAGGGTCCTGCCAGCGAGGAAGCTGTTGCCTTCCCGCACCAACTCGTAGAGGAATCCAATGGCCCGAGCACTGTTGAGGTCGTCGTCCATGGCTTCGATGAATCCGGCCCGGGCGCGTTCAATGGCCTCAAGAAGCTCTGCCTCCTCCTCGCCCGCAGAAACGCTCTCGCCGGACCGAGCGGAGTCTTGATCGCCAAGCGCTTCTCCGAGAGCCGTGAAGAGGTTACGGAAGCGTTCCATGGCCTCCCCGGCCTCGGCCAGTCTCTCCGGGCTGAACTCGATGGGCGACCGATAGTGGGTTGAGAGGAGATAGAGCCGTAGGATTTCCGGGTCGACCTCCTTCAGGATGTCGGACATCGCGAAGAAGTGACCGGTCGACTTCGACATCTTCTCGCCCGTCAAGCGAACCAGGCCGTTCTGCACCCAGTTCCGCACGAACTCTTTTCCCGTGGCCGCTTCCGACTGAGCGATTTCGTTCTCGTGGTGGGGAAACACAAGATCCTGGCCGCCGCCGTGGAAATCGAGCGTGGGCCCCAAGTACTTCATGGACATGGCCGAGCACTCGATATGCCAGCCGGGCCGCCCTTTCCCCCACGGGGAATCCCAGTACGGCTCTCCCTCTTTGGCGCCCTTCCACAGGGCGAAGTCCAATCCCGATTTTTTCTGTTCTCCGGGATCGATTCGAGCGCCGATCTGAAGGTCATCGACCTTTTTCTTGGAAAGCTTCGCGTAGCCTCGAAAGGAGGACACATTGAAGTAAACATCCGAGCCACCCTGGTATGCGTGTCCCTTGTTGATGAGAGTTTGAATGAGATCGATGATCTCGGCGATGTGTTCGGTGGCTTTCGGGTAGATGCTGGCGCGCCGGATATTGAGTGCATCGGAAGACTTGAAATAGGCCTCGATATTCCGCTCGGCGACCTCCTGGTAGGTGATGCTTTCCTCGTTCGCCTTGGCGATGATCTTGTCATCGACGTCCGTAAAATTGGTGATGAAAGTGACATCGTATCCCCTGTACTCGAAGTACCGCCGGAAGAGATCACCTGTGACGGCGGCGCGCATGTGCCCGACGTGGGGCTGGTCCTGTACCGTCATCCCGCAGAAGTACATCCCGACTTTGCCTTCATGAACCGGGACGAAATCCTTCTTCCTTCCGGCAAGCGTATCGTAAACTCTGAGGGTCATCGATGCTCATCCTCCCGAATCCGGTTCCGTCTGTCGACCGGCCGTGCTATTTCGTCAGAGCCGTCACCTTCTTGGCATCCAGTTTGCGAATCACGGCGACCAGAAGTCGCACGGTGTTGTCGAAATCACCTCGATGAAGAACTCCCACGTGCCCGTGAATGTAGCGCGTGGGCATTCCGAGAACCAGCGACGGCACGCCGACGCGGTGCATATGGATCCGCCCCCCGTCGGTCCCGCCCCGCTCCACCGAGGAGTAATGGAAGGGGATCTTCTCTTTTTCCGCCGTCTCGATGACCAGGTCGCGAAGCACCGGGTTGGGGATCATGCTCCCGTCGTATACGGTAATGGACGGACCGCCACCCAGGCTCTCTTTTTGCTCGTCCGTCGAGTTGGGCATGTCGTGCGCCAGGGAAACATCGATGATGAACGCCACGTCCGGATCGACCACTTCGGCGGCCGTCGCCGCCCCTCTCAGGCCCACTTCTTCTTGCACCGTTCCCACGCCGTAGACCGTGTTCGGATGCTTGGTTCTGGCCAGGCGTCTGAGCACTTCCACGACGGCCGCGCATCCGGCCCGGTCGTCCAGAGCCTTCGCCATGTAGGCCTTGGCGTTTCGCATCACGGTGAAGGGACTCCACGGGACAATGGGATCTCCCGGACGAACGCCCAGCTGTTTCGCAACGTTTGTTCCGGCCGTCGCGCCGACGTCGATGTACATGTCCTTGAATTGGACGACCTTCTTCCTCTCGTCCTCGTCCAGTTCGTGGGGCGGTTTGGAGCCGACCACGCCGGGGACATCGCCCTTCCTCGTTCTCACGATGACCCGCTGGCCGAGAACCACGTGTCCCCACCAGCCCCCGACGGGGAGGAATTTGACGAAGCCGTCCTTCGTGACGGACTTCACGATGAAGCCGACTTCATCCATGTGGCCGGCCAGCATCACCCGGGGGGACTTGGACGTGCCCGCTTTTTTGAAGACCACGCTTCCAAGCTTGTCGTAGGAGACCTCGGCGAATCCGTCGAGATGCTTCTCCATCATGGCGGCCACTTCTCGCTCGAATCCGGCGAGGCCCACCGCTTCCGTCAAATCCTTGAGAAGGAGTTCCGTTCGGTCCATCACCCATCCTCCCTGGAGAACAACGCCGACGATCCCGTTCGCCAACGATCGAGCGCGCTCGGGGATCTCCACAGATTTCCGGATGACGCCAGTCGGAGTTTCCGGGCTAAGCTGCTCCCGAAAAAGAGACTTGGTACTTCGGCATGACGCCAGTTGTGGTTTTCTGGCTAACCTGTTCCTGAATAAGAGATTCGGTGTTCCAGCTCGCGTTCTGAAGAGGGAATTTTAGCACAGCGCCAGGGGAAAGTGAATCAATAAGGAAAGGGAAAAGCATCGGCACACCTAGTCCCGTGTCCCCCCAGAGGGACAGTCACCCCTTTTCGCCAACTATAACGCATAAGATATTGCGGACGAAAAGGGGTGACTGTCCCTTGGAAGGCTTGGAAGGCAGAAGATCTGTCCCCTACTTCACCGGCACTTCTCTCCCCCGACCCAGCGCCAGCAGGCAGATTCTCTCCACCAACTCCGGGAAATCGATTCCGACGGCCATGGCGGCCATGGGGACGAGGCTGGTGCTCGTCATTCCGGGGGCGGTGTTGATTTCGAGGAAAAAAGGCTCATCATCCTCGTTCAGGCGAAGATCGACCCGCGCGAATCCCCCGCAATCCAACAACCCGAAAGCCTCGAGCGCCAGGTCCTGGATCTTCCGGGTCTTCTCGGGAGGCAGATTCGCGGGACAAACGTAGCGGCTCTGCCCTTTCGTATACTTGCATCGGTAATCATAGAATCCACCCTCGGGCACGATCTCGATCAGCGGCAGCGCGTCTCCGCCGAGAATGGCGACGGTCAGCTCGCGCCCGGCGATGTAGCGCTCGATCAACACACGCTCGGAGTATTTCCCGGCCTCCGAGACCGCTTCCATCAGACATCCGGGTTCCCGGACAATCGAGATTCCGACGGTCGAGCCCTGATCAATCGGCTTCGTCACTACGGGAATGCCACCGACGGATTCGATCGCCGACAGGACTTCCCCTTCTCCGGCCAACGGGGAAATGAGCGCCCACTCCGGATTGGGAATCCCGCCCAGATCGAAGATCTTCTTCGTCATCACCTTGTCCATCGCCAGGGCGGAGGCCAACACACCGGACCCCGTGTACGGTTTTCCCCGAAGATCCAGAAGCGCCTGAACCGTTCCGTTTTCCCCCTCGTCTCCGTGGAGCGCAATGAACACCACCTCGGCCTCTTCGATCTCGCGGCAACGAACCGCCCTCTCGAACGCGGCCCAACGGTCACCCCCCGAATCGTGAACATCCAGGACCTTCACTCGGTGGCCGCGCTCTTCGAGACCCTTGCCGACCGCCGCTCCGCTGGAGAGCGAGACTTCCCGTTCGGGCGACAGCCCACCCATCAACACCGTAATGTTCATTCCGTTGGCCCCCGGTGTACAGGTTGGTCAACCGGTGTGTCCGACCATGGGACGCACCCGGAGATCGGTTTCTTTCAGCGCCTCTCGGCCGTCATCCCATCATCACGAGGACAACGGCCCGAGCCTCCATCCCTTCCCCTCGCCCGACAAAACCTTTCCCCTCGGTGGTCGTGGCCTTGACAGACACCCGATCGACATCGATCCCCAGGGAGTTCGCCAGGTTCTTTCTCATCGCCGGGACGTGCGGCGCGAGCTTGGGCGCCTCCGCCACCACCGTACTGTCCACGTTCTGAATCCGCCCGCCCGCATCCCGTACCGTCTTCGCAATCTTCTCGAGCAGATGAAGGCTCGAAACGCCGCGGTACGTTGGATCCGTGTCTGGGAATCGCCCGCCCAGGTCTCCCGCGGCAAGTGCCCCGAGGACGGCGTCGCCGATGGCGTGGGCCAGCACATCCGCATCCGAATGACCCTGGAGACCCAGCGGGAACGAAATCTCCACCCCGCCGAGAATCAGCTTTCGCCCCGCCACCAGCGCATGCGCGTCCTCCCCGTATCCGATCCTCATCTCAGCCAAAACCGACATCCCTTCCGCTCATTCCAGACAAGAACCAGACCCCTTTCCGCAGATTACACAGATTACGCAGATTCAAAACGGGTAACTCCCCTGGGGGGTCGGATCTACGATCCGCCCCACCAACCAGGGCGATCTGGCCTGTGACCAACCGCTATCGCCTGGGAACGTATGCTCAATTCCAGTACCGAACGCTCTCATGGTTATGTTGTCTTTGCCCCCGTTGAGGCAAGAACTTGCCTCAACACACTCCCCATCTGCGTAATCTGCGGATGGGTCTTGATCTTGTTCTCCTCCCGACAATCTGTGCAATCTGTGGCTCGCCCTTGATCTTGTTCTACTCCCTTGTCGCCAGAATTGCCTCTGCAAGCTCAAGGTCCTCCGGCGTGGTGATTTTGAAATTCAACTCTGAGCCTGGAACCAGCTTCACCGTTGCGCCCGCCCGTTCGACCAGAGTCGAATCGTCCGTCGCGATGTCCCCGGCCCGAATCGCTTCTTCGTAGGCTTTCCTCAACAGCGACAGATGAAACCCCTGCGGTGTCTGGACGCGCCGAATTCGCGACCGGTCGAGAGTAGCCACCGTGATGTCTCCTTCCACACGCTTCAGCGTATCCGCCGACTCGACTCCGGGAACGGCTGCGCCCAACCGGTCGGCCGCATCGAGTACTCGAACAACAAGATCCTCAGGCACCAGGGGCCGCGCTCCGTCGTGAATCAGAACCGTGCGGATTCCTTTCGAGACCAGAGAGAGTCCCGCCCACACCGAATCTCCCCGGGTAGGCCCGCCGGCAACCAGCCCACGAACCGTCTTGAAGGAGAACGGATGAATCACTTTCTCTTCCGCCTCGCCTTCCATGCCGGGAGGCACGACGACGACAATCTCTTCGAGCCGAAGACATCCTTCCAGCGTTCGAAGAGCGTAGAACAATAGAGGTTTTCCGGCAAGGTCCACAAGGAACTTCGCCACCGGAGCTCCGAGGCGTGTTCCGGTCCCCGCGGCCACCACAACGGCCGCCGCGCGTCCCTCCGGGCGTCCCTCCGGGCGTCCCTCCGGGCGTCCCTCCGGGCCACCACACCGATGCGCTTCATTTCGAGAAAGAGACATGCGCTAATCCTCGCCCAGGTCGGCGAAGATCATTCGCCCGGCCGTCGTTTGCAGCACGCTCGTGGTCACCACTTCGAGATCCTGGCCGATTCGATTCGCCGCCCCCTGGACGACCACCATGGTGCCGTCCGCCAGATATCCCACTCCCTGCTCCAGCTCCTTCCCTTTCTTCATGATCTGGACGGTCAGGGACTCCCCCGGAAGAACGACGGGTCTCAGCGCGTTCGCCAGGTCGTTCAGGTTGAGAACGGATACGCCTTCGAGCTGGGCAACGCGGTTCAAGTTAAAATCCGTGGTCATCACCCTGGCTCCACGCCGCTTCGCCAGAAGGACGAGTTTCGCATCGACCTCCTTGACGTCTTCGACATCCTCGTCCTCGATCCCGACCTCCACGTCGTCCCCATTCTGAAGGCGCGCCAGAACGTCTAGACCCCGCCGGCCGCGAGCCCGTCGAAGCGAATCCGACGAATCCGCAACCAGCTGCAGCTCCTTGAGAACAAACCTGGGAATCACCACTCTGCCTTCGAGGAACTTGGTCTCGGCCACATCGGCCACTCGACCGTCGATGATGGCGCTGGTGTCGAGGAGTTTGACCGACGCGCCGCGTGCAAGAGGCGCCGCCCGCCTGTTGGCCCCGCCCAAGAGGACATCGTCACACCTCCGAACGGCAACGGCGACACCCAGATAGCCAAACACCAGCATCGAGCAACCGAACACCGCGAAGCGGTGAGTCGCGAACACGTCTGCCAGTGAGAGAAGAAACCCGGCCGCCGCGGCGACCATCAATCCGATGATGAGCCCCCACGCGCCGGCCAGAATCGCCCGTCCCGATGCTCGCCCAAGCCGGAGTTCAAGGAAGATGACGGACGCCCCGACGAGAAACCCGACTCCGGATCCCCGTACACTACCGATGAGATAACCGATGATGATGGCAAGAAAGACGTAGATGAGCCTGACCGCGATGCGCATGACATCTTCACCTCCTTTCCCAATCCCTGATCGATCCTAGAATAAGGATATGCCGAAGTACTTCTTGGGATTCGCCCGAACGTCCTCCACGAGAGCATCCAGCTCCCGAAGAACGCGAACCATCTCATCGTGAAGCTTCTTCTCGTTGACGGCTCTGCCCAGTGTCCCTTCACCCTGCTCCACCCGATCGGCGATGCCTTGGAGAGTCTGGACCAGCCGCCGGATCTCTTCGGTCGTGGTCTCGATGCTCCCCACGGTGCGATCGACTCCCGAGAGCGCGTCTCGGGTTTCCTGCCGTGTGTCCTGGATCAGGCCTCGCGCCTCGCGGGACGCAACCCGGAAATCCCGAACGCCATCCCGAATGTCTCCCCGGTTTTCCACGATCATCGCCGACACTTCATCCAGAGTCTGTTTCAGCTGATCCATCGTGTCACCCAGAGAACTGCCGGAAGATCCCCCAAGGAGAGTGCTTAATCCCTGCATCTCTTCCTTCACAACGGTGACCACTTCTCCGAGCTCGCCCATCATTTCCATCAGGCCGGGACGATAGATCCCCTGCTGGACCCGGGTCGTGTCCATCGGACGCGGCGATGCCCCGCGCCGGATCGCCACGTACTTCTCACCCATCATCCCGATGCTCTCGATCGCGATCTCCGCCGCCTGATCCAGGGAAGCATCCGCCTCGAGCCACAGCCGCACCCGCACGCCGTCGGGTTCCAGTGTGATGCTTTCGACTTTTCCCCGCTCCATTCCCGCAACCGTCACCGGATCCCCGACATCCAGACCGCCCACATCGTCAAACCGCACCTCGAGCGGGAATCCACCCTTCGTCAGACGGTACTGGCCGATCCAGGCCACGCCGACAAGAAGCACGATGACTGCCACGGACACCGTGATCCCAACCTTGAGTTCCGTCGATCGATTCGCCATGCCGGTTCTCTCCGAAGTTCTTTCCGCAGACGACTAAAAACCAGAACGTCAAGAGCCTTTCCGCAGATTACGCGGATTCAAGATCAAAAACCTTAGCTACAGATTTCACAGATTACACAGATTTACAACACAGAAGAGCTGTGTGGATCCGGACTCCGGGTCCGGATCCACACCAGGCGAGGTTGCAGATCAAGTACGGCTCTCGCCTGGAGGTTGCTGAAACAGACACCGAGCCCGCATCACAGATTCCACGCTGATGTCTATCCCGTGGAGGAGAATCTTGCCTCCACAACGTCTCAATCTGCGGACGGCCTTCGATCTTGCTCCCTCCCGAAAATCTGTGCAATCTGTGGCTCGCTTTTGATCTTGTTCCTTCCCCGGAATCTGTGAAATCCGTGGCTAGGGATTTCGCTCATTCGCCGCTTCATGCACCTGTCCATTGATAAACTGGCGGACGATGTTGTTCGTGCTGTTTCGGGTTTCGTCCACCGTACCCACATGTACGATTCTGCCTTCATGTAGAAGCGCAATGCGATCACCGATTCGGAACGCGGATTGAATATCGTGCGTCACGGCGACCGAGGTCGCCTTCAGTTTCTGCTGCAGATCACGAATCAGGTCATTGATCACGTTTCCCATCACGGGATCCAGGCCCGTAGTCGGTTCATCATAGAGAACGTACTCGGGATCCATCGACAGCGCCCGCGCCAGTCCGACACGCTTCTTCATTCCTCCACTGAGCTCGGCCGGCTTCAGGTCCTCCGCACCTTCCAGACCAACCGTTCGCAGCTTCTCCCTCACGCGGCGCGTGATTTCCTCGGCGGGAAGATGCGTGTTCTCCTTCAACCCCAATCCCACGTTCCCACCCACCGTCAGTGAGTCGAAGAGCGCCGCTCCCTGGAAGAGCATCCCGAATCTCTGTCGCATCGCGAAGAGATCCTTCGGCCGCCGATAGGGAACCGGCCTGCCTCCGACGAGGATCCGGCCTGCGTCGGGCTCCAAGAGACCGATCACCAGCTTGAGAAGAACGCTCTTCCCACAACCGGACCGGCCCAGGATAACCATGGTCTCGCCCGTCCGTATCGTAAGATCGGTTCCCATCAGGACCCGGTGGCCGCCAAAAGATTTCTCCACACCCTGGATCTCGATCATCCCTCAACCCGCAGATTAGACATCACGAGCTTCCACCACAGAGCACACAGAGGGGGGGATTGGCCCGTCCACTACAATGCTCTTTTCCGAGGACCATTTCCGATTGCCGATTTCCCATTCCCAACTTCCGCCCGGTTGTCGTACAGCCCGCCCGGTCGATGTCTCTTCGTCTACGTCCAGATCAGCCGAAACAGTACCGACGCCAGCAGATAATCCAGCACCAGAATGCTCAGGCAGGAGGAGACGACAGCGCGAGTTGTCGCGCGCCCCACTCCCTCGGCTCCCCCTCCCGCGCGAAATCCATAGTAGCACCCCATCGTGGAGATGATCATTCCGAAGAACAGGGCCTTGATCAAACCCCCGAACACGTCGCGCACGTAGAAGAACAGGCGCAAACCTTCGGCGAACGTATGGGTATCCACGTCCAGAGACACCCGGGCCACCGCCCATCCCCCGCCGATCGCCAACACGTCGGCGAAGATCGTGACCACGGGAAGCATGACGCACGCCGCAACGAATCGCGGCAACACCAGGTAACGAATGGGATCGATGGCCAGACTTTCGAGCGCGTCGATTTGCTCCGTGACGCGCATGGTACCCAGTTCGGCGGCGATCGAGGCACCCACGCGTCCTCCCACGACCAGAGCGGTCAGCACCGGCCCGAGCTCAATCACCACGGACTTACCGATCACCGTACCCAGATATCGCATGGGCACGTAATCCTGGAATTGGTAGGCCGCCTGCACCGCCGCCACTCCCCCGGTGAAAACGGCGGTCACCACCACGAGCGGCAGCGATCCGACTCCGATCTTGAGCATCTGGTCCAGGGTCAGCGGCACGCTTTTTGTGATTCCGGGGAACGACCGGATGATCCGGCCGATGAGCGAGACGGCGCCTCCGAGTTCTTCGAAGAAGCCAAGGATGTTCGCCCCAAAACCCGCCAGCGTCTCGGTGAAAGGGTTGCTTGGACGAGCGGCCGTCGCCATAGCCGTCAACCTCGTGGGGAAACCCCGAAATCCGCGGTCCTCCCGCGGGTTCCATCTCAGTCCGCGAACTCCCGGGTCGAGAGGGGCTCAAATCGGGTGTACTGATCGATGAAGGCCATCTTGACCGTCCCGGTTGGACCGTTTCGCTGCTTGCCGATGATCACCTCGGCGACCCCAAGGTTCTCCGGTGTCTTCTCATAAACCTCGGGACGGTAGATGAAGAGAACCACGTCCGCATCCTGCTCGATGGCGCCCGACTCTCTGAGATCGGACAGAACCGGGCGGTGTTGCTGTTTTCCCCCGCGGGCCTCCACGGCTCTCGATAGCTGAGAGAGGGCGATCACGGGAACGTTTATTTCCTTGGCCAGCGCTTTCAAAGAACGGGAGATGGAGGATATTTCCTGCTGCCGGCTCTCCGCCGAGCCTGGGCCCGAGACCAGCTGGAGGTAATCGACCATCAGGATCCCCACGCCCGCGTCCGCCTTGAGCCGCCTCGCCTTCGCCCGCATCTCCAGCATGCTGATGGCCGGACTGTCATCCACATAGATTTGTGCCTCCGACAAGAGTCCGGCCGCGGTGGTCAGCTTGGGCCATTCGGCGTCGCTCAGGTATCCGGTTCTCAGCCTGTGGGAATCCACCCTGGCTTCCGAGCACAGCATTCTCTGGACCAGCTGTTCCTTCGACATCTCGAGACTGAAGATTCCAACGGGCATCTTCTCCTCGATCGCCACGTGCTGGGCAACGTTGAGACAGAAGGCGGTCTTGCCCATGGACGGGCGTCCGGCGACGATGACCAGATCCGCGGGCTGGAATCCGGACGTTTTCTCATCCAGATCCGGAAATCCCGAGGGCACGCCCGTGAGGTGCCGCTTGCTGGCGTAGAGATCCTCGATCAGCTCGAAACTGTGTTTGAGAATGTTTCGAAGGGGAATGAAGGTCTGTTTGAGACGGGACTCCGAGATCTTGAAGATCAGCTGCTCCGCTTTGTCCAGAACCTCGTCGGCGCGTTCGGTTTCCTGGAAGGAACGCCCCACGATCTCCGTCGCCGACTCGATCAATTTCCGGAGCGTGCTTTTTTCGAGAACGATTCGGGCATGGTATTCGACGTTCCCGCTGGTGGGGACGGATTCGACCAGCGTCTCTAGATATTCGAGCCCCCCGATCCCTTCGAATTGCCCGTTGCGACGAAGAACGTCGCCAAGCGTCACGAGGTCCACCGCTTCGTTTCTCAGATAGAGATCCACCATGGCTTTGAAGATCTCGCGATGAGCCTGCTTGTAGAAAGTGGTCTCGTCCAGGAGCTCGAGAATCTTGGAAATCGCCTCTCGGTCCAGAAGTGCGGCACCCAGGACGGCCGTTTCCGCCTCGATGGATTGCGGGGGAACTCTATCGGTGGTCGATCGATCCACTGCCATCACACACCTCGAAGCCTGGAGAAAATGGAGTAGAAGACCAGGGTCCGCCAGGACTTTGAAAACCCAGCCACGGATTTCACAGATCACACAGATTCAAAATCGGGTAGACCCCCCGGTGAGCCGGATCCACGATCCGCCCCACCGACCCAGGCGATATGGCCGTCGACCAGACGACTTCGCGTGGGAGCGGATACTCCACCGGAGTACCCAACACACTCATGGCTATACTGATTTCTTGCTCTCCCGTGGAGGCAAAATCCTGCCTCCACAATGTTTCCATCTGCGTCATCTGCGGATGGCCTTTGACCTTGTCCCTCTCTTCAAAATCTGTGCAATCTGTGGCTCGCTTTTGATCCTGTTCCTTCCCGTTGAGGCAAGCACTTGCCTCAACGTTTTCCTAATCCGTGGAATCTGTGGCTCCGCATTTCTCCGTGTCGCACATCGCGCGATGCGCGTCCCGCAGTCGCTGCATGTCTTCCCACACCGGCCGCTTGTACTGCGGATTCCGAAGACAGGCCGCCGGATGGTACGTCGCAATCAGTTTGATCCGCCCCTCGGGACCCCAATCGTGCATCTTCCCCCTCATCGCTCCAAGCGAGCTTCCCGTGCCCAGGAGAAGCGAGGCGGCAATCCGCCCCAGCGCACAGATAATCTTCGGCCGGATGATCTCGATCTGTTTGTCGAGGAACATCATGCAGGCCACGCTTTCCTCGGGAGACGGATCCCGGTTTCCCGGAGGGCGGCACTTGAGAACGTTGCCGATGAACACGTCTTCCCGTCTGAGATCGATGGCGGCAAGGATTTTCGTCAGCAACTGGCCGGCCCGCCCGACGAACGGCCGCCCCTGGAGATCCTCGTCTCGCCCCGGCGCTTCGCCGATGAACATGAGGTCTGCGTCGGGATTGCCCTCACCGAACACCACCCGGGTACGCGTCTTGGACAGAGCACAACGGGTGCAGCAAAGGACCTGCTCCCGAAGAGAATCCAGGGTCTCCCCACCGCCGCTCGACGGCGCCCCGGAAAGCGGCTTCTCCGACCGATTGCCCGATTTCTTTGCGGCCGGAGTTTCGGGAGGCTCGATCGCTTCGATGTAGCGTTTGAGATCCCCCGCGAGCGACGCCACTTCTTCGCGCAGCGTCATGGCTTTTCCCCTCGACTGTGCCCCGTCGCCTTTGGCATCGTCACTCCCGCCCCTTTCGAATCTGCACCACCCGGTCGAACAGGGCTTCGGCCAACTCTTTCTTCGTTCTCAACGAGAGTTCCGCCTCTTTCGTATTGTGGTCGAGAACTGCGGCGCGAACGCGATCGGCTCCAAAGCCCGAGTCGGGCGCCACCGGGTTGTTCACAACGACGAGATCCAGGCTCTTCCCCCGCAGTTTCGCCCGGGCCGCCTCGATCTCATCGTCCAACTCCAGGGCGAAACCCACGATCACCTGATCGCTCCGCCGCCGTTCCCCGGCCAGAGCAAGGATATCTTCCGTCGGCACCAGAGAAACCGTCATCGGCTCGGCGCTCTTCTTCAACTTTCCGCGGCGGGCTTCGGCGGGCCGGTAGTCCGCCACTGCGGCCGCCATCACCAGGACATCCGCTTCCGCCAGCCTTCCCAGCACCGATTCTCTCATCTCCGCCGCCGAGCGAATCTCGATCGTCTCTACACCCGGGGGCGGGGACACGGACGCGGGGCCCGAGACGTAGAGCACCCGGGCTCCCCTTCGAGTCGCCTCTTCGGCCAGGGCGGCGGCCGTCCTCCCGCTGGAGCGATTCGAAAGATACCGCACTTCATCGATCGCCTCCTCGGTACGGCCCGCAGTGATCAGGACGGTGGCTCCTTGAAGGTCCGCCCCAGACACGAAGATCCCCTCCACGGCCTCGAAGACGGCGGAGACCTCGGCCATCCTGCCCTTGCCCTCCTCACCGCATGCGAGCCATCCCGATTCCCCCTCCACAAACCTGAACCCCAGACTCTCGAGCGTCCGGATGTTGCCCTGGGTCACGGGGTTCTCCCACATCCGGACGTTCATCGCAGGGGCAAACAGAACCGGCGAGCGGGCGGCCATGATAAGGGTGGAGAGAAGATCGTCCGCAATCCCGGCCGCCGTTTTACCCAACACGTTGGCCGTTGCCGGGGCGACCACAATCAGGTCGGCCCACGCGGCCAAGTCGATGTGCGGGTTGCTGCCCAGACTCGACTCGAACAATTCCAGGGCAACGTCGTTCCCCGAGAGAGACCGAAAGAGATCCGGGCACGCCAGTTTCGTTGCCGACCGGGTCATGACCACCACGACCTCCGCGCCGCCCCGGCGCAGCCGGCCGACCAACTCACAGGCCTTGAAGATGGCCACCGATCCGGTTACGCCCAGAACGATCCTCCGCCCTCGGATCACCGAACCCTCCTCATTGCTCATCGCCCAGGAACCCCTGCAATCCGGATCTCGAAACCTTGAGCCGCTCCGCCTGAAGAATCGCCTCCAGATCGCCGTGCGCCTTCTCCAGCTGGTCATTGACGAGCAGGTAGTCGAACCGATCGACGTACGTCAACTCCCGGAGGGCGTTTCTCATACGTGTTTCGATCACGTCGGGCGTGTCGGTTCTTCGCCCCTCGAGTCTCTCTTTCAGAACCTTCAGAGACGGAGGAAGAACGAATACCAGAACCGCATCGGAGTAATGTTCCCGAATCTGCATGCTGCCCTGCACGTCGATGTCGAACACGACCGAGGTACCGCACTCAAGACTGTCATCGATGAAACGCCGAGGCGTGCCGTAGTAGTGTTCGTGCACCACCGCCCACTCCGCGAATTCGTTCCTCTGCTTGCGAGTGAGGAATTCCTCCGGTGTCAGGAAGAAGTACTCGCGGCCGTCGACCTCCTCTCCCCGGGGTGGCCGGGTCGTCGCGGAAACGGACATCCGGTACCCGGAACCGCGCTTGACAAGTCCGTTACAGAGGCTGCTTTTTCCCGCGCCCGACGGGCCCGAAATGACCACGAGCAGTGACTCGTTTCTTGTAAGCACCGTTGAACTCCACAGAAAAAGAACAGGGGAGTCGCCCCTCCCGGCGCCCGCACCGGGAAACGCACCCGCCTACAGCCATCTGGCGATCCCCAGGCATCCAACCGCCTACGACAATCCGGCCTTCCCCAGTGCGACATCCAACCGCCTACGACAATCCGGCCTTCC
>CAZSXU010000012.1:0-90908 GCA_964610505.1 uncultured bacterium | reverse complement strand
CGACATCCAACCGCCTACGACAATCCGGCCTTCCTTAGTGCGACACCCAACCGCGCGCCGAGCGTCGAAAGGGCGACGGCCGACAGAATCACCTGTCCCGAGTCGGTGACAAGAATCGCCCGAGTTCTCCGGCCCTCTGTCGCGTCCAGAAGTTTTCCGCGCTGCCGCGCCTCATCTCTCAGTCGCTTGGCCGGAGACGATCCGGCTCCGATCACGGCGGTCACTTTGCGGGCCGCCACGAGATTCCCAAAACCCACGTTGACGAAAGCCTGCCCGATCGACAGGTCGCCTGTGTCCATGTTATTCAATGTTCTGGACCTGCTCCCGGAGCTTCTCCGTTTCTTCCTTCAGCCGCACCACGTGCTGCGAAACCTGGGCGTCGTTGGCTTTGGACCCGATCGTGTTGGACTCCCGCCCCATCTCCTGCAGGAGGAAGTTCAGCTTCCGCCCTACCGGTCCTCCCTCCCGTACGTACTTCTCAAACTGGTCGCAGTGGATGCGAAGGCGGACGCACTCCTCGGTGCAATCCATCCGGTCGGCCAGCACAGATGCCTCGATGGCAAGTCTCTCCGGAGGCAGTTCCGGGGTCGAGATCAGTTTCTCCAACCTCTCTTGGAGCTTGTCCTTGGTGTTCTGAATTCTTTCCGGCATCCATCTTTCGATCTCTGCGCCCGTCTCGCGAATGGCTTTCACGCGATCCAGGAGATCCTTCGCCAGAAGCTCGCCCTCACGAGCCCTCATCGAAATCAGTTCGTCCAACGCTTCACCGAAGGCCCTCTCGGCCAGGCCCCAGGCTTCCTCCGGGTCGATCTCCTTGCGCTCCACTTTCCAGATGTCCGCTCGGGCGGCCATCGTCGCCACGTCGACATCGCCGGACAGGTGATACTTCGTCTTCAGATCGCACAGCAATGCGTGATATCGGTCCGCCACGTCCTCGTCCAGGAGAATCTCTTCCGAGTTCGACCCCGCGTTTTCCCAGACCAACAGTCCGCTGATTCGTCCCCGGTTCAATCGCTTTGAGATGGTTTCCTTGGCGCGGTTTTCGAGTGCCGAGAGAGACCTGGGCAGACGTAGGGAGATATCGAGAAAACGATGGTTCACGGACCGCAATTCTACGGAGATCTCGAGTCCGTTGTCTCGAATCTCCGCCTTTCCGTAGCCCGTCATGCTGTGGATCAAGAGAACAACCTCCTGGATGGATGACGTTGGGTGGGAGGACTTCCAGAATTGAACTATAGGCGCACTCCGAAGCACTGTCAACAGGCGAGAGCACTCGCCACCCAGAGATTGCGAGCCGACAGCGAAAGCGCTGCCGGATCGGATCTAACTCCGTGAATTCACGTGAAATCGACCGACACCCGCCAGTCCGGCTCGGCCGCCTCTGCGCCTCACGCGCACAGCCCTCCGACGGTTCCGGCTTCGCTGGAGCCACTTGACAACGGGGTGTCGACGCACTACGATCGTGTTCAGGCCGCCGGTGGATTTTGCCGACCTCCCAGGAGAATCTGAACCCGGGATTGACGACCGGGGAACGTTCTACACACCCCCGAGAAACCAAGGAAGGAATACGGATCGATGATTCCCGCAACCCAGCTTCGCGTCGGCTCGGTCATCCTGCACCAGGGCGAGCTCTATCGTGTGATGCAGAAGGAACACGTGACTCCCGGCAAAGGCCGGGCTCACGTGCAGACGAAACTCCGCAGGCTATCGGACGGCACTCAGTCGGAGCAACGCTTCCGTCCGTCCGAGGGAGTGGAAACGCCCCGAATGGACACGCAGATTCTACAATACCTTTACGGCGCGGGCGACCAGTTCCACTTCATGAACAACGAGACCTACGAGCAGATGGTCCTCGACAAGGAAATCCTGGGAGACCGGGTGTTCTACCTCAAGGAGGGAATCAACGTCAAAGCGCTGACGACTGAAGGCCGAGTCGTAGATGTGGAATTGCCCACCACGGTGGATCTTGAGATCACCGAAACGCAGCCCCCGATGAGGGGAGCGACGGCTTCCGGCGGGCCCAAGCCCGCCACTCTGGAGACCGGTCTCCAGGTCAAGGTGCCTCAACATCTCACGACCGGCGTTGTTATTCGCATCGATACACGGGATAACTCGTTCGTGCAGAAGGTCGGCTGACCCGAGCCGGCGAAAAAGGTCCCTCCCGATCCATGGACCGCGGCGGGAGACGGGCCAGCAAATCGAATCAGTCCACTTCCAGAATCGTCAATCGGCGGGTGATCGTCGGCAGCCGCACTTCGATCTCATCTCCCGCTCTTCGGCCCAGAAGCGCCGCTCCGATCGGGGAGGCGGGAGAGATGGCCAGGAGGGTCAATCCCTCGACTTCGATTTCGGTTCCCCCCAGGGCTGGATGAACAAGATAGATTTCCCTTTTCCCCCTGTCCGGCTCTTCCACAACAACCACGGCGCCCAAAGATACCGCACTGTGCGCTTCCAGCTCGGTGTTCTCGATGGCGAACAGCTGCCGCCGGAGGTCGTCCAATCGGGCCGCCTGTGCCGAGAGAAGCCAGCTTTTCTCCTGGATCGCACCGCGTTCCCCGCGATTTTCCGCCCGGTCGTCACCCACCCTGAATGCCTCCCGGGCCTGCTCCACGGCTTTCTCGGTCCCCGAAATCTGATTCCGAAGTCCTTCCCGAATCTGCTTGAAGACCTGCTCCTTTGAAAGAATCGCCATGCCGGACTCCAATCGGCCCCACGGCCACCTGCGAATTCTCCTGGAATCCTAGCACCTGCGAGTTGCGAAGACAAGTCGCCGGCGGTTCTCGCCCGTGTCGGTCGGCAACCCGCCGGCTTGTCTTAGCTGGATCCCTCGCGATCCAAAACCCCCGGTCGCGATCCGCTTGCGATCATCGGTCAGTCGACGTCGCGAGTTTCGGTGAGACCGAACGTCCGCTCGACTCTTCTTGGATACAAGAGTGACAGGGTCGGCGGTCCTTCCTAGATCCGTTTCCCACTTGTGACATTCACAAACAACGACATTCGCTAAGTACCAAAGTTCCTACCTCAGTTTTTGCTGGCATAGACCTTGTCGGAAGCAGTCTCCCCCGAAGCTGCGGTTCCTGTAGACATGTTAGCGCGGTCACTTTACCCTGCAGAAACACGCCTGGGTGCAAAAACGGATCTGTTTTCGCTGTCGCACGAACAGTTCCTCCACCCCTGCTGCTCCACCGGACCGGGAAACAGCTTGCCAAATATTGCAGTGAACACTACAATTAATGTGTATTTTTCCATTTGGCCCTTCGTTTTTCGGTTATCATTCTGGGGAGGGGAAAGCGATGCGAGCTCGGCGCATTATGGTAGCCACGCTCGGCCTGATCGCGCTGACGGTCTCGGTGTCTCGGGCCACGCTGCTCCAGTCCGTTTACGATAGTGCGGGCGGGGGCGAAGGATATGACAAACTCCTGATTCTGGATCCGTCGCAGAGCTATACGGGAGGCCTATGGATCCGCCTCGGCGTCAAGTGCTGTATCCACGGGAACGGCGCCGTCATCGACCTTCAGTATTCCGGGATTCGGGTCCAGGACAACGGAACCGTGCTCGACATCGACCACTGCGTATTGACCCACGGTCAGTATGGGCTGATCTACGTCAACAACGCCACCGGCACCGTCCGGAACAATACCATCCTCCAAAACAACTACGGGATCGATAGCCAGGGGGGAAAGACCTCCCTGCTGATCGAGAACAACATCATTGCGGACAACGCGAATATCGGCATCTACTGTGAGGAGTACCACGAACCCATCATCCAGTACAACACCGTCTCGGGAAACCCCAAAGGCGACTATGTGTACAGATGCGGGTGAGGGGGCAACGAGGACGCTCCTCTGTCCCCAACGCCCGGTACGGGCGAAATCAACGACGATCCCCAGTGCGTGGACCCGGATGCCGGCGACTACTCGCTGGCCGAAACGTCCCCCTGTATCGACGCAGGAAACCCGGATCCACAGTTCAACGATCCCGACGGCACCAGGAACGACATGGGAGCTTTGTACCATCCGCAGTCATTGGCCTCCGTCGAAAGGGAAGAACCCGCCGGTCGAATCCAGACCTGGGGAAGGATCAAGAGGCTCTTTCACTAGATCGGGTGCATCGGGGCAGGAGATTCACGACCCCTAGGGAGGGACTTCCGCGCACCTGCCCCCCTCCATGCTTCGGCCCTGTAGGCACCAGCCAAGATGCCCGAAGACGGCTTGATTCTAGCGCAGCAATCACGATATTAAAAGAGTAGTACACAATATAGGATTCGAGTCCCTTGGGGCAATTCCTCCGAGGAGGTCGGGAGATGAGGCTTCTTGCGACGCTCTGGATGGCTTCTCTCATCGCCGGGGTACCGGCATCGACCGTGCAGGCCGTGGTGCTGCAAGACATCTACGACACCGCTCTGCCGGGCGAGGGGTACGACAAGCTGGTGGTGCTGGACCCCAACGTGACATACACGGGCGGCTTGACCGTGGATCGGGGCCTTCGATCGTGCATTCACGGCGGCGGAGCGCGAATCGACTTGGAGAACAACAGCATCTGGGCCGCCGGCTCCGGAACCCTTCTGGATATCGACCACTGCATCCTCACAGGGGGCTACTCCGCTCTCTACATTGCCCAAGACGCGGCGGCCACCGTTCGGAACAACACCATTGTGGGAAACGGCTACGGGGTCATCTCATGGCTCGCCAACACCAATGTCATCATTGAGAACAACATTATCGTCAACAACGTCG
Source organism: uncultured bacterium (assembly GCA_964610505.1). Lineage (GTDB taxonomy): Bacteria > Arandabacterota > Arandabacteria > JAGLYR01 > JAGLYR01 > CAZSXU01. The sequence goes on along the minus strand of CAZSXU010000012.1, from coordinate 86,172 downwards.
TGTACGGCGTCTACTGCCGCGAGTACTTCGAGCCCTTCCTCCGGTACAACACCGTCTGGGGAAACATCCAGGGCAACTACATTAAGAACTGCGGGTGAAGCGGCGGCGAGGACAGGGTCCTGTCCCCCGAGCCCGGTACGGGCGAGATCCAGGCCGATCCCCGGTTCGTGGCTCCCGAGGAAATGGATTACGCTCTGTCCAGCATATCTCCGTGCATCGACGCGGGCAATCCGGATCCTCTGTTCAGCGATCCCGATGACACGCGCAACGACATGGGGGCCCTCTATCTGTACCAGACCGACAGCGCCGTCGACGAGGTAACGTGGAGCCGGATGAAAATGCGTTATCGCTAGGCGGGATTCCCGAATGACCCAGGCTTGACACGACCACCGTCGGCGCATAGATTGGCATGTGATGAGACTTGCCCGCACGTTGTTTCAAGCCGGTTTCGTGATCGGAATGATCGCCGTCGGCCTTCGTTGGACCTTCGGCGGACATGCACTGACCTGCGAGACCTACTGCCCCTTCGGCGGCCTGGAAACCGCCTACTCCCTCTTGACCCAGCGCAGATTCACATGTTCGACGAGTGAAGCCAGCTTCATTTTCTTCCTCGGGATGATGGGGCTCACCCTTCTCGCCAAGAAATCCTTCTGCAGCTGGATCTGCCCACTGGGCGCTCTGCTGGAATGGATCGGCCGCCTGGGCGGGCGAGTGCGCTGGGTGTGGGAACCGCCGAAGCGAGTGGACCGGGCGCTTCGATATCTGCGCTACGTGGTGCTCTTCGCCATTCTGTACTTTACCTACACCGTCGGGGATCTCGTATTTCGGACCTACGATCCGTATTACATCCTTTACAGCTTCGGCAATGAGGCGGTGGTGTGGTGGAGCTGGATGGTGTTGGCGGCCGTGCTCCTCTCCGCCCTGTACATTCGCATGGCGTGGTGCCGCTACCTGTGTCCGCTGGGCGCGGCATTTGATCTCTTCTCGTGGACCGGCCTGGTCAAACCCATCGTCGATTCACACGCCTGCACGTCTTGTGGCTTGTGCGAGAAGGCGTGCCCGCAGGCCATTCCGATCGTGGGAAGGACCAAAATCCGCGCTCGCGATTGCACAAACTGCCTGGAGTGTCTGGCCGTTTGTCCGAAACACGACGCAATCTCGATGGGAGTCTAGCCTTGAAGCTCAAGTGGTGGGTCGTCCCGATGATGGTGGCCGTTGTTCTTTTGGCATCCTACGGACTCGCCAAGACGGTGCGATTCGCCACGCAGACTCTCCGCTTGGAAACGGCGGTCGTGGATCCCGACACCGAGCTCGAGACTGTTGAGTTTCGGGTGCATATGCTCAAGTGCTGGACCATGTCGAACCTCTTCACGGAAACCCTTTCGCAGGTGGACGGCGTGGTCGAAATTCAAACCTTCGTTCGAACCAATACGGCCCGGATCACTTTCGATCCGGCAAAGACCTCTCCCGAGCGCATCGCCGACCGCATCAACCGTCCCGTTCATAACCCGGAGACCGGCGAGAGGCTGTCCGTGTTTTCGGTGAAGAAGACGGAAATGCGGTAGGACGGCCCGCCTACCGTTCGCCCTGGACCTGTCGAGGGGAAGCGGTGTCCGCCGACCATGCTTCCCCGATCCTTGTGCTTCGACTCGGCCGCTGAGAAACCGGCGGCCCCTCATCCCTCGACCCGCTCGGGAGAACGGTGTCTACGCATGCGGGGACGTCTACTCCAGCTCTGTTCCAGATTGGATGAACAGGCTATCCGGTAGACCGACATTGACTTCGTAGTCGTGGAAGGTGAGTTCGATCGTGCCCTTCTCGGGCCGGTGGGAAGAGAGGGTGGAATCCCCGGGAGAGTGAGGGGAACTCGGCCGCGCGCCGTTCATGTAGATCTCGACGCCCGTGTGCTCGGGAAGCCAGTATCTGTCGGCGACGAGGATGTGATCGATCGTGAGCAAGCCCTGCTTGACACCGTCCGAGTGCGCCTCCATTTGAACAATCACCCAGCGCTCGACATCCACCCACGCTTTGAGGTCGGGCCCGGATTCCTCTCCACCCTCCGCCTCCCACTCCCGGGATGTAAGATCAAGCCGGTAGGTCGACCGATCTTCCAGGGACTCCGTTCCCGCCAGCCGGATCTCGAATTTCTCTTCGTCGAGCAGCTGCGAAGGATTCGCCATCACGGCCTGCCGAGGAATCATTCCCAGGCTTGCGCCCTCCAGATGGATTTGATCCGGGCTCTTGTAGTAAAGCCCGACGTCTTGGTCGGGGAACTGGAAGCCCTCGATGCTCACGTGGACCCACACGCGGACCCGGTAATCCTCCAGCCGCCCGAACGTGTCGCGGACGTTCCGAACCACGTCCGAGGCCGAGAGATCGGAGGCTTTCGCCGGCGCTCCGGGCGCCCACACGAGTCCCGAGAGGATTCCCGACAGCACGATGATCTTCGCCGGCTTCATGACCGCCTTCCATTCAGCCCCATTCCAGCCGGGCGGCCCCGCCCCCTCGAATGCAGCCCCGACTCACACCGGGAGGTCCAGCCGCCCGGGGAGCGGGGTTAAGGCGCCTTCGTCGATGACATCGGCTATTCCTTGATATCGATCTTCTCCATCTTGACCTTGGTCTTCGTAACCCGGCCATCCGGCGCGTTCTGCCCGGAATCTTCGCCGCCCGCTACGTACGCGCGAACGATCGTCACCGGTTCAGCCGGAACATTCTGGTGGGGACCTTTCGTCGTGGTCTTCACGCTGCGAATCTTATCGACGACGTCCATGCCCTCGGTCACTTTGCCGAACACGCAGTACCCAAATCCCCGGGCGGTCTCGTCCTTGTGATTGAGAAACGCATTGTCGACCACGTTGATGAAGAACTGCGACGTGGCGCTGTCCACGATGCCTGTCCGCGCCATGGCAATCGTGCCGCGGGTGTTCTTCAGCCCGTTGCCCGCCTCGTTCTTGATGGGATCATGGGTCGGCTTCTGCACCAAGTCGGCCGTGAATCCCCCGCCCTGAATCATGAATCCCTTCATCACCCGGTGAAAGATCAGCCCATCGTAGAAACCTTCCTTGACGTAGGAGAGGAAGTTCTCGACCGAGATGGGAGCCTTCTTCGGATTCAGCTCCAGGTGAATCGTTCCGTTCGACGTTTCCATGATGACCACGGGGTGGGCGTTCTTCTCCATCTTCTCCACCTTGGCTTTTCCCTTCCTCTCGACATCTTGCGCCGCAGCCGAGCCCGCGCATCCCAGCACCAGCAGGCCCACCAGGACCAGACTCATCCATTTCACGTTCCGCATCGTTCCCTCCTCGATATGTGTCTGTCCTCTCTTACACCTACGATTCCGGATTGTTTCATACCTCTCGGCCTGTGTCAAGGCACCGGGCAACGTCAGAAGCCTTCCGCCGATTACGCAGATTCAAGATCAAGAGCCTTGGCCACAGCTTACACAGATTCAAGGCGGTTACCCCTTGGTGGGTCGGATCCACGATCCGCCCCACCAGCCCAGGCGATCTGGCCTGTGACCAACTCCCGTCGCCTGGGATGGTATGCTCAAACACAGTACCCAACACGTCTGTGCAATCTGTGGCTCGCTTGTGATCTTGTTCTTCCCCAGTGGAGGCAAGATCTTGCCTCCACGTTTTTCAAATCCGTGTAATGTGTGGCTCGCCTGTGTCAGTGGATCCCTCCGGGGGCCTTCGAGGGGCCCTCGAGTAGGGGTTGCGCGGGGGCCGGGAAAGGTGTAGAGTATGCGGTTTGCTGGCATACTCGCTCATATTTCGGAGGTGACGAATGGAGTTGAAGATCGCATTCATCGGATTCGGCGTCGTGGGTCAGGGACTCGCCGAAATCCTCATCAGGAAGAACCAAGAGCTCGCCGGAGAACACTGGGCGGACTTTCGCACCGTCGCCATTTCGGACAACGTGAAGGGTTCGATCTACGACCCGAAGGGTCTGGATCTCAAGAAAGCGCTGGAACTGGTGAAATCGTCCGGCACTCTGGACGGATACGACGCGCCCGAAAAGGGGTGGGACGCCCTCAAGACCATTCGCGAGTCCAACGCGGATGTGATTCTGGAAGCCACTTTCACCAACATCGAGACCGGCGAACCGGCGATGTCCCATTTCCGCGCCGCCCTGGAGTCGGGCAAGCACCTCGCCACGACGAACAAAGGACCTACGGCTCTCGCCCTCAAGGAGCTGAAAGCGATCGCCGGGGCTCACAAGGTCCAATTCCGGCACGAGGGCACGGTGATCGCGGGGACGCCGGTCCTCAATCTCGCCGAACGGTTCCTGGCCGGAAATCACATCGAACGGATTCGCGGTATTTTCAATGGAACCACCAACTTCATTCTCACCAAGATGGAAACCGGTATGACCTATGCCGACGCGCTGAAGGAAGCCCAGGATCTCGGCTACGCCGAGGCGGTGCCCGACGCGGACGTCGAGGGGTGGGACGCTCTGGCCAAAGTCGTGATTCTCGCCAATGCCGTGATGGGCGCGGATCTGAAGGTTCCGGACGTCGAGCGCACGGGGATCACGCGAATCACTCCCGAGGATGTCGAGCAGGCCGCCGCCGAGGGGAAGCGCTGGAAACTCATCGGCGAGGTTCGCCGGGAAGGCGCCGGGGTCCTTGGGAAAGTATCCCCGGAGAAGGTGAACCTGACAGACCCTCTCGCTTCGGTCGGCGGAGCCACCAACGCTATCACGTTTTCCACGGATCTGGTTCAGGACGTCACGGTCGTCGGCCCCGGCGCCGGGAGAATCGAGACGGGATTTGCACTCTTCGCGGATCTGATCGAGATCCACCGGAACCTTCATTGATCGGAAGGCACAGGAGAAGACATGTACTCGGCGTACAAGAACCGGTGGATCGAGATTGATCTGTCGACCCGCAAGATCCAGACGGGGACTCTGGATATGTCCATTGTGGACCACTACATCGGCGCCAAGGGGATCGGATTCCGGATGTTGGCGGACCGGGCCCTGGACGTCGATCCTTTCTCCCCGGAAAACCCCATCCTGTTTCTCACCGGCCCCCTCACGGGCACGCACGTACCTACGGCCGCCCGATCGGCCCTGGTTACCAAGTCTCCGCTCTTCGGCGGCGCGCTCGATTCCCACGTGGGGGGGTCCATCGGCCCGCGGATCAAAGCCGCCGGCTACGATTACATCACCGTGACAGGCAAGGCCGCCTCTCCGGTGATGCTTCACATTTCTTCGAAGGGCGTGGATTTCATCGACGCCGACACGCTCTGGGGCAAGGGGATCTTCGAAACCGAGAAGCGACTGAAGAAGCGGTTTCCGAACGGCTGCGTCATCTCCATCGGTCCGGCGGGAGAGAATCTCGTGCGCTTCGCCTGCGTGGCCAACGACCTCTACCGCCACTACGGGCGGGGAGGCGCCGGCGCGGTCATGGGCTCCAAGAATCTGAAGGCGATCGTGGTGGAGGGGGACCAGAAGGCCCAGTACTTCGACCGCGAGACTTTCATGAAACTCAACCGCAAGCTGGCCAGGGACGTCAAGGCTCACCCGAGCCGGCAGCGCCGGTACGACCTGGGAACCATGATGTGGGTGCGGATGGGTCAGGAAGTCGGCAGGTTCCTCCCCACGCGCAATTTCCAGTCGGGCACTTTCGAGGACTATGAGAAGATCACGTCCGAGACCATGAACAAGGAACTGAATTGGGAACACACCGGATGCTGGCACTGCATCATTCGCTGCTCGAAACTGGCGCGATGGGACGGAAAAGAACTCGAGGGTCCGGAATACGAGACCACCGCCTACTTGGGTTCCGGCTGTGGAATCGCGGACGCCAAGGCCGTTGCGGAAGCCAACTGGCTGTGTGACGATCTCGGATTGGACACGATTTCCTGCGGCGTTACGGCTTCCTTCGCGATGGAGTGCTTCGAGAAGGGGCTCATCGGCAACGCCGACGGTCTGGATCTCCGGTTTGGGAACAAGGACGCGCTCCTTCAGCTGATCCCGAAGATCGCCCGAAGAGAGGGCCTGGGAGACGTTTTGGCCGAAGGAACCCGGAGGGCGGCGCAGCAGATCGGACAGGGCAGCGCCGACTTCGCCATCCAGACGGCCGGCATGGAGCTCTCGGGCGTCAACGTCAAGGGATGTTTCTCCATGGGCCTGGCGCTCGTGACTTCCGATTTCGCTTCTCACACGAGATTGTGGACGGCGACGGACGAGATGTCCGGGACCCTTCGGGTGAAAGATCTTCCGGCCTATGTCAAGAAGGGGCAGGACGAGGTCAACGTTCGGAATTGCCTCGTCGTCTGTGATTTCTTGATGTTCAGCCTTAACCGGCTGGCACCGATCCTCAACGCGGCCACCGGGATGAATGTAACGCCGGACAGTCTCATGCAGGTTGGAGAACGGATCGCCAACCTCGCTCGCATGTTCAACCGCAGGAACGGCAGGACCCAAGATCAGGATACGTTGCCCGAGAGGTTCTTCACCGAACCCATGACCGCGGGTTTGCTCGAGGGCAAGACGCTTCGGCATGAATTTTTCGAGGACCAGCTGTTGAAGTACTACCAAGCGAGAGACTGGCATCCCAACGGGGCGCCGACCGACGCCAAGTTGCGGGAATTGGGGCTCGAGCGAATCTAGTGAGCCCCGGGTGAAGAGGCGTGACGGAACTCCTTCAGCGATTCGTCTCTCCAGAAACGCTGGGAACCGCCCAGTATCTCCTTGAAGTCTACGGCGTGTGGATCGTCGTCGGATTGGGGCTGGCGGTAGGTCTGTGGCAACCGCTGGCCCCAGATTATTTTATCGCGGCGGCCGCGCTGGTCGGCCGTTCGCCCTATTCTCTGGCCGTTGCCGCTGCGATCGCCACCGGGGCAGGGGCGCTGATCGGGTACCTTGTGGGACGCACGCTGGGTACGGCTCTGCTCGAGCGCGCGTTTCGGAATCGCCCGAAACAACTGCAGCGGATCGAGCGCCTGTTCCACAGGTACGGTATCTTCGCCGTGTCCATCTGCGCGGCCACCCCCATACCGATGAAATACGCGCTCTGGACGTCCGGTTCTCTCCGTCTCGGCATTCCCCGGTACCTGGCCGCCCTCTTTATCGGATATCTGCCACGAGTGTTTTTCATCGCCGCCCTCAGCAAGGGCCTCGCCGGAGCGTAGGACTTCCTTTCCGCAGATTACGCAGATTCAAAAACGGAAAAAGCTTCTGTTGGTCCGGACGGCACGTCCGGCCCCACAACCAGGCGAGGAGGCCTTCTATTCATTGCATTCGCATGAGAGTGGCCGCGTGAGCGAAGTACCCCAGATGCTCACAACCAAGAATTGCGTGAATCTTCCCCCCGTGGAGACAACAACTTGCCTCCACGGCTTCCTCATCTGTGAAGTCTGCGTAATCTGCGGATGGCTTTAGATCTTGCTTCTCCCCCGTTGAGGCAAGGACTTGCCTCGACACAATGTCCATCCCTGTAATCTGTGAAATCTGTGGCTGCGTCTGATCTGGTTCTCGCTGTTGGTTGACACCTGCGGGCCCGGCTGCTAGCCTTCTCGCCATGGAACGTGCCATTCTGCTTCTTGCGGTTGCCGCGCTCGCGGGCGGATGCGGGTCGGGTGGATCCAGGAACGGCGAAGGACCGATCCCGATCGTCGCCACGATCTTTCCCGTGGCGGATCTCGTCCGCAATGTGGGCGGCGAGCTTGTGTTTGTTACCGTTTTTCTCCCCCCCGGAGCAAGCCCTCACACCTTTGATCCGAGGCCGAGTCAGATCCGGGACATTTCGGAAGCTCGCGTTTTCTTCCAAATCGGTGCCGGTCTCGAGCAGTGGTCTGAGCGGATCGCCTTCGCCGCCGGCAACCCGGAGATGGAGATCATCTCGCTGTCCGACGGGCTGGAGCTCATCTGCTCTTCCGGCCACAATAACTGCGGACACGACCATGGCGGTGCGAATCCTCACGTCTGGCTGGATCCTGCGTACGCGATGCAAATGGTTGAGCGCGTGGCTTCGACCCTCTCGAAGATTGATTCCGCCGGAGCGCCCGCCTATCGGAAGAACGCGCAGGCGTACATTCTCGAACTACAAGCTCTGGACGAGACCATTCGAGAGACAGTCTCGGGTTTCGACGGACGGCGGTACATCGCGTTTCATCCGGCCTGGGCGTATTTCTCGAAACGCTACGGGCTGGAAGCCGCCGGGATCATTGAGGAGACTCCCGGGAAGGAGGCGACGCCCCGACATCTCGAGAGAATTGTGGCCGCGATCCGCTCGCACGGGATTCGCGTCGTCTTTGCGGAACCGCAGCTCAATCCCAAGGAGGCCGAGGTCATCGCCCGGGAGACGGGCGCAGGGGTCGCATTCCTCGATCCACTGGGTGGAGAAAGACTCGAAGGCCGCGATTCCTATCTCGCCCTGATGCGGTATAATCTCAGGGAGATGGAGAAGGTGCTGGGGAAATAGGAAGGGCGTCCCTTTGGAATCGGAGACGAAGGACAAAACCAACGGAACACCCGTGGTTGAGCTCCGCGGGGTGTGGTCGCGCTACGACCGGACCTGGGTGATTCGAAACGCTTCTCTCACCTGCCCGGCCGGGTCCATCTTCGGTATCGTGGGTCCCAACGGAGGCGGCAAGACCACGCTCATCCGGATCATCCTGGGACTCATCACACCCGAGAAGGGCGAGGTCCGCGTCCTCGGCAAACCACCCGGCGAGCTGGGAAAGGACCGTTCTCGAATCGGCTATCTACCCCAGATCTCCCTGGCCCACAGAGCGTTTCCCGTGACCGCCATGGACGTGGTACTCATGGGACGTTACAGCCGCCTGGGGTTGTTTCGACGACCGGGGCCAGGTGACCGGAAGAGGGCCGCGGAGATTCTGGATCTCATCGGCATGGCCGATCAGGCGGATCAATCCTTCGGGACTCTCTCCGGAGGTCAACAACAGCGGGTCAGCATTGCCCGAGCGCTGGTCGCGGATCCGGATCTTCTACTCCTCGACGAGCCCTCCACGGGCATCGACACCGTGGGACAGGAGAGTTTCTATCGACTGCTTGAAGAACTGCGCGATCGACTCGGTCTTGCGGTGATCATGGTTTCTCACGACATCGGAGTGATCACGGCACATACCGATCAGATCGCCTGTCTCAACCGGACGATTCATTACCACGGCGAGCCCGACGGCTGTCTGAATCGCGAGATCCTCGAGCGCACGTACGGGACCGGACTGCAGGTGATGGTCCACGATCCGAAGTGCAAGACCTGTGAGGAAGAACGTTGACGAAAGGGCGAGGAGCTTCCAGACTCACTCTAGGAGGGGAATCCTTTCCCCGACCGCGTAGCGGTCGCCTGGGATCGGCAAAGGGATTCGCCTCCTACAATTGGAGCAAGACCGAGAGACGCAACTGTAAGAGAGGTGTCTTTTTGCTGATGGCACCGGCCGGAAGATCGTGGTGAAGGGACTGTCACTACGTTGACTGTCCCTCACCACGGGCTTTCGGCCACAGAGCCCTCATCTGCGTAATCTGCGTGATCTGCGGAAGGCTTTTGGGGTTAGCATGGCCGAGATCCTCTCACTGGAATTCATGCAACGGGCACTCACCGCGGGTGCGATCCTGAGCACCGTACTGGCGGCGATTTCCTTTTTCGTCGTTCTGCGAAATCTTTCCTTCATCGGCGTCGGTGTTTCTCACTCCGCCTTCGGAGGCGTTGCGCTCGGCGCCCTGCTGGGGGTTTCCCCGACGGCAATGGCGATCCCCTTCGCCGTGGGCGTAGCCAACGCCATCGGTGTCGTGAGCCGCCGGGGGAGGATCGGCGTCGACGCCACGATCGGTATCTTCTTCTCCCTGGCGATGGCGCTCGGCATTATCTTCATTGGTCTCTCGAACCGGTACAACGTGGATCTCTTCGGCTATCTGTTCGGCAGCATCCTGGCGGTCACCCACGCGGATCTCGTTTTGACTTCGACCCTGGCGGCCGTGATTCTCATTTTCATCGTGTTGTTGTTCAAGGAGATGCTCTTCACGGCGTTCGACCGGGATATCGCCCGGGCCAGCGGGATTCCCGTCGTGTTTCTCGACCACCTCCTCCTGACGCTGCTCGCCCTGGCCGTGGTGATCAGCATTAAGGTGATCGGGATCGTTCTTGTCTCGGCCCTTCTGGTGATTCCCGGCGCTACGGCCCTTCAGATCACCCGGCGCTACGGCCGAGCTCTGGCTCTTTCGATCGCCACAGGGCTCATTTCCACAATCGGGGGACTCATTGTCTCCTACTACGCCGATCTTGCCTCCGGTGCCACGATCGTCGCAGTGGCGTCGTTCCTGTTCTTTCTGGCAATGGTCTTCGGTCGTTTCACCCGGCCGCGTCACAATTCCGTTGAGACCCCCAACCCCGAGGAGAGGACCATCCGATGACCACCTGGGAAGATACCGCACCGTCCATTGCCCGGATGATCGCCGCCGGCGAGATCGCAGAGGCAAAGAAGAAATTGGAGACGGTTGAACGGCAATTCACCTCGGAGCCCTCCTTCCATCTTCTTCGAGGCGACACGCTCTGGGCGGGCGGGGATGTAGAGCGCGGGTTTGCGTCCTATCGGAAAGCGTTGGAGCTGGCCCCGAATTCCACCGACTGCATGGGTGCGATGGCCCTGGCACTCTACGAGACACTGGATTTCAAGAGTGCTCATGACCTGGCGACTCGAGCGCTCGGACATCCGGACCTGGAGGACTCGGCGCGGGCGGACATGTATGACCTTCTGAGCTGCCTGGCGGAGAGAGATGAACATCTTGACGAAAGCGATCGTCTCTCCGCTCTTGCAACGGAACTCGATCCCGAATCCTTCCCGCCGATTCCCCGGATGAAAGTATCCGCATTCCAGGACATCGCGGACCGGGCGGTCGAGGATCTTCCCGAAGAGTTCCTTCGGGCTCTTCGCGAGAACCTCGCCATCGTCGTCGAGCCCGTGCCACCGAGAGACGTTCTCGAGATGAGCGATCCTCCGCTCTCGCCTTCCCTGCTCGGTCTCTACACGGGCATTCCGCTCCCCGAACGCGAGTCCGCGCAGGCCCCTCCCACGCTGCCCGACGTCATCCACCTCTTCCAGCGGAACATCGAGAGAGAATCGGCCAACGCCGAAGAAGTCTCCGACCAGATTACCATCACCGTGTACCACGAGATCGGGCATTACTTCGGCATGGATGAGGAGGAGCTGGAAGCGTTGGATTTGGATTAAGATTGAAACTCCAGATCTCTAGCCACAGATGGCGCAGATTTGACAGGGGAACATGTCGCCGGCGATTGGCATTCGCCTCTGTGTCCTTCGTGCTCTTCGTGGTGGACGCTCGATCTTTCCGATGGTGTTCACCGACAACCAATTGCGAATATCGAATTACGAATACCGGTTTGTCAGCAGCCGCACGGCTGCGAGGGCGTAAACCGCGGCGCACTCGGAGATTCTCTCGATCTCGACGTATTCTTCCGGACCGTGGGAGACGCTGAGGAGTCCGGGGCCGTAGGACAGCGCGGGGATTCCAAGAGCGCGGTAGAATCGGGTCTCGAGAAGACCCGGGCACAGTTCGAAGCGCGGGGGATCGCCGCGAATATCCTCGACCACGGCAGCGAACTCCCGGCCGAAGGGATGATCCTCTTCGAGTCCACCCGACTCCCCCTCCTGCAGAATCTCCACCTCGAGGTTGATTCCCTCACGGCGGATCAAGTTGAAGAGATCGAACAGGCGCTGTTTCTCCGTTTCCAGATCCTCTTCCGGATTGATTCGCCGGTCCACGGTGAAGGAACATTTGGCAGGAACCGTGTTGAATCCGACGCCGCCCTCAAGACGCCCGCCCATCATCAGGATGGAGCGTCTCGCCTCGTCAGGCTCAATCCGGAATTCGGTTCTCCTCTCCTCGACCTCTGACTTCAGATGGGCCAGGGCACCGACAATCACCAGCATCCGTTCGAAGGCATTGATTCCTTCGTGCTGGAGCCCAACATGCGCCGTCTTCCCTTTCACCGTCAGCTTCAAAGAGAGCGCTCCGCGATTCGCATTCCAGATGACGCCGCCCGTCGGTTCAGGCATCAACATCCCGATCCCGTTCCGCCCGAGGAGTCCGGACTCGCTCAACCACTTGGCGCCACCCCATCCGCCCGTCTCTTCGTCGGGGACAATCACCAGACCGATCCGCCCATCGAGATCGACCTCACAGGCCTGGAGCGCTTCGACGGCATAGATCATGGCCGCAAGCCCGCTCTTCATGTCGGCCGTCCCTCGCCCATAGAGTCTGTCGTTCTCCACCCTCGGGGCAAACTGAGCCTCGCTGCCGGCCGGTACGACATCGTAGTGACCATGGAAGTAGAGAATGCGTTCGCCGGTCCCGTAACCGGCCAGAACACAGTAGCGGGGATAGGATTCGGTATCGCTCTTCGTCTCTCCGGTTCCCCCTCCGGGCGGGGGCACTTCGATCACGGTGGGAGACAATCCCATCCGCTGGAGGTGGTCCTCGAGGAGCTCGACGCACTCGCGGTAGTTTCGCCCCGGAGGGTTCTCCGTAGGAACCCGGACCAGCGCTTCGGTGAACGCCAGAATGCCCTCACGCTGGGAGGCGATGAATCGGAGGATCTGGTCTTTCATTCTCGATCCCTGGCAATGAAGTGAACAACAACGGCCGAGATCCTATCCGCAGATTACGCAGATGAGGACTATTGCAACACTACATCCACGGGAACGGAGAGCACAAGTGTTTCCGGAGCGGAACAGGCACTTTCATTGCAGGGTTGGATCTGAAGATTGAAAGATAGATCAACGACTCCCTCGGTTGCAGTCGAAGCGATTTCGATGGGGATCTGGATCGCAATCTCGCCTTTGTAGATGGACAGCGGTTCGGAACTGAACTCGAAGGTCATCGATGTTCCTTCGGGATACGTGATGTTTCCGACGCGGGCCGCCGGATTGTCCTTGAGAGTGACCGACGTCGGAACCAGATAGTCCTGGAGTGGCGCGTGCGAGTTGATGTGCCAGCCTTCATCGACCGTGATCCGCAGATCCAGATGAACCTCGTCCCCGGGCCGAACGGTCTCCGCCGGAGGGGTGATGGCTGCGGCGACGCGACTCTTCCCCCTGGACGGGGATCCGAGATCCAGGTACTCGGCTGTCACCTGAATGAGTCTCTCGGTTCCCCGGGGCGCGCGCTCCATGAAACCCTGGAATGTCTCGAGCGTCCTGCGGGCCAGATTCCGGTACTCGTCATCTCCGGTCAGCTCGGCCAGCCGCACCAGCACTCCTGCAGCCACGCCATTACCGGACGGGATTGCCTTGTCGAGCGGATTCTTGGAGCGGGTTATAAGACTTTCATGATCGTTCGCCACGAAGAAGAATCCACCTTCGGCCTCGTCATGATAATGCTCGACGAGCGTGTTCATGAGGGCCGTCGCCTCGTCGAGATAGCGCGTGTTCCCCGTAACGGCATGGAGATCCAGGAGTCCATCGGCCAGGAAGGCATAATCGTCCAGATACGCCGCCACGTCGGCGCGGTCGTTTCTGAATGAGCGAAGGAGCCGTTCGCCCTCGCGCATACGAGTCAGGATGAAGGTCGCCGCCCTCTCCGCCGCCGAGACGTACTCGGGCCTCTCAAGATGATGCCCGCCGTAGGCGAGACTCCCGATCATGAGACCGTTCCAGGAGGTGAGCACCTTGTCATCGAGATGGGGCCAGATCCGTTTTTCGCGGATGCCGAGTAGCATCTTCCGGTCCTCCGCCAGCTGTGAGCGGAGATCATCGACGCTCGTCTGCTCGACCTCGGCGGTTGTCTCCAGAGACTTCGGCAGATAGAGGATATTCGTACCCGGTGCATGCCCGGTCGCCTCGTCCCGGTAGTTGCCGACGTCTTCGACGCCGTACGCGTGACAGAAGAGATCGCCGCGCTCCTCGCCGAGGACGGAGAGAATCTCCTCCCGGCTCCACAGATAGAACTTTCCCTCCTCGCCCTCACTGTCGGCATCAAGCGCCGAGTAGAATCCTCCCTCCTCCGCCGTCATTTCCCTAAGGACCCAATCGTAGGTTTCTTCGGCAACGGCTCGATACCCGGGATCTTCCATGACAAGGAAGGCATCGACATATACCCGGGATAGCTGGGCGTTGTCGTAAAGCATCTTCTCGAAGTGAGGCAGGAACCAGTGCTCGTCGGTGGAGTAGCGATGGAACCCGCCGCCGACGTGATCCCGGACTCCACCGGCCGCCATGGCATCGAGAGTCCGGGCCACCATCCGGAAAAGCGATGTGTCTCCGGTCCGTCTGACCTCATGAAGAAGCAGGCGGAGTGATCCATGAGGGGGGAATTTCGGCGCGCCGCCGAAGCCGCCCCGATTTTCATCGAAGGATGATCGAAGGGATGCGATGGCCTGGTCGACCGGAATTCGAGAGAGCGGTCCGGTTCCGGCAACGGTCGTGCCGGAGGCGAATGGTTGCATGGCCTCGGCAAGCTGGGCGGCCTGCTTCTCCACGTCCTCCCGGCTCGTGGTCCAGAATTCCGACAGTGCAAGGAGAACCTTCTTGAATCCCCGTCGGCCGAAACGATCTTCTGGCGGAAAGTAGGTTCCTGCAAACCAGGGGCGCCCGTCCGGGGTGAGCCATACCGAGTTCGGCCAGCCTCCGGATCCGGTCATGATCTGCGTAGCATTCATATAGATTTCGTCGATATCCGGCCGTTCTTCGCGATCGACCTTGATCGGAATGAAGTGCTCATTGAGGACCTTTGCGATCTCTTCATTCTCGAACGACTCCCGCTCCATCACGTGACACCAGTGGCAGGTGGAGTAGCCGATGGAGAGAAAGATGGGCTTGTCTTCCTTCTTCGCCCGCTCGAATGCCTCCTCGCCCCAGGGGTACCAGTCCACCGGGTTCCGCGCGTGCTGGAGAAGATACGGACTGTTTTCGTGGATCAGACGGTTGTGCTCCGGACCTCCGTCGGGAGGCAGCATGGCAATCTCCTGGGGGGTGAGAGAATCGACAGGGTGATGAACCGGTTCGTCCTGGTGTCCACAGGAGCAAGCGGAAAATGCGACGCATGTGATCAAGAAAATGCATCCGCCCACTCGCCGTATGTTTCTCCAACAGGCGTTCATATAACAAGATACGGACGTCGCTCGATGCGGTCAATCGAATCCCGGGTGTCCCCCTGAAGGGACAGTCACCCCTTTTCATCCACCTTCTCTCACGCAGAGGACCGCATACCAGGGTGGTCAGTCGAATCCCGGGCATTCTTCCCGTGGATCAGCGTGACTTCTGCCTCCCCTTGTCGCATGGGAAATCCGCGATTGTCTGAAAACTGTCAACCGCGTATGATGCCTTCGGAAGAACCTCGAAACACCACAACGCTCTCGGCACAGCGGGGTACGGTCGCATGGATACGATTGAACTCGGCTCAGATCAGAACCGTGCCCCTGGGCGAAGCAGGTCGGGGTGGTTACACCTTACGGTGCTTCTGGGATTCGTCCTGCTCACCCTGGTTATGACGCTTCCTCTCGTCTTTCACCTGCGGACTCATATCGCCGGAGTCGGCGGAGACAGTTTCTGCTTCCTCTGGACTCTGTGGTGGGTCAAGAAAGCCATCCTGGATCCAAGCCTGTCGGTGTTCTACACAGACTTCCTGTACTACCCGGTCGGTGTGACGCTGGCCTTCCATACTCTCTCCCTGGCGAACTCGGTGCTGTCCATACCCTTTCAGTCGTTCCTGGGATTGACCGGCGCATACAACGCCATGATCCTGCTGGGGTTCATTCTGGGCGGTTGGGGTGCCTATCTTCTTGCTTACTCCCTGACGGGTAACCGCATCGCTGCGATCTTCGCTGGTATCGCCTTCGGTTTTTCTCCGTATCACTTCTCGCGCGCGATGGTGGACTTGAACACGGCCAGCATCCATTTCATCCCGTTCACGTTTCTTTTCCTCATCCGTTGGCGCAGGAGAGGAGGGCTCGTCGATCCGGCGCTTGCCGGTCTGTTCTTGGGTATTACGGGCCTCTGCTGTTGGTACTACCTGTTGTACACTTCCATGGCCGTGGCACTCATCGGGCTGGTCTGGCTGTTTCAATCAGGGCGGCCAAAGCACGTACGGAGCGCAGTATTGGGGTCGCTGCTTCTCGGTTTGGTTGCCCTTGCGGTGATATCGCCGGCGGTCATGCCGATGGTGAAGGCAGTCGTCGAAGGAACCGATTTCATGAATCCCGGGCGCCAGGAAGCCTACTCTGCAGACCTGCTGGCCTACGTTGTTCCTTCCTCAAACCAGCCGTTGTTTCTGAAGTGGGTGGCTCCGTACTATAGGAGTCTGGGGGGAAACGTCTACGAGAACACCGTAAGCCTGGGACTCGTTGTGATTGCGCTGGCGGCGTACGGGGTCTGGGGGAGGCGTCGAGCCGGGGGGGACCGCCTGGCGTGGGCCATCGTGGGTCTAGTCGCCTTCGTTCTCTCTCTGGGGCCCACTCTTCAAATCGCCGGGCGGTCCATCGGGCAGTCCGGATGGCTTCCCTATCGCTGGTTGATCCAGGACATCCCGTTGATCTCCCACGCCCGGGTGCCTTCACGCATTGCCGTGCTCGTGACGTGCTCGGTCTCCGTCCTGGGCGCCTTCGGTTTCAGGGATCTCCTCGGGTGCAAGATGCTCCGCGCTTCGAGATGGCGGAAGATGGGATGGGTTTCTCTCGTCTTCACCGTTCTGTTGGTGGAGCTCTGGGGCGCGCCCGTTCCCGGTGGAGGTATGCCAGTCCCTCACTTCTTCGAGGAGGTGGCAGAGGACGACGATGACTACACGGTACTCGGACTTCCCTTCAAGGGATGGACGGTGGCCCTCCAGGACATGTACTACCAGACGACTCATGGGAAACGGATTGTGAATGGTCTGGTGGCCAGAACTCCCGTTGGCGCCGATGCATTCTTCGACGAGTGGTCCCGAGCAGCCTCCGACTACGGTTTTCTCCAGCGCCATCGCGTGCGCTACATCTTCCTGCATGCCTCGCTGGGACCGGAACCCTGGCACGTGCAGACGATGGACGGGCTTTCGCAACTTCCCTGGCTGAGACGGCTGGATCTGGATGAGCCCGGGATCATCGTCTACGCTGTCCAATGACTGTCTCCTCATAGGGACAGTCACCCCTTTTCATCCGCGTTCCCCCACACGGGGTGTCCCCCCATAGGGACAGTCACCTGTTTTCATCCACTTTTCCTCATGCAGGAACTTCCTGACCCTTTCCCCGCAACTAGGCACACCTCCTGCTATGTCCCTCCAGAGGGACAGTCACCCATTTTCGTCCACCATTCACCGCGCGGGGGAGCCAGGAGCACCGCTATGCCCCGAATTGCCAGAATCGTCATTGAGGGTTTGCCCCATCACATCACCCAGCGAGGCAACGATCGCTCTCAAGTGTTTTTCTCAGACGAAGACCGGGAGCGGTATCTCTCGTGGTTGAAGGAGCAGTCGGACAAGCACCATCTGGAGGTCCACGGCTATTGCTTGATGACCAACCACGTCCACATTGTGGCGACGCCGCATATCCCAGAGTCGCTGGCCCTCGCTATCGGGCGCACTAACTTTCGATATGCCCAGCGGGTAAACCGGATGCAAGGTCGAAGCGGTCACGTCTGGCAGAATCGGTTCTATTCCTGCGCAATGGACAATTGGCACTACTGGAGGGCGATGAGATACATCGAGCAGAATCCCGTTCGCGCTCATATCGTCCGATCACCTTGCGAATACCTTTGGTCCAGTGCGGCCGCACACATTGGCATTCTGGACTCGAGCAACATTCTGGATCTGAAAGAATGGCATAAATCCGTGGCTGACCTTGATTGGGAGACGATTCTCCAAGAGAATCTCAGCGAAGAGATGCTGATGAACATCCGGATGCACACGAAGACGGGACGCCCCTGGATGGATGACAGTTTTCTAGACAGATTGGAGACGGAGATGGGTCGCCGTCTGAGACCGCTATCCCGTGGACGCCCAAAGAACAATCGTGCAGAACCAGATGAGGAATAATTGAAGGAAAGGGGTGACTGTCCCATTAGGGGGACAGTCAGAATGCGGGATGGCTGACGAAAAGAGGTGACTGTCCCTTTTGAGGGACAGTCACCTCTATGTGCCCATACGTTACGCAGCTAGACGGCCTGGAGGATAGCCTCCAGATCCTTCTCCGGTTCCGAAATGGGCATGATGTTGAACTTCTCAACAAGGACGTTCAGCGCGGCGGGCGTAACGAACGCCGGCAGGCTGGGTCCGAGTCTCATGTTCTTGATGCCCAAGTGGAGAAGCGTGAGCAGAATGCAGACCGCCTTCTGCTCATACCAGGAGAGAACGAGCGACAGCGGCAGGCCATTGACATCCGTTCCGAACGCGTCGGCCAGCGCCGCGGCGATCTTAATCGCCGAGTACGCGTCGTTACACTGCCCGATGTCGAGCAGCCTCGGGATCCCGCCGATGTCGCCGAAGTCTAGCTTGTTGAACCGGAACTTGCCACAGGCCAGTGTCAGGATCACGCAATCCTCGGGGACTTTCTCCGCCAGCTCGGTGTAGTAATTCCGCCCCGGCTTGGCCCCGTCGCAACCGCCGATGAGGAAGAAATGCTTGATCTTTCCCGCCTTGACAGCATCGATGACCTTTCCCGCCACACCCATCACCGCCGCGTGTCCGAAACCGACCGTAGTCGTCTGCTCGGGGCCGTCCGCATCAAACCCATCCGCCGCCAGGGCGGCGTCGATCACCGGCTGGAAGTCCTGATCTGAAATGTGCTCCACGCCCGGCCAGGCCACAAGGCCACAGGTGAAGATCCGAGCTTTGTAGCTGTCCTTCGGTTTCTGAATACAGTTCGTGGTCATGAGGATCGATCCCGGGAACGCATCGAATTCCTTCTTCTGGTCCTGCCAGGCGCCACCGTAGTTCCCCACGAGATGCGGGTACTTCTTCAACTCGGGATAGCCGTGCGCGGGCAGCATCTCGCCGTGGGTATAGATATTGATTCCCTTGCCCTCGGTCTGCTTCAAGAGCGCCTTGAGATCTTTCAGATCGTGCCCGGAAATGAGAATGGCTTTCCCCTTCACGGGCGTTACCCGGACCGGGGTCGGAACCGGATGGCCATAGGCTCCGGTGTTTGCCTGGTCGAGGATCTCCATGGACTTGAAGTTCCACTCCCCACACTTGAGACACATGCCCAGGAGCTCGTCGACGGTCGGATTCTTCTTCGTCAGGAAATCCAACGCTTCGTGGAAGAACCCGTAGAGATCCGCGTCTTCCTGGCCGAGGATCTGTGCGTGGTCAACATAGGCCGCCGCGCCTTTGAGCCCGTAGGTCAGAAGCTCCTGAAGGCCTGTGATGTCCTCGCCGAGCGTGTCCTTCCGCTTCTGGATCGACACATCGGCCGCCTGCTTCAGCAGTCCTTCGCGATCCGAGGCGGGCATCCAGGCGGCCGGTCCGCTCAGTTCCTCGGGCTTCCGCTCTGCCTTCTCCGCGGCCTGCTCGTAGAGCTTTCTGGCCCGATCGCGCATTTCGACCGCTTTGTCGACCCACTCGGCCAGCCGATCGGCATCGAAATTGACATTGGTTACCGTCGAGAACAAAGACTCGATGATGAAGACATCGACGTCACGATCGACCGCACCGAGATTCCGGGCGCGGTACGCATACATCGACACCCCTTCGCACGCGTAGAGCAAGAGATCCTGAAGATCCGACACTTCAGGGCTCTTGCCGCAAACCCCAACCGTTGTACAGCCCTTCCCTCCTGCCGTCTGCTCACACTGATAACAGAACATTGTTGCTCCCTTCTTGAGATCGACAACGACCTTCCACTGTTCCCTATTTCCTACTTGCTATCTCCTATTTCCTACTTGCCAGTGCCCAGTGCATAGTGCCTAGTGCCTAGTGCATAGTGCATAGTGCATAGTGCATAGGGTCGGGGAATCCTACTCCCTCACCATGACCAGCAACATCTTGAACTTCTCGACGGCCCGGACCGCGTGCGGAATGTCGGCCGGCATGAGAACCGCCTCGCCCGCCGAGGCCGGCACCACCTTGCCCCCAATCGTGAGTTCCACTTGTCCGTCCAGAACCTGAACCAGCGCATCAAACGGCGCCGAGTGCTCGCTCAGACCCTGCCCCTCGTCAAAAGCGAAGAGAGTGACGGTTCCGCCCTTGGTCTTTGCCACCGTTCGGCTGACGATGGATCCGTCCGCGTAGCCCACGAGATCCTCCAGGCGCATGGCCTCGGACGGTGGCAACTCGCCGTTAGCATTCGATTCTCCCTGCCTCTTTTCCATTATCCCTCCCGATTCTCAGTCTTCCGTGGCTCACTCCCCTGACACTGATCGCCGGCCGCGCACCACTGGGCGCATCCCAAGTCAAGATGCGGATTCTTCGCCAGGAGCCCGCATGCGGGGCATTCCCGCCACTTGTCATCCTTGAAGAATTCGACGGCCGAGCCACACCCCGTGCAGGGAATCTCGAACACGTCTTCCGGTTTCCAGTTGGCGCCGTTTTGTCCGGGACATTTCATCTTACCCAGCCCTCGTTCCTTGCCCTCGCCTTCGAGGTTGCGGGTCTGTCTTTCAAGTCCGTCGCCTTTCGGATGTCGGCTCTCGGACTTCGGCAACGGACTAACTTGTTGCTGCCGAGAGCTCAGCCTCGCTGAGCTTCTCGCCCTTGATCCCGATCTTGACCGCGCTGAGCGGAATCTCCTTGCCCGACTTCGCCAGAGCAATCTGCGCGATCTTGACCATCCCCGTACAACATGGAACTTCCATGTGCGCCACGGTGATGGATCGAATCTCGTTCTGTTTCAGAATCTCCGCGATTTTTTCCACGTAGAACTCGGCGTCGTCCAGCTTCGGACATCCCACGAGCAGCATCCGTCCCGCGATGAAGTCCCGGTGGAACTCCGGGTACGCGAAGGGGACACAATCGGCGGCCAGGAGAAGATCCGCATTTTGGAAATAGGGCGCCGCGGGCGGCACGAGCATGATCTGCACCGGCCACTGGCGGAGTTGGGTTTCCCGATCGGGCCCACTCGTATCAGCGGTCGAATCGGAGACCGTACTCCGAAGGTCCATGGGCGCCAAGCCCGGACAGGACGAGCAGCCCGACAGGGGATCAGGCTGCGTCGTCAGTGCGAGTTCTTCGTACGGACTCTCTACGCCGCGTTCCTTGAGGTACCGGACCGCCTGGTTGAAGTATTCGGTCTCTCCATGGTCCTTCAGGTGGTCAAGGTGGGCCTTGATCGTATTGGCCCCGGCCTTGACGATGTTCTCCATCACGCGGGCCTCTTCGTACGCCTCAGCCTCGCGTTCCTCGATCGCGATGGCGCCTTCCGGACAGTGGCCGATGCAGGCACCCAGACCGTCGCAGAAGAGGTCGCTCACCAAGCGCGCCTTGCCGTCGAGAATCTGGAGAGCCCCTTCGGGGCAGTTGGGGATGCAGTCTCCACAACCCGTGCACTTGGCCTCATCGATCTTGATGATCTTTCTCAGCATGATTCTCCTGCCTCCTGCAGAGGTAAGCAATGTCGGAAAGAGTCGTGTGGGCCAGGTAGTCGCGGAACTGGCGGCTGGCGGATTCCAGAAAACCGCCGAAGACACATCCGCCGCCGTTACAGACTTTGGAACTCAGCAGGCAGTGGATCTCAACGACCTTGCCCTCGATCGCCTCGTAGACTTCAAGTAAACGGACCTGGCCTCCGGGTTTCGCCAACCGGAAACCACCCCGCGGACCGCGCACCGACTGAACCAGTCCGTGCCGCGAAAGCCGTTGAAGCACTTTGGACAGGTGCGCCTCCGAAGCAAGAAGCAGGTTGGCCATCTCCCGTGTGGAGTGGGGCTTCTCGGGATTGGCCGCCAGAAACACCATCGAATGCGTGGCCAGCGAAGCCGCTTCAGAGATCTTCAGGATGTTCGACATGGAAACTGTCCTTTCTTCCGCAAGACCAGGTATTCTAGTACCAATATACCAGATTTCGGGGCTTCCGTCAAGGAAGAAAGTCCCCCGCAGGGTTTTTCTCTCTATTCTCCAACGCCTTATTACATAAGTAGATACGCTTCCGGTGCCGCTCCCGGATGTCCGCCTTGCGATCATGCAGCCTTCAGACCACGTTCCTGAATAGCGCAATACAGAACCGGAACAGTGAAGATCGTGAGAACGGCGAAGACCATTCCGCCGAAGGACGGAATCGCCATGGGAACCATGATGTCCGACCCACGGCCGGTAGACGTCAGCACGGGGAGAAGGGCAAGAAGTGTGGTTGCGGTGGTCATGATCGCCGGGCGGACCCTTCTCGTTCCGGCTTCCACCGTCGCCCGACGAATCTCATCCACGGTCTTCGGCCCGAGCCGGGCGAAGGTCTGGTTAAGGTACGTGGCGATGACTACCCCGTCGTCGGACGCGATCCCGAAGAGCGCCAGGAATCCGACCCACACGGCCACACTCAGATGCAGAGGCTCGACCTGGAAGAGGTCGCGCATGTGCGTTCCGAACAGGGAAAAATCAAGAAACCAGGGTTGCGCGTAGAACCAGATCATCATGAACCCACCCGCCCAGGCCACCAGAATTCCCGAGAACACTAGCGTGGTGGTCGCCACCGAGTTGAACTGCAGATAGAGAATGATGAAAATAATGAAGAGCGCAAGAGGAAGGACCACCATCAATCGTTTCTCCGAGCGGACCTGGTTCTCGTAGCTTCCGGCGAAGGTGTAGCTCACGCCGGCCGGCAGCTGGAATTCGCCGCTCTCCCGCTTGAATTCCAGATACTCCCTCGCCTGGTCCACGACGTCCACCTCGGCGAACCCGGGCTTTTTGTCGAAGAGCACGTAGCCGACCAGAAAGGTGTCCTCGCTCTTGATCATCTGAGGACCGCGGGCGTATTCGATGACCGCAAGCTGCCCCAACGGAATCTGCGCGCCGTCGGCGGCCGGAACCAGGATTCTCTCCAGCGCCTCGATGTCATCCCTGAGCTCACGGAGATACCGGACGCGCACCGGGTAACGCTCCCGGCCCTCGACCGTCGTCGTGATTCGCTTGCCTCCGATCCCGACCTCGATGACATCCTGCACGTGTTTCAGATTGATTCCATAACGGGCAATGGCCCGGCGGTCAATATGGATCTCGAGATAGGGTTTACCCACAATCCGGTCTGCAATAACGCTCGCTGAATTGACCCTCGGGACGTCCTTCAGATGTCTCTCGATCTCCAGGACCACCCGCTCGATGGTTTCCAGATCCGGCCCCCTGACCTTCACTCCCATGGGAGCGCGCATACCACTCTGGAGCATGACAATGCGTGTGGAGATGGGCTGCAGCTTGGGTGCCGATGTGGTCCCCGGAATCTTCCCCGCGATGACGATCTCGTCCCAGATATCATCCGGATTCTGGATGCCGTCCCAGCCCTCTCGCCCAGGGTTGAGATCGAGATCCAACGCGGGGCGCCACAGGCGAAAGGGCCGACCGCGCGCATCCGGGATCAGCCGGCCACGACCGTCCCGGACGTACCGTCCTCGAACCGTGTAGGGTTGACCGTCGCCGGCAGGAAGTGGATTTCCATCTTCGCTGCGGAAGAGGTCGGTTTCGGAGGCGTCAAACCGAAACATCCCCCGCCGGCTCGAGTCATCCAGCAAATATTCGGGTCTGTAGTTAATGACGGTCTCGATCATGGAGATGGGCGCGGGATCCAGCGGGGTTTCGGCGCGGCCCAGCTTACCGACGACCGATTCGATTTCGGGGATGGCCCGGAATCCCATGTCCTGTTTCTGGAGCACATCGAGGGCTTCGCCGATGGATGCGTGCGGCATCGTGGTGGGCATGTACAGGAACGAACCTTCGTCCAGCGGCGGCATGAACTCTTTGCCGAGCCCGGGGAACGCATGAGCGAAGGCCGACACCGGTCGGAAGGTCTTCGCCGGGCCGGGCAGCCACCCGAAGAAACGGTCGAACCCGACCCACACCAGGGCGCCGAGGAGGACGATGATGACCGGCAGCGTCAGGAACGCCCTCTTGTGATCCAGGCACCACCGGAGGATCCCCGGGTACGCCCTCTGGAACAGATGGAAGAATAGAAGGACACCGCCGATCATAGCGGCGACAAAGACGAAGTTCCGGAAGAGGCCGTTCTCGGGTCCTACGGGTAACCAGTGCTCGGAGAGGAGGAGAGCCACGGTCAACACCGGGACACCGATGGGAATCCAGCGCGCGATCTTTACGGCCCGCACGGGAATCCGGCCCTCGCCCAGCGGGTACGCCCCCAGGGCGGCCACAAGAACGCCCAACCACCATTCGGCCATAATCCCGACCACAATCCCAATCGCGATCAGCAACCCGTAGAGGACCCGCCGAAAGTTCCCGCTACGAATTCGGCCCGCTAGCAGAATATGGGCCAGAGACGGAATGACGGTGAGCGCAAGGACTACCGAAGCCAGGAGCGCAAAGGTCTTCGTGAATGCGAGAGGCTTGAAGAGTTTCCCCTCCGCAGCCTGCATGGTGAATACGGGGAGGAACCCGATCACCGTGGTCGAGACGGCGGTCAGGACGGCGCCGCCCACTTCGCTCGCGGCCCGATAGATAACCTCAAGCCGGTCCTCATCGGGTGCCGCCCGATCCAGGTGTCTCAGAATGTTTTCAGTGACGATGATGCCCATGTCCACAATCGTCCCAATGGCAATGGCGATACCGGAGAGAGCGACAATGTTGGCATCGACACCGAAGGCCTTCATCGCGATGAAGCACATGAGAACCGCCAGCGGCAGCAGCCCGGAGATGAGGATCGAACTTCTCAGGTGCATCACCATGATCAGAATCACGATAATGGTGACAATGATCTCCTCGGTGAGCGCGGTCCGGAGCGTTCCGAGCGTCTCGTGGATGAGGCGCGTCCGGTCGTAGAAGGGAACGATTTGAAGCCGGCTGACCCGCCCGTCGGGAAGGGTCTTGGTCGGAAGGCCGGGCGAGATCTCGCGGATCTTCTGTTTCACGTTCTGGATCGCGCGCAGGGGATTCTCGCCGTAGCGGACCACGACCACGCCACCGACAACCTCCGCCCCTTCCTTGTCGAGTGCGCCGCGGCGAAATGCGGGGCCCAGCGTCACGCGGGCAACATCCTTGATGTGAATGGGCACGCGGTCGTTGACTTTGACGACCGCGTCTTCCAGGTCCTCGAGATGTTTGACAAACCCGATCCCGCGAATCACGTACTCGACCCGGTTAACCTCTATGGTGCGCGCGCCCACGTCCACGTTGGACATCTTCACGGCCGCGAAGACTTCATCCAGCCCCACCTCATGTGCACGCATCGCATCCGGATCGACGTCGATCTGGTACTCCTTCACGAACCCGCCGACCGACGCCACCTCGCTGACACCCCGGGCAGCCATCAGTGAGTAGCGGACGTACCAGTCCTGAACCGCGCGAAGCTCGTGAAGGTCCCATCCGCCCGTCGGGTTTCCTTCCTCATCCCGCCCCTCCAGGGTGTACCAGAACACCTGGCCCAGCGCCGTGGCGTCGGGACCGAGCATCGGCTGCACTCCGTCCGGAAGGATACCGGGTGGTAGACTACTTAGCTTTTCAAGAAGTCGGGAACGGGACCAGTAGAATTCCACGCTCTCCTCGAAAATGACATAGATGCTGGAGAATCCCAGCATGGAGAAGCTGCGGATGGTCCGCACTCCGGGAATACCCAGGAGAAACGCCGTAAGCGGGTAAGTAATCTGGTCTTCAACGTCCTGTGGAGACCGTCCCATCCACTCCGTGAAGACAATCTGCTGGTTTTCCCCGATATCGGGAATCGCATCCACGGGAACCGGGCTCCGGGGAAGCCCCCCCAGATTCCAGTCGAAGGGCGCAACCATGAGACCCCAGGCAATCATGAGGACGACGGCGAGGAAGACAACCACTTTCTTCTCGAGACAGAAACGGATGACCCGGTCAATCGGGGAAGGGGAGGAACGCGGAGTGGCGCCCGGAGGATCATTCATGAGCATGCCCCGCGTGCGAAGGCTCTTCGGACTCCATCTCATCGGCCACCGGATGCGCTCCGTGATGATGTCCGGCCGGGGCGGCACCGCCTTCCGGATTCATCATGCTGGGTTTCGCCAGGATCTGGAGGGCGCTGTCGATCTTGAATGCGCCATTCACAACAACGATCTCTCCCTCATACAGTCCGTCGGCGACGACGTAGTGCTCTCCTGCGCGCGGCCCCAGCACCACTTCTCTTCCATCGAATGTTCCGCCGTCACCGGGCGACTGCACATAGACGACCGCCCGCTTTCCCGTGATGAGCGGAGCCGTCGCCGGGACCACGAGAGGCGGTCCGTCCGCCTCTTCGGGCATTCCTGCATGAAGGACGGCCCTCACAAACATCTCGGGCTTCAGCCGGCTGTCCGGATTCGCCGCTTCGACGCGAACTCGAACCGTACGGGTGTGTGTATTGACTACGGGATCCACGAAGGCCACCTGTCCCTCGAAGGATTCTCCCGGATAGGCCTCGACTTCGAATCGGACTTCCTGACCCTCGCGAATCCAGACCAGGTCGGACTCGTACGCATCGAGCGTCACCCAGACATGCGACAAATCCGCAATTGTGTAGATCCGCATTCCCGTCGTGACGTACATCCCGGTCGTCGCGTGCCGGTCGAGAACCACGCCACTCATGGGGGATCGGAGCGTCAGATGTTCCGAAGGTGTGCCGCGCCTCAGAATCTCGTCGATCTGGTCCCCGCTCACGCCCCAGAGCCGGAGTTTTTCCCGTACCCCGTCCATCATGCCGCCGGGATCCGATCCGGCCGATCCGGCGGCCGCCACCTGAAGGAGCTCCTCCTGGGCCGAGATGAGTTCGGGGCTGTAGAGGTCAACCATCGAGTCGCCCTCACGAACCTGAACCCCCGTATAGTCGACCCACAGGCGATCGATCCGGCCCGGCATGCGCGCGGTGATGGTTCCCAGGCGGGTTTCGTCGACCTCGACCTTGCCCGCCATTCGGATCTCGACTTCCGGCGATCTCCGCTCCACCGTCGCCACCTGGATGCCGGCCAGATTCCTGGCCGTCTCCGACAACGTCAGCGATCTCGGGCCGCCCTTCCCTCCCGAATCCTCGTCGTAGACGGGAATCAGGTCCATGGCGCAAATGGGACAGAGGCCCGATTCCGGTTGCCGGATCTGCGGATGCATCGAGCAGGTCCAGAATCTGACCTTCGATTGCGTCGCTTCCTCCGAAACGCGAGCGAGATCCCCACCGGAGCCTCCCCCACCAAGGAAATACCCGATCGCGAGTGCAGCTAGGACCACGACCGGCACGAACCATCTTCGCCGGTAAAACGGGTAGGCTACGGGGCTCGTCGTCACGGCTCAACCTCCCGAGGACGGGGCGGTCGGAAACCCATTCCTTGCACGGGCCCCGACCGCTTTTCGGATCAACGTCCGTCCGGAATCCTGTCCAGGATGACCCCGTCCTCTTTCATCTTCCGAATGTATTTCTCGGGGTCCTTCTCGAACGTCTCGATACATCCCTCACAGCAGAAATAGACACGCTCGCCCCTATGGTCCGAATACAGCTGCTTGTTGATTTTCATCCCTTCCACGGGACACATCGTCTGTTGTTGCGATTCAAGTTCGCAAGTCACGTTGCACGATTTCGCCCTGCCGGAGCACCGGGTGCACCCCATTAGCGCAATCGACAGAATGACCAGCACACTCAGAATCCGGGTGCTTCTCATTGTTTTCTTCCTCCTCGCCGGTCGTCGCTAGTCGTGTCCGTGGCCCTCGTGCGACTCGTCGCCCGAGGCTCCCTCGATGGGTGAATCCTCGAGTGTCACGCCCTCCTCCGTGATTTTCTTCATGTACGTTTCCGGGTCTTTCTCGAACTCGGCGATGCACGACGGGCAGCAGAAGTACACGCGTTTCCCTTCGTAATCCATATAGACCTCTTTGTTGATCTTACCGCCCATGACCGGGCACGTGGTCTGGGCCACGGTCATGCTCGTCGTTCTTGCCTGTTCCTGCCGGTTCGTCACGCCGGCCTGAGACTCTTTCTTCTCGGGTCCGCAGCCCACCACCAGGAATACAGCCATCCACACGAGAATTCCCATCCACACGATTCTCATTCTGAACCTCCGTTTGTCGGGTTCCCCGGCGCCTCTTGACCCGCCAGCATTTCCAGCTCTGCAAGCCGGATCGCCCGATCCGCGAGCGACCGCTCATAGGCCAGATCCAGTGCGAGCACGGTGCGCTGGGTTTCGATCAGGGTCGGGTAGTCCGTCGTCCCGGCGGAGTAGGATCGCCGGGCCACTTCCAAAGCTCCCCTCGCCATGGGAAGCAGAGTATCCCGATACAGGTCCATTCGCCTGCCCGCGTCCCGGAAGTGGTACAGGACGAAGCTGAGGTCGGCCATGAGGGTGTTCTCCCGTTCGTCCCTTGCCTCCAGGGCGGCCCGGTAGCGGGCCTCGGCTTCCCGGCTCTCCGCACGGTGCTTGCCGTACCAGAGAGGCACGCTCATCGAGAACCGGGCGATCACCGGATCCTTACCGCTGTCCACCAGGCCCGGATTGATGGCCTCGTCCGTGTCGATGACGTCGATCCCCAGGGTGAAGTCCGGGAAGAAGCTTTTCTGCGCCAGCCGCGCCCGAGCTCGCTCGCCTGCCGCCGCGAACTCGTAGGCCCGGAGCTCGGGATTCCGTTCCCGGACCCACCGCGCCAGCTCCTCGTCAGAAGCCGGCGGCACGGTCTCGGGGGGCTCGGTCGGCCAGGGCAGAACCTCGTCCGACGGCTTTCCCATCGCCGCCGCAAGCCGAGCCGACAGCGCGCCCCGAAGGTCCCGCTCCGTCGCCAGACGATCCTCGAGCAATCCGAGTTCAATCTCCGCTCGAACCACGTCTTCGTAGCCGGCTCCGGCCGTTTCGTATCGCGTCTTCGCCACGTTCACAACCTGCCGGAGCAGGCGGACGTTTTCTTCCGTGACGGCCATGGCGCGCGCCAGGTAGTAGTACTCGCTGTAGGCGCTCTTCACACGATAGAAGAGGTCGAGCTTCGCCATGTCGTACCGTTCCGCCTCGGCCTTGGCTGCCTCGGCCGCCGCGTCGCGCCGGAGCTGGAGCTTCCCGAACCAGGGAAACATCTGAGAGAGGCTGAATCTCTGCTTCTGTGGGCCAACCCGTGTTTCCACTTCCCGGATGAAGTAGGCGTAGTCGAACCTCGGGTCCGGAAGCGATCGCATCTGCGGAACCCGCTCCACGGCCGCCTTCCAGCGGTGAAAAGCCGCCTCCAATCCCGGGTTGTTCCGGGCGGCAACGGCGAGGTATTCATCCAGAGTTGCGGGCCCGGCTTTCGCCGGGGATGTAGACACACTCCCCACGACGGCCATGAGGCCGAACGTGATGAGCCAACGAAACCGAAACGCTCCGGGCATTAGCCCTCACCGCCTTGACGATTGACCGGACCCCCGTCCTGGGCGACCCGGCTGTTGGCCGGAACATCTTCCACCAACCAGATGTTGCCTCCGATGACGGACCCTCTTCCGATGGTGACGCGCCCGAGAATCGTGGCACCGGAGTAAATGATCACATCATCCTCGACCACCGGGTGGCGATCGATTCCCTTGATCGGCTTGCCGTGCTCGTCCAGAGGAAAGCTCTTCGCTCCGAGCGTTACTCCCTGGTAGAGTCGCACTCTCTTGCCGATGATGCACGTCTCGCCGATCACGACTCCGGTCCCATGGTCGATGAAGAAGCTCTCGTCGATCCGGGCTCCGGGGTGAACGTCGATTCCCGTGTGGCTGTGCGCGTGTTCCGTGATAATCCTCGGGATCAGCGGGACGCCGAGCCGATGAAGCTCGTGCGCGATCCGATAGTTTGTGATTGCCAGCATGCCGGGGTAGCAGAAGATCGCTTCGTCCGGGCTCGTGGCGGCCGGGTCGCCTTCGTAGGCGGCCCGAACATCCGTGGCCAGGAGCCGCTGCACTTCGGGCAGCCTCTCGACGAAAGTCCGGATCATTGTGAGGGAGCGATCCTCGCAGGTGGTGCACTCCTCCGGGTCCTTCTCGCAGACAAAGCACACGCCCCGCTTGATCTGCTCCTGCATCTCCCGCTGAACCCGGTCCAGCGTGGAACCCACGTGATATCTCATGCTGCCGGTATCCATCTCCGAAATCCCGAAGTAGCCAGGGAACAGGAGCGAGCGAATGTCTTCAACGATCTTCACGATCGTGTTCCGCGACGGCAGCGGCTGTCCATGCCCCCGCCTCACCGGACCGATCAGCCCCCCTTCGAGAGCGCAGAGAGAGTCCACCACCGAAGAGAGTCTCTGCTGTTCCCTCCTCCCATCACGAGCCATTGGGTCCCCCTTCGTCCGAATCCTCGAACAGCCACGTACTCAGGTAGCGTTCCCCCGTGTCGCACAGTATGAACACGATCGTTTTCCCGGCGCTTTCCGGCCTCTTGGCCACCTCCACTGCAGCCCACAGTGCCGCGCCGGCCGAAATGCCGGCCAGAATGCCCTCCTCCCGAGCCAACCGGCGGGCCATCCTCCCCGCATCCTGATGGCGAACCCGGATGACCTCGTCGACGAGTTCCACCCGCAAGACATCCGGCACGAACCCCGCCCCGATTCCCTGGATCTTGTGAGACCCCGCTTGGCCTCCCGAGAGAACGGGCGAATCCGCCGGTTCTACGGCTATCACCTTGAGCGACGGTTTTCGCTCCTTGATGATCTCTGCGACACCCGTGATCGTTCCGCCCGTTCCCACTCCCGCGACCAGAACGTCGATCCCACCGTCCGTATCGTTCCAGATCTCCTCCGCCGTGGTTTTCCTGTGCACTTCCGGGTTCGCCGGGTTCTTGAACTGGTGGGGCATGAAGTACGTTGGATCGGATGCGGCGAGTTCGTCCGCCTTCCGGATCGCGCCCGGCATCCCCTCGGCTCCCGGCGTGAGGATGAGCTCGGCCCCGAGAGCCTTCAGCAGCTTCCTGCGCTCCAGGCTCATCGTATCCGGCATCGTCAGGATCAGGCGGTACCCCTTTGCGGCGCAGACAAACGCCAGGGCAATACCCGTGTTTCCACTGGTGGGTTCGACGATTATGGTGTCCGGTCCGATGTTGCCGGACCGCTCGGCCGCCTCGATCATGCTGAGTCCGATGCGATCTTTCACGCTCGAGCACGGGTTGAAGGACTCCATTTTCGCCACAATCTCTGCATGGAGGCCCTGCCCGATCCGGCCGAGCTTGACAAGCGGCGTTCCGCCTACGAGTCGGGTGACATCCTCTACGATTCTCCTCATCCGCCCTTTCTCCTCTGTGAATCTCCCGTCGATGTGACCAAGTTGGCGTGTTGACCTCACCTTCCGCTTTCCGGACTCTGACTGCCCCGGGTCAGATGACGCCGGATCGCCGGCATCGAGCCGTCTGCACCAGCGTGCCTAGATGTGATACATCGGGGGGAACTGATCCTTTGCCTTCTGGTTTCTAAGGACCAGGTCCCCGAGCGTCGTCCCCGAGAGAACCATCTCGATGGCGCGACTCAGCTCCCGCCAGACCTCGCGAGTCACGCACCCACCGGCCCGCTGGCACACGGCCGAATCTTGCACACAGTCCGCGAGGGCCAGTGGACCCTCCAGCGCCTCCAGGATGTCGATGACGCGAATCCGTGATGGGTCTCGTGTTAAGACGTATCCTCCGGTCACGCCCCGCAGGCTCCGTACGACACCACTGGACTTGAGCACGGAGAGAATCGCATGGAGGTATTTTCGAGAGATTCCGTGTCTCTTGGCGATCGCCGCCATGGACACAGGTGCACCCTCATAGTTCTCCGCCAGATCCACTGCCGCTCTCAGCCCGTACCTAGATCTTGTTGAAAGTCGCATTCGCTCTCCCTGTTGTCTAGTATTTCTATAGACTATTACCCTTAGCCCCGTTTGTCAAGGCAATTGTCTCGACCCCGAAGATCACACTCCCCTGAGGATGCATAACCACAGGGACCCTTCACCGGGGAGTTTATTTGCGTTGTTTTGTTTTGAAACAACATGCTTTCTTTTTTGTTGCAGCATCATTAGAATGGTAGGCATGGGTGACCGGCTTGGGATCCATACGAATATCCTGGATGGGAAGGAGACGATTCGCCATGGGATCCGGCAAAAACAAGAGAACCTTTTCTCAGGATACCCACTTCGCGCCGGCCGAGCGGGCCGACGAGAATGAACTTCGGCAAGCGATCGAGCGGGCCACGGCCAATCCCGTGATTGATGGACTCCTTCGAACAGTGGGCGGGGCCCTGGCCGTCCTCAACGAGCAACGCCAGATTCTCGCCGCCAACGACGGCTTCCTCAAGATGCTCGGCAGCCCCGGCATCGGCGAAGTCCTGGGACTTCGGATCGGCGAAGCCATTCGGTGCACGCACGCAGAGGATTTCGAAGGCGGCTGCGGTACGAGCAAGTTCTGCTCGACCTGCGAGGCGGCCATTGCCATCGTTGCCAGCCTCGGGGCGGACAAGACCGAGGAACGGGATTGCATTGTGACCGTCGCGGGGGACGTCCGGCCCAGAGACCTCTACCTCCGTGTTCGCTCCTGTCCGATTCGGCTTGAGAG
Source organism: uncultured bacterium (assembly GCA_964610505.1). Lineage (GTDB taxonomy): Bacteria > Arandabacterota > Arandabacteria > JAGLYR01 > JAGLYR01 > CAZSXU01. Next base: position 53,620 of record CAZSXU010000012.1, on the reverse strand, counting down.
CGAGCGCTTCATTCTTCTCTTCATCCGAGACCTGACCTCCCACCAGCGCCGGGTGGAGCTCGAGCGCGTCTTCTTTCACGACATCGGCAACCTGGTTATGGGTCTCTATGGGATCACCGATCGCCTGGAGGATGAGAGCCCGGATCGCGCCGGCGCCCTCGCGGCCGAGATTCGAGAGGCGGCCGAGCGTCTGGGCAAGGAGGTGGCCATTCAGCGGAAGCTGGTGAACGAAGAAATCGAAGTGTATCCCGTCGAGGCGCGGGACCTGTCCCCGGCCGAGGTGCTCGGCCGTTTGCGCAAGGCTTTCGCCCACCACCCCGCCGCCGAGGATCGGTCCATTGTCTTTCCCCAGGCCGTGCCCGATCGCCATGTTCGCACCGACCCGTCCCTTCTTCTCCGGATTCTCACCAACATGCTCGCCAATGCGCTGGAGGCAACGCCGGAGGGAGGCGAGGTCCGGATCCGGGTCGAAGAGGAAGCCGGCGGGCTTTCCTTTCGCGTCTGGAACGCCGGGGTCATTCCCAAACCGGTCGCCCAGCGGATCTTTCAGCGGCATTTCACGACGAAACCCGAAAGCGGCCGCGGCCTGGGCACGTTTGCCATGCGTCTCCTCGCCGAGGAATATCTGGGGAGCACGGTGGATTTCTCGTCCTCCGAACACGAGGGGACGGTTTTCCGTCTCTGGCTCCCCGTCTAGACCCCAAAGGGATGTCTGAAAAGCAGGGGGAGATCGCACGAAGCGACCTCCCCCATGTTCATTCCGGCATTGTCCCCCGCCGCCTAGTCCTGCGGCGAGAAATCGTCCTTGCCGGCGCCGCAGACCGGGCACACCCAGTCGTCCGGAAGGTTTTCGAAGGCGGTTCCCGGACCGATGTTGCTATCGGGATCACCCTTTTCGGGATCGTACACGTAGCCACAGACGTTGCACACGTACTTCTTCATTTCGCCTCCTCTCTCTTGCCCTCTCTCTTTGTCGTCCTTTCTGTCTTCGTCTTTTTCTCCGTCTTTCGTCCCTCCGCCCGAGTACGTCGGGGCATTCTTCGGAGACGTTCCTCCCTTCACGGCCCGGTAGAACGCGTAGCTGATGGCGGGGGCTTCCTTGACGATTTCCGCCCTTACCACTTCCGCAATGAACAGCGTGTGAGTGGCAATGTTCTTTTCGTCCACGACCCTGGCTTCGAGAATCGTCACGGCGTGGTCCATGACCACGGGCGCACCTGTTACGCCTTCCTCGTAGTTCACCCGTGAGAGCTTGTCCACGTCCCGTCCGGACTGAAAGCCGAAGAGCCCGATGAACGTCATCGGAGTCTCTTCCTCGAGAACCGAAATGGCCAGGACGCGGCTCTTCGAAATGTACTCATGCGTCAAATTGTCTTTGTGAATCGCCACGACGAGATTCGGAGGCTCCGCCGTAACCTGGCACACCGCGTTGGCGAGCTGCCCGTTGAGTTTCTCTCCATCGCGGGAGGTCACCACATATAGCCCGTAGCCCAACGTGCACAGCGCCTCAATCATCCCCTTATGAATCATCACAGATCCTCTTCAGTTTGTCCGCGACCTCCCGCCCCAGCGCCCGGCACGCATCCAGCGCGGCGGCGTCCGGAACGTACCTGACCTTCAGCGTGTCTCCGACGGGCTCGATTCTCATCGCCTGCATCCGATCGGCCACCAACCCGACCGCCTCCCCACTCCACCCGAAGGAACCGAATGCAGTCCCCACGAGATGCTGAGGCTTCAGCCCCGTCAAGTAGGTCAGCACATCGGCGACCCTGGGAAGCATGTTGTTGTTGAGCGTCGACGATCCGACGAGGAGAGCCCCCGCATCGAGAACCTCCGTCACCACGTCGCTGCGGTGACAGGAGGCCAGAGGCATGATCCGCACATCCACCCCGGCTCCCGCCAGGCCTTCTTCAATGGCCCTCGCGATGTGAGCCGTGCTCTGCCACATGGTATCAAATACAATGACCGCTTTCTTCGTGGGCTTCTGCGATGCCCACTCGCCGTACCAGAGCGGCGGCGTTTCAATGTCACGCCGCCACAGGGGTCCATGGTCCGGCGCCAGGATGGAAATGGGAATACCGAGGCTCTGGACTTTCTCGAGCAGCTTGGTTACCAGCGGAGAGTACGGAAGGAGAATATTGGCATAGTACCTGGTGGCTTCTTGTCGAAGAACATTCCTGTCGATCTCGTCGGCGAAACGCCCGCTCGAGGCCAGATGCATCCCGAACGCGTCCTGCGAGAAGAGAACCTCGTCTTCGGCCAGATAACTCATCATGCTGTCCGGCCAGTGGAGCATTCGCGTCTCAATGAAGGCGAGATCCATATTGCCCAGACTCAGCGGTTCCCCTTCCTTGACAACGGTAATCTCCCGATCCAGGTGAAAATGATCCGAGAGCGCTTTCGCCCCCATCGCAGAGGCAAACACCTTTTCCGGTTTCACGCGTGTCAACGCGGAGGGAAGACAGCCCGTGTGATCCATCTCGGAATGGTTGGAGACAATGACGTCGATCCTGGCGGGATCGACCACGGAGGCAATCCTCGAGAACATTTCCTCTTCAAAAGGTGCCTTCACGGTGTCGATCAGCGCAATCTTTTCCGCCATCACAAGGAAGGCGTTGTAGGTGGTGCCCCGCGACGTGGAGTATCCATGGAAATCCCGGATGCCCCAGTCAATCGCCCCCACCCAGTATACGTGATCGCTGATCTGTACGGCTTGAAACGCGCCTGCCATTCCAATCCTCCCTCTCTCGATGCTTCTCCACCCGTAGGATTCCCGAGAAGTCACCTTACCCCTGAAAGTCCGCTACGTCCAGACCGCATACCCGATCACGATGGGCATGCCAATGATCGCCAGGATGAGCCTTTTCCTGAGCGTGAGGGGCGATGTGCTCCCGAACGACTCCTTCTTCAGAAGAGGTGCGACACAGATTCACACACCTTCATCAGAAACGCCCGGTCCCGGGTCGAAAACGCAGCCGGCTCATGGGAATCAACGTCGATTTGGGCCACCGAGCGGCCTTCCTTGAACACGGGAACGACGATCTCCGATCGAACGAGAGGGCTGCAGGAGAGATAGTTCGACTCCCGCGAGACATCCTGAACGATCATGGGAACTTCATCTCGGGCCACCTGACCGCACACCCCCTGGCCGAACGGAATCTTCACGTGTTCGGTGGGTTCCCCCGCAAAGGGGCCCAGATGCAAAATCTTCTCCTCGGGATCCACAATGTAGAATCCTACCCAATCGTAGAACGACACGCGATCTCTCAGAAGATCGCAGATCTTCTGCAGCTTCTCGTCTCGATCGCCATCGGCGTCAACGATCTTGGTCACTTCATCCAGGAACATCTTGAAATCTGTGTGGTTGAGAGACATTGAATCCTCACCCATCGTCTACGTGAAGATCAGACAGACCCCCCGTAGCCCGGGACATTCAGCCGTCCCGTAGCGAGAGGCGGATAGGACCGGCCTGGCGAGGCGCGGTGCTGGTTTCGACCGGAGGCGTAGCCCTAGCTCCGCTGAGGATCGAAACCGGTGCCGCAACGAAGTCCAGGCAGGTTCTGGCCGTCTCGCAGCAGGGACGGATGAATGTCCCGGGCTACCCCATTTCAAGGCTGAACTCCGGCATGTCGAACCAGAACCCCATTCCCGTCATGTGATCGATCTCGGCCTGAACGATGGCCCGGTGACCCTCTTCGATCTCCAGGAAGCGGGCGAAGACCGGTTTTTCTTCGACGGGAAGCTCATCAACCATCTTCTTGTAGAACGCGCCGGTCTCGATTTCAAGGTCCAGCGCGTGACGCAGCATCTCGAGCTCCTCCCCCCGGTCCTCTTTCTGAAGCGGTGCCTTCATTTGCCCTACGGCCTCATCGATTTTGGCCTTGGATGGGATCGCGGTTCGGAGTCCCTCTGCCGTCACCGTGCCCGTGGTCTTGAGCTCCTGCAGCTTCTCTTCAAGGTACTCCACGTGATGTACTTCCTCGCGGGCCAGCACGTGAAACACCTTCCTTCCCACCTCATCCTTCGCCCGCCTGACGGCGTCCACATACGCGTCCCGAACCTTGATTTCATACTCGATCGCCGTGTTGATGGCTTCCTCCAGTGTCATGTTCTCTCCTTTCACTCGGACCAACCAGTTCTACGTTCTGGGTTCTGAGTTCTAAGTTCTGGTTCTGAGTGCCACTGTCCCGTGTCCCACACGGGCCTTGCGCCGCGGCTCTCGCCTCTCTGGAGTTGTCACCTTGTCACCCTGTCGCCTTGTCACTCTCAATTGACCCGCCCTTGGAGTTTCCCCATTTCCGTATTCAGTATGGCAATGTGCTTCATCTCTTCGCCGATGATGGCATCGATCTTCTCGCGGCCCCACGATTTCGGCGTGGCGGACTTGAGCCCCACATAGAAAACCACAGAGTCCTTCTCGCGGTCCATCGCCATTCGGAGAATATCTTCCAGGGATTCATTCCCCGTCAAGTCGGCCGCCGCATCCCGCGTGGCGTCGAACACCTGGCCGTCCGCCCACGCTTTCAGATACCCGGACATTTCCTCGTCCGGGGGGCCCATGCCTCCACCCTTTTCACGGGCGGGAAGGTCCTTTCTCATGCCGGCGAACAGCTTCCGGTGAGCTACTTCGGCCTCGGCTAACCCCATCAGCATGGAACGCGCATCGGGGTCCGAAACCAGCTCCGCTGCACGGTAGTAAAACCTCTCACCGTTGGCCTCGATGGTCTCGGCCATCTCGAGGATCTCATCTACGTTAAAACGAACACCCATCGTGTGCCTCCCTTGAAGAGTCTCACTCGGGTCCCGCTTCGCTCTCATCCAGAGAGCGAACTCCCGATGGTCGGGAACGGAGTCTCCCGGTGATCGGCTCTAGAACGGCTCAAAACCGGCCGCGGCCCAGTACTCGTCCTTCAACAGCTCTTCCTGCCGGACGAGCGCGTAATAATGCCCGAGCTCCCAATCAGCCAGCTCGGTGAAGAACTCCCGAACAGGCCCCTCCCCTGCGGCCTCCGCCTGTTCCTTGTAGTAGTTCACCGCAGAGAGCTCGAGTTGGATGCCGATGGACAGCGCGCTCATTTCCCGGTCCGCCCGGGCAATGTTCTTCCGAATCTCATCCGAGAAGATAGGAGATGCATCCGAGAGGTCTGCCTTCGGGCCCAGCTTCACGCCCGTGTCCACCCGGCCGGTCTTGAGCACCGACTCGTACTGCGCTTTCAGGAACCGGATGTGGTCCTGCTCTTCAGCGGCCAGCGTCTTGAACACTTCCGAGCCCTTCGCGTCGGACGTGGTCTCCGCCGCGGTCGAGTAGAAATAGTACCCGTCGTTTTCCGCCTTGATGGCCTTGAGCAGTCCCTCGGCCAGGCTACTCTGAACACTGGTCATGATCATGCCTCCTCTAGAATGCCGCGCGGCTCATCCCTCGATACACCGCACCGCCGGGCCGTTGGCCATGGCCTGCGGCACTCGGGACGAACGGTGAGGCGATGCGCCCTGTAAACCGTTCGCGCTCGGGCCGGATGGGATCCCGCTTCGCCTACGCTCCCTCTTCCGCTGGAGCGGTGAAGGTGCGCCGTCCCATTTCCTTGTCCATCATCAGGAGTGCATGGCCCGCATTCCCGATCCGCTTGAGCTGCTGCAGCAGTTCGTCGGCGGACGCCTCTTCCTCGACCTGCTCCGTTACGAACCACTGGAGGAAAATATTGGACGCGTGGTCCTTCTCTTTGATGGCCAGATCGACCAGCTTGTTGATCAGGCCCGTCACCTTCCGTTCGTGCGCCAACGTCGCTTCGAACACCGCAACCGGTGACGCCCACTTCACAGGAGGGCCGTCGATCGGCATCAGCTTGACCGCCCCGCCGCGCTCGTGGACGAAATCATAGATCTTCATGGCGTGGGACATCTCTTCCTGCGCCTGCACCTTCATCCAGCCGGCAAATCCGGGCAGGCTGAGCGACTCGAAGTACGTCGACATCGAGAGGTACAGGTAGGCGGAATACATCTCCGCGTTGATCTGCTGGTTGAGCGCCTTCTCAATCGTCCTCTTCAACATCATCCCTATCCTTTCCACAGTCCATGCAGGCTGCAGTACTCCCTGGCCGTCACTGTTTCCGCTTCAATGCAGAACATGGCCTCGGGCTTCCCGCCCGGACTCAAAAACTGGCGATAGGCTTTTCCGTCCGCCACGAGTTCAATCCACTCGATGTAGTGTTCCGTCTCCATCGGATGGGCGACGCTGCCGACCGATACCTTGAATGCGCCGTCCACTTTCTCGATGATCGGGACATGCTTCTCTTTGGCCGCGTCCACGGTGTTTTCGTCCATCCGCTGCATCGGGGCACCGCAACAGACCAGCTTCCCCTGGCCGCCGTGAAGAACTTCCACAATGTTCCCACAGACATTGCACTTGTAGATCTCCAGTTTCTCCGCCATGGTTCACCTCTCCACAGGTTGACTTTCCGCATTACGCGAGCGCGCCGATCGCGCTCAGGACTTCGTCATAGTTCGGCTCTTCGGAGCCTTCCTGGACGCGCTGCACGTACTGCACGACCCCATCACGATCCACGACGAACACGGTTCTGGCCAGTAGGCGAAGCTCCTTGATGAGGACACCGTAGGCTTCGCCGAAGGACGCGTCCTTGTAGTCCGACACCGTCTGGACACGGTCGATGCCGGCCGCTCCGCACCACCGTTTTTGTGCGAAGGGAAGATCCATGCTCACCGTGACGATGACCACGTCCCCGCCCAGTTTCGTCGCTTCATCGTTGAATCTCCGCGTCTCCGTATCGCACGTGGCGGTATCCAGCGACGTGACCGCCGACAGAATCAGCACCTTCCCTTTGAAATCAGCGAGCGTCACCGGCCCCAGGTCATTGTCCACCACCTGGAAGTCCGGAGCCTTGTCACCGACCTTGACGTCGTTCCCAAGCAAGGTCAGTGGATTCCCCTTCATCGTGAAGAACCCTGTTCGCTCTTTCATGTGTACCCCCTAGGTATCCCTCGGCTCAGTTCCACCGCAAGACGTTGTCGTCGTACTCCAGCTCGAATCGAAGCTTGTGCTTCGCCTCCTCCTGTGCGAGGGAGAGGAACAGATCCTGAAGTTCGCCATCCCCGGCGGCCGTTGCAAGATCGCTGTAGAGCCGAAAGGCCGCCTTCTCCTTCTTCATCGCCAGAATCAGTGCATCCTGGTACTCCATCTCGGGTTGGGGCTCGACGTCCACGAGATAGTCTGCTATTTTGAGGTCCATCACCTTAGCCTCACTCTTACCCAGCCGCTTGCCCTCCTTCACCTTCGTTAGTTTCGCCTTGTGTCCCATCTCTTCCCGAGCGAACCCCTCGAAGATTTTCTTCATCGCGGGATTCTCCATTCTTCCGGCCAGATCGCTGTAGAACTCCGAGGCCTCCTGTTCCTTCTCGATGGCGAAATCCAGGACTTCATCCGCCGAACCGAATGTGCTCATTGTTCCCTCCTCGAGCGCACTTACAGATTATTCAAACGTCTTGAACCGCTCTCCGCTCACTCCGCAAACCGGGCAGCGGTCCGGCGTCTCTCCCTCATGGGTATATCCACACCGGCCGCAGACCTGGATCGGGCCCAGCTCGATGTCGTGGTCCGTCTCCACAGCCTGCTTCGCCTGGGTGAACATCGCCGCGTGAATCTTCTCGGCTTCCAGAGCATAGAGGAAGCTCCGCTTCGCTCCGCTCTCCGCCTGCAGGTTGGCAGTCTCAACGTAGGCAGGATACATCTCGGTCACTTCGAACAGCTCTCCGTCGATGGCTCCCCCCAAGTTCTCAACCGTCTTCCCGAGTCCGAATCCCACCATCGACGCAACGAGAGAATCCCCGTTTTCGTCCGCCAGCTCCCGGAAGTGATTCCCGGCGTGGACCTGTTCGGCAAACGCGATGGCCTCGAAGAGACGCGCGACATTCGGGAATCCTTCTTCCGCCGCGCGAGCACCCCAGACGGTGTACCTCTGGAAGGCCATTGACTCGCCCCCGTGGGCGCTCCGAAGATTCGCCGCCGTCATTGCATGCATGATGTCCTCCGGGTTCGATCCCCGGGCAAGATGCCCCGGCTATCACTGTCTATGATGCTCTTCTCCGAGATCTACTCTCTACTATCTATTGTCTACTTCTCTAGTTCATTCACGGCCCGGCGAGTTGCCGCCGGGCCGTGAAAGAACTTACCAGTTTTCACACAGCATCTCGAAATGGGCCTGAGGATGCGCGCAGGCCGGACATTCATCCGGAGCGTCCGTTCCCGTGTGCAGGTATCCACAGTTTCGGCAGCGCCAGACAATGGCCTCGTCCTTTTTGAAGACGGTTCCAGCATTGATGTTTGCAAGCAGTCCCTGGTACCGTTTCTCGTGCTGTTTCTCGGCCACGGCGATCGATTCGAAGATGTTTGCGATGTCCTCGAACCCTTCCTCGCGCGCGACCTTGGCGAATCCCGGATACATATCCGTCCATTCGTGGTTCTCGCCGGCGGCGGACTCCTTGAGATTCTCCGCCGTGGTTCCGATCACACCGGCCGGAAACGTAGCCCGGACCTCCACCTCCCCACCCTCGAGCATTTTGAACAGGCGCTTGGCGTGCTCTTTCTCCTGGTTGGCCGTCTCCTCGAAGACGGCCGAGACCTGTACGAATCCATCCTTTTTCGCCTGGCTGGCGAAGTAGGTATAGCGGTTTCTCGCCTGCGATTCTCCCGCAAACGCCGTCAGGATGTTCTTCTCCGTTTGGGTTCCCTTGAGACTAGCCACTTTGGTTCCCTCCTTCATGGTTCTCCTCCCCTTGTTCGCTAGACTTCCTTGACCCGAGCACCGGCGGAGCGGCGGTGTTCTCGCTTTCCCTGGTCCGCCTGCACACAGGGCACAGACCGAAGAAGTCCAGCCGATACCCGGCAATCTCATAGCCTGTCTGTCTAGCGATCGTGCCTTCCAGATCACAGACCGGATCCATGAACAAGTCCGTGATCCGGCCGCACTCCGTGCATCGCACGTGATAGTGCTCTTCGGTGTTGCCGTCGTAGTGGTACTGCCCGTCTCCGAGATCCATGCGCCGGATGAGGCCATACTCGGAAAGAACCTCGAGATTCCGGTATACCGTCCCCAGACTGATCCTCGGAAGTCTCCGCCGCACCATCTCGTAGACCTCATGGGCGGCCGGGTGCGCCCGCGTGTTCTCAATCTCTTCGAGGATGATCTTCCGCTGCGCTGTCATTCGGGTCCTGCGTGGCGAGATCATGATGCCCACCCCTTCAGAAACAGTAACAGGAATGATTCTTACTATCAATATAGCGATTGGCGGTCTCAGCGTCAAGGGAAATCTGACCCGAGAATCAGAATTGTGATCATCAATTGGCAGGGGAGACTATCAACATCCAGATATTGACTTATTTGGCACAACATGTTACAATACCGCACAATTCGGAAGATATCGGGGTCTATGTTTATGGACCGGCAACTCTCGACCGTCCAAGGAGGTGCCCGAATGAGGATCAGCCGAAAGGCATTGTGGGTGGCAGCACTGTGTCTACTGGGTCAGTTCTACATCCTCTCCACCAACCCTGCTCTTGCTCAAAGCGGAGGACCGGGCGTCAGCACCGATGCGGGAGCCCTCTTCACTGTGACCAAGTCGGGGCTCTATCCTGCAGCAGAGCGCGCATCATTGGATACATGGGTACCACCGAGAGTTGGGCCGGTGGATGCCGAGACTCTCGAGAAGATGAAATCCATGCCACTTCCCGCTGATTTCTGGATGTGGCAGGCCTCCGCGGATCAGGATCCGGCCGGAAGCGGGGGCCGGGTGGATCCGGCTCCACCCCTCCAGAACGACTTCCAGGGAATCCCGAGGACCAGCTCGATTCCCCCGGACCCGATCCTTGCAGTGGGAGAAACACACATTGTCGAGCTGGTGAACCGCACCGCGTCCATCTTCCGGAAATCCGGGACGCTGGAAACATCCATCACTCTGGCCACCTGGTTCAGCAATGTGTCCCCTCCTTCTCATGGTCCGTTTGACCCGAAGGTGATCTACGACCACCATGCGGAGCGCTGGGTGATTCTGGCACTTGCGACGGACGACAGCACGGAATCCTACTATCTCGTTTCTGTTTCTGATGACAGCGATCCCATGGGAGATTGGTGGAACTGGAAGCTGGATGCGGCGCTGGATGGTTCGACGCCTTCGGATAACTGGGCCGACTATCCGGGACTCGGGTTTGACGACGACGAGGCGGTCTATATCACCTCCAACCAGATCGAGTACGGGGTGGGCTTTGACTACGCGAAGCTGCGGATTCTGAAGAAGGCCGAGATCTACTGGACGGGAAGCGGAAGTGTCATCAGCTGGTACGATTTCTGGGACTGGAATGACGTCAATGGCCATCCGGCCTTCACGTGGAAGCCTGCCCATGTGTTCGGCGATCCCGACCCGGCGGCGGACCAGTATCTCGCGGGGATCCGGCACCTGGTGGGTGGAGGCGCCAGCATTGTGACCGTGTGGGCCGTGCATGATGCGGGGACTCTGGTTCCATCGCTCACACGCCACGCGACGGTGTCCGTCCGTCCCTTCTCCTACCCGCCGGACGCTCCCCAGCCGGGGAATCCGGCAGTCTGGGACAGCATCGACACCGGCGCCTGTGCCCACATGCAGGATGTCCAGTTCCGGTTCGGACACCTCTACTGTACCTTCTGCGAGAGATGGGACTTCGGGAGCGGCGATGAGGTCTGTGCGATTCGTTACCTTAAGATTGACATTGTCTCCAAGACGGCCGTGATCGACAAGACATACGGCAAGGATTACCATGCCTACTACTACCCCGCGATCTATACCGACAACAACCGACACATCTTCATTGTGTTCAATCGCTCCAGCACGGACGAGTATCCCGGCTGCCGCTACACGGCACTCTACACGGGCGATACCGATACGCGCTCGAGCCAGACTCTCCGGGACGGAGAAGGGAACTACGAAGACCTCGACGCCTATGGACGGAACCGCTGGGGGGACTACAGCGGGATCGGCGTCGACCCCTGCGATGATTTGACCATCTGGATGTGCAGTGAGTATGCGACCGCGAGTTCCACCGTCTGGGGAACGTGGATCGGGGCAACCGGGCACGACTGCTGGCCGCCGGAGACACCCATGAATCTCGCGGCCAGCGATTCAGGATGCGACGCGGTCACGATCACCTGGGACGACGCCTGCACAGAAGAGGGCTATGACGTCTACCGGCTCGATGTTGGTATGATCGGATCCGTGGACGCCAATGAAACCGAGTATGTGGATATGACGGCGGAACCCTGCAGCGTCTACACGTACTGGGTCCAATCCATAAACGGCTGTGGTCCCTCTTCGTCGTCCAACATGGATACCGGCATACGCCTGGGGATCCCGGACCCGCCGGTCAATTGTCTCGCAAGCGACGATATCTGCGACCACGTGAAGATCACCTGGAACACCACCACGCCGTACTCGTGCCATGAGGACGGGTTCACGGTATACCGCTTCAGCACGCCGATCGGAACCGTATATTATCCCAACACCGTGTACTTCGACGAGGGAACTCCCTGTGCGCAGGGCATGTATTCTGTCGAAGCATTTAATTCCTGCGGCACGTCCGCGCGGTCGAATGGGGATGCCGGCGTGAGACTGCGGGTCCCGAGTCCTCCGACCGCCTGCCAGGCGTCGGATCACAATTCTCTCTGGGTCAGGGTCGACTGGACGGACAACGCATCCGGGCCATGCAACGAGGACGGCTTCAAGGTTTTCCGCGGCCCCACCCTCATCGGAACGACACCTCCGGATGAAACCGCCTACTACGATGTCGGCGTGGACCCGTGCGACAACGTGTATACGTACAGCGTGAGAGCCACCAATATCTGTGGGGATTCTCCCCTCTGTGCGGACGACGGTGTGCGGCCCTGCCCGCCCGTCTGTCCGGTTTGTCCGACCATCTTTCCTCCGAGCCCGGGCAAGAGCCGCTCGGATACCCTGTGGATTCAGGTGCTGGTCAAGTCTGCACTGTGGAACTGGGTGCCGCTACCCGAGTGTGCCGAGATCGGGGTCTATGACGCCGACCTCTGCGTCGGCGGAATCTGCTGGCGGGGGGATACGACCGAGGTCGTGGCATGGGGCGACGATCCGGGAACACCCGAGGTCGACGGTTTCATCTGCGGCAATCCCATCCGCTTCAAGATCATCGACCATGATGAGAACGACTCCTGTTGGGCGGAGGCGACGTTTGAGGGTGGTGACAAGTTCTGTGATGATGATATAGTGGTCGTCGACCTCTGGTGCGGCGTCACGGGGACAGAGGAAGATGCGCGGATGGAGTGGACCGACGGCGTGGCGCAGAACTTCCCGAACCCGTTCAGTCCTGAAACCGTCATCGAGTACGAGCTATCTCAACCGGGTCCCGTGACCGTCCGGGTCTTCAATGTGGAAGGCGAGCTCGTCCGGTCCCTGGTCGGCGGGATGGAGCAGGCCGGCCGCCATCGGGTCGCCTGGGACGGAAGGAATGACGCCGGCGAGGGCATGGCCCCCGGCATCTACTTCTACCGTGTTGAGACCGAACAGTTGCAAACCATGAAGAAGATGGTGTTGATGAGGTAGGCGTTTCGGGCGGCGCCCGAAACGGACGAGAGCCGACATTCGAGATTCGACAGTGGATCGAGGGAGAGATCAGAAGCCTCCCTTGACGCCGACGTACATCACGTTCGTTCCCAGCCAGTCGTCCCCTTTCTCCGTCGACTGGCGGAAGTACTTGAGGTCCAGGCTGAAGGGGCCGAAGACGCGGCCCTTGACACCCAGGTATAGACGATAGCGGCTGAGGTCGTTCGGATCGAAATCCACAAACGCCTCGCCCGCGACATAGACTTGCACCCGGGAACCCGTGAGCGCCCCGGGTAGCGTCACGGTCAGTTTGTTCCGGTATCGCCACTCGTCATCCTTCGTGGCGAACATCCGCCGCTCGAGCCGGCTTCGATCGCTGACCCCGAAACCACACCATGTGTGGACAAGCGTAGCGTTCAGCTGTGGCCGTTTCTCCAGACCCCAGATGTTCTCGCTCAACCTGTAGTCATGACGATAGTCGATCCCGAGGCGGAGGCAGGGAGTGAGCGCGTGCGTTACTCCAATCTCGGTAAACTGCTCGTAGAGCTCGCTCGCATCATCCCCGATTCTGAATTCTTCGGCGATCTTGACTTTCCATCCGTCCGCAATCCGTGCCTCGAGGGTGTTGTTTTGCCAGACCCGCCAGTCTCCATCGTCGTATGCGAAAGCGGGGCCGATCCCTGCCGCAGACAATCCCACAAAGAGCAGCAGCGCTGCACGTCTTTCCACGCCTTCACCATTCCTTTGGCTCGTCGCTCAAACAGCTTGGTAGCCCGGGTTATTCATGAAACCCGTCGCGAGAGGTTGTTGGGGTCCATCGGGCAAGGCGCGGGGTCGATTTCGACCGGAAGCGTGGCCCTAGCCCCGCTGAGGATCGCAATCGGCTCCGCAACGCAGATCCGATGCGCCCCGGCAGCCTCGCAGCAGGGTTTCGCGAATAATCCGGGCTATGGGAAGATCCCTCGTTCTTTGTAGACCTTTTCAATGCGCTCCAGCGCCACGATGTAGGCGGCCGTTCGCCAGTCGGTGTTGTACTCCTTGGCCGCGTCGCCCACACGCTCGTAGGCGCCCACGATCTTCTTGTGGAGCTTCGTGTCGACTTCCTCCAGGTCCCAGAACTCGCTCCGCTTGTTCTGCAGCCACTCGAAGTAGCTGACCACCACCCCACCCGCGTTGCACAGGATATCCGGAATGAGGTCGACCCCCTTTTCCTCGAGAATCCGATCCCCGTCGGGATCGGTGGGACCGTTGGCCCCCTCCGCGACGACCTTCACGTCCAGCCAGGGCGCGGTCTTCGCCGTGATCTGTGTCTCCAGGGCGGCCGGGATGAAGATATCCGCCTCTGTCCGCATGAATGCTTCGTGCTCAATCCCCTTCGCCCCTGAGTAGCCCGAGACTCCCCCGTGTTCCTTGACGTACCCGGCGAGGTCGTCGGGATCGATCCCCTCGGGATTCGCAATGGCCCCCGTGTGGTCCTCGACCGCCAGGAGCGTCGACCCGTGGTGCTTTATCAGGCGGGCGGCCCAGGAACCCACATTTCCGAAACCCTGAACGAAATAGGTCGTGTCCTTGAGGGGAATCTGATGGTCCTTCGCCCACTCCTCGAGGGTGAACACCACTCCCTGTCCAGTGGCTTTCTCTCGGCCCTGACTGCCCCCGGCTTCGATCGGTTTGCCCGTGACCACGTGCGTGGAGCGGAGCCGCTCCAGCGGCGGTACCGTGGAGAGATACGTGTCCAGGATCCACGCCATGATCTGTGCATTCGTGTTCACGTCGGGAGCGGGGATGTCATACTCCGGTCCGATCACGTTCCCCAGCGCGTAGGTGAAGCGGCGCGTGATCCGTTCCAGCTCCCCGGCGGAGTACCGGCCGGGGTCCATCTGAATTCCGCCCTTCCCGCCCCCCAGCGGGATATTTACCACGGCGCACTTCCACGTCATCCAGGCCGCCAGTGCCCGCACTTCGTCGATGTCCACGGACGGATGATATCGGAGTCCTCCCTTGTACGGACCGAGCACGTCGTTGTGTTGGACCCGGTATCCCGTAAACATTTCCACACTGCCGTCATCCATCTTGACCGGGAAATTGACGACGGTTTCGTTGGTTGGCATGCCCAGAATTTTACAGATGTCCGGGTCGCATTTCATGATCCCGGCCGCCTTGCTGAATTGCTTGTTCACGGTGGCGTACAGGCTCGTCTTGCCCGCCATGGGCGTCCTCCTTCTTCCGTTCATTCGCTCCGCCGTTCACGTGTTACACGCAAATACGCTAGCCGCCATCGTGAGGAAAGTCAAGGCCGGCGGAGCAAGCGCGCTACCCCCTTGCCCTTGTCACTCGCCCTCGTGGCTTGCCCTGATTGCAGTCGGCCGGGCATCCTGCCCGGCATCGAATCTAACCATGTCGTCTGTTCCCGGGCAGGGTGCCTCTGCTACGACACGACAGTCGGAGGGGCAAGGAACATGGCCGAGTAACATGGGCTGGAAATACAAAGGGGGCTTCTCTTCCGAGAAGCCCCCTGTCGGATCTGTTTCTGCCGTCGATCCATTCGTCTAGGACTCGAGAATCTTCTCGGCCTCATCCTTGTCCGCATCCATCACGTAAGGAATTCCGCTCAGCTTGGCGGCCTCGGGGGTCAGTGCAGCCAGGTCGTTGCGCGTCATCATGTCGAGGTTGAACTTCCGCGCGCCGCACATCAACTGGCGGAGCCCCTGCGCCAGGCGGTGGTAGTAGGTGTACAGCCCGATCGCGCTGGTCGGAAGGTCCGAGAAACGACTTCCGAAGTGCTCCTTCAGCTCCGGCGCCGTCACAAAAATCTCCTCCGCCGTCGTGCCGAACCGCTCGATAAACACCGGCACCTGGTTTTCGGCGATCCGCTTGCCGATGGTCTTTCCGACCATGGCCGCCGCCAGAGGCGAACGGGCCATTCCCACCATCTTGAAGTACGGAGCGCCCAGGGCAAGAGCCTTGAAGATCTGGTCCTCGAATGTGCATCCGCCGGCCGCCGCGATATCGGGCACGTATGCCCCTTTCTTCGCCAGCTTGTCCGCGTACTCGTACAGCAGCGACCAGAGCTCGACGCTCGGAACACCCCATTCGTTCATCATTCGCCACGGGCTCATTCCCGTGCCGCCGCCGGCGCCGTCAACGGTCAGCATGTCGATCTTGGCATCCGACGAGAACTTGATGGCCCTGGCCAAGTCCGCCGGCCGGTAGGCACCCGTCTTCAGGAACACGCGCTTGGCGCCTGCCTTGCGGAGCTCTTCCACTCGCTCCATGAAGCCTTCCCGCGTCACCATACCGACGCGTGAATGGCGCTCGAACTCCTTGAAGCTGCCCCTCTTGAAGGCCTCAATGATGACGGGATCCGTGGGGTTCGGCAACACCACGTATCCTCGTTTGTAGAGCAGCTGGGCCTTCTCGAGATCCTTTATTTTCACCTCGCCGCCGATGTCCTTCGCTCCCTGCCCCCACTTGAGCTCGACCGTTTCCACGCCCAGTTCCTTAATGGCGTATTCCTGGACACCCAGTCGCGTGTCTTCCACGTTGGCCTGAACGATGATGTCGCCATACCCGTCCTGCTGCCAGGACTTGTACAGCTCCACTCGCCACTTGAGGTCGGGGGCTTTCACCACCTTGCCGCTCTTGATCTCAGACTCGACGTCCATTCCGGCTACGTTCTCCCCGATCGTGAGCGGAACGCCCGAGACGGCCGTACCGACAGCGAGCCCTTCCCAGTTGTTCTTGGCCACGTTGGTGGAACCGAGTCCCGGGATGACGAAGGGCAGCTTCACCTTCAGGTCCTTATTGGCCCCGATCTTGCGCTCCAGGGAGACGTTCGGGAAGATCGCCTTGTCGCTGTCTTCCTCGATGCCTTGCGCGCCGACCGCCGTCCCCATGATCGTGAAGTCCGAAAGGTCGACCGGGTATTCTTTCTCCGAGGCTGTGGTGATGATGCCGAAGGGTTGCGGATAGATCACCTCGTGGCCGCGGTAGGCAGACTTGCCGATCTCGCACATCCCGATGCAGCCGTCCACGCACGTCACACACATCCCGGAAAACGGACTGACGGATTCCTCCGTCCGATTCTTCGTCAAGGTCGCCGCCGAAGCGTTGAGTCTTGTGTACGCCATCTTCGCACTCCTTCTAGGGCCTCGCCCGCGTCTCCGGATCTGCCGCCGGGACATTCGCACTTGTCGTGATCTGCATACGCCTATGATCTACCGCTTCTCGTTTCCATCACCGCCCGGTTTCTCCCGGACGCACCCACCGCACTCCGCCACCGATCCCATCCAGCACTGCATGTCCTCGTAGTGATCGAGGCATGTCGGCTCGAATTTCACGCAGGAACCGCAGAGCACGCCCGGCGGCTCCGGCCCTTGGCACCGGAGCTGGCACGCCGGACAGATATAGAGGCATCCGCCGCACAACCGGCAGACGTCCGATTTGATGTCAAAGGGTGTCGTGATTCGGCGCCGATTGCCCCGATCGACGAACCCAATCGCGCGCCCGTCCATTTGTTCGGCGCACATCCGCACGCACAACCCGCAGAGAACGCATTCCTCGTTGCGAGGCTCGAACCGGACCTCCTTCAGATTCATCTCGGCCGCCAGGTCCTGTATGACGCGGGATGACGGGCAGAGTGCTACATGCAGCTCGAGCATCATCCTTCGCGCCTTCATCACCCGTTCGGAGTGAGTCCGGACGTTGAGTCCCTCGGAGACAGGATACGTACAGGAGGATACCAGCTTTGCGTTCGCCCCGTCCCCGATCTCCACGAGGCACAGACGGCAGGCCCCGTAGGGCGACAGCCCGTCGTCGTGACACAGGGTCGGGATCCGTATCCCCAGGAACCGCGCCGCCTCCAGGACCGTCCAACCCTCCTCCACCTGCAGGTCGAGTCCGTTGATTCGCACATTCACCATGCAATCGCTCCCCTTCTAGCCGACCCTTTCTTCCTGTTGTCCGACTTCCGCTTCCGCCGCTTCGAGATCGCAGCGGAGGCAACGCCGCGCCTCCTGGATGGCAACCGCCTCGCTGAATCCAAGTGCCGTTTCCGAAAACGTCTTGACGCGCTTTCCGACCGGCAGCTCCTGCTCGGCCGGGCGGGCGGCCAGCTCAACCTCTTCCTCCGTCAGCTCCACCGCCGGAACGAACATCGACGTCCGGGTCACCCTGTATTCCCGGTCAAGCGGCTCCCGGTTGAGGAACCGATCGATGCTCTCCGCCGCCCGCCTGCCGGCGGCAATGGCATCCACGACGGTGTTCGGCCCGGTGACTCCGTCGCCTCCAGAAAAGACGCCCTCCACGGAAGTGGCAAGGGTTTCCGGATCGGCCACCAGCCGGTTCCACGACATCTCCAGCCCGTGATCGGCCCCCAGCCGATCGGTGTCCGGCTGTTCGCTGATCGCTACGAGCAGCGCGTCCAGCTCCACGACGAACTCTGACCCCTCAACCGGCACGGGCCGGCGGCGGCCGGATTCGTCCGGCTCACCCAGTCGCATGCGAATGCACTCGACGCCCGTCAGTCTGCCGGAATCGGAAATCACTGTCTTCGGAGCCACGAGGAACTCGATCTTGATCCCTTCCGCAAGGGCGCCCTCGATCTCTTCAGCGTAGGCCGGCATCTCCGCACGCGTCCTCCGGTACAGAATCGTCACCTTCTCGACGCCCGGCATCCGATTGGCCACTCGCGCCGCGTCGATCGCGGAATTACCCCCACCGATCACCCCGACCCGCTTCCCGAGGGCAACCGTGTTTCCCAGGTTCGCTTCGGTCAGGAACCGCATCGCCGGAATCACGCCCTCGGTGTCGTCCCCTTCGATCCCCAGCTGCATGCTCTTGTGCGCCCCGATGGCGACGAACACGGCACCAAAGCCCATCTTCCCCCTGAGGTCCTTCAGGGAGAAGTCGACGCCCAGCGTCTTGCCGGTCTCGATCTTCACGCCCACGCTCTTGATGTGTTCAATCTCATCGTTGAGAGCCGCTCGGGGCAAGCGGAATTCCGGAATTCCCACGGCCAGCATCCCTCCCGGGACCGGGAGGGATTCGTACACCGTGCAGTCGTGGCCCAGGAGCGCGAGCCGGTAAGCGGCCGTAAGACCCGCGGGCCCGGAACCGATGACGGCGATCTTCTTCCCGCTCGAGGCCACACCCTGCACCTTCGGTGTGTAGTTCTCGCTCACCGCTCGATCGGTAACAAACCGTTTCAGCGTTCGGATGGCAATGGGGTCACCCATCTCTCCGGCCCGGCACTTGACCTCGCAGGGGTGATGACAGACCCGGCCGCACGTGGCCGGGAACGGATTGTCCTTCAGAATGATGTCGTATGCCTCGCGGTATCGCCCGTGAGCGATGAGCCCGATGTAGACGGGCGCCTCTGTATCGATCGGGCAGGTGTGCTGGCACGGTGAGGAGATGATCTGGTTGCAGACGGCGGCCCCACAGCGCTTGTACCGGACATGTTCTTGATACTCGTGCCGGAAGTACCGGAGCGTACTCAGTACGGGATTGGCCGCCGTCTGACCGAGCCCGCACATAGATGCGTCCCGAACGGCGTACGCCAGGTCTTCCAGGAGAACCAGGTCCTGCTCCGTTCCCAGTCCCTTGGTGATCCGGTCGACGATCTCGTACATCCGCTGGGTTCCCTCTCGGCACGACATGCACTTCCCGCAGGACTCGTCTCTGAGGAAGTTCAGGAAGTACTTCGCGACGTCCACCATGCAGGTGTCTTCGTCCATCACGATCATGCCGCCGGAACCCATCATCGAGCCGGCCTTTGTGAGGCTCTCGTAGTCAACGGGCAGGTCCAGCATGGAGGCCGGGATGCATCCGCCCGACGGGCCGCCCGTCTGTACCGCCTTGAATTTCTTGCCGCGGCGAATTCCCCCGCCGATCTCGAAAATGATCTCCCGAAGCGTGATCCCCATAGGCACTTCGATCAGTCCCGTGTTGTTGACCTTGCCCACGAGAGAGAACACCTTCGTCCCCTTGCTCGTTTCGGTCCCGATGGACGTGAACCACGGGGCCCCGCGAAGGAGGATCATCGGCACGTTGGCCCAGGTTTCGACGTTGTTGATGATCGTAGGCTTCCCCCACAGGCCCTTTTCCACGGGATAGGGCGGCCGCTGGCGCGGTTCCCCCCTGCGGCCTTCGATGGAGGCAATGAGCGCGGTCTCTTCGCCCGTCACGAAGGCGCCCGAACCCCGGACCACTCGAAGATCGAAGCCGAAATCCGTGCCGAGGATGTTCTCTCCGATAAGGCCGTACTCACGCGCGTCCTCGATGGCCTTCGTGATCCTCTTCACGGCGAGGGGGTACTCGTTCCGGACGTAGATGAAGCCCTCGGTCGCACCGGTGGCCCGAGCGCCGATCGCCATTCCCTCGATCACGGCGTGCGGGTCGGCTTCGAGCACACTCCGGTCCATGAACGCCCCCGGGTCCCCCTCGTCGGCGTTGCAGACGATGTACTTGCCCCGGTCGCCCGGCCTCTTGGCGAGGAGCTCCCACTTGAGCCCCGTCGGAAACCCGGCTCCACCCCGGCCCCGAAGACCTGATTCCTTGACCTCTCCCAACACCTGCTCGGGGTCCATCTCCGCCAGCGCCTTGGAGAGGGCTCGATACCCGTCAAACCCAATGTATTCCTCGATACTCTCCGGGTCGATCCTACCCCGGTTTCGAAGAACGATGAGCCGCTGGTTCTTGAAGAACCCGATCTCGTTCATCTTCGGGATCGGCGCCTCGCCCTCTTCGGGGACGTACATCAACTCCTGGACCGGACGCCCCTTCAGAAAATGTTCCTCCACCAGGCGCGGCACCTTGTCCAGGGAGAGGTGCTGGTAGAAAACTCCCTCGGGCTGGATCACCGCGATCGGACCCCGCTCGCAGAAACCGTTGCAGCCTGTGGCCACCACCAAGACCTCATCCGCAAGACCCCGTGCGGCAATCTCTCTCTCCAGCGCATTGCGAATCTCGAAGGAGCCCCCGGATACGCAGCCGGTCCCCGCACAAACCAGAACGTGAAGTCGGTACGGCAAGATTCTCGTCCTTTCTGTTGGGTCACGTCACCCCGACGGGGGAAGACCCGCGTTGCACGTCAGTGGGTCGTTTCGCTGCCCACGGCCAGAGCGTATTCATTGACGATCCGGCCCTGAAGCACGTGTTCGTCGAAGATCCTCCGCATTTTCTCTTCGGTAAGGTCCACGTACTTGACGGGAGGCTTGTCCAGGATCTCGACGGTCGCCATCGGTTCTCGACTGCACAGCCCAGCGCATCCCGAGGTCGTGACGATCACGTCCTTGGGCCTTTTGGCTTCCATTTCCTCGAGGACGGCCCGCATGATATCCCGGGCACCGGAGGCGATTCCGCACGTTCCCATGTGAACCGTGACTTTGGCGCGTGCCCCGCCCTCGCGAAGCGAGGTGGCCTCGCGAGCCTT
Organism: uncultured bacterium; assembly: GCA_964610505.1. Lineage (GTDB taxonomy): Bacteria > Arandabacterota > Arandabacteria > JAGLYR01 > JAGLYR01 > CAZSXU01. The sequence goes on along the minus strand of CAZSXU010000012.1, from coordinate 32,574 downwards.
CTCGCGCAAGGCCTCAAGATCCTTGACGGTGAGCTTCTTCCGCTCTCCATCCGCCATCGTAGTTATCCTCCCTTCTTCGCCGCCAGCGGCCCGTCACGCTCTCATTCAAGGGCGGCGTTGAGAGCCCTCCGGAGCGCGCTCAGAATTTCCGGATCGGTGATCGGCCGGTCGCCGAGTTCTCGTTTCAGGTCCGACGTGTCCAGAATAAACTCCCCGTCCGGACGGACGTGTTCGTACCGCAGGTCGACATCCGGGCGACTCGCAATCAGGGCCAGGAGCGTGTCCGTCATCCTACCGAGCGGCTGCCGATCCGGATGCGAATACACGAACCAGGCGCGGACCGTAGTGCCCCGTCCGAGACGGGATCGCACCTCGAATCCTCCTCCGGCCGACCGGGCCGCTTCCCCGAAGAGCGGCAACCCGAGTCCCACCCGCTTCCCCGGACGGGAGGTCGAGAACGGATCAAGCGCCCAGCGGACTTCCTCCTCCTTCATTCCTGCTCCGTCGTCCTCGATGTCGATCGTGAGCCGGTCGTTCTCCGGGTCCTCCTCGACCCGGATGACGATCCGGGCCGCATGGGCCAGAATCGAGTTCTGGGCGATGTCCAACACGTGGAGCGAGAGCTCCTCCATGGCACCCCGCCAGCCCGGGTGGGCGATACCCGCACGAGCCGCCAGTCGGGCCCGTCGAGAGGACTCCGCAAGGCAATCAGGAGTCTTGGGCTTCTCTCTCCGCTCGGTCCCGGCTGCGAACGTCCTCGATCAACGGTTCCACCTTCTTGGCCGTCATGTGCCCATGATAGGCTTCGTCGACCACGACAACCGGACCCAGCGCACAGGCCCCAAGGCAGTTCACCGTTTCCAGCGTGAACTGCTTGTCCTCCGTCGTCTCTCCGGGGAGCACATGCAACCTTTTCTGCAGCTCCCCCAGCACGCGCGGTGCGCCGCGAACGTGGCAGGCGGTCCCGACGCAGACCGTGACCATGTGTTTCCCTCGAGGCTTCAGGCTGAACGCGCGGTAGAAGGTCACGGCACCGAACACCTCGACCAACGGGAGATTCAGCCGTTCGGCCACGCGGCAGAGGGTCTCTTTCGGCAACCAGTTGTACTCGGTCTGGACTTCCTGGAGGATACCCATCAGACCCGAGCGCTCACACCCGTAGCGGTCAACGATCTCGTCCACTCTGCTGATGTCGACTACTTCCGCGTCCATCGATCCTGCCTTTCCTCGGACATGGCCAACCCGGCGTTCCTGGGCGATGCGGACTTCGCCGGCTCCCGGGCGCAATTGGAGCGGTACAGGATACCCCAAGATACGGGGTGGTTTGCCCCTCGAAAACCGCTTACTCTACCACCCTCCACGTATCTTGTCAAGCTCATGGGAGAGGCGGATTCCGCCCGCCAGAGCAGGCGGGCGCGGCGCCCGAAAACCCGGAAGAACCAAACATGCGGGACTCGTCTCGTCACAGAGCCCCGAGGCGACTACCCCGGGGCTCTGTAAGGATCCAAAACATGGATGTTCGGCGGTCGGATCTAGGGGAAGATGCCTCTTTCCTTGTACACGTTCCCCAGCCGCTCAAGGGCGACGATGTACGCCGCCGTACGCCAGTCGGTCCCGTACTTCTTCGCCGCGTCCCGCACCCTCCCGTAGGCGGGTATGATCTTCTTCCGCAGCTTGCAGTCCACCTCTTCGAGATCCCAATACTCGCTCCGCTTGTTCTGGAGCCACTCGAAGTAGCTGACCACCACCCCACCCGAATTGCAGAGAATGTCCGGAATGACGTCGATTCCCTTCCGCCGTAGAATCTCGTCGCCCTCAAGATCCGTGGGTCCATTGGCGCCTTCGGCCACCAGCCGTACGTCCAGAAGCGGCGCGGTGTCCGCTGTGATGGCGTTCTCGAGTGCGGCGGGGATGAAGATGTCCGCGCGAGTTCGGAGGAACTCGGCGTGGCTGATGCGCAGAGCCTTGTCGTATCCGAAGACCCCCCCGTTTTCCTTTACATGATCCGCCAAGTCGTCGGGGTCGATTCCCTCGGGACTGGCCACGGTTCCGGTCACATCCTCCACGGCAATCAGCTTCGCGCCCAACGGCTTCAGCAACCGGGCGGCCCAGGAACCGACGTTTCCGAACCCCTGGACAATGTACCGGGCGCCTTCCAGGGAGAAATCATGATCCTTGGCCCACTCTTGAATCGTGTAAACCACGCCCTGCCCCGTTGCTTTTTCCCGACCGATGCTGCCGCCGGATTCGATCGGCTTTCCCGTCACCACGTGCGTGCAGCCCAATCGCTCGTGGGGCGGTACGGTCGAGAGGTAGGTATCCAGAATCCAGGCCATGATCTGGGGGTTGGTATTCACGTCGGGGGCCGGAATATCGTACTCCGGACCGATGGCGTTGCCCAGGGCGAAGGTAAACCGGCGCGTGATTCGCTCCAGCTCGGTGATCGTGTAGTCCGAGGGATCCAACTGGATACCTCCCTTGGCGCCCCCGAATGGGATACCCGTGATCGCGCCCTTCCACGTCATCCACGTTGCAAGAGCGCGGACTTCATCGATATTGACCGCGGGATGGAAACGGAGCCCGCCCTTGAAAGGCCCCAGTATGTTGTTGTGCTGGACCCGGTAGCCGGTGAAGACCTCTACTCTCCCGTCGTCCATCTTGACGGGGAAGTTGACGACGACCTCGTTCGTGGTTTTCTCAAGGATGCAGCTCACATTCGGATCCAGGTCCATGAGGTCCGCCGCCTTGTGGAACTGTCTCGTTACGTTCGAATACAGACTCGGTGCCTGGCGTTGAACCTCGGTCTCGACTGCGGGCTCCGCATGCGCGTGGCTCACTCGACCCGCCGGATTCGCCTCACTCATTTTCAGCGTTTCCTCTCTCGGGCCTCGCCCGGCCCGCTGAATTCACGTCTACGCCCCTGCCGCTCCCTCACGACCGTCCTTCTCTCTCCAGAATCAGGCTCTTTCTTTCAATCACCTTCTGTGTGAGCCGGGGAGCGGACGCCGAGGGGCGATTCCCGTTTCCGTTTCCCTCCGGGTTCCTGTAGAACAGCTTCCAGTGAACCTCCTTGGAGATCGGGCTCGGCCGGTCTCCATTACCGTTTGTCTTTGCCATGGGTCATCCCTCCGCTCATCTGAGCTCCAACCTGAAAGGGCATTCGAATCCAACCTACTCCCGGTCAATCCCCTATGAGAATTGCGTGCCAGGCGGAAAGGAGGGCAGAAGGTAGAGCACGATAACTGTCTAACACATTCAACAACAACCAGATAGATGAAATACGGACGGGCAGACGGGCAGGAAGAGCGGGGCATATGGCCCCGTACGCTGAGATCTAGTTTGTGGGGTGATTTGCCCCGGCGGGGCATAAGGCCCCGACAGCGGCTGAGGATGGGCTAGCCCTGTTCGCCACCATGCATCCGCTTGAGCTTTTCCCGCAGTGTCTTGCGGTCGATGCCGAGGATCTGGGCGGCCCGGGTCTTGTTGTTGTCGACGCCGGCCAGGACATCTCGAATATGCTCGGCCTCCATCTCCGCCAGGGTCCGGTCGAGAGCGAAGCCCCTGGAAACCGAGAAACGCATCGCTGGCGGCAGGTCGGGAATCCCGATCACGCCCTCCCCTCCCATGACCAGCATCCGCTGCACGGTGTTTTCCAGCTCCCGAACGTTCCCCGGCCAGGAGTACTCGCGCAGCACCTGCAGCGCTTCCTCCGAGACCCGCAGCTTGGACACGCCCAGCTCGGGCGCAAACTTCTCTGCGAAGTGATGCACGAGTGGGAGGATGTCGTCTCGCCTCGCGCGCAGGGGCGGGATCTCGATCGCGATGACGTTCAAGCGATAGTAGAGATCCTCGCGGAACCCCCCATTCTTCACGAGGGCCAGAAGGTTCTTGTTGGACGCGGCCAGGATCCGGACGTCCACCTTCTGCGATCGCCGGGAACCGATCATGAAGACCATCCTGTCCTCGAGAACCCGTAGGAGCTTCACCTGCATGGCAAGACTGGTTTCGCTGACTTCGTCCAAGAAAATCGTTCCCCCGTCGGCGGTCTGGAAGAAACCCGGGCGCGTATCCGTGGCTCCCGTGAAGGAGCCCTTGACGTGTCCAAAGAGTTCACTCTCTAGAAGCCCCTCGGGAATGCCCCCGCAGTTCACGGGGATACACGGAAATACCGCTCGATCACTGCTGTAGTGCACGGCCCTCGCCACGAGCTCCTTGCCGGTGCCGCTCTCTCCCGTGATCAGCACGTTTGCGCGTGTCCCGGCGGCCTTCGCGACGGCGTCGAAGACCTTCTGCATGCCGAGGGACTGCCCGATCATCCCCTGGAAGAGCGGGTGTTTCGGGCGCGACGCGGCTGCAGCGTCCCTCCGAACCTTCAGCTTCTCCAGAGCCCTGCGAACCGCCGCAGACAATTCCTCGTCGGTGAAGGGCTTCGCCAGGTAGTCTTCCGCCCCCGTCTTCACCGCCTCGACCGCGCTCTCGATGGACGGATATCCTGTGATCACCATGATCTCGGTATCCTTCAGGTTTTCTCTCACGTGCCGGATGAGATCCATCCCGCCCACCTTGGGCATCTTGAGGTCCGTGATCACCAGATCGACGGGCGCCGTTTCGAGGATGCGGATGGCCGAGGCGACGTCCGAAGCCGAAAACACCCGGTAGCCTTCCGCCGTCAGGTTCCTCCGAAGCACTTCCAGCGTGTCCGGCGCATCATCCACAACGAGAACTCGCGCCTTATCGGTCGACCGTGACATGTGCCCCTTCCCCGTTCGAGTTTCCCGTCCCGGCCACCGGAAGTCGAACCTCGACCCCCGTGCCACTTCCCTCCCTGCTCGTGACTCGAATCGTCCCGCCGTGTGAAGAGACGATTCCATGAACCACGGGCAGACCAAGGCCGGTGCCTTCGTCAACGTCCTTCGTGGTGAAGAAGGGGATGAAGACCTGCCTCAAGACTTCATCACTCATCCCCACGCCGGTATCTTTCACCACGAGACACACCTGATCGCCCCCGGTCTTCGTCTCGACGGTTACCCGCCCACCTTGCGGCATCGCTTGCACCGAGTTGACAACCAGATTCACCAACACCTGATGGATCTGCGCCCGGTCCGCCGTGATCTCGGGAAGACTGGGAGCCAGCGAGGTTCTGAGGCGGATTCCGGCCCTCTCGCAGCGCGCTTCCAGGAAGTACAGACCCTCTTCCACAACCTGATTGAGGTTGACTCGCGCCTTCTGGGGCGGCATCTTCCGGGCGAAGATCATCAACTTCCGGATGACCTCCCGGGCGTGCAGCGTGGAGGTCACGATTCTCTGAAGATCTTCCGCCGCCTGACCCGGCAGCCCCGGGCTCTTCGTTGCCAGTTGTGCGAAGCCGAGAATGTTGCCCAGGGGTTCATTCAGCTCGTGCGCAACTCCGGCGACGAGCTGCCCGATTGTCGCAAGGCGGTCGGCGTGACGAAGTTGATCTTCGAGCAGGGATTTCTGTTCCTCCGCCTCCTTGCGTTCGACGATAAGAGCGAGTTCGCGGGCCACACTGTCGATCAGGACCCTTTCCTCTTTGAGGAACGGGCCCTCGTCCAGGTCGGGGCCGTGCTCCGTGTAGGCGACTTCGACCGCGCCGCGCCACATTCCGGCCACCGTGATTTCGCTGGCAAGCCGGGGGCCCTCCTCCGGGAACTCGAACGGCGAGAAAGACCGCTCATCCAGCACCACCCTTGCCGAGGCGATGTCCGGATACAGAAACCCCGGAGCCAGAAGATCCGCCGCTCCCTCCAGAATGTCCTCCAGCGGGATGCCGGGCTTCTCGACCAACCGGGAGATCCCATACAGGCAGGTGAGCTCCTTGACCCGTTCCCGCAGTTCGACCTGAGCCCTACGGTAGGCCAGCGAGACGGCAAGGGTTTCGCCGATCGCCTCGTAGAACTCGACGATGGCCAGGTTGAAATAGCCCGAGCGCGAGCTCCCGAGGAGAAGAACGCCGCTTCTTTCTCCTTGAATCATGAGCGGGAAAAGGGCGAAGCTCTTCGGACCCTTTTCGATCCGCAGCGTTTCCACCGTCTCCGTCCCGTCGACCCTTCGAGTCAGATCGAACGGCGTATCCGAACGGGATATCCAGAAACTTCCCCGCTCGGTAAAGTGGGGGGACGGGGCGACAGGCCCCTCGACCACGGCCCGGCACAGTCTCTGGAAAACCGGGTCGTCCTCCCATGCACAGAGGGCTTTCCCCTCGGATTCCGCCTCGCTCGGGTGTGTTTCGGAATCGAAGGAGCCCGTCTCCCTCGTGAAGCGGCAGCCGAAGTACCGCCCCCGTTCGATCAGCCGCACTTCCGCCAGGTCACACCCGGAGCGCACGGCCAGCATCTCAAGGACTTCTCTCAGGAAATCGAGCCGAAGCGTGCCGCGGCTCCCGTACTCCAGGATTCGGTGCGAGAGCCTGCGGAACTTCTCGCAGGAGATGTCCCCCCAATCCGGTTTGCCCGGCTTCTTCGCCGTCCCGTCTCTCGTCGTCATGGATCTCGCCGATCGTGATGATTCCACACGAACCATGTTTCAACGGTCCCTTTCGGGACCGGCACGGCGCACCCGCACCGCCTCTCATCACAGACTACTTCGCCGGGGACCGCGATGTCAACCGGACGGAAGACAGGACGATATTCCCGGCGGGACCCGCCTGCGGGCCGGTTGGCGAAGACTGGACGCGAGAGCGGAGAAGCTCTTTCTATTGCGATATTCCGTGCTCCGTGTGTTCCCGAGTTGCGGCAAACCGAGGCGTTGAGAGGTGGTCCTTCAGACATTCATACACCCGCGCCCACTCCGAGCGAAGCCGCCCGAAATCCGCGAGGGCCTGATCCAGATTCTCAAGGGAGGCCGCGTTCTCCAGGCAGGAAGCGATGTTCTCCAATTCATTCGCGCCCACGTTTCCGCACGCCCCCCTGAAGCCGTGCACCACGGAACAGATCCGGCTGGAGTCCCGTTCCTGGAAGGCGGTTTCCAGAACCGCAAGTTTCTCCTGACACTGAGAGATGAACAGTTCCAGCAATTCACGTTCACACACGGCATTGTCTTTCATCGAAGCATGAATCCGATCCAAATCGAGTGACCTGTCCGGTTCCTCTTCGGTTTTCCATGCGGCGCCTCGTGAGGGTGCATCCGGTCCCAGAAACCGTTCAAGGGTTTCGTGGAGAGTCTTCACGGTGACCGGTTTCAGCAGGCATCCGTCCATCCCGGCCCGGAAGCACGCCTCGCGATCGCTCTCTCCGGCGTTGCCCGTCATTGCGAGGATGGGAATGCGCCCCCCTCTTCTTCGCTCCAGGTCTCGAATGGCTTCGGTCGCGGCCAGACCGTTCATACCGGGCATCTGTACGTCCATCAGCACCAGGTCGAAGGGCTCGCGTTCAAAACGAGACACGGCTTCCTCACCGTCGCCGACGACAACCACGTTGTGTCCCGTCTGTTCGAGGGCCAGCAGTGCCGCCTTCCGGCTGACCGGGTCGTCCTCGGCCAGAAGAATGTGAAACCGTCGGCGTTCCTCGCGAAGCGAATGCCGTGTGACGAGCTCCGAACCCTCCCCGCAGGATTCGGGGATCCCCAGGACCGTGACGATGGCCTCCAGCAATTCCGCCTGGCGGATGGGTTTGGTCAAGTAGCCGGCAATGCCCGCGTCCCGGCAGCGCGCCGCGTCTCCCCTCTGTCCGCCCGATTTCAGCATGATGAGGGGCGCCGCCGTCAGAGGCGCGTGTCGCCGGATCCTCTCGGCCAGCGTGAAACCGTCCATCCCCGAGACTTTCCCATCCAGAATCACGAGCACGTAGGATTCCCCCGAGCGATGGGCCGTTTCGAGCCTCTCGAGGGCCGACGAGCCGTCGTTCACGACCGTCGGATCCATGAGCCAATTGGTGAGCGTCTCCTCGAGGATTCGACGGCTGACGGCGTTTTCATCGACGACCAGAACCGGTAGCCCCTTCAGGTCCTGGGGTCTTCTCGTCACTTGCCGTGGCCGGCGCTTTCGCTGGAGCCCGAAACAGACGCTGAAGAAGAAGGTCGTTCCGACACCGGGTTCGCTCTCGACCCAGATCCGTCCCCCCATTCGTTCGACCAGTTGGCGAGAGATGGCAAGTCCGAGCCCCGTGCCCGGGCTGCCGGGATCCCCGAGGGCGGGAACTTGCGTGTAGGCATCGAAAATGGTGGCCCGCAGGTTGGCCGGGATCCCGATCCCCGTGTCGATCACGGAGAAACGAAGGCGGATCTCATCTCTCGATTCGTCGGGACGGTCGGCCGGGCTCCCGTCAGGATGCGGTTCGTGTTCAATCCGCACCTTCACGCCGCCCCGTTCGGTGAACTTGATGGCGTTGCCCACGAGGTTGACCATGATCTGGCGCAGTCGGCCGGGATCTCCCACCACCGCGTCGGGCACCTCCGGCCGGATGTCGTACGTAAGATCCAACCCCTTCCGGGCGGCCAGAAGCCGGAGCGCACTCACGGTATCCCCCAGGCAGTCCCGGAGTTCGAAACTGACTTGGTCGAGATCCAGTTCGCGTGCGTCCATCTTGGAGAAATCGAGAATGTCGTTAATGACCTGCAGGAGAGAATCCGCCGAGGCCTTGGCCGTCTCCAGGAAATCCCGCTGTTTGGCGGTGAGATCGGTATTGAGCGCCACCTCTGTCATCCCCACGATGCCGTTGAGCGGGGTCCGGACTTCGTGGCTGATCATGGTCAGGAAATCGCCCTTGGCCCGATCGGCGGCCACGGCTTGCTGCGCGACGCGGGCGGCGCTCTCCAGGCTCTTGAGGAGTTCCTCGTTGCGGGCCTGGAGCCGACACCGAATCCCCCGGGCCTGGCCCAGCGCGTCTTCCGCTTCCCTCCGCCTCGCGGCGACCGAGCGGCCGAAGAAAGCCAGCAGGAACAGGAGGAAAACCACCTCCGAGCGGACGAATATCTCCCGCGCGCTCGGGCGAAACGCTTGCTGGAAGAAATCTCCTTGGTGGAACAGGAAGGCTCCGGTGAAGGCTTCGATCATCCAGTAAAGCCCGGCCAGCATGACTCCCACCAGCAGAGCTCCACAGACCGATCTTCGCCCGAAGGTGCTGAAGGATTCCAAGCGGTTCGCTCCTCGATTATGTCTATGCAACGAATCCACCCGCGGGAGAAGATGCCTCCCCGCTGTCCGTCTTCAGGACGATCCGGCATTCGGTAATGAATGTCTTCGCTCTATCCAATATTCGGTTGTCCGAGACCAGAACTTGACAACAACGATTACCCTCTGCGGCTCCGGCGCTGCCCTCGCCGAGTTTAGGGAGAACAAATACGACCCGAGACAAACACACTTGGCCGCCAATTGTAGTTAAACTCACTCGAAACCAAGGAGCGCAGGATTTCAGCAGCGGCAATCGTGGAGACAGGCGGAGCCGGAAACTTCCACTCGCTCTTTCATCTTGCCGAGGAGCCGGAAGATCCCATGCGCTGGTTGATCTTGCCGAGGAGGGTGCGAGCATCTTCGCGATCGGGCCATTCGTCCAGGATCTGCTCCAGCAAGTCCCGGGCCTGGGCCAGACGACCCCGGCGCATGAGCGAGAGCGCCAGATTGTAGCGCACCTTGTTCCGTTGCCCGGCCGTCGTCGGGGCCAGTTCCAGCGCATTCGCGTATTGCCGATCCGCCGCATCGTACCGGCCGAGATCGTCATACATGTTGGCCAGATTGAGGCGATGGTAGTAATCCTGGGGCGATCGCCGAATAACGTCGTTGAGAATCTCGATGGCCTGGGTGGAATTGCCCTTGTTGTGGTGGGTGACGGCCAGATTGCCGAGGACTCCGAGCTCGTTCGGGCGCTGCTCCAGCATCTTCTCATAGGCTTCGATTGCGGAATCGAAGAGGCGGAGTTGATTGAATGCCGCCGCCATGAACCCCAGAAGTTTTGGCCGATCTTCCCCGATCATCTCCCGGGCCTTCTTTGCCGAGCGCAGAGCGCGGCCCGGTTGGTTCCACTGCAGGTGATTCATCGTCATTGTGATCAGGTTTGTAAACCCGGTCATCTCGTTGGCGTTCCGTCCCGTCCGGCACGCCGTCACCAGATCGATCTCAATCTCCTCCAGCTGTTTGTCCTCCAGAGATGACCCGCTGATGTAACCCAGACTCCGCAGTCTCTCCTCGGCGTCGGCGTCCATCTCGAAGGTGGCGGTGGGCACACGCACCCCGGGTGCCGACACCAGCTCGCTCAGCAGATTTGTCATTCGCTCTACCCGGGCCGGCTCCGCCGGCGCCAGGTTTCGTTCCTCGAAGCGGTCCTCCCTGAGATTGTAGAGTTCGGGGGACGGCGCCAGGATGAGCTTCCATGGTCCGGAGTACACCGCTGCCAGCTGACTCCATTGCCAAACGAGTTTCCCTTCGGCCGTCTCCGCATAGACGGGACGCTCGGGTGTCGTTTCCGCCCCTTGGATCAAGGGAAGAAGACTCCGGCCGTCCGTCGCTCGTGGGGCCTGGACGCCCAGAAGATCCAGGAGCGTCGGCGCAATGTCTACGAGGCTGGCCCGGTCTTCCATTCGCGCCCCCCGGCGACACGAGAATCCCTCGACGTCCGGAATCCGCAGGATGAGAGGGACCCGCAGCGTGCTCTCGTAGATGACCAGGCCGTGCCCGTGTTCCCCGTGCCGACCGAATGCTTCCCCGTGATCGCCGGCTACCACGATCACCGTGCGATCGTACAGGTCCATCTCCTTGAGCTTCGCCACCACGCGCCCAATTTCATGGTCGGTGTAGGCGATCTCTCCTTTGTACTTGCCCAGAGGATCCGTACCGTAGAGGTCGAACTCCTTAGGCGGCTCGTAGGGGGCATGGGGATCGAAATAGTGGAGCCACAGGAAGAAGGGGCGCGCACCGCCCTCGGCCACCGGCGCTGCGGTCTGATCATCCAACCATTCGAAGGCCGACGCCGTCACCGCATCGGCCCTCCGCTCGATGATGCTGAAGACCGTCTTCTGAAGCCCTCGGCTGAGATCGTCGTCATAGAACTCGAATCCCTGGTCCAGCTGAAACGGCCGCGCCAGAACGTAAGCGGCCAGCACCGCCCCGGTCGTCATTCCCCGGGGTTTTAGAATCTCGGCCAGCGTCACGTGTTCCCGGTCGAGGCGGAAGAACCCGTTCATTCGGACGCCATGGTGGAAGGGGTAGAGTCCGGTCAGAATCGAGGCGTGCGACGGCGTCGTGAGGGGAACGGGCGCCACCGCATCGAAGAGTACACCGTCGCCGGCCAGGGCGTCCAGATTCGGGGTCAGCCCCTCCCGGCTCCCGTAGCAGCCCAACACGTCGGCCCGAGTGGTATCCAGCGTGATCAGGAGGATATGGAGTTGGTCTCTCGGGACCTGCGGAGATCGTGCACAGCCCGCCAGCGTGGCAAGCAAACAAACGGCATGACCCATTACAACCCATCTGGCGAGCGAACAAACGGTATGACCCATTACAACCCATCCGGCGAGCGAACAAACGGTATGACCCCTTGTGACCGGAGCACCGCCGGCGATTCCCATTCCAACCCCCTTCGCAGAGCCTGCTTCCGAAACCTTCGCCACTTCTCCATTCTACCAACCCTCCGTGAATCAACGAATCGGTTTCTGCGGGCCATGGTAGCGGAATCCGAAATGGATGGCTTTTCCCAGAGGGAGAACGGAGCAGGCGGAGAAAGCGCGCTAGGAAACGCCCCGTTCTCGCCGATACCAGCGCTCGAGTCTTGAAGGCGAGACACCCAGCCGCCCTTTCTGTCCCTATGCCTCTCTCGCTCCCGGCCAATCCGTATGCACATCTTCATCCGGACGATCCTTCCGTCGGTAGGTGTGCGACCCGAACGCGTCCCGCTGGGCCTGCGTCAGATTCTGTGGAAGATCGGCCGTTCGATAGCTGTCGAAATGCGCAAGACCGGCGCCGAGCACCGGAACCGGAATCCCTCGGGACACGGATGCAGCTACGGCCAATCTCCATCCGGGTTGAGCCGTCTCGAGATTCCCACGGATTTCTTCATCCAGAAATAGATGGGGAAGATCGACCCGCGCTTCAAATGCCCGCATGATATCGACCAGAAGCCTTGCCCGGATGATGCACCCTCCGGTCCAGGTGCGAGCGATGTCTCTCAGATCGACGTCCCAACCGTATTCCTCCGACCCCGCCCGAATCAGATTCAGTCCTTCGGCGTAGGCCGATATCATCGCGGCATACAGGGCGTCGTGTACGGCTTGGACGCATTCCTGCTTCTCGACCTTCACGGGAGCGGCCGCGACTCCCCGGATGATCGTCTCCGCATGCACGCGATCGGATTTCATCGACGAGAGAACGCGCGCATCCACAGCGGCCGCGGTCACCGGAGCGGCAATGCCAAGATCCAGCGCGCTCTCCACGGCCCACCTTCCCGTCCCCTTCTGGCCCGCCTCATCCAGAATCACATCGACCAGGGGACGTCCCGTTTCCGGATCCTCGACCGCAAGGACCTTCGCCGTCAGGTCGACCAGGAATGATTCCACGGGTCCTTCATTCCACCGGGCAAAGAGTTCGGCGATTTCCGCGGCCCCGAGCCCCCGTCCTCTCTTCAACATGTCATAGGCTTCGGCAATGGCCTGCATGACACCGTACTCGATCCCATTGTGAACCATCTTGACGAAATGACCCGCGCCGTCGGGTCCCACCCGGCTCACGCACGGTCCGTACGCGCTCTCGGCCGCGATGGCTTCGAGGACGGGATTCAGCCGCTCATAGCTTTCCCCGTCCCCGCCGGCCATGAGCGAAGGGCCGAACCGCGCCCCTCTCTCTCCACCGGAGACACCGATGCCGACGAAGCGGATGGCTGAACTGCGAAGCTCGCTCTCTCGGCGGCGGGTATCCCGGAAGTCGGAATTGCCGCCGTCGATCAAGATGTCACCCTTTTCCAGAAGGGGTTCGAGGTCACGAATCGTGTGATCGATCGGGTCGCCGGCTTTGATCATCATCAGAATCCGGCGCGGCGGATCGAGGGATCGGACAAACTCTCGCAACGTGGCCGCTCCGGTGAACCGCCTGCCGGCGTGAGTGGCCAGGAAGTCCCCGGTCCTTTCCGGATCGCGATTCCATACCGCCACGGAGAATCCGTGATCTTCGATGTTGAGCGCCAGATTCGCGCCCATCACGCCGAGACCGATCACCCCGAACTCCGCCCGGCCGTCCATCTTCGCCATTGGCTGCGACTCCGTTCGCTGGACTCCGCGAATTCATTGAATCCCGAGATTCACAAACCTTTCCGCAGATTACGCAGATGGCTAGTGCGTTGCGGCAAATGCTTGCCTCACGGGGACGAATCTGCATCCGCGAGCCTGATTCAGACCCCTCCGAGTTCCGTTTTGAAGCCGACACTCCCAGGCAAGTCCGGTGTAACGCAAACCACATTGCCTGGGTGTGGATTTGAATCGGAGATTCAAATCCGCAGGTTCTTTCCCGGTTCGAATCTGCGTAATCTGCGGAAAGACCTCAGCTTTCGACTTTCTTCATGGACCGCTTGGCCGCGCGGGCGATATGTTCCGCGGTGAAACCGAATTTCTCCATGTTCGTGGGCCCTGGAGCCGAGGCGCCGAAGCGATCGATGCCGAGGACGACTCCCGCGTCGCCGGTCCACCGCTCCCAGCCGAGCGTCACCCCGGCTTCCACCGCCACCCTCGCCCGAACCGCGCTCGGCAGAACCGATTCCCGGTAGGACTCGTCCTGGACCTCGAAACGGTCCCACGAAGGCATGGAGATTACCCGCGCTTGAATCTTCTCCTTCCCCAGCCGCTCCTGTGCGGCCAGGGCCGTGTGGACCTCCGAACCCGTGGCCATCAGAAGGACCTGGGGATTGCCCGAATCGCACTCCGAGAGTACGTACGCGCCACGGGCGGGTCCCGATGCCGGCCCGAACCGGCCGCGATCCAGAACCGGCAGTCCCTGTCGAGAGAGAACCAGTGCCGTCGGGCCGTCGCGGCGTTCGATCGCCGCCCGCCAGGCTTCAACCGTTTCGTGGGCGTCCGCCGGCCGGAACACGGTAAGGTTGGGCATCGCCCGAAGGGACGCGAGATGCTCGACCGGTTCGTGCGTGGGTCCATCTTCTCCGACGCCCACCGAATCATGCGTCCACACGAAGATCACGGGCAATTCGCCGAGAGCCGCGAGCCTCACGGAGGGCCGCATGTAATCGGAAAACACGAAGAAGGTCGACGCGTAAGGGAGGAGGCCGCCGTGGTAGGCCATTCCGTTAACGATTCCGCCCATGGCGTGTTCACGGACACCGAAGTGGAGATTCCGGCCCTCACCCGTCTGTCCGTCGAAGGACGCCTCATCCGTGAGAGCGGTCCCGGTGGAGCTCGAAAGATCCGCGTCTCCCCCCATGACACGGTGGAGCCGGTTTGCGATTGCGCCCAGGACGGCGCTCGAGGCCTTGCGCGTCGCCACCGATTCTCCCGACGTCCATTCCGGAAGATCCTTGTCCCAGTCCTCCGGCAGTTTCCCCGAGAGGGCAAGTTCCCATTCCTCCGCCAACCGCGGATGCTCTTCCCGGTACGCGTCGAACCGCCTTCGCCACTGTTCATGTTCGCTATGTCCGGCCTGTCCGCGAGTCTCGAAATGACGGGCGGCCTCCGCCGGAACGTAGAAAGTCCGCCCGGGATCCCAACCCAGGGCCTTTTTCGTGAGCGCCGCCTCCTCCTTTCCGAGGGGACTGCCGTGCGCCGTGTGCTTCCCCGCCTTGTTCGGCGATCCAAAGCCCAGCGTGGTCTTGACGATGATGATGGAGGGGCGCGCCACATCGGCCTTGGCTTGCGAGATCGCGCGATCGATACCGTCGATGTCCCGATTCCCGTCGTCGACCCGAAGGACCTGCCATCCGTACGCTTCGTAACGTCCGGCCACATCTTCCGTGAACGTCATGCTCAACGGACCGTCCAGGGATACGTCGTTGGAATCGTACAGAACCACCAGCTTTCCCAGCTTCAAATGTCCGGCAATCGATCCGGCCTCCTGAGCGATCCCCTCCATCAGGTCTCCGTCCGAAACCAGCGCGTAGGTGGTATGATCCACAAGCGCATGGCCCGGACGGTTGAACCGGTGCGCCAACGCCCGTTCGGCGATGGCCATCCCAACCGCGTTCGCTGTTCCCTGGCCGAGCGGGCCCGTGGTGGCCTCGACCCCGGGAGCACAGCCGACCTCTGGGTGGCCGGGGGTTCGGGATTCCCACTGGCGGAAGGAGGTAAGATCATCTTGCGTGAGATCGTACCCGGCCAGATGGAGAAGACTGTAGAGGAGCGCGCTGCCGTGCCCGGCCGAGAGTACGAAGCGATCCCGGTCGGGCCACCCGGGATCGGCGGGATCGTAGCGGAGATGCCGGTGCCAGAGGGTAAAGGCCATCGGCGCCGCGCCCAGCGGCAGTCCCGGATGCCCCGAGTTGGCGTTCTCCACCATATCGACCGACAACGTCCGCAGAGTGTTGATGCAAAGATGATCCAGCCTCGTGTCGCTCATGTTCCTGCCTTTCCGCTGATCCCCCAGCCACAGATTCAAGATCAAACCCTTCAGCCACAGATTTCAAAGATGAGAATCGGGTACAGCCCGCGGTGGTCCGGATCCACGATCCGAACCACCCGCTCAGGCGAAAGGGTTTGTGGCCAACCGCTATGGCCTCGGGAACTCCTACCACATGCAAGCGCCATAACACTCCTCACGAAACACCCGACGTGAACTTCCGCCGTTGAGGCAAGGACTTGCCTCAACGTTTTCCAAGTCTGTGCAATCTGTGAAATCTGTGGCTAAGCTCTTGACCTTCCTCCGAGCCCAGTACTCACAGTGCGCCGGCCGCCGCGCGGTCGAGGATCCACTTCCCTCCCAGTGCGAGCTGGATGGGGAGGTGATTCGGATTGTACGGCCCGTCGATCGCGCGCTTCACCGTCTCCGCTTTCGCTGCGCCCGAAATCACGACCAGGATCGAGCGGGCCGCTTCGATCACCGGAGGCGTGATGGTGAGTCGCCACAGATCCGGATCTCCACCCTTTACGGGAACCATCCTTCGAGATGTCTCGTCCAGGGCCGCCGATTCCGGAAAGAGCGAAGCCGTGTGCCCATCGACGCCCATGCCCAGGATCACCACGTCCAGATTCTCGGGCAACTCTTCTTCGTAGTCGGCGGCCGCCTTCTCCCGGTCGGGCCGCTCCGCCTGCACACGGTGGATGTTGGCGGGATAGACACCGCAGGCGGAGAAGAGCGTTTCCCGAGCCATCCGATAGTTGCTGCGGGCGTCGCTGGGCGGGACGCATCGCTCATCCACGAAGAAGATTTCCGCCGCATTGGGTTCAAGGCCTCCACCAAAAGCATTCGCCGCCAGCTTCTGGTAGACCGGACCCGGTGTCCGCCCGCCGGAGATGGCCAGATAGCAGATGCCGTGGTCCGCCACGGCTTTCTCGATGTCATGGGAGATCTCGGCCGCTGCGCGCCGGGCAAAATCGTCCGGTGACTCAGCGACGACGAGTTCGGGCCGCATCCCTGATCGTCCTCCACCGGCACCCGTGGTGTCCGGTCAGTGTGCTCGCTTCCTCGGGACCCGGGGACCCCGGTTCGTAGATGGAGATCGGCTCCGATGAGGATTCCCATGCCTCCACGATGGGCGTGGTGAATTTCCATTCGAGTTCAACGCCGTCGCGGCGGGCGAAGAGCGCCTGCTCGCCCCGCATGCAGTCGAGCAGCAATTTCTCGTACGCTTCCCGGGGAGAGTTGCGGAACGCTCGCTCGTAGCTGAAATCCATTTCCACGCTTCCCACCCAGAGCCCGTCCTCGGGCAACTTGCTCGTGATGTCCAGCGAGATGCCTTCGTCGGGGGCAATCCGCAACACGAGCACGTTGCGCGGGAGGAAGGGGCATACGGTCTCGCCTCCGAAAAGACAAAAGGGAATGGATTTGAAATGGACGGCGATCTCGGTAACCTGGTCGCAGAGACGTTTTCCGGCCCTGAGGTAAAAGGGAACCCCCTGCCAGCGCCAGTTGTCGATCATGACCTCGAGCGCCGCGTAGGTGGGGGTCCGGGAATCGGAGGAGACGCCCCTCTCCTCCCGGTACCCCCGATATTGACCGAGAACGACCCGCCGGCGGACCTCTTCGCCCGCGATCGGCCGCAGGGTTCGGAAGACCTTGGTCTTCTCGTCCCGAATGGCCTCGGCGTCGAAGGAAGTGGGGGGTTCCATTGCCGACAGGGCCAGCATCTGGAGAAGATGATTCTGGACCACGTCCCGGAGAACACCGGTTTCCTCATAGAACCGGCCCCGGCGCCCGACGCCCAAGGACTCGCTTGCGGTGATCTGCACGTGGTCGACGTACTTCCGGTTCCAGATGGGTTCGAAGATGGCGTTCCCGAAGCGGAAGACCAGAATGTTCTGGATCGTCTCTTTCCCGAGATAATGATCGACGCGATAGATCTGTGTCTCGTCCATCACCTCGGCAGTCCGGTCGTTGAGCACTCGCGAGGACTCGAGATCGCGGCCGAATGGTTTCTCAATGAGCACTCGGGGCCACAGAGAACCGTCTTGGCCTCTGCGGCTGTCGAGAAGTCCTTCTTTCGTGAGCCCATCCAGGATCACCGGAAACAGGTTCGACGGCGTGGCAAAATAGAAGAGGCAGTTGTCCCCCGTCTCATGCCCGGAGCGGACCTCGTCGAGACCGCTCCCGATCTGTGCGTAGAGTTCAGGTTTCGAGAAGTCTCCCCGAACATACCGCAGGGATGAAACCAGAGAATCCCAGACGGTGCGATCGATGGGTCTCGACCGGGCGAATTCCTCGGCGGCTTCGAGCAGAAGGGACCGCAGTTCATCGAGGGAGATCTCGGACCGGCCGACACCGATCACGGGGAAGTCCCGAGGCAGGACGCCGTCCTTCACCAGAGCATAGACGGCGGGAAACAGCTTGCGGCGTGACAGATCGCCCGTGATCCCGAAGACGACCAGGGCACACGGGTCCGGTTCTCGATGCTTCAGGATCTGCACCTTCGAATCCGCCAGCGCACTGACTTCCGCCCGGGCGTCCGCCACTCTGCGCCTCCTTCTCCCGCAGGATCGGAACACGGCTCCACCTTGTAGTGCCAATGTAGGAGTCCCGCCCCGGCCGCGCAAGCGCTGTTTTCCGCCGGATTTCGCCAAGGTCAAGATCAAGAGCCTTAGCCACAGATTACACAGATGAAAAGCGGGTAAAGCCTCTGGCGGTCCGGATCAGCGATCCGAACCACCGGCCTGGGCGACATGTTATGCCATACGCCGAACGCGCGTGAGAGTGTCGGTTTCAGAATCGATCCCGGAGTGCTCTCCATCAGCCGCCCGAATGAAGCTCCTCCCCGTTGATGCCGGGACTTGCCCCAGCGTTCTCCAAGTCCTTGTACTCTGCGAGATCCGTGGCAGGCTTCCGGGGTTTACAGGCCCAGCAGATGAATCGTCATGAGGAGGGCTTCTTCGTACGTAGAGTAGTCGGTGCCGTCGACCCGCCAGGTGTCGGAATCCGCCGGATCGAGGCCGTTGTCGGGATCGAGAAGATCGACCTGTTCCTGGGCAGACGTGTACTGGGCGGTGTAAAAATAGCTCTGGGCGAGGACAAGCCGGAGAACGGCGGAGACGATGTTGTCGTCTCGCCGGAAGACGTATTCATCTCCCTCTTCATCCAGAACCGCCATCGCCGAGGCGATGGCCTGATCGTGATCATTGGCGGCGGAACTCACCAGGGCAAGCCCCGTGTGTGCGTCGAGAAACGTGCCGTCGATCGCAAGCGCCGCTTCGAATGCCGCTGCGGCATCCGAGAGCGAGTCCATGCGCGCGTAGGTCCAACCCCGCCCGTTGTGCGCGTCCTTGCAGTCGGGATCCTCCGCGATCGCGTCATCAAATTCCAGAATCGCCTGATC
The DNA here is from genome assembly GCA_964610505.1 of uncultured bacterium. Taxonomy (GTDB): domain Bacteria; phylum Arandabacterota; class Arandabacteria; order JAGLYR01; family JAGLYR01; genus CAZSXU01. The sequence goes on along the minus strand of CAZSXU010000012.1, from coordinate 13,675 downwards.
AAAATCGTCGCCGGCGAAGTACTGCCAGCCCTCGAGGGAGAGAACGATGGTCGGGGCGGACCCTTCCGGAGTCGCACAGGAGAGGCCGCCCGTTTCCTCCAGATCGGCCTTTACGGAACTCCCCGCGTAGGCGGCCCGCGCCGCCGTGAGCGTGTATCCGCCGGCGGGAAGGTCCTTGAGGACAAACCGTCCGCTCGCATCGCTCGACACGGCCGCGCCCCCGGGCCAGGACATCACGCTCGCCCCACCCAGCGCGCGCCCACAGTCGTCGACCACCATGCCGGTCAGCTCACCCTCATTCGGAGCGAAAATCGAACTGCAGCTCAAGGAAAGCAGGACCAGTCCCGTACCTAGAATTCTGAGGATCGTTCGCTTTCTTCCCATCATGAACCACCCCGGGGAACTCCCTCAATCCGCCGTCCATTACAGAAAGCCGGAGGCTTGTCCGTATTTTTCCCGGGCCGTATGCCCGGGCGACTTCGGGTGTCCCTCTTCCTCCTGGAGAGGGAAGGCTGCCGGCGCTGTAGGCGACGGCAGCAAGGGTGAGGGTCCACCAGCTATTTCAACAGTACCAACCGTCTCACGTCCACGAACTCTTCGCTCTTCATCGCACAGAAATACACCCCGCTCGCCACTCGCTCGCCGCGACCATCCGTTCCGTCCCAGGCCAGCGAGTGTCGTCCCGCGGGTTTCACCGTATCGACCAGATCTCGAACGAGGCGGCCGTCGACGCCATAGATTCGGACCGACACGCGCGCCTCATCGGCCATTTCATAGACGATGGTCGTACTCGGGTTGAAGGGATTCGGGTAGTTCTGGCACAGCGCGGATGTCCCAGGTGCCGGCCGCTGTCTCTCGGGGTCCAGCTGCAGCTGGTACACGCCCAGATCGAGAACCGGAGCCGAGACGCTCGAGCTTCCCGTTGCCCGGCTTCCCCCCAGCCGCCGCCACTCTCCCTCCTCCAGGCGGTAAAGACCCAGCTTCCATTCCGGTTCTCCCTGCAGTTCCTCCCTGGAATACTCGAAGGACAGCGTCGCCTCGGCATCCAGGCCGCTCCCCGACGGACCGAATCCGTAGGCCCGCCCGATGGGTCGTCTCCGGCCCATCTCCGGGACCCACAGTGACTCGCCGGTCAAGCCCTCGATCCCGCCGGATTTGAGAAGCGCGACTGCTTGGGCGTCGCGCGGGAACACGGTGATCAGGAGATCCCTGGGTGCCGCTCCCGCAGGCAGCAGGAGTTCCGCCCTCCCATCTGGAGAGGCGATTCGAGCCGGGCTCCCCTCTGTAATCCAGTAGCTGCAGAAAGCCAGAGTATCCCGGCCGCATACATACGCCGGATCGCAGCCCAGGAGCTCCGCCGTACCGCAGGCACTTTCGGGAATCTCAAAATCCGCATGGTAGATGGGGAGCGATGAATCAAGAATCGTCATCTCGGCGATTGCATGGAAATCGTTCCACAGGAGAGAGGCGACCGGCTCCGAGCACAACGACTCCGACGGCACCGCATAAAAATCCAGATAGCGATCGAGAACCGGATTCTGGAAGATCGCGAAGGTGAAAGACGGTGGCGCCGTATCGGCGGCAAACCGCCACACGGGCGTGCACACCGAGGCTTTCTCCGCATCCTCGGCCAGGACCTTCCAGAAATACACCGTGTTGTCCGAGAGATCCTCGTCCGGCGTATACTCGGTGGCCGCTCCCACGAAAACGCTGTCACCTTTCCCCGCGCCCAGAAAGAGACTGTCCGGAGAGAACCAGATCCAGTAGGCAACGGTGTCGTCCGGGTCCGGGTCTTCCGCGGCCCCCCACTGGAACGTGGGCCGCAGCGTAGAACTCACCCCGCTCGAATCGGGTGAGACCAGCGCGAAGGGAGCGGGCGCGTCGTTCTCCAGGTTGATGGAAAACCTCCAGGTCACCGACCAGGTTCGGCATCCGTGCTCATCGTCGGCGGCAACCTTCCACCGATACGACGAGTTGTCGGCGAGCGAGTCCGGCCATTGAAGCTCGCCTGCCGAGCCCGCGTAAAGGGAATCCCACGCCTCGTCGGCCTGGAGAAAGACGCGGTAACTCACCGCATCCCCGGGATCGGGATCCGCCGTGAGCCCCCACCGCAGCGTCGGCCGCCGGTTCACGATCGTGCTGTCGGCCGCGGGCTCGCTCGGCGACAGGGAATACGGGCACTCGTTGACCGAGTTCACGTAGAACGCGGCCGGCTCGCTCGTGTCGCCCACGGCATAGGCGTCGGCCCGCCATGCTCGCCAGAAGCAGAGCGCGTTCTCGGCGAGATCCGCCGGCTGCCACTCGGCCGTGGAATCCCCCTCGGCCACCGCTCCCGAGAGCTGTAGGACCGGGCTCGAAAACGTGAGGGACGTATCGATCTCGAAATGAACCCAGAGATTCTCGGTTCCCTTTCCGGGCGCGTTCTCCACGACCAGCGAGGGCGTGAGACTCGCCACCACGACGGAATCCCTTGGAGAGCGGATCACGGGCGCGGCCAGAAGATCGGAGTCTCTCACCTCCACCGAAACGTAGAGGGAGCAGATCCCTTCTGCGGATTCAAACTGGACCAGGTCGGTGTAGGTTGCGCCCACCTGAAGGGTATCGACGTTCAGGGTCACGGACACCGGCACCGACGTGGGCGCCGAGGCCAGGGTTCCCGATTCGGGATCGGCGGAGAGCCAATCCGGTTTCCGGGTCACCGCCCACTCCTGCGAGCCCGTGCACAGGTTCCAGAGGGAGATCGACGCGCCCGGCCGGACCCCTTGAATCACACCCCCGAAATCCAACGAGTCGGCGGACGCCAGCAGGCAGTTTTCCTGAACCGCCGTCACGGGGATGTCCGCACGGTAGGGAATCTTGTTCTGCGCAGTCACCACGACGTGGATGTTCCCCTTTCCCCCCGGCGGCGAGATCGGTACCACGGCCGTACCGTCCTGCCCCACCAGCGCGCTTCCCAGGAGCACACCGTCCTCCGTGATCCCCACGTAGCTCTTGGGATCCGCCGCCACGTTCACTTCGGTGTCCAGAGGATCAATGCTCCCGGGCAGCGTCACACCGTGCTCGTCGGGCACCCCCAGATACGCGGCGAGGCTGGGATCCCCCATCAGATTGTAGATCTCCCAGTAATAGGAAATATGCAGACTGCCCGACTCCATCACCGCCAGATTGCCGCAGAAGATGTGCGCGTCCGCCGCGATGTACCACTGGCCGAATTCTTCCCCGCGGTCGTGGAACATCCCGTCGTAAACGCCCAGGCCCGTTTCCTCGTAGGTCGGAGAAGGATCGACGAACTCCACTCCGCTTACGCCGTCGTTGCCCACGGCCCAGTCGTAGTCCTCATCCCAGTATGTTGCGGAGGACGCCCCGATGTACGCGACGGCGCCCCCGTTCTCCTCGCGCAGCCAACTCTCGGCAAAGCACGCGGGAAACGAGAAACTCGAGGTCAGGCAACAGTTGGCGATGATCAGCGGATACTCGTGTGCGTTCTCGAGATCGGCCACGTCATATCGGCTGAAGGCCGGGTCGTTCCAGCCGACGATACTCCCGTGCGCGGTGTAGTTCACGAAACCGCACCCCGCGCTCACGTCCGAGATGACCGCCGCATCCTGCGCCTGGGATTCGGGGTGAAGATACGTGTGACTCTCGACCCCGTGCGCAGGATTGACGTAGTACGTCGTGGCGTAGTTGATCTGGCCGTTGGCATGGGTCGCGGCATAGCTGTAGTCATAGCCGGCGATCATCACGGCTTCGCCCAGGTACGACGGGTCGGTCATCTCGTACATCTCGTGTTCAAGCGTCTTGTCGATCTGTGGCTGCAGTTCCGAGGTCGTGCCGGCCGAAAAACGCCCGTAGTACATCTCGGGAATGTCGTCCCCCGTCACGTCGCAGTACGGGAGGTCGGTCGTGCACCCTCCCCTGGTGAAGGCGGGAATCTGCAGGACGTCACCCACAAACAGGACGAACGTGGGCGCGGGAGATTTCGGCGTGCCTCCTTCGTAGAGATCATGGAGATAGGCTCGAATCGAGGTCGTGTCGGCCCCCACCTGGGGATCGTCGGTGTACGCCTCGATGACCTCGAACCCCTGTTCGGTCTTCCACTCGACAAAGGGCTGGAGCTGCCCCTGGAACATGGAATCCGAGACAATCACATAGGTCACCGGTCCCGTGAGAAGATCCGGATACGTGTCATGATATCCCTTGTAACCCGCCAGCATCCGATAGACGGGTTCGAAAAAGGGGCTGGTTGTGGCGGCTTTGAGCTCCGTGTCTCCCTTGGCGTCCGCCCCGGAAAAACGAACGGCCACATCGATGTGCTCGCGGACGGTGAGGGTTCCCGATCCGGGATTGTACGCTACGGGGGCCACCTCGAGGCGCCCGATCCTGACACCGCGCATGCGGCCCAGATCGACGGCTCGCGCCAATTCGATTCCGTAATCCCGATTCTGGGTGTAGATCGTGCGGTCGACGTGGAACTCGAGCGTCTCCCGGTTCGCGTCCTTGCGAACGCTGGGCTGTACGGGCAGAAGCTGCGTTTCCACTCCGACATCGGAAAGCGCGATCTCGTGGGTCTCAAAGCCGAGCACCTCCACGGACATCTTTGCGCCGTGCGGGATTTCGAGGAGTCGATTGGCCATAGGGAGCTCGGGCTTGCCGATCTCCTTCGATGCATGGAAGCCGGGAAGACTCAGGCGAGCGAACTCGCCCTCGGGAGTGGTGACGTCGACGACCGAGAGCCGGCCCAGGGTAATGCGGAAGGTGAGCCCGTCGTTCTTCCGACCGAGGAGGCGAATTCCCGGCTCCTCGCCCGAGAGGGGAATCCGAGTCGACTCCGCCCAGGCGTCTGCGGCAAAGCCCGATAGCATCAGCGGGATCACGAGTACTGCGAGGGCTTTTCGCATGGCCGGCGCCGGTCCTCTCTTGATGCCAAAATACAACAAACCCTCACACCGGAAGGAATCGGATGTCCCGATGTATGCCCACAACGGGCGGCTCGGCTTTCCATATATACTATATTACTGACGGACGGGGGCCGGGTCAAGATGACCCTGGCCCGATTTCCGGAATCCGCAAGCGAGGAACCCGGTCCCCTCTCTCTGTCGTCTCTACTCTCATCCTTGACCGATCCCCGTTCTCACCCCTCTGCCGGGCCGGGGTCCGTGGTCTATGGGGCGGGCTTCTCCGGCCATTTGGCCGAACCCGCCCCTTGTCTTTGGTCTTTCCTTCTTGATATTGCATTTCCTTTATGCTAGTATTCTATCGAAGTTTGTTATCGCTAGTGGATAACATCTCTTGTCTCGGCCGAGAAAGGCTCGCGCGGCCCACCGGGCGCGGGTCGCCGAAACAGCATGCCGCACATCTTCCCCCACCCCCGGAGCCGCGAGAAGCATCTCGGACCTGTGCGCAGCAGAGTGACACATTCGGGTTCCTGACGCAATCCGTACCGAGTGAACTGCCGCCACACAACCACTTCAAGGAGGTGTCGAGATGCTACGTTTGCTGTTGATCTTGACCGTCGCGTTGGGAGTCGCGTCGACGGTGGTTGCCGGAGAGAACCCGGACATCGGTATCGCGCTTCACGTGCAGCCGGTCGGAGAGGACTGCGACACCCACGGAGTCAGTGACTGCTTCGAGATCGTCACCCAGTGGATGAGCACAGGCGAAAGCCTGGACTTCTTCGTTTTCGTCTGCGGCCATGGCTGGACTCCGGGGTCCGAAGGATTCATGTCTGCGCGCTACGGGCTGGTCTGGCCGGAGGAATGGCTGTTTGTCGCGTGGCGGACGTGCGTGACGTTTCCCCACGGGACAACGAACGGAACGATCGCGCACCCGGGTGACTGTGTGTATCAGGAGTTCCTCGCGTGCCAGCCTGCGCTGGGCCAACCGGTGCCCGTCGGGATTCTCACGCTCCTTCCGATGTCTCCCGGTGCGGTGGCGGTGATTCCTCACGGAGAGACCTGTACGGCCGAAGTCGGAGACTGCATGATGGGAATCGATGTGGTTCTTCCCACTCCGCTCGGCAACGGGCGTGCGGGTTGGGCGACCGTGGGCATGCTCGACCCGGGGTGCAATCCCTGTCCGTGCGTCGGCGAGCCCTGCTACACCTCGCTTGGAGAGAACCCCGATGCCGCGATCGCTCTCCACTGTCAGGAGCCGGGAGGCAGTTGTGACGATCATGGGATCCTCGATTGTTTCAGCATCGTGACGGCCGCGTCGGGGACTTTCCTCGACTTCTATGTGTTCGTCTGCGGCCAGGGGTGGAATCCTGCGTCCCACGGGTTCCGGACCGCGCAGTACAGCCTGGCCTGGACGGAGAACCTCAACTTCATCGACTGGCAGTCCTGCGCGGACTACACGTACGGGGCGATTCATCAGGAGGGCGACGGGGTTTACCAGGGTTGGTACGATTGCATCGGGCCCGTGGGACCGGTGGCCGCCGGGATCTTGTCGCTCTTTGCGACCGGGCCCGGAAGGGTCAGCGTGTTCGAGCACCCGGTGGCCGGCTGGGCCGGGGTCGGCGATTGCATCGGAGGGGCCAACATCGTCTATCCGCTGAGCGCACACGGCAACGGCCGCGCCGGCTGGGTGGACGTCAACATGGTCGAGGGTGTGGGCTGCAATCCGTGCCCATGCGTCGGGCCTCCCTGCTATAGTACAACCGCCGTCCCGGAGAAGGACGGCGATACGTGGAGTCATGTGAAATCGCTTTTCCGGTAGGCGCCGTCAACGGAGCATCAGGGGAGAAGCGGAGATACGCGGATTCGGGAGCGCGGGCAGAACGGCCGTGAGACAAACCCCGTTCCCTCCGCTCTCCCCTTTCTTCTTTCCCCGGTCTCTCGGCCGGGTTACCTGCTCCCCCGACGAATGAGGCCCCATCAGGTTTTCGCATCCATCGAGCGAAGCCTGTGCACGAGGATCTCCATCACTTGGAGCGAGACCTCGGGATCCCGCCGCACGACCGTCAGGAATCGCTCCTTATCCACCTTCGCCAGCTTGCAGTCCGTAAGAGCTATCGCGCAGGCGCTACGGGGTCCCGAATCGATGAGGGCCATTTCACCGAGGATTTCTCCCTTGGCTGCCTTGAAGACCGATCGACCGTGCGCCTGGACATCGATCTCCCCCTCCAGCACGATGTACATCGCGTCTCCCGGATCGCCCTCGTAGAAGATCGTCTCGCCGGCGGAGAACTCCACCACAGTCTGGATGCTCTTGAACCGATTCAGAAAATCCACATGTCCTCCTTTTCCGAAAAGAGCGGTCCTACCCGGATTGTCGGTCTCCCCCCTGAAGTCAGGGCGCTTGCAAGGCATTATATTCGCCGGCCCCCCGTGAGGCAACAGGTGTCGTGATGCACCTTCCTCCGACGGGTCCGACTCATCCCAATCGTCCGAGGTTTCGCACCGGTCCGAGCCCCGAACTCATCTGTGCAATCTGTGGCCAAGGCCGTTAGTCCATCGCCGTTTCACCTTCTCGCTACTTCACCAGTGCCACCTTCCGGATATCCTCCACCCCTCCCACACTCAACCGCACGAAATAGATTCCCGCGGCCACGCGGGCCCCGTTCGTATCCGTCCCGCTCCAGCGCACGTGATTGATTCCAGCGGGGAGATCGCCCTCGGCCAGCCTGCGGACTCTCTGTCCCGCGGAGTTGTACACATCCAACGTTGCCGGCCCCCGCGCGGCCAGCGCGAATCGAATGGTCACAGCCGGATTGAACGGGTTCGGGCTGGCGTCGAGAATGGCCGCGCGCCGGCCGTCGAGCTCCCTCACACCGGCGCCCGCCGCTCCATCGTTCGCCGCCGTGACCGCCTCCCCAGCCACCCACACCGAATCGAGAAGCGAATTGCCCGCATCATCCTGGATCGTGTAGTAGAGCCACCCGGGCGTCATCGGTTCCGCCGGAACGGAAGCCGAACCGTCTCCCAGCGTGTATCGGTTGTCGAAGACCTCATCCGGCCCATTGAACTTCGTCGGCCCGACCGAACCGGGCTTCCAGGCCGCCACGAGCACATCCTCGACCGGTCCGCCCTGCTCGTCCATCACGAGGACATCAAGGAAACAGGGCGGTGAGGGGCAGGTCTCAATCGTGTCGGGAGCGTTGACGAGCCACACGCCCGGGTTCCTCCGCCGGATCTGCATGTCGGGGTCACCCAGAAGGAGATACATCCACGGATTGCTCTTCCAGCCCATCTCGATGATCTTCGCCTCGGCATACTCGATGGCGTGAGACTGTGTCGTCAGGCCCAGATGATAGACCGCCCGGAACATCCGCCGGTCGAGCTCGTGGTTCTGATCGGTGTAGGAGTCGACCGTCGACGCATAGACGGAAACCGCGCCGTCCTCACCCCGGTTCATGATGTACTCACCGAAACAGTCCTCGGTCTCGAGGCTATGGTTCTGGCAGGCGAAGGACCAGACGGCGGGCGTGAGGGGTCCGTTGTCGAGATTGTCGATATCTTCCTCGTCGTAGTCATCGCCATGGGCGTTCCAGTCGGTCCAGGCGGTTGCGCTTCCGTGGCCGCGGTACGCAACGAGCCCGAGCCCTTCGTTGATGTCGTGGGTGACAAAACCGTCCGGGGCAATCCCGTTTCCGTAGCGCGTCGTGAAGACGGGCGGCACGGCGTAGGTGGCGTTTCTCACCGACTCGTGGGCCCCCACGTACTTCCTCGGGGCCCCTTCCTTGTGCGCTACCAGGGTGACCTTGTCGTAGCAGCAGTAGAGCTCGGGCGTGTCCTCGTAGTTGAGAATGCGCTCGACCTGCTCGGTCACATCCGCCCCCGTATCCACCGAGAGGCGCCCCACGTAGACCTCTTCATCCAGATCGTTTCCGTTGACGGATCCGTAGAGGTCCTCCGTGGGGAATCCGGACGGGTAATCCTCGCTTTCGATGGGCGCCGTGCAGAGCGGGATGACATCGACGTCGCCCACCAGGAGGCAGTAGTGGTCCCGCCACGCCGGCGTGCTGTTGTACCAGTTGATGATGGCGGTCCGGATCGACGCGCACGTTGATCGCGTGACGCCGGAGGTGACGACGGTCGTGTGGAAGCCGCGGGCCTTCTTCTGCTTGATCAGGGGATCGAGCTCGTCGAGATACTCGGAGGGCGTGATGAAGAGATACTCGCCGTCGTAGAAGACCGGATTCGGGAGAACGATGTCGTCCACGGCCGGCCAGTTGTCGAACTTGATCTCAGCCTGCCGGATCCGTTCCCGGGTGAAGAGCGGAAAGTCGGCCGCGCCCTTCTGGAAGACTCCGTGAGAGTAGTGGTAGCGCGCGTGGGTGCCGACCTGGATCACGCCGGAAGACGGGTTCCACTTCACGGGGTAGACGGTCGCAGCGGCGGCAGGGATCGAACCGAGGGTCATGCGGGTGGTCGGATTCGTTCCGTGTTCCACCGGCCATGGAACATTCAGCTGGTAGAGACTGTCGTTCTTGACGAACCGTTCCGGGGTCCCCTCTTCGCGGTCCAGCTCATCGAGCGGCTGCGGCCAGACGAGATAGTCCCACGTGTTCCAGCCGGCGAGCCACGTGGTTTCCACCAGGGTTGCACTCGTTGCGCCCGTTGTGATGGCCATCTCGAGGGTGAGCGCGGGAAGATCGGGCGCGCCGGTTTCGCTGATCGTGCCCATCCCCGGGACCTCGATCTTCTGGTAATGTTGTCCCGTGGCCGGGTCCACCTTGTCGATCGACCAGAATCCGTGGATAAACACATCGAAGAACGAATCGGTGGCGTTGGACTGGTTCTCGTCGAAGACGATGACGGCGGGCGAGCCCGGCGGAGTCGAATCGAACGCGATCCACATGGGACGCGACTGGGCGTCCGCCTCCGCCGCTATCAGGAGAGAACAGATCACTGCAGCACAGGCGAGATGCAGAACGTGAGTCGGCCAACCTCGATTGCGAAGAGACATCATAGCACCTCCAGGGGCTGGAGAAGACTCCCGCGGGCCTCTTCACCGAGCGCACAAAGCCGCCGGATCGGGGAATCAGACATATCTATTGTGTAGTGGTTGCCACAGCTTTGTCAAACGAAAGCGTATTTCGCTGATTTCTTCCGTGGGCCGTGCTTGCGCTGGATCCTTAACTCTTGTATTTACAACAAGAACCGAGATCGCCCGAGCAATTGGTGTTGGGCCGTAGAGAGCCCGGCCGTCGTGCCGTCTGACTTGTCAGGGTCTTCGGACTGGTCCGACGTGTACTTCCTCCTCACTGCCAGGGCCTTCTCATCCTTCTCCCACTACCTCGGCCCTCTGTGCCCGGAAACCAGAAGAGCGATCGGCGTTTAGAAACGAGGGGCTTCGCACTCGCAAAGCCCCGCCGGTCGCTCTTCTGTGAACTGCTGCTCAGGATAACTTCTTCGGCCTGCCGAGTCAAGGACCGCCCGCCCGAGCCGATGCCCCCATTCTCTCAATCTCCTTCCGGAGAAGAATCAGATTCATTACATCTTCCTTGTTATACAGGAGAAGCGTCTTCAGCGCTTCCTGATCATCGTGATTCTGGTACTGCGACCACAGACGCATGGCATCCCAGCCGTCCATGTCCGGCAGCTCACGCCGGATCCCCAGCTGCTTCTCAACCGCCTTGAGCCCGCCATAGAACCCCATCCGATTTCCAATGAACCTCAGGTCGTGCGACTCGTACTGCGAACGCAGGCAGAGATCGAGTTCCTTCCGGATCACGGGCAAGTCGAAGCAGTGTCCGTTGAAGGTGAATAGCTTGCGAGCCCTCGGTAATACGCGGTCGATAGCGCGTCGACTGATCTTCGGGGCGACCCGTTGCACAAGACCCGTCTGCTTCGAGTAGAAACCGATCACCGTGATCCTGCGGTCGAAGGACGTCTCAATGTCGAGATAGATACTCATCTATGCTTCTTCCCCGGCTGCAATATCCCGCACAGAAAGGGGTGACTGTCCCTATCGAAGGACACACCCCTCTCTTCATTCTTGGTTTTTCCTCTTCACTCTCCGCTGCCATTGTAGCACAGCTGTCGACGGGCCAGAAGCTTTCACCCGAGAGGCACGGAGCACATGGAGGAGAATGGCCAGGCGTGCCGCGGCGCGTGCTGGGTCCGCGCCGGGGTCGGATCTTGCAGTGACACATTCTGGGGTCTAATCCGTTGCCATCTCAATCTTTCGCCCCAGTCACTCCACGTGGGTCGGCACACGCGGCCGCGCGCTGTTAACGTTAGTCACTTGGACACTTACCCTCAAACATGCTGCATTGCAAGATCCGACCCCGGAATCTGCGCGGACGAGTCGGACCGATCCGACCGGTCAGATCGGTCGGAAACCTCGGGCGGGTCAGACGGGTCCGCTCACGGTGGCTGGCCTCAACGGGCCGATAGGAAGCTCTCGGCCGTGATGTATTCCGGGACGGGTGTCGGGCGGGTTGCGCCCGCAAGCATCCATTGGATCGGCATGGTTGAGTCCAGTACGACGCCCAGGGTTGAGAAATCAAGCCTGGACTCTATCCATTCCTTGAATGCCTCAAGTTCCCGGGCCTGTTCCTCCGTCGGCGGCTTGTCCTTGGCCTGCGCGATGCTGACATGCGCGCGGAAGGAATCATCATACTTGTCCGGGCTCTTCAATCCGGCTTCGTTGAGCTTCATCTTCGCGCCGATGATCCGCTCCTGCAGCTCCTCTGGAATGCCCTTCAGCTCCACGGCAATGACATGGTTGTTTCTTCCAAAGTAGGCGATCTCCGGGTTCAGGCGGATGGTTTCCTCGATCGGGATCGAAACCGTCTGCCGGAGCGCCGCAAGCTTCTCGGCGTCCCACTCTCCTCCGATGTAGATGATGGTCACGTGCAGGTCGGGGACCGGTTTCAACTTGAGATTGGGAAAGAGCTTCTCGGCTTCGGGTCGCAGCTCGGCCCAGCGCTCTCCCAGAGGCGTGTTGCCGAAAAGAATGGCTGAGAAGAGATATCCCTTGTTCACCGTGGGGGTGGCGACCTCCTTCTCTTCGGGCTCAGTTCTGTTGTCACACGATGGAGACATTAGCATTGCACTCAATAGAAGAATCAAAGCTGCCGAATGCTTTTTCATGGTTCATTTCTCCTTTTTTCGAGAGGGATCCTACCCGGATCAGGATAACCCACCTTACTCCCAAGAACCCATCTTTTTATCCCGGCATCACAACACCGATCTCCAGGCTTTCCGCCCCGAAGCCGGCCCGGCCAATGGAAATCGGTGTTGTGTGGGGCTGCCGGCCGGACGGCCTTCGGGTGGCCTTCGGGGCGTAGTTAGCTTTGTCAGCTTGTTCCGGGCCTGAAGCGGAGGCAGATCCTCCGTTCCACCAGATCCCGAGACTCGGAAAAGGAAAATCATCCCCCATTCCGGTCCGCCATCCCTCACTCTCAAAACCTCCCCAGCTCGAAGGTGCTGATTGTCCTCCTTCCTTAACTGGGTGGCTGACCCCGGATTGCGGTTGCGTTCAGGCCCCTTCTTGTGGTATGCTATAATATAGGTTATCATTCTAGAGCTAACTCCCGGGGGCATCATGCGTATTTCTAAACTCATCTCGACCGTTCTTCCGTCGCTCCTTCTTCTGTCAGTCTGCTCTTCGCCGGCGGCCGCCTCGGTGTCGGCCTACTACATCGACTCACCGGGACAGCTGCTCTCGGGTTCCAACGCCGGTGGCCAGTTGGGCGATCTGATGATGGAAAACGATCAGGTAGTCGTCGTGATCAGCGCCCTGGGGCACACGATCCAGTACGCCATGAGCGGTGGCAACGTCATCGACGGCGCATTGAGCACCGATCGCATCGACGGTTTATCTGAGCTTTACACCTACTTCGACGACGCCTGGCCCCGGCAAGCGGTCTACGACTGGCTGGAGATCCTCGACGATGGGTCCGGCGGTGGGCCTGCGATCGTTCGCGCCGCGGGCGTCGATTCGGACAACCCGGCGTTGGACGTGATCACCGAATACTCGCTGGCAGAGGACGCGGAGCATCTGGTCCTGACCACCACGGTGACGAACATGGGTGCAAGTACCGTCAGCAACTTCGAGCTGGGGGACGCCTTCGCCTGGGGGGGGTGCCAGAAGTTCGCGCCCGGCTACGGGTACGATGTCGCCGGCACCACGATCATCCCGTGGCTTGCCGGGACGGCCGACGAGGTTTCCTACGGCTACCTCAGTCCCCTGGGGGACATCTGGGGTCCCCACGGCGGCGCCTGGTCCGACATGAACGTGAGGACCGTGACACTCGCGCCGGGTGATTCGGCCCTCTTCGGCCGCGATCTCATCATCGCGGGTCGCGATGTCGCCTCGGTGGCAACCGTGATCCACCAGATCCAGGGCACGCCGACGGGAACCGTCAACTGTACGGTGACCGACCAGTCGACTTCCGGACCCATTGAGGATGCAGGCATCATGGCTCATGACGATCTGGGCAGTCCGTATCTCGCCATGGAAACGGACGCGTCCGGTCAGGCAACGGCCACACTCGCGCCGGGCGATTGGCAGCTTTGGGCCTCGGCCGCCGGATACCTGAGCGACGACCACTGGATCGCGATCGAGGAAGGCACCGCTGAGACCTGTGACTTCGATCTTGTTCCCGGGGCCACAGAGCCCATCCCCATCGGCGACACGCTCACGGTGATCATGCGCCCGTTGGTCAACATCCCCTCCATCGTGAGACCGGGCGATACGCTCTCCATCGAATGTGAGGCCGATCCGG
>CAZSXU010000011.1:85022-113786 GCA_964610505.1 uncultured bacterium | reverse complement strand
GTGACATCCCGTCTCCAAAATATCTCCAAGACTGGCCAGCACGAGCGACCGCCGACGGTTAGCCTCGGCGATTTCGCGTGCTGGCGGAGCAATGGAGCAATAGACCAATAGAGCAATAGATTCCGGACAACTGCGTCCTAGAAGGTCCACTGCTCCATTGCGGTCTATTGTTCTATTGATCTATTGATCTGCTCTTGTGTTTGCCTGACTTAGGGACTGGGGGGACTCCAGTGGACTGGAAAGATGGCGGAAGACGGCGGCGGAGAGCAATGGAGCAAAGGGCTAGATCAATAGACCAATAGAGCAATAGATTCCGGACAACTGCGTCCTAGAAGGTCCACTGCTCCATTGCGGTCTATTGTTCTATTGCTCTATTGATCTATCCCAATCCGCTCCTCGGTCTTCTGCGATTCGCTTCAGCGCCCTGCGCCAGACTCGTGAGCATCCGGCAGATCTGGTCGATCTCATCCCTGAGGGCAAAGTACTCAGCTTCCGGAACAAACCCAAGTCTGTTCGCGATATCCAGAACCGGGATGCACTCGAACGCAGAGCCTCTGGCAATCATAAAGAATTGTCTCCTCTCCTTCCCATGCCACCTTCCATTCCCCTCGGCGATGTTGCACGGAATACTGATCGCCGCGCGGCGCAGTTGATCCGCAATTGCGTAGGTCCCTGACGAGAATTCGGCGGTCAGTTTCGTGATTCGTTCAGCCAGCGCCAGGGACCTCTTGTACACCTCCAGGTCTTCGAACATGAAGCCCAAGTTCCACCTCCCAGCTCCCCGCACCGCCAGATCAATAGACCAATAGAGCAATGGATCCCGGGAAACTAGGGACAGAGCCTCAATTCCCCAGTTCGCCGAATCAGGATTGCGAAAGCTATTACTGGACTTGCGGGTATCTAATTAGGGCTCTGTCCCTGATTTCCCCGAAAGAAGTGCGCCGCCAACCAGTTAGGGAAAGCGTTCCAGCAGGGCACTCCACTTACATCTCGATCTTTCCGATCGAGCACGGCGTCTCCGAAACCCGCCTCCATGCTTTACTTTCGTGTCTCATCTGGTAAGATTATCAGTGGTTTCGAACGTAAGCTTCTAGCAGTATCGGCGGACATTACAATTCTGTAAAGGAGACCGCTATGAAGAACACTGCCAAGCGAGCACGAAGACTGCCAGCGCTTGTGGCCGTCGCATCGCTCATGCTCCTTGCGTGGCCGCAGGCCGTGCGAGCGGACGAGCCCGTGCTGGAGATTGTGCAGGTAGGCGGCGGAAGTTCGATCTATGGACTGGCCAACATCGAAAGGATCGGTTTCGAAAGCGACACGCTTCTCGTCGTGCAAGCCGGAGGTACAGAGAGATACCCGCTGGAGTCAATCCTGCGGATCAACTTCGAGTGGCAGCCCACCAGTGTTGAGAGCTCGGAAGATGCGGTCGTGCTGATCAAGGCCCTGCATCTGTTCCAGAATCGACCCAACCCCTTCTCTCCGGAAACGCGGATCGAGTTTGAGCTTCCGCAGTCTGGGCGTGTTGCGCTGAAGATCTATGCTGTCAGCGGGCGACTCGTCCGCACGTTGGTGGAGGATCGACGTGCCGCCGGTTCGCACAGCGTGCGATGGGACGGACGGGATGAGTCCGGACGCAAAGTGGCGAGCGGGGTCTACTTCTACAACCTTGCTGCAGACGGGATCAGCGAAAGCCGGAAGATGATCCTGTTGCCGTGAGCGGGTACCGACGAGCGATGCTGGTAGCAACTGATCGAGACGATGGGCATGAAGAGGAGAGTAAAGCCATGAAACGATGGATGATGGTTTTAGTGGTTACGGCCACGATGCTTGTGCCGACTGTGGGTCACGGGCAATGGAAGATGCGTGTGCATGAGGGCGAGACGGTTACCGAGTTCCTTGTATCCAGCGTCGACAGTCTGACTTTCTACTACGATATTCCCATACCGACGGTTGCGGTCCCTGCGGGCACCTTCATCATGGGGGACGGGGTAGCCCACTGTGGCACGGATGAGCATCAGGTAACCCTCACGGGGGATTTCCTCATTGGGCAGTACGAGGTCACCAACCAGCAGTACATGGAGGCGGTCCAGTGGGCGTATGACAACGGGTATGTGACGGCCACGACCTCATCGGTGCGGGACAACCTGGATGGGAGCACCGAGGAGCTTCTGGATCTGACCGATACGGACTGCGAGATCCAGTTCAGCGGGGGTCTGTTCAGCCTTCGCGAGTCCTCTGAGGCCCAAGCAGCGTACCCGGGCGGCTACGACCCGGCCGACCACCCGGTGAATCGGATTTGGTGGTATGGAGCGGCGCGCTATTGTGACTGGTTGAGCATGCGGGAGGGGTTGCCGCGGGCGTATGCGCACAGCGGCGACTGGTCGTGCAACGGTGGGGATCCTTACGGAGCGAGCGGCTATCGCCTCCCGACGGATGCGGAGTGGGAGTATGCGGCCCAGTACGACGACGAGCGGATCTACCCGTGGGGAAACCAGGGTCCGGATTGCAGTCGGGCGAACTTTTGGGACTACTACGGGACTGGAAGCCACTGCGTGGGTTGGACTTCACCCGTGGGCAGTTATCCCGGAGCGCCCTCGATTGGCGGGGAGCTCTTGTACGACATGGTGGGGAACGTCTGGGAGTGGTGCAACGACTGGCACACGTGCAATCTGGGCACGTCTTCCGAGACCGATCCGACTGGACCGGGCGCGGGCTCGGATCGGGTGCTGCGCGGCGGGTCGTGGGACGACGACGCCGACATCCTGCGCAACGCCTTCCGGCTCGGCTGGGGCCCGTCGTTCTCGAACTACGGCGTGGGGTTTCGTTGTGCCCGCAGCCAATAAACACACAGTGCGGAGTACGGAGTGCGAAGTACGGGGTGCGGGGAGTGGATCGGGGGAGTGAGGAGTGGTGATGGGTGGGGTGGGGAGGTATTTCGGGGCAGGTATTTCCGGGACAGACTACGAAACTCAACAATGCATTGGCCTGTAATAGATTGGAGGATTGAGGGTATCCGCGGGCACACGCACGCGGACCGGTCCTGCGGTGGAAGCAGTGGCAGATCGCTCACTCTCTACAAGCGAGGCCCTAATACCAAGTCGAACAAGCAGTTGGGCTAATTCGTAGCCTGTCCCTGAAATGTATGCCGCTTGGACACGGCTTTTCCTCTCGTAGTTGACGGGTGACAGGTGACCCAGCCCCGAATGACGGCGGTACGGGTTGTAGAAGCCCTCGATGAAGTCAAACACTACCATCCGTGCTTCTCTCTGAGTCCTGAATCTCTGTCGATCCAGACACTCGCATTCCAGCGTTGCGAAGAACGACTCGCAGAGGGCGTTGTCGAAGCAATCGCCCACCGATCCGGTCGACGGCCGGACTCCGGCTTCCCTGAAATACCAAGTCTGATCTCCGGCCGTAAATCGACTTCGCTATACGAAATCCGAGAGAGGGAGACGTGTACGACGGATCCCTCGGACTCCGGTGGGCACAGCGCAGGCAGGAGGCGTCGTCGGCCCAGGAGCCGCCGCGGACGACCCGATGCGCCTCCGTGCTCGGCCCCACCGGGTCGGTCTGCGGATCTGTCCCCAGGCTGCAGAGATGCCGGTCGTTGCACCACTCCCAGACATTGCCGGCCATGTCGTGAAGACCCAGTGCCGGGGGCGCGGCCGGATAGCTCCCCACCGGCGCGGGCCACTCCAGACTGTTGTCGTAACTGGCCAGACTTCGGTCGGGGGATTCATCTCCCCAGGGGTAGAGTCTCTCATCATCAAACTGCGCGGCATACTCCCATTCGGCGTCCGTCGGGAGCCGGTAGCCGGGCGCGCCGTACGGATCCCCCCCGTTGCACGCCCAGTCGCCGGTGTTCGGATACGTCTGGGGCAGATGTTCCTGCATGCTGAACCAGTCACAGTACCGCGCCGCCCCGTACCAGGACACCTCGATCATCGGGTTGTCTTCCTTCCCCGGCTCAACGGTGAACGTCCCGCCTTCGAACGAGAGGTTGCAGTCGGGAGCGTTCAGATCGACCAGCTCCGCGAAGCTGCCGACCATATTGTCCCGGACGGAGAAGGGGGTCGCCGTCACGTAACCCTGATCGTAGGCCCATTGCACGGCATCCCTGTATTCCTGATTCGTGACCTCGTTCCTCCCGATGTAGAAGGTATGTGTGAGCGTGACCATGTGTTCGTCCTCACCGCAGTCGGCCGTCCCGTCTCCCATGGTGAACGTGCCCGCCGGAACCAGAACCATCGGGTGAGGCCGTGGGACTTCCACATGTCTCGTCGTCCGGCTGGTGAGTCCTCCCGTGTCCCTCACCTCCAGCCTGACCGTTTTCCGGCCTGCTCCCGTGAACTGGCGGGTGGCGGTCATTGCCGTGGTCCAATCGGTGTCCCAGGTCCCGTCGTTCTCCCAGTCCCACCGGATCTCGAGATATGCGGTTGCGTCCTCCTTGTCGGACGAACAGGACGCGTCAAACCGGAACACGGTTTCCGGGGTGCCCGAATCGAGGGAGGCCGTGAAGCAGGCGGTTGGGGCGGTGTTTGCCGGCGCGGTGGGTTCGTCTTCGTCGGCACACGTGGCGGTGAGGATAAGAAGGGCAGTGAGCAGGGCTGTGACTGTCGGAGTCCTCTCGAGCTTCATCCCGCACCTCGGCTGAAGACCGGTGGCGCCGCAGATCTCTTCCCGCCTGACAACAGGTGATGTTAGCAGGGCGCGACGGTACGGGAAAGGACATATCCAAGGTCGGCTATTTCGGGACAGGTATTTCGGGACAGACTACTCATCTACAGAATCTATTGTCCGATTTGGCATTATGAGTCGCGCGGCGTATCAGGACCGAGCGTCACCTGACTGATGATCGCATCTCTGGAAGCGCACCGGACGACCTTGGAGTGCTGGGGAGTTTGCCAATGGACTGGAGACGACGTTGGGTAGGTGTCTTCGTCTTTAGAAGCGTGACCCTAGGCTATAGTCACAAAAGCAGCTATCCTGAAGAGTGGTCCGTCCCCAAACAACCCCGGGAAGATGGCGGCGCCCTTCTGCCCGCCGACAGTCGAGATGAAAACTGCGAAGAAATGTGCTAGACTCGTATCGGTTTGAGAGTAAGCGACACGCGAACGTGCGCTTAGAAGGGGAGAGTCGTGCGGAGCAAAGTGAAACGAACAGCCGTCGCCTTCAGCATCTGCGGAGGTCTACTCGCTGCCGCGGGGTTCCCGGCATATGCCGACATTATGATCGATCTCGGTCGAGGCCCGGTCACGGTTCACGTGCCTTCATCGTACGACGCGGAAGTCCCCGCACCACTCGTATTCCTACTCCATGGCTACAGCGCAACCGGGGAGGGGAAGGAAGCACACTACCGGTTCCTGCCCCTGTCCGAGGAGTACGGCTTCCTCTACCTGTATCCGGATGGCACAGTGGATTTCTTCGGGAACCACTTCTGGAACGCCACGGACGCCTGCTGCAACTTCTTCGGCAGCGGAGTCGACGACGTGGGCTACCTGATGGCGCTCATCGATGAGATCCGGCTGCAACTCAATGTCGACTCCGACCGCATCCACTTCATCGGACATTCGAATGGCGGTTTCATGTCCTACCGCATGGCCTGTGAGCATCCCGAGACCATCGCCGCCATCGCCAGCCTGGCCGGGGCCACCTACGATGATCCGTCCGATTGTTCACCCGCCTCTCCGGTACACGTGCTTCAGGTCCACGGCACGGCCGATCAGGTGATTTCCTTCAACGGTGGCTCTTGGGCGGCGCCCTATCCCGGGGCCGTTGAGACGGTGGAACAGTGGGCGGGGTTCGACGGATGCGCGAACACCGGGGTGCTCACGCCTCCTGCTCTGGACCTCGATGCCGACGTTCCCGGCGACGAGACGAATGTCTACCGCTACGACACCGATTGCGAACCCGACGGATCCGCTGAGCTGTGGGAAGTCGTGGGCGGCGCACACAGCCCGACTCCATCCGAGGACTTCAGCCGCCTGGTCGTCGAGTTCCTGCTGGCGCATCCCAAGAGCCCGCTGGCGGAGGTCGAAGACCGTTGGGGCCCGGCCCGGGTGGCGAGCAGCCCCGTGCTCTTCCCGGCGACGCCCAACCCCTTCAACCCGGCAACGCAACTCCGGTGTCGGCTGAGCGAAGCATCGCTCGTGACCGTGACGATTCACGATGTGGCCGGGCGAGTGGTCCGGAATCTCGTGAACGGCGAAGAGTGGCCCGCGGGTGATCACGAACTGGCGTGGGACGGGCGCGGCAAGTCGGGAGAGTCCCTGGCCCCGGGCGTCTATTTCGTGAACCTCAGAGCCGGCCTGCAGACGACCGTTCAGAAGGTTGTCCTCGTGAGATGAGCCTGTCGCCTCTGATGACAGAAGGAAGCCCGTAACAGGGTAACAAAGCTGACCACGTCTCCTAAATCTTTAGGCTCCTAAAGCTCCTACCCCTGTTCTATCGGGTCCGTTGCCAGTCTGAGTCTCCCATGTAGTGTTCCAACTCGCGCCAGAGGGCTTCCAGATCGCAGCGTCCGAGAATCACATCCTGTCTCTTCCCTGTGCGGTCCTTGGCGTAGTCGGGAAGGAAAACCTCTTCCCGAAAGCCCAGTGTCCGGAAGATCCCGCGGGCCGCCTTCTGAGGGCGCATCATCCTGACCACGATTTCCTTCACGCCGGAACCGGCGGCGAGCTCATAGAGGGCGCCTGCCATCAGCAGGCCCAAGCCCTTTCTCTGGTAGGGGCGAGCGATGATGAGACGGATCTCCCCCACGTCCTCTCCCCAGCCATGGTCGGCCAGCTCCAGGGCTCCGTCCGCCGCGATCTCGCCCCGGACAACGGCCACGAGCCGCTTTACTCTACCCGAGTCGATCTCTCGAATACGCTCCTCAACGAACCGCCGCTTGGTCACGTCCCGTCGCAGGTAGGTCCGGTCCTCTTCCGGGAGGCCCTGGAAAAAGGCCAGAGATTTCTCAAGATCATCCTTCGTCATCGAACGGAGGAGAACATCCGTGCCGTCCTTAAGTTTGGTCGCCTTTTCCATGAGAGCGCCTCCCTCTACGTATCGAAGAGACCCGAGTCCGATGCCGTTGCCTCTGGGTACTCCGGGAACAGGCTCATTCTACACTTTTGTGATACCTTCTGCAACCGGCCCGGAACTACCTGACCCTTCTGGTTATCCCCTAATTATCCCTAATTACCAGAGGATGTTGCCAGCCTGATCAGCAATTGATCTACTTCATATGTGATGATATAATTATCGCTGTTCGGCATGCTTGGCGCGCTCGACATCGCTGCTGACAGCGCAATGTAAGATTCGGAGTCCTCACCCAATGGAGGTGTTCCATGTCTTGCCGCACGCGCCTCTTCCTGGCTCTGGCTTTCGTGTTGATCCTCGCTCCGGTTCCTGCCCACGCGGAGAACGAAACCGTTCATCAGGCCGGGCCGGTTTCCGCAGAGGCACAGGGGATCTCCGGCCGTCAATAGGGGACGCGTCAATAGGGGACGTAGTTTACGTTTTTCACTTATTGCCTGCTTTGTCTGGGAATTGACGCTCCCCCACATTGGACGGCATAGCCGACGGGACTCCCTACGCCGCAATGCCCCGTATCTCCGAGTCTGCGGTAGCCAACTTGCCCGTGCGCTTTGTATCAGCCCAGCCTGCATTTGCCGAATCGAGAAGAAACCGCTCTGCCAAATGAGATATGGACAGCTGGTGCCGTGAAGACGCACAATAAGTGAAAAACGTGCACTACGTCCCCGGCAAATGGAACGCGAAATGCCCTGTGAGACAACGAGTTGTCCTTAATGGGGCTCTGTCCCTATTTCCTCTGTCCCTATTTCCTGAGCCTATACCAGGCCCGGCCGGAGGCCAACGCTCTTATGGCATCAGACTACGAAACTCTGGGATTGGTTGGTGTGTAATGGATTAGGCGATCAATCGGGGCAACGGGTGGCGATGAGGATCTTGACTGGGCGGGACGCCTAAAAATAGGGAAAGAGCCCTGATCGCCCCGCGAGGCAGGCCGTCGTCAAAGGCCCCCAACCCGCACGAATCACCCCAACGTTTTGCCCCTGCCAACCGTCATCGAAGTGGGCCCATCTCAACCCCTATATCGGAGGCCACGATGCGCATGATGATGACGGTTTACCCGGGCCGCCGCGCCCGTATCACACCTTTGATTTCTGGAAGGATGCTCGCAGTACTTTCCCTGCTGATTCTGCTCTTGTCTGTACCCAGCTGTGATCGCTTCGATCGTGCAGGCCGAGAGGTCCGGCGGGTGACGCCGGACCGCATTCAGCGCTTTGAGAGCGGCATACGTCGTCTCCAGCGGGAGCTCAAGATCCCGGGGATGGCCATCGCAGTTCTGGAGGATGGAGAGATTGTGTGGACCCGGGGTTTCGGGTTGGCAGACCGGGAGCGGTGCATCCCGGTGACACCCGACACGCCGTTCCAACTCGCCTCGGTGACCAAGGCCCTGGCCTCTGTCGTTGTGCTCGGCGCCGAGGAGCGTGGGTTGCTGAGCATGAGCGACCGGGTCATGGACTGCGATCCGGTCTTCCCATTCGAGCGATTGAACATCGAGAAGCCGGAGACCCTGCTGTTGCGGCACTTGATCACGCACACGTCGGACGGCCCTCCCGGCAGCCGCTACCGGTACGACGGCGATCTATACTGCAATCTGGATCTCCCCCTGTACCTGGCCTGCGGTCAAGACTTCAGAGAGCTCTTTCTCGAGCGGATCGCGACCCCTCTGGGAATGTCTCGGACCGCGCCCAATCCGGTTGACCCGGGATTGCTGGATCGTTTCCAGAACTGGATGCGCGCTCGGGGCGACGAACCGGTTATGCGCGATCCCTCCGGTCAGCCCTACGAGACCAGCTCCCTGCGGACTCTAAACGACGAGGCTTTCGAGCGCGGCTACCTGCTGATCGAGAACATGCTCCCCGGCGCAATCGCGGCAGCCGGAGGGGACAGCACCCTCTTCCTCGTCCGTGTTCCGCGGTCCGTGAGCGACGAGACGCGGGAAAGGTTCAACGAATTCTTCCGTGAGGATAACTCGTTCCAGGAAATCTACGCGGAAATGGCCAGACCCTACCGGTTCGACGAGCAGGCGGCCGTTGTGCGCGGCGGCTACCGGAACTTCTTCTCGACGGGGACCGGTTTCATCTCCACGGTGCGGGACCTGGCGGCCTTCGACATCGCCCTCGATGACGGTCGGCTGGTCACGAAGGAGACCCTCCAGCGGGCGTGGACCCCCTTCGTGCTTGCCGATGGGCGGCCCACTCTCTACGGCCTGGGCTGGTTCGTTGAGGAATTCGGTGGACGACAGCTCATCTGGCATGGGGGCGAGTGGGACTGTACGGCGGCCCTGTATCTGAAGGTGCCCGCCGAAGACGTCACGCTCATCGCGCTGGCCAACAACCGGAGCATGAGCGGTGGGTTTGCCATGGCTCAGGGGACGGTACTGAACTCGGGGCTGGGTCTGGACTTCCTGAGGATCTTCGTCTTCGAGCCGGGAGCGGGTGCGACGGGTCCCGACATTGACTGGCGGGACGACCCGGCCGCGATCCGCAAGGCCATGGCCGGCGTCACCGACGAGCACCTCCGGTCCCTGTGGTGGCACCAGCTCAGAAACACCGAGACGATGCTCTACCGGATGCTGGATGCTCGTACCGCCGAGCGCCTGGTGCAGAGCGTGCACAAACCCCTGTTCGAACAGGTTGTGGGTGTGCCTCACGCAGATCTGACCGCCGTGGCGGAGATCGTCGATGTCGGCAATGGAGAACATCGAACCGTAGACTTCGACCTGGAGTGTGACTCGGCGGTGTGCGCGTACGCCATCGGCGAGATCACGGACGGGGGCTGCTGGGATTGGGGTTGGATCGAACGCATCCCAACGGGCGAGGTTGTCTGGGAAATGACGTGGTCGAACACCATTCCCGGGGGCGGTTCGTTCAAGAACCGGAAGGCCGACGCCTCGCTGCAACTCGCCGCGGGGGAGTACCGGCTGCACTACCAATCGGACGACTCCCACGCCTACATGGACTGGAACGCTCCGCCTCCCGACCACCCGTTCTGGGGGATCTCCATCCTGCGATCTCAGGGTCCGTCGTGAGGCGAGCCCGTCTCTTGTCTGGCGGCTTTCAGCGGCTTTCAGAGAAGTGTTGGAGTGCTAGGGTCAGGTCTTGCAATGCAACAAGACCGGCCGCAAGTGTTGAAGTAATAGATGTCGACAGGTTTCTCAGGGTGACCCTGGACCGCCGTCGGGCCGGCAGTGCGAAAAACCGAAAAGACAACGAGTCAGAACCTGAAATGTGTCATTGCAGGATCCGACCCCGAAGTCTCTCGAAGTCTCTGGCCTTGCAAGACCTGACCCCGAAGTCTCGACCTGACCCCGAAGTCTCCCGAAGTCGACCCGAAGTCTTTCTCGCACCCGGCTTCTCGGGCTCTATCCCAAAAGGCCGAGTTACCGAAGAAAGGACTCAAGTCCAAGGCGAGGAAACCGTTCTGACAATGAGGCTTCTGTCCCGAAACAGCCCCAAGAGGGGCTCTTTCCCGAACAGCCCGAACAGCCCGAACAGCCGGAACCGACTGGTTCAGGAAGGAGACTGGCTATGTTCAGAAAGAGGCTCGTGCTATCCGTGATTGCACTCGGCTGCGTTCTCGCTGCGAATCCGGCGGCGGGGGCGGTGGATGCCCTCGGGAACGACTCCGGGCAAAGCGCCGGGGAGGTCGAGATCGGGCCGCCGGTGCCGACCAGGGGCCTCTGCGTAGAACTCATCAGTACGTGTCCCTCCCCCGTGTACGGCAACGACGGGTTGGCCTGGGACGGAAGCCACCTTTGGATCGCCGACTTCGATACGGACCAAGCGTATCGGGTGGATCCGTCCGATTGCTCCGTGGTGCATTCCATACCACTGCCCGGCACGTACCCGGGGGGTCTGGCTTGGGATGGAACGCACCTTTGGCATGCGGACGCAACAAACGAGATGATCTATCGACTGGACCCAGCGGATGGTTCCGTCGTGGCGTCCTTCCCGTCGCCCGGCGGATTTCCCACCGGACTCGCGTTCGACGGGAGTGCTCTGTGGAATTCCGATACGGACTGCAATGATCTGCCGTGCGTGCCCGACGAGATTCACTACGTGAGCACCGCGGGAGCAATCCTGTCTACGTACCCGGCGCTGGGAGAGTATCCGACGGGCCTTGCATACGACGGCGCGTATCTCTGGCACTCGGACAACGCTCTGGATGCGATCTACAAGCTGGATCCGGCGGACCTTTCCGTTGTGGGCATGTTTCCGTCTCCTGGTTCGTATCCGAACGATCTTGCCTGGGACGGGACCCATCTCTGGGTCGTCGACAACGGTACAGACCTGCTGTACAAGTACTCCATTAGCGGGAGCGGGGCGAGCGCTACGGAAGCGACCAGCTGGGGAGCCATCAAGAGCCGGTATCAGAACGACTGATCGTCTGGAAATCACATCCCAGACCCGCGAACAAGACGGGGACAGGCTGCGACGTGCAGATCGGCCTGTCCCCCCTTCGCGCGCCCCCGTCTCCAAGAACCGGCACGAGCGACTGCCGGGAAAAGCCTCGGCATTTTCGCATGCTGTCGGAGAGCCGAGAACCGAAAGCCGAAGAGCCAGAACAGCAAGAACGGATGAGAAACCACAGGATCTCGACTCGGTCGGTTGTCGGCTCTCGTGTGTAGAGGGTATGGGGGGGGCGTTGTCAGCTTTGTCAGCAGGCTCTTTCCCTACCCACCGGGCCTCCATTCCGGGCGCCGGTCGATTCCTGTGTAATGTGTCACACGCTGCGCCGTAGTGTCGTCCAGGCTCACGATGAAGATGGCTGACTCCGTATTCCCGAGATTCAGGGCGATACAGTAGGCGATGTAGTCCTGATCCGGGCTCCAGGAATGGTGACGGATGTACTTCCAGGATTCCTGGTATTCCACGAGCGCTGCCTGATCTTTACCGTCGACGCCAATGATCTCAAGCGAATACGGGGTGTATGGATTGCGATCCCGGAAGCTCAGGTACTGTCCGTCGGGGCTCCATCGAAATCCGTCGCCGTAGTCGGTCAGCGTTCGTTGCTCGGAACCGTCGGGCTTGATGAGGTGAATGCCCTGATCATGGTAGGCAATCCACTCTCCTCCCGGAGAAAAGGCGGGGCCGGAGCCCACGACGAGTCTCGTGGTGTCCGCCGCGGCCAGGCCGATGATGCGCATGGGCTCGTCCAGTGTTGCGCCGACGACAATGGACTCCCCATCCGGACTCCACGATCCCCAGTCATCGGGGAAGTTGCCGGGAACCACGAGGCGCTCTTCACTGCCGTCCGCGTTGACGGCGTAAACTCCGGGACCCGGCGTGTCTCTCTCGCTCAGGAAGGCGATCTTCTCATCATCCGGACTCCAGCGGGGTTCCCTGTCGGCACCTGCTGAAGCTACGAGAGGCCAGCTCGCCGTTCCGTTGTGTTCCAGCAGGTAGATATCCCGGTCGTAGGGGGACGTGCCGTGCCGGCACTCCACAGTGTACGCGATGATTTCACCGTCATGGCTCCATCTGGCGTCATGAACGACTGTCTCTCCCGGGAGATCCGGCAATTGGGTCGCGCCATTCGAATCCAGAATACATAGATGACTTCCCCCCCCTCCTCGTCCGCTGAGGAACAGAACCTCGCCGGGCACCGGCAGGTAATCGTCAGACCACTCCGGGGCCGTCGAGCGGCCACAGGCAAGCTGGCCCGCAAGGCCAACGCCGAGAACCAGCATCAACCGCATCCGGCGTTGCGCAGATCTCCTTTGATGCCTCCGGAGGGCCAGACGTTGCACCATGCGTGTGCCCCCTTTCAATGCGAGAGTCCCCCCAGCACGAGCCTCCGCCTGACTCTACTATCGAATGAAACACGTCTTTCCTTGAGAGGCCATGTCTGCGGGGCCGGGGGGACGTTGCCAGACGATTCAGTCTATGCCTCTCTTGTCACATCTTCATCGGTGCCGCAGTCCTCTGACATAAGTTGAATAGGCCGGCAACATCCACTGTCGCTGACATGCCCCCAGGGACAGGAAAAGAGTTGACAGGTTTGTGCCGTTCGACTATGTTTGAGGACGGCTAGATGTACTGAGGTACGGTAGAGATAGAGGAGGTTACAAGTCATGGCACGTGGAAAGGTCAAGTGGTTCAACGAGAACAAAGGTTTCGGATTCATTGAGCAGGAAGACGGCGCCGACGTGTTTGTTCACTTCTCCGCCATTAACCAGGAAGGATTCAAGACTCTCGCCGAAGGCGAAGAGCTCGAGTTTGACATCACCCAGGGAGAGAAAGGTCCCCAGGCAAGCAACGTGAGAAAGATCTAGCTCCTGGAACAGATTTGAGGTTCCGGAATGCTGCTGGATGTGACAGTTGCGCGAATGAAGATACAACAAAGGCTGCCAACGCCGTAGGAATCTAGCTACTAAGGACAGGGTCTTCAGTTCTTAGACGACGCCCCCCCGAGAGAATGACTCGGGGGGGTTGTCGCGTCTGGTGCCTTCGGTACTGAGCGCGGCGCCCCGGGGATCGATGGGCCTCGGTGCAAGGTCCGATGACAATCGCGGGTGCCGGGATTGGGCGGCACCCGCGATGCGCGGTCTTCTTCTGAGGGAGGCTATCTGTACATCACCTTGACGGCACCCCAGCTCGGTCTCTCCTCGGCGACCCTCTCGACGGCCGTGGTCGGAGGCGCTCCGAACTTGACCCACTTGATGTACCAGCCGTACCACGGTTCGATCTGGTCGGAGCCGAAATCGAAGCCGACCAGGATTTCCTGACCAAGATAACTGCTGAGATCGAAACAGTCCTTGATGAAGCCCTCGGACCATCCGGTGAAACTCGGTTGGCACATAACGCACTTCGGCCAGTAACCGTCGTCATAGCAGTTCGCCGAACCGTCGTACCCGCGGGCAGGAGTGATAAGGTACCAGGTTACCCCGTCGTCTGCGGACACTTTTACGTTACCGCACTCGTATCCTGTTTGGGTGAAGTAGTGGTGGCAGAGTTCCATGCAGCTGCAGTCCTCTTCGATCACCACGGGACCGATCACGGCTCTCTCACCCATGTCGTTGAAGCCCATGCCGTCGAGGACTGTTCCCAGAAGGTTGGTGACGGCTACACTGTCGCAGGCAACGTCCGGTACGATGGGAGGAGGGATGAGCACGGGTCCCCACTCCCACGCCGGTTCACCCCCGCCCGGCATGCCGCACGGCATGGTGTAATAGCCGTTTGAGGACTCATTGAAGTCGAAAACGTAACGCGCTTCCACCAGCGGGCAGCACGCGAAGTCCCTGGCTTGCTGAAGCGGCTCGATCTGTGAGACGCGGTTCACGGGGTTCTCCTTGGCATCGAGAGTTCCAAAGGAAGCAAAAACAGATAGGACACCGAATACGCCGGCTACGCTCACGTAACCTGCTGTGCTGGTCGAGAAACGCATGATCTCCTCCTTGCCCCGTCGCGGGGTAGTTCGACGATCCGCCAGGCATGGCGAAGGGCATACCTCAGTCATCCCCGTTGACGCTTTATCGTCGCCTCGTCTTCCCTCTGGTTACTCAGACACATACTAATATTATCACCCACAAAGCGCGCGTGTCAAGCGCTTTTCCCAGTATTTCGGTTGGGGTAATCGTCATTTTGTCTCGCTAGCGCTCCAAGCTGTAGGCTTCCCACTTCCAGGGTGGGTGTCTCGGTCGTGCATCAGAGGATGGATCCTGAACACATCCGCCCAAGCTCCAGACTTCCACCGCTTGCGAAGTGACGAGAAATCTGTATATTCGTACCGATGGATGGATCTGGAGGCCAACTGTCGAGGATGATGTGCGGTGGATCACCACATCCATGCCGTGAGTCTCTGTTCTCTTGGTTGATGGTGGGGGGAAGCAGATGAAGCGAATCCTGTTGATCGTGTGCGGCACGTTGTTTGTCGCCCTGGGCGCCATCGGCATCGTGGTGCCGATTCTACCCACCACGCCTTTCCTGCTACTGGCCGCGTTCTGTTATGCCCGGAGCTCGCAACGATTTCTGCAGTGGCTACTCACCAACCGGTGGTTCGGCAGATACATCAAGAACTACCGGGAAGGTCGGGGCCTGCCGCTGCGAGAGAAGGTTCTCACCATCGCGGCCCTCTGGTTGGCGATCCTGTTCTCGGTCCTCCATGTCGTCTCCGCCCTGTGGTTGCGGCTGCTGTTGATCGTGACTGCCGTCGGCGTGACCGTGCACCTGGTCTGCATCAAGACATTCAAGTCTGAGGCCCAGGCCAAGACAAGTGAGCACGTGCGTCCACCGAACGGGCCGGGGTCCGACCCGTCGGCCGAGCGATGCGAGAATACGGAAGGCTAGTGACCTAGACCCCAGAGTGTGGCGTTGCAAGACCTGGCACGGGGGGAGGAGTGGGCACGGAGGGCCGGAGTGACAGGGGACAGGTGACGAGTGACTTGACATCGGTTTAGAAGAGCGACTGGAACCGGGGATCGTTGTGGAGGGATTCCAGATCGGGGTCGGTTTTCATATGGGAGAGGTCGGTGAAGCCGTGCTCGACGGCCTTTGCCAGCCACTCGATGGCTTCTTTCTTCCGGTCCATCTGGGCGTAGATACAGGCGATGTTGTAATAGGCGTCCACGGCGCCTGGGTCGAGTTCGGTCACGCGTTGGTACCAGCGAAGGGCCTGGTCCTCGTCGCCCATGCGGGCAAGCGTGTGGGCCAGATAGAAAGGAGGATCGGGGTTGAGCGGCTGGAGGGCGGCCAGCCGCTCCAGGTGCGAAACGCTCTCTTCGGTGTTCCCGCTGTCTCTTAGAACCTGAATGAGGTGTGAGAGAAACATCGTGTTGTCGGGTTTCTCCTTGAGCGCGTCTTCCAGAACCGCTCTTGCGCGCTCGGGCCGGCCTCGGGCCGTCTCGAGACCGGCGATGCCGAGTACGGCCTCCTCCAGGCCCGGGGAGGCCAGAAGCGCGGCCCGATAGGCTCGGAGGACGGCGTCGGGATCCCCGCCGAACGTGTACGCTCGGGCAAGCCCCAGATGCGCGACGTCGTAGCCGGGATCGATCCGCAGCGCTTCCTCGAACGCCCCAATCGCCTCGGGAATCCTCTCCAGCCGGGTATAGGCGGAACCCAGCTCGACGAGGCGGAGGGGGTTTTCAGGCTCAAGCTCCACGGCGCGGCGAAGGGCGGCCAGGGCATCCTCGGAGTTTCCGGCCTCCAAGAGGTTCCGTGCGACACGCGTTTCAAAGCTGGCCCGTTGGTTGCGATTGAAGGCCTCCATCATGTCTCGGGGATTGAGGCGCACCTCTTCGCCACTGTCGGAGGCCTCCCGCTTTCCCATGAGGTACCCCAGCGATTCGAGCTTCTCTCTGGTGCTCTCGTCCCGGGGCGCTTCCAGCGCGCCGTATCGGGCATCTACAGGAAACGAGCTCAGGAGTTCGTCGAGGCGTTTCGCCAGCGACTCTTCGATGGGGAGCCCGGAGCCGGCCAGGTTGGACGTCTCGCCCGGGTCCTCGACCAGATGGTATAGCTCGGGTTTCGGCGCCCGAATGTACTTCCAACCGTCCTTGCGAATCCCCGCCAGATCGCTCCAGCCGTAACTCAATCGGGGACGGTACGTCTCGCAGTACATCTCCCCGACGCCGTCGGGCGTGCGGCCCTCGAAGAAGGGGCGAAGATCGGCGCCCTGAAACGCCTCGGGCATCTCGACCCCCACAAGAGAGAGAATGGAGGGCGCCACGTCCACCAAGCACACCTGATCCGGAATCCGCAGGCCGGCGGGACAAACGCCCGGACAGTTGAAGATGAGAGGAATGCGCACGGTCGTATCGTAGATGAGATAGCCGTGCTGGGCTTCGTGGTGTTCCATCAAGCCCTCGCCGTGGTCGGCCGTCAGAACGACCAACGTTCTTCCGGGAAGGTCGTATGTTCCGATCGCTCTCATCAGGAGTTCGATCTGCGAATCCGTGTAGGCGATCTCTCCGTCATAGCGGTTCGCTCCGTAGAGTGCGTCGAAGGGTGGGGGGGGATCGTAGATGGTATGCGGATCGAAATAGTGAAGCATCACAAAGAAGCGGTCCCTCTTGTGGGCCTTGATCCAAGCCAGGGCTTTCTCGGTCACGCGTTCGGCCCGGCGTTGTGTGGCGCGGAGCGTCCCGGCCAGGAGAAGATAGTCGGGCCGGTACGGCCGGAAAAGGTCCTCGAAGTCGTCGTCGTAGCGATCGAAGCCCTGGCCCAGGCCGTACATGGAATCCACGACCGCCGAGCCGAGGATGGCGGCCGTTCGGAATCCTTCCTTCCGAAAGACCTCGGCCAGCGTCGTCATCTCCTCGGCCAGCGTATACAACCCGTTATCCCGGACCCCGTGGGTGGGCGGGTACGTCGACGTCACGAGCGAACAGAAGGCGGGCAGCGTGATGGGAACCGGGGTGGTGGCCTGCTCGAACAACGTCCCGTGACGGGCCAGGTCGTCGATCATGGGCGTCCGGATGGCCCGGTGGCCGTAGCAGCCCAGGTGGTCCGGCCGGAGCGTGTCGACCACGATGAGAATCACGTTTGTGACTTGGCCCTCGGGCCGCAGTCGACCGCATCCGCCGATTCCGAGGACGAAAAACAGCAGGAGGACGTGAAGGCGCGTTTTCGTGATCGGGCGCATCGTGAGTCCCATCCTCCTCTTCCCTTGGTGATCGGGTAGTCGCTCTCGGAGTGTCGTCAGCGTCCTCCCAGTATAGGACGGGCCGCAGGTCCGTTCAAGGTGAGTTTGCCGCGTGTCCTGCGTGGGGTCGGGTCCGGCACTGTCACATGTCGCGGTCCAACTCGTGATTCTCCCGCGCGCCCGGCGTCGCGGGCACCCCGTCTCGCTCAGGAAGCTCTTGCGGCGCGGTTCCAGACGGATACAATGGACGCGTTGGGAACTCCGGCGGTCGTTCCTCAATCGACGGGCAGGTTGGAACCGATGGCAAACCCGAGCGCGAATGAAAGTCGAGACGTCATTCTGGACTCCATCGCGGACGGTGTGTTCACGGTGGACAAGGACTGGCGAATTCGAACGTTCAACCGCGCCGCGGAGCGGATCACCGGCGTCTCGGGCGAGGAAGCCATCGGCCGGCAGTGCTGTCACGTCTTCCGGTCCAATATCTGCGAGACGGCGTGCGCGTTGCGGGAGACGATGCGAACCGGGCGGAACATCGTCAACAAGGCGATCTACATTCTGAGTGCCGCGGGGGAACGCATCCCCGTGAGTATTTCGACGGCGATCCTCAAGAGCCGCGACGGCGACGTCATCGGCGGCGTCGAAACGTTTCGCGACCTGACCACGGTGGAGGAGCTGCGCAAGGAACTGAGCGAGAAGTACGGCCTGATGGATATCATCGGCCGGAGCAAGGCCATGCGGAAGCTCTTCACCCTCCTGCCGCAGGTCGCCGACAGTGACAGCACGGTGCTCATCGAGGGGGCGAGTGGTACGGGCAAGGAACTGTTCGCTCGAGCGATCCATCATCTCTCCCGCCGCCGGTCGCGCCGGTTCGTGGCGATTAACTGCGGGGCGCTGCCGGACACGTTGTTGGAGTCGGAGCTGTTCGGGCATAAGGCGGGTGCCTTCACCGACGCGCGGCAGGATCGGCCCGGCAGGTTTGCGTTGGCCGAGGGCGGCACGGTCTTCCTCGACGAGATCGGCAACATCTCCACCGCGATGCAAACGCGCCTGCTTCGAGTGCTCCAGGAGAAGGAGTACGAGCCGCTGGGCGGGACGGAGCCGGTGCCCGCGGACGTGCGCGTCGTCGCAGCGACGAACCGCCGCCTGGGTGAGCTGGTCGAAGCGGGATCGTTTCGCCGCGATCTCTACTACCGCATCAACGTGGTTCCGCTTTCTCTTCCCGAACTGCGGGATCGTCGAGAGGATATCCCGCTGCTACTCAACCACTTCATCGCCAGGTTCAACCATCTCCAGGGCAAAGGCGTCGTGGGTGTCTCTGACCCGGCCATGGGGGTCCTGATGGACCACGACTACCCGGGCAACGTTCGGGAACTGGAGAACATCATCGAGCACGCGTTTGTCCTTTGCCCCGGTGGCCTCATCGAAGTGCGGCACCTGCCGCCCGGTCTTCGCGATCGGTTTGCCGACCGGGAGAACCTGGTCGGGCCGGGGGCCACGCTTCGGGAACTGGAGGCGATGTACATCGCCGACGCAGTGCGGCGTCACGGGGGCAATCGAACGGCCGCCGCGCGGGAGCTCGGCATCAACCCCAGTACGCTGTTCCGCAAAATCAGGACCCTGGGGATCGATCTGCCGGACCAAGACGGCAGGAGCCGGAAGCCTACATAGGATTGCATTCCGGCACGATAAGCCGTCCATACACTTGCATATTGCGTGTGTGTGTGGATGGTTGCCCGCCAGGTATTCCCAGGTAACTCACTTATTTACAGTATATTAGGCTGATAAGGTAGTTCTTCCCTGACTTTGGCCTACCGCTTGCTGTATCTCTTGGTGTGATGAGAATCGCAATCCCGACATGGTCCGGCACGATCTCTCCGGTGTTTGATGTCGCACGGTCGCTACTCCTGATCGACATCGAGGCCGGCAGGGAGGTCGGCCGGCGCGAAGAGGCGGTTGAAGAGACGCACATCGCCGCCAGGGCCACGCACGTGGCGAGACTTGCCGTGGGCGTGCTCATCTGCGGAGCGATCTCGCGGCCCCTGGAGACGATGTTGGTTTCCGCGGGCGTGCAGGTAATCCCGCATGCGTGCGGTTCGGTCGAAGATGTGCTTCGGGCATACCTGTCGGGGCGGTTGTCGGATCAAGCGTATCTGATGCCGGGTTGCCGGGGTCCCGGTCGAGGAATGCGGGGGCGCGGCAGACGCGAACGGCGCCGGTTCGGACGGCGGTGAAGTCCGGTAATCGAGTGCTCGAATACACGGGATCCGATGCAGGCGATCCGCAAGTGTACACGATGGAGGTGAGTGGAATGCCAAGAGGAGATGGAACAGGCCCTGGCGGGATGGGCCCGATGACGGGACGCGCCGCCGGTTACTGCGCGGGTTACGCTTCGCCCGGCTACATGAATCCGGTCCCACGTATGGGTATCGGGATTGGGAGAACATACTTCGGAGGCGTACCGGGCACCGGTCCGACCGGGTGGGGAGCTTTCACACCCTCGTATCCTGGCTATGGCCGCGGTGCACCATACGGCGTCCAATACGGATTTCCGTTCGCCCGAGGGTTTGGGAGAGGGTTCGGCTTTGGCCGTGGTTTCGGCCGTGGCCGGGGTCGGGGTTTGGGTCGTGGCCGAGGACGTTGGTAGTCGAGTATGCGGTCCGAAAGGGCAGCGCCATAAGACTCAAGACATCGCAAGGAGGTGAGTGAAATGCCGCGAGGTGATGGGACAGGACCGCCGGGAGGTGTTGGGCGAGGCCGCGGCCGCATGGGCGGTCCCTACGCCGCAGGTCCGGGCGGGAGTTGCGTTTGCCCGAATTGTGGCCATAGGGCGTCTCACGCAGCGGGACAGCCCTGCAATCAGAAGGCGTGCCCCAAGTGTGGGACGACGATGGGCAGGGGATAGTCGGTTTCACCTTCAATCCACAAAAGGAGGACGATCATGCCAGGTGGAGATGGAACAGGTCCGGGCGGGATGGGTCCGATGACGGGACGGGCGGCTGGTTACTGTGCAGGGTATGCCGTCCCCGGTTTTGCGAATCCGGTAGGTGGGCGTGGGTTCTGGGGTTGGGGTCGGGGAGGCGGTGGGTGGGGACGCCGTAATCGGTTCTATGCTACCGGATTGACCGGCTGGCAGAGAGCCGCCTATGGCCCGCCGGCCATGGCCGGTGCAGCTCCCTACGGTGCCTACGGTCCCTCGGGCGCCTTCGGCGCGCCCTTCGCTGCGCCGTTTGCTCCGACCGTGACCGCAGAGCAGGAGATCGAGCACCTCAAAGGCCAGGCCGAGTACTTCGAGGACGCGCTCGATGGGATCAAGAAGCGGATCGAAGAACTCGAGGCCCAAAGCAAGGACAAGTAGCGCGCCGTGGGCGTTTCTGCCGGGTCGCCCTGGAGAGGGGAGTCGGTCGGAACACGTCCGCTGTCGTAATGGAGAAAGGACCTCACTGTGAGAATAGGCGTCACATCCACGGGACCCACCCTTGATGACGACGTTGAACCCCGGTTCGGTCGCTGCGCGTACTTCCTGGTTGTAGATGCGGACTCTCTGGAGTTCGAGGCGATCGAGAACCCGAACATCGCGCTCGGCGGTGGTGCAGGCATTCAATCGGCTCAACTGATGTCCGACAAGGGGGTGCGCGTTGTCCTGACGGGCAATTGCGGGCCGAACGCTTTCCAGGTGTTCGGCGCAGCCGGAGTCGAGGTTGTCGTGGGAGTCACCGGGCAGATTCGCGCCGCCCTTGCCCAGTATCGGCAGGGCGCGTTGACGTCGGCCTCCGAGGCAAACGTCGCAAGTCACTTCGGCATGGGCGCCGGGGATCCCAGCGCCGGTTTCGGAGGAGGAGGCGGTATGGGGCAAGGCGGTGGCACGGGGCAAGGCGGTGGCACGGGGCAAGGCGGTGGCATGGGTAGAGGCGGTGGCATGGGTCGAGGCGGTGGCATGGGTCGAGGCGGCGGCATGGGCCGAGGCGGCGGTATGGGCCGAGGCGGCGGTATGGGCCGAGGTGGCGGCATGGGCCGAGGCGGCGGCATGGGTCGAGGCGGCGGCATGGGGGGCGGTATGGGCCCGGTGAACCCTGGGGCCGGTGCCCCGCCCGTCCTGCCCGCTAACGAATTGGAGTCTCTGAGGGCAGAGGCCCAGGTTATGGAGGAGCAACTGAGGGCCATCAACGAGAGGATCGCGGGTTTCAAAGGGGAGGCTCGAAGTCCGATGCTCGTCGCCGCGGTCGACCGGGAGATGTGCGTTGCCTGCGACGTCTGCACGGCCGTCTGCCCGGTGGGCGCGATCCATGTGAATGACGTTGCCGAAGTGGACCCCAACAAGTGCACGGGCTGCGCGCGTTGCGTGACGGAGTGTCCGCGGGGCGCGCTGTCGCTTCACGCGCGGTCATAAGCCGGCGCAAGGAATGAAGAGCAACACCGGCAAGGGCAAGGAGTCGGTATGAAGATTGCGGTATCGAGTGGTAAGGGGGGAACGGGAAAGACTTTCATTGCGACGAATCTGGCGTTCCTTGCATCCGATCGGGGTGGGGAGGTTACCTACCTCGATTGCGACGTGGAGGAACCGAACGGCCATCTCTTCCTCAAGCCGGAAGGTGAGACGGGGGAACCCATGACCGTTCGCGCTCCGGTTCGCATCGATCCCGAAACGTGCACGGCCTGCGGCGCATGCGTGACGGCGTGTCACTACAACGCCCTGGCTCTCATCAAGAACAAGGTGCTCGTCTTCGGCGAGCTCTGCCATGCCTGCGGCGTGTGCAGCCTGGTCTGTCCCGAGGGGGCCGTGATCGAAGGGGACAAAGAGATCGGCGAACTGCGACACGGCAACAGCGGGAGGGTCCACCTGCATTACGGGTTGCTGAAAGCAGCGGCCGGAGGCATGTCGCCCCGGCTGATTCGCGCGCTCAAGCACTACGAAGGGGAAGGTCTGACGTTCCTCGACTCTCCACCCGGCACGGCCTGTTCGGCCGTGGAGACGATCAAGGGCGCGGATCTCTGCATCTTGGTGGCCGATCCCACGCCGTTTGCTCTTCACGATCTGAAGCTCTCCGTGAACATGTGTCGCCAGATCGGGCAGGAGCCGGCCGTCGTTGTGAATCGCGCCGGCCTGGACGACGGCGAGTTGAAGGCGTATTGCCGAGGGGCCGATCTCGAAATCCTCGGCGAGATTCCCGACGACCGGAACATCGCCCGGGCCTATTCCGTCGGGTCCATCGTGATTCAGCAGCTGCCCGAGTACCGGCCGCACTTCCAACATCTGCTCGAGCGGGCGCTGGACGTGGGGCACAGGGCACGGCCGGTTCGAAGGCATCTGATCGAGCCCGCCTTTCGACGGGGCGGCGACGTGAAGCGTGCCCAGCCCCCCGCCCCCGGGGGAACTCGTCCCGAGGAAGTGGTCATCATCAGCGGGAAGGGCGGAACCGGCAAGACGTCTATCGCCGCGTGCTTCGCCCAGCTGGCGCCCGAGTCCGTCGTATCGGACTGCGACGTGGACGCCGCGGACCTGCACCTGGTGTTGAATCCGGAAATCCGGGAAGAGGGCGACTTCGTGGGTGGGGTGGCCGTTGAGATCACTGCGAAGACGTGCACCGGTTGCGGCCGGTGCGCGGACGTGTGTCGATTCTCTGCGATTCGGCAGACCGCCGACGGCCGCTACGGGGTGGACCCGTCGGCCTGCGAGGGATGTGGTGGGTGCGAAATCGCCTGCCCGGTGGGCGCCGTCTTCAGCCAGGATGCGGTCAATGGAAGGTGGTTCGTCTCGACGACACGCTTCGGCGAGATGTCTCATGCGATTCTCGGCTACGCGGAAGAGAACTCGGGTCGCCTGGTGACTCTCGTGCGTGACCTGGCGATGGGCCTCGCCGCCGGGAACCGTGTCGAGAAGACGGGTGCAAACGACGGGGTATCGAACGTGATCATCGATGGTTCGCCCGGAACCGGATGTCCCGTGATCGCGTCGGTCAGCGGGGCCCGCTACGCCGTGATCGTCACCGAGCCGACGGTATCCGGCCTCCACGATTTGCTGCGGGTGCTCGAGCTGACCCGCCATTTCCGCGTGCACGCCGGTGTCATCGTGAACAAGGCCGACTTGAACGAGGACATGACAGGGCGGATCGAAGACGCCGCGCGCAACGCGGGAGCCGAGTTCCTTGGAACGGTGCCCTACGACAACGCATTCACCGAGGCCCAGATTGAGCGCAAGACGCTGCTCGAGTATGTCCACAACGAGACCGGGAACATCCTGACGTCCATTTTCAAGAAGATCATGTACGGGGTGTCGAGTCCTGAGGATCGGCTCGGCGCCGCCCGAGACGTCCAGTCCTAAACAGCGTTTGCCACTGGACTTCGTCATCTGCAATGTTCGCAAAACGCCTCGACCCACGGGGGAAGATCCTCAATCCGCACGACCCGAGACCGGGCTCACCTTTCATCCGGTCCTGCAAAAGGTTGCCATTCGGATGGTTCCCCCGAAGATAGATTCTCCGCGTGTTGGCACGGTTCTCGCTTCATAACTCCGAAAACCCACGGCGGGCGAAGGCTGCATCCGTTGCCCCGGCCGCTCCGCGTGGTTCCTTTGAACGGGGCAACAACATCTTATTTCTAAGGAGGGGCAAGATGAAACGAAGCGCGATCGCGCTCGGCGTTCTGGCCGGAGTCCTGATGATCTTTGCCGGTCCGGCGTTCGCCGAACAGAAAGTGGAGCCACGCCAGGCCGAGGTTCGTCTCCTGGGCGAAGCCGACGTTGTCCACCTGGGTCCCGAGAGCCCCTTGACCGTCGCGGATTGCCAGGTGGGAAACCTCAACCCGGCCTACTTTGCGATCAGCGGCTGGTTCGAGTCTCCGGAGGAGTACAAGCTCGTCTTCGATCCGAGCCCGTGCAGCAACTGCCCCGGGGGATTTCAGGTGACGACGGTTCACGTCATGCTTCAGGTCGCCAGCGCGTGTACGTTGGTCATGGCGGTGGATGTGGAACGCGCGGACCTGAGTAATCCCCAATGCCCGTTTCCGGGACCCGAGGAGTGTGCATCCGATCTGTACCAGGTTGTGCTGGGCCAGGCTGCGCTCTATGACATCGCCCTTGCCATCAATTGCGGTTGCCTGTGCGTCGACGGGACGTACCTCTTGAGCGTGTGGTTCGAGAGCTGTACCTCCGGGGCGGGGCTGGAGCTCGTCACGGACGAATTCCCGAGCCCTTGCACGAGTTGGAACAACTGGGGCCTGGGATGGGAGGATCTGGTGACGGGGTTCGGTTTCCCCGGCAATCTCATCATCTTCGCGGATGCCGTTTGCTGCGCCAGCCCGAGTGCGGTGGAAAGAACGACCTGGGGCACGGTGAAGGAAACGTACCGGTAGCCCACACGAGTCATCGCCGGGGGACATGCACAAGTCCCCCGGCGTTTTCGCGCCCACCCGCCTTCCGGTTCTCGAGGTTACCCGCTCGACACCAAGATCCCCGAACCCTGCTATAGAACGTGCATCTTCTCTGCCAGGTGAATGGCCACGAGGATACCGATCGAGCCCAGCAGTACGGCAAGGAGCACGTATCGGACCACCGAGGGCCGATACGTGTCTTCCATGATGTGCTTCTGGATGCGAAGGAACCGGTAGGTCGCCAGAAGACTCGCCGCGACGCCGAGAAGAACGAGGGAAATCCCCATCTTGGCCATGTAGCCGGATCCGTCGCCCGGAACCTCCGAACCGGCCGACAGTAGGGGCTCGGAAGGAACGGCGAATCTCTCGACCACGAAGCCGAATATCATGATTCCGATACTCGTGCGGATCCAGGCCAGGAACGTTCTCTCATTGGCCATGTGAAGACGGCTGTCTGTCTTCGGCGCGCGCTCCCGCTCTTCTCTAGACACCTTCTCGGATCGGCGCATCGTTTTCCTCTCTCCCGGGTGTTCGGCTCTCATCGATCTTGGTTGCCCGCCGCTGGGGAGGTCCCGGGTCCGTTTTGGCGGCTCCGCGCGATCACGCGCGCAGACCGCCCGACTCCCATCATGTGAAACGAAGAGATTCCTGTCAACGACTTGTGTGAGCATGACTGTCTCGGATGAGGCGCCGTTTCCACTTGGATGTCCGGCGCCCGGGCGCCGCCAATCTGCCTGATACTTGAGCGCCGTTTCCACTTGGATGTCCGGCGCCCGGGCGCCGCCAATCTGCTTGACACTTGAGCGCCGCTGGCACAAGATAGCGGCAGCCGGGAAAGTCGAGTGACTCGAGCGCGTTCTGAACCCGGCGTCGTATCCGTTCATGTTGTGCATCGAGATCAAGGAGCCGGCTCAATGAATACCGCGTGCAGCAAAGGCAGCAAAGAGAGTGGACCCCGCGTCCTGGTCGCCGTTCTGGTTCTGGGTTCTTTGTGGGGTCTGTCGGAAGTCCTTCTGAACGACGCGATTCGGTCCGCCGGACTGCCGTGGCGCGCGGGGATCCTCTTCGGGGTGGGAATGTTGTTGATGGGGATCGCGCTGGGGTTCCTTCGAAAGCCGATTGCGCTTCCGGGGATCGCGCTGGTTGCGATCCTGATGAAGCAGATGGTCGTTCCCGTTTTGGGTGTTTCGGTTCTCTGTAAAGCGAACTCGTGCATCGCCGTGATGCTCCAGGCGACCGTTGTCGGTGGTCTCGCCGGTCTGGCCGGACGACGTCTGTCCGCGTCGAGGCGGATTCGCGCGGGCGTCGGAGGAATCACGGGACTTCTCTCCGCAGTGCCCTTCTACTTCATCGGTCTTCGAGTTGCGCCCTGTCCGTATCTTCTGTCCTTCGGGAGGCCGGGCGGCTTCGCCGCGTTCCTGGCTTCCGAGGGGCTGGTGTGGGCCGTGTTCGGGGCGATCCTGTTCCCGCTGGGCCACCGGTTGGGCGAGCGGCTTGGCAGTCCGCAGGGCGCGCCGTGGGCTCGCAGGCCTCTTCTCTACTATGGCACGTCCGCCGTCCTGGCGCTGTTCTGCTGGATCTTGGCGGGATTTGCCATGGTTTCCGGATAAGCCTCAAGACTTCATTTCCAGCAGCCGATTTGTTCCTTGAGTCAGAGCAGGGGTCCGCTCCCGGTTGGCGGACCTCCGGGTTCATTGCGTCTACCCCTGAGATGCTTGCGGCAAGGCCGACCGAAGCGGGGCCTTGTCCCGTGCGGAGGAGTTGGGTCACCTATGTTGGCTACTGCCATGGTCGAGAACATCGCCGAGATTGCCCTGGCGACGGATCACAACGGCCGCATCGTCTACGCCAACCCGGCCGGCTGCTCGGGATTGGGCTATTCGGGCGAGGAACTTACTCGGGAATCCGTGGAGAATCTGTTCCACCTGTCCGGCACCGACCGGAAGGCGTTCCGGGAATGCACGGCGGAAGGTCGCTCGGGTAGTTTCGTGGCTTCGGCCCTGAGAAAGGACGGTTCGAAGTTTCCCGTCCAGCTCAGCGTCTCCCCCATTCGCACGGACGCGACGGTCCGGGGAATGGTGGTCGTGGCGGTGGATGTGTCGGAAAGAGATCAGGCGAGAAACGCCCTCCGGGCGTCCCAGCAGATGCTCCAGCTGATCCTCGACGCCATCCCGGTTCGAGTGTTCTGGAAAGACCGTCAGTCCCGCTACCTGGGCTGTAACCGGCATTTTGCCAAGGACGCCGGTCTGAGTTCTCCCGAGGACATCATCGGCAAGGACGATTTCGAGCTCTCCTGGTCGGAACAGGCCAATCTGTATCGGGCGGACGACCAGCGTGTGATGGAGTCCGGGACCCCCAAGGTGAACTACGAGGAACCGCAGAGCTGGCCCGACGGAACCCGGCTCTGGCTTCGCACGAGCAAAGTTCCGCTTCGCGATCTCCAGGGGCGGGTCATGGGGGTGCTCGGGACTTACGAGGATATCACCGAGCGAAAGCGGGTCGAAGACGAAAAGAGGGGCCTCGAGGAAAAAGTGCTCCAGGCCCAGAAGCTGGAGAGTCTCGGCATTCTGGCCGGCGGCGTCGCGCACGACTTCAACAACCTGCTGATGGGCATTCTCGGGCACGCGGATCTTCTGCTGTCGGATCTGCCGCCGGAGTCACCGCTCTCCGAGGGCCTTGGGCAGATCGCAAAGTCCGCGATGCGGGCGGCCGAGATTACCAAAGGACTGCTGGCCTATTCCGGCAAGGGCCGATTCGTGGTTGAGCCGCTTTGCCTTACGAAAGTGGTCGACGAAATGTCTCACCTCCTCGGGGTCTCGGTGGCGAAGAAGGCGTTCCTCAAGTACGAACTCGAGGAGGATCTCCCCGCCGTGGAGGGCGACGTGTCGCAGATGAGACAGGTGGTGATGAACCTGGTCACCAACGCGTCCGACGCGATCCGAAGTCGTGAGGGAGAGATTCGGATCGCAACGGGGACGCTGTCCTGCGACGAGGCTTATCTGCGGAACTCGTTCCTGGACTTGGATCTCCCCGCCGGGGAATACGTGTACTTGGAGATCTCCGACAACGGTTGTGGAATGAACGACGAGACGCGGACGAAAATCTTCGATCCGTTCTTCTCGACGAAGTTCACCGGCCGCGGATTGGGTCTTGCCGCGGTACTGGGCATCGTGCGGGGCCATGGCGGCGCGATTCGGCTCGACAGCGAACCGGAAAAGGGTTCGACCTTCCGGGTTCTGTTCCCGGTGTGCCGGACCCGCATTACGCCCGATAGAAAGACGGCGCGCGCCGAGGCGAAGACGTTCGCGGGAGTCACCGTTCTTGCCGTGGATGATGAGGATGTCGTGCGGTCCGTGGCCAAGACGATGCTCGAGAGGTCCGGGTTCAACGTTCTTACGGCTCGGGATGGGGAAGAGGCGGTAAAGATCTTCCGCGAGCACAGGAGCGAAATCAAGACCGTGGTTCTGGATGTGACGATGCCCCGCATGAATGGTGAGGAGACGTTCCGTGAACTGCGCCGCATCGACGGTGGCGTGCAGGTGATTCTCACCAGCGGGTATGATCAGAGAGAGGCGGTGGGCCGGTTCATGGAGGAGGGACTGGCCGGATTCATTCAGAAGCCCTACCAATCGAAAGCGCTCATCGCAAAGATCAAGGAAATTCTCGCGACGTAGTCTTGCATTCAGGGATTCCCCGGACGTTCTCGCGACGTAGTCTTGCATTGACGGATTCCCCGGACGT
>CAZSXU010000011.1:69865-84922 GCA_964610505.1 uncultured bacterium | reverse complement strand
ATTCCCCGGACGTTCTCGCGACGTAGTCTTGCATTGACGGATTCCCCGGACGTTCTCGCGACGTAGTCTTGCATTGACGGATTCCCCGGACGTTCCCGCGACGCAGTCTTGCATTCACGGATTCCTCCGGCGGGGCCTCAGACACGGCCTCCGGCCTTGCCCGTGCGTTCTTTTTCTCTTGCGCGCCGCCGCTACCGTGGCTATACTGCCGGGGCTGAACGGCGATGCAGGGTCCCCGGGAGTTGCACCATGGGTCGGATAGCGGACAACCTGGCGAGGCTTGAGGAGAGGATCGCCTCAAGTGCCGAGAGGGCCGGGGTGTCTCCCGAGAGCATCCGGCTCGTTGCCGTCACAAAGGTGACGCCGGTTGCGGCCATTCTCGAGGCCATAGAGGCGGGAATCACCGCCATCGGCGAGAACCGTGTGCAGGAGGCTCTCAGCAAGTTTCCGGAGGTCGGCCGGGGCGTCGAGTGGCACCTGGTGGGCCATCTTCAGAGCAATAAGGCCGCTCGAGCGGTCGAGCTGTTTGACCTGATCCACTCGGTGGACAGCCTCAAGATCGCCCGTGCGCTCAGCCGCAATGCCGCCGAGTGTGGCCGCGATGTGAACATCCTCATCCAGGTCAATACGTCCGGGGAGGAGACCAAATTCGGGATACCGCCTCAGGACGCCGTGCCCCTGGTTGAGGACATCAGCCGGCTCTCCGGGATCCATGTGAAGGGATTGATGACGATCGGTCCTTTCCGGCCCGACCCGGAGGAAGCCCGCCCGTCGTTCCACACAGTCAGGAAGCTGGCGGAGAAGATCACCTCACTGGGGATCGAAGGTGTCGACATGAGGTGGCTCTCGATGGGAATGAGCGGAGACTTTGAAGTGGCCATCGAAGAAGGCGCCAACCTGATTCGAGTTGGAACGGCCATGTTCGGTCCCCGCGAATAGGCCCGGGATCGCGAGGAGAAATCACATGAAGATTACTCCGCTGGACATTCGCAAGCAGGAATTCAAACGAGGATTCCGCGGGTATGACACCGTCGAAGTCCGGATGTTTCTCGATCTGGTGGCCCAGGATCTGGAAACCGTGATTCGCGATCGGGCCGATCTCTCGGAGAACGTCCAGCGTCTGGAGAGAGACCTCAACGAATATAAGGAGAAGGAACGACTCCTTCAAAGCGCGCTCATTGCGGCCGAGAGGGTTGCGGAGGAGACCCGTGAAAACGCCCGGCGGGAAGGGGAACTGGCGATCAAGGACGCCGAGCTCTGCGCCGAACGGCTGGTGAGCGAGGCGCACGAGGAAGTCGTGCGGCTGCGGGCGGATCTCGATGATCTGCGAACCAAGCGGCGGATTTTCCTGGCGAGGATGAAAAGCTTCCTTCAATCCCAGCTTGACATCCTCGATTCCGAATTGGAGGATGGGCGGGCCGAACCGGCGGAAGAGGCTCAGCATGAGGGCTGAGGCCCCGCTTGAGGTCACCGCCGACGGTTGCGGGACCCTCTTCTGGGTGCGTGTGGTGCCCGGTGCGTCCAGGGAATCGGTGGTCGGGTGGCAGGCGGACGGGACGCTGAAGGTGAGGGTCTCCGCCCCGGCCGAGCGGGGGCGGGCGAACAAGGCCCTACTCAAGATCCTGGCCGGTGCCCTTGGAGTCAAGCCTTCGGCGCTCAGCCTGATGTCCGGCGCCGCTTCCAGAGAGAAGAGAATACGGGTGGACGGGATCCCGCCAGAGCGGGTGAGGAGCCTGGGACAGGGTAAGGAGTGCAGCGCGTGAGCTTGAGATCACACATTGATGAAGCCGTGGCCTACGTGAAGGACCGGTGTCCGCTGGTGCCCGAGATCGCGATTGTGACCGGAACGGGCCTCGGCGCGCTGGGCGACGAGGTGAAGACCGAGGCGACGATCCCGTACGGCGAGATTCCCCATTTCCCCGTCTCTTCCGCTCCGACGCACGCGGGCGAGCTGCTGCTGGGCGAGCTGGGGGGAAAGAAGGTCGCTACCCTCTCGGGTCGCGTCCA
This sequence comes from uncultured bacterium, assembly GCA_964610505.1. GTDB lineage: Bacteria > Arandabacterota > Arandabacteria > JAGLYR01 > JAGLYR01 > CAZSXU01. Next base: position 82,915 of record CAZSXU010000011.1, on the reverse strand, counting down.
TTTCTACGAAGGGTACACCATGCAGCAGGTGACGTTCCCCATTCGCGTGGTTCGGGCGCTGGGTGCGTCGGTGCTGATTCTCTCCAACGCCGTCGGCGGAATGAACCCGATGCTCAACCCCGGGGACGTGGTGATCCTCACCGATCACATCAATCTCATGGGAGACAATCCCCTCATCGGGCCCAACGACGAACGGCTCGGCCCCCGCTTCCCGGACATGGTCGAGGCCTATGACCGCAAGCTGATTGCGCTTGCTGAAGACATTGCTCTGGAAGAGAAGATCAAGGTTCGAAGGGGCGTCTACGTAGCCGTGGCGGGACCCAACCTGGAAACGGCGGCGGAGTACCGTTTCCTTCGGGCCATCGGCGCCGATGTTGTCGGCATGTCCATCGTGCCGGAGAATATCGTGGCCATCCACGGGGGGATGCGCGTGCTCGGGCTTTCGGTGGTAACCGACAAGGCCTTGCCGGATGCCCTGGGGCCGGCCGACATCGACGAGATCCTCAGGGTGGCCGCCGCCGCCGAGCCCCGGCTGACACGCCTTGTTCGGAGAGTCGTGGAGTGTCTGGAATGAGAGCGCGGATCCGGTTTGTGAACTTGGGAACGCGAAGAACCTTGTGCGCGGAACCTCGCGCGAAGGGAGGGGCGAACCGCCGGTGAACGCAAGGGAAATGAAGCGATTCGAGAAGATGCTGATTGAAGAGAGGACGCAACTGATCAAGCAGTTGGGAAATCACGCGGAGACGCTCTTCAAACGGTCACAACGGGACTCCTCCGGGGATCTCTCCGCGTATTCATACCACATGGCGGACCTCGGCAGCGACGCGATGGAGAGAGAAAAGGAATTTCTGATGGCATCCGCCGAGGGCCGAATGCTGCGAGACATCGACGATGCTCTAAGGAAGATTCACAAGAAGGAATACGGCAAGTGCGAGCTGTGCCAGAAGAACATTCCGAAGCAGCGCCTGGAAATCATGCCGCAGGCTCGGCTGTGCATCCCCTGTCAGGAACAGGAGGAAGCACGGGAGGGAGTATCCTGAACACCGAGCCCACGGGGGGCGTCGTCCGGCGCGGAAGGCGCCGCCTCGCTTCACTCGGCCCTCTTGGGCTCATCGCTCTGTCCGTCGTGCTCCTGGATCACGCGACCAAGATCCTCGTCGTCGCTCGAATGTCTCGAGGCTCGACCGTACCCATCCTCGGCGATTATTTCCGACTGGTCTACGTCCGCAACTCGGGAGCCGCGTTCGGTCTCTTCCGGGACAGCGGGACGCCTCTCGTGTTCATCTCGATTGCGGCCTCCGCCCTGGTTCTTCTCTATCTGCTCGCAGTCCCGCCCGAGCGCGTCCTGGGACGCCGGGCGCTGGCTCTTGTCCTGGGGGGTGCGGTGGGCAACATGCTGGACCGCATTTTTCGAGGTGGAGAAGTGATCGACTTCATCGAGATGGGGATCGGGCGCGGGTTGCGCTGGCCCGCGTACAACCTGGCCGATGTGGCGGTCACCGTCGGGGTCGCATTCCTCGTGGTTGAATTCCTATGGGACGCGAGACGAAGAACGCACGGACCTTCCGCGTGACGGATTCGGAGGCCGGAGAAAGACTCGACCGGTGGCTGGCCGGGCGGAGCGCCCTCGGTCTCAGCCGGGCGCTGGCACAACGCTGGATCGACGCGGATCGGGTTCGAGTAAACGGCGCGCCGGCGCTCAAGCGTCGGATCGTTCGACCCGGGGACGAGGTGGAGGTTCTGCCTCCGCAACGCGCGGCTCCGGTCGAGAGCGCGAAGGTCCCGCTCGATGTCATCTTCGAGGACGATGTCCTCCTGGTCGTGAACAAGCCCCCGCACATGGTCGTCCATCCGGCCCGCGAGGGGGACACCGGAACGCTGGTGCACGCCCTGCGCGCGCACACCGATCGACTCTCGACCGCTGGGGGAGAGGACCGCCCCGGAATCGTCCACCGTCTGGACAAGGGAACGTCGGGTATTCTGGTCGTTGCAAAGACGGACGAGGCACACCGCGTTCTCTCTCGGCAGTTCAAGGCGAGAACGGTGGAGAAGATCTACCAGGCGATTGTCTGGGGCGACTTGCCGCGCCCGACGGGGGTGATCGCCGCCCCTCTGGGGCGACACCGCCGGCACCGGAAGAAGATGGCCGTGCGATCCGACGGCGGCCGGGAGGCGGACACGGCCTACGAGGTGGAAGAGGCGCTCCCCTTCGTCAACCTCGCGAGACTCAAGCCCGGTACGGGCCGGACGCATCAGCTGCGGGTTCATCTGGCGTACCTGGGTCACCCGATCTTCGGGGATCCGAACTACGGAGGACGGCGCGTGCCGGGTCGGGTGTCGGCAAAAGACCGGGAAACGTTGGACGGTCTTCTGAAGCGCTGTCCTCGACAGGCGCTTCACGCCGGGACGCTGTCGTTTGATCATCCCTCGGACGGCCGCCGGTGCCGCTACGAGGCCCGCCTGGCGGAGGACATGAACACACTCGTTTCGCAGTTCCGCAGCTGGATGAAGAGGAGTCCCTGAACGGTGGACATCGGCGAGTGAGTCCCGAACGAGAGCTCACAGGAAAACGTAGATCGGACGTTGCTGCGGGCGGCCGGTGAACGCCCCCCGTCCGGAGGAGAAGGTACCCATGAGCTGCGGAACAGGCGCCAGAATCGTCCGGCTCACGGTTCCGGCGGATCTCGAGTTCCTGCCGATCCTCAACACGGCAACCGAAGAGGCGCTGCGGCTCACCGCTGCCGGGGAGGACAGCTCCAACGCCTTTGCCAACGCCGTCATGGAGGCGGCGACCAATGCGGCTCAGTACGGTCCGGACGGAAGCGAGATCGAGGTCGAGTTTCGAATCCGGAGCGGTGAGATGGAGGTTCTCGTGTCCGACAGGGGACCGGGGTTCGACCCGAATCGGATTTCGGGTGCGGACGATTCGATGGCGTCGATGACCCTCAGGGGCCGCGGCGTGCTCATCATGAAAGCGGCCGCGGACGAGAGCTCCTTTGAACAAAGACCCGGAGGGGGAACGGCGGTTCGGTTGGTCAAGCGATTCGGAGAGGGTGAGTGAGCATCGATTGGGGCGGTTTCTGGGCATAGACTACGGGACGAAACGCATCGGCCTGGCCATCTCGGACGAAATGGGCTGGACGGCCCGTCCCCTGGAAACTCTGGACGCGTCCTCGTGGAAGCGCGTACTGGCCCGCATTCGAGACGTGGTGGCGTCGGAGGCGGTGGAGGGCGTTGTCCTCGGATCGCCGGCGAGTCTCAAGGGTCACCCCGGAACCCTGTCCGGGGACGTGGTTCGATTCAAGGCGCACCTGGAGGCGGAGATCCCCGTTCCCGTGGTTCTGTGGGACGAGCGGCTGAGCACCCACGCGGCGGAACGAATTCTGAGAGATCTGGGTAGAAAGGGAGAGGGAATGACGGACCGCGCCGCCGCGGCGTGGATCCTTCAAGGCTACCTGGATCGAACCGCGAGAGATCGGGAACAGGGGGACCGGACGTGAGTCGCTTCCGAAGAGCGGCCCCGACCGGACGGTGGCGGCCGTCGGGATGGGTGTGGATTGGGGCCTTGATCGGCGTTCTCGTTCTCGCCGCCGTCCTGGCGGTGAACCTCTATGTCCCGAGGCATCGGAGCGGATCTCCCGTCGAGGTGGAGGTGAGCTCGGGGATGTCTCTGGCCGGGGTGGCGGAGAACCTCCGGGACGAGGGGGTGATTCGGAACCGCTGGGTTTTTCTGCTGGCGGGCCGGTGGGGCGGGGTCGACACGCGGGTCAAGACCGGTCACTACACTTTCTCGCCCGCCCAATCGACGGCCGAGATCCTGCGGCTCTTGCGGCAGGGCAGCGTGTCTCTGACGCGGCTTACGATCCCGGAGGGCTTGACCGCCGAACAAACAGCGGCCTCGATTGAGCGACAGACCGGGTTGCCGGTCGAGGCTTTCCTGGGGCACGTTGATTCGGTCGATGCCTCAAGTCTCCTGGGGTTTCCGGCCGATGGAATGGAAGGGTTCCTGTTTCCGAACACCTACATGGTGTCCGAAGGGGTCCGACCGCAGGACATCGTTCGGCTGATGTCGGACGCCTTCCATGAAGCGGTCGGAGATTCGTTCCTGCGGAAGGCCTGGGCGGCGGATCTCTCGCCCTTCGAGGTGGTGACACTGGCTTCGATCATCGAAAAGGAGGCGCGCGTTCCCGAGGAGAGACCGAGGATCTCGGCCGTGTTCCACAACCGTCTCCGCAAGGGGTGGCGACTCGAGGCCGACCCCACCGTGCGGTACGCCCTGAAGAACTGGAACGGCCTCCTCACGTACAAGGACCTCGAGGTCGACTCGCCGTACAACACATATCGGGTGCGGGGCCTCCCGCCGGGACCGATCGCGAGCCCGGGGCGGGCGTCCATCGAGGCGGCGCTCAACCCCCGGCCGGATGTTGACGATCTCTACTTCGTGGCCCGGGGGGACGGGTCGCACGAGTTCTCCAAGACGCTGGCGGCTCACCTTCGGGCCATCGACAGGCTTCGAAGGAAACGGCGGTGACTTCCTGAAGTCCTCCTCTGCTGGACACGGCGGGTGATGGATGGTACGATCGGCCGGGCTCGAACCGCCGGCATCGGCAGAGGGACCGGAGAGAGACATGGCAAAGAAACCAAAGAAACCGGAAGCGGGGAAGTCGGAACTTTTCAGTAAGGATGAGGGTGAACTGGTTCTGGGCCGAAAGAATTACCTGATGATGTCGCTCGGCGTGCTCCTGATCTGTTTGGGATTTGTTCGGCTCAGACAGGGTTCTATCACGGATGCACCCATCCTTCTGGTGCTGGGATACTGTGTCGTGATTCCGCTTGCGATTGTCTTGAAGCCTTAAGGGGGGCGAATAGCTCAGTGGTAAGAGCACCTGCCTTACAAGCAGGGGGCCACAGGTTCAAATCCTGTTTCGCCCACTCCGGTCGTTTGGGAATGTGCCCGTCCCCTCGGGCGAATTTGAGGTTTACGGGCCTTTTGGTCATATAGAACGGCTCTGTTTGCCCGGGCGCGACCGCCGGGTTAGGAACATCATGGGAGCCGGGGAGTTTCCGGCCTGAAACATGCGAAGGTTATAGTTGACAGGGATTTGGGATTTTGGTATGCTAGAGGGTGGTGGTCAGGTGAACCTCTCTGCAGGCGTGATGAGTACGGTTGCCAACTAGGGAGGATGGCGTAAGTTTTATCTTGACTCTGAGTTGGGCGCCGTGCTATAATCACGCTCGTGGTTGAGAAGTTCGGAATCCTCGCCGGGTGGACCTCCTCGGGGGTCGCTGGGACACCCATGTGGAGCTTGGCTTCTCTCACGCGAGAGGGTCCGGTTCGAAGGCACAGCACTTCGGCCTGACTCGTGGTTCCACCGTTTGCGACGAAAGGGGGTGTCTGGGGTCTTCTGGCTAGTGTTTTGGTCGGGCACTAGCGATGTGAACTGACCTTCTTGCGGTGGCCAGACCTGCGAATCTAGAGAACGATTTCAGGAGAGTACGATTCAGGTTCGAATTTGACGTTACCGATAGAAACGAGTCTGCAAGGAGGTGCGATAATGCGCCATTACGGCTTGGCCGTTACTCTGTTCGCCGCTGTCGCTCTGATGGCGTCGAGCGGATGGGCGTTAGTCCCGGATCCCGCACACTGTACGGTGGGTTCCGGAATCATCAACGCGTGTCCGTATGATCACGTGTACGGTACGACGGACGCGGAGCGGTATCAGGACATCGCGGTCACTCTCTACACGACGCTCGATGTACCGGTGCCCGGGTTCTTGGCCGCTGACTTTCAGTTCACCGTGACTCCGCATTCGGGGTATGACCACCTCGGTGGAGGCACGACGGGCGACTGCCCCGGTTGCGAGACCAAGTACACGGTGACGACCCAGTATGCCGTGACCGATGCGGCGGGCGTGATGCTGGTGCGTGTGTCGGTCGGTCACGACTGTGCGCCGTCGATGTGCTGCCCGGTCGAGATCGCCGTGAACCTCGTCGGCTTCGGCGAGATTCCCACCAAGATCTCGATTCTCCAGAACTCGCATGATCTGATTCCCGACGGCGACGTTCGTGGATCGGACTTCGGCGCTTTCTCGACGGCGTATAACGCGTGGCCACCGACGCCCACAGAATGTGCCGATTTCGTCTACTCCACCGAGCAGACGATCTGGGGCGAAGTCTACGGTCCCGATTTTGGGGCTTTCTCGACTCACTATAAGGACTGCTGCGGTCACATCAAGGAATCGACCCCGGCGAACTGCGATCCGTGGACGGATCCTTGTCCTTAAGGGCTAGTCTTTGAGTGGCGGCGTGGGGACCCGGTTCCCCACGCCGACCGTGCCTTCAAGAAGCTGAGTGAAGAACGGTGTTGAGGAGGGCATGATCCGGAAAGGGGAGTGACGAGAATGAAGAGAGTAGTGGCGATTGCTTTTGGTTTGATGCTGGTTGCCTCGGTGTCGTTTGCCGGTGAGAACCCGACGGGTGAGCTGGCGATGCACGTGGTGGCGAGCGGTGAGTTTCTGTATTGTCCCGAGCTGACGACTCCGGGCGGTCCGTATTTCCCGTTGGACTGTGTCGGGATCGACAACGATGCGACTCCGGCGGAGTTGGCGGCTGCGTTTGGCTACGCTTACGTGGTTCTTTGTTGCTACAACGTGGTCGGGATCACGGGTGTTGAGTATGCGATTACCGGATTTCCGACGGCCCGTGACGGCAGCCCTGCGGTGTCGCTGAACCTGTGTCCTCTGGATACGGCGCTGATTCTTGGTGATCCTCTTGTCGGTGGCGGGATCCAGACGTTTGGCGTGTGTTTGAGGCCCGACGAGCTGGCCCCGTGCGGCGGGATGATCGGATTTGCGTGGATCGCGCTGCTTGCGAGCCAGACGGGTGTCCTGGCGACTTGGTCGTACATCCCGTCGGGGTACAGTTTTGATCCTGGGTACAACTACTTCCTGGACTGCACTGTGAACTACGTGATCGACCCCACGGTTTCGGAGCATGGGTGCACGATCAACGGTACGCACTGGGAAGCGGTTCCGTATGACGACTGTCATCCGGAAGCCACGGCCACCGAGCCGAGCACGTGGTCGAACGTGAAGGCGATGTACAGGTAGTCATTGCCTGAGGTGGTGTTTAAAAGGCGGCGCTCTTCGGAGCGCCGCTCTTTTTTTGATGTCCGACCCGTCTGACCCGTCCGACGGGTCCGACCCAACTTGAGGCCCGTGTTCGCCTCAAATGCGCGGTCCGGCAAGGACGGGGGTTTGCATGTGTGGAGAATGCGCGGCCACGGACGGGGACGGCAATGAACGAAGCCGCCGAAAGGGCCCGGGTGCCCCAGGGATATGCGGTGGGGCCGGGTTTGAGACGACTGAAACTCGGGGTCGGCGGACGCGGGAGCGTGAGTCCTCCGGCTTCTGGCCTCTTTTGGGTGTCTTTTGCCGAGTTAGGGGTTTTCGGGCCCTCGCGGGAAAACCCCGCCCCGGGGGCGATTGTTTTGTTGCAATAGATCCGGGGATGTGGTACTATGGTACGTGAAGTCACGCATCGATCGACCTGCAGTACAGCGCTCATTGTGCCGAGGGGAGAGAGGAACGGAGCTCTAGCGGCTTCTCGCTCTGGGAAGGGTTCCTTTGTGCTCGAAGAAAAAGGGTCCCGCAATCTCGGACAGTGAGCACAGGCGGGTTCCGGTGGACCCTCAGGGGTCGGTCCGGGGTCCCGCGGATGAAGCCCTTGGTCCAAGGCTTCGATGAGTCGGCAGAAGAGATGGAAAGGGGAGTGACGAGAATGAAGAGAGTAGTGGCGATTGCTTTTGGTTTGATGCTGGTTGCCTCGGTGTCGTTTGCCGGTGAGAACCCGACGGGTGAGCTGGCGATGCACGTGGTGGCGAGCGGTGAGTTTCTGTATTGTCCCGAGCTGACGACTCCGGGCGGTCCGTATTTCCCGTTGGACTGTGTCGGGATCGACAACGATGCGACTCCGGCGGAGTTGGCGGCTGCGTTTGGCTACGCTTACGTGGTTCTTTGTTGCTACAACGTGGTCGGGATCACGGGTGTTGAGTATGCGATTACCGGATTTCCGACGGCCCGTGACGGCAGCCCTGCGGTGTCGCTGAACCTGTGTCCTCTGGATACGGCGCTGATTCTTGGTGATCCTCTTGTCGGTGGCGGGATCCAGACGTTTGGCGTGTGTTTGAGGCCCGACGAGCTGGCCCCGTGCGGCGGGATGATCGGATTTGCGTGGATCGCGCTGCTTGCGAGCCAGACGGGTGTCCTGGCGACTTGGTCGTACATCCCGTCGGGGTACAGTTTTGATCCTGGGTACAACTACTTCCTGGACTGCACTGTGAACTACGTGATCGACCCCACGGTTTCGGAGCATGGGTGCACGATCAACGGTACGCACTGGGAAGCGGTTCCGTATGACGACTGTCATCCGGAAGCCACGGCCACCGAGCCGAGCACGTGGTCGAACGTGAAGGCGATGTACAGGTAGTTATTGCCTGAGGTGGTGTTTAAGAGGCGGCGCTCTTCGGAGCGCCGCCTTTCTTTCATGTCCGACGAGTCCAAGAAATCCGACCCGTCAGACTCGTCAGACCCGTCCGAAACCTCCGACTCGTCAGACCCGCCCGACGGGCTTTTTGCTTGAAGGCGGGAATCCAATGCTGTAGCCTTGGAAGTTCGAGGCCGATAGTTGATCTGGATGGTGCGTGGACTTCCAGCCCTGGTACGGCGAGCGTTGACCGGTCCGGGCAATAGACCAATAGAACAATGGACCGCAATGGAGCAGGGAGTCTCTTCTGCAATGCCTTTCTCCAGAATCTATTGCTCTATTGATCGATTGCTCCATTGCTCTGCCTGGATGATGCATGGCTCCGGCACCCGGAGCGGCTCCGGCACCCAGAGTCATGCATCATCCGGGCTCGTGAATCGGAAATGGAGTTCACCAGCAGGCGAGGAGAGACAATGCAGGAGAATTCGAACCGGGTCGGCGGCACCCGGGAGACATCCTTCCGGGGAGGCGTGTTCCGCCTGATCCTCGGCTTTTTCTTCCTGTCCGGGGCTGCAGGTCTTGTCTATGAGGTCGTCTGGACGAAGTACCTCACGCTGGCCTTCGGGGTCACGGCCGAAGCCGTGAGCGCCGTTCTCTCGGCGTACATGGCGGGCCTGGCACTCGGCAGTTTCCTCCTCGGCCGGCGGGTGGCGAAGATCAAGAACCTGCTCCGGGCCTACGCGTGGCTCGAGCTGGGCGTGGGAATCTTCGCCCTCCTCACTCCGCTGGTCTATCTGCGGATGGAAGCGATCAACGTCTTCCTCTTCCGCAACCTCGGGGAACCCGGGGTGGTGTTCGACCTGCTGCAGTTCCTCATCTCGTTCGTGGTGATGTTGATTCCGACCACCCTCATGGGCGGGACGCTCCCCATTCTGTCCCGCTTCGTCGTGAAGAGCCGGAGCCGGATCGGCCTGGGGGTCGGGACCCTGTACTCGGTGAACACCTTCGGCGCCGTCCTGGGGACCTTCGGCGCCGGATACCTTCTCATTCCGGCGTTCGGCCTCAGCCCCACGGTCTACGTGGCGGCCATCGTCAACCTGGCGGTGGGCATCGCGTGCGTCCTGCTCTCCCGGCGTTCCGCCTACGTCGCGTCCGGGGAGGAGGAACCGGCCGTTGTTGAGGATACATCCCGCCTGCTTCCCGAGACGCCCCATCGGCTCAAGGTCGGCATCTTCATCGGGCTGGGTGTGTCCGGACTCGTGGCCTTGACGTATGAAGTGGTCTGGACCCGTGTTCTCCAGCTCGTCCTGGGCACCAGCGCCTACGCGTTTGCGTGCATGCTGACCACCTTCCTCTTCGGGATCGCCCTGGGAAGCTTGATTGTCTCCCGATTTCTGGATCGGGTGAAGGACCCCGCCCGGTTGTTCGGATACATCCAGTTGGCCGTGGGATTCTGTGCCCTGGCCATCATTCCGCTCTTCGGGGAGCTGCCCTTCATCTTCCTCAAGCTCTTTGCTCTCACCAACCGGGAGTTCTGGCAGACGAGCATGGTCGAGTTCTCGGCGGCCTTCCTGGTCATGCTCATTCCAACGATGCTGTTCGGCGCCAGTTTCCCGGTGGCGGCGCGAGTGGTGTCCGGATCCGTCCGTCTTCTTGGTCGATCCATCGGGAACATCTATGCCATCAACACCGTCGGGTCGATCGTCGGTTCCCTGCTGGCCGGTTTCCTCCTGGTGCCCCGGTTGGGCACGCAGAAGAGTGAATTCCTGGGCGCGGGGGCCAGCATCGCGCTGGGCGCCCTCATCCTGTGGATGAATCCGCGGATTCGCCCGTGGCGCCGGATGGTGACCACGGGGGTGGCCGTGGCGGTTTTCGTGGGGAGCGTTGTCGCACTGCCCCGGTGGGATATGAGAGTGCTTCTGTGGGGCGTGTGGCACAAGGCGGCCGCCTTCATGCCCGTGGGCCGCGAACCGAAGACGCTCACCGAGATCGGAGAGCAGTTGCAGGAGGGGAGGCTCATATTCTACGACGAGGGAATCGGCGCAACGGCGGCCGTGTTTGAGGAATTCGGGAAGATTCGAACGTTCGTGGTCGACGGCAGAATCGAGGCCTCGACGCTGATCACGGACATGCGCATCCAGAGGCTTCTGGGACACATCCCGATGCTTCTTCACCCCAACCCCAAGAAGGTGATGAACCTGGGTCTGGGCGCCGGGGTGACGTTCGGATCGGTGATGCTCCACCCCGTCGAGGACGGCCGGTGCGTGGAGCTCTCCCGGGCGGTGCTCGGCGCCACGCGGCAGTTCGGGGACGCCAACCATCACGTCATGGATGACCCGCGGGCGCCCATCATTCTCATGGACGGGAGAAACTATCTGCGCTCTACGCTGGAAACGTTCGACTGCATCACGGCCGATCCCTGCCATCCCTACACGCGGGGCATGGGGAACATCTATACCGTCGAGTACTTCCGGGCGGGCCGAGCGCGACTGAAACCGGGCGGCATCATGGCCCAGTGGCTCCCCCTGTACAACCTCTCGGACACCGATTTCAAGATGATCGTCCAGACGTTCGGCAGTGTGTTTCCGTACGTGGCTTTCTGGTTTACCGACGTCGACCTCGTCATGTTTGGAACGGAAAAACCGATCGAGATCGATTATCAGGCTCTGGCAAAGCGCATGGAGTACGAGCCGGTGAAAGAGGCTCTCGCCGATATTGGATTTCACTCCGTGGACGATCTTCTCGTCCGGTTCATCATGGATCAGCGGTCCCTGGAGGCCTACTGTGGGGGCGTTGCGGTCAACACCGAGAACCATCCGATTCTCGAGTACTCCGCGCCGAAATCGGCTTTTGCGGGGACCATCACGTCCAACCTGGCCGAGGCGCTGAAGTTTCGCAGGTTCGAGGACCTGCCGGTGTCCCATCTCTCCGACGACCCGGAAGAAGCCGCGCGCATCAGGGAGAGGCTGCGCCTGCGGTATGAGGCGATGGATCACTCGATGAACGGGCAGGTGCATCTTGCGGAGGGCGACTATCATGCGGCGGTGGCGGAGTTCTACAAGTGTCTCGAGATGTACCCGGAGGATATGACGGTTCGGGAACATCTGGCGCGGTGCCACAACCTCCTGGGCAAAATCTTCTTCGATCGGGGCGACTGGGAGGGCGTGCGCGAGCTGGCGGAGGAATCGATCGAGGTGTACCCGAGGGCGGCTGCGGGCAGAGTGAACCTCGGCAACTACTATTTCCGGAAGGGAGAGTTCGAGAAGGCGTTGGATCTGTACAGCGATGCGGTTCCCTATCTTCCGGGGACCGGCATCGGCGGCGTGAATTCGAAGATTGCGGAAACCCTGGTTCGCCTCGGCAGGCTGCAGGAAGCCGTCCCGGAGTTCCGTCTGGCGATCGAAGAGGAGCCCGACAAGGCCTGGATTCGGACCAACCTCGGGAGCATTCTCATGAGGTTGGGCAACTGGACGGAGGCCGCCCAGGAGTTCCGGGAGGCCATCCGCTGGGACCCGGACCACGCCAACGCCTACGTCAATCTGGGGGCCTGCCTCCTGAACGAAGGCAACGTCGATGAGGCGGTTCGGACCTTCCGGCTGGCCGTAGAGAAGGAGCCGGACAACGTGGAGGCGCATGCCAATCTGGGAATCACACTCTACCGGCAGGGGGAGATGGAGGAGGCCATCCGAGAAATCGAGACGGCGGTGAGGCTCTCACCGGGCAGAACCCAGCTTCGCCAGATGCTTGATCAGATGAGGGCCACGCCGCCGAAGCCGTAGGGTAGAAGCCGGCCACAGATTTCACGGATTTCGCAGATGATGAAGCCTCGGGGCGATTGCCCCGAGGCTTTCATGTCCCCCCTCGCCGATCGCCGTCTCCCGACTCATCTTGCGAACGGGCGGAACTTCAGTATACTATCGTACAATCGGTTTCGCCGGTTCCGGGCCGGCTCTTGTGGTCTCTCGAAGGATGAACGGATGCGAAAAACAGCGCTTGCTGTCCTGGCCGTGTTCGCGGGCATGTTGCCCGCCGCGAACGCGGGTGCGTTGCCTTCCCCGGTGAACGTCCTGAGCTCATCCGGAAACGGGGTGGTTCTTGTGTTTGAGTTTGATGCCCCGGCGCTGGAAGAGGTTCGCCTGGAGAACGGCGTCTATGGGCTTGCCCGAGTGCGGGGGTGTGACCTTCTCGCCCGAGAAGGTCACCCACGGGTTCCCGTTCGGGGCGCGCTGGTGGGGATTCCTTTCGGCACCCGACCTCGCGTGCGCGTACTGGAGGTGGAGAGCGGCGGGCGCCTGGGCGGGCTGCGGATTCCTCCCGCTCCCGGCTATGCTCGCGTGCAGGGCCCCGAGTTTGAACGCCTGGCGCCCCGACATGAGCCGGATCCTCGGATCTACGGGGGAGGCGAAGCGTACCCCGAGACCTGGGCGGAGAAAGGCTGGGTGGGAACACTCCGCTTCCAACGGGTCGTTCAACTCTCGGTTTTCCCCCTCCGGTGGAGACCCGGCGGCGACGCCGAATGGGCGCGCCGGGTGACGGTGGAAGTGACCTGGGACGGCGAGCCGGACA
>CAZSXU010000011.1:0-69765 GCA_964610505.1 uncultured bacterium | reverse complement strand
CGGAAGAACCCCGGTGGGAGGCCGTGTATGAGCGGGTCCTGGTGAATGCCGAGGACGCCCGGGTCTGGAGGCGAAGCCCGGCCCCGAGCCTTGGGTTCAAGGACGGCGTGGACAGGGACGAGGAATTCCGGCTGATCGTCGGCGAGACCGGCCTCTACGAGATCCGATATGAGGATCTGGACGGGGGAATTGGGCCGGTCCCGGTGGCCGAGCTCGGCGTGTATCGCAAGGTGTACTCGGACGCGGGAGACAAACCCTGGGAGGAAGCACCCACGCCGATCCATCTTGTCGATGAGGAGGGAGACGCAACGTTTGGTCCGGGCGACCGGCTGTACTTCTGGGCGCTGGGCTTTCGGGACGCGTTCGTTCGGTACGGGTACGAAGATCGTTACGCCGCCGACAACGTCTACTGGTTGGGCCGGGGGGCCGCGGGCGGGAGCAGGATGGACACGGCCCATGTCTGGGAGGGGGCCGTGGCCGGAACCCTCACGACGTTTCCGGAGACCGTGCATCTCGAGGAGGAACTCCACTACGAATGGAATCCCACGGGCTCGGACCTGGACGGCCTTCCGCCCGAATGCGACGTCGAGCAGTGGTTCTGGACCGATTGGAAGGTCCCCGAGGCGGAACTCCCCATCGTCTCGTACGGCGCCCATCCGGATTCGGCGCCTCTCGTCCGAGCGCGGTTCAAGGGGTCGGAGACCGGAACCCACGTCATCATGCTCAATCTCTCCAACGGAACGGGCCAGTCCACGGCGGCCGACTCTTTCGCTTTCAGCAATCTCCAGGAATACATCTACGAGTCGAGCTCCCTGGTTCCCGGCGGGTTCTTCACCGAGGGGGAAAACGCCCTCGAGTACCGCGGCCGGTGGTACGCCGGATCGGACCCGATCGAGGGCGCGGCCGCGTTCCTCGACTGGATCCAGCTGGAATACGCTCGCCGTCTGGTGGCCCGCGATGACTATCTGGCGTTTGCTTCGGGTAGCCCGAGAGGAGCCTGGGCGTGGGAGGTCGGGGGGTTCAGCGGGGATGACATCCGGCTCTTCGACGTGAGCAGCCCGGGGGAGGAGCGATGGGTGTCTCTTCCCCCCGGGGCGACGCGGACCGAGGGAGCCGAAACCCGACTGGTGTTCGCCGACAGCCTTCAGGGGGCGGCCCGCTGGGCCGCCGTGTCGGAAGGCGGGGCCAAGAGATTATCGGGGGACCGGATCGAGCGAAAGACGGCCTCGTCGCTCCATACATCCGAGGCGGACTACGTCATCATCACGCATCCTCTCTTCCTCGACGCGATTGAGCCTCTGGCGGCGCATCGGGAAGCCCAGGGATACCGGGTCCGGGTGGCCGACGTCACGGACCTCTACGATGAGTTCAGCGGCGGGATCAAGGACCCTGTGGCCATCCGGCGCTATCTGCAGTGGGGATTCGAACACTGGACGACGAAGCCTCTGTTTGCACTGCTCGTCGGAGACGCCAGCGAGGATCATCGAGGAGCGTACGCCGAGAGCTCGCCCGATTGGGTTCCCTCCATCGGCAATTACTACCAGGGCGAACTTGCGGCCATGGACAACTGGTTTGCCCGTTTCGACGAGGACGCGTTGCTGGACCTCTCCATCGGGCGTCTCCCCGCGGGGACCGAGAGCGAGCTGGAGATCATGATCGACAAGATTCTGGCGTACGAACGTTTTTCCCCGGGTGACGACTGGCGCGGCAGGGTCCTGCTGTTGAGCGACGATCTCTGTTCGGGTTCGACGCCGTATCATTGCGAGCGCATGTCCGAAGAGATCTTTGAGGATACGACTCGAGAGGCGGCCGACATCGCTCGGGCAAGCGCGGGTGCGCCGCTGGACGTGATCGAAATGCATCTCAGCGAGTACACGGGCTACACGACCGGGGACGGGTATCACGATCACTGCCTGGGGGGCGGGGTCCTGGATCCCGTGAAGTGCGTGAGAGATTCGGTCTACCGGAACGTGACCCCCGCCCTGTTCCGCGCGCTGAACGACGGGGTCCTGCTGTTCAGTTTTCTGGGACACGGAAATCGGAAGATGCTCTTCGACGAGCAGGTGGTCGCGGACAGCATCGTCTTCGACGGACAGTGGCGCGCCGACGTGATCACGCGATCCGCAAACGCCGGGCAACCCTACATCGCGCACGGATTCGGATGCCATTTCGGCGATTTCAATGAGGTCAAGGAGAGCGCCTCCGCAGTTCAGGATTGCCTCCTGGAGAAGATGCTGCTGCTTCCGGACAAGGGTGCGGTGGCGGCGCTGGGGAGCACGGGGTTTGAGACTCTGCCGGCGAGCTCCGCCTACGAAGAGTACTTGTACCGCACCCTCTTTGAGGCGCCGCCGACGATCGTCGACGATGCGGGAGGATCGTGGGCTCGGTGGCTGTTGGGAGAAGTCCAGGCCGTTTCCATTGCTCTCCTGGCGGCCAGCCCCCAGGGAGGTTCGCATCTCTGGCGATATTCGCTCTTTGGAGACCCGGCCCTCGTCATCGACGCCCTTCCACCGAGCATGTCCGGCACCGTGGACGGCGTGCCCGTGACCGGCGGCCAGATCATCGCAGGGGGCGACAGCTCGACGGTCAGGGTTCGAGTCCGAGTGGGCGATGAAACGGCCATCGACAGCACCACGATCTCGGTGGAGATTCTGGAGGGCGACGTCCGGACGCCCCTGACGCCCGGAGAGGATTTTCGTGTGGTGAGAGACGGCGCCGTGGCGGACGGACGGGTTCTCTTTGTGGAGTACACGCATGAGGTCCGCATGGGCGACTACGATCTCCTGTTCGCAGCGCAGGACGGCAACGGTCGATCCGTCTCCTTCCAGCTGGGCGTGCGCTTCGAGTTCCAGGCCTGGTTCGACGGCCGTGTGGCGTTCGGCGGAAGCCGTGTGGCTCCCGGCGCCGCGGGTGTCGTTGAGGTGGCGTTCTCAAGAATCGTATCGGAAGAAGACCTGGCGGTTCAGGCTCGCGGCCGGGAGGGAAACGTCCCCCTCCCGATGGTGGGAGAGAAATTGGACGCGGATGGGCGGGAGTGGCGGCTTTCCTTCTCGCTGGAAAGCGTCGCCCCCGGAAGGTACGATCTCCATTTGACGGCGGACTCCATGGAGCGGGTGCTCATGTCCTTCGAAATCGCGCGCCGTCTCCGGGTGGAATCGGCGATGGCCTATCCGAATCCGTTCAGCGACGAGACGAGTCTCTGGTTCGTGCTGTCCAAGACGGCCGCCGTGCGAATCCGGATTTTCACGGTCGCCGGTCGGCGGGTGCGTGTTTTGAAGACCGAGGGGTTGGTAGACTACAACGACGTCGCTTGGGACGGGCGAGACGAAGACGGAGAGCGGGTGGCCAACGGCACGTATCTGTTTCAGATTACGGCCAGGAGCGGGGAGGAGGTCGCAACATCGGACATCGGAAAAGTGGTGCGGATGAAGTAGAAGATCCCGGGGGGCCGTCCAGGGTGTTTCGCGAGCTGGACGGTCTGGTCACCGAGGAGCGGAATCCTCGAAGCATGAATCTGGATCGGATGTCCGCCGAGGACGTCCTCAAGCTCATCAACTCCGAGGATCACGCGGTGGCCGCCGCCGTACAGGCCGAGATTCCCAACGTCGTCCGGGCGGTGGAGAGGATCGTCGAGGCCTTTCGGTGCGGCGGGCGGCTCTTCTACGTCGGCGCCGGAACCAGCGGCCGCCTGGGTGTCCTGGATGCGGCCGAGTGTCCTCCGACTTTCGGCTCGAATCCGGACATGGTTCAGGGCATCATCGCCGGCGGGTACGGCGCGCTGGTGAGGGCCGTGGAGGGAGCGGAGGACGACGCCGAGGCCGGTGCAGAGGCCCTTCGGGAAAGGCGGTTGACGTCCCGGGACGTGGTGGTCGGAATCGCGGCATGCAGGAGGACGCCCTTTGTGGCCGGCGCGCTTCGCTACGCACGGGAACTGTCGGCCGGGACCATCTACCTGACCGCCAACCCTCCCCGGGATCTTCCGGCGAAAGTGGATGTGGCCATCTGCCCCGTGGTGGGACCGGAGGTGGTTTCCGGGTCGACCCGAATGAAAGCCGGAACCGCCCAGAAACTGGTCCTCAATATGCTCACCACCACGGCAATGATCCGCATGGGAAAGGTGTACGAGAACCTCATGGTGGATCACATGGCCACGAGCGACAAGCTTCGAGAGCGCGCGAAGCGGATTCTCATGACGGCCACCGGCCTCGACTACGGCGGAGCGGCCGCCCTGCTGGCCCGGGCCGGGGGTTCCCTCAAAGCGGCCATCGTCATGGGGCACACGGGGTGCAGCCTCGAGGAGGCCGAGCGGCGTCTGGTCGAGGTGGGGGGATGGGTCGGTCGGGCCATCGAGCGGTGACTCTCATGACCGGATCCGGTGGGAATCTCAATGAACTCAGACCGTTGACCGGGGCGCGCCGACCGGGGGCGGTGGCGTGAAGCACATTCCGGCGGTTCTCATCATCGTACCGGTTCTCCTCTCCCATGGTGCGGCCCATGCCGGCACGACCGTGTCGGTCCTCCGATCGGATTCCCGCGAGATCGTCCTGGATATCCACACGGACCTTCCCGACATCCGCACGGTCTCGATCGGCGACCGGACGTATCACGAGCTCCGCATCCCCGGCGGAGGGTGGACCGGCGAGCCGGGCATGCCGGCCCTGCCCTTCGCGGGAGCGCTGGTGGGGGTGCCCTTCGACCGTGATCCCGTCCTCGAGGCCGAGGTGCTGGAGACGAAAGAGCTGGGCGTCCTGCGAATCCTCCCCTTCCCGACGTACCGGCCGATGGAGGACGCGGCCAGCCTCTTCGAGGAGGAAGGTTTTCCCAGACCGGTTCCCGACTACACTCCCGATCCGGCCGCCTATGCGTCCGATGTCGCGCTTCCGGGCCGTCTGGCTGAAATCGTCTCCGTCTCCACCCTGCGTTTCCAACGGACGGCCATCCTCCGCTTCTACCCGGTTTCCTACCGGCCCTCCGAGGGGCGGACCGTCTTCCACTCACGAATTCGAGTCCGGCTCGACCTTCGACCGGGCAAAGGGTCCGAAGCGCCCCGGGGACATCCTCCACCCGGAGAGGACGTCTGGGAGCGGCTCTACGACCGGGCTCTGGTCAATCCCGGTCCGGCCCGGGCGTGGGCCCGGGCCCCCTTCCGCCCCCCCGAGCCGTTGCCCCGGAAGAACGCGGAGCCCGTCCGATTCAGAATCCGAATCGACTCCACGGGAGTGTATCGGGTCAGCGGGGAGGAACTTCAAGAGGCCGGATTGGTGAAAGAGATGAGCGTGGATTCCGTAGCCCTCTACCAGAGAGGTTTCGATCCCGACGACGCGGATCCGTTCACGGTTCGTCCGGTCCCGGTGGAGATCTCGGATCTGGACGGGGATGGGCGCTTCGACGAGGACGATCACGTGATCTTTTTCGCACGGAGCTTCCGGGAACAGTGGATGCAGGCCGACTGGGAAGACCGGTTCACCGATCTCAACGTGTACTGGCTGGGGGTGGGTGAGTCGGGAACGGTGCGCATGGATACGATCTCGATGCCGGCAGTCGGCTGCGATGCGGGAACGCTGTCGTGGACGTGGCGCCGCTCGTGGTTTGAAGAGGAGCACGTCTTCGACTACGAACCCTATGGTCCCGAGAAAGACCGGACGCACTGGACGCATCCCAACCGGGATGAGGTGGAGGTCTTTTTCCGACTGGAGGACGTGCACGTGGCCGAGCCTGGAAGTCTTCGAGTCCGCGTTGAAGACGCGTGGCCCGGAGACGGAACCTCCGTTGTCTCGGCCGTCCTTCGGAATCCGCAGGGAGGGTCTTTCGACCTCGGTGAATTCGTCGTGCCGGATCGGAGCGGCGTGACCGAGGTTTTCGGATTGGCCGCCGGAATTCTGGACGCCGGCGACCACGCGCTTACCCTCTCGGGTTACCGGCTGATGGGGGAGCAGCAGCTCCCGTCTCTGGGATCCAGCCTGGACTGGTTCGAGGTGGGTTTCCCCGGCTCGTTGACGGCCGGCGCGGGGCACGTGGAGGTGCGGACTCCCCCGCACGAAGACGGAATCTGTTTGAGCATCGAGGATTTCGGCTCACCGGACGTGTCGCTTTTCGACGTGAGCGACCCCGAGATGCCTCGAAGGGTGCGTCTCTCGCCTTCGGATATCGAGGCCCAAGGCGGCCGGTATCGTCTGGTGGTCCGCTCCTCGCCCTCCATCGACGGCGGGCGCTGGGTGGCCGCCGAAGAGGGGGCGTTCCGCCGTCTTGACGAAAGCGCCATCGAACGGGTGGAGTCGGCGTCCCCGGCGGCGTTGGAGGCGGACTACCTGGTTCTCTGCGCCGAGGCGTTTCTGGAAGAGGTGGGCCGTCTTGCCGCCTGGCGGGAGTCGCAAGGATACGCAGTGGGCATCGTCCCGATTTCGGACGTCTACGATGAGTTCGGCAGCGGATTCAAGAGTACGGACGCCATCGGGCACTATCTCAATTTCGCCTTTGAGCGGTGGGAGCGGAAGCCCCAGTTCGTGCTTCTGGTCGGCGACGCGAGCGAGGACCACAGGGGAGTGCTGGAGGACAGCGACCCCGATTGGGTTCCCACCGAGAACGTGAGGGACTGGATTTCCTATCGCGCCGCGAGCGACAACCGATACGCGTGCGTGGACGGCGACGACCTCCCCGACCTCTTCGTCGGACGGCTTCCGGTCGGCAGCGTGGAAGAACTCACTCGCCAGATCGACAAGATTCTCGCCTACGAATCGGGGGACGACGTTGCTCCGTGGCGCCAGAGGGTCGTGTTGATGGCCGACGACAGCTACTCCACCGATGGATACAAGCCCTATACCCGGATGTCCTCGGAGACGTGCTTCGAGGAAGTCATGCAGGCCGCCGGGGCCGAGGTGGCGAGTTCGCCGGCCTGTCGTGCGGACACTTTCGCCTACTACCTGGGCGGCTACACCGGCCGGACGGACTCCGACGGTTACCATCAACCGTGTTTCCAGACGGCGGACGGCCTGGGGTGCGTTCGCGATTCCGTCTACGGCGCCGTGACGCTTCCCCTCACGGACCGCCTGAACGAAGGTTGTCTCGTCTTCGGTTATCTGGGGCACGGTTTCCGGAAGGGAATGGCCCACGAGCTGGCGCTGGCCGACGGCGTGATTGCCCCCGTCGACGGCTCGTCGCGCTGGCGCTACGACGTCGAGGAGCGGCTGCTTCCCACGGGCCGGCCCTTCTTCTGCGCGGGCTTCGGGTGCTTGCTGGCGAACTTCCATCCGCCGCGCGAGGCGATGGAGCAGGATGTTCTCCTGGAAAAGTTCCTGAATCGTGCGGAGGGAGGTGCGGTCGCCTGTCTTGGATCCAGCACCTCGGAAGTCCTCCACGTCGAAAACGGATACGCCGATGCGTTTTTCACGTCCATGTTCGTGGATCCCCCGACACTCGACGATGGAGGCGGTTGTGAATGGATTCTGGGAGATCTGGCGGTGAGGACGGCGGCCCGGTTTCTCTGCGATGTGGGGGATGCCGGGGCCGTGGAACGCCGGATTCTTCTGGGGGATCCGGCGCTGCGGCTGCGTTCCCGGCCCCTGGACTTCGAGGTCTGGGTGAACGGGGCGCTTCTGGGCGCCGGCGAGGGGATCGTCGTTCCCGCCGACAGCGCAACCGCCGGGATCGTGGCCCTCCTTGCCCAATCTCTGGCGGCCGGACCCGAATCCCTGTGGGTGGAGATTCGAGACGAGACCGGAACGGTCCGTCTCGTCCGGGGAGTGGATTACGCCGTGGACTCGGACACGAGCTCGGGCCACGCGCAGTATGCCGTTCGCTTCGACCACCGGGTGCGTCTGGCGGACTACCGGATTGTCCTGGGCGCTCGGGCCCAGAGTGGGGGAGCCCTTGAGCGCGAGATCCCGGTGGTGTTCCACGCGCTAATCACGATCGACGGGGCGCCGGTGTCGGACGGGGCCTCCGTGATGATGAGAGCACAGGGGGGGATCCACCTGGTCCTGCCGTGGGGAATCGAGGCCGGTTCGCTGACGCTCGTTCTCTCCGGAGCCGATGGCGAGATTCCGTTGCACGCGAGCGTGACGGCGGAAGACCCGGAACGGGGGAATGAGTGGTCCCTGGAGTTCACACTGCCCGCCGTTCCTGCCGGTGTGTACGGGCTGGTCCTTCACGTCGCCGGCGAGCGGCTCGATCTGCTGCGTCTGGCGCTCTGTGAGCGGCTCCGCATCGAAAGCGATCTGGTCTATCCGAGTCCCTTCTCGGAGCAGGCCGATTTCGTGTTTCGGCTGAGCGCGGGGGCGGACGTGCGCGTGGACATCTTCACGGTGGCCGGGCATCGAGTCCGGACGCTTTCATTGAACGCCGATTGCGGCTACAATGCCCTCACGTGGGACGGGCGGGATCAGGAGGCGGACCGGGTGGCCAACGGGACGTATCTGTACCGGATCACGGCCCGTCGGGGGAGCGAGAAAGTCGAGTCGGGCGTCGGGCGAGTGACCGTCCTTCGGTAAGAGACGGCCGGGCGTCTGAGCCCGCGTCTCATCGGTTCTCGTGGGTCGGGTTCCGATCCGGCCCTGGTGACGCCCGCTGCTCCGCAATTCGCGCCGGACCGAGATTCCGGCGGAAAACGGGTGAGACATGCTGGCCGGGGAGAAGAGGGTGAAACGAATCCGGATTCACTGGGTCGCTGCATTGTTCATGCTGGCCGGCGCGCCGGGCGACGGGTACTGCGATGCGAACGGCGGGGCCCCGAGCGTTCTCCGTTCGGACGAGGGGGGTGTGGTGGTCGCCGTGGCTTTCGATGCTCCGGTCGTGGATCGCGTCCGGATCGCCGACGGCGACGGTGACGTGATCTCCGTGGAGGGATGCGGGTGGGTGCAGGAGGTGGGGCGGCCCCAGGTTCCGGTCCGATGGGTCCGGGTGGGCATCCCGTTCGGGGTGGAGCCCGAGGTCCGAATGCTGTCCGAGGAGGAGGGGGGGAGTCTGGAGGGTCTGGAGATCCTGCCCGTGCCGATCGGCCACGGGACCCGGGACTCGGAAGGATTCGGATTCATTCGGCACGAGATCGTCCCGGACGGCGAGATCTACGGTCGTGATGCCTTCTTCCCGACGCGCTCGGTGGAGGTCCGCCGGGCCTCGAAGCTGCGGTTTCAGCGGGTGGTGGAGGTGGGTGTCTTCCCGGTCCGCTGGAATCCGGCGACGGGACGGGCGGCGTGGTCGTCGGAGGTGACGTTTGAAGTTACATGGCGGCCGGGCAAGGAAGAGGCATTTACCGCTCGTGCGCCGGAAGAACCGCTCTGGGAAGGGATCTACGCTCGGGTGGTCGTCAACGCAAGACAGGCGCGCGCGTGGCGGCGTGCCCCGGCGCCTCTCCCCGTGGGTCGAAAGGACCGCCGGGAAGAATGGAAGTTCGAAGTCCCGAAGACCGGGCTCTACCGCCTCGAGTACGGAGATCTGGAGGGTCTGGACGAGCCGATCCCGTTGTCGGAGATTGCCGTGTACCGCAAGGAATACGGCAGCGAAGGGGAAACGCCATACGAGGAGGTGGGGGCGCCGATCCGGGTGGTCGACGACGACCAGGACGGGTTCTTCGGAGAATCCGACGCGATCTATTTCTGGGGTGTCGATTTCCGGGACGCCTTCATGGTTCATGACTTCGAGGACCTCTACGCCGACCGCAACGTGTACTGGGTCGGTTCGGGGGATCCGGGCGGTGAGTGGATGGACACGGTTCCCGTCCGGGCGGGAACGCCGGCCGACACCCTTCGCAGTTTTCCGGAGCGGTTGTGGTTCGAAGAAGATCTCTATCTCTGGCAGACGCCCAGCATCGTCGATCTCGACGGGTTGCCTCCCAGAAGCGACGTGGACTGGTGGTACTGGACCCTCCGGTCGGCTTCGGGGGGCACGCTGGCGTTCCAGATATTCGACCCCGCGCCGGACTCGATCCCGCGGCTCACGGTTCGATTCCAGGGCAATCAGGGTGGTCCCCACGAGGTGGTCCCCAGCGTGATCAACGGCGACACGGACTACCTCACCCTGGCGGCGCGGTCTTTCTCGGGCACGGCGGAGTACTTCTACGAAACGGGGGATTCGATTCCCCCGGGTTTCCTGACCGACGGCACGAACTACTTCCAGTTCGGCCAGAAATCCCTCGCCGGGAGAAAAGCTCCGTTCGGGGCTTTCCTCGACTGGATCGCCGTCCGCTATGCTCGAGATCTCAAAGCACGCGACGGGTATCTCCACTTCAATACGGGCGATCTCGAGGAAGGCGTCGTCCGCGTCGACGGATTCTCGAATTCCGAGATTCGGCTCATCGACGTGACCGATCCGGATCATCCGGTCTGGGTTTCCGTCGAAGAGGATCACGTGATAGAGCAATCGGGCGAGTACGGCCTGGTGCTTCCCGAAAGCACGGCCGTTCGCAGGGCGTACGTCGCCTTCACTCCCGAATCGGCGAAGCGGATTCCCGAGCCCGCGACTCGAAGAAGTCTCGAAGATCCCTGCTGGGCCCGGGAGGCGGACTACCTCCTGGTGTCTCATGGAGAATTCCTGGCCGAGTGCGAGCGTCTGGCCTCGCACCGCAGGGAGAAGGGACTCCAACCCCGGGTGGTTTCGGTTGAGGAGGTGTACGACGCCTTCGGCGGCGGCATCAAACATCCCCTGGCCATCAAGCGCTATTTCCAGTGGGCCTTCGACCGCTGGTCCCTCAAGCCGCTCTTCGCCGTCCTGGTGGGAGATGGGAGCGACGACCACCGGGGGATCGATCCCGACAGCGGGCCGGATTTCGTGCCGTCCATCCACGTGATGTGGGTTGGAGAAGCCATTCCTGCGGACAACTGGTATGCGGATCTCGACGATGACTACCTGCTGGATTTCTACCTGGGCCGTCTCCCCGCCGGATCCGTCTCCGAGCTGGCGGCTCTCGTCGACAAGGTGATTGCGTATGAACAGTTCGATCCGGCGGATGCATGGCGGGGTAGAATTTTGGCCTTGAGCGACGACCAGTGCTCCACCTCCTCCGGTATCTCCTACCGGTGTCTTGCGCCGCAGGAAGACCTTTTCGAGACGGCGTCGCGATACAGCCTGGCCGCCGCTGCGGCATCCACGGGCGCCCGGCTCGACACGATCGGATTCTACATGAGCGAGTACACGGGTGTGTCTCAATCCGACGGGTGGCACCCCCTCTGTTTCAATCCGGAAGAGGCCGATCCGTTGGGATGCATGAGGACCGTGGTGAGGGATTCTCTGACGCCGGCGCTCTTCGACATCCTGAACGAAGGGGTTCTGCTGTTCCAGTTCCAGGGGCACGGCCACCGCAAGGTCATGTCCCACGAGTACATCGTGGACGACGGGCAGTACGTCAACGGCGCGTACCGCTACGACTTCCAGGACCGCCTGACCAATTCCGGCCGGCCCTTCATCCTCGCCACCTTCGGTTGCCATTTCGCCGATTTCAGCCAGACGGCCGAGAACGACATCATCGAACAGGAATCCCTCGTGGAGAAGGCGCTCCTGCTGCCGGACCGGGGCGCCATCGCCGGAATGGGTCCCGTCGGTTTCGAAGAGTACCGGGTGGCTCGAGCCTACCAGGCCGTGCTCGCCGACGTCTTCTTCGACTCGCCGCCGTGGGTGAGCGCCTTGGGAGAGACCACGGGCGCGCGCTGGCTGCTGGGCGAATTGGGGGCGGCAATGGTGCTCGCCGGCGGGCTGGGCGAGCCCGGCTACCGGTGGGTGCTTCTCGGTGATCCGGCCCTCGCGATCGACGCCCTGCCGCCGGGAATCACGGCGACCGTGGACGGCGAGCCCGTCACGAGCGGGGACTTCATCTCGGCTCGAATCGGGACGGACGACGTGCACATTCGTGTCGTGATCGGTGATGAAGTCGCGGTGGACACCTCGAGTGTGCGGGTTTCCATTCGAGAGGATTCGAACACCACGTGGCTCGAGCGGGGATCGGACTACACGCAGGCGGTCGTGGACTCGATTTCCGGCGGACGGGTCGTGACGGTCGAGTACGTCCATTCGGTGCGGCTCGAGACCTACGACATCGTCTTTGAGGCGCTGGACCGAAACGGTCTCGCGCGGAGTTTTCCCCTCAAGGTGGGAATTTCCTTCGAGCCCCAGTTCGACGGTACCCGCGTATACGACGGAGATTACGTCTCGCCCCGAGCCGAGGTCGATCTCACGGTGACTCTGCCGAAGGCCGTGGGAGCCGAGGATCTCTCCGTCAGAATCGTCGGACGCGCCGATCAGTGGATGCCCGACGTCGCGATGGAGGTTCTCGATCCGGACAGTACAGAGTGGCACATGCAGTTCGATCTGGGCGGGGCGACCGACGGCTCCTACACGCTCACCCTGGCCGTGGAAACGTCGGAACTGGAGATCGTGAGATTCAACGTCGAGGCGGAGCTCAACATCCGATATCTTACCAACTATCCGAACCCGTTCCGGGACGGAACGGAGTTCGTCTTTCAGCTCACCCGCCCGGCAGAGGTCGATCTGCGGATTTTCAGCGTTACGGGGAAAAACTTGGCAAGATTTAGCACTAAAGGTGAGAATGGATACAACCGAATCTACTGGAATGGAAGGGACGCGGAGGGGGATGAAGTCGCCAACGGGGTCTATCTCTACCGGATCAAGGCGAGGGGAGGTGGCGAAGAAATCCGGTCGGACATCAAGAGAGCCGTGAGAATGCGCTAGCCGATCTTGATCGGAAAGAGGGAAGCTTGGGCAAAGAAGGGCGAGATTGGGGATTCCGGCTCCCCGGAAAAAAGCTGTTGACAACATTGGGGGCCTCTAGTAGGTTAGCGTCGGTTGGAGGAGTAAGCGATTGAAAGCGTTCGGAGATCGCCTGGCGGCTCCGGGCGAGGGGGGTGTTTCTGAAGTTAGACCGGCCTGCGGGGTCTGGTTTCCGGAAAGGGGTGTCGTCATGACTCGTGTGCTTCTGGTTTCACTGTTGGTGCTGGGGCTGCCGGCGTTGGCCTTTGGTGCCGGGAATAACCCGGACGGAAGGCTGTGTATGCACCTCGTTGCGTCCACGGATTTCCTCTATTTCGCGGATGACTTCACTCCCATGTCCATAGCCGATATGAACCAGGATCTGACGCCCGTCGAGCTGGCGGCAGCCAGCTATTCCGTATACGTGGTTCTGTGCGCTTACAACATCAATGGCCTCTCAGGAATTGAGTTCGCCATCGAGGGGTGGCCGTCGGATCGGGGTACGAGCCCCACGCCTTCGATTGCCTGGGAACCGGACGAATACACAGGTACGACCGGCGAGGAGGCGTTGACCCAGGGTGACATCATGTCGGGCGGCGGGATCACGAGCTGGGGAGGCCTGTACGGCGGGTGCGACGAGACCGGCACGCGAGTGAGGATCAGGGACTGGTGGGGAGACGACAACAACACTCCGGGGACCTGTGACGTGTATCCCTTTGCATACATCTATGGCGACTGGACCGCCTATACGGCGAGTCTGCCGGTTACACTCACTTTTGCGGCGAGCACTTTCAGCGAAGAACCCGCGCGGCTCTATATGCAAGACTGCTCGGTCTCCTACGAGCAGGATGATCTGATTCCTTCGACGGAAACGTTCGGTTGCATCATCGGCGCAACGTGGCCCGGCGATGTCGTGACCGCCGTCGACAACACGACCTGGAGCTCGCTGAAGTCCCTATACCGGTAGCTCTTCCTCCACCCGATAAGAGCGCTGGACACGCAGGTACGGAGCGGCCCTGAGATCTCAGGGCCGCTCTTTCATTGTGGAACCCTGAATCCCAACCACAGATCACAGGGATGGCCGTGGAATCTGTGCCTAGGAAGTCTGGGTTTCTTCATCTGCGTAATCTGCGGATGGCACTTCGCTGTTTTCGAATCCGTGGAATCCGTGCAATCTGTGGCTCACGGGCCGGCCGCTGCCGGCCCGAGATAGTGGAGAGTCGATAGTCGATAGTTGAGCTTGGACAAGAGCATCGGGGTACCGCACTGATCCGCGTCATCTGCGTAATCTGCGGATGGCTTTTGCTCTTGCCGTTTTCCCGATTTACGATTCCCGGCTTTTGTGTTTCTATAGAACAACTCGAAATCCCAAGTGGGGACGCGCATGTTTCGATGGCGGAATCTCGGGATCGTTGCCTCACTGGCTCTCCTGGGATCGTGCGGCAATGAGCGCCCGCAACGGACGACCCTCGTCTTCTGGCATTTCTGGCCGAAGCCGGTCATCCAGCCCGTGCTCGACGACTTCGAGGCGCGGCACCCGGACCTCTCTGTCGAGTCCCAGCAACTCACCTGGCAGTCTGGATTCGAGAAGATCGTCCTGGCCTTTGCATCGAGGACGGCACCCGATCTCTGCGAGATCGGCTCCACGTGGGTTGCGAAATTCGCCGCCGAAGGCGCGCTCCGGGATTTGCCGGAATCCCCGGAGCGGCTCGCGGCCGAGTACTTCCTGACGGAGCCCGGCGTTCTGAACGGGAACGTCTACGCGCTGCCGTGGCTCGTCGGGACTCGGGCCCTCTTCGTGAACCGCTCCCTTTTCGAGGAGGCCGGCCTCGATCCGGACCGGCCTCCGGAGACCTGGTCTCAGCTCCTTGCCGCCGCCGGGCGCATCCACGCCCTCGGTCCGGGCGTCTACGGGTTCGGCACCAACGCAGGGGAGCGGCACGTGCTGTACAAGAAATTCATGCCCTTTGCGTGGAGCGGCGGCGGGCGAATTCTCGGCGAGGACGGCGCGTCGGTGACGTTCGACTCGAAGGCCAACCTCGACGCCCTCCGGTTCTACCTGGACCTGGCCGAGGTTTCCCTCGTCGAGAAACAGGCCGTGCTGGACCAGGTGTTCAAGGAGGGGCGGATCGGGATGATGATCTCAGGTTCCTGGAATCTCAAGAGTATCCCCGAGGAAGCACCGGATCTCGACTTCGGTGTGGAGCTCATCCCCCGTCCGGACACGCCCGAGGGACGCCACGTGTCCTTCGGCGGAGCGGAGATGCTCGCGATTCCGGCCGAGTCCCGGCGGGGAGAGGCTGCGCTGGCGCTGGCCCGGTTTCTCCTGGAGCCGAAGCAGGGCTGGAGAATCGCCCGGGAGGTCCAGTCGGTGTGGCCGTCGTCCAGGAAAGCATCGGATGGAGCGCCGCCGCTTGAGCCCGGGGCCGGAGTCTTCCTGGAGCAGATGGAGACGGCGCGCACGACACCCACGCATCCGCGGTGGGTGGAACTCGAGGACATCATCGACACGCATCTCGAGCGGGCACTCTACGGCCGAAGCTCGCCCGAACAGGCCCTTCGGGATGCAGAGGCGGAGATGGAGAGCATCCTGTCTGCGGGGGAGTAGGGCGGATGGCGTGGTCGGCCAGACAGCGGGCGGGCTTGGTGTTCAGCACTCCGTGGCTCGTGTCCTTTGCGGCCTTCGGTCTGTTCCCGGTCCTCTTCTCACTGGGCCTCAGCTTCAGCCGGTTCAGTCCCACGCGGCCCGAGATGAGCCGCTGGGTGGGCCTCGACAACTACGGGGCGCTTGTCTCCGACGCTACTTTCTGGCAGGCCGTCGGGAACACGTTGTTCTTTGCGGTCGGGACGATTCCATTTACGACGGGGATCGCTCTGGCCCTGGCCCTCCTGCTTCACGCCCGCCCGCCGGCGGGGGGGTTTTTCCGCACGGCCCTCTTTGTCCCGACGGTGATTTCCCTGGTCGTGATTTCGCTGGTGTTCCGGTACATCTACGCGCCCAACGGCATGTTGAACTGGCTGTTGTCGAGTCTGGGCGCGGGGGGCAAAGCCTGGCTGCAGGAGCCCTCGTTCGCTCTGCCGGCGATCATGGCCATGGACGTGTGGGCCAGCGTAGGCTACTACATGATTCTCACTCTCGCCGGTCTCAAGGCCATCCCCCGCGAGATCTACGATTCGGCGGAGGTGGACGGCGCGGGTTGGTGGGACCGGTTGATTCACATCACGTTGCCCAGCCTTCGGCCGATCCTGCTGTTCATCGTGGTGATCAACACCATCCGATCTCTCCAGGTGTTCGTGGAAATCGTGGTGATGACTCAGGGGGGACCCCTCAACCGCACGCTCACGATGGTGTACTATCTTTACGAAACGGCGTTTTACAAACTCCGAATGGGATATGGGTCGGCGATCGCGTACGCGCTCTTTGCCCTCCTGTTCGTGATCACGCTCGTCCAGTTGCGGGTGTTTCGGTTCGGCCGCGCCGTAGGGGAGTAGTCCCGAGGGTCCCCTCACGATTGGGGGAACCCTTGGGACAGAGCAATAGACAAATGGAGAAGTCGATTTCGGAAAAGAGCATCTGCAAACGCCGAGCACGCCGCGCGCCCAGCCCGAGGTATGGGACGTCGACTTTCAACTTTCGACTCTCGACTCTCTGCAGTATGGGCCTCTTGCCGCGGGAAGCCCTCGGCGTCACTTGGCCACAGCGTGAATGGGGGATTGTGCTTGGTGAGAAGGGGGGTCACCCGCGGCGTTGGAACATCCCACGCTGCGGCCATCGTTCCGGCGAATGCTCCCCGCAGCCGGCCCGGGGGCGAGATGTCCCGGCTTTCGGCTCTCGGCTTTCGAATTCCAGTTGCGCGGGTCTTTTGCCGCGGGAAAGGTCCGGCGTCTCTTTGCCGCAGCCGCAATTCGGAGAGTTGAGAGTCGATAGTTGAGAGTCCTGAACAGCGACACATGAAATGGCGGGTGCCGACTTTCCACTCTCGACTTTCGACTTTCTGCAGTTTCGCGGCCAGCCCGAGGCTGCTGTGTTCCGGCTCTCGGCTCTCGGTTTTCGGATTTCGGTCTGAAGGAGTCCCGTTGAAGAAGGTTCTGCTTGTCCTCGCTCTTCTTCTGTTCGTGGTGACGACGCTGGTGCCCCTTTTCTGGATGGTGTCGGTGTCGGTGAAAGGGGAGGGAACGGTTCTCGGCGGGCCCGGTGACCTTCTCCCCAAGGAGCCCACGCTTCGGCACTACCGGGACGTGTGGGCGGGGGGCGCGTTCGGCCGCTTCTTTTTCAACTCTGCGTTGGTCGCCTGCCTGGTCGTGGCCGGGAACCTGATCTTCGCCGCGATGGTGGCCTACGGGCTGGCACGGTTTCGACTTCGGGGCTCCAGAGTGCTCCTCGGCACCGTGCTGGGAATGCTCATGATTCCCAAGCAGGTGACCATGGTGCCGCTCTACATTCTTATGAGCCGGCTCGGCCTCGTCGACACCTACTGGGCCCTCACGCTTCCCTTCCTCGTGGACGCGCTCAACGTGTTTCTCGTGTACCAGTTTCTTCAGACGGTGCCGCCGGATCTGGAGGACGCCGCCAGGATTGACGGTGCCGGTGAGGGAATGGTATTCTTCCGCATCGTCATGCCGCTGCTGAAGCCGGTTCTTGCGGTGGTGGGAATCAACACGTTCCTGGTCAACTGGAACTCGTTTCTGTACCCGTTCATCCTGACGGCCAGTGAGCGAATGAGAACCGTCCCGGTGGGGCTGGCCTTGTACGCGCAGGGGCAGTACAGCATTGATTGGGGAAGTCTGATGGCCGGTTCGGTGTTGTCGGTGATTCCGGTGCTGGTCGTCTTCTTCCTGTTCCAGAAGCAGATTGTCTCGGGCCTGACGGCGGGCGCGATTCGCGGGTGAGTGGGGCGAGGAAACCCGTCTTGGCGGTGGGTTGAAGAGCCGGCTGCCCGCCCGCAAGTGTGCGGAGCAAGGAGAAGGTCTTGTTTCTCGATCCCATTCTGAGCAAACGGGTTCGCCGCGTGATCGGCCTGAGCTCGGGCACGTCCATGGACGGTATGGACGCGGCCCTGGTGGACATCAGAGGATGCGGCTCGGAAACATCCGTTCGCCTTCTTGCTTTCACGACCCTGCCCTTCCGGCCGGACATCAGAGAACGCCTGGCGCGAGTCGCCGGAATCGACGGGGGACCGAGTCGAGAGATCTGTCTGCTCAACGTCGAAGTGGCCGAGGCCGCCGCGGCCGCAGCCGAAGAGGTTGCGCGGAAGGCCGCGGTGCCGATGGAAGAGGTTGATCTCATCGGGTCCCACGGGCAGACGATCTGCCATCTTCCCGGCGACGATCCACGGGCCTCCCTTCAGATCGGCGAGGGCGCCGTCGTGGCCGAACGAACGGGAGTGACGACGGTCTCCAATTTCCGGGCGCGGGATCTGGCGGCGGGCGGCCAGGGCGCGCCCCTGATTCCCTACGTGGACTGGCTGCTGTTCCGGAGCGAGGAGGAAGGGCGCGCGCTCCTGAACCTGGGTGGGATCGCCAATGTGACGCTGCTTCCCAGGGGCCTGGGCCTTGAAACCGTGACGGCCTTCGATACGGGGCCGGGAAACATGGTCATCGACGGCCTGTCTCGAATCCTGAGCGCCGACGAGGCGCCCTTTGACCGCAACGGAGATCGAGCGGGAGAGGGCCGGCTCGTCGAGGGACTTCTCACCCGCCTGTTGGAGCATCCGTATTTTCGGGAACGCCCGCCCAAATCCACGGGGAGGGAAGTCTTCGGTGAGACGTTCGTGGAACAGGTGATGGAGATGGGGCGGGCGCTCGGCGCTTCGAACGAGGATCTTCTGGCCACGGCCACCGAGCTCACGGCGAGGACCGTGGCGCAGGCAATCGCCGTATGGGTGGCGGATCCGGCATCCGTGGGCAGAATGATCGTGAGCGGCGGCGGCATTCACAACCGAACGCTGATGAAGAGACTCTCGACCCTGATGAAGCCGATTCCCGTCGTCCGCCTCGAAGAAATGGGATTTCCATCGGATGCAAAGGAAGCCATTGCTTTCGCCGTTCTTGCCAACGAAACCGCTCACGGACTTCCGTCGAACGTGCCGGGTGCAACCGGCGCGCGTCGTGCGGTGGTGCTGGGCGAACTGGTTCCGGGCCGCTCCCTTTGAGGAAACGAATATGTCGCGACGCTTGGGCTGGAAAGTGTGCTTGCTGGCCGGGTTTCTGGCCGTGCTCCTGGACGGCTGTGCTCCGGCCCCGCGGTGGCGCCGCGTTCCCAGTGGCGTTCCCGTCGTTCGCGTTCTTCTGGCCAAAGGCGTCACATCCGTGACCCTGAGTGCCGAAGGTCCGTTTCGAGTTTCATCGCCCCGAGATCCTTCGGATTCGATGGTTCTGGCTTCGGGGGAAGCGATGGTTGTGGAATGGGTGGGCTCGGGAAGCGCCCGCGTGCGGGTCTCGTCGGGGCAATCGGCCCGGGAGCATTCGCTGCCCATTCGCGTGGGAGGGACGGATTCGCGCACGGCAATCGGCGTCGATGGGAAACCGTACCGGGGTCGCGTTGAGTTGGCTGCGGGCGGAGGTGGAATGCTGGTGATCAACGAGGTCGACGTCGAGTCCTACCTTCGGGGGGTGGTTCCGGCGGAGATCGGATACCTCACCGAAGAGAATCTGGAGGCGGTCAAGGCGCAGGCGGTGGCCGCCCGCACCTATGCGCTCAAGCGGGTCGGCAGGGGGGAGAACCCCGACTACGATCTCGTCGCCACGGTGGCGGACCAAGTCTATCAAGGGACGGCGGCCGAGCACCGGCTGGCGGACCGGGCCATTCTGGAAACCGAGGGCGTGGTCGCGGTACACCGCGGCAAGATGATCGATGCGTACTACAGCTCGTCCTGCGGCGGACGGACGGCCGCCATCCGGGATGTGTGGGAAAAGGAGGACGCTCCCTACCTGCGCGGCGTGCGCGATTGCGCGAGGGGCACGTCGGAGGTTCGGGACGCCTATTGCCGCCACTCACGCTACTTCGAGTGGACCGTAACCTGGGACGCCGATGAGCTGCAGCGCATCCTCTCCAGGAGTCTTCCGGCCGTGCTGGGCAAGGGGGCGAATCCGGGCGAGATCCGAGATATCAAGGTCAAGGGAACGCATCGGTGCGGGCGCGTCAAGTGTCTGGAAATCCGTACGGCCGGCGGGAAGTACCGGGTTCACGGCGACCAGGTTCGCTGGGTTCTCCGGCAACCCAACAGCGGGAAATCGCTCTGGAGCGCCAAGTTCTCGATTCGAGTGAAGCGATCCAGGGGGCGGGTGTCCCAGGTGATCGCCACGGGGCGCGGCTTCGGACATGGCGTCGGGATGTGCCAGGAGGGGGCCATCGGTATGGCCCGCGAGGGAAAGCGCTACGAACAGATCCTCAAGCACTATTACCCCGGCAGCCGGCTCGATCGAATCCTCTACGACCCGGTTTCCTAGCCTGGATCAACCGCGGGGAACGACTCACGATTCACGATCCCGGGAATCTCAATGTCCGATCGGGAATGGAAACGAGCGTTGGGCCAGCTCATGATGGTGGGGGTCCCGGGGACTCGACTTTCCCCGGACTGGGAGCGGCGCTTCTCGGACCTGGCTCCGGCGGGCGTGATTCTGTTCCGCCGCAACGTGGAATCGCTTCCCGCGCTTCGGACGCTGACCGGGCGTCTGGAGCGACTGGCGGTCGAGGGCGGGTTCTCTCCACTGTTGATCTCCGCCGACGAAGAAGGCGGTTTTCTCTCTCCGATTCTGGGGATGGACGATCCGGCGCCTGCGGCCATGGCTCTGGGATCCGCCGAATCCGGATCGCTGGCCTTTGAGTCCGCCCGTCTGGTCGGGACTCGGTTGCGCAGGGCGGGGATCAACCTCAATCTGGCGCCCTGTCTGGATGTCAACGACGAGCCGGACAACCCCGTGATCGGCCCTCGTTCTTTCGGGAGCGACCCGTCCGTCGTCTCGAGGCTGGGTGTTCGAACGCTGGAGGGCCTGAGGGCCGGCGGCGTGCTCTCTACGGCGAAGCACTTCCCGGGTCACGGATCGACGAGACAGGATTCGCACAAGACGCTTCCGGTAGACGCCCGAAGCCCGGAGGACTTGCGACGTTGTGCCCTGCCGCCCTTCAGAGCGGCGATCGAGGCGGGCGTGGACCTGGTGATGACGGCCCATGTCGCGTTCCCCGCCGTCACGGGCGGGACGAACGAACCGGCCACCTTTTCCCGGCGGATCGTCGGGGATCTGTTGAGAGACGAGATCGGCTTCGACGGCGTTGTGATTACGGACGCCCTTGAGATGGTGGCCGTCTCGAGGGGCCGTTCCGTGGGGGAGGCGGCGCTTCGCGGTCTCTCGGCCGGCGCCGACCTGCTGCTGGACGCGCGGCAGGAGGCCGTGTCCTCGGACGTTCGCGCCGCCCTGGCGGCGGCCGAGGGGCGTCTCTCGACCGAGAGGCTTCGGGAGTCGTTTGGCCGAATTCGAGCGCTGAAGAAGGGCATTCCGGCTCCCGGAAACGCAACCGGCGGGGACGTGTTTCGCGAAGCGCGAAGGCGGGGCATTCGCGTGCTTGCAGATCCGCATGACCTCATCCCGCTCCGGATCGGCGAGGGTGATCGGCTCGGTGTTCTGGTGCCGGACGCACCTCTGCCCGAGGGCGGCATTGACGCCGCTTCCTTTGAGCGGGATCTTCGTCTGAGGCATGACCGCGTGCAGGTCGTCCGGGCCGTTCCCGGCGAGTCGGTGCCGGTGGCTACGCTCGACGGGTGCATGGCAATCGTGGTTCTTGTCCTCTGTCGCGGTCCTCTGGTTTCCTGGCAGGCGGATCTGGTGAGGTCGATTTCAGAGTGCTCACCCAGGCGGATCCTGGTGGCGGCCCTCAACCCCTGGGCGTTGCCCGAAGGGGAAAAGGACGCCGCCCGGGTGGCCACTTATGATTTCTCTCCATGTGCGCTCCGAGCCCTGGTGGAGAGACTGTTCGGCGAGACGGGTGGTTGAGAACGGTCCGGTCTCAGGGTCACGCGGGACCGGATACGGCGCTTGAACGGTCCGGTCTCAGGGTCATGCGGGACCGGATACGGCGCTTGGACGGTCCAGTCTCGAGGCCGTCGGACCGATATAGGAACGTGAGGCTCGGGGGTCTCCGGAAGATCCGTCTCGGGGAAGTTCGCGCTTGACGGCCGTTCGAGTACTCTGGAAGAATCCTCCCGGTATCGCAGAATAGGAGGGGGAATATTGAGGACCGCTCTCTTCATTGCCGGATCGGTCGTCTGCCTGGTGGCCGGCCAGCTGATCATCAAGTTCGGGTTGGATCGGATGCACGGGTTCTCCCTCACGGGGGCCGGTCTTCCGGGGAGAATCTTCAAGGTGGCCACCTCTCCCTACATCTGGCTGGGCCTTGGAGTGACGGCCCTCAGTTCACTCTTCTGGTTCGACATCCTCTCGACGCGCGATCCGAGCTACGCGTACCCGTATCTGAGCCTGACCTTCGTTCTCATGCAGATCGCGTGCCGGATCTTGTTCCACGAACCGATTCCATCGCTTCGCTGGGTGGGGATTGTCTTGATCTGTGTGGGCGCGTTCGTGATCTCTCGGACATAGCGCCGGCCGGCCGGACTGCGTGATCGGGTGCGGGGACGACCTCCGCGCCCCGGCCTATGCCGGCCTTCATGCTTCCGGGCTCCCCGGTGGAATCCAAGGAACGATCCATGGAATCAACGCAGGACACGGAACTCGTGGTTCGACCCTCTCGCCCGGAGGATCGCCCCGGATTGCTCCGTCTCCGCAGGGAGGTCTACGGGGACGACGTTGAATCCGGCCGGGAGGCGTTCTTCGACTGGCAGTACGTGAGGAATCCCGCCGGGTCCGGGGTGGTCACGATCGCCGAGATCGACGGAGAGATCGTGGGGGAACTGGGAGCGCTACCTACACGTTTCAAGCTGGATCAGACCGAAACGACGGCCGTCATGTACGTGAACTTCATCGTGAAGCCGGATCTGCGCGGGCGGGGATTCGGGCCCGCGGTGGACCGCGTTCAGCGGAAGCAGGAGCTCGATCGGGATCTGTGGTTGATGTTGGGATTCGTTCGTCTGTCCAACGCTCCGCAGCTCAAGGTCCAGACCCGAAAACTGGGGCGGGTGCCCTTTGTCGCTCCGGCGATGCTCTATCGAATCATCCGCCCGAGAGAAGTCTGCCGGGCGGCGATGGGAAACTCGCCCTTGTCCCGCGCGCTGGGCGCTCTGGCGGCCGGACCCGTGACCCTGTGGAACACCGCCCGCCGGCCGAGAGCCGGCCGGCGAGGCGTCGAAATCAAAGAGTTGAGACAGGCGGACGAGTCGCTCGACCGCCTGTGGGAGCGAGTCTCGCGGCACTACCGGTACTCCGTGATGAAGGACCGGGCGTTCTTGTCCTGGAGATGGTTCGGCGATCCGAGGGGATGCTACCGTGTGCTGGGAGCGTACCGGGGCGGAGACCTGGTCGGGCTGACGGTTACGCGGACGGCCCGGTGGGAAACCCTGCGCCTCGGGGTGATCCTCGAAGTCCTGGTTGAACCTTCCGAGAGAGAGGCGGCGGACGCTCTTGTGGCGGCGGCGCTCGACACGATCGGTGACGGCGTCGACATGGTTTCCTGCATGCTCCAGGCCGGGGGAGCCCCGATCGAAGCGCTCCGAAGAGCCGGCTTCGTGCGCATTCCTTCACGATTGAATCCGCATGAGTACATCCTTCTGGGGGAGGCCCTGGACGGGCGAATGGATTTGGGGCCCCTCGTTGCCCGGGAGTCGTGGCACGTCTCCTGGGGGGATTTTGATGTCTTCTGAAGGCATCGGGGCCCGAGGATTTGCGTTGACAACGGGGCCCCGTTCTGGTAATTTACCGGATCTGAGCGGGGCCGTGGTGCAGTCTGGTTAGCACGCTGGCCTGTCAAGCCAGAGGTCGCGGGTTCAAGTCCCGTCGGCCCCGCCATAGAATTCGGAGGGGGTCTCCCGGACCCCCTCCGAATTCTATCTCCATTTCCCATTTCCCACTTCCGTCTCTGGGTTTTCCTCCGCCCTCTTCTTCTTTGAATTCCGGGAAATCGTGAATCGGCAATCGGAAATCGTTCTTGGAAAAAGGCATTGGAGAAGAAGCTCTCCAACTGCTCGCCTCTCATTTTTCCATCAGTATTCCTTCGCGTCGTTTGTAGAATGTACTGTCGCGGAGTGGCAAAGCAAAGATGCGGGAGGGATCCCGATTCTCCGCTAGCGGATGTCAATCCACCCGATGGGGATTCCGTCGAAGCGGTCCGCATCGTGCAGGAGATCGCTGAGGTACATTTCGGGGTGCACGGGCCTTGCCGCGAGGCAGACCTTGACCCGGTATCGCCCGGGGGCCACATTCATCGGGATGTTGACGTGGAACGAATCGATCACCGCGTTGCCCGGCCCCCACCGCGCGGGCGGCAGGATGTTCTCCACGGGTGAGCGAACGACTCTGAAGCGGTACCTTTGCTTTCGGCGCCACTCGAGCCATCTCCGGTAGGGTTTGGACCAGCCCGGACGCCAGAACCGTCCCTTGGGATAGTCGCGATCAAACCGGACATGCACCTGGTACTCCTTCTCGAACTCGCTCTCCCCCATTCTCGTCCAGCAGCAAACCAGGTGGATCGTTTCCCCCCTGGACGCTTGCTCTTCACGGATCTCGGCCCCGAGAAGCCGGAACTGTCCATCGAACTCGGCCGGTGCCTCCGGCTTCGGGAGATGGAAGCGGCCCGGATCGTCCGAGGAGCGCTGCGCGTCTCGGGGAGCCGGAGAGGCCGCCGGGCCGCCGGGCCGGAGGCGGTATATGTGAACATCATCGAGAGAGGCGACGGGCTCGAAATACTCGGCGTGAGAATCGAAGTGCGCCCGCTGCTCTTCAAATCGATCCGGGTTGAGAACGAAACCGTAACCGAGAACGGATTGCTCGAAAGTGTGGTTCAGCATCACATGCGAAACCCTGTATCTGCGCATAATGCGGATCGATTCGTCCAGGGGCGTGTTGGGATTCAGAGCCAGGCTCACGTCGTGGACCCTGGCAATCGAGAGGGAATCCCTGGGAGACGAATGACTGGGGGGCATGGCGATCACGGCGTGGCGCGTCATGGCGGCGGCCGCGTAGCCGGTGAGGGGATCGGCGAGAACGACACCGGGCCCGTCGGCGGTTTTGTCGAGTTCACGGAACGCGTCCCGCAGATCGAGCGCGCTGCGGGGGTGTTTCCCGAAGCGAGTCAGGTGGCGGAGGAAGATCCCCGATTGGTCCCGCGCGTCCGGGAGGATCAGAACAATAACGAGGCCGATGAACATCAGATCCCTTGCGGCGCGGCCCCGTCTTCTCCACGCCCCCACGGCGGAGCCGGACAGAAAGAGGGCGAGGATGGTGATGTGCGGAACCAACATCATGAACCGCAGCGCGAGGAAATTGAAGGCCCGGTATCCCATTGTAAAGAGGGGCGGCACCGCCGACAGCAGCGTGCCCACGAGCGCGTTACCGAAGAGCAGCATCAGCCCCTCGTCCTTTCGGGCGCGCCCGACCAGCGACAATCCCAGGGGGATCGCCAGAAGCCCGACCCACATGAACCAATGAATCGTCCAGACGGGATGGGGAAGAAGCCAGCCTCCGCCCAGATGCAAGACGTTCTGCGGCATTCGATGGATGGGATTGACGACACCGTACGACGACAGGAATCGTATCAGTAGATAGGGGGCGGCGAGCAGGGTACCGGTTCCCAGAACCTTCGCCGTGCGGAGAGCGAAGGGACGCTTGCTCTCGGCCAGGAGTGCCAGGAGAACGCACAGGGCGGCGAGAGACAGCCAGAGATTGATGAAAGGCGTCACGTGAATCATTGCAGCCAGCGGCACGAACAGGGCGGATCCCCAGAACAGATCGCGCCCGCCGCGGCGACCGTATTCGAAAGCCAGGAACACACCCGTCCAGTAGACGCACATCCCGATGCTGGAGGGATAGATGACCATGTTGGCCGAACGCGCATCGCCCCCGTACAAGAAAGCAAAGAGAACGGTCGCGAAGAAACTCCTGCGGTAGTCCTGGAACACGACATTGGCGAAGAGACCGAAACTGAGAACCAGCAGGAGGGAGAACAACGGCCGCAGCCACAGCCAGGTCTCCAGCATTTCGGCTCCGGAGCCCTGCCCGAGTGAAGCGATGACGGCATGAAGAAGGCCGACTCTCGGGTCCTCCCCCATGGGCTCGTCCCCGGCGTAGAACTCGTGGAGCGGAACGATCTGCCCGGTATCCACGATTTCCCTGCTGACGGCGATGTGCCCGAGCATGTCCTCTCCGTACCCTATCTCGAGGGGGGAGAAGAGGAGGATCAGGGAAAGGGCGGCTGCGAACACCGCCGTGGCGAGCATCCATTGGCGGTCGCGTTTGATCGAGAGAACCTGGGTGGGGAGAGGCCGCGAAGGAACACCGGCCGCCCCCGACATCAGGACGACCGACAGAAGGAGGGTCAGGCCACAGAGAGCGTAGACCAGCAGACCGGCGTTCATTCGCAGGAGGTAGAAGACCCCTGCCGTGAGAACGTCCACGCCGAGACTGAGACAGGCGGAGATGCAGACCCAGTGGATGAGGCCCCAGCGGGATCGATGCCAGATCCGTCGTCCGATGAGGTAGCCGGGTACGAGGAAAAGGGAAACGGCGCCCAGGGCGAGGCGCGCCGGTTCCGGGCCCCAGGAAACGGCGTGCGAAAGTAGAAACAGTCCCACCACACATGCCGCCCCGGTTGTCTCCACCCTTCGCATAGACTCCTCGTCTGTGGCCGGGAGAACGGATTTTTCGGCGAGTGGGGCTGTTGAAAAAGTCCCCGGGCTCTGGACGCGATCGGTCAAGACGGTCCGTCGGGGTACAGCGACCGTCTTGCGGACCCTTGAACGGCAACGATGACTTCCTCAACAGCCCTCGAGCTCCAGCAATCTAGCATGGTGAACCGCGGAGTGTCAAGTTCGCCGGATTGGCCGGAAACTCTTGACCTCTCAAGGGCCTATCCCTATACTCGGCGACATGCTCGGTGGCATGAAGACATACTCGCCGGGCACGGAGCGAACGTTGGGCAGGAGGATCGGGTCCCACAAGAGGGTCCCGCGTCGATCCTCTGTGGTCGAGGAGAGGGTTCCAAAAGGAGTGTGGGAATGGCCAAATACCAACCCTACGTCCCGGCAGGAACTTCGATGAAGGAATTCTCCATCGGGGCCATTCTGTTGGGACTCGTGATGTGCTTCTTTCTCGGAGCGGCCAACGCGTATCTCGGTCTCAAGGCGGGGATGACCATCGCGGCCACCTATCCGGCCGCGGTCATTGGAATGGCGGCCATTCGGCTGTGGAAGGGAACGATTTTGGAGGAGAATCTGGCGCGGACGGTCGGTTCCATCGGCGAATCGGTGGCCGCCGGCGCCATTTTCACGATCCCGGCCTTCTTTCTGGCCGACGTCTGGATGGAGTTCGCCACGTTGGCGAATTACTTCAAGGCCTCGGCGATCATGCTCGTGGGCGGGTTCGTGGGGATTCTCTTCGTGACCATTCTCCGGCGGGTCATGGTCGAGGACGTGGAACTGGTGTTTCCCGAATCGGTGGCGGCGGGTGAGATCCACAAGGCGGGTCGGGCCGGCGCAACGGGAGCCCAGTTCCTGTTCGGCGCCATGGGCCTGGGAGCCCTGGTCCAGACTCTCAAGAACCTGCAGGTCTTCGCGGCGTCTTGGGAGAAATTCGTGTTCTTCAAGAAGACGGGAGTCGCTCTTCTGACGGGCACTCGAGAAGTGATCACCAAGGTCGAGGGCGCGGGCGGCGCTCTTCTGTCGACGCCGGGCGTCAGCCCCGCGTATATGGGCGTCGGGTACATCATCGGTCCGGGGCTCGCCGCGTTGAACTTCAGCGGGGGGCTTCTGAGCTGGGGACTCTTCGTCCCGCTCTTGCTCTATTTTGTGGGTCCGGAGCTGGCACCCTACACCGGCGGCGGCGGTGAACACGAGTGGATCAACATGGCGATCTCGGTCTGGAAGTTCATGGTGCGGCCGATTGCCATCGGGGGCATGCTCGTGAGTGCGGCGTATACGCTCTACCGTATGCGGAAGAGCCTTGCCACGGGACTCGGACGGGCAATCGATGACGTGAAGAAGGCGGGTGCCTCGACGGCGGCCGAGGAGCGTACGGAGAGAGACATCAGCTTCAAGTGGGTGTTCATCGGAATCCTGGTCTGTGCCGTTGCCACTTTCTTCATCTACAACTACTTCGCTCACGATATTGCGGCGGCCCTGGTTGCGACGATCGTGATGGTGGTTGCCGGGTTCTTCTTCGCGGCGGTCTCCGGGTACCTAGTCGGGATTCTCGGGTCCAGCAATAACCCCATCAGTGGTCTTACGCTTTCCACGCTTGTCGTTGCGGCGCTCCTGATGGTGATCCTCGGAATGAAAGGGGCTCCCGGCGTCGCGGCCACGCTCGGCGTGGCGGCCGTGATCTGCGTAGCCGCGGCCGTGGCGGGAGAGATGCTGCAGGACCTCAAGGTGGGACACATTCTGGGCGGGACACCGTGGAAGATGCAGGTGGGCGATTTCATCGGAGTGATCCTGGCCTCTTTGACCATGTTTATCCCGCTGGTTATTCTACATCAGGGGGACATCAATGCGGGCGGGCAGGGGTTCGGAGGCCGAGCGCTTCCGGCCCCGCAGGCCGGTCTGATGGCGCTTCTCTCGCAGGGTATCGTGGGCGGAGAGATGGCGTGGCCGCTGCTGATCGTCGGCGTGCTGATGGCCGTTGCTCTCATTCTGGTCCAGGTCCGGTCCCCGATGCTGGTGTGCGTGGGCATGTACCTCCCTCTGGAGACGACGTTTGCCATCTTCATCGGCGGCATCATCCGCTGGATCGCGGATACCATCGTCAAGAAACGGCAGTTCAATGACGCGCAGAAGGCCCGAGTGACGAATACCGGCGTGCTGGTGGCCGCGGGCCTTATCGCAGGCGAGGCACTGATGGGTCTGGTGTTTGCGGCTCTGGCGTTTGCCAACACCAAGGTTCCGGCCGTTTTCCAGAACCCGTCTTTCATCACGAGCCTGTTCGTGTTCGTGATTCTGGGGTTCGTGATGGTATACTATCCGGTGAAGAGCGCCGGTGACCCGGACGCGCCGCCTCCGCCGAGTGCGGTCATGTAGCGGCGTACACATCATCCACAACGTTTGAGAGCGGAGCCCTTGGGGGCTCCGCTCTTTCGCGGCATGGGCCCTTTTGCCGCGGCAAAGGTCCGGCGTCTCTCTTCCGCAGCGTGAAGGGGAACTCGGGTCGGCCAGGAGGGTGGTCACTTGCTCAGGTGAAAAGGCCACGCTGCGGATTTCGATCCGGCGGACCTTCACCCCGGCCGGCCCGGGGATGGTGTGTTCCGGCTCTCGGCTTTCGGCTTTCGGTTTTGTGCCCCATCTTCGTCACCTTGCAGGGAAAGCTGGCTCTGTGGAATCCGTGAAATCTGTGGCCGCAGGGTTTTCGACTCTCAACTTTCAACTCTCGACTCTCCGCAGTATGGGCCTTGCGCTCCGGGAAGGGTACGGCGTCGTCCGGGCCACGGCGGAAGGGGGGATTGCATTTGTGGAGGAGGGTGGCAACTTCCTACGTTGAAACACACTCCCCGTGGCCCGTCCTCCGGCGAACCCTCCCCGTCGCTGGCCCGGGGTATGGGTTGTCGACTTTCAACTTTCAACTCTCGACTCTCCGCAGTATGGGCCTTGCGCTCCGGGGAGCGCTCGGCGTCGCCCGGGCCACGCCGAAGGGCAGATTTGGAAATGCCGAAGAGGGTGGCGGCTCTCTCGGTTGAAACACCCGCCGGCGTGTCCCCTGCTCCGGCGAACCCTCCCCGTCGCCGGCCCGGGGTATGGGTTGTCGACTCTCGACTTTCAACTCTCGACTCTCTGTACGATCGGGTCAGTGGCTTCGAGGGTCGGCGCGATATGCTCGGATCTCGGCGGCCAGGTTCTCCTGGGTGAGCCATTGGCCGAACGCGACTCCGGATCCCGAGAGCTGCTCGAGTGCCAGGCGGGTATCGGGGTCCACGGGCGAGGGCGCCGAATCATAGAGGCGGGTTCCCGCAAGGGGGAGGAAGGAATGGGTATGGATCCGGGCCCCCAGATTCACCAGCTCCCGCATGAAGCGAACGGACTCGGCGCGCTCCTCGTCCGTCTCACCGGGAAACCCCACGATGAAATCGACGTCGGCGGTCAGATGCTCGTCGAGAATGATGCGGACGGCGCGCTCCACATCGTCGGGGGTGTGGCGGCGGTGGATTCGGTCGAGAACCGCCTGACAGCCGGACTGCGCGCCGAGAACCAGTCGTCGATTGGCCGTAAACCGTTTCACGAGTCGGACCGCCTCACGAGTTACCGATTTCGGCCAGACCTCTGAGGGGAAACCGCCGAAGTAGACGTTCTCTCGGCCTACGCTTTCGCAGGCCGAACGGAGAACGTGTTCCAAGGAACCGTGGTTTGGAGTGTCGAAGCAGGCGGACCCGTACGCAAATGCATTGGGCGTGATGACCCGGCCCGTGGTGTGGCCGCGATCGCGAACCTCTCGAAACCACCTCGCGAGGGTCTCGGTTGAGCGATGTCTCATCCGGGCTCCGAAGATCTGCGCCGTCTGGCAGAACGCGCAGCCCTGCGGGCAGCCTCGGCTGATTTCGATGGGAGCGAACAGCCGGGCCTCCGGGTACGCGGGGAGATAGCCGTCCAGGTCCACGTCCGGCGCTTGCTGTGGGGATTGTCCCGCCCGAGTCACGACTCCCGGAAGTCCGTCCACGCGACGCCCACGTGCGAGAGCCTCGAGGATCTCGAGGAAGGGAATCTCCCCGGGTCCCACAACACAGATGTCGATTCCCATCCTGAGACAGCCGGCAGGATCACCGCTGGGGTGGGGGCCGCCGGCGACAAGAGTCGTGTTGCGGTGGCCCGATTGACTGACCGCCTCACGGACGTTTCGAATGAGGGCCGCGGCACCCGCGATGTCGGGCGTGCAAAAGGAAAAGGCAAACACGATGTGCGTTTGAGGTTCCGCCGAGCGCAGGATCGAGTGGACGTCTTCGCACGCGCCGAGCGGCGCTACCCGCTTCGCTCCCGGGCCGCTCCCGAGGCCCCGACTCAGATGCGAGGAGAGGAATCCGAAGAGCGCGGCGAAGCTGTACCGGTTGGCCCGGCTGACGAGGGGCGCGATCAGAATATCCTTCTCTTGCACGTCAGGCTCCCGTTGAATGCGGCGCGAGGCGGGTACACGGCCGCCCGCTCCATTCTAGCACATTGCGCCCTGCCGGGGGGACTGCGCGAGGGGAATGGCCTGTTTGCAATGGCCCCTATTGGATCTTGAAACTCATCTTCGGAGGTGGTATGGTCGGCAGTTACGGTGCGAGCGCTCGGCCCTCACCGGAGGGTCGGTAGGATCCAGAGGGAGGTCATCGATGCAATACGTGTGGCGTGGACGGAAGCTATTCTCGTTGGACGGCAAGGAACCCTTCGAGCGGATCAAGGGCCCGCGGTATGGGTTCATCGCTTTCACCGGCCTTCTCGCGCACTGGGACGAGGGCCGAGGCGTCTGGATTCTCCCATTCCTGGATCGTCACATCCGCCGGCTGATGCACACGGCCGAAGCGATGAAACTGGACCATGGGATGACTCACGAGGATCTCGAGAAGGCCATCGTTGCCACAGTTCGCGCCAACGACTGGAAGAAGACGTCCTACGTTCACGTGAGTGTGGCCAATGAAGAAGCGGGCATCAAGCCTCTCCTCGGGGCCCGTGGGCGGTTCACGGTGTTCCTCGAGGAAACCGGCGGGTACCACCCGCCCGAAGGCGTGCATCTCGTGGTGCTTCCCGAGGACGAGCGGATCAAGGAAGGCGTCTCGCCCGTGAAGTACCCCAGGATCCTCGGCTACC
The DNA here is from genome assembly GCA_964610505.1 of uncultured bacterium. Classification (GTDB taxonomy): domain Bacteria; phylum Arandabacterota; class Arandabacteria; order JAGLYR01; family JAGLYR01; genus CAZSXU01. Next base: position 38,146 of record CAZSXU010000011.1, on the reverse strand, counting down.
ACCATAAGTTCAACGCGAACTACCTGATGTACGGAGCGATGAAGTCGTGGGCCAAAGAGATCTTTGAACGCGAGTATTCCGAGATGGTCGGGGGCGGCATGGCGGACGGCATTGTGTTGGGATGGCGGCCGGACGATAACGGTTTCTTCGTCACCGAGTGCACCACGTCAAACCTCATCCTCGCGTACGGAAAAGAGGTCCACTTCATCTCGCCTTCGGATTTCAACCTGAATGGCATTACGCAGCAAATGACGGAGATGCTCCTCGAAAAAGAAATGGGAATCAAGACCCGCCGGGTCACGGTGCCTTACGTGGAATTCAAAGAGAGTTTGGCCGGTGGCGGCCTGAGTCTGTTCGAGACAGGAACGTCCGCGGGACTTACCAACATACTGAGCGTGGACGGACAGAAACTCAAACCGTGGGACCGTCTCGAGGCGATCAGAGAAATTTATGCCAAGGTCTCGCTCGGCCAGCTTCCCAAGTACCAGGACACCGCCTGGATTGTGGAGCCGGGGAAGGTCGACGCGTCCCTGGTGGGCGGCCAGGCGTCTACAATCACGTAGGCGCACGGGCCGAGAAAGTGGAGAGTCGATAGTCGAAAGTTGAGATTGAAGGGCATCGAAAAGAGGCACAAACGCTCGGCACAGAGGACCTACAGGTTCTTGTGGGGGCTTGGGCTTAAGCCCAAGCCCCCATGATGTATCCCTCTGTGTAATCTGTGCAATCTATGGCTAACGGGTTTAGGTTTCTTCATCCGCGTAGTCTGCGTAATCTGCGAATCATGTGTTGGGTCTCGAATCTGTGCAATCTGCGGCTCGGGGGTTGGCCCTGATCGCGTTCCCGCCCCGAAAGGCTCCCCGAACGTAGAGCCACCATGTCCAGAGGACGAGGAACATCGACCCCAGGATCCCGTGCGCCCCGACAAGGATCGGCATGCCGTCCAGGACCGAGGGACCCGTGATCCTCGCGGCGAAAGTCCACAGCAGTGCGTGGGAGAGAATCGAAACCCAGAGGCTGCGGCCGGATCCGCAGTAGATCCAGGTCATGATCATAGACAGAATCACGATGTGGACCCCGAAAGCCGCGTACCGCACGGCTTCGGGCGCTCCGGCGAAGAGCGGAGTCATGAGAAGAAGGGGCGCAGAAGAGATAGCCCACACGATTCCCGTGACCAGGGAGGCCTCGATTCTCCCGTATCGTAAAAGGCGAGGCAGAAGGGCGCCGCGCCAGCCGATCTCCTGAAGAAGGGCCAGGGGCAACCCTACCCGCAGGACGTGAAGCAGAGAGGAAGCCACCGCCGCCGGGATCGTGGTTCCCCGAATGGGCCACTCGGAGAGCCGGGTTTGCGCACCTAGAAAGACAATTCCGGCGATCCATGCGAGGGCAAGGAGAAAGGGGATCAGAATCCAGCGCGCCGGAAGGTTCCACCGGAACCGCCAGGGCTTGGGATCCCGGGCCAGGAGGGCGGCGAGTCCCCACGCCGCGGTGGGCGCCGCCGCCAGAACCCAGAAAAGCGAAGATCCGCCGATCTCTTCAGACGAGAGAACCACCCGGTCGGCGAGGAGCCCCACCACAAGAGGTGGCGCCCAGGAGAGGATGATAACGAAGAGGACGAACAGCAATGCGCAGCGACGATCGGTCTCCGAGGGGGCCGGGGATGCGGAGTCGGAGCCGGTATGGGGACCGCCTTCGGATGCTGCCCGGGATCCTACTGCCATTGCCGGGCCCGGTCGTCCACATCGACGATCTGGAGATCGCCGGCGCCGTCGAGACTCACGACCTCGAGGACGCCGTCGCTGTCGATGTCAAACAGATCCATCGAGTGACCGAAGGTGAGTTCGTAGGTCCACTCTTCCTCGTACAGGCGAGAGTCCAGCACCGTGCCGTTGGAGAGAACCAGTTCCTGCATGCCGTCGCCGTCCACGTCTCCGGCAAGGATGTCAGTCGCCTCGTATTCTTCCAGGGACTTCCACCGCTCGTAGCCCGATCCGATGTCGAACACGAAGAGATGATTGTCCGCAAGGAGAATGATTTCGCTCTCGCCGTCCTGTTCCATGTCCGCTACGGTGAAGCAGGAGATCCCCTCGAAGTACCCCTCCTCGGTATTCCAGATGATCTTGAGACTCTTCAGGTCCAGTGCGTAGAGCACGGCCTCTTTGGTCAGCGCGAGCACTTCCGGTTTCCCGTCGCCGTCGAGATCCGAAAGGTCAACGTCCTTGATGCCTTTCCACAGATTGATCTTGGTCACGGGCCTCAGGCGGTGGCCGCTCATCGTAAAGAGGTACACGAATCCTCTTCCGGTTCCATACACGACATGCGCGGGGGAGCCGGGGACGTACTCCATGGTCGGAATTCTGGCGGCGAGATCCGGAAGGGCTGTGATGTTCATGTTAAGGAGGTCGGGCGCTCCCGCGCGCGACGATTCCCTCTCCGCGTGGCCGACGCCCGGCGCGACGGCGGTTCCGATCACGAGGGTAACAAAGAGAAGGATCGTGCTGTAAAGTCCTTTGCTCAACATCGCGTGCCTCCCGTAAGGGGTTTGGCGATCGAGTACTCGACTCCACCAACTTTACCATACGGTTTGTCGGGCGTCAACGAAGGTCCGCTCGGCGATCCTGGACGGTCCCCTCCCGGCCGTCGGCCGCTACGGATCCACGGCCGCGGACGGAAATCAACTTGAGCCCGCCCCATTGCAGTGCTACTTTCGGGATCGGAACCGCCCAAACAGCCGGAGTGATGAATGACCTGCAGGAAGAGGCCGGGAGTTCTCACCGTTGTTGTTCTCCTGGGTTTGACGGGCTGCGCGAACGACAAGAAGAACCTGAGTCCCGTTCGCCCGGGGCCGGCGGGTTTCTGGCGCGTGAGTGCCGACGGTACCGGGGACTGGGCCACGATTCAGGAAGCGCTTGACCACGCAGAGCCCGGCGACACGGTGGCGGTGGCCGAGGGAATCTATGACGAGCGTCCGGTCATCGACAAGCCCGTCGTGTTCCTCGGAGGTTGGGACTCCCGGTTTACGGCGGCCGACCCCGACCGGCGGGAAACGGTTCTGGACGGCCGCTTTATGGGTACGGTCGTCACCGTCGTAGACGTTCCCGACACGTCGACCGTCATCCGCGGCTTCGTCATTACGCACGGGAGCCATACCGATACGCTTGCCGGTAAGCCGGCGTCCGCACTCGGCGCGTCCCACGCCCCGCCGGGTTCGGGTATTCTGTGTGACAACGCGTCCCCCCTGATCTCCCTCAACACGATCGAAGAGAACGAGGCTCCCTACGGCGCCGGCATCCTGTGTCTTCGGGGAGCCCCCAGCCTCCGTGCGAACCGGATCCGCTTCAATCGAGCGCTGGAGGACGGCGGAGGCATCCTGTGCCTGGAATTCACGGGCGAGATCACCCTCAACGTCGTGTCCCACAACGAGGCAGGAGGTGAGGGAGGCGGGGTGCACCTGTCGGAGTCGCAGGGGAGAGGTCTTGAGAACCTGATTGAGGAGAACCATGCGGTCGAAGCGGGGGGCGGGATCGCGTGCCGTCTGTCGAGCTTTGTCCTTGAGTCCACGACGATCCGGGCAAATCACGCGGCCGGTTTGGGCGCCGGGCTCTACATAGACCGAGAGGGCGACCCCGTGTTTGACGCGTGCATCATCGAGGGGAACCAGACCGACGGCACCGGGGCCGGCGTATACTGCGCGCGCGGCTGTACCCCGACGTTTACCTCGTGCGAGTTCTCCAACAACACGGCGGAGAGTTTGGGGGGGGCGATGTACACCCTGGCTTCCGTGACCCTCATTCACTGTAGCCTGTTGGACAACCGGGCGTACATGGGAGGCGGGGTGTACTGTGGGCAAACCGCGGCGGCGGATCTGAGACGTTGCCTGTTCGCCGGCAACTCGGGCCGGACGGGTGGGGCGGTGGCGATGGCGGACGACGCCGTGGCGGATGTCTATCGAAACACGTTCTTCGCAAACGGGGCGAGTGTGGCCGGAGGAGGGTTCTATCTCATCAGCGGGGACATCCGCCTGGAGAAGAATCTGGTCGTCGGGGCCACGGAAGGCGGAGGGCTGTACTGCTGGACGGGGGTGACGGTCGAGATCCTGAAGAACGACTTCTGGAACAACACCGGAGGAAACTTCGGCGGAGCGTGTGTCGAACCTCCTGCGCCCGATCCGAATGAAAACTTCTCCGAGGATCCTCTGTTCTGTGATCCGGAAAACCGGGTGTTCCATCTCCAGGCCGGTTCGCCCGCCGTCCTTTCCGAGACCGATACGCTGGGCGCGTTCTCCTGCGGGTGCCCCGGGAGGAAGTTCGATGCACCGTAGCCGGCGCGCTGCCGCTCACGCGGCAGCGGTTCTTCTGGTGTTCCCGGTATGGGCGGGTTCGCAACCCGATCCCCGGGTCGTGGAGATGAGCCGGGGCGTGAGCCAGGGATACCTCGAGATGATGCTCCTCCAGCTGACCGGCGACCGTCCCTTCTGGATCGACGGGGACGCATTTCGAATCGACACGCGGTTATCGGGAACGGACGGTATGGACGCGGCCGCCCAACTCCTGGAACAGGAATTTCTCCGCTCAGGGCTGGAGGTCCGTCGCCACGAGTACCTCGGCACGCATCTGGAAGACATCGCTTTCGCCGATTCTCTTCACGGCTGGGCCGTCGGCGACGGTGGCGCCATCCTGGCGACCCGGGACGGAGGGGAGTGTTGGACGCGGCAAGGGTCGGCCGCGGAACAACTCCACGCGGTCGCGGCGCTGTCGGGCGAACGGGCCGTGGCTGCCGGGCGAACGGGTACGGTTCTGTGGACGGAGGACGGCGGGGCGAGATGGGAGTGGATCGAGACCGGATCGACGCGCCTGAGGGGCGTGGCCTTCGTCGATTCCCTCCAGGGGTGGATGTGTGGGGACGACGGGGGTGTGTTCCGCACTCGCGACGGCGGGCGGCAATGGACCCGGCAAGATACCCGGGTCGAAGAACGGTTGAACGGCGTCTCTTTCGTGGATTCTCTCACAGGATGGGTGGTGGGTCGAAGGGGATATGTCCTTCGCACTCAGAATGGGGGCCTGGACTGGACGCGTTTGCAGATCGACGGACAACCTACCCTCTATGCCGTGGAGTTTCTCGACTCTCTCACGGGGTGGATCGCGGCCGAGGGGGGAAGGGTGATGAACACCGCGGACGGAGGGGAAACCTGGGACAGCACGGCGGTGGACACGGCGGTGACACTCTACGACCTCGCATTCCTGGACGCGGAGAGAGGTTGGATTGTCGGAGGCGGAGGGCTCATCTTCCAAACGACGGACGGAGGGGTCACCTGGGCGCGCTCCGAATCGGGGCTGGCGGGGGAGCTGAAGGCCGTCACGATGACGGGCGGCGGGTGGGTCGCCGGGCATTCCGCGCTCCTGGCCTTGCAGGATGGGGTCCGATGGGAGGATCGGCAAGAGGCGGTGGAGGACCGATGGGTCAACGTTGAAGCCACGCTTCCCGGAGCCGTCGATCCGGAGGAGTCCTACCTCCTGTGCGGCCATTTTGACTCCATTTCCGAGGTGGCCGCACTGCGTGCTCCGGGGGCCGACGACAACGCATCGGGCACCGCCCTCGTGGTTGCGGCCGCCCGGGCCCTCAGCGGGACCCGGTTCGAGAAAACGCTCACATTCGTATGCTTCTCGGGGGAAGAGAACGGGCTGCGCGGCAGCGCCGACTACGCCGCCCGGTTCTCAAAGAACGGGTCCCCGCCGTTGGGCGTGATCAACGCGGACATGGTCGGGTACGATCCCCGGAGTGTGGGAGATGTCTGGATCAGTTTCGAGGGAGATGCGCCGTCCCGCGCGCTGGCGGTAGTCTGTTCGACGCTCGCGGTTGAATATGGGCTGGATCTGACCCCCCGGGTCATGGATGAAGTCTACGGGACGAGTGACCACCGCTCCTTCGCCGATATTGGAGTTCCGGCCCTGATGATCAGTCATGCGGAGGCCGCGGCCTATCCCTACATCCACAGCGTCGCCGACCGGTTCGACCGGTTGGACGTGGCGTTTGCGCGCGAGGTTACCCGCCTGGTCGTGACCGCCGCCGCTACGCTGGCGGTGCCGCTGGAAGAACCGGTGGACCTTGCGGATCCGGCCATCCGTCTGGTGGGGACGCGTCCGAATCCCTTCAGCACGGGCGTCGGAATCCGCTACGAGATGTCCGAAACAGACGGCGGCCGCGTTACGCTGCAACTCTATGACGTCCGGGGCCGACTCCTGAAAACACTTGTGGACCGGCATCATGCCCCCGGCATCCACGAAGTCTGGTGGGACGGCCAGGACGGCCGTGGCAGGCAGGTGGGTCCGGGAATGTGCTTTATTCGGGTCGAATCGGGAGGGCGGTCGTCCACCGCAAAGCTGGTGCGAATCGAATGAAAGGTCAAGGGACCCGAGGCGAAAGGCGAAGACCTTCCGGCCCGCCACACGGGACGGCCGCGGCTCTCGCAGCCGTTGTCAACGAGAAACCCGATCGATTCTGAACTGGCAGGATTCATCCCCGAGGGCGGCGCATTTCTCGATCTCCACGTGCAGATCGTCGGCCAGAGATCGAACGAACTCCGATTCCAGGGTGGTCCGAGCCTCGCAGAGCTCGGGGCTCGAGATCCCGAAAGGACAGGATTCCACGGAAATACGGGCGCACGCCGGAGAGAGCTCAAGCACCTCCCCGTCCATTCCCACTAGATCCAGAAGACGCGCAAGACAGAGAGCCGCGGCCCCGGCGTCGCGGGGCCCGCCCCCCTCGCACAGATCGCGCGCCAGATCTCGGGCGTGCCGGCGATTGACCGAACGGATGAGCTCCAGAGCCTCATCGCCGAATTCGTCCACCGCCCGCCGGTAGAGGGCCCCGATCCTCGCCGAGAGGGCGCGGGTCGCCGCCCGGTAGCGCTTCTCGATCGGGACCTCTTCGTAGTCGATGGATTCGGGAAGGCGAATCATGACCGCCCTCCTTTTCTTCGTGCGATCACGTGGTCGCACACGTCGTCCCCCCCGGGGATCGAGCGCTCGACGGTATAGGTGAGGTCATCCCCGAGGCCTTCCACGATGACGCGCTCCATCGTCGTGTGCGCTTCGCAGACTTCGGTTGAGGTGAAGGGGTAGGGGCACTGCTGACATCGGACGGTGACTCGATCGGGGCCGAACTCTACGAGTTCGCCGTCGACGTCGATGTTGTTGAAGATTCGCACGACATAAAGCCCGACGGACTGGACGTCGTTTTCCTTCACGCGCTTGCGGGCCCGGGCGAGAAGCTCGTTTCCGTACTCGGCGCTCACCCGGCGAATGTGATCGAGGCCTCTCTTGCCGTGGACTCGCGCCAGTTCCTCGTAGAATCGACGGATCTGCTGAAGCAGAATCGGAACGCCTCTCTCATGCTTCTCTTCGACGGAGGCTGGAGAAACCGGGCCGCCGTCCGGTTGCTTGAACATCGAGTCGTCTCCCCGGGGTGTGGGTTTCAAGATCAAGGATGGTATGAGCCTAGCGTCTTCGAGACGTTCCGTCAAGAGACGATCGCTCGTCAAAGGACAAACACTCGTCAAAGGACACGGACGCCGGATCACTGCAAGGCGAAAAAGTCTTGCTCGGAGACTCGGCCGTCTGCTACGATTGGAGCCGAACGTGCAGGATACGGGCGGGATGAGCTTCTACGAAGCGTTTCGTTTGGTGTCAGCCAGGAGGCGAGCCGTGACCAGAGATCAGATGGTCGAGGGTGTCATGAAATCCGCGGGAATCAGCAAGGCCAACGTCAACCGGTTCTATGACGGTCTGGTTGCCCTGGCCAGGAAGCAGCTGGAGAAGGAGGGCGAGTTCGTCCTTCCGGGTCTCGGCGTGTTGAAAGTCCGCAGGACCAAGGCCCGGGACGCCAGAAACCCCAGAACGGGGGAGAAGATCCGGGTGCCGGCCAAGAAAGTGGTCCGCTTCGTCGCCTATAAGGATCTGAAGGAGAAGATGAACCCGGGTCTGGTGAAAGAGAAAGTGGAGGAGTTCCAGAGCGAACTCAACGTTTGACGTGAGAGCGTTGAACCGTCCGGTTGGAGAGGCTTTGAGGAGGCCCCGGGGAGTTGAATGGACCCCGGGGCCTTCCCGCGAAGCGCCCAAATGCCGCCCTTCGGCGGCCGTGTCTCCGGGTCGACTTACTCCGAGGCCAATCGGCCTTCGTCCGCCGGTGGAGCCGCAGCGACCTCACGGGCGGGGATCTTCAGAATCATCCCGGCCTGGATACGGTTTGCGCTGTTGAGCCCGTTGACCTCGGCCAGTCGCTCCCAGTGATCTCCGGAACCGTAAAAGACGTTGCTGATTGCCGTGAGATTGTCCCCCTCCCGGACCAGGTACAGCTGATGCGGAAACTCCGTCACGGGCGGAATCTTCAGGGTCTGTCCGGCCCGGAGGCCGGCCGGATCCTCGATGCCGTTCCACTCTGCCAGGAGCTTCCAGTAGACGTGGGTGTGATAGAAGCGCAGGGACAGAGCCCAGAGATTGTCTCCCGAGGCGATCTCGTACTCGAGCGCGGGTGCCGGCTCCTGTGAGGCAGCTTGTGCCCCTGTCTCCTCCGGAGTCTCCTCTGGGGCGCTCTCGTCGACGGATCCCTCCAGGCTGCCCGTCTCTTCGGAACTCTCGGTGACTGACAATATGGCATGTTCTGTGGCAGTGTTCTGCTCCCTTGGGCTGTCCGGGAGGTTTCGAACGGACGAGTTCCGACTCTGAGCGATTTCCTGTTTCTCCTGACAGCTGGCGATCACGAGAGAGCTGGCTACGAAGAGGACGACTACGCACGTCCACAGGAGTCCTTTGGCCATATCTCGAATCCGCAAGGTTTTCATTTTCCAATCCCTCCCAGGGGCAACGGAATGGTTGACGACTCGATGCCCTCGGCCCGACAGAGCATCTCCGGACACTTCGGCTCGATCCACTCAACGCAAAAGGAGAACGCCGGGTGGCGGGGGTCGAGGCGCAGGATTTCCCAGGGTACTTCGTCGGCCACGGTTCCATAGACCCAAACCTCGGCCGATCTCGACGCGCTCATGGACAGGTTCAGAAGATCGACGTCACTCATCTCCGTGAGCCCGACTCGGATGGGGCCTACACGCAGGCACGGACCCTCCTCGGTCTCCTCCAGCGCGCCCTCCAGCTTCACTCGGAGGGTTCCGGCGGCCCGCCATCTCGATCTCAACGCGTAGAAGGAGCGGGTGGAATCCGCGGCCGTCTCCCACACGAGGGTGGTCTCCGATTCCGGGTCAAACACGGGCGCGTACTCGCCCAAGTCCGGCGCGCCCCGGACGGTCGGCAGCCGGTGGAACACGAACGACCCGTCCGAGTCCCGCAGCTCCCGAACGGGAGTGAAGAGAGCGGGGCGGACGTCGGGCGCCACCCGAACCTCCATTCCGGGACGAAGCCGGTCTTCAAGAGAGCCGTCGGCCAGGGCGTACCGGATCGTGCCGTCCTTGGATCGAAAGGCGGCCGCCGGCCCCTTGGCCGTGAGGAAGGTGCCCAGGTCAACGGGGACGTTTGCGGCTCTCTCGACCGGAGCGGAAACGACGCTCTCGCCGGCACCGACCGAAGGCGGACCAGGGTGTCCGATAAGCCCGCTCGCCGCGATGCCGAGAAGGAAAGCGATTCCTGCTGCTGCGATGGCCTTGAGAGACATGATCCCGCCGGTTGCGGGGATGGGGACGTCATCGGACGGCTTCGAACGTTGCGCTTCCCCGAGGTCGCAGGCGCCCCGCTCGGCGGGAAAAGACTCGGGATCCATGAGCGCACGAACCACCGGATATCCGCCGAGCGTTCCCGAGAAGGCCTCCTTCAACAACCTCGTGAGCTGCGGACCCGGCTCCAGTTGAAAGGCGATTCGGCCCCCGGACAGTCGGCGGAAGGACCGGATCTCCCTTGCCGCGGCAAAGCGGTCTGCCGAGTCGGGAGCGGACCCCTCCGGAAGAGCAACAACGAATTCATGCCGGTCCCCGGAGGAACGTCTGCACAGAATCGTCGGGCGCTTGAACACGCCAACCACCTCCTTGATGAGGGGGAAAAGGCCCTCGCGTTTCACTTCGTGGGACGTGTCAAGGCGGAGGATTCTTGCAGAGGAAAGAGACGACGGGGCAACAGGGCGGGGGCGAGACACGGGGTCAGCGACTGCGCTCTTGCCTTTCGGTCACGCCATCGGCCCGGCCGCAGATTCGACGGGCTGCACAGAGAGAGGGCGGCGCGTTGCGCCGCCCTTGGGACAGAACTCAGAACTCAGAACTCAGAACTTAGAACTTAGAACTTAGAACTCAGAACTCGGAATCACGAACTCTCGATATCGATATCGACGTCGCCGACGTCCTCGATTCCAATGCGGTAGTGCCCGGGATCCCGAGGTCCGAAATCCGCGAGGCCTCTTTCGGTGAATCGTGTCTCCGAATCAGTAAATCGTGTCTCCGAATCGGAGGCCCTCGAGAGAACGACCCGGACGCCGTGAACCGGCAGGCGGGTCTCGGCCTGGTTCAGGAGGACGCGCAGAACCGGCCTGCTCGCGCGTGATTCCACCTCGACGACGAGGTCATGATTCTCGACGCGTTTGTGCACACGTGCGCAGCCGCCCTTTCGACGCCGCCCGCGAACCGGAACCGGCGCAGGATCCGGGGTCAGGATCTCCCCGGTCGTTCGAAGAACGTCGACCAGGCTTCCGGCGATTCTGACCGCAAGATCCATCACAGCCGGCCGGCGGCCGAACCGTTCGGCGATCAGCGCCTCTGCACGGGCCAGGACGGCGTCGGGAATCTCCAGGCCGGCGAGAGCCGCTTCCTGGTCCATCACCCGCTTGAGAAGCGCCACCTGCTCCAGGCATCGATCGCAATGGACCAGGTGAGTTTCGACGGCGCGGCGATCGGCCTCTTCAAGGCGTCCGTCCACGTAGGCCGCCGTCGTTTCATCCGAGAGACATTCCGTCATCGTGGGTTCTCCTCGTCGATTCGACTTCCCGACGGTTCCTGATTTCCCACCTCGTCGGACGAAACTCGCAGGAGTTCCCTTGCAGCAGATTTCAGTTTTTCGAGGGCCCGGGACTTGCGAGACGAGAGGGTGTTGATAGGAACGCCCAGAAGATCTGCGATCTCTCTCTCCTTGAGACCACCGAAGAAGTACATCTTGAGGATGAGACCGTCCGGCTCGTCCAGCCGGTCCAGCAGCCGCTCGGCCATGTCCCTGGCCGAAACATTCTCCAGGATGCGGGCGTCGACGGCGATGTGTTTCAAGATCTCCTCGGCCGGGCTCTCCGAATCGGAGTCCGCGCCGGGCGCGTCGGATACCTCACGCCGAGCCCTCCGGCGCCGTACGGCGTCGATCGTGGCGTTGATGGCGATTCGGGCGAGCCACGTCGTGGTCCGGGACCGCCTCTGAAAACGCCGGAGTGCGCGGCAGTCGTCCGACAACAGTTTCAGAAACACGTCCTGGAAGATATCCTCCGCCCGTTCGTGGGGTTCGCCGCGAACGGCCAGCGTCTTCAGAATGCTCCCGTAGATAATCGCGCGGTAGCGCCGAAGAAACTCGCTCCACGCGCGCTCGTCTCCACGGATGCATTGATTAAGGAGTACGTTCTCGTCCATCATCTCCCCAGGACCAGGGTCAGGAGGGCGGCACCCGCCAGCGCGGAGCCCACGATCCAGATCCATCCCCCGCCGTCTTTGCCGGCGTCACAGGCGCAGAGAAGCCGGGAGAACTGGATATCGAAACTCTCACCGCCCCCCTCGGTGCGTCCGAGGACGTTGTCTTTCTCGTCCAGAAGGGCCAGGCTGGGATAAACGTACCCGAGTCCGAGCGCCGATGCAACCTTGCCCCCGGGATCATAGAGGTTTTCGAAACCGATGCCCTGCGTCTGGAGGAATGTAGCCGCGGCGGACCGCTCCGAGGGGGAAATGCCTACCACGAAAATGTTTCTCTTGCTCAGGCGATGCCGGTTCTGATGAAGATGGATCAGCGCCTCTCGGGACGGCTTGGAATCGATTCGCCAGAAGACCAGGAGTCGTTTCGAACGGGGAAACACGTCGTCGAGATTCCGCGCGTGCCCATGCCGGTCCTCTACGGTCAGGCCGCGCGGAAGTGCATCGGCATTCGGCCGGGCATGCGCAGGTTCGGTCAGGCCGCGCGGAAGTGCATCGGCATTCGGCCGGGCATGGGCAGGTTCGAATGCGAGAAGAACAAGGGCCCACACGGCGAGGGTCACAAGAAGCGCCCCGGATAGCCCGGCGGCGATGTCTCCGAGCGTGACGCGGGCGGCCCGGGACACGGTCACGGCAGCTCCTCCAAACGGGCGCGAACGACCTGAGGGTTCCGGGGATCGACCACGGCCGAGGCCTCCCAGCCGCGGTGCCCCGGTAGCTCGAAGCTCACTTCGTGCGTTCCTTCCGATAGCTCAAGGGTCAAGGGGGTCGTGCCTCGAGATTCTCCATCCACCCGGACAAAGGCTCCCTCGGGCTCCGACTCAAACGTGAGATAACCGTATTGCATGACGGGCGCCTCGTCGCCCTCTGGAACCGGACCGCGTTGCCCGAGCGTCGTAGGGACGAGTATGCCCAGCACGATCAGAAGGCCCGCCAGGATTCGTTTCCAACGGGAGGAAGCGCTAGCGGTCGCAGGAACACGGGTCCCGTGGAGCCGGGTTCGCGGGTCGCCGTAAAGGACGTAGCTGGCCCAGCCGGCATTGTCGGGACCGAACTGGGCTCGCGTTTCTTCCCGCGCTCGGGCCAGCGCGCGGCCGATCGTGGTTCCCCCTGCGAGGGTTTGGTAGAAGGCGGCGGCGAAGGCGGCGGCGAAGGGGCTTCCAACTTCCCACCAGGTTCCGACGTACGCACGCGTCCCGCGCTCCAGAAAGGCGCGCACCAGTGAGCCCCCACTTGTCCACTCCGCCGACTGCGCCGTCGCACACGCGTTGGCAAACACGAGAGTGGGGGGGTTCTGAAGGCGGCCGATCCGCTCCGCCCCATACCAGCGTCGACCGAAGAGCCTCCAGCCGTTCGGGTCCGACGGGCCGCGTGGGTCGTTTGCCTGTCCGGCCTGGTCCGATGGGCCGCGTGGGTGGTCTGCGTGTCCGATGAAATGTGCAACCGCAGACCCCGGCAAGATCTGGTCCAACAGCTTGGCGTCAATGGTTTTCCCCATGTGCACGCGAAGATCGGCACCGGCCCATGATTGCAGTGCGTTACGGATCTCCCGAAGCTCTTCGTCGGCCGAGTCGCTCAGGCAGGGATCTTCCGATGGGTTGGCCAGAACCAGGATCCTTGAGGGGCGTGTCTCCGTCCGAATCGGCGGATGGTGCGGCCGGGACGTCGTGATGTGGCGACCCATCAGAAACGTCTCGCCGAGGAACGCGTCCCCATCGTGGCAGAGTTCTACGGGACAGCCCACAAGACCCTCATCCAGATGGAGCAGGCAGTACCGTTCCTGAGTATGCCAACGGGTCTTCAGAGCCCGAAGCGCGTCTCCCGCTTGTCCGAAGAGGGCCTGGTAGAGAGCCAGGCCGCTCTGAGCGAGAGTCTCGTGAATCGAGGGCCCCGGCCGTAGGTGGGATGGGCGGTTTGCCCAGTCCAGGAGGTCTCTCGAGATGCGCCGGCTCATCTCGTTCACCTCGGCCCGGTCGACGCCGACTCGTTCAGAGAGAGCTCCCGAAGGGAGGGCGTCTCCGACGATGCTGATTCGAATCTCACTGGACGATTGCTCGCTCAGAATCAGGTCGATGTGTGCCATGGGCCGTCCTCGTCGGATGAATCGAGTTCGGGGCCATGGTACAGGAGGCGGCGGCGGGGCGCAATGCCGATCATCGACGAGCGACCGGTGTTCGTACATACATATACATAGGAAAGCGAGACGGTGCGCGGGAGAAGCCGCGGCTCGACGAGGCAACCCTGCCTTTCGTGATGTGTCACCCGTCACCTGTCACCGGTGTTCCCAGCCACCTGTTCCTCGCCCTTTGTCGTCCCCGAGGAGGCGGGGGCCGCCTTGCCTCATGGCTTTCTCAGGCAAGGTCAAACCGGTTCCCGCCTTGGCGGGAAGGACATCCGTTTCCCGGGATCCCGGTGGCGAGTGACTCGGAACAGAGTGCACACAATGCCGCGGGGCATCTTGCCCTTCGCTCAATAATAGTAGCAGCAGTCGCAGCAATCACAATCGTCGACACAGATGCGCACGTCACAATCGCACCCACAGTCACAATCGCAGTGGCGTGAACAACGCCGGTCGCAATCGGGATCAAAGACATCCACGCAACATCCTACGGCCAGCAAGCACGAGACGAGCGCGAGGTACGATAGCAATCGGCGGAACATGACGACGGCCTCCATCCCGGGGCTTGTGCGGTGATCGGCCCTCCGTCCCACGGTTCGCAACTGAACCTTCGCAACGACCGTGCCAGAATCGTCCCCCATCGTGCGATCCAGGAACCACTTGACTTGCCGTCGATTCGTCCATCAGAATGCGTTCGATGGAGTTCAGCGCGTGTCTCAGAAGCACGCCCGAGAGTCTTACCGACACAACACACCCAAAGGGGAGGGTGAACGATGAGCGATGCTGAAGAGAGAGAATCCGGCAACCTTTTCCTCCAGATGGTTCTCACGCTCCAGACCAGCGCGATGCAGCACCTCGGGAAAATAGCGAGCCCTTTCACCGGCAAGGTTGAGCGAGATCTTCTCTCGGCGAAGGCGGCCATCGACATGCTCGCCATGCTCCAGGAGAAGACCAAAGGAAACCTGAACGACGCGGAGGACAAAATTCTGGATCGCGTGGTGTACGAACTGCGGATGAACTACGTGGACGAAGCGAAGAAACCCGAGCCTCCGGAAGGCGAATCCGATCGGGAAGATGAGCCGGATGAGCAGAAGGAGGAATCGGCCGCGAATACATCCGGTGTGGAGAAGGAGAAGGGAAAAGAGGAATCGTGAGTTCGACCTCGCGGGCAGCGCTGTTTCTTGTTCTGGCCGGGTGGCTTTTTGCTCCGGAGGGTCTCGAGGCCCGGAGCGATGACATTTCTCGAGACACCGCCGCGCCGGAGAACGTCGCGCGAAGCCTCCCGTTTCTCTATACAATCCCGGCTCGGGGCGGTGTCCCCGGCCGGCTTCGGGCCGAGCTGACGATCTCCGCTTACAGCCTCTATTCCACAGTGTCTCCGTCGACCCAAGTCGCCGATGAAGAAGAGGTTCTCACGACTCGAGTCCGCCTTTCGCTCTCGCTGACCGAGCGGTTGAGTGCGTGGGTGGAACCCGCGCGGCGCCGGGTTCGATGGCGGTTCGGCTCGAGTGACGAGCTCAAAGAAACGGCCTGGGCGGATACGTGGATCGGCGCCCGTCTCAGTCCACGGAGGAGCGAGAGCCTTCTGCGATTTGGGCTCGCGGGGATGGTGCTTCTTCCGACGGGAGCGGAGGACGCAGGACGTGCGGGTGATTTCACGACGGGCATCACCGACTACGCCGTGGTGGGATTGTGCGACATCGACCTCTCGCGCTTCTTCGAGTCGGCCTGCTGTGCCCTGTATATCAACTGCGGCTACCGTTGGCATAGAAACGAGGTTGACGGTAGCCTTGTCTGGCCGGACGTTTCTTACTCCGTGGTTGCCGGCGAGGACGCCGAGTTCAACGACGTGATGTTGCTGAGGGTGGGTTGGAGATATGCGGCTCCGCAACTCACGATGGAAGCGGAAGTACGGGGAGATCAGTTCATCCATGCGCGCCGCCGGATGGAATGGCGGGAGAATCCGATCTCTGCAAACGCCGGTTTGAGGAGATGGCTGGGGCGTCGTTGTTGGATACGGTTGGGAGGGGAAGTGGCGCTTTCCTCCGGTGGTGCAGCGGCGGCGAGTCTGTCGAATCCCGAGAAGTCGTTTCCCGATTGGGTAATCTTCGCATCGTTCGGTGCCGTGATGGATCTCTTACGAAAGTGAACCGGTTGTCAAGAAAGAGCTAAACCGCGCATGTGGGCATGCCGAATTGTAAACAAGCGAAACCTGTGAAAAAAGTTCCAAAGATCGGCAACTTTTCTCTTGACGCCCCTATAGGGCGGTGCTAGTTTCTGAGCCGCTTAGTGTTGCGGCACTCTGGGTGTTCCGGGACGGGCTCTCGGAGTTTGCCCTTGACACCCTGCAGATCGTATGACATATTGCCCCGGACTTTTGAAGGAGAGATCTTGGAGCACGGTATTGTCGTGGCTCTGCGGTGCGGTGGTGTAGACCGCCCGTATTGCGCGCTTTCGTGGAAACTGTTCTCGTTTTTCGGGGAGCAGTTGCCTGGTGATCACTAAAGGGGGGAAGACGCGCCACGCCAGGCAACATGGATGTTCTGAGGAAACAAGGAAACGATGGGTTAGAGGCGATGTGGAGAACGGTTGGGGACCCGGAGAGGTCTCGCGCCGGAACAGCGCTGATAACATGATGGCTCGGGGGGGCCAAGGCGCTCGTTGCTCGACAACAAGGAGGATGCGAGTGAGTTCTTGTTGTAAGGGAAACGGAGTAGGGCGAGAAAGGAGACACGGGGTGAACGAAGTCCGTGACTCGGGACGCGGTGGAAAACGCGCGAAGGAGGTTAGGTCGATGATCACGTCAGGGAATCGTCTGTTGGTTCTCTCTCTGATCCTCACGGCGATGGTGGTGCTGAGTGCCAGTCCCGCCTCGGCTGTGTTCGAACGAGGTGTGAGGGTCAAGACGACTGTTGCTGAGAGTACATACGTGAAGATCGACGTCGAGGATCCTGGAGAGGCCGATAACCCGGGAACGTTGGGTGTGGGTGTGGCCTCGCCCGGGGACAAGGTGCGGTTGCTGGTTCACCTCCAGAATACGCATAACGCGGCGTCGACCGTTGAGGCGAAGGATCTATCCATGCTGGGCATGAGCAAGGCGGCTGCCCTGACGGTGGTTCCCGCGACCGACGAGACGGCGGCGGACTTGGCTCTTCTGAGCCCGGACCCGGCGGATCCCGCATTCCCCGACGCCGGCAACACGGGGGACGGGGATTTTGCGGCGAACCCGACGCCCGACACCACGCTGTGGGTCGACGCCGACTGGCTTGAGGCCAATGCCACGGCGGACTCGGCACTCCACTACAGATTCGACATCGAGTGCACGGACGCCAGTGACCCGTACGTTTTCTCGGTGGAACGGACCTGTTTGAGCACCGCCGGTGGACCCATCGCGTGTCCCGACTATACGTTGGGAACGGCCTACTACGCCCAGACGGATGAGGACACCTCGGGTTGCAACTTCAACATCGCACAGGGAGCGACTCCCTTCATCGGTACCGACAAGCTCTATATCTATGCCAACCGCAACATCGCCAACGAGCTTTACTTCCTGGACGTGAGTGTCACGGCTCAGGCCAGTGCCGACTGGCAGAACCTGCCCAACTTCGACGTGATGTTCGAGTACGTCGGGTCGGACACGGACAGCGTTGCGGTGACCTGTCCCAACGCCATCGATACCTATGCGCCGACCTGGGGGAACGTCGGGGATACGGACATCTTCTTCGATTGGGACTCCGACAACGCGGGTATGGCAAACTGGTACGTGGCCAAGCAGGACGAGATTCTGAATCCCAATGACCCGAATGCGGCCGGTGGCGCCGACTGGTTGACGGGCATCATCGACCTGGCGACCCTGGACGGGAACACGAGCAGCAACATCGGGTATGTGGGCTTTGACTTCACCGTGATTGCCAACGACGAGGATGTGCCTGCGTACGAGGAAGCCCAGGCCTCGCCGATGGCATACCCGCCGTACAACAATCCGTACGTGGCGAATCAGGTTGCCGTTCTTCAGGCGGACCCGGGTTGGGCCGGAACGGATGACCCGGCCGGCACGCACACGGTTACCGTTACCCTCTGGGACCTCGGCGGAACCTCGATCTCGCTCGTGAGCAACGCGACGCTCCCGGCCATCGACAACGTCGTTCCGGATACCGGGACCCTCACCGAGGCTGCGATCGACATCGAGACCGATCTGACCATCGCCGGTGAGAACACCTGGTTGAACCCGGCAAGCGCGGGCTTCCCGGCGGGCGACGAGGTGTGGTGCTCCGTCGACATCGACGGCATGGACGACGAGGACGATGTCAGCTTCGCCCTCTTCGACCTGGACACGCACATCGACTACACGGATCCCACCACGGTGAACGGTTGGACCATGACGACGGCCAAAGCTCCCGTGTTGACCACGCCGCACGTCGAGGTGCAGCCGGGCAGCAACAAGGACGAGACCAATCCGGGTGTGGACTGCTTGATCATCGACGATGCCGGAAACTCGTTCTACATCGCTTCGACGACCAACACCTTCCCGGATATCGACAACGACATTCCGGTTCCGGCGCCGGGCGACATTACCATCACCGGCGTCGACAAGGACTTCACCGGTGCCATCCCGGCCAATCCTGCGACCCCGACCGACGAGATCACCGTCGCTATCGATCTGACGGGCATCGCGGACGAGGAGACGGTGGTCGCCCAGGACGGCGAGGCCTTCGGTGAGACCTTCACGGTCAACGACAACGGCACGGGGGCCGACGCCGGCGGGGCCGACGATCACGTGTGGCACGGCGACGTCCTCCTGACCGAGACCGGAATCGACGGAACCGAGATGTTCACGGTGATCGTCACCGACGAGGCCGGAAACGTGTCGACTCCCGTCGCTTCGGCGGCGGGTCTCAACATGGACACCGACGTGCCGACACTCACGGCGAGCAACGTGTATGTTGCCTTCCAGGATGATCCGAACACACCGGGCGTCGACGGCGATGTGAACGGCGACGGCATTGTGGGCGACGGCGACGGCATCATCGTCACCGTCGACATCCTGGCCGAGGGCCTGACGGACGTCTCCAGCGCCAAGCTGGGTCAGTCGAGGGTCCAGGTGGATCTGGAGCTGCTCGACGTCACGGCGGGCATTGAGAACATGACCGAGGACATGGACGCCGGCCTGTGGTACTACAACCACACGATGGGGTCGGACCTCGCAGGCATCGAGGACGAACTCGGCGCGACCTGCCGTGTCCGTGACGACGCCGGAAACGAGACCGACTGGGTCACGGGCACCGGTTCGACGGTGGAGATCGACCAGGTGCCGCCCGACTTCGATCCGGGCGACATCGACTTCGACTTCGCCTCGGGCGGCGATGACAACGACGACGGCATCGCCGGCATCGGGGATATGGTGTCGATCGACGTCACCATCCCGGACGCCGTGATGGCCTGGCTGAATGCGGATCCCATCAACGGCGGCGGCTGGGTGGAAATGGAGATCGCCAAGGCGGCCTTCACGCTCGAGCTGGAAGTGACCGAGGACGGCACCGGCGGCATGGGCCAGGGGATTCAAGTCAAGGCCGAAGATGATGCCGGCAACGAGAACACGGTGACCTCGTCGGAGACGATGGATCTGGATCCCGTCCCGCCGACGATGGACCTCGACTACGTCTCCGCGTTCCTCTCGGGTGATCACGTCGGCGGCGTCGGCCTGCCGGGCGAGGATATCGTCAATGTCCTGGACGACGTCACCTTCTATTATGACGGGACTTTTGACGGGGACATTGCGTCGGTGACCGTGGAGGCCACCAACTACGATGGCGTCACGAAGGAAATCATCGACCTGGCTCCCAACTTCAACGGTATGGGAGCGGACCACTTCGGTTGGGTACTCACGGTGGCCGCAACCGGCCTGGATCTGCCGCCCACGGCGGACGGAACGGCGGTCATGTTCACCGCCACCGACGATGCCGGGAACGTGTCGACCGGATACTTCTACCCGGAGAACACGGATACCAGCCTGCCTCTGGGGGGACCGGCTCGGACCCCGACCTATGCCGCGGTGGACACCGATCCTCCGGACACGCCGGTCGACCAGGCCTTCATCGTGCTGGGTGACCTGGTCAAGGGCAACGGCATCGTCAATGCCGGTGACCGGATGGACATCATCGTCAACATGGGTGATCCGGCCGATCCGAACTATGACATGAGGTGGGAGAACACGGCCAACGGCTCCCGTGTCTTTGCGGACCTCAGCCACTACGGCCTGGGCGCCGCAGTGGAGCTGACGGATGACGAGTTCTCCGTCGGCGGTGAGGGCGACGGGCAGTTCTCCTACGTGGATGGAAACGATATGCAGGGCTTCGTCGTCCAGGGCGGCGATCTGGATGTTGCAGCCGGCGACGACGACGCCAAGGTCGAGGTCTGGGCGAGGGACGACCAGGGCAACGTGGACCAGAGCAAGGTCCTCACGTTGGCCCCGGATGACGGCGCCAAGGCGCTCATTCCCGTCGACACCGAGCTGCCGATGGTGGCCGCCGCGGACGTCACGGTCACACTGACGACCGACGCCGACGGCAACGGCATCGCCAACATCGGGGACACCGTTCTCCTGAGCGTCGACATGACCGATGCGGCCGCCGTGGACGACATTACGGCCGTCTGGGCCCTCCTGGCTCCGTGGGGCGATCCGACCGCGGACGATGACGTGCTCTACGTCGTCCTCACGGAGGGTGCGAGCGACGTCTGGACCTTCTCCCACGTGATCCAGAGGACGGACAACGTCACGCTGTGGGACACCGGTGCGGGCTTCTCGGCCACGGTAGACGTGATCGCGGCCGACGACGCCGGCAACTTCTCCGGCTACAACACCTACGATCCCGTCGACATCGCCTACACGACGTCGGTGGTCCAGGAGCTGCTGGTGGACGCCACGGCGCCTCTGCCGGTGACGCAGCTGGCGGCCGAGATTCTGGATTCCGGCCGGATCGAGGTGACGTGGACCGGGTCGGCCAGCGCCGACATTCACCACTACATGGTGTACACGGACGGCGGCACGGGTACGGTCGACTACGGGACGCCGATCGGCGGACCGATCGACGCCAACACGACGACCTGGGTCTCGGACTTCCTTATCACCGAGGCGAAGGCCACGTGGCTCTTTGCCGTGCGTGGGTACGATGACGGCGGCAACGACGACGGCGACGAGTTCTGGGTCACCGGCGGTACGCCGGACGACTCGGCGCCCGTGGCGACACTGGCCTCGATTCCGGTGGGCCACACGCTGGGCGACGGCGGGCTCATCAATGCCAGCCGGCCGATCATGATTCACGCCGATGTCGACCAAGGACTCTATCCGGACGTGGCCAGCTGCCAGTTCCGGTATCGCATCAAGGACATGGATCCGGATACCGCGGGCGATCAGCCCGGCCCGTTCGACAACGTGGGCGCGTCGGACGCCACGATTCCGTTCGAGCTGTCCACCGCCGATCTGGCGACGGCCGAGGCCGCTCTTCTTGCGGCCCAGGGCGACGTGACGCTCCAGGTCATCCCCAGAGTGTTTGACGACGCCGGCAACTACCAGAGCGACGATGATCTCATGGCCGCCAAGGCCTACTATGAGTTCACTCTGGACACCATGCGGCCGGACGTCACGATCTTCTCGGTCGACGGCAATCCGTCGCCCGACAATATGGAAGTGAGCGGCGTGGTTCCCGTCGTGGTCCATGCCCAGGACAACCTGAGCACCGAGTTTAAGGTGTCGGTCTGGCTGGACACCGACAGGATCCTCTACCAGGAAGGCGTGACGTTCACGGACTCGAAGTGGGCGTTCGACCTGGATCTCACCAACTTCGATGCCGGCGGCGTCGAACTCGACGTCATCGTCTACGATGGAGCCGGATGGATCGAGGGCGACGCGTCTCCGAACGGTGGACAGCACGGCATCGACCTGACCGTGCTCGACACCGAGCCGCCGGCCGCCGTCATCGCCTGGCCATATCACGGCCAGCGGGTGCCGATCGGCCAGCAGGTGGGGGTCACGGTCTATGTCCCGACCTCCGCGGACGTGGCCACGGTCGGTATCTGGATGGACGACCCCGGTCCCGCCAAGGACTGGGTCCTGGTCGACGTCGTCGACAACACATTGGATCCGTGGTACTACGCGAAGTGGAACACCACGGGACTCGTGGACGGCGAAAGCTACGGGCTCAAGGCCGAGATCACGGATACCTCGGGCAATTCGGACTTCACGCCCGAGATCACGGTGATCGCCGACGGCACGCTCCCGACATTTGCTCTCAGCGTCGAGACGTCCTACGACATCTGTGACCGGGATGTGCCCACGGTTACCGGCACGGTCGAGTTCACCGCCACGCTGGAGGGCAAGCCTCCGGTCGATATCGGAGAGGTCGACCTCTACGTTAGGCCCACGAACACGCCAGACCTCTGGGGCAACTGGACGTATGTCAGCACCGTTTATCAATCTGAGCCGGGCCCCGGCGGGACGGGCACGACGATCTTCCGCTTCCAGTGGGACGCGTCCGCTCTGGCCGAAGGCTACGACGTTCGGCTCATCTCGTGGGACACCACGTGGTGGGTCACGACGGGCGATTTCGACGGCAACGGCACGACGGACGATTTCAGCTTCAATCCCAATGACGGGTGGTGTACGCAGGTTTGGGTAGACAACAGTCCGCCCACCGGCTACGTCTCCAGAATGGTCTCGGGCGGCAACGATTTCGTCGATCCCACCAATTGGGGCTACGGTCTGTTGTGGGTGAGTCCGGGTGACGACATCACCTGCGAGACCACCTTCCCGGAGGCCTGCAGCGACGAGATGCACCGGTGCCAGTACTGGGTCGAGTGGGACGGTACCGACTATCCGGTTGCCTCGTCGTCGACGCCGCCCAACTTCCCGGCGACCTTTAACCCGGTGGCCGACGGCATCATTCCGCCGGCCGCGATCGATGACGGCTTTGAAACCTTCTACGTCTGGGCTGAGTATTGGGATGTGCTGGGAGGTACCAGCACGACCGACTACGCCGAGGTCTACATGCTCGACAACACGGAGACGCAGGTCTTTGTGACCAGTCCGGGGGCCGGGGCGTTTGTCCGCGGTAGTGTATGTCTGGAGGCCAAGAGGCTCGACAACTACACGGCCACGGAGTACAAGTGGGAGTATTCCACTGATAACGAGACCTGGCACCTCATCAAGAAGACGACCTCGAACAGCGCAACCTGGGAAACGCTGAACAGCGTGGCGGACGGGTCGGCCTGGCTGCGGGTCACATCCACGGATCAGCACCTCAACACCAACACCAGCCCGGCGGTCCAGGTGTCGGTCGACAATTCTGTACCGACCGCCGGTACGCTCACCGGGATCCCGGACATGATGGGACGGATGCCGGTAACGCTGACGACCACGGCAACGGATGCCAGCGGCATTGCGAAGGTCGTCTGGCAGACCAAGTGGTCCAGCAGTGGCGTTGCTTCCTGGAGTACGATCGCCACCGACGAGTGCGCTCCGTTCTCCTATGAGTGGGATGCCTGGAACTGGTACCAGTGCAGCGGCCAGATCATGGTCCGGGCGATCATCCACGACAGGGCGATTGAGTGCCTCGGCGATACCGATGGGAACCAGACGATCGTCGAGGTTGAGACGACGATGGACTTCTGCCCGCCGTTCGGATGTCTGGCGATGATCAACGATACGTCGACGCTCGACAGTGACTTGACTCTCGAGTTCCCGGCGGGGCAGATGACATTCTACGCAAACGCCACGGACAATCCGGCCGAAATGTCCTACTACGACTGCATCTATGAAGAGTGCTGCTGGAATGACGGTGACGAGATCATCCATTCCGGCGTCATGGGTGTCCAGTTCCAGGTCTATCAGGGCGGCTGGTCGGACATTGGCCTGCCGGTGACCGAAGTCGGCCAGAGCGGCTACTACGAGCTCATGTGGGACAACGGCGAGTGGCCACAGGGGACGGCCCTCCGTGTCCGTGCGACGGTCATCGACAACGCATACAACGTGTACGAAGGATCGTACTGTTGTCCGGAAGTGTACTTCACGATCGGTGACGACACGCCGCCGGTGGTGACGCTCCGGGCGATCGATCCGATCACCGGTACGTTGGTCTACACAACGTCCACCTCTGAAGTGGGCGAGATCGGCGAGATTGAGTTCCGCGTCCTGCAGCTGGCCAAGGCTGAGTCCGACTGGACCATCATCGGCAAGCGCACCGGCGAACCGAGCAACTGGGGGTACTGCAACGACCACCTCCTGTGGGGCTCGTACGACCGGTGGGAATTCAGAAACTGGCCGAGCGGCGATTACCTCCTCGAGGCCCGCGCGTTCGACGTTGATCACACCGAGTTGAACCCGCTGTACGACGTCAACCCGCCGACTCTCAAGGTCCGGGTGGATGCCGAGGCCCAGCGGGTGACCGTGCTTCCGAGTGGAGCGGAGCATTTCACCTCGCTCGAGCCCCTCGGAATTGTTGAGGATTACCTCTACAGCTACTGTGAGGTCATCAATGTCGAGGTCTCCTGCGACGATTGTGTGGAGTGCGAAGGCTGCTGCCCGGGAGGACCGGTGCTGGTCTTCTTCGGCCACGACTATCCGTGCGACGATGGTTGCGATAGCTGGTACGTCGATGTGATCGGGACGGAATACAACGACATCGATGGCCTCTGGCGTCAGGTGGAGTACTACTACCTGAACTGGCTGGGTGTGGAGTACGAAGGCGACGTCACTATAGTCGGGAGCTGGTGGGACGCGGATGTGGCTGAGCCCACCGATCCGGAAGTGGACGCGATGGTCGCGACCACCCGCGTCTTCCGTGTCTCGCAGGAGCGGGGGACGGCAGGACCGGTGAGCGAGGACGGCGTCGTCGTTGACATTGCTCCTGGAAACGGAGTGGATTGGTACGGACTGCGGATGGCCAAGGTTCCGCAGCCGCCGACGCCTCCGCACCAGCAGGATCATCTGACTCCGGTGGGCGACACGCGTT
This sequence comes from uncultured bacterium, assembly GCA_964610505.1. Classification (GTDB taxonomy): domain Bacteria; phylum Arandabacterota; class Arandabacteria; order JAGLYR01; family JAGLYR01; genus CAZSXU01. Next base: position 13,368 of record CAZSXU010000011.1, on the reverse strand, counting down.
CGATCTGCCTGATCGGCAACAATCCGAGTGTGGATAACGTTGCCACGGTTACGCTTCCGTACTGTCCGCCGTCACCGCTCAAGGGGAGCTTCCAGTCCCTCGGGCTCACGGTGGGCCGTTGGGACTGCGCGTGCAAGACGTCCGGCGACGGAGAATGGGCGTTCTGGGACATCTGGGACGTTGCGGCTGACGAAGAGAACTGCACGGTTACCTTCAAGACCAGCACATTGGGGATCTTCTCGGTGATCGAGCGTCAGGGGCTCTCCATCAGCAACTGTGGTCCGTTCATCAAGGCGACGAGACTGGTTACGGTTGATGAAGAGACGGAACTCCGGACCTACACCAACGCGACGCCGATTCTCATGGCCTACATCACGGACAACACACACTCGAAGAACGGCAGCCACGTGGATCAGGGCGTGATTCCTTCGAGCATCAAGGCTGTGCTCAACGGCATCACGATCTTCTCCAACGGCACGTTCTCTGAGAACTGGACGTACGCCAACGATCTGGGCTTCAGTTCCAGCGGGCAAAACTGGTACGATTCGATTTCCGGGCTCTTTGCGATCGAAGCGCTGAACGAGAACGAGTTCCTGCACCCCGGGGAGATGTATACACTCGAGCTCACAGCCCGGAACAACGTGTACGACAAGGTCTCGGCCACGTGCGAGTTCTACATTGACCGTACGAGACCGGTGATCGATTGGACCGCCGGACCGATCGGGCCAAACTTCGATGTCCAGTTCACCATTACGGACACCGAAGCGGGTGTCGATCCAAGGTCCATCTACCTCGACTTCTACGGTGTCCGTCCGGACCGCGATGATCCGAACTGCTGTGACGACTCGGATTACGCGCATCTCGACGGTACGGAGATCAAGGAGTACCGGATGCAGTTGACGCCGGACGCCTTGACGATCACCGAGGATGAGAACGGCGTGACCACAGTCCTGGCTGAAGACATCTCCATGGATCTCATCGACGGCGAGCTCCTCGAGGTGGTGCTCTACAGCTACCGTTACTGTAACGAGTGTGCCGACGACTACGACTACGAAGTCCTCGAGCGCGATGAGGTCATCTACGACTACGATTACGGCGTTTATGATCGTGTGTACGACTACAATACGAGCATGACGCACCCGAACATGACGCTTCCGGTTGTTCGCCGCTACATGGTCGACGCGACGCCGCCGGAGTCGGACATTCTGACTTCGCTGAGTGCCGAGACCATGCAGATCAAGCTGACGGCCGACTGCATCTCCGATCCCATCGACCCGTCCACGATCGTGATCACCGAGGACGGTGAGGAGGTTGAGGAGAGTCATTGGACGTACAACGAAGATACGTGCATCCTGATCTACTCGCCGACTCCTGGCGGGGTGGACGTCGTGGTCAAGTACGAGGACTCGGTCGGCAACGTGGCCACCCTAACCTTCGGTACAGAGGGCAAGGTGCTTACGTTTACCGATCCACACAACTACCCGAACCCGTTCGATCCGGAAGTTGACGGAAGCACATCGGTCGTCGGCTACCTGAGCAAGACCTGTCACGTTACGGCGAGGGTGTTCGACTTCGCCGGCAACCACGTGGTCACACTCGTCGAGGACGAGGTGATGACGCACGAGCTGAACAGCGTGACGTGGGCAGGGGCCGACCAGGACGGAAATCCGGTGGCCAACGGCGTCTACTTCTGTTACGTGGAAGCCGACGACGGAAGCAAGGTCACCACGGCCGTCGTGAAGATCGCCGTTCTCAGGGGATCTTCCGACTAACATAGATCTGCCGGTGGGCCGGAGGGCGGCCTTGAGAGCCGCCCTCCCGCCCCGCCCTCGAAACCTGGCTTGCGAAGGAGGCGAAGAAAGATGTCGAAGTTCAGCACTGTGATGACAGCGTCCCTGCTTGCCCTGGCGGTTGGAATGGCCACGGCGGGTCCATGTGTTGCGGAAGATCTTACCCACGGAGCGCCGTACCTGCGCATGGGCGTGGGCCCCCGGGCCCTGGCCATGGGTGGAGCCTACGTGGGCGCGGCGGACGACGTGACCGCCGGCTACTGGAATCCGGCCGGCCTGATGGAGATTGACTGGATCGAGGCGAGCTTCATGTATTCGGACATGTCCCTCGATCGGAAGTACAACTACCTGGGCTACGGCCAGCACTTCGAGTTCGGCGCCGTGGGCCTCAGCTGGATCAACTCGGGCACGAACGACATCAAACTGTACGACGCGACCAACGCCGCACAGGGCACGGAGGACTGGAACGACAACGCACTGCTCCTGTCCTACGGAACCGGTCTGGCCGGCTTCTACGTCGGTGGAAACGCCAAGATTCTCATGTCGAAATTGGGGGACGAATCCGACACCGGGTTCGGTCTGGACGCTGCCGTGCGGTTTGTGCCCTCGCGGCAGATGGCCATCGGTGTGGTGGTTCAGGATATTGGGACCCAGTACTGGGGCGAGAGCGTCCCGACGAACGTCAGGGTGGGGCTTGCGCTCAGGACGGCGGACGACGATCTGTTGATCGCCGCCGACGCGGAGAAAATGAGCGAGGAAGATATCCGGTTCCATCTGGGCGCGGAATTCCAGTTCTGCTACGTTCCTGGGAACTTCGCTGCACTGAGAGCGGGAATTCAGAGCAGCGAGGGACGCGAGGACGACGCAGTCCTTACGTTCGGGGCCGGTCTTTGGGTCGGATCTGTGAGTTTCGACTATGCCTATCTGCCGGAGCGGCAGGATTTCATGGATAGCAGTCACAGAATCGCGTTGACCGGAAGATTCTAGTTTCGAACGACCGTTTACCGAGGGAGTATGGCAGGCTGAACTTCGAGGGACTCCTGCGTTTGCAGGGGTCCCTTTCTATACCGAGAGCCGAAAGCCGAGAGCCGAAAGCCGAGAACCGAAAGCCGAGAACCGAGAACCCAAAACCGAGAGCCGAAGGACCTACCCCCGTTCGGATTGGAACGTGGGGAAACGTCGGCTACCGGGTGTCGGCTGTCGGGCTCACTCCTCTTTCCGCTTCACCTCGTCCCAGAGTCGGTCCATCTCCTCGAGGCTGAGTGGGTGCGGACTCTCTGCCATGTGTTTTTCAATCTCCGAGAACCGGCGGCGGAACTTGGCGTTGGTCTGCTCCAGTGCGGCCTCGGGATCCTTGCCCAAGAGGCGAGCGACGTTGACGAGGGAGAACAGGACGTCGCCGATTTCGGCATGCGTCCCGGCCGAGGATTGTTCCTCGAGGGCGGCCTTGAACTCTTCCATTTCCTCCTCCAGCTTCCGGAGCGCGCCCCCCGCTTCCTTCCAGTCGAAGCCCACGGCGCTCACCCTTTCCTGAATTCGGCGGGCCTTGGTGAGCGCGGGCAACGTTCTCGGAATGCCATCGAGGATGGACCCTTTCGCGTCCTTCCATTTCTCCTTTCGCTTGACGGACTCCCACGACAGGAAGGCGTCCTGTTCATTGTCGGCCTCCGCCGAAGCGAAGACATGGGGATGGCGTCGCTTCATTTTGGCGATGGTGTTGACGAGGACCTCCGACGGGCGGAAGAGATCACCATCGTCGGCGAGAACGAGGAGAAAAAGAACGATGAAGAAGAGATCCCCCAACTCCTCGAGCAGTTGGGCCCGGTCGCCCGAATCAATGGCCTCAAGAAGCTCGTAGGCCTCCTCCATGACGTATTTCCGCATGCTCTGGAGGTCCTGAGCGCGGTCCCAAGGGCATCCCTCCGGGGAGCGCAGCGTTCGGGTCAGTGCGATGAGTTCGGCAAAAAGGCGGGTCTCGTCATTTGTCGGTGTCATGGAGCATCTCCGGAGGTGGATGTGACAGGAGAAAGCCGTGCAAGCGGATCGTAGTTGAATTCGTCCAACGATACAAGAACAAGAACAACGTTCTGGGTTCTAGGTTCTGAGTGCTTGGGATCGGTATCGGAGTCGGTGTCCGAACCTTGAACTCGGAGCGTAAAACTCGGAACGTAGAACTGCTTTGCCATTTGGCTTGCAGCGAAGTCCGCTGTTTGCTATAGATGGTCCTAAGGAGAGGATGAGGGACAATGGCGTATTCATGCTGGGCGGAAATCGATCTCGATGCGTTGCGCGCGAACGTTTCCGAAATCCGCAAGCACGTCGGATCTCGGCGGAAGATCCTGTTGACGGTCAAGGCCGATGCGTACGGGCACGGCGCCGTAGAGATCGGAAGAGCCATGTCCGGGATCGTCGATGGGTTCGGAGTCGCCACGCTCCACGAGGGTCTCGAGCTTCGCTACGCGGGAATCCGGAAACCCGTTCTGATTCTCTCCCCTTCGCTGCCGTCGGAGATTGATGCGATTCTGGAGAACGGGCTGACGCCCACGGTATCGGCGCGCGCGTTCGCGGAGCATCTGAGCCGACGGGCCGCCACCCTCGGCCGCGAGGCCGCGTGTCACGTGGAGGTGGACACGGGAATGGGACGGGCCGGTGTCGACATGGATGAATCCATGGAGTTCGTAACGTCGGTGAGTCAATTGCCGGGTGTAACGCTGGAGGGACTCTACACGCATTTCCCGGTGGCGGACAGCGATCCGGAATTCACGGCGGAACAAGTCCGGCGGTTCAAACTTCTGGTCAAGCGGCTTCGGTCGGCCGGTGTCAGCGTTCCCCTTACCCATGCGGCCAACAGTTCCGGAATTCTCGGGTCCCGGGATCTGTTTCTCCAGATGGTGCGCCCGGGCCTTCTGGCCTACGGGCTGTACCCATCGGAAGGGCTGCGAGCCACGCTGCCCGTCAAGCCGGTCATGCGGCTGAAAGCTCGCGTGGTGCATCTGAGAGACGTCCAAGCGGGGCAGTCCATCAGCTACGGGCGGTCCTGGGTGGCCGATAGGCCCGCCCGAGTGGCGACCGTTTCCGTCGGCTACGGACACGGGTACACTTACCATCTCTCAAACTGCGGGGACGTGTTGATTCACGGAATGCGGGCTCCCATCCTGGGAGCCGTGACGATGGATTTGACGATGGTGAACGTCACGAACATTCCCGGAGTTGCGCTGGGTGACGAAGCCGTTCTCTTCGGCCGGCAAGGGAAAGCGGAGCTGCCGGTTGCGGAGCTGGCGGCAAAGACGGGCTCGATCCCCTACGAAGTGATCTGCGGAATCGGGCGGCGGGTTGTCCGTGTATACCACGCATCCGGGGAACCGGTCCGGGTCGCGACACTGGTGGGTGCCGAAAGCACGGCCGGGGAGGTGTCTATCTCCTGAACACCAATCGCAGTCTCAGGCGGGCTCTCGTGATGATCGTCGACGGGGGCGGCGTCGGGGCACTTCCCGACGCGGACCTTTACGGGGATCGCGGGAGCCACACGCTGGGCAATACGGCCGCCGCTGTGGGCGGCCTGTTTCTTCCCGAGCTGGAAAGCCTCGGTATCGGCAAAGTGACCGAGATCATGGGGATTTCGGCTGCCGTGCGCGCCGACGGCGCCTACGGCAAGATGGCCGAGCAATCTCCCGGAAAGGACTCCATCTCGGGCCACTGGGAGCTCATGGGGGTGATCCTCCCGAGAGCATTTCCCACCTATCCCGAAGGCTTCCCGCCGGAGGTCGTGTCGGCGTTCGAACATCGAGTCAACCGCAAAGTCCTCTGGAACCGGCCGGCCTCGGGCACCGAGATCATCGCCCGCCTGGGCGATGAGCACGTGGCGACGGGATCTCCGATACTCTATACCTCGGCGGACAGCGTATTCCAGCTGGCTGCTCATGAAGATGTGATTCCCCCGGATGAGCTCTACGACATGTGCGAGGCGGCGCGGTTTCTTCTGACGGGGGAGCATGCGGTCGCTCGCGTGATCGCCCGGCCCTTCCGCGGATGTTCCGGGAGCTACGAGCGGACGCGGGGACGCCGGGATTTCTCGCTGCCTCCCGTGGGGGAGACTCTCCTGGATCGGATGGAGGGTGCGGGACTGGCGACCTGGGGGGTCGGCAAGGTCGGGGATTTGTTTGCCCGGCGGGGGTTCACGAAGATCGAGCGAGCGGGGGGCAATGAGGATTGCGTGCTCAAGGTTCTGGAGATCTTTCCGAAGCTTGAAGCGGGGTTGCTCCTGGTGACACTTGTGGACTTCGACATGCTCTGGGGTCACCGGAACAACCCGGAAGCCTTCGCCGAGGGGTTGAAGTCCTTCGACGGACGGCTCGCGGCCATACGGGGAATGCTGGAGGACGACGACGTTCTGGTGATCACGGCGGATCACGGGTGCGATCCGACGACCCCGAGTACGGACCACTCGCGGGAACATGTCCCGGTTCTCGTTTCGGGGCCCGGCGTGAGGGAAGACGTGGACCTGGGCACGAGGTCCAGCTTCTCCGACATGGCGGCAACGCTGGCGGACGGTTTCGGTCTTGGGCCGCTGGGGGGAAGTAGTTTCTTCCGGGAGATCTGGACCCGCGCGTGACGCGGCCGCGTCTGAAGGAGGCGAGAATCTTGACCGATGAGGAACTGATGGCCGTGGCCGAAAAGAAGGTCGATGTGGCCTATGCGCCCTATTCGGGGCTGAGGGTGGCCGCCGCTCTGGAAACCGCCGAGGGGGACGTGTTCACGGGCGTGAACGTGGAGAACGGTTCGTACGGACTCAGCTGCTGCGCGGAGAGGAGCGCCATGTTTTCCGCCGTCGGCGCGGGCAGGAAGCGATTCAACCGGATTGCCATCGCGAGCAGCGCCAATGCGCCACTTCGTCCGTGCGGCGCGTGTCTCCAGGTGATGTGGGAATTCTCTCCGGACATGGTTGTCCTCATGGGCGGCCCGGAGGGGGCCCTGGAACGCAGGGGCGTCCGCGATCTTCTGCCCGAGGGGTTTGTGTTCGATCGAGGGGGGGAGGAGTAGATCTTGGCACGCTCCAACAACGATAGACGACGGATGGTGGATCTGATCATCAGCAAACGTTCCGGGGAACGCCTCAACCGCAGCGACATCGAGGATGTGATCCGTGACTACTGTGCCGGGGGAATCCCCGACTACCAGGTATCCGCCCTCCTGATGGCGATTTACTTTCGTGGAATGAGCGAGCCCGAGACGGTGGATCTGACCCGGGCGATGCTGGAATCCGGCTCACGGCTGGACCTTGGAGGCGTACGGGGACCCAAGATCGACAAGCACTCGACAGGCGGGGTCGGGGACAAAGTGTCCATCATCCTGGGCCCGCTGGCGGCCGCCTGTGGTGTGCGCGTGCCCATGATCTCGGGGAGAGGGTTGGCCCACACGGGTGGCACACTGGACAAGCTGGAATCCATCCCCGGGTTCAACGTCACCTTTTCGGAGAGGCAATTTCTGTCCAAGCTCGGGCGGGTCGGGCTGGTCATCGCAGGTCAGAGCGCCCGGTGGGTCCCCGCCGACAAGAAACTGTATGCTCTCAGAGATGTAACGGGCACCGTGGAGTGCATTCCGTTGATCGTAGGGAGCATCCTCAGCAAGAAAATCGCGTCGGGCATCGAAGGCTTGGTGCTGGACATCAAGGTCGGATCCGGAGGGTTCTCGCGTACAGCGAAGCAGGCGAAAGAGCTGGGCCGGGCTCTTCTTCGCACGGCCGAGCACTGGGACCTCCCGACATCCGCCGTACTCACCCGCATGGAAGAGCCGCTGGGACGGGCCGTCGGGAATGCACCGGAGATCGAGGAATGCGTGCGAGCTCTTCAGGGACAGTGGGAACCCGACCTGAGAACCGTAACGCTTGCTCTGGCTGCGGAAATGCTGGTTCTCTCGCGAATCGCGGCCTCCCGTGCGGAGGCAAAGAAACTCCTCGGCGAGGCGATTCGAACCGGGCGCGCGCTGGAGACATTTCGGGCCTTCGTCAAGGCCCAGGGTGGAGATCCGCAGGTCGCGGACGACCCGGGCCGCCTTCCCCGGGCGAAGGTGCGGTACTTGGTTCGATCACCCCGGAGTGGATACGTTCAGGGGATCGATGCCTTTGAGATCGGCATGGCCGCCGTGCGTCTCGGTGCGGGGCGGGCGAAGGTGACGGACCTTGTGAATCCGGCGGTCGGGCTCTGGCTAGACAAGAAAACAGGGGAAGCCGTGCGGAAGGGTGATGTGGTGGCCCGCCTTCTGGCGAATTCCAGGTCGGAGGCCCGGGCCGCGGCCGAGCGGGTTCACGCCGCCTACCGGATTGGCAGAGACAGGAAGCACCCACCCCGTATCATTATGGGCCGGTTATACAATCGCCTGGCGTCATAGCAAGTCACAAGACTGTTTGTTCTTCTTCCCCTGCTTCTTCTGTTCGATTCGCTATTTCCTGTTTCCTGCTGTTCGCCGCCGCCGCGTGACTTCGCCGATCGCTCCTGGCAAAGGGGAAATAGGAGATGGGAAGTAGCAGAGAGGAAATAGGGGGAACTGCGCCATCTACCGGTAGGAATGCTGTTCCTCGATGGAGGTCAGCTGCCGAATGATGGGGGCATGGAGCGTGCAGAATTCGGTCGGTTCGGTCCCGCCGACGAACACCTCGGATCGGATGTCCGGACAACGCGGCCCCGCCAGATAGCCGGTCGTCGTGCAGATCCGGCGGGTTACGATTCCCTCAGGCACCGGAAATTCATCCGCGGGCGAGTCCGTCGTCGCCCCGATCATGAACTTCGTCCAGATCGGTAGGGCGGCGGCAGCGCCCGTTTGCTCCTCACTCATGGGGGTGTTGTCGAGAAATCCGACCCACACGCCCGCCACGAGATGGGGAGTGTAGCCCATGAACCAGGCGTCCCGGTAGTCGTTGGTCGTGCCCGTCTTGCCGGCGGCCGGCAACCGGAAGCCTCTGCTCCTCGCTCCGATCCCCGTCCCGTGATCGATTGCGGATGCCAGCATACTGGTCACGATGTAAGCCGTCTGAGCGTCCACGACGTCCGTTTTTTCCGCCCTTTTTCTCTCCAGAACCAGACCGTTTCGGTCCCGGACCTCGAGGATGGAAATCGGTTCGGCGCGAATGCCCTGGTTGGCAAGTACGCCGTACGCGGAGGTGAGCTCGAGCAGCGTGACCTCGGCGCTCCCCAGGGCAAGGGACGGATAGGGTGTCAGGCGTCCGGTGATTCCCATCGAGCGAGCGGTCGAAATCACGTTTCTCGCCCCGACGCCGAGAAGTAGTTTCACGGCCGGAATGTTGATGGACTTCTGCAGCGCCAGGCGAAGCGTTACCAGGCCGCGAAACGTCTTGGAGTAATTGGGAGGCTCCCAGTCGTCCCCGCCCGGTCCCGGAATGACCAGGGGAGCATCGAGAAGAACGGAGCCGGCGGTGAACCCCTGGCGGACGGCCTCGGTGTAAATGAACGGTTTGAAGGCGGATCCCGGCTGACGCTTGGCCTGTACTGCGCAGTTGAAGTAGCTCTCTTCAAAGCTGCGCCCTCCGACCATGGCTCGAATCGCACCGCCCTTGGGATCGAGGGCCACGAGAGCGCCCTGGATGTACTGGACCTGGCCTTCGGGTTTGGGCTTGAGGGCCAGCCAGACCGAGTCTCGCTGGACGGGGTATTCCTCGCGAATCTCCAGTCCACGGAGGTGCGCCTCCACGGCCTCCTCGGCGGCCGCCTGAAGGCGCGTGTCGAGAGTGGTGTACACCTTCAGCCCATCGCGGTAGAGCCGGTCCGACCCGTACGTCTCTTCGAGTTGTTTCTTGATATAGCTCACGAAATACGGGGCCAGTTTTCCGTAGGGGCGCTTCTCCGCGAGTACGATGGGAGCCTCTCTGGCCTCCCGATGCTCCTGGGGACTTATGGCGCCGACCTGCAGCATGGCTTCGAGAACCACGGCCCGGCGTCCCCTGGCGGCGTCGGGATGGTCTTCGGGGGAATACCCGCTGGGGTTCCGGGGCAGGCCGGCGAGGAGGGCGCATTCGGGCAGCGTCAGATCCCGAGCGTGTTTGTCAAAGAGGGTCCTGGACGCCGCCTCGACGCCGTATGCACCCTCACCGAAGTAGATCTGATTGAGGTACATCTCCAGGATCTCGTCCTTGGAGTATGTCTGCTCGATGCGCAGTGCGACGAGCAGCTCCTTCAGTTTTCGAGAGAGAGTTTTCTCCTTGGTGAGGAAGAGGTCCCGAGCCAACTGCTGAGTGATCGTGCTGGCCCCTTGAGCCAAACGGCGCCGGCGGATGTTGCTCCAGGCGGCGCGGGCAATGCTCAACAGATCGACGCCCCAATGCTCGTGAAATTTCCGATCCTCTACCGCGAGTACCGCGTGGACCAGATCGTCCGGGATGTCGGAGAGGGGGATCAGAACCCGGTTTTCCTGGAAAAACGTGTAGAGGACTTTTCCGTCTGCCGAATATATGGGGGTCCGGAGAGCGGGACGAATCGTCTGCAGACTCTCGGGATCCGGGAGGTCGGATCGGTAGATCTGTCGCAACGCGACATACGCTCCCGCCGCTCCCGATACGGCAACCAGAAGGATGAATAGGGTTACCCGCAGGAGGGTTTTGCCGCCTCTGCGCCTGGTCTCTTGAGGGCGATCTTCCCTGCCGGGAGTACGGTCGGAATCATTGGATCCATCGATCAACGGGCCACTCCTCCTTGCGGGGTTGCCTCCCCTGCCTCATCGGGACGAGCCATTGATCATGAGACGAGCCGAAGGGCCGTTTTCGTGCGTTGTTCAATCCAGTGTCGTGACCCAGAAGCGTCTTGCCATCTCGTTGGCCCTCGTGGTCCCTGGCGTCGTTGCTCCTCCTTGACGTATCGCATGGATACGCCATCGTCGTCGCGCCTTGCCAAGAACCGCGATGACTCACGGAGCCTACCCAGCTACTTCTGGGTCACGACACTAGATTGCAGCCGCGGCGGGGTCAAGGGAAAAGGGGAATTGTACTTGTGGACGCAGCGCGGGTCTGTTACATTGCCCCCGAGTCTCCCGATTGTTGAGGGCGTAGGCCCGAAGACCCGTCGGCCTGCGACATCCATTCGGACACGTAGGGGAGAGCGGCGTGAAGAGAGAATCCGGGCAGATGCCGCCCAAGAATGAACAGATGGATCTCATTCGGCGGGGAGTCGAGGAGGTCATCTCCGAAGAGGAACTGGAGCGGAAGATCGAGCGGTCGATTCGGGAGCAGCGGCCGCTGATCGTCAAGGAAGGATTCGATCCGACGGCTCCGGACATCCACATTGGCCACACGGTGTCCCTTCGGAAGATGAGGCACTTTCAGGACCTGGGTCACACCGTGGTCTTCTTGATCGGAGATTTCACGGGGATGATCGGAGATCCCACGGGGAAGAGCGAGACCCGCAAACGCCTGTCCCGGGAAGAAGTGGAACAGAACGCCAGAACCTATGAGGAACAGATCTTCAAAATCCTCGATCGAGACCGGACCGTGATCGACTTCAACTCCCGCTGGCTGTCTCCGATGAATCTGGAATCCGTTGCTCATCTAGCGGCGACGTCCACCGTGGCGCGAATGCTGGAGCGGGATGACTTCGCCGGTCGGTTCAAGGAGAATCGCCCCATCAGTATCCTTGAGTTCTTGTATCCACTCATGCAGGGATACGATTCCGTTGCGCTCAAAGCCGATGTTGAACTCGGGGGAACGGATCAGAAATTCAACCTGCTGGTGGGACGAGATATCCAGCGAGCCTATGGGCAGGACCCTCAAGTCGTGATCACGCTGCCGCTCCTCGTAGGTCTCGATGGTAAGGAGAAGATGAGCAAGAGTCTCAACAACTACGTCGGCATCACCGACCCGCCGGCCGAGATGTTCGGCAAGCTCATGTCGATTGCGGATGCCCTCATGATGGACTACTTCGAGATTCTCACGAGTATTCCCGAGAACGAGCTTGCGCGCATGCGGAAAGGTCTGGAGAACGGAACGGCCGATCCGAGGGAGACCAAAGCTCTTCTTGCGCGCACGATCACCGCTGAGTACCATGGCGAGGACGCCGCGCTTGCTGCGTCGAACACATTCGATCGCGTGTTCCGGGATCGAGAGACTCCTTCGGATATCGAAGAGACTTCGTTGAAAGCGGAGGGCAACCGAATCTGGATTGTCCGGTTGGTGGTTCGGGCAGGAATGGCGAAGAGCAATGGTGAGGCCCGCCGGCTGGTCGTACAGGGTGGGGTGACCATTGATGGGGAGCGGGTGACGAATCCCGAGGAAGAAGTCCGGGTCTCGCGGGGAACGGCGTTCGTTCTCAAGGTGGGAAAGCGCCGCTTCAAGAAGATCCAAGTGGTTTAGTCCCAGCACGTTACGGGAAGCCCGGGGAGGGATGGGCAAGCCCTCGCGCGAACTGCGGAAAAAGATGACATTTGGTGGAAATAACTGTTGACGCTGGGGAGTGTTTCATCTATATTGGCTTTCGGAGAGGGCAAAGTGAGCGACGACCCTTTCCCTCTCAAGGGGTTAGAGTCTCCCTTGAGTTGTCTCAACCGTCGCTTTTGCACAATCACATCCCGCGTGGGATGGACGATCTTTGACAAACAAATAGCGCATACCTGCCGTTCAGGGCCTTGACAAGGTTCCCTCTTTCGGGTGGATTCGTCTGCCTGGAAGTGCGGAATGGAAATGCAAAGCAAGGGAGGTCGGTGTGAAGTGAGTCGGCTTCTCTTTAAGGTATTGCCGACAACGGAGAGTTTGATCCTGGCTCAGAACGAACGCTGGCGGCGTGGATTAGGCATGCAAGTCGAACGAGAACGGAACTCTTCGGAGTTCCTAGTAGAGTGGCGAACGGGTGAGTAACGCGTGGGTAACCTACCCTCGAGTCTGGAATAACGTTCCCAACGGAGCGCTAATACCGGATGACACTTCAGCGGCACAAGCCGCAGGAGTCAAAGGTGGCCTCTACATGTAAGCTGCCGTTTGAGGATGGGCCCGCGTCCCATTAGCTTGTTGGTAGGGTAACGGCCTACCAAGGCAACGATGGGTAGCCGGCCTGAGAGGGTGTCCGGCCACACTGGGATTGAGATACGGCCCAGACTCCTACGGGAGGCAGCAGTCGAGAATCATTCGCAATGGGGGAAACCCTGACGATGCGACGCCGCGTGGGCGATGAAGGCCTTCGGTCGTAAAGCCCTGTCATGTGGGAAGAACCGGGTGGGGGTTAATACCCTTCATCCCTGACGGTACCACAAGAGGAAGCTCCGGCTAACTCCGTGCCAGCAGCCGCGGTAATACGGGGGGAGCAAGCGTTGTTCGGAATTACTGGGCGTAAAGGGCGTGTAGGCGGCCTCGCAAGTCAGACGTGAAATTCATCGGCTCAACTGATGACCTGCGTTTGAAACTGCTTGGCTTGAGTACGGGAGAGGAAAGCGGAATTCTCGGTGTAGCGGTGAAATGCGTAGATATCGAGAAGAACACCAGTGGCGAAGGCGGCTTTCTGGCCCGATACTGACGCTAAGGCGCGAAAGCTAGGGGAGCAAACAGGATTAGATACCCTGGTAGTCCTAGCCGTAAACGATGGGCACT
>CAZSXU010000010.1:23449-121303 GCA_964610505.1 uncultured bacterium | reverse complement strand
GGGATCCGCTTCGAGCCAAAGGACGATGAAGAAGAGTAGTTGCTATGAACGAACCAAGCGAATAACGCGGATTTCGCAGAAGTCCTACGCGCGCGGGGTGGGACACCTGCGAAAAGGTATCTTTCAGGTAGCGGTTTTGAGGAGGTTCGCATCGGGAATTTCGCCAATTTCGCCAATGCTAATGCTATCGCGCGCGAGAGGGGGCGGGATTTCCGGGAATACCCGGAAGGTATCGCGCGCGCGAGGCGGCGGAGGATGTCTGGTGCACGCGGACGCGGGGGAAGACTGAGCAGGATGGGGAAGCGGCTTCGAAAGACGGCGGGTTGGCGTGCATGAAGGGGGAAACGACGGCATGGCGGCCACAACGTTGGATTCGGCTTTTCAGCAGGTCAAGAAACTCGTTGCGACGTTCCAGGCTAGCGAGGCGCGGTACCTTTCGGGAGATTATCAAGAGGCGGCCGTCCGGAAAGACTTCATCGACAAGTTCTTCATCGCACTCGGTTGGGACGTGAACCACGATCGCCAGACGAACCCTTACGAGCAGGAAGTCAAAGTCGAACCTACTGTCTCGGGGCCTGGACAGCGACGGGCAGACTACGCGTTCCATCTAGCGCCGAACTTCCGCGACGTGCGCTTCTTTGTAGAAGCTAAGAAGCCGCACGGCGATATCGCTACTGCCCAGAACTATTTCCAGACAATCCGCTATGCCTGGAACAGCGAAACACCTTTGGCGGTGCTCACTAACTTCGAGCAGTTCCACGTCCTGGATTGCCGCCACAAGCCTGACTTGGCAGCGGCGCTCAGTCGGTGTGTCTGTAGGTACCACTACACTTGAAATCCGGGACAGAGCCCTAATTAGGTACCCGCATGCGCTGCAATAGGTTTCATCATCCTGGTTCGGCGAATTATAGGGGGGGGAAATTGGGGCTCTGTTCCGATATTCACGGAAACGTCAACTGTCGGCGGTCCGTCCCGTCGGCGTTCATGATCCAAAGGCGGACACTCCTCCACTCTCCCTCTGGAATGTCATCGGCAAAGACGATCCGCTCGCCGTCCGGAGACCATGCCGGATCCGTGCCGGTCCCCAGGCATGTGAGGCCAGTCCCATCTGGATTCACCAGCCAGACAAAGTAGTCCTGGGTTCGATCGTCCAGTCGAGAGAAAACGATCCGACCGCCATCGGGACGCCAGTGAGCGTCGCGAACCGGCGCATCGCCCAAGCCGCAAGTGATTACCTGCCGACGGTTCGTGCCCGACGAGTCCATGATGCTCATGCCGTTCCACCGACACAGAAGCTCGCTGCCATCGGGAGACCAGTCGGGTTCTTCACCGGACCCGATCCATCTGCACTGCAGCGTCTCCACGTCCGACACGCAAATATCCGGCGTACCGTCTGCGCTGTTCACTCCCGCCACCTTCGATCCATCAGGTGACCAATCCACGGAGAAGATCCGCCCAGCCGGGAACAGAATCCACGTACTATCCGTCTCTAGGTCGTACACTCCGGTCGACAGTCCATCCCAGCCATCCAGATACCCGATCCTATTTCCCTGAGGGAACCAATCAGGCTCTAGACCCGAGTCGACGATCTCCTTGCGTTCAGTCCCGTCAGGACGGATAAGAAAGATCGCTTCAATCTTGTCGGTCTCGTCCCCCCGGCGTTGAAAGGCAATCCAGTCGGAGATTGGGCACCAAGCAGGATTGCAGTCGATGGTCTCGTACTGAGGAAGTATATAGGGATCCTCGACGAGCTCTGTATCGTCATTGTCGCAGGAGAGACCGGCGATTGCAAGGAAGGTCCACAAGAGCGGAAGCCCGACCAGATTCCGGATCCGCATGTAGGAAGGGGCATTCATGAGCGCATCTCCGGGGTTGCCTTGCGGTCTCACCCCTGCGTCCCCGACTTCCTCACCTTCTCGGGATCCATCCGAAAGATCTCGGTACCGTTGAAGAAGTAGCTGATCTCGAAGCTGGCGGTGTCCGGCCCGTCGGATCCATGAACGGCGTTTTTTTCAATGGAGAAGGCAAAGTCTTTTCGGATTGTACCCTTGTCCGCCTTGGAGGGATCGGTGGCCCCCATCAAATCCCGCCAACGACGAATGGCGTCGTTCCCTTCCAGCACCATCACCAGTATGGGCCCCGAGGACATGAAGTCGACGAGCGTCGGGAAAAAGGGCTTGGATCGATGAACGTAGTAGAAGCCCTCGGCCTTTCGCTTGTTGAGGTGAAGCATCTTCAGAGCGATCACCTGAAGGCCGTTTGCGAGCATGCGCTGGAGGATTTCACCGGTGAGGCCCGATGCAACGGCATCGGGCTTGATGATCGCCAACGTGCGTTCCATAGACTCCGTCCCTTTCTCTTTTCGCTCGATGAGGGTTGAGGTCGCGGGGGCGACCCCGTTTCTGCCGAATCAGGTACTGCAGCCTAGCATCTCGCGCCCCCCCCTGCAACCCCTTCCAGCGGCTTGACAAACCCCCCCGGTCGGCAATACAGTATACGGACAGGCCGCCTTGGGGGACAGTCCCCCAAGGGCTTCTCGACCGGGAAAGAGCGGAGGAAAGCGTGTCCATCGAGGAATTGATTCAGGTTGCACAGGGAGATCGTCATCCGGATCTGGTGTTGAAGAGGCCCCGAATCATCAATGTGTTTACCGGAGAGATCTATCAGGCGGACGTCGCGATCTACGAAGGCAAGATTGCGGGAATCGGCTCCTACGACGGACCCACGTCCGTGGATCTCGAGAACCGCCACGTTTGTCCGGGGTTCTTTGACGGGCACGTCCACATCGAGAGCTCTATGGTTCAGGTTTCCGAGTACGCCAAAGCCACGGTCCCATTGGGTACCACGTCCGTCGTGATTGATCCCCACGAAATCGCAAACGTTTTGGGCTCCGACGGAATTCTCTTCATGCTTCGGGCCAGCAAGTACAACCCCTTGAATGTCTTCGTCATGCTGCCGTCGTGCGTTCCCGCCACGGATCTCGAGACTGCCGGCTCCGAGCTCAAGGCTCTCGATCTCTTCCCGTTCCTCTCGGATAAGTGGGTCCTGGGCTTGGGCGAGGTGATGGATTACCCGGGCGTCTTGAGACGGGATGACGACGTGCTGGATAAGATCAAGATCGTTTCCGGTAAGAGGATCGACGGTCACGCGCCCGGCCTGACGGGGAAGGCCCTCGTGAGCTACGTGGCCGCGGGGATCGAGTCCGATCACGAATCGACGACCATTGAGGAAGCGCGGGAGAAGTTGCGCCTCGGCATGCGGATTCTGCTGAGGGAGGGGTCGACGTCCAAGAACCTGCTGGATCTGCTGCCGATGGTGACCTGCGAGAATGCCGATAGTTTTCTCTTCTGCACCGACGATCGACATCCGCGAGATTTGATGGAGGAGGGGCATATTGATTACATGATTCGGCTGGCCATCGGTCGGGGAATGGCGCCCGCGCTGGCCATCCGGATGGCAACGCTCAACACGGCCCGCCATTATGGGATCGGGCGCCTGGGGGCGGTGGCTCCCGGATACGATGCCGACCTCGTTGTTCTGGACGATCTCCAGCAGTGCAAAATCGGCCAGGTGTACAAGGGAGGTGCGCTGGTCGCGGAGAGCGGGCAGGCCGTCTGGCAACCTCCGCCGGCGGAGAGGACCCAGATCCGTAGCTCGATCAATGTCCAGGAGCTCCGGGTGGAGGACTTCAGGACCCCGGCAGGGGGAACGAAGGCCAACGTCATAGGACTCATTCCGAATCAGCTCATCACCGAACATCTATCGGAAGAGGTCAAGATCGAAGACGGCCACGTGGTGTCGGATACGGACCGTGATATCCTCAGGATCTTTGTGATCGAGCGACATCACGCCTCGGGCAATATCGGGCGGGGGCTTGTGAAAGGCCTGGGTCTCAAACGCGGGGCGATTGCCTCTTCGGTAGCACATGATTCTCACAACCTGATTGTTGCCGGTGTCTCGGACGAGGACATCCTAACGGCGGCCGTCGAGGTGGTCAAGCTTCGCGGCGGGCTGACCGTTGTTGCTGACGGCCAGGTACTCGCCGGACTGGCTCTGCCCATCGCCGGCTTGATGTCGGATCAGTCCCTGGCGCACGTAGAGCAGCATCTCGAGGAGATCCACAGGGCCGTTCGGTCGTTGGGCGCGTCCGCGGATAATCCCCTCGCGGCGCTTTCCTTTCTGGGGCTCACGGTGATTCCTTCTCTCAAGCTGTCGGATTTGGGGTTGGTGGATGTCGACAGGCAGGCGATCATCGGTCTGTTTGACACGGAGAGGCGTTGACGCTGTCTTGCGGGACGGTTTGCCGCTGATCGAGGCGCGCTCCAGGATGGGAGAACGTTTTGCTGGAATCCGAAATCGTACAGCGAGTTCGCTACGGCGAGACGGACCGAATGGGTGTCGTCTACTACGCCAACTACCTCGTTTGGTTCGAGGTGGGACGGAGCCATCATTTCCGAGAGAGGGACATCCCGTATGCGAGCATCGAGGCTGAGGGATTCTTCCTCCCGGTGTCCGAAGTGCGGTGCAAGATTTTGTTGCCGGCCCGGTACGACGACGAAATCACGATCCGGACCTGGCTGGCCGATCTCAAGAGCCGCACGCTCACTCTGGCTTATCGGATCGAGCGGGGAGGAGAGCTGCTTGCGAGCGGGGAAACGGTCCACGTTTGCCTGAACCAAGACCAGAGGGTCACTCGAATCCCCGACTGGATGAAGACTAATCTGGCGGGATAGAAGGGCGGTCCGACTGGATGGTAACCAAGTTGGCTGGACAGAGAGGCCGTCCAAGTGGATGAGAACTAATCTGGCGGGATAGAAAGGCCGACGATATGGACATGGTGGAGGTCTATCGGGGTCCGGATGACGAGAGGCTTCTCCTCATTCGCAGTTGGCTGGATAGCCAGGGTGTCGCTTGCGTGGTGGGCTCGGATATCGTGCACTCGGTTCATCCGCTCACCGTCGATGGGCTTGGGGAGGCGCGTGTCCTCGTGGCCGGAGCGGACGCGGAACGGGCCCGGTGTCTCATCGAGGAATTCCTGAGACGAGGCGACGAAGGAACCCGCGACGGCCCCTAGGTGTATCATCGTTTGGACGAGAATCAATTGCCGTGGAGCCTGTAGCGCGAAGGGAGAATCAAGAATGAGAACGGCGTTACGGATCTGTATGAGCGTGTTGTGGCTGCTGACGGTGGTCGGGGGGAGTTGGGCGGATACCGTATTCACGACGGAGCCCAAGACTCGGGTACGTCCGCGTCCGAGCCTGAGGATGAAACCGATCACTTCTGTCCCCTGGGGCAGCGTCTTCGAGAGGGTGAAAGTCGTCGAGACGTGGAGTCGCGTCAGCTTGAACGACAGCGCGGATGTCTTCATCTGGAGTGATTTCGTCTCGGCGTATGACGTGGCGGAAGCGAGAACGGTGGCGGAGGGCCAGAGGGAAGTGCATTTTACCGTTGGCAAATATATCGGAAAACCCGTGTGGGAGGCCATGTGCACCCACATCATCGAAGGTGAAAAGGCGGCGTTCCCGGATCTGAAAGCCGTGAGTCTCAAAGGATACCTGGCCAGCCGATATCCCGGAGGCGAACCGCTCTGTACAGGGCGGTGGGCGAGGCACACCGGGACCGGGGGAGCGTTGGAAGTCGAAGCGATGGAGGTGGCGCCGCCGACGGGCCGGGACGAAGAGATCCACGATCGGGTGGTCAAGCTCTTCAAGAGCGAGGACAGGAAGGGAAAATCGGTGTACTCGGTCGAAGAAGTCTGGAAGCAGATCGGCGAGGAATACGACATGTCGAAGGAAGAAGCCCGGTTCACGTATGACCGCGTTCGTTGGTTCCGTGCGAAATTGCTGGAACCCTAGGATGCCGTCGGCGGCGGAGACTCCGGGCGGATGTGGCCGCCGGTCTTGACATCCGGCGAGAGATTGCTAGAGTGACCCGCGTAGAGGTTTGATGGGGATCGTTGGCATTTCACGTGCGAGGGCATAATGCAGGGGACCAGGTGTGCAAGATGGTGGGTGGGATGCCTGACGGGAATCGCCTTGCTTGGCTTGGGTTCGGACGCTTTGGGGACGAAGTATGCGGGCGAGTTCCTGGCTGTAGGTGTAAGCGCTCGCGCGATGGGGATGGGGGGAGCGTTTGTCGCGGCGGCCGACGACGCGTCGGCCGCGTACTGGAATCCCGCCTGGCTCGGGTTTGCGGAATCGATGAGCGGTCTTCTGGAGCACCAGGAGAACTTCGGCGGCGCCGTCAACTACGACGATATTGGGTTCATCCTGCCTCAGGGCTCGGGAGATTCCCGGAGCGCTTTCGCCATTCTCGGCTTGAGACTCGCCGTCCAGGAAATTCCATATCTTCCTCTGGGCAGCGCTCCTCTGAAGTATGACGAGGATGGCGACGGCGAGTACGATCACGGCCACGACATCCTTGACCTTGATGAAATCGAGGCCACGGTTCGCCTGAAAACGTACTCGGAATCCGCCCTCTTCCTCTCCTATGGGCGCCAGTTGGGCCCGGGGATTGCCGTCGGGGGAACGCTCAAGCCGATTCACAAGTCCTTTGCCGACGGATCCTGTTTCGGCTTCGGGGCGGATCTGGGATTGCTGCTGCGTTCTAAGAAAGGCGTTTCCGTGGGAGTCAGTCTCCAGGATTTCTTCGGCACCATCTTATCTTGGAGTACCGGGACCCGAGAGACCATCACACCGAACGCGCACATCGGCGTGGCGTATGACCGGGTGTTTCCGTCCATTGAGACACGAGTTCTCGTTGCCGGGCAGACGGATCTCCGTTTCGAAGGCCGGGACTACGCCACCCAGTTCCGGGCGGGGCGGACGAGTGCCGATTTTCGGATGGGGCTGGAGTGCATCTGGCGAGAGCTTCTGGCGCTTCGATTGGGGTCGTCGGAGGGAGATCTTGCAGCGGGCGCCGGATTCGGCATTAGAGGATACTGGGTGGATTACGCTTTTTTGGGGCATGAATACCTCGACAATTCCCACCGTGTTTCGGTGCGTGCGCGCTTTTAGTCCGCGAGGTTCGCATACTTCCCGCTGAAGCCGAGTTTCGGGTCGCCTTCGCTTTGGTCGTACACGCTCTGGACCAGGAGTCGTGCCACTGGCCCGAAGGCGGCCGGCTACGGCGAGGGCCTGAATGTCCCGGGGCGTACGTGGGTCGTGAACCTTAGAATCGCATTGACACCCCGATTTCTGGAACCTAGGATACATAGTATGGAGAAGATCACGCCGGGGGCCCTCGATTCCTGCGAAGAGGCGTCCTTCTGCGACGGAAGTGGAGTTCCCAATGGGGCGAAAGTCTGTCTGTGTCGGAACGATCGGATGCCGTCTGAATCAGTACGAGACGGACTTGATCAAGCGGTCCTTTGTGGAACGCGGCTATACCGTGGTGCCCGAGGACGCGCCTGCGGACATTGCCGTCGTCAACACCTGCACGGTGACCGGGCGCAGCGACTACCGGTCGAGACAGCTGGTCCGTCGCCTTCGCCGTCGCAACAGCGCCGGGATCGTGATCGTCACCGGCTGCTATGCACAGAACGAGCCGGAGGCCGCAGCCTCGATTCCGGGAGTGGATATGGTGGTCGGCAACGCCGCCAAGTTACGCCTCCCGGATCTCATCCAGCGGCGTAACGGCCGCCCCATCCTTGTTCTGGGGTCGCTCCCGACCACCTATGAGGAGGGTCCCGAGACCCGAGGGCGAATCGGCGGCCGCACACGGGCGTTTCTCAAGATTCAGGATGGCTGCGATCAGGCATGTGCGTACTGCGCGGTGCGGCTGGCTCGTGGGCCCTCACGTTCGCGCCCCTGGGATTCGATCCTGGGCGAGGCCGAAGCGGCTCTGGGCAGCGGGTACCGCGAATTGGTCCTGACGGGAGTCAACCTCGGGAGCTATGGCCGGGACCTGGCCGAAACCATCGATCTCGCCGGGGTCGTCGAGCGTCTTGCTTCGTTGCCCGGGGTCGGCAGAATCCGTCTGAGCTCGGTTGAGCCCCAAGAGGTTACCGACGCCCTGGTCGAGTTGGTCGGATCCCACCCGCGAGTCTGTCGCCATCTCCACCTCCCGCTTCAGAGCGGCTCGGACCCTATCCTAGCTCGAATGAACCGGTCCTACGGTCGAGAGGACTACGCCCGGCTTGTGGAACGGATTACCGAGCGGGTCCCCGACTGCGGCCTGGGCGCGGACGTGATGGTGGGTTTCCCCGGGGAAACGCCGGAGGACTTCCGGAGCACGGTTGAGCTGGTGTGCAGCCTGCCCGTGAGCTATCTCCACGTCTTCAGCTACTCCCCGAGGGCGAAGACTCCCGCCTCGGCCTTCGGGCACGGCGTGTCGGGAGACGACAAGAAAGCCCGCAGCCGGGAACTGCGAAGGCTCGCGCTGGAATCCTCCCTTGACTTCCGGCGCCGATTTGTTGGGAAGAGGCTGTCCATCCTCGTCGAGACGACCGCAGAGAGCGGTCTCGTGTCGGGTTTGTCGGACAATTACATCCGGGTTGAAGCCGAAGGGGATGCCTCTTTGGTGAATCGTCTGATCGAAGTGAGGGTCACGGAAGCCAACGAAGGCGGCTCGAAGGGGGTCGTTGTGGGCGGGCCCGGGGACGGAGGGCGTCAGACATGAGCGCCCCCACTCGGCCGCGCGTGTTCATTGAAACCCTCGGTTGCCAGATGAACGTGTACGACTCTGAGTTGCTGGAGCGGCGATTTGCCGAGGCCGGTTACGAGACGGCATCGTGTGCCGAGGAGGCCGATGTCATTCTGGTCAACGGCTGCAGCATTCGCCGGAAGGCGGAGATGCGGGCGTGGAGTCGGTTGGCCCGGTACCGAAACCTTGGAGATGAACATGGTCGGCCGCTGGTCGTCCTCTGCGGTTGCGTGGGGAGTCGTGCGCTGGGAGGCCTGGGGGAGGGAGATGGAGCGAGAGCCGACGTCGTGGCGGGGTGCGGTTCGTACGACGAGTTGTTGCCGGTGCTTGACCATCTGCTGGCCAACGGCGCGGGGGTCTCGAGGCCGATGAAGTTGGCGGATTCGCCGACGGCGTGCTACCGGATGCCCCGTCTGAAGACGCCTTCCCGCCTCAGCGCCTTTGTGAGCATCTCGCGCGGTTGTGATTCCCACTGTGCGTACTGCGTGGTCCCGTCGGCCCGGGGTCCTCATCGCTCGCGCCCTCTCAAGGACATCGTTGCCGAGGTTTCGAACCTGGCGGATGGGGGAACCCGAGAAATCACGCTGCTCGGCCAGAACGTGAACATCTACAAGGACCGCGGCGCCGGGTTCGTCGAGGTTCTGGAGGCCGTCCAGGCGATCCCCGGAATCTGGAGGGTCCGCTTCACGTCACCGCACCCCAAGGACATGTCACCGGACGTGCTGCGCGCCGTGGGCCGGGGCACGAAGATCTGCGAACACCTGCACCTGCCGCTCCAGGCCGGTTCCGACCCCACGCTCTCGGCGATGGCTCGGGGCTATACGACGGACGAATTCCGGTCCATCGTAGAGGAGGCGAGATCCGAAATCCCGGGAGTCTCGATTTCGACCGATTTGATGGTCGGCTTCCCCGGCGAAACCGAGGAGCACTACAACGAGTCGCTGAAGTTCGTCCAGGAAATGGAATTCGACGCCGCTTTTACCTTCAAGTACTCGTCGAGACCGGGTACGGCGGCCTCCCGGTTCCCCGATCAGGTGCCGGAGGACATCAAGGGACGGCGTCTGAAGCGGCTGATCGACCTGCAGAACGGGATTACGGACGCCGTGAACCGGCGGCTGCTCCATACGCCGGTCGAGGTTCTGGTGGAAGGCCGGGATCGCAGGAATCCTCGGAGATTCACGGGAAGAACTCGCACTCACAAGATCGTGTCGTTCGAAGGGGAATCGAGTCTCATCGGAACCCTGGTCACGGTTCGGGTGGAGTCGACGGGGCGCTGGATGGCAGGCGGGCGCCTGGTGAACAACGACAGGATGGGAGGAGGAGAGACGTCGTGAGAGTCGGCAAGGTGTTGATCGGGCTGCTGATGTTGGCGATCCTGCTGTGTCTCGTGGCATTTGCGGTTTGGAATCCGGGGCAGCAGCTGAACGTACGGGTCTTCAACTACGAGTATGAGAGGGTTCCGTTTGTGTATACGGTTTTCCTCGCGTTTCTGGCGGGCGTTGTATTGACCCTGATCTTCGGATTCCTGTACTATTTCGAGATGGCCCTCGCCGTGCGTCGAGCGCGCAAGGAGAGGAAAATGCTGGAGGCGGAGCTGACGGCCCTCCGAAACCTGCCGGTTGAGGAGGAAAGCCTTGAACCCTTTGAGACGGAGAGGCAGGATTGAATGTGACGCCTGGATGGATCGTTCCTGTTGCGGCAGTCGTCGTGCTGCTGGTCATCGTCGCCCTCGTGGCGACGAGAAAGAGGGGAGCCCGAGCGACGCCGACGTCCCTCTACATTGAGGCGCTGGATTCGTTGCTCGCGGGAGACGAGAGCCGAGCGCTGGACCTGCTCAAGGAAACCGTCCGGATGGACTCGGGGAACGTAGCCGCCTACATCAAGCTGGGCACGCTTCTCCGTGAACGTGGAGAGGTGGGCAGAGCCACCCGCATTCACCGCGAGGTGTCGATCCGGCCACGCATCGACTCGGCCGCCTGCGAACTGGCGCTTTCGGAACTGGCGCTCGACTACACGGCGCAGGGGAACTCAGACAAAGCCGTGGCTACGCTGGAAGAGCTCCGGCGAAGGAACAGGAAGCACGTCTTCGCCTATGAAGCGGCAGCGCAGCTGATGGAAGAGAGGGGCGAGTGGGACCGAGCCTACGAGTTCCGCAAAGAACTGCAGAAAGTCGTCGGCGACAACGGCGAGGCGCTTGCCGCGTTTCAGGCCTTCGTGGGCAGAGAGCGAGCTCTCGAGGGAGACGCAAAAGGAGCCCGCGAGCATTTCAAGGAGGCCTTCCGGCGGGACAAACACAGTCTGCCGGCCTATCTCTTCGCTGGGGACTTGAAGTACCAGCAGGGCAAGCTGGAGGACGCGATTGACCACTGGAGGAACGTGATTCGGCATCACGTCGAACATGCGCGCTGGGTGTATGGGCGGTTGAAGAAAGCCTATTTCGACGCGGGGCAGTACGGGAAGATGGTGGATATCTATGAGGAAGTGCTGAGCAGGAGGCCGGGCGACGTGCCGACGCTCCTTGCGATGGCCGACTTCCATCGGAAGAAGGGTGATCTCGAGGAAGCCGAGCGAAGCGTTTCTCGAATTCTTGAGGACGACCCGGAAGACCGCCTTGCGGGGATATACCTGGGACTGATTCAAGCCGAGCAGGGCGATACGGACAGAGCGGTATCGGCGCTGGCCGACTTTGTCGAGAAGGAGAGGCGGTCGCGCGAGTTGCTGGTCTGCTCCCGCTGCGAGCACGAAACCGACGAGTTGCTCTGGCGGTGCCCGCGGTGCGGCGGGTGGCGTACCTTCCTGCAGGACGAATCCTGAAACGGACGGGGTAATCTTGGGTGGAATCGTTTCCCGGGGTGAGAGTGCTCCTCAACGTTGGGACGCGGAGAGCCGTGGCGCATAGAAGGGTGAAGAGGACGGTTTTGGCGCTGGTGTTCATCGGTTCTCCGTTTGTCGTCTGTGCCGGAGACCTGCCCGCACAACCCCCTCCCGACGGGGAGGCGCGCGCGGCCGCCGACCCTGCGCTCGGTGTGCCTCAGGATCCGGAAGGCATTCTTGAATGGGCGCGTGTTCAGGAAGACGGGGAAGTCGCCGAGAAACTCTATCTATCCATCCTTTCGGATTTTCCGGAAAGTCCCTTTGCCGACGACGCGCTCTTCGCCCTGGCGATGGAGCACTATTCGCTGGGCTATCACCAGAGGGCGGAACGGGAATTCCGGCGGGTCGTGGACGAGTATCCGGACTCGGATCGGGCGGAGGACGCGGGTTATTGGAACGGAGTGGCTCTGCTTGCCGTGGGAGATCTCGACCGCGCGGCCGAGCGATTCCAATGGTTAATCGACCGCTACCCGCCCTCGGAGAAAAGTGCCTGGGCGCGGAATGGACTCGGCGACTGCTTTCGCTTGAGAGGCGAGTTTCCGCTGGCCGCACAGACCTACGAGGAGATGCTGACGACCTTCCCGTCGGCGGACTCAGAGAGCGCGACCCTGTTCCACCTTGCGGGTGTGTACGAAGAGATGCACGAGGATGCGAAGGCTCTGGGTCTGTACGTACGGCTCTCGAAGGCGTACCCGGAGACGTACGAGGGTGTGCAGGCACAGGCGATGGCGAAGGGGCTGTCGGCTGTCGTGGGCCCCGCAACCGGCGATAGTGCCGCAGCGTCTCCCGCCCGTCCTGAATCGGAAGCCGACCGCGGATCGAAGCCACCGGCCGCACCGGATCCCGATACCGCCGGCGAGGTGGGCGAATCCTGGACGGTCCAGGTAGGCGCGTTCGGCGTTGAAGAAAACGCGACCCGGCTCGTTCGGGTTCTCGAGGCCCACGGCTACCGGGATGTGCGGATCCGAACAGAACCGTCGGGCACCTCGCCGCTCTATCGCGTCTGGGTCGGGATATTCTCCTCGGAATCCGATGCTCGGACCACCGCAAGGATCCTTCGCGACCGGGATCATCTGGAGACCGCCGTTCTGCTCTACCGTCCGGGATCGATTCCGGTTCGGTAGATGGTCAGCTTATCCCACAGTCGGGAATCGCGTCATGGCCGTTTCAGCGACACCCCTGATGGAACAGTATCACCGCATCAAACGGCGCCATCAGAACCACATTCTCTTCTTCCGTATGGGTGATTTCTACGAGATGTTCGGCGAGGACGCTAAGCTGGCGTCTCGAGTCCTCGGCATTGCGCTTACCACACGGGACAAGGGCAAGGACGAGCCGGTTCCCCTGGCCGGCGTACCGTGGCACGCGGCGGAAGCCTACATCACGCGCCTCCTGCGGGCCGGATACTCGGTGGCGGTCTGCGAGCAGGTCGAAGATCCCAAGGTGGCCCGTGGGATCGTGAAACGCGAAGTGGTCCGAGTCATCACCCCCGGTACGGCATTGAGTGCGGACCTTCTGGAAATGGGCGTCAATCATTTTCTCGCGGCTCTCGCTCGACGCGATGATCTGTATGGGCTCGCCCACCTGGACCTCTCCACGGGGGAGTTCTTCGTTCGGGAGGGGGAGTGGGAGGAGGTCCTCAGCGAACTTCGCACGATCGAGCCTCGGGAGCTGCTGATGTCGGAAACCTGGAAGGACGATGCAGCGGTGAAGGAGCTCACGACCGTGCTCCCCGACACTACGCTCACCCAGGTGGAGGCGTTCCGATTCGTGCGCCAGTCGGCTTACGACGCGCTGATTGCGCAGTTCAAGACCCAGTCTCTGGATGCCTTCGGATGTGAACATATGAACGCGGGGGTCTCGGCGGCGGGATGCATCGTGGCATTCGTCGAGCAGACGCAGGGGACGGTCCCCGAGCATATCGATCGGATCATGACCCTGGCGGAAAACCGTTTCCTCGTGATGGACGACAATGCGCAGCGCCTGCTCGAGCTCACCCCCTCGCGGCACGGAACCGGGGAGCCGACGACCCTCTTTCAGGTCCTGAATCACACGGCCACGGCGATGGGGAGCCGCCTCCTGCGGCAATGGATTCAGAAACCGCTCGTCCAACCCGAGGACATTCTCGTCCGCCAGGACATCGTCGAGTCGCTTTTCCACCGCCATCAGCTGCGGGTTCAGATCCGCAAGGCGCTTCGCGAGATATCCGACGTCGAGCGATTGGTGGGCCGGCTCGCGTGCGAGCGGATCAATGCTCGGGATCTCGTGGGACTCAAGAATTCTCTCATGAGCGCGGCCGCCCTCCGCAAGGACGTGGAGCCTTCGGCCGAGCCACCCCTGAGTTCCGTGCTCGAGCGCATTACGGGAGTTCCGAAACTGGTGGCGGAGCTGAAGAGTGCACTGCAAGCCGATCCGCCGGCGACCCTCAAAGAGGGTGGACTGATCCGTGACGGCTTTCACGCCGACCTCGACGCCCTTCGAAAGACCGTGGGTGAGGGCAAGCGCTGGATCGCTGAGCTTCAGCAGCGCGAGCGAGAGCGAACGGGAATCCCGTCCCTGAAGGTAGGGTACAATAGAGTTTTCGGCTACTACCTGGAAGTCACGAAGCAGCACTTGAAATCGGTGCCGGCGGATTACACGCGCAGACAAACGCTGGTGGGCGGCGAACGCTTCATGACGCCGGAACTCAAGGAGAAGGAGTCGCAAATCCTGGGAGCGGAAGGGCGAATGGCCGACTTGGAATTCGAGCTCTTCCAGGAACTCCGCCGCAAGGTGGCCGGATACCGCCGGGATATTCAGGAGACCGCCCGGGCGGTGGCGCAGCTGGACGTGTACCAGTCCCTCGCGACGGCCGCCCTCGAGAACCGGTACACCCGCCCGGAAATCGTACGGGAACCCGGCATCGAGATTCGCTCGGGGCGGCACCCGATGGTCGAGCACTTTCTTCCCCACCAGGCCTTCGTACCCAACGATGTGGACATGGACACTGGGGAGCGCCAGATTCTCATCATCACCGGTCCGAACATGGCGGGCAAATCGACGTATCTCAGACAGGTCGCGCTCATCGTGATTCTCGCGCAGATGGGCGGCTTCGTGCCCGCCGAGAGCGCTCGAGTGGGTATTGTCGACCGGATCTTCACGCGTATCGGGGCTTCGGAATCCCTTGCGCGTGGACGAAGCACCTTCCTTGTGGAAATGACCGAAGTCGCCCACATTCTTCATCACGCGACGGCTCGAAGCCTCATCCTGCTGGACGAGGTAGGCCGGGGAACCAGCACCTACGACGGGATCAGCATCGCGTGGGCGGTCGCCGAGTACCTGCACCGTAGCGAGACGGACGGTCCACAGACGCTGTTCGCGACGCATTACCATGAACTGACGGAACTGGCCGGGCAGCTGAAGCGAGCCGTCAACCTGAATGTGGCCGTCCGGGAGTGGAATGACGACATCGTGTTTCTCCGGCAGGTCGTCGAGGGCGGGGCGGACCGGAGTTACGGAATCCACGCGGCGCGTGTAGCCGGGTTGCCGGCCGAGGTCCTCGATCGGGCACGTGAGGTCCTTGCGGATCTGGAGTCGGACCGGTCGGGTCTCAGTCATCTGGCGGGGGGGTCCCACCGGGAAGACGCCCAGATCGATCTGTTCGGCTCGAAAGTGCCGCCCCACGTGGAGGCAATGATGAAGCGACTCCGGGGCCTCGACGTCGAGAAGCTGACGCCCCTGGAGGCACTTGTCAGGCTGCAGGAGTTGAAGGAGCAGGTGGATCAGAATGAAACGTAAGATCCACGTTCTATCCGACGCGGTGAAGAATCTGATCGCCGCGGGCGAGGTGGTCGAGCGCCCGGCCTCTATCCTGAAGGAGCTCGTCGAGAACGCCATCGATGCAGGCGCCGGAACGATCGATGTGGAGGTGGAGGGCGGCGGGCGAACGCGAATCACCGTGTCGGACGACGGAATGGGGATGGTGCCGGAGGACGCGGTACGCTGCGTGGCTCGGCACGCGACGAGCAAACTGCGGAATGCGCAGGGATTAAAGACGATGGATACCCTCGGTTTTCGGGGCGAGGCGCTTCCCGCGATCGCATCCGTCTCGGATCTGGCGATCGTCACGCGATCGCGCGAGGAGGACCACGCCAGCCAGGTTCGCGTTCGCTTCGGAAAGCAGGAGCAACCCCGAGACGCGGCGCGGGCGCCGGGAACCACGGTCACGGTCCGCAATCTCTTTGCGCTGACGCCGGCGCGGTCGAAGTTCCTGAAATCCAAAGCGACTGAACTTCGATGGATTGCGCAGGTGTTCACGGCCTATGCGATGGGATACCCGGAGATCGCGTTCTCTTTCACCGTTGACGGGAAGCGGACGGCGAGCCACACGAGAGCAACCGGAAGAACGGAGCGCGTGGAGGATGTGTTGGGCGCCGGAGCGCGCTGGATCCATCTCGGCCCACAGGACCGGACCGTTCGCGTCGAGGGTTTGATATCCGAGCCCGATGCCACCCGCTCGGCCGCCCGTCACATCTTCTTCTACGTGAACCGGCGCTGGGTGAGCAGTCGGCCCCTCCTGCAGGCGCTTCTCCGAGCGTATGCCCCGTTCGCTCCCAAGGGACGATACCCGGCCGCGGTCCTCTATCTGGACGTCGCTCGTGAAGAGGTGGATGTCAACGTTCATCCGACCAAGCGCGAGGTCAAGTTCCGCGAGCCGGGGAAGGTCTGCAATGATCTCTTTCAAGTGGTCGAGGAACATCTTCGGGCCTCCCGTCGGGGCCGGTTTCAGACCGCACCGGCGGTGGCTCCGACGGCGGCCTCACATGCGCGGGAAGCATCTTTCTCTTACGAGCCGGCCGCTGCCGCAAGGCAAATGGAAGTCGGGCTTGCCGGGACCGGAGCCGGCTCCGTATATCCGGGGGTGCGCAAGGAACCCCCCGGACCGACGTTGTTGACGACCCTGGGACGAACGTATCTGGTCGCCGTCGACGGGGAAGATCTCGTCCTCATCGACCAGCACGCCGCTCATGAGCGGGTGCTCTACGAGGAGGCGGAGAACTCGCTGCGAGGTTCGAGCGCCGCGAGACAGTCGCTGCTCCTGCCCCTGACGCTCGACTTGACTCCCGATGAAGCGAATGCGTTGGCCCAATATCGGGAAGAGATCTCAAACCTCGGCTTCGAGATTTCCGATTTCGGAGGCCGCAGTATCTTGGTCGAAGCGATCCCGGCCGGCCTTCACCGCTGGGACGGGGGACAGATCCTGAGGGATATTCTCGATGAAGTGGGAAAGGGAGAACCGTCCTCGCAGGACCCTGTGTTCCGGCTTGCCGCGTCTTTCGCATGCCACGCGTCCGTGAGGGCCGGGGATGTGCTGGATTCCGAACAGCAGAAGGTACTGTTGGCGCGCCTTTTTGCGTGTCGTGATTGGCATCGGTGTCCCCACGGCCGACCTACGGTCGTGAGAGTCGATCGAGCGGAGATTGAGAAGCGATTCCGGCGCCCCTGACGCGTGTCGGGCACAATGGAGAGAAGGGGAGAGCCGCGAGTTCAAACCGGGAATTCGAGCGTGACATGGATCTTCGCTTCGGCCCCCTCCGTCTGCCGTGTGGAGCGGGAAGACGGATCTCCGCATTCCCGGGCTTCGGCAGCCCACATGGAACCTACCGGGAAAGACCGTGACGCACGCACGCATACCCATCCTCGTCATCGTCGGCCCGACGGCCGTCGGCAAGACCGAAGCCTCGGTGCGGGTTGCAGAACGGCTGCAGGGCGAGATCATCTCTGCCGACTCGAGACAGATCTACCGCGGGATGGACATCGGTACGGCGAAACCGGACGCGGGACTCCTTCGCCACGTACCGCACCACCTGATCGACGTGGTCGACGCGGCCGATGCGTTCAGCGCTGCCCGGTTTGCTCTTCTCGCTCGAGAAGCCATACGGGCCATCCACGCGCGTGCCCGGCGCTCGGTCGTGGTGGGCGGATCGGGTCTGTACATTCGGGCCCTTCTGGACGGCCTCTTTCCGGGTCCCCCCGCTTCGCCCCCGGTTCGGGCCAAGCTACAGGAGATTGTGCGGAAGCTGGGTTCACGCGAGCTTCATGCGCGGCTGTCCGAAGTGGACCCGGAGGCGGCCGGCGCCATTCATCCAAACGATGCGGTTCGGCTGGTGCGTGCCCTGGAGGTATTCGAGCTGACGGGCGATCCCATCACACGTCTGCGCGAGACGGTTCTGGAGGAGGAACCCGCACTGGAAGCTACGCTCATCGGGTTGACACGAGACCGACAAGACCTCTATGACCGGATCGATCGGCGGGTCGACCGGATGATGGAAGAGGGGTTCGCGGAAGAAGTGCGACGGCTCGAAGAGGCCGGCTCTGCCGGGGATCGAAGCTGGAAGGCGGTTGGGTATCGCGAGATCGCTTCGGCGATTCGTGGAGAGATCTCGATGGCCGACGCGGTGGAGCGGACGAAGCGGAGTACGCGAAGATACGCCAAGCGCCAGATCACATGGTTTTCGAGAGATCCGCGCATTACCTGGGTGGTGTTGGGCCGCGACAGCGGCCCCAGTGAGGTCGCCGAAGAGATTCTCTCCCGAACACCCGATTGCATGAAGTGATTTTCCCTTGACGGGCTGCAGCGAATGGTCTAGCTTCAAAGCGGCATGACGCCCCGTTGAGGCGGTGAATCGGAATCGGAGCGGGCATAACTCAGTGGTAGAGTATCAGCTTCCCAAGCTGAGGGTCGCGGGTTCAAATCCCGTTGCCCGCTCCAACTCATCCTCCTTTCTCGTACCGTGCAGGCTTCCCAGAATGGAAATCGAGTCGGTCAGGCCAGGGTCCGTCGCGCAAGGCGCGGGACTCAAGGCCGGAGACCATCTGGTTCGAATCAACGGCCACCCTGTGCGGGACATGGTCGATTTCCTCTATCTGACCTCCGATGAGGAAATGGCGATCGAGATTGAATCGCCGGGAACAAAGCCCCGGACCGCGCACATTGTGATGGGTCTTTCAACGGATCTCGGACTGGAACTCGTGCCGGAGGAGGTCCGGCGATGCCCGAATCACTGCATGTTCTGTTTTGTGGATCAGTTGCCGAAAGGGCTGCGGCCTTCCCTGTACGTCAAGGACGAGGACTATCGCCTCTCCTTTCTTCATGGCAGCTATGTGACGCTGACGAACTTGACTCCTGAGGATTACGAACGGATTGGCGCTCAGCGACTGAGTCCTCTCTACGTATCGGTCCATGCCACGGAGCCCGGGCTTCGGGCCCGAATCCTCGGAAATCGGCGCTCAGGCGACGTCATGGGTCCCCTGCGAAAACTGGCGGACCTGCGAATCACGGTTCACGCCCAGGTGGTCCTGTGCCCCGGTGTGAATGACGGAGATTCTCTGAAGCGAACCCTCGAGGACTTGCTGTCGCTCCATCCGTGGGTGGAGTCCGTTGCCCTAGTCCCGGTGGGGCTCACCCGGCATCGGGACGGCCTCCCGATTCTTTCGCGATACACACGCGAGTCCTCGCGCGATCTCATCCGAACAGTCGAAGGCTGGCAGCGGCAACACGTCGATCACCTCGGAACACGCGCCGTGTTTCTTGCGGACGAATTCTACCTTCTCGCGGAGATCCGGTTTCCACCTCTGCGGGATTACGAAGGGTGCGCTCAGATCGAAAATGGGGTTGGCATGACGCCCGCTTTCATGCAGGATCTGAAAGCCGCCCTCTCGAGCGTGCGGCCGGAACGGTTGCGCTGCGTGGATGCCACGCTGATCACCGGCACGCTCATGGGCGAGATGCTGGACGATACCCTGGCGGACTCGATTCGTGAAGCGGGCGGGCGGTGCCGGGTCATTCCCGTACCCAACCGTTTCCTCGGCGAGTCCGTGACGGTGAGCGGTCTTCTGTGCGGCTCTGACATCGGCCGCGCGGTGGAAGGACTCGAGCCGGGAACCCGCGTGTGGCTACCGCCTAACTGTGTCAACGAGGATGGGTGGTTTCTCGACGGAGGCCGTCCCGAGGATCTGGCCGGGCAATCGGGGCTGGATGTGCGGGTTGCAGCCGATTCGGTCGAGGTGTTTCTCGAACATCTTGCAGCAGGAGTGAGGTAAGCCGGAATGGGCCGTCCCATCGTAGCCATCGTTGGTCTGCAGAACGTGGGCAAATCCATGCTCTTTAACCGCATCGTGGGCCGGCGCGTGGCCGTCGTCAGCGATGAACCCGGCGTCACCCGGGATCGCAATCTTCGAGCGGCCGAGTGGGAGGGTCACGCGTTCCTCCTCGTGGATACGGGAGGATGGATTCCGTCCAGAGCCGAGGGGATCGACGCCCTGGTTCTCGAGCAAACGAGACTTGCGGTGGACGAGGCGGATGTTTTACTGTTGGTCGTAGATGCCGAGACCGGAGCGAGCGAGGTCGAGATCGCTCTCGCCCGCCTGATTCGGCGCCGCGGTCGACCCTGCATTCTGGTCGCCAACAAGAGCGATCGGCTTCGTGACGCGGCCGGCCTGGCCCCGGGGCTCGACGCTCTGGGATTGGGCGCGCCCATTCTCGTATCGGCGGCGCACGGAACCGCTGTGGACGAGCTCCTGGACGCGCTGGTCGAACGGCTGTCGGCGGAATCTGCTCCGGTGGACGCTTCCGAGGGGATTCGAATTGCAGTGATCGGTCGGCCGAACGTGGGGAAATCATCCCTGGTCAACGAGCTGGTCGGATCCTATCGTGTTGTGGTGGCCTCGACTCCGGGAACGACGCGGGACGCCACGGATACACCGATCGAGGTGGACGGTCAACCCTACGTTCTGGTGGATACGGCCGGACTGAGGCGGCGGGGAAAGATTGCATCCCGCGTCGAGTTCTACAGTCACCTCCGGAGCGTGAGGAGTATCGAACAGTGTGACGTCGCCTTCGTGCTCATGGATGCAACGGAGGGAATCACGCAACAGGACGTGAGGATTGCCGGACTGGCGCATGAGGGGGGGAGGGGAAGCGTCCTCGTTTTCAACAAGCTGGATCTGATCGAGGCGGGCCGAGAGCACCGCAAGATGCTGCGATCCGAGCTGGAGCGTCAGGTGAGTTTCAATCGCTACTCGCCCGTCCACTTCATTTCGGTGGAGCGGCGCTGGGGCACGTCGCAACTCATGGCCGCCGCCCGCAGCGTGGATGCATCCAGGAGAAAGCGGATCCCGACAGCCCACCTCAACCAGACCCTTCGCAAAGCGGTTGAGGCGTTTCCATCCCCCGGGGGAGCGCGCCCCAGTAAGGTGTTCTATGGCACACAGGTGGATATCTGTCCGCCGGCGTTCGTCGTTTTCGTCTCGAAACCCGAGAACATGCACCGCAACTACATCCGTTACTTGATGAACCAGATCCGGAAACAGTATGGTTTCGAGGGCACGCCGATTCGGTTGTCCATCCGCCGCAGAACCTGAGGGTACACGGGAGACCGCACGATGATAGGTGGCTTGGTCGTCTCGCTCGTGATCGGGTATGTGCTTGGATCGATACCCTTCAGCTATCTGGCCGGTCGGCTTCGGGGCATGGATCTGAGAAACCACGGGAGTGGCAACCTCGGCGCCAGCAACACCTATCGAGTGTTGGGCGCCGGCTATGCCGTTCCGGTGCTGATCCTGGACATTGCAAAGGGCGGGGCGGCCGTGTTGGTGATGGGGGCCATCGCCTCCGGGATGGGTTGGGAATCGAACAGTTGGCACAAGAGCGTGGCGGCTCTGGGTGCCATCATCGGGCACATCTGGACGGTGTTTCTGGGGTTCAGTGGCGGCAAGGGCGTGGCCACGGCGGCCGGAGCGTTCGTTGCGCTCACACCGGTTCCCACGTTGATCTCCCTGGCCGTCTGGCTGATTCTGGTCGCCGCCACACGATACGTTTCACTGGGATCCATGTCGGGCGCCGCCACGCTGCCCATCGCCGTATATCTGGTGGGGCGCGGCTCCACGACTCCGGGCGCGGAATTCTGGCTGGCGCTGGCTGTGGCCATCGTCGTCCTCGGGAAACACCGCTCAAACATCCGCCGCCTCCTTGACGGCAATGAGAATCGACTGACCAAGATTCGCAAGGAGTCCACACTGTGAGCATAACGGCTGTGTTGGGAGCGGGAAGCTGGGGTTCAACGCTCGGGCTACTTCTGGCGGCCAAGGGTGACTCGGTTCGGTTCTGGGAATACGACGCGCGTCTCGCGGCGCAGATCTCGAAGTCACACGAGAATAAAACCTTCCTGCCGGGGATTGCCTGGCCGCATTCGATCCTGGTCTCCAATCGAATTGAGGAAGCGCTGGAGGGCGCGGATTTTGTGGTGTTCGCCGTGCCGTCTCAGGTCCTGAGATCCGTCGCCCGCCGGGCGGCGCCGCACGTCCCCGGGAATGCCGTTCTCACGTCCGTGGTGAAGGGGATCGAGAAAGGGACACTGGTCAGGATGTCGGAAGTCCTGGAGGAGGAGATGTCTCTGCCGGGCCGCAATCTTAAGTTGGGCGTGCTCTTGGGCCCTTCGCTCGCCAACGAGGTTGTTCGTGGGATCCCGACCACCGTGGTGGCGTCTTCCGTCTCTGCGGACGTGGCTCGTGGCATTCAGGATCGATTTCGAACACGCTTTTTCCGGGTGTACACCAACGAGGACCTCGTGGGAGTGGAGCTGGGGGTGTCTCTCAAGAACGTGATCGCCATCGCCGCCGGCATCTGCGATGGGTTGGGGTATGGAGCCAACACAAAGGGGGCCCTCCTGACGCGAGGGTTGGCCGAGATCTCACGACTCGGGACGGCGATGGGGGCGCGACGAGAGACCTTTGCCGGACTCACGGGGATGGGAGATCTCATCACCACCTGCATCAGTCCCCATTCCAGGAATCGGCACGTCGGCGAGGAGATCGGGCGCGGCAAGTCATTGAGCGAAGTCCTCGCCCAAATGGTCATGGTGGCCGAAGGGGTGGAAACCGCCGTCAGCACAATGGACCTCGCGAGACGAATGCAGGTGGAAATGCCCATCACGGAGCAGGTGCATCGGGTGTTGTTTGAGAACAAGTCACCGAAGAAGGCGATCAAGGAGCTGATGACGAGAGATCCCAAGGACGAATTCTAGCCGAGGGCCATTGGATCGGGGGAGGTCTATGGTCAAGTTGGGGAACACGCAGAAGCTATACTATAGCATCACCGAAGTGGCCGCTCTTCTGAAACTGAAACCTCACGTGCTGCGGTACTGGGAGAAGGAATTCGGAGTCCTGCGCCCCAACCGCAATCGGGCTGGCAACCGCATGTACAGCAAGAAGGACATTGAGCTGGTCACGATGATCAAACACCTATTGCACGAACAAGGCCTGACCATCGAGGGGGCGCGGCGGCGCCTGGCCGCAGAGAGGAAACCGCAGGGTTCGACCGAGCGGACGGCCCTGCAGGAGGTGGACCGCCGGGCCCTTCTTCTCGACATTCGAGATGAACTCGAGGAAGTGATGGGATTGCTGGAACCGTAGCCTGGATGATTCGTGAATCACCCAGGCGACAACAGCGGAATGGTCTCGAATGCCGAGACCGAAGACGCAACACAGCAAGGTCCCATGTGCAGGATACAGTGTCCATTGGCACCCCTTTTCCTCTTGCGGCCGTGAGATGTTTCTGCTAGGTTCCTTTGCGTGTGGGGTGGAGGTGGGGAGATCATCTGGTCGGGGCGTGGCGCAGTCCGGTAGCGCACCGGCATGGGGGGCCGGTGGTCGCTGGTTCGAATCCAGTCGCCCCGACCAACTTTTTTTGTTTTGCTTCCCCCGGCTGGTTACGGGCCGCTCGGCGTGATACGGAAAACATCGATTTCGGGGTTCTTTGCTCTCTGGCTGTACCGGCTGGGGTCTTTTCTTTCCCAGAATCTGCCGCTCCGCGTTTCTTACGGGCTGGCGGACGTCCTGGCCGACGTTCATTTTCTCGCCCGTCCACGGCCTCGCCGTGCGCTGCTGTCGAATCTTGAGGTGGTGTGCGGGGAGCAGGTGACACTCGACGAACGTCGGCGGCTCGCCCGGACGATCTTTCGGAACTTCGGACGAGCCATCGTAGATTTCCTGAAGTTACCCTCTCTGAGCGCTCGAGTCTTGAGTCAGAAGGTATCGGCAGAGGGGTTGGAGCGGTTGGAGGGGGCGTTCCGCTCCGGCGTGGGTACCATTCTCCTCACCGGCCATATCGGGGGCTGGGAGGTCGGGGGCGCCTACCTGTCGACGCTTGGGTATCCGATCTCCGCGGTTGCAAAGAACCATCCCGCGGCCGCCGTGACGGACTTCTTCCGTCGCCGTCGGTGGGCCTGGCGAGTTCGCGTCCTAGAGACCTGGGAGGAAATCGCGACGCTGGCGGAGCTTCTGAAACAGGGAGAGTGCGTTGCGATTCTCGGCGATTGGGATGCCGCCGGACGAGGAACGGAGGCCGTTTTCTTCGGGCGCCGAACCCGGGTTCCTTTCGCGTATGTGAAACTCGCAGCGGAAACGGGAGGACGGATCCTGCCCGGGGTCGTACTCAAGAATCCCGCCGGCGGCTATCGCGTGCGGTTGGATGAAGCGATTGAACCCAGGCCCGACGACGTTCGCGGTGCGCTGGAACGTTGTCTTGGAATTCTTGAGCGCTACATCCGGGAGAATCTGACCCAGTGGTTCGCGTTTAACCCGATCTGGCCCGACAGGATTCCGGATGCAGGGGGGCGGTCATGAGGGTGGCGCTCGTGATTCCCGCGTACAACGCGGGGCCGGCCCTTGGCGACGTCGTTCGACAGGCGGTCGAGGTGGTGGGGGCTGAAAACGTCGTCGTCGTGGACGATGGTTCGACAGACGGTTCCTGCTCGCCCGACGCCCTCTCCGCCGTTCGTTGTATTTGCCATACCGAGAATAGGGGGAAAGGGGAGGCGTTGAAGAGCGGATTTGCCGAGGCCATAGCCGGGGGCTTCGACGCGGTTGTCACGCTGGACGCCGATGGACAACACGACCCTGGTCTCGTCGGACGCCTCGTGGAGGAGGCGGAGAACTCGGGCGCGGACCTGGTGATCGGGTCCCGCATGGGACACGTGGGACGCATGCCGTGGCTTCGGCGCCTCACGAACCGAACCACGTCGTACTTTGTTTCGGTTCTGGCGGGTCAGCGAATCGAGGATTCCCAGTGCGGCTTTCGCTTGATTCGCACTCGAGCGCTCAGCGAAATGAATCTGCGCACGAGCCGGTACGACACGGAATCGGAGATGCTGATTCAGGCTGGCCGGAGGGGGTTCACGATACAAAGCGTGGCCATCCCCTCCGTCTACGGACTGGAGACAAGCAAGATTCGTCCCTGGACCGATACCCTCCGCTTTATTCGGCTGGTGATCGGGTCTCTTTCCAGCAGGCGGGACGACGGGGTGGGAGATCGATCTTGAGGGGGCGGCGATTGTGTCCGGACATCCGATTCTTCTGTTGACCAACGACGACGGCATCCAGGCCAAGGGTCTGGAGTGTCTGGCCGGTTCCCTGAAGGCGCTGGGAGATGTGTGGATCACCGCTCCGAATCGCGAGCGATCTGCCACGAGCCATTCCTTGACGCTCCGATCGCCGATTCAGGTGGACCGACTGGACGGGCGGCGGATGACCATAGACGGCACGCCCGCGGACGGCGTCCTTCTTGCCGTCCGCCGGCTGATGGACAAGCCACCGGACATTGTGGTTTCGGGAATCAACCACGGGCCCAACCTCGGGGACGATGTGAACTACTCGGGAACCGTGGGCGCCGCGATGGAGGCGACGATTCTTGGAATCCCCTCGTTTGCGATATCGCTTGCGGATCGGAAGGGTACGGATTTCGAGGCGGCGGCCGCGTTCGCCTCAACGCTGGCGAGACGAATCCTGAGCGGGGGTCTGCCGAGAGGATGCATGCTGAACGTTAATGTGCCCAACATTCCTCGAGGCCGCATTCGGGGTGTTAAAGTCACACGCCTGGGGCGCCGAACGTATCAAGACATGATCAATGAGCATCCTGACGGGCCCCGGGGGAAACGGTTCTGGATCGGTGACGGCCGGCCGGTCTGTGAGAGATCGGAGGATACCGACTGCAGGGCGATTGAGGAGGGATGGATCACGGTGACGCCCCTGCGGTTGGACATGACGGATCATGACCGGCTGGAGCTGTTCGAGGGATGGAGGCTGGCCCTGCGGGAGACGGATCGGGCTCTGTAGCGGGGGGGAGCGAAGGCGTTCATGAACATCGCCCACTGGTTTGAGGGATTACCCAGAGAACTCAGCGTGATTCTGATCGCGATGCTCCCGGTGTCCGAGCTGCGGGGGGCGATTCCTTGGGCCGTCCACCCGCAAGGCGGAGGAATGAGTCTCGGAACGGCTTACGTGCTCGCCGTGATCGGCAACTTCATTCCCGTCGTGCCGCTCCTTCTCGGACTCGGACCCGCGTCAAGTGTCTTGAGGCGGTGGGACATTTTTGATAGGTTCTTCCAGTGGTTGTTCGCCAGGACACGCAGGCGGGGGAAGCTCGTGGAGAAATACGAGGCTCTCGGCCTCATTCCCTTTGTCGCCATTCCCCTGCCGGTAACGGGAGCCTGGACGGGCACGGTTGCGGCGTTTGTGTTTGGCGTCCGTTTCTGGTATGCTTTGCCTGCGATCCTGGCCGGGATTCTGATTGCCGGGGTCGTGGTGGTGGCGGCCTGCGCGGGAGTCATCGGCATCTGGGGTATTGCGTCTTCCTAGCGCGGCATCGTGGGTACGGGAGGCATTGCTTCTGCCCGGCATACCGTGTACACTGAAGAGAGCGGTCGGGGCGTAGCGCAGCCCGGATAGCGCACCTGCTTCGGGAGCAGGGGGTCGGAGGTTCAAATCCTCTCGCCCCGACCATAACTCACCCATTTCTCCAGCGGACGATTCGATGGTGTATGTCGGCGTGATCGGCGGGGGGCACTGCACGCCGGAAGTGGCCGGATGTGCAGAGGCCGTCGGTGGGGAGCTGGCAAAACGGGGCGTGACGCTGGTCTGTGGAGGCATGGGGGGGGTGATGGAAGCCGCCGCCCGTGGAGCCTCGAAGCGTGGCGGGATGACGGTAGGAATCCTGCCGACTCTCGATCGGGCGAGTGCGAATCCCTATATCAGGATCGCAATCCCGACGGGTCTCGGCGAGGCCCGAAACGCGCTGGTCGTCCGGGCATCGGACGGTCTGATCGCGATCGACGGAGCCTACGGTACCCTGTCGGAGATTGCCCTGGGGCTTCAATGCGGCCGGCCCGTGGTCGGGTTACATACGTGGGATCTGGAGGCACCCATCCTGCGGGCGTCGGATCCGGTCGACGCTGTTAACCTTGTGCTTGAGCATATTGGTGTAACGTAGTGTTATCATGTAGGAACCCTAAGTGGGCGACGATCCAGTCAGACTAGTTGTACGAATCTCCGGACGCGTCCAGGGCGTTGGATTCCGCTTCTTCGCAGTGGAAGAAGCCACCGTCCGGAGGCTTGTGGGATATGCTCGGAACCTCCGAGATGGAGACGTGGAGGTCGTGGCGGAAGGCCCGAGGGGGGCGCTCGAGGATCTTCTTCAGGCCCTCAGCAGGGGACCTCAAAGCGGTCGGGTCGACAGGGCCACCCCGCTGTGGGATAAGGCGAGGGGAGATTTCGAGGGATTCGGCGTTCGGTACGGGTCCGTGGATTGAGGTGGAGAGGATGTCGGAGGAAACCGCGGCCCTGTGGGAAAAGCTCCCCACAGTGCCCCTCCAGAGGCTTGTCAGGCAAGGGATCGAACAGGGCTACGTGACGCACGAGGAGATCGACGACCTCTTCGAGCGTCATCAGATTGCCTGGGACCAGCTGGACATGCTCTTCGACTGCCTGACGGAAGCCGGCGTTGAGATTCGAAGTCGAGGGGACACCAAACCCGGAGGCCGCAAGTCGGCCGAGGCCGTGGACGATGAATCCACGCGGGCGGCGATCATCGACCCGATCCGCCTGTACCTGGATGAGATCGGCCGTTTCCCGCTGCTGTCCCGGGACGAGGAATGGAGCCTTGCCGATCGTGTGCAGGCGGGCGAACTGGAGGCTCGCAAGGAGCTGATCCTCTGCAACCTGCGTCTCGTCGTCAACATTGCCAAACGCTACCAGAACCGGGGTCTGCCCTTCCTCGATCTTGTGGAAGAGGGCAATATCGGACTGATTCGAGCCGTTGACCGGTTCCGCACGGACCGGGGCTATCGCCTCTCCACCTACGCGGCCTGGTGGATACGGCAGTCCATCACCCGGGCGATCGCGGAACAGACCCGAACGATTCGAATTCCCATCCACGTGATCCAGATGGTGAATCGCTATCTGGTGACCCTGAAGAAATTGACCGCCAAATTAGCGCGCGAACCCGAGCCGGCCGACATTGCGAGCGAAATGGATGTGTCGGAGGAACGCGTCGAGGAAATCCTGACCCTCATTTCCAGTATCAAGTCCCTCGACTCCCTTGCTTCCGTCGACGCCATGAACCGCCTCTCAGAGATCATGCCGGATGGGGCGCCGTCCGTCGATGAGCTGATTGAACTCCAGCTGGAACACGAGCGCCTGGAAGGGCTTCTCGATAAGCTCAGCGAGAAGGAAGAGGCCGTCATTCGTCTCCGGTACGGGTTCCAGGACGGCATGGCGCGATCTTTGGCGGAGACCGGAAAGGCCTTCGGACTCTCACGTGAGCGAATCCGGCAAATCGAGAAACGAGCACTCGGAAAGCTGAGACGTCTGATCGAGGTCGCGGAAAGGAACAACACGGTGCCGGGAGGAACCGGCCAGAGCCAAGGACGGTAGAATGGGGAATTGCGCCCACCTGGAGACGCTGATTCGATCGATTCCTGATTTCCCGAAGAAGGGAATTGTATTCCGTGATATCACGACGTTGCTCAAGGACGGTGCCGGTTTCGGAAGCGCCGTGGATCTCATGGCCGAGCGGGCCCGCGCGCGGAACGCAGAGTCGATTGCCTGTGTAGAGGCCCGAGGGTTCCTTTTCGGGAGTGCGGTGGCGAAGGCTCTCGGTCTCGGAGTGATCCCGGTTCGGAAACCGGGCAAGCTGCCGTCCGAGACTCGTCTCCAGGAATACACGCTCGAGTATGGCACGGATGCACTCGAGGTTCACGCGGACGCCATTCCCCCCGGTCAACGCGTCTTTATCGTCGACGATCTTCTCGCCACCGGAGGAACGGCCCGGGCGGCCGCCCGTCTCATCGAAGAGGTCGGAGGCGTCGTGGCGGGGTTCTCATTCCTGATTGATCTGGCTTTTCTGAACGGGCGACGTCAGCTCCAGGGCTACGACGTACATGCGCTGATTACGTATGACCGTGAATAGCGGGTCCGGCCGGTCCGGCCAGGAGGCGTTGTTCCGGGATGCCGCGACATCGAGGAAGACAGACGACAGACCGCAGTGAAGAAGGTCCTGTGATTGAGAGAGCGCCCCCGTAGCTCAGGTGGATAGAGCAACGGTTTCCTAAACCGTGTGCCGCGTGTTCGAGTCACGCCGGGGGTGCCAGAAAACGTGAGCGGGCCGCAAGGCTCGCTTTCGCGTTTTGCCCCATTTCCGATTTCCCATTTCCACTCCGTCCCGAAGGCGGCACCGGATGGATCTCCCGGTGTTCCTCACTTCCCATTCGATCTGACGGTGATCGTCTCCAATCCATGCGCGTTGGGACCCATCTCCGACCTGCGCAAGAGATACGCGAAGAAGAACCCGAGGAACCCCGAAATCGAGAAGATCCACATCCCGGGAGCGTAGCCCCCCGGATTCGTCGCGCTCGCGCCCGCCAGGTCGTTGGCCCGTCCAATCAACAGGTTGAAACCGGCGAGTCCGATATTCTGAATCATCGTCATTAGGCCGAAGGCGGTACCCAGCCTCCTTTCATCGACGATGTATGCGACGGATGGCCACATCACGGCGGGAACAAGAGAAAACGCGACACCCATCATCGCCATCGGAATCCTCAAGTGAACGTCCGTGTAGGCCATCATGAGATAGACCGGAACGAGCAGGAGAGAGCCGAACATCATGAAGAGCGACCGGCGTGCAACGCGGTCGACCATATAGCCGAAGAGCGGGGTGCAAATCATGGCGAAGAGCGTAATCATGGCGGACAGATCACCGCCGTACTCACGGGTGGTGCCGTGTGCTTCCTGGAAGAACTTGATGGCAAAGGTCTGGAACGGGAAGATGGCCGAGTAGAACGTGACGCAGAGGAGCACCACGTACCAGTAAGATCTGCCCATACCGAAGAGCTCGCCGAAGGAGACCTTGTCCGTTTCACCGGCCTTTCCCATCTGGTATCGCCTGACCGCTCGGTTTTCCATCGTCCAGTAAATCAGGGGGCCGACAATGCAAAACGTCCCGACGGCGACGGAAATGAGAAGAGGCCACTGCCAGTTCTCGAAGGCGGCCTTCGCCCACGTGGGAGACCTCAGCGCAAGGTACGAGCCGAGCCGCGCGATCGTCAGGTTGACGCCAAACGCGAAGGAGAGTTCTTTTCCCTTGAACCACTTCGCCAGGGCCGTTGTCACGGCGACGATCAGAGATTCGGCCCCCAGTCCGAAGACGAGGCGGCCCGAGGCCATGATGGCAAACTTTCCCGTCATGGCCGTGATTGCGGCACCCAGAAAACACAGCACGCCGAACAGCATCGTGGCGCGCTTCACGCCGATGCGGTCGATGATGATCCCTCCGACCAGGACGAGGATGATGTTCGGAAGGCTGTAGATGGCGTTGAGCATTCCGATGTTGCTGTCCGAGAAATTCAGCTGGCTCTTCAGGAGATCCGCGATCGGGCTGATGGTGTCGTACACGTAGTAGTTTCCAAACATGGCCAGACTGATGACAACCAGCACCGTCCAGCGGTAGTGCCGGGGGGGAGGAGCAAGCTCGGAAAGCTCGGCGTCCGGTGATTCGTTCATCCTTCGGCTCCTTCGTTTACTGGGCCTCGCACCTCGGGAGGGCGTGGCGACGGCCCCTCTCCAGGCTCCAGTGACCGCCCGGGGAACGGCACCCAACGGGTTGAGGCCGAGTCACGACTCGCTTCTTTGCTAACCTCATTACTTGTGCCACAATATAAGAACGCCGGCTTCCCGGCAAGCCAGAAAGAGGCCCGCCGCCCAGCTCTCTTGACCGGGTTCGCCGGCGGCGCTATG
Source organism: uncultured bacterium (assembly GCA_964610505.1). GTDB lineage: Bacteria > Arandabacterota > Arandabacteria > JAGLYR01 > JAGLYR01 > CAZSXU01. The sequence continues at coordinate 90,682 of CAZSXU010000010.1, read as the reverse complement.
ATGTCGGATGGAGAAACCGAGGATGGGGACCCGTCGGCCGCCGGCACTGCCGTCTCATGTTTTTCCTGCGGCGGCCGATTCTTTCGGTGGGGGATGCCCGCCGAATGAGGGCTAGCCGTGAATCCAAAGCAGACCGGCTCCTGGGGCGGGCTGACCCGGGGCGAACAGATTGCTCTTGTTCTGCGCCTAGCGGTGCTCGTTGCTCTGGCGGCGACGCTGATTCGAGCGCTGGCGGCATTTTGGGAACTCTGCGACAAGAGGGATCTGCCGGTGGCGCAGGTTTGCTACATTCCGGCCGCCCTGGTCGCCGCCCTGGCTCTGGCGGCGCGCTCCATCTGGCGCGCACTCAGTGGATTGTGCTCGGAGCGGAGGGCTCAACATCGAGAGAACGGGCGGCAAGATGGCGAGAGCCGACCATGACGCCCGGCGTTCTCGGAGTACCATCGAGAGGTGATGATCCATGGCCGAGGCTGGGCATGTGGACATGAATCTCACGGGCGCTCTTGCGGCCGTTCGGGAAATGTTCGCCTACAGTCGCTCTGAGGAGGAGCCGGACCCTGTTGTCCGGTCTCTCCTGAAAGCCTCCCTGGCCCTTTTCCGCGCCGACGGCGGCGCCCTTTTCCTCGGCGGACGGCCGGTCACCAAGTATTTTCTGACGAGGCACCGTTTCGAAAGATCGTCCGCAAAGGTCGGCCGCACGGCACTTCCTGATCCGGGTCATCTCGTGGCCAAGGCGATACGGGAAGCCAAGCCCTTTGCGCTTGCCCTCCCCGCGGATCCGGCGCTGTTCGACCCGGGGCGAGACGGCGTTCCGGGTGTAGCCAACCCGGGGCATCTTCTGGTTGCACCTCTGGAGAACACCGCACCTGCGATCGGATGCCTGATTCTCGTATTCGAAGAAGACCTATCCGACCCGCAATTCGCTCTGACGGATCTGTCCCAGCTGGCTTCGGTCGGGCTTCAAGCTTTGGAGCAGCAGTCCTCATTCGAGAGACTCCGTAAGCTGTCTACGACCGATGATCTGACGGGAGCGCACAACTACCGATACCTTCTGGACGCTGTCCGGCGCGAGATCAAGCGAGCGAACCGGTTCCAGCAGATCTTTTCCTTTCTCATGGTGGATATCGATCACCTGAAGGAGTATAACGACCTCCACGGTCATCTGGCGGGCAGTCGGCTTCTGACGGCCTTCTCCGGCATTGTCCAGGCCCAACTTCGGGCCGTGGACACCCTGGCCAAATACGGGGGCGACGAGTTCGGGGTGATCCTCCCTCAGACCGACAAGCGCGGAGCCAGCATCGTGGCCGAACGTATTCGGACTGCCGTGGAATCCCATCCCTTTGCCGGCGAGGTTCGCAAGATCACGGCCAGTGTCGGCGTTTCCTCTTACCCCGAGGATGGGGAGGAGGTCGAGGTGCTTCTGGGACAAGCCGATGAGGCCCTCTACAGAGCGAAGAACAAGGGGAGGAATCGAATCTGTGTCGTGGGAGAAGACTAGGCAGAGCACTCGCTGACTTGAAATCGCGTTGACAACGGGTTTCCGACACGGTGACTTGAAATCGCGTTGACAATGGGTTTCCGACACTGTGATTTGAAATCGCGTTGACAATGGGTTTCCGACACTGTAATCTTCCACAGGATACGGAGTTGCACGTCTAGGAGATGCGTTTCTCGGGCTCGATGGCCCACCCAGATTGGAGATTCCACCCCATGCCCCTATCGGAACTCAGGCGCCGAATCAAAGACCGGGAGGCACGCGTCGGCGTCCTCGGGATCGGCTACGTCGGGCTGCCCCTGGCCGTGGAGTTCGCTAGCGCCGGTTTCGACGTCACGGGGATCGACCCGGCGGAATGGAAGGTCGAGAAGATCCTTAAGGGCGAATCCTACATCGCCGATGTGGACGGCGGCCGCCTCCAGAAGCTGGTCCGCCAGGAGAAACTCCGCGCCACTCGTAAGTACGACGCGATTGCCCATTTGGATTCCATCAACATCTGTGTTCCGACCCCGCTTCGAAAGACGCAGGATCCGGACGTTTCTCACATCATCTCGGCGGTCGATGAGATCAGCGGCCGCCTGCGGCCGGGGCAGCTGATTATTCTCGAGAGCACGACATACCCGGGAACGACGGAAGAGATCATTCTGCCCAGTCTCGAGAAGACGGGCCTTCGGGTGGGGAAGGACTTTCATCTGGCGTTCTCGCCGGAGCGGGTGGACCCGGGAAACCGGCAGTTCATCACGGGCAACATCCCCAAGGTGGTGGGAGGGGTGACGAGCGGATGCACCGAGACCGCCGTCATGCTCTACCAGTCTTGTCTCAAGAAGGTCGTTCCGGTTTCATCCACCAAGGTGGCCGAGATGGTCAAACTCCTCGAGAACACCTTCCGCAGCGTCAACATCGGCCTCGTCAACGAAATTGCTCTTATGTGCCACCGCCTGAACATCGACGTCTGGGAGGTCATCGACGCGGCCGCGACGAAGCCTTTCGGTTTCATGCCTTTCTACCCGGGGCCCGGGCTGGGGGGGCACTGCATTCCCATTGATCCGTTCTACCTCTCGTGGAAGGTAAAAATGACGGGGTTCGAGGCGCGATTCATCGAGCTTGCGGGACGGATCAACGCGAACATGCCCTACCACGTCGTCGGTATGATCGGCGATGCCTTGAACGACGTTGCCAAGAGTCTCCGCGGTTCCCGGGTTCTCATCATGGGCGTGGCCTACAAGAAGGATATTGACGACGTCAGGGAGTCGCCGGCTCTCGACATCATTCGCATTCTTCAATCCAAGGGCACCGAGGTCTCCTACAGCGATCCGTACGTTCCCAGCTTGGAAACCAATGGGACCGTGCTTCAGTCCGTGCCGATGTCGGCCACGTCTCTTCCACACTACGATTGCGTGACCATCATCACGGATCACAGCGCGTTCGACTACAAAATGACGGTGGCCAACGCGAGGACCATTGTCGATACAAGAAACGCGCTGGCGGGGATTGAGGGAAGCCATATTCACAGACTTTGAACCCGGTTGTACGCGATCCACAGCCGGAGCAGCGGAGCCACCGGTCCGTTGGGCGATCGAACGATGCGAACATGCCTTGTGACGGGGGGAGCGGGATTCATCGGTTCGCACCTCTCGGAAGCGTTGAGTGGGCTGGGACACCGGGTCCGCGTTCTCGACGATTTCTCTTCGGGCAGGGAGGAGAATCTGGCGGGTTTCCATGATCGCATTGAGGTGGTTCGGGGCGACATCCGGAACCTCAAGACCGTGACGGATGCCTCTCGGGGCGTGGAATGGGTCTTTCACTTGGCCGCCGCCGCATCCGTGCCCCGTTCCGTCGATGACCCGCAAGGGGTCACGGAAATCAATGTGATGGGCACCCTGAACGTTCTTCTGGCGGCCCGGGATGCGGGAGCGAGCCGGTTCGTCTACGCCGCGTCTTCCTCCGCCTACGGGGAATCCTCCGTGTCTCCGAAACACGAGGATCTGCCCACCGACGTTCGTTCGCCGTACGCCGCCTCCAAAGTGGCCGGAGAAGATTGTTGCCGCGCCTTCTATCATGTCTACGGCCTGGAGACGGTCTCGCTTCGCTATTTCAACGTCTTCGGCCCTCGCCAGGACCCCGACTCGCCCTACGCGGCCGTCGTTCCCCTTTTCGTGAGAGCACTCCTTGAGGGTGGTCCCATCGAGATCTACGGTGATGGTGAGCAAACCCGCGACTTCACCTACGTCGCCAACGTGGTGGAGGCGAACCTGCTGGCGGCCGAGGCCGAGGCGGCGGCCGGAAACGTCATCAATGCCGCCTGCGGCAGTGAATTCAGCGTGAATGACCTCCTCGAGAGAATCGGGCGGCTGACCGGCGTGCGTCCCGAGCCGAAGCGGCTGCCGCCCCGGGCGGGAGATGTGCGTCATTCTCGCGCCGATATCCGCAAAGCCGAGCGGCTTCTCGGATTCTCACCCACCGTGACCTTCCAGGAGGGACTCGACCGAACCGTCTCCTGGCACCGCAATTCTTGACCCCCGAGCCCGTTCCGGCAGTTTGGCCTTCATTGGCAAATTCTTGCTCAAGCATTGCACTCCCTGAACCGACCATAGGTTAGAAGCGCACTGCGGCCCGGCGCGCCGGGCCGACAAACATCCCCTTCTCCCAGAGACCCCACATGAGTGTGGCTGAACCGACAATGCTCGAATCTCAAGTCGCCGCGCTCCGGCGAATCGGGAGCACCTTCGCGGACGCCGTCCCATACCCCATGTTCTTGTGCGACCCTTCGGGAACCGTATTTCTGGCCAACGCGGCTTTCGAGGATTGGCTGGGGAAGTCCCGTGAGGATTTCTCGGAAGGGAATCTCCTGCAATCGGACGTGTTCGATCAACAGACGGTTCGGTCGTGGCTGTCCAGGGCAAGAGACGGGTCGTCTCCCTGGAGTGAAGCGGTTTCTGTCTGTACGGCGGAGGGACGCCGTGAGAGCCGTGCCACGCTGCAGCCTCTTCGCTGGGGGGAGGCCGGTTGTTTTGCGCTCGCCGTGCGGGTGGAGTGCGAGGCAGGAGGATCCCGGCCCTTCGCCTACCGCCTGTCGGACGGCTGCGCGGCCGTCGGCCGCTGCGCGTCGGCCATCGCGCACGATCTGCGCACCCCTCTCACGGGAATCTCGACGGGGATTCAGTACTTGGACCGCGCGCTGAAGGACGATGATCGGCACCGCGAGACAATCGACATGGTCTTGTCGGAAGTCAGCAACCTGAACGAGATGATCCAGCGCCTGGCGGACCTTCGTACCCGATGCGAGGCGAAGCCCTCACGCTTCAACTTGCGTGAGAGCCTCGGCGAGGCGTTGGCCGTCCACCGGGGAATCCTCGAAGCCAGGCAGCTCGTCGTTTCGTTCCATGCCGAACCGTTCTCGGCGTCGATCCGGGGAGATCGCGACCAGCTGACGCGTGCCTTCTCGGCATTGTTCGAGCGAGTGCTCGGTGCCGCCACCGAAGAGAGCACGGTCCGCATTCAGGCCGCTCGTCGGTCGATCGAGGTCTCGCTGGGAGGGAGACCTCCTCACGGAGAATACGCGGTTGTGGACATCCGCTGCAGCACTCCTTTGCAGGATTCGCACAAGTTTGCGGAGGCCTTCGATCCATCTTCTCCAACCTGGGATGCTCAGATGGGGCTCTACGTTGCATCCCAGATCTTTGAGACCCACGGCGGCGTCGTTGAGGTCTCCGGCACACCCGGACATCGGCTCCACTTCTCGGTGGCCCTGCCGCAATACGAGGAGTGAGGAAGGAACATCTGATGCGACCCAGCATCCTCGTCGTCGACGACCAGGCGACCATCCGGCACTTTCTGGCGCAGACTCTGGAAGATGAGGACTTCGAAGTCCGTACCGCCGCAACCGGCGAGCGGGGGCTCGAAATATGCAACGAGTTTCTCCCGGATATCGTTCTCCTGGACCTGAGGCTTCCCGATCTCAAGGGAACCGCCGTCCTTGAGGAAATCAAGAAGATCGCCCAGGAGATCACCGTCATCATGATCACCGCCCATGGGGAGGTGGAGTCGGCCGTCGAGGCCATGAAGCTGGGTGCCTTCGACTACATCCCCAAGCCGCTGAACATCGAACAGTTGCTGATGTCCATCCGCAAGGCGATGGATTCTCACCGGCTGACCATGGAACTGTCCCACTGGCGCCGGAAGCACCAGAAGCAGTACGACGCGGACGTCATCGTCGGCGAGAGCGAGAAGATGCGCCGCGTCCTTTCCATGATCGAGCAGGTTGCCCGATCGAATACGACCAGCGTGCTTGTGGAGGGGGAGAGTGGAACCGGGAAAGAACTCGTGGCGCACGTGATTCATAACTTGAGTCCCCGCCGGGCCGGGGCGTTCATGGATCTGAACTGCGCGTCGCTTCCCGACGAACTGTTGGAGTCCGAGTTGTTCGGGCACGAGAGGGGCGCCTTCACCGACGCCAAGAGCATGAAGAAGGGTCTGCTGGAGCTCGCCGACGGTGGAACGCTTTTCCTGGACGAGATCGGCGAGATGCCCTTGACGATCCAGGCCAAACTCTTGCGCGTTCTCGAGCGGATGATCTTCAAGCGCGTGGGCGGGACCAAAGATATTCGCGTAGACGTCCGTATCATCTCGGCCACCAACCGCGATCTCGAGGCGGCCGTCAAGCAGGGCGGCTTCCGAGAGGATCTCTACTACCGCGTGAAGGTTGTGCCCGTTGTGATTCCCCCGCTTCGAGAGAGGGGAGAGGACGTGCTGATCCTCGCAAGGCACTTCATGCACGAATTCAACGTCTCTTTCGGCAAGTCCTTCACGGGCTTTACGGAGGAGGCCGAACAGCTCCTCATGGCGCACTCCTGGCCGGGAAATGTGCGGGAACTTCGAAATACGCTCGAGCGCGCGATCCTGCTCGAGTCCGGCGAGACGCTCCGCAGCCAGAATCTCGGACTTCGGCCGTGTGAGGCCCCGAACGCGGCGCCTCTTGCGACGCCGCTCGAGGCGGCTCTTTGCGGCGAGTTCCCGGAATCCGGCATCGATGCCGAGGGGCTCCTGGCCGATCTCGAAAAGAACCTCATTCTCTCGGCTTCCGCCCTGACCCATTGGAACCAGACGAAAACCGCCTTGCTCCTGGGCATGAACCGTGATAAGCTCCGCTACCGGATGAAGCTCTACGATCTTCGGAAGGAAATCGCCGGTGCGGAATACGACCCTGTCAGTCGCTAGGCATCTCTTTTCGCTCGCTCTTGTCCTCCCGTTCCTCACAGCCGGCGGCTGCGGTTACTACTCGACCTCGGCCACCGGAGGGACAAACCTCAAGTCGATCGCCGTCCCGCTCTTCGCCAACCAAACGCTTGAGCATGGCCTCGAGGAGACGGTCACCCGAGCCGTGGTCGACGCCTTCGTGGCCGACAACCACCTCGCCGTGGTCGCCGAGCCAGAGGCCGAGTCCATTCTCTGGGGCACCATCGTCGACTACCGCAGAATCCCGTTTTCCTTCGACGCCCAGGGCACCGTGACAGAGTACAAACTCGAGATCGTTACCAGGGTTGAATACGAGGACCGCAAGAGCACCAAGACTCTCTGGAGCGACGATGATTTGAGCGCCTGGGCCACGTACACCCTGGATCCGTCGGCAATCGCCGCTTCCGACGCCACACAAACGGAAGAGGCTTCCACGAGCGAAGACGGCGCGAGAGAGACCGCCGTCGACAAACTCGCCAGGGAGCTTGTCGCCAAGACCGTCGGAGGCTGGTGAGGGCCACGTTCCGCAGGCGTATGACGGTCCTCAGTAGCGAGAGATCAACAATGCGAGATCACGGTAGGGAGTGGTGAGCCGAGGGGCTTGCCACTATTTGTCGTGGCTGCGACTTTACATAATACATATTATACGTACTTCAGGCGGGGCAAGCCAAAGGGCCTCCCTGGCAAGGAGACCCTTTGTCACGACGTATATCCCTATTGCGCGCTGAATTCCCCTTCAGACGCCTCCAGGACAGCGATACGAGCGGCCAGGCGTGTACCCTCCCGCTGCCAGTGTTGGTTTTCCGGGAATTCCTCCTGCAGACGGTGGGCCACGCGCTTTGCGGCAGCCAGGTTGCCCGCCTTCTCATAGCAGCGGGCCGCATTGGCCAGGGCCAGTGGGCCGGCGGCATTGTCCGGGGCCTCGGAGACGAGTTTCTCGTAGGTTTCGGCGGCTACCGCGAATTGGCCTTCGGCTTCGTGGCACTGAGCAATGGCCTCGCGCGCGCTGAATCTGCGGAGCGGATCCTTAGGCCCCCTGGCGACCATGTCGTTATAGAGCTCCAGGGCCCGGCGGGTGTTTCCTGCGAGAAATTGGGCACTGGCCAGGTGATACCGAATATCGGCGCCCAGGTCTCCCCCGGGATGCCTTTCGAGAATGGATTCCAGCATCAGGGCCCCGCGTTCATGCTGCATGGCCTGAATGAGAAATACGGCTTCTGAGATCTGGACCTCGATCTCGTGGCGCGTCTTGGCGCGGGAATTGGCCACCAGCGCCGAAACGACGACCCCCACAAGCACTGCAGCGGCAATGAGAAGAAGCGCCGAACGGTGATGGACGGCGTAATTTCTGACGGCCAGATACGTTGCGACGAGTTTGTCTTCTTCCGGTTCAGGTTTCCTGCGTCCGTTAGCCAACAATCACCCCCTGTTTGACAATCGAGAATGTTGGGAGGAAGCTACCACACGTCCGCATCCCATGCAAGTCTCTTTCCCTGTGAGCCGGGGTGCTTGGAATACCACTTGACAAAGAACCGCTCCCGCCGGGAGAATGGTCGACGAAAGGTTGGACGCAGGCTTCACGCAAGTGGCTTCTTGTCGCGCGGAACTTGTCCGGCATTCGGGCTGCGCGAACACCGACCTTCTGGGTTCCGGGAGGTGGCCCGTCTATGTTGCCCACCCCCGTTCGATGGACGCATGCGAGTGGCCGCGATCGCTGGGCGGCTGTCATTCTGAGTTTTCTGCTGTTTGTTGTGCTGGTTCTCACAGCGCGACAGACGATCGAAGCTCCCTATGACGGCCTTGTGAAGAAGGAATGGCTTGTGGCCCGGGTGTCCCCGGGCTCGCCCGGCGATGAAGCCGGTTTCCAGCCCGGAGACCGTCTTCTCGACTATGCTCCCTCGCACCTCCCCCCCACACCGGGCGGCACGAGAGTTTATACGATCGAGCGTCAGGGGCGTGTTATGGATCTTCCCCTGACCTTCACCAAGCTGCCGACATCCGAGCTCGCTCGACGGCTGAGCCAGACCGGGGTGAGCGTCTTCTTTCTAGCCATTGGGCTCGTGGTCTTCCTTCAGCGAAGCGACAAGATCGGTACGCTGTTCTTCCTGACTTGCTTCTTCTTTGCGGGGGTGTTCGCGGCCAGCCCGCCCATGGCGGGGATGCGGTTCTTCCTCGCCTCGAAGATGCTCTACAACATCTGCGTACTCCTATTGCCGGCCGTCTTCCTGCATTTCTTTCTTGTATTTCCACAACGAAAGCGGCTTCTTGCCCGTCACCCCCGTATCGGTCCGTTGCTCTACATCCCGGCTCTTATCATGCTCGCGGCGAGTCTCATGTTCGATCTGATGATCATCCGTAGGCGGGGTATCGGACAGACGGCTCTCGTCTTCCAGGACATCGGCTCCGTGGTCATTACGCTCTACTACCTGCTCGGTTTCCTGTCCTTCGTCCACAGCTTTCGTGCCCAGCAGTCTCCCGCCATGAAGCGCCGCCTTCGATACGTTCTCGCCGGGACCCTGCTCGGGGTCGGTCCTCTGGTCGCACTCTCGCTGATTCTCACCATTGACCCATCCGCCCACATTCCGGGCTTCCGATACGCGTTCCTGACGCTTCTCCTCATCCCATTCTCTTTCGGACACGCGATCGTGAAGTATCGTCTCATGGATCTGGATATCATCGTGCGGCGCTCGGTGGCCTATACGCTCCTGACCGCCGCGCTCGTCGCCATCTATGTTGGACTGGTGCAGGGACTCGGCGGGTACCTTCTGCATCTGAAGGGTCGCCTTACCCTGTTCCTGTCCGTCGTTTCCATTTTCATCATTGCCTTGGTTTTCAGCACCCTCAGGGATCGCATCCAGCGGATGGTCGATCGCGTATTCTACATGGGGAGGTACAGTTTCCCGGATACGCTGCGTGACTTCCGGCAGCTGCTTACGAGTCCGATGAACCTCTCTCAGATTCTAGAGAGCTTCGCCGTGCAACTGGGGGATGTTCTGAAGGTCGAGACCGTCATTGTGCTTCTTCTGGATTCGGTCGGCCGGCATTTCGTGGTTCGCGCCGAAGCCGGTGAATCCAACCTGGCGACGGGCAATCCGGTGTTCCGATCAGAGCAGGAAACCGTACGGTGGCTCCAGGACGAACAGCTGCCGCTCCCCCTGGAGAAACTGGGCGGGAATCCTCGTCTTGAAGCTCTCCCGTACGAGGAACGGGCCATGCTCGAACGGATGGGCTCGGCCCTCCTGGTTCCGGTGATCTCCGAGGGTCGGCTGATCGCCGTCCTCTCGGTGGGCCACCGGAAATCCCACGAGCCGCTCTCGCGCCAGGATCATGCCCTGGTGGAGGCGATTGCTTCCCAAACGGCCCGGACCATCGAGGCGGCCAGTCTGCGTGAGGAGAAGGAAGCCCGGGAAAAGATGCAGCACGAGCTGGAAATCGCCAGAGAAATTCAGACTCGGCTTCTTCCGAAATCCCCACCCCGGTTTCCGGGCGTGAGAGTCAGCGGAATGAACATTCCGTGCCAGGAGGTCGGAGGCGATTTCTACGACTACATCGTTCTCGATGATCATCGCCTGGGCCTGGCCATTGCGGACGTTTGCGGGAAGGGCGTTTCGGCGGCGATTCTGATGGCTACTCTCCAGGCGGCATTCCGTGCAGAAGCGGAAACGCAGCTTCCACCGGCCGTCGTGCTGGAAAGGGCAAATCGGCGCCTGCTCGAGAAATTCGGCCCCGAGAGGTTTGCCAGCCTTTTCTATGGAATCGTCGACTTGCAGGCGATGCGGCTCCTCTATGCCAGCGCGGGGCACGACCCGCCACTTTTGCTTCGTTCTTCCGGTCAGATCGAAGCGTTGGATTCCACGGGAATGCTCCTAGGCGTGACCGACGAAACCCGGTATATCGATCGAGAAATTCCCCTGGACCGCGGGGACATCCTCCTGCTGTACACGGACGGCGTGACGGAGGAACTCAACGAGGATGAGGAGACCTTCGGCCGCATTCGCCTGCAGTCTCTCCTCGGTTCACTGGAGACCAAGTCTCCCGAAGAACTGGCGAACAAGATCTACGATGCCGTTCATCAGTTCACGCTGGGCTCCATTCAGGACGACGTTACCCTGGTGACCCTCGGGCTCGACTGAAACATGGGACGGGCGCCGCCCTGGACGCCGCGGGGCCCACCGCCGGTCAGGTTTCTTGCAAACGGCCGGCCAATTCCGTTGCAAAATGCAGCGTGCATTCTGCACTCCTCGACTTCTCTTTCCGCAAAACCGCACGTCAAAGAAAGAATTCGTCCACCTTACGGCGACAACATCTTGACAACACAACCGGTAGATGGATTCGTTCCGACACCTCCTCCGGCCCCCCCGGAATGGTCCGAGTCTTGCACGTTCGTATCTCCGGATCGACCACCTTGGGTGGCCAATCCCCCGACACTGCGGAGACCCGCGGTGCCAGGTCATCTGTTCAGACACTCACCGAGGGCTGCATTGCTGAGCCACGAGAAGGGAGGCGACAACAGATGATCGCGCTGTTACTCGGGGAGGTCTGGGGATTTGTGGGGACGTTTATCGATCCGTTCTGGTGGCTGTGGTAGCGGGGCACCATTATTGCCGACCCCCGTCCCGCCGACCGGGGTCCGCAAAGGGAGTGGATGGCATGGCCAGGAACTGTTTGTGGGGGCTGCTCCTTGCGGTGGCGACGGCTTTCGTGTTGGCCTGTTCGTCCGGCTGGTTTCTGGACTGGTACGGGACGACCCCGTTCTGCGTGGCGGGATAGCGCGTGCGTGGGTACGCACGCTTGTAGACAGGCTCTCAGACACGATGGGCGATCCTGGCCCTCGCCGAGAAACCCACCACATGATGCACGAAGCCCCGGAGCCGAGAAATCGGCCTCGGGGCTCTCGCTTTCTTCTCCCAAGCGTTGCACTCACCAGACCCATCCGAACTAGGAGATCGTTCGGGTCGGGAGCGAGACACTGACGGTCGTACCTTCACCCGGTCTGCTCTGGATTTTCACGGCCCCGCCATGTCGGTGGATGATTTCCTTCACGACGGACAATCCCAATCCGACTCCGCCGACGCGTCGCGTGGCGCTCATGTCAACCTGAACGAAGTGATCGAAGATTGTGTTGAGATCCTGCTCGCTGATCCCGATGCCCTTGTCGGAGATCGTCAGGTCGATCCACCCCTCCCCCCTTGCGCTTTGAGCAGTCACGGCGGTCCGGATGATCCCGTCCTCCGACTTGAACTTGACGGCATTGTCAATCAAGTTGCCGACGGCCATCACAAGCTTGTCGAAGTCGCCGCTCACGGCCGGAAGATCCGCGTCAACCGATACCTCGGCCCGGCTTCCCGACACTTCCATCTCCGGACGGATCTCCTGAAGCGCCCGGTTCAGAACCGCCCCCAGATCGACGTCCTGCATCCGGATTTCCCCACTCCCGCCTCCGATCTCGGCGAGAACCAGGATGTTGTCGACCAATTTCTCCAGGCGTCTCGTGTTCTCCCCCACGGCCTGGAGCGCTTCGATCTGCGTTTCCGACACGGCGCCCAGACCCCCGCTCTCGAGTAGCGAAACATAGCCCTTCAGGCTCGTCAGCGGCGTCCGGAATTCGTGAGAGACGATTCCGAGCAGATCGGACTTGACGGCGTCGATCTCCCGCAGGCGGCGGTTCACTTCCCCGAGCTGGAGATTCTCGTGCGCCAGCCTGCGCTTCTCGAGCGCCCGTTCAACGGATCGTTCGATTTCCATCAACGAAAACGGTTTCAGAACGTAATCGTAGGCCCCTTGCTTGAGCGCCTGCACGGCCGTCTCAATCGTCCCGAACCCCGTGATGATCACCACCATCAGGTCCGGATCCAACTCTCTGGCCTGCTCCATCAGCTCGATCCCGTTCATCCGCGGCATCATCAAGTCCGTGAGCAGGAGGGCGTAGACGTTCTCTCTCAGCATCCTGAGAGCCTCCGGGCCGCCCGAGGCGACGTCCACCAAGTATCCCCTCAACGTCAGAAACTCCTCAAGGGTCTGGCAGACCCGCTCCTCGTCGTCAACGACCAGGACCTTCTCTTTCCAGATGCTTCCGACTTCCTCTTCCTGCGGCTGCTCCGATACGGCCACCCCCACCTCTTCTTCCCCAGTCGTCGCGATCGCAGTCGAGAAATCGTCTCTCTCCGGGTCCATCATTCTCTGCCCCCCCGGCGGTCTGCCCTCTACGGTTTCGGCCTGTCTCTACGTGTCTCGGTGTTCACAGTGCGGATGCCACGGGATACGCGTTTCCAACTCTGGCTCCGGTGTACGTCTCTCCGAATCCCTGCCTCTTGCCGGCGTACTCCTTGCCCAGAGAGCCTTCGGCAAACACTTTCGCCAGCGCGTCGCGGTTCTTTCGCAGTCTGCCCCTGAGCCTCAAAATGGCTTTCGTGTGGATCTGGCAGACTCTCGACTCGGATACACCGAGGATGTTCCCGATCTCCTTCATTGTGATTTCTTCAAAGTAATACAGGGAGATGACTTCTCTCTCCCGCTTCGGCAAGTTCCGAATCGCCGAACTGAGGATCCTCCGGACTTCCTCGACCTCCAGCTGGGCCGACGGGCTGGCGGCATCGGCGTCCTTGAAGTGATCGATCAGGCGGGAAACCTCTTCGCCACTCCCGGCCATCATGAAGCCGTCCAGCGAGAGAAGCGAGGACACGCTGATTTCGGCCAGCATCTCCTGCAGCAACCTCGGCGAAATCCTCAGGTGTGTGGACACTTCGGTATCGGTCGCCGAGCGGCCGAGTTCCGCCTCGAGAGTGGCATAGGCGTCTTCGAGTAAGCGGGCCTTTCTGCGTGTCGAGCGCGGCACCCAGTCCAGGGCCCGGAGCTCATCGAGCATCGCGCCCCGGATGCGGGTCATGGCATACGTCTCGAACTTCGTGTCCCTCTTGGGATCGTATTTTTCGATGGCATCCATCAGACCCAGAATCCCCGAGCTGATCAGGTCGTCGATTTGGACCGTCGGGGGCAGGCCGATCGCCAGCCGGCCCGCCACGTACTTCGCCAAGTGGGCATACTCAAGAACCAGATGGTCCCTGGCCCGGGGGTCACGCTCGTGTTTGTAGAGCTGCCACGCCTCTCGGGTTTCAAACGGGGGACCGGACCAGCTGCCCGCCAGTCGCTGATCGGAGTTTTGAACATTGAGAAGAGATTCCGCCATCGTTCACCACCTCATCATGCGAAGTGCGCCCATTGCGCCGCCTCTTCGAACCCGTGCACGATTCAAAGAGACCTGCCACGTGACCGCCCGACTTCCTTACCTCGAGAGGGGGCCGGTTGCGTGTTCCGATTCGGCCCGCCCCGGCAACACCGTGCGTCGCCCCCCCCTGCCGACAGCGCCTTCGGGACCGGCGGCGCATGTTTCGTTGCCGACCCGCCTCAGACGCTACTGCTCAGTTGAGCCCTGTCCGTCTCCATATGCCGTGCTCGTCATCCTGAACGACAACACCCGGGAGACTCGCCGCCATCCACGCCCAGAGAACCCGCGTGTCGTCCTCGAGGGCCGCCATCCGTGCTTCGGCATCATCCAGATGGCGTTCCGCGAGCCGAACGGTATCCTCGGCCTCGTCAATCAGGATTTCGCAGTCGTCGATGTCTTTTGGAATGAATGGCAAGTGTTGGACTCCGACCCAACGTACGATCCAGAGATTGCACCCAGAAGGACCGACCCTTTCCACAGCAGCGAGACGCCGCCCATCCGTGGGTCCGTCTCACGATCTCCCCACGGAAATCTCAGACTCCACATCCCTTCGCAAGAAACGGACCCCCGATGCCGGACTGTCCGCACGTGGCCGACACCGTCCCGGGTTTACGATTTCGAGAGCGACAGGAAGCACGGTGCCGGAGCTTTAACGCGTTCCGCCACAAGTGGTTAGATGTCGTATGGTAACCTTGTTTGTGAAATGAAGAGGGTGGTACGCGGAGCGGACAAAGGGCAGTAGCCGACGCTGAAGATCTGCGAGAATCACCCAGCGGACCTTCGGTGTTGGAGAATATCCGGACAGAAAACAAGCGGCGGCAACTTTCCTGCCACCGCTTTCTCAGCACCGCGAGGGCGAAAGCGGGAACTTTGCCCTCACCGTGCACATCGCCGGGCTATCACCGAAGGAGTTCGTCTTTCTGATACTGTTTCAGCTTCTCCCGTAAGGTTTGTCGGGAAATCCCCAGCGCTTTCGCGGCTCGGGTTTTGTTCCCGTTGGCCCATATGAGCGTTTCCTGGATATGTCTCTTCTCGATGATACTGAGGGGGACCGGAAGGAATTCGTCATTCGCTTCTGCCGAGACCGTGGCGGCTTCTCCCGCCGCTGAACGTCCCTGCGCTCCCATCAGGATCTCGCTCGGCAGGTGCTCGGATAGAATGACCTCCTTTGCCTCTAGAATCATCACCCGTTCGATCACGTTTCTCAGCTCCCGCACGTTCCCGGGCCACGGGTATCGAAGAAGCAGCGCCCTTGCCTCCGGCGAGAACCCTTTCACGTTCTTGGACAGCTCGCGGTTGAATTGCTCAACGAAGAACTGCGCCAGGAGGGACACGTCCGCCGAGCGCTCTCGAAGCGGCGGCACGCGAATGGGAATCACCCGAAGGCGAAAATAGAGATCTTCCCTGAAGCCTCCCTCCTGCACCATCGCCCTCAGATCCCGGTTCGTAGCGGCGATGATTCGGGTATCCACCCGGAGATCCGAAACACCTCCAAGCCGCCGAAATACTTTGGTTTCGATCACCTTGAGCAGTTTCGCCTGAACCTGGGGCGGCATCTCCCCGATTTCGTCGAGGAAGAGCGTCCCCCCGGCCGCCATTTCCGTGAGCCCCAGTTTCCGCGATCGGGCATCCGTGAACGCACCCTTCTCATGACCGAATAGTTCGCTTTCGATGAGACTTTCCGGGAGATTTGCGAGGTTGACGTCGATCCAGGGGCCGTTGCGATCACGACTCAGGAAGTGAATGGCCTTGGCCACCATCTCCTTGCCGGTTCCGTTTTCTCCCTCGATCAAAACCGTCGATGCTTTGCTCGCGGACACTTTCTCGATGATATCGACGATGGAGCGCATGCCCTTGCTCTTGCCGAGAACCAAACGGTCCGACTCCCGGTGTCCCACCTTCAGGTGTTCGGCGCGCCGTGCTTCCTGCCTCAGGCGAACGCTGTCAAACGCATCGCCCACCACTCCCCGAAGCTGGTCGAGATCGAAGGGTTTGGTCACGCAATCCATCGCGCCGAGACGGGCGGCTTCAATGCCGAAATCCGCCCGGCCGTCCGCCGTCATCATGATCACCAGCGCCTCGCGGTCGGTCCGGCGGATCTGCCGAAGAGCCTCCATCCCGTCCATGTCGGGAAGCCCGGCATCCAGGAGAACGAGTTCGGGAGACTCCAGGCGCACAAACTCCAGGGCTCCGCTGCCGGACTCCGCCTCGAGAACCGCAAACCCGCTCTCCTTGAGGGAGCTGCACAGCGATCCCCTTAGATCTCTGTCGTCGTCGACGACCAGCACTCTCATCGAAGTCGACTCCCGTTGACTATCGCCAGCCCAGCCGCTCCACGCAACGCGAGGGCCGGTTCATACTACACCAACGGGGAGTCCCCGGCAACCGTAAATCCGGCGATGGAGCGTCTTCTGCAGGCCTGTCTCTGGAAGCTCTACGTAGGCGGGTACAGTGGCTTTCCCTGGATGACACGGGTATCCTGTGGGGCGGGTTGAGAAACCCCTGATTCGCGACGCCGTCTGTCAAGACCACTTCATCAACAGCCCCCGGACGCCCTCATCACCGGGTCAGTGAAGGCAGAGATGTTCCATGAGGACTCTCACGACCTTGGCCCTCACCTCCGGCTGATCGTAATAGCCCGCCTGAACTCGTCCCTGCATCCACTGAACCCGATATTGCTTGTTCCATTGAGGGTCATTTCCCAGGCAGGCCCAGAGTACCTTTTCAGACCGAGCGGCGCACTCCGGCGGCTCCTGCGTGCGGCCCCGCGGAGCGGCGCGGCCGGCCGCCTCGACGACTTTGCGGTGCGTGAAGGAACGACGCGTGACCGCGGATGCTTCTCGTCGCTGCCGCCCCAAGGGCGACGAGCGTTTGAGAGCGCCCTTGAGAACGTCCCAGAGCCACCCCCTATTCACAGGCCACCTCCGGTATGAGAACGCGTTCCTCGGCTGTCCCATCCTTCCGGGTAGCCCTCTGGGCCTCAGACGCCCTCAGCACGCCTCCTTGTTCCTGCAGGACTTCTATCTGGCCGAGTGTAAGATCTCTCGATTCATGGATTCGCCCTCTGGCCTGACCCGCCAGTTGATTCCCCTGCGTGCAGGAGTCCATGATGCGTCGGAGAAGTGCGGTTGCCGAGTGGGTTTCCTTATCCAGAAGATCCGCCAGCTCGGCAGCCCGGGTCACCGTTTCTCCCCAATCGTCGGCGAGTCCCTTTAGCGAGCACAAGTCCTGTGAGGTCCGATCTTGGATGCCCCTCTGATCTCGGACCCTTTTCTGCGCTCTTTCGACGGCACCGGCGATACTCTCGACGGCCTGCCCGAGGCTGTCCGTTCCCTGGGATTGCTCCGAGCAGGAGAGCGTGATGCTGTCCGCCAATTTCACGTTTGTCTCGGACGTCGAGCGGACACTTTCCCAAATGACGCCGGCCTGCTCGGCCAGGTTTGCGCTTTGCTGCACTTTCTCGGCACTCTGCTCGATACTCCAGGTGGCGCGCCCGATGCCGTCCTGAACTCCTTTCACCAAGTCCGCCACCTCCTTGGTGGAGGATGACGTTCTCTCGGCCAACTCTCTGATTTCATCGGCGACGACGGCAAAACTTTTCCCGTGTTCGCCGGCCTGCGCCGCGATGATGGCAGCGTTCAGGGCCAGGAGGTTCGTTTCATCGGCGATACTCTCGATGACCTCGACAACGGCACCGATTTCCTCCGATCGAGATCCCAGGTCACGGATGATCGAAGCATTCTCCAGGACGGCCTGACTCGTGTCCCGGGAACACGAATTGACTTCCTTCACCACCTGCCCTCCCTCCGACGCAATGCGGTTCAGCTCGGCGGTTGAGCGGGCAAGCTCGCCGGAACTTGACGTCATCCCTTTGGCCATGTCAGCGGCGCGGGCCACCGTGCCCGACGCGCTCTGGGCCATGCGCTCAAAGGCTTTTGCCTCCGCGTCCATGGCATCCAGGGTGTCGAGCATCTCCTGACCGCGCGCCACCAGTCCCGCGGACAGAGCGGCGATTTTCCGCGATACACCCGAGCTCTCGACGAGCATCCTGCCCGCCTGCTCGGATCCCCGCTCGGCCCGGTCAGAGTGCCCGGAGAGGTCCTCCATTTCCTCCATGGCCTGGCGGAGACGATCCTCCATGACGCGAAGTTCGGCCTGGGCGTCCTCCAGCACCTTGGACTGCAACTGAGCCTTCTCTCGCAAGGTCTGCCAATGACCTTTGACGGTTCCTGCCAGCGACTGGAATGCTCTCTCCGCTTCGACGCGTTCCTCCGAGCTCAGGCGCGCGCTGCGGAGCGCCCCCCGCATGGCCAGGTCGAGGAGTTCGAGCTCGGCGGGCAAGTGGTGCATCGGTTCCCGGTCCGAGGTTTCGAGGTTGACGCTGGAGCGCCGGGCAAGGTCTACGATCGGTCCGACCACCTGCCATCGCACAACGACGGCCGACAACGCTCCCATCCCCGCCAACACCAGGACCCACCAGAGCCACTCCCAGCCCCCGCTACGGGACGCATCATACCCGCGCATGGCACCATACAGAAACAACCCGCCCGCCGTGACCATCACACACGCGGTTCTCGTCGAAAGCCCCATGATCCCGTGATTCCGCTCCATACTCGGCGACCCCTTTCCCGGTCTCAGCGGTTTCCCAACTCGGCTCTCCGCTCGGTTCTTCGCTTTCACGCTCCCGCCCTCATGCTTCGCCGTCCACGGCGGAGCCGAGAATGCCACGCGACGCCTCCGGTGGCCGCTCGGATCCGAGGATACCCTGCACGTCGAGAACCGCCAAAGCCCTCTGGTTCCACTCGACGCTCCCGGCGATGAAGGGGGCATCGCGCCCGGGGGATCGGTCCGGGTCCGCAGTCTGCCCCGTGCAATCCCGAGCCAGAGCGATCACACCGTCCACCAGGAACGCGGCCCATTTCGGTTCCCTGAGGACGACCACTCGCGATCTTCGAGACGAGACGATGCTGTGACCGGTCAATTTCCACCCGAGATCGAACACGGTAATGCAGGTCCCTCTCAGAAAGACGGTCCCGCTCACCGATCTGCCGGCCACCGGAACCGTCGCCAGGGGCCGTCCCCCCAATATTTCCCGAACCACCCCGCTGTCGATTGCGTATCGCCTCTTGCCCACCGACAATACCAGATACATGCTTCTGGCCAGCAACGGGCCGCACGCGCGCCCCAACCCCGGCGGGCCGGACTTAGCCGCCGAATCCATCAAGCTCCATCGCTCCTTTCGCCAGCGAAACGGCGTCCAGCACAAGTGCGGCGCGCCCATCCGCCAGCTCCGTCACGCCGGACAAGATGGGCAGGGAATCGAGTCTGGGCCCCAGAGGCTTCACCAAGATTTCGGTCCTTTCGCCCAGCATATCCACCAGAATCGCGAATCTGTCCGAATCCCTCCCCACAACGACCCCGAAGAGATCGTCTCCGGACGCACCGTCCAGTCCGAGAAACGGCCCCAACGGCACCGCGGGAACGGCCTCGTCTCGAATCTTCAGCACGCCCTGATCGAGCACCCCTTCGCGCTGGTCCGCCGGAATCCGGACCACTTCCGTAACCGAGTAGAAGGGAAAGACGAGGGCCTGACCCCCAACGCCCACGAGCAGCCCATCCATGGTCGAGAGCGTCGGAGGAACTCGAATGATCACGGCTGTACCCCGGCCGACCTCCGTGAGAATCGATACGGTGCCACTCAGCCGGGCAACGTTGGACCGTACGACATCCATTCCTACGCCGCGACCCGAGACGGCGTCCACCTGACTCGCCGTAGAGAGTCCCGGCGCGAACAGGCATTCCAGAATCTGGCGCTCTCCAACGGGGGTATCGACGGGAAGCAGCCCCTGGGCCCTGGCCTTGGCGAGCACCGTTTCCAGCTCGATTCCTCCTCCGTCGTCCCGAATCTCAATCGCGACCTCTGCACCCTCGCGTCTCGCGCAGAGTAGGATCCGACCCTGCGTCGGCTTACCGCGCTCTTCTCGCAGGGACGGTTCTTCCACACCGTGATCGATCGCGTTTCGAACAAGATGCAACAGGGAATCGTAGAGGCGATCGGCCATCACCTTGTCGAGCCGAGTCTGTCCGCCTTCGATGTCCAAGTCCACCTGCTTGTGCTTCGTCTTCGCCACCGAGCGGACGGCCGGGATCAGTTGCTGGAAGACGCGTCCCAGCGGTACCATCCGCATTTCCAGAAGACACTCCCGAAGATCCGTAAGGCGCCGGTCGATCTGTCGGACCGCCGTGATCTGTCCGCGATACGCGCTGCGTTGGTCCCGGCCTTGAACGAGTGTCTTCTGCACTTCTTTCAACAGTGCCGTCTCAAGAAACAGATCGCCGACCAGATTGAGGGCCCGGTCCGCGTAGGCGAGATCAATGCGGAGGAATCGAGTTGGATCGGAAGCACGATCCCATTCTCCGGGCGGGGGTGCAACGTGGGGCATTGCCGAGACAGGCGCGGCGCGCGTTGGTTCGTTCCGGGTCGGACCGGCGGCGGTGACGGCCTCATGCAGGAACTGGCGCATCACTTCGAGCATATCGATACTGGCCTCGATCAGATCCGCGGCGCCCTCGATCCCGCCCCTGTGTAAGTCCTCCAGCATTCCCTCCAGCGAGTGACTCGCTGCGGAAAGGTCGTCCAGGCCGAACATCCCACTTGAACCCTTCAGAGAATGTGCGGCCCGCATGGCTTTGTGGACCCTCTGTGCCACGCCGCCGGGTTCCTCGTCCTCGAGGTGTACCAAGTCGCCGTTGATCTCATCCAGGAGTTCTCCGGCTTCCGCCAGAAACTCTCCTCGCATTTGTTCAATGATGTTCATCGCGGGTGTCTCCAGCCCTTCACGCCCCGGAGGTGGATCGCTTGCCCTGAGAGCCCTTCGGGGCGCAGACCCCTTAACCCCGGAAGGCACACGAACACGCCAGCCCCATAAAGCAAGAGGCAAGCCAAAAGGGTCGGCTCCCGCTGAGAGAAGGCATAGGCCCTATCGTATGAATTGGCCAATGGTTATGGATACGGCTCGACGGAGCTCTCGGTGCTTTGGCACGAGGCGCGAACGGGGGATTGCAGAATGCCCTACTCCATGCTCTGAAGCCCCGCACTCTGCGATCGAACCGGGCGATCCGGCGGACTCGATGCGACCAGCCGGTTGTCCACGTAAGCCTGTAGAGTTTTGCGATCCTTGTCTCGAAGTGACGTAAACGCACATGCGATCTCGTATCGTACGGTATCTTGTTCCGAGATCTGGTTCTCGCAACGTACCACGATCCCTTCCGCGCAGACCACGGCGGTTCTTGCGTTTCTCTTTCCCTTTACCTCAGGAACCAGCAGTGTCAGTTTGACCTTGGTCAGGGGTTCTATGGGATTCGGCAATTGACAACACACGCCGGACATCGAGAGGTTCATCGTCTCGGCGGCCATCGCCTCCTCTCCCATCTCGTTGGAAAACTGGGCGGCCAGCCCGGCTTCCACCCTCGGATTCCGGCGCCGGTCATTCTGCGGACGTTGCATGATGGCATCTCCCGAGCGGGGGGTTCCTGCCTTTCCGAAACGCAGGGGACCCGTCTCTACTGGGTTCAACGGATGCTTTCATTGCCGACATTAGCTACCTTTTTCTCTCCCGGGAGGAACCACCGCCCGTGCCGCTAGCGAAGAGCCACCAGGCGGACGACCTCCGATCGCGTCCCGACTTTCAGCCGGCAGAAATAGACCCCCGGCGCAACTCGATTCCCCTGATCGTTGACTCCGGACCAGACGACGGAATGCCGAGTCGCCGGCATCCAGATGTCCACCAGTCGTTTCACGAGACGCCCGGTCACGTCATACACCGAGAGATCCACATGCCCGTCCTGCGGAACATCGAACACGACGCTGGTCTGGTTCCCGAAGGGGTTCGGGAACCCGCGATGAAGGGCGACCGGCCGCCGCCGTTCCTGCACGCGTTTCAAAACCCACCCATCTTCGTCCAAGACGACGTCGAGAGGATAGTCGTCCAACATGAAACTGAACTCCTGGCACCTCAACGAGTCCACCGCAACAAAGCTGGTCTCGCCGGAGAGCGTCCTCACCAGGATATCCAGCGGCATCCTGAACACGCTTTCTGCATCTTGAACCTGGTCGATTTGGAGCGACAGCCGGTGTCCACCGGGTACCGCGCTCGTCTCCCAGACGTAGTCGTACTCGGGACGGCCGCTGCCGTATATCCACTCATCGAAGAACCATGTGAGGTCCCGCCCGCACTCGTTCTCAACGAAACTCTGAAACTGTGCCGTGTTCGCCGTCTTGTAGGCGTGCGACGCGGATGACCCGTAGGCCCTCAGCATATCGAAGAACGTGGAATCCCCGAGTACGTGGCGAAGCATATGCAGAACCCAGGCTCCTTTGTCGTACACGGTGAACACGTATGGAATCTGGAACGCGGAGTCCGGGTCAGCGCTCGGGGCGTACAGGCTTCCGACGAAGCCGTTCTCCAGATCAATATCCCTCATGTAATCGAAGTAGGCGGTCTCTCCACCCGTATGATCCGCCCAGAGCGCCTCCGAGTAGACCGCAAAACCCTCGTTCAACCAGATGTCGTCCCAGGTTTCCAGGGTCACCGAGTCACCCCACCACTGGTGGGCCAGCTCGTGCGCAATGATTCGATCGTAGGTATGCGTTCCCGTGATGAGGCCATCACCATAGCTTGTGATCGTCTGGTGCTCCATGGCTCCCCCCCAGGGAACCTCTGCCATGCCGTATTTCTCATCGAGGAACGGGTACTCGCCGAACACCGACGCATAGAACTCGATCATGTCCACCGTATATTCGAAATCCTCCTGCGCCCGCATCAAGTGTTCCGGGTACACGTAGAATGCAACCGGCATCGTATCGCCCGACGCTGAGACATACCGGTCTTCAAAGTGCTCATACTCACAGATGGCAAGGGACACCAGGTACGTTGCGATCGGGTAGAGTTCCTGCCACACCCACGTTCGAGTTCCATCCAGGTGCGTGATGATATCGACGAGTGTTCCGTTGGAAACGGCGGTCAGGCTCTCGGGAACGCGAACTGAAATATCAGCGGTCGCCTTATCGGCGGGCACGTCCTTGCACGGCCACCAACCGCGAGCCATCTGCGGCTCGCTGAGGGTCCAGATGATCGGCCCGCCCCTCGGTGTCTCGCGGAACCGGAATCCCTCTCTTCCCGTCTCCGGTTCACCCCCATACCAGACCCGTATGTAGACTTCCTCTCCCTCCGAAAGACCCTCCGCAAGTGCCACGCCGAGCGCGTCGTCCATCCACGTATAGGTTGCCAGCACCCCATCCACATGGACGGAATCCACTCGCATCTGCGATCGAGAGGTCAAATCCAGCACTACGGAATCCAGTGACGCCGTCGCCGACCGCAGGTGGATACTCACGTTGCCCGCAAGGCTCTCGCTCGCGGGATCGACCGAGAGATCCAGCCCATAATGAAGAACATCGAAACTCTCCTGCGTGGGCTTCGGCTCCAATATGCGCGTCTTGCCCAAGAACGCTCTCGCCTTTGCCTCCGCCAACATATGGTGATACCGAGCTGGCCCGGCGGCTCTCGGCGGGCCCGATGCGGCCGCCGCGGTTCCCAGAATCAATGCGGCGAGCAGTGTGGCCAGCCCCCGTATTGCATGGAGCGTGTGTTTCCCGGTTCCGTTCATCCGCCTTCCCTGCTCACGCTCGCGTGTCTGCGGTTCGCTGGGCGTTCGGTGCCGTCCGCGACCGGTTCCCCGTGAACCGAACCCGCGAAACCAAGGTGCGCCGCCTCGGACATCCACTTCCACATCACTCCTTGGTTTCGATTTCTTCCCACTGACCGTCGACAACATCCTGAGGATTGAAGGGAGGGCCTTTCTTCTTGGACGGGGAGCCTTGCCGATCCCGCCCGGAGAGAACCAAGCGAAGATTCGAAACGGCTCGGACCAGGCCGATCAGAAACAGCACAGCCGCAAGTGCGAGAAGAGCTCTCAGTAGGAACATGAAGATCAACACCTGTCGATCACCCGTCTGTCATCTAGGATCGTGCGTCGTCCGCCCTGGACCCGGATCCGGGTGGATCCGTTTTCTCCGGGCCCGCCGTCGGCTCGGGTCTCAGCGGATCCACCTTCTCCGGCGCCGAAGGGCGAGGATCGGATGTCTCAACACCTGCGGCCTCCGTCTTCTCTCCCGGCACCAGAAGCGCCAGTGCTCCGTACGCCACGGCACCCACCCCCCATGACGCTACCGTGAGGAAGGCCCAGACGACTCTCACAGCCGACACATCGACACTCAGACGCCGTCCAACTCCCGCGCAGACTCCCGCAATCATGCGCTCGTCCTCGGGTCGAGAGAGCCCCGCATAGGCCGGCGACTCATCTCGAACAACCAGGGTCCAGCCCAGAACGATGACGAAGAGCGGCCAGGTGGCGTGGAACCCGAGTTCCCAGATGCGCCAGAATCTCCACTGGTAAAGGCCCATTTCACTCAGGAGCAACACGGCCCCAAGGATGACGACCGCATATCCGACGATCCGGAGCCACCCCCTGGGCCGCTCCGGGTCCTTGGTTGCTTCCGTAACACCTTCCTGCGCCGGCAAACGGGGGATGAAGATCATGGCCAGCACGTAAAGGAGCGCTCCCGACAATCCGGCCAATGCCAGGAGGACAAACCCGACTCGGACGGCGGCCGCCTTCACTCCCAGGTAAAGTGCAAGACCCGAACAGACGCCGTCCACAAGCAATCCCTCGCGGGCCTTGTAAAGTCCGTGAACTTCCCCGGACCGTCTGCGCCGTTCCTGTGTTTCCTTCACTTGATCTGCCATGGCTCTCCCCACTTTCCCCACACAGGGGTACGGGGTACCGGTCTCCCCGCCTACGCGCAGCAGCCTACCACAACGCGGGGGGCCGGTCAACACACCCGGCACACCCAGTCCGAAGGGCGCCCCGCCCGCTAGCGTGTTTCAACCAGCACGTATTGTCCGAATCCGTTGCGATCCACGAAAATGTAGACGATGCCCCGCCGCTCGTAGTACCAGGCCTCCCAGGGCTTGCCCGAAAGATCCATGGGATGACTCTCGATGTTGTCGGGTGGACCCTCCATGATGTAGATTCGCCCGCGGTCCGTCTGCCAGCCCTTCAGCATCATCTCCCCAAAATGCTGGTTCGCGTACGACACCCGTTCGAAGAACTCGCGCCGAACCTCATTGCGCTCCGTGTTGGGCGTCGGATCCCTTCCCGCCCAGAACTCCTCCCAGGCGTTTCGTCGGTTTTCCTCCGGAACCGCCTTGAGCCTCTCCAACTCGGGCTTCGTTGCGATGTAACTCAGCAGATTCAACATCTCGTCGAAATCTCGCCACCACAGGGCCTCCGAAGAGAGAACTCGAAATCGCCCGCAGGTCGTCGCCTCCGGTTCGTCGTCGCGCCGCGCGGCCACCCGAAGACCGTAGGTCCCGATCGAGAGACTGTCCGTGGGGACTTCAACCACGTAGCCCCGCCCGAATCCGGGCGTCGCCAGGGCCCGAGCGAAACCTGTTGCAACCCGGTTGTTGCCGCTCACGATTTCATACTCCACCTTCACGGCCTGTTCCGATGTCCCCGCTCCATAGACCTCGACGTAGCTCCGCATCACGGGCAGCGAATCTCCATAGGCGCGTGCGATGAGCGCCGCGTCCCCCAGATGGCCCCCGCGCTCCCTTCCTCCTTCAAGAAACTTCAGGCTACTCAGCCACAGCCCGGATTCGGGCTTCGGCAGGACAACGCGTTGCTCGCCCTCCGACTCCACGCCGCTATTCACGTCCCTTACTCGAAACACGATCGTGTACGTACCCGGTGCCAGTTCAAGCGACACCCGCTCCGCAGATGCCCCCCCGGCGCGGTTCGTTTCCTCATAGCTTTCGACCCAACGTCGTCGTCGAATCTGATCTCCCTTGGCCTGTCTCCCGCCGCGATCGTTGGCGATCACGGTGACCTCGTACCTGGCCTGAAAGCGTTCGTCCTTTCGGATAAACTGCAGGTCGTCGTTCAGGACCGAGATCCATGCGTCCAAACGGTACCGCTGATCGGCCTCAGCGACATACGTAGCATCCGCCTCGAATCTGGGCACCTGGCGCACGTGTATCGGGAGACGCTCCAGGGTCTCTTTCGGACAGGCCCCGAGATCTGCCCCCGCCATCTGGGGTAGCCATAATACGGCTGCCATCAGGACCCCACCAACGTAACCGCTCCGACGGTCAAACCTACTCATGACGCAGTGCCTCGACGGGGTTCATCCTCGCGGCTCGCATCGCCGGGTAGACCCCGAAGAAAAGACCCACGGCGGAACACACCCCGAAAGCTAGCCCCAATGCCCATGCGGGAACAGCCGCGGGCAAAGGAGACGCCAACCTCACCAGTCCTCCCAGAAGCGCTCCCAGGCCCATGCCCAGAATACCACCCGCGGCGCTCAGCGCCAAGGCTTCGATCAGGAACTGAAGCAGTACGTCGCGCGAGCGCGCGCCGAGGGCTTTGCGAATTCCGATTTCTCGCGTTCGCTCCGTAACGGTGACAAGCATGATGTTCATGATTCCGATGCCTCCCACCAGTAGGGAGATCGACGCCACCACTCGAATGACCCAGTACCCGATCCGCGTGATGCTGTGGTAGGTCTCCATCAATGACGCCTGGGTGAGGATCTGAAAATCCTCTTCCGCTCCCTCCTCGATGTTGCCCTTGCGCCTCAGCAGCTGCCGGATTTCATCCACGGCCAGATCCTGCGCTTCCGTACGGACAGACACCGCATTGATCCGCATCGATCCCCTTGTCCCCTTCAGCTTCTCATAGGCCCGAAGGGGAATCAATACAATCTCGTCCATGTCGTTCGTGATGAAGCGGCCCTTCTTCTCCAAGACCCCCACCACCAGGAACCTTCGACCCTCGATCTGAACATGCTCACCGACGGCCGATCGCTCCCGGAACAAACTCCGCTCGATGCTCTCCCCGAGAACGCACACCCGCCGGCCCCGGTCCGTGTCGACGTCGTTCAAGAACCTACCGCGATCCACCTGATACTTGTTGACATATCCAAATTCCGGGGTGACTCCCAGCAGCTGGACGTATCCTGTTTTCCGGCTTCCGACGGCAATTCGATCCGCCGACGCACGGTAGTGAGCCACCCTGGCAACGTGGGGGCAGGCCCGCAGAATCAAGTCAGCGTCCTTGCGGGTCAGTTTCCGGACCCGCTCGGTACTTCCGGGTCGGTTGTCCTGGGGCTCCGCCGCACGCACGAAGATGACGTCCGTTCCGAGCGATTCCACCTGCCCCGCCATCGCGGTATTGAGCCCGTGAATGATCGAGACGATGGCCACGACGGTCGCCACCCCGACCACGATCCCGAGCGTCGTCAACAGGGACCGGAGCTTGTGTGAGGCCAAGGATCCCCAGGCCGTCTTCGCGTTTTCCCACACGTCCTGCCGATTCATCCGAACACTCCGCGTTGTTCCACGGCTACTCGTACCGGAGACAATGAATGGGATCCATCTTCGCCGCCCTGCCCGCCGGGAAGATGCCGAAGAAGAGGCCCACACTCAGGGCCACAAACAACCCCACGACCACGGCTCCCAGCGACACCGCCGACGGGAAGTGAAAACGCCATGTGATCAATCGCGCGAGCGTTACCCCCACGACCACTCCCACCAGCCCGCCGATCAAACAGAGCAGGCCCGACTCGACCAAAAACTGGCGAAGAATATCGCCCCGCGTCGCCCCCAGTGCCTTGCGCAGGCCGATTTCTCGCGTTCGTTCCCGGACCGACACCAACATGATGTTCATGATCCCGATTCCTGCAACCCCCAGCGCAATCGCGCCCACCCCGACGAGGGCGATCAGAGCCCCCGAGCTGAGGGCCTTCCATGCGCTCACGAGAACGTCCGAGGTCAGGATCGCGAAATCATTCGGCTCGTCCCCCGCCACTCCCCGCCTCCTCCTCATGACACGCGTCACTTCCTCCATGGCCAGATCCATCTGTTCCTGATCGACAGCCTGGACGGTGATACTCAAGTCGGAACGCCGGCCAAAGATCTTTTCATACGTGGTGATCGGAATCGCCACGCGGCTGTCCTGCGAGAATCCCAGGATGCTGCCCCTCTCCTTCTCTACGCCGACGACCTTGAACCGATGCGCGCCCACGCGCACCCATTCGCCCAGGGGATCCTCGCCTCGGAACACCTTTTCCGCCACCTCCGATCCGAGAACGCAGATGGCCCGCCGGTGCGAGACGTCCACTTCCGAGATGTAGCGTCCCTGGTCCATCTCCGTATCGCCCATCAATCCAAAATCCGAGGTCGTCCCGGTAACCCAGACGTCCTTCGCCCGGTATCTTCCGCGTTTCACACTGCGGAGGCCGGCGACGGTGGGCGAGACGAATTCCACATGCCGGCACCCCTTGATTGCGTTCGCGTCTTCGATGGTGAAGTCTTTGCGCTGGAGGGACTCCAGGTAGGCATCGAGGTCGGTAACGATACCCGCCTTCTGGACGACGAAAGTGAGAGACCCCATTTCCCCGAAGAGGCCTTCCACGTAGCGGTTCAGACCCTGCATGAAGGACACCAGCGCGATCACGGCCGCCAGGCCGATCACCACGCCGAGCATGGTGAGACCCGCCCTTCCGCGGTTCATTCGAAGGGCCGAGAGCCCGATCCTGACCTGTTCGGTGAGCATCATGACGGCGTCGATGAAGTTGAGAGCGTGTGATCCTCCTCGATCCGCCCGTCCAAGAGACGGATGATTCGGTGCGTTTGCTCTGCGATGTAGGCCTCGTGGGTCACGATGATGATCGTGTTGCCCATCGTATGGAGGCGCCGGAAGACGGTCAGGATCTCTTCTCCCGTGGTGCTGTCCAGGTTACCCGTGGGCTCGTCGGCGAGGATGATGGAAGGCCGATTGACGAGCGCCCGGGCGATGGCGACCCTTTGGCGCTGCCCACCCGAGAGCTCGTTGGGTCGATGGTGCGAACGGTCGGATAGGCCCACCGACTCCAGTGCGGCGAGCGCTCGCTCGCGCCTCTCGGTCGGACTCATGCCCGCATAGACCAGAGGAAGCTCGACGTTGTGTAGCGCGTCGGCCCGGGGCAGAAGGTTGAAGGTCTGGAACACGAAACCGATCTTGCGGTTTCGTATCCTGGCCAATTCGTCGTCCGAGAGCGAAGAGACGAGGGTGTTTTCAAGACGGTACCGTCCTCCCGTCGGGGTGTCGAGACATCCCAGGATGTTCATCAGGGTCGACTTGCCCGAACCCGAAGGCCCCATCACCGCCACGTACTCATTTGCTTCGATCGAGAGAGAAATCCCGCGCAGCGCGTGGACTCGTTCGAGACCTACCTCGTATGTCTTCGCCAAATCGCTAATCTCGATCAGCACGGTCCGTGTCTCCCTCTTCTTCCACAACCCGCACCCTGCGGTCGGTTTCCAGCCTCGCCAGAACCTTGTAGGGCCCCGTCACCACGCGATCGCCTTCCTGAACACCCGACATGACCACAATATCGGTCTCGTCGCTGATTCCTGTCTCGATGGGTCGAAAGACGGCCTTTTCCTCCTCAACCACGAACACGCCCTCGGTTTCCTCCTTCGCCTCATCGCTCAAAGAGTCCGGTTCCGCCGACTCCGACTCATGGGCGAATTCTCTTTTCACGACCGCCTGAATCGGCAGCGACAGAACATCCGTCTTCGTGGCGGTCCGGATTTCCACGTTCGCGCTCATTCCGGGCTTCAACGTCTTCGGTTCACCGCCAATCCGCACTCGAACCCAGAAATTCGTGGCCTCCTCAACGGTTCCCGATCCTTTCGTATGGGCCGAGCTGGCGATGTCGATCACCGTACCTGCCAGCGCGCTGTCCCCGAGTGCATCCACGTAGACCTTGGCTTCCTGGCCGAGCCCGACGTCGAGGACGTCCGTCTCGTCGATCTCGGCTTCCACCTCCATCTGCGAGAGATCGGAGATGGCCATCAGAATCGTCCCCGCGTAGTTCATCGTACCGACGATGGCGATCTCCCCCTCCTCGACGTCCAGCGAGGATACGACGCCCGCCAGGGGCGAAACAATGGTGGTCTTGCGAAGATCGTCCCGGGTGGAAGCCAGCCGGGCCTCTGTCTCCGTGACTCTATGGCGGGCCGAGGCCAATTCCGCCCGGGCCACCTTCACATCGGCCTCGATCGCCTGAATCTCCTTCTCCGAGACGAGCTGATCGGAGCGCAGTTGGCGCTGGCGGTGCAGTTCCGTCTCGAGCTTGTTAAGGCGGACTTCCTGGAGACGGACGTACGATTGCGCTCCCTCGAGCGAACCCTCGACTTCTCTCACTCGAGCCGCGTACTGGGTGCTGTCGATCTGAAGAAGAAGATCCCCCTCCGAGACCATCTGCCCCTCGCGGACGGCCAAATGGACAATTCGCCCCATCACCCCGGAGCTGATCTTGACCTGCTTCTCGGGCACCACATAGCCCGGGCCGGATACCGTCGCCTCAATCGTCCCTCTCTTGACTTCAGCGGCATACACCTTGGCCGCGGCCGGTCCACCGTATTTCTTGTTCACGAGGACGATTCCGACCACAACGACCACGAGCCCGGCGATCAACAACAGCGCCCGCTTTCGTGTTTTCGCTCTCCTCCCCCCACCACCCGAGGATGGGGTTTGCGCCGCAGATGTGATCTGCGCTCCAGATGCAGACTGCGCAGCCATCAATCCCTCCCAACGGCCCGATCCAGCCGCGCTTCGGCCAAGTGATAATCGTACGTTGCCGTGATCTTTGAAACGCGCGCATTGGTCAATGCCACCAGGGCGTCATTGAGCTCCAGAAGGGTGCCCTCGCCCAGGCGGTACCGCTCCTCCTGCAGTCGCCGGTCCTCTTCGGCCAGCGAAACGCCTTCCCCGGCCGCGCGGATTCTCTCCTCCGCCTCGATCAGGTCCAGGTGCGCCTGCTTGACCCCGATCATGATGTCGCTTAACGCCTGGCGATAGTCTTCGCTGGCCAGCTCCAATCCTGCTTCCGCCTGGCGGATGTTGGATTTGGTCAGGCGGCCGTCAAAGATGTTGAACCCCATAGAGACACGAAACCACCACTCATCGTTCTCCCCCCACCTGTGGTCCGGGCCGCTGAACCGCGGCCACGCGAAATCGTTCCACTGGTAGTCCCAGGAGGCACTGACCGAAGGCCAGCGGCCGCTCTTGGCGTCGCGAATGTCCGCCTTTGCGCTCCGGATCGAACATTGGCGGGCCCGAAGAAGAGGATGGTTCTTGACGGCCTCGTCCAGATCCGCATCCGGATCGCCCTGGACCGGGGCACCCGGTTCGGGCAGCACATCGACATCGATGTTCAGCCCGACAGGAACGCCCAGCACGTACGCCAGGTTGGCCCGGGCGCCTTTCACTGCGTTGCGTGCCGAGATCAACTCCAGCTCGTTCTGGGAAAGCTCCACTCTGGCTCGCAGGACATCCGCCCGGGTCTTCTCTCCCGCTCGGTAGAAGGCTTCCGCGCTGTTCACATGCTGCTGGCTGAGGTCCACGGTTTCCTGCCGCACGCTCAGGAGGGCCTTGGCCTGGAGCAACTCGATGTACCGGCTCTTGACCTGCAGGTCCAGGTCCTGCCGACTGTCGTGATAGTCGTTCTGCGCAGCCCCTCGACCCGATCGGGCACTCGAGATCCGGGCCAGGTTACCGCCGCCTTCAAACAGTGTCTGCTGCACGCTCAGCATGTTTGAGTACCGCACCTTTGACTGATCCAGCCGGAGTCCCGTGAGGTACAGCCTTTCGTCGTCAAAGCGGTAGTAGCTCGAACTGTTCCGAATTGTCGGCAGAACCCCCGACCATGCCTGCATCACGCCCGCTTCGGCGCTACGGACACCCGCAGCCGATCTGGCCAGTGAGGGATTGTTCTCTCTGGCAATGGAAATGCACTCTTGAAGAGTAAGATTTCGGCTTTCCAGATCGCTCCAGTCCTTCCCCGTTGCCGATCCCAAGGCAAGACACGTCAGCACCCCGGCAATAACACACGCCGAAACGCGACCTCGCCACCTCCCGAATCGATCTGACCGCACGCAAAGACCCGGCATGCTCGAACTCCTTCCTCAGAGGTCTTGGTCTTCTCCTGGCCCTTTTTCCATCGCAACTCGTGACTCACGCGATACCCAGAATCCCGCGCGTGGCCGCCGTAATCCCCAGGAGAACCGCAAGTCGAAGCAGAAAGAGAACGACGGTCGTGAACACTGCCTTGCCCATGGAGAAACCTTCAACCACGGCGAGGCCAAGAGTCAGGAACGCCAGCTGCCAGACCCAGAAGATCTCGAAATTGCTGAGCGCCACCCTCGTCAGAGACCAGTAGGAGTCTCCGGCGAGTACTCCCAGAGACGTTTCGACCGGAAAGGTGCCCGTCAGCTTGACGACTGCAGCCATCACGACGGCTCCCAGAGCCCCGATCAGGCCCGAGTACGCGACGATCGAAAACACCTGTTTGAACTTCGCCTTCGCCCCCAACCCCTTCCCGCAGAGGAACAAGACCAACGAGAAGAGAAGCGCCTGGACCACGCTCCAAAAAACGCCGCCCAGTCCTCGCGTAACGTACGCTCGCGTGGATACCTCACTCATTCGGGCCAGCTGCTCTTCGGTCAGCTCCACACGGCCCGCCTGGTTCATCATGTCGCGCGTGAAGGTTGCGTTCTCCTGAGTTACCAGAATCGCCGTGATGCCTATCACGACGGCCACCACGACCAGGGCTCGAAGCCACTCGGGCCGCTTCATCAGGCTTCGGCAAACCTCGCGGGGTGCAATGAACACCGAGAGGACCCGATCCGCGAATCCGAGGCTTCCCTCCTCCTCTACATACTCTTTTTCCTGCCTAATGGTTTCATCCGAGTTCATCAGCAGCGCCTCCCGGCAATTTGAAACATCGACCTCGGGGTCCAATACCGGCCCCGGCCTCTCTCGCCGTTTCCCTCTTGTGTTACCCCACATCGCCGCACGCATTCAAGAAAAAACGAGGCAGGGTGCGTTTCGCACCCTGCCTCGCCATACGCCGCCTCACTCACACCCGCGTCAGCCCAGGCGCTCTCCCTCCCCATGGCGCCACCCTTCTGCTTCTGGGACGACCGATCCTAGTGCCGGAGCGTAAACCGAAACGGAATCGAAATTCGGCACGGGACGGGCACGTCTCTCTGGAGCGCCGGTTTAAATCTGCACTTGTACGCCGCCTCGATTGCCGCATCGTTGAAGACCTCCGCTGTGGACTTGACGACCCGCGCTTGAACCACGCGTCCCTTTTCGTCAATCTTAATCATCACATCCACCGAGCCTTCAAGATCCGCCCTTCTCGCAAGATCCGGATATTTGGGCGTCTCGACATGGAGCGGCACGGGCATCGTATCGAAGGGCAGAAACTCCTCGAATTCCCCCACGGGCGGCGGCGGTGCCGGCGGGAGGTTCTCGATGTCCAGGCTCGTATCGGTAATCGTCTCTTCTTCGTCGACTTCTTCATCCGATTCCGCCTCAAGAGGAATCTGCGGCCTCTCAATCTCTTTCGGAGGCGGGGGGATGCTGAACTCGGGCATCTGGATGACTTCCGTCTTTTTCTCTTCCCGAAGCTTGTACACCTTGGGAACATACTCGGGCCAGACACCGAAGGCCACGGCGTGAAGCGCAACGGCCGCAACGATGGACAGCTCGATGACCTTCATGTAGCTGGCTTTGAATTCTCTGTTTGCAGTCGACACGAGATTCGCCTCTCTAGGTTTCTCGGTCCTTGCTCTACTATTCCTTCAGTTCCCGTTTTGCTGTAAACGAGACCCTTACCGCGTTGGCTCGCTTGAGCTGGTCCATCACATCCGAAAGAACTCCGTACGGGCATGCACCGTCGGAATTGAACGCCACGATGAGGGCCGGGTTCTCAATCAACCGTTTGACCACCATCGGCTCCACGTCGTTCATGCCGATCAGCATATCATTCATCATGATTTCGCCGGCCGCCGAAATCCAGATATGCATGACCTTGTCTCTCGGAATGTCCTGGGCGGCCTCGGCTTTCGGTATTGAGATCGGAAGACCTTCCTCCAGCTTCAAGACCGTGGTCACCATAAAGAAGACCAGCAGCAGAAACGCAATATCGGCCATCGAGGAGGCCGGGACTTTGCTCGCAGCGCGATTCTTCCGTACAATCTTCATCGCACGCCTCTCCAGCATGAGACCGGGCACCGGCCTCCCGCTAACTCTCTCCCATGGTTTTCAGAGTGATTCGTGGAGCCTTGGCCATCCGCAGCTCATCCAGAACATCGACATAGGTTTCATAGGTGGCGTCCGGATGAGTCTCGATCACGACGACCAGCCTCGGGTTCTTTTCCAGCTCTTCAGTGATGCGAGCCCGAATCTCGGGAACCGTCACGAACTCATTCGCAATCGTTACCGAACCGTCCGCCAGCGCCTTGACGACCAGGATGTTCTTCCGGGAAATTCGTTTGACTTCAGACTGCTGCCCGGGAAGCTGCAACAGCAATCCCTGGTCCAGGCTGAAGGTGGTCGTCGAAAGGAAGAACACCAGCAGCAGGAAGGCAATATCCGCCATGGACGACGCTGGCACTTCCGTGGTTGCCTTGCTTCTCCGTGCTTTCATGCTCACACTCTTCGGCTCGGGGGATGACGCGCGTCTCTCTCCAGAGACTACGCCATTCCGCCACCCGCTTTGGCTTCCAGATCGACCATGACGTCGATCAGCTCCGCTGTCGACTCTTCCATATCAATCACGTAGGTGTCGATCCGGGACACGAAGTAGTTATAAAACGCCTGCGCCACAATACCAATCAGCAGCCCCGAGGCCGTGGTAATGAGGGCCTCAGAGATACCCGTCGCGACGAGTTTCGCGTTCACCTGTTCGGCGGAAGCAATGGCGTTGAACGCGCTGATCATACCCGAAACGGTTCCCAGGAAGCCGAGCATGGGCGCGATATTGATCACACTGGCGAGCACGATGAGGCCCCTCTCCAGGAAGGACATCTCAATGGTGCCGGAGCTCTCAATCGCTTTCTCGACGGCGGCCGTTCCCAGATGGTGTCTCATCAAGCCCGCGTGGATAATCGCGGCAATGGGACCCCGCGTCCGTTCGCATACCGAGATGGCCCCCTCGACACCGTCGTTGTGGAGCGCTCCGATAATGTTCGCCATGAGTTTGCCGACATTCGTCTTGGCCCGCTGGAGCGTGATCATCCGCTCAATGATGACGGCCAGACCGACAACCGAACAGATGAGCAGCAGCCACATAAACCGTCCACCTTGAACAAAAAGCGTCACCAGACCGCTGTTCTTGATCTTGTCGATGAACGTCGGGGGTTGCTCAATGGGGACCTCGGCCTCCTCGGCGGGTTCCTCGCCCCAGAGGGAATCCTCCACCGCCTCTCCCAGGCTGTCGCTCGAAGCGAAGTCAGCCCCCTCGGCAGAAACGTCCGACTCCATCTCCTGTGCCCAGAGAGGAACGATCCACAGTCCTACCATCACGAGCATCAACAGCGCAACCAAACGTACGTTACCCACCTTCATGTTGACCATGAACCCTACTCCTCAGATCAAGGCCCTCGACGATTCCCACTTCCCTAGTCTATGCTTGATCGGATCTCATACCCCATTGGCAGCCCTATCCCCACCTCCCACGCTTGCAGCAGCCCGTTGTCGGAGCACCCGCGGACACCAGGCTCTCGCCTGACTACGGGGATGATGGCACGAAGATAACCCAGGGCAGAAATCCCGCATGCACCATACCGACGCTCCTACCGGTTGTCAACACAAATTTCGCCCTCTCTCCGCGCGCGCCGCGGGCGCTTCCATAAAGGCATTCAGGCTCGTCAGTAGTCTTCACCCTCCGAGCTGTACACCAGATCCAGATCCCCGTACCCCCGCTGGTCAAGGAACACGAACTTCATCCTCTTCCCCGATCCCTTCCAGGCCCACGGTCCACTCAACGGTGCACCGCCCCCGTCGTAGATCCAGATCTCATACGTCTTCCCGATAGACTGCACGTTTCCGAGGCGGGCGGCCTCGCGCTCGGTTTCGTCGATTCCCATCTCCCGGAACTGTAGGCCGGTCTCGTCCACCCTGCGGTGGCCGGGTGACCCGGGATCATAGGAGGCTCCCGGAGAAGAAATATCGCTTTCCCCGGGAACACCGCCCCATGCCGCGTCCCGCCGGACGTCACTCGGCGGACCGTATTTCACGTAAATCCTCCCCTGATCGGTGAACATCCCTTTCCGATAGGCCCTGTAGTTCGCATTTGCGAACTTCAGACGGCGGTAGTATTCCTGCAGGGCCTCATTCTGTACCGTTTCAGGCGTTGGATCGAGGCGCTTCCAATACTGCCGCATGTAGTTCTCTCGCTCTCCCGGAGAGAGTCGCTCGACCTCTTTCAGACGGCCATCGTCGAGGATGAGTGAGAGTTCCTCCAGGCCGTCCTGTATGCCGCGGTCCCAGGACAGCATCGACCACATGACGTCGAAGCAGGACGAAGAGGACGCTTCTTCCGAAGTCCGGGGATCTGCTACGTTCACTTCCAGACTGTAGGAGCCCTGCGTCAGCCCAACCAATGGAATGGCGAAGGCGCTGGGCCGTTTCCTGGCGCCTCCGGTTACTACCCTCGTCTGCCCCATGACTCGCTGGGCCCTGGAATCCCGAAGCAAATACTCGAGCATGAGCGTGTCCGCAAGGCGGTCGCGCCCGTCGTAGAGTTCCACGTATACGGGCAGCTCCTCGAGACGGAGCCCGTAGATGTGGCTCGGATTCGGAATGATCTCGAGACCGGAACGTGAGAACTCCCCGTTGCTCGAGTCCGCGCGGATGCTGCGGGAAAACGCGATGTCCGAAATCGCGACGGCCGGCAAGCTCAGATCCGGAATATCCACAACCTGTTCGGCCTCCCCAGAACGCTTGATCCCTCGAATCGCGTACCAAATCCCAACCTTGGGCGCATTCAGGTCGGAGAGTTTGACTCGGGCCCGGTATCGTCCCGGGTCCAGCTGCCGCTCCAACTGGAGAACCTGAATGACGTCGCGATTCTCTCCCTGAAGCATTGAAAGCGCTCCCACGTCAATTCGTCGCTCCGCTGCATCAACCGTATGCCCATCCATATCCTCGAACGCCGTTTCCATGCGGAGGGCCCCTCGAGCCTCACCGGTCCCCGCTTCCACAAATCGAATCTGATCATTGGTGAGCGAGCAGCTGATCTGTACCAGGGTTTGTTCCCTCACCCCCTGAAAACTGAGGATGTCGACGGAGAATTCAAGATCCCCGCTACTCCACACGGGGAACTCTCCGCAAAGAGTACTCCCGGATGCGGGCAGCGCAATGGCGATTCCCACCGCAGAGACCAGGGCCAGACACTGCAGCGTATATTTCATAGACACCTCACCCTCTCCGTAGTCGAAGTCCGGGGGATTCAGGGCCGCACCACCGTGCCCCGCCGCACGGTTCCGAGCGGCGTTTCGCGCGACGTGCTTCACCACCTGTTATATATACGCATAATAGAGGCAGCGCCGCAAGCGATGCAGCGCTGCCTCCCCATGTGCGGTACACCACCGTCCCAATACAGAACAACCCGTTCGCGCACGTCCTAATATGCCAGCCCGACCGAAATCTTGTGGCTTCCCCCCAGACGGCCCATGTCCGCATAGCAGTAGTCGACGTTGCAGCGCGAGGGTTTCATCTGAAACCCGATGGGGACGAAGGGGAACTCCACGCCAAACCCGGTCGTCAATCCTTCTTCGTCTCGGTTGAATCTATAGCCGCCGCGCAGCGCCAACCGCAGTTTTGGCTCGAACTGTTTGAGGAAATACTCGGCGCCCAGATTGACCCGCTCGGCCCCGTCGCTCGGGTGGTTGAACTCAAAAGCACCTTGCAGCAGATGCCACTGCTGGTCAACCAGGTTCGTGGAGACACCGAACTTGAAGGTCACGGGCATCGGGAACTCCTGTTCCACGAATTTCATTCCCGGGCCGAGACTCTGGACCACCATTCCAATCTTCACGCCGCGGAACCCGGTGTCATACAGGGTCCCGAAGTCCCCCACGAATCCCTCGGCCTTTTCATCCGCCAGTCCCATGTGGAGCCACTTGAGTGTTCCTCCGAAGCTGAAACGGTCGGTCAGCGAACGAGCATACGTGAGCCCGAGAGCCATGTCGCCGGCGTCGAACATCTTACCGGTGCCTTCCGGGCGATTCGCCGTCAGCTCACGCATCGGATCCATCTGAAGGGCCGCGATACTCACGGCGAATACACCCGGGATCGTGACGTATGAAAAGACGGCTCCGGCGAACTGGTGGGAGATATCCGCCGGCCAGCTGCTGTGGTTGAGGGTTATTTCACTCCCCGAAATCCGGGCGATGCCCGCCGGGTTCCAGTAGATGGTGCTGGCATCGTCAGCAATCGGCACAAACGCCTCTCCCATGGCGGTCGCCCTCGCCCCCACGCCGATCTTGAGGAACTGCGCCCCCACGGTGCCCACCTTCTCAAAAATATAGCTCCCCGAGGCAGGCGCTGCGACCATCAACACCATCAAGGCCGCCACTGCCACCACTGTACGCTTCAACACCAGAGCCCCCTTTCCCTTGATCAAGCACGGGCGGTCTTCCCCGTGGAGAAGATTCGCCGTTCGCGCCGTATGGCTGCACCAGCCCGTCTTCATCGAATCACGGCGAACTTGCCGACCTTCGAGCCGATCGGAGAATCGACATGATACAGATAGATTCCGCTTACCATCTCCTGGTCGTTTCTAGTAATCAGGTTCCAGCACGTTTCGGACTCCGCCCCGATCGCGCTGTGCTCCAGAACTTCAACCAGATCTCCGGCCAACGTATAGATCCGAACCGTCGCCCGGTCCGGCAGGTTCTGGAAGCAGATCCGCTTGCCGGAGTACTCGAACTCGGTCTCCGCCAGATCCCACTCCGCTTCGAGCCGGAACGGGTTCGGTACCACTCGAACCTGGTCCAGAGTCTCATGGCTCGCCGATCGCGGGTACACCAGACCGAAGGACTGACTGTAGCTCCCGTACATTCTGACGTTCCGATTCATGAAGTCAAACTGGCCTTCGCCCGTGTCATAGGAGCTCACGGCATACCAGTACGGAAAACCGTCATGAACATCCTTGTCCACATAGCGATACTTGCCCACGCCGTGCAGGCCCGTTGCCACCGATGCCAGCTCTGAGATGTTGACGTCCTCAATCAATCGCCACCCCGACGGCATGGGCTGCGACGACGTCCGGTCCCAACCGACGTTCTTCCAGACCTGGTAGCCGCCGAAGTCCATGATCCCGGTGAAGGGGTCGCCAATGGTCTCCGGGTAATCGTCCCATTCGATCACCACGTGTGCGTGGCCCGGAGTCAGGCGAAGATTGGGCGGCGGCGGCGGAGCCGAAGTCCGCCAGTGAGGTTGACTCGTTCCATAGACCCGCTGGGCTTGAATCGCGTTTTCAATCAGGGTCCCAAGGAACTGCCTCTGCTCGACTTCGTTGCCGCGTGAGTAGTTGTCCATGTCGGGATCCCGCTGCCCGGCGACGAAGGCTACCTGGAACGTGATCGTAGAACCCGGCCGCACTTCGGCAAACGGCCCCGCCGATACCATGAATCGCCAGTCGTCGGCCTTCGGCACCTTCGTGTCAATCGTGGTCCCCGAGTGGGAATTCCCCATCAGATACGTGTAGCGATACCCATCGTTCTCCGGGTCCTCCCCGGATCCGGACCAGTTCCGATACGCGTGGATTCCCACCTGGGCCGGTGCAAACTCACCTTGGGGGTCCGTCTTGTGGCCCAGGAACATCACTCCCAGGATACCTCGGGCTGTCTCGCCGTCGTCTCCTCCCGGGTCGTCCCACATGTAGGCCAGGCTGATATGCAGAGATTCCGGTTCGGACCCCGGCGCCGTGTACAGCGTGTCGAATTCGATATAGTCCGACCAGTCGTCCCTCGCAATGTTGGCCCCGAAGGAATTAGGCCCGCAGTCGGAATCGACCATGTATCCCACGTACGCATACGCAATGGTGTTCACCGTGTCGATATTCGTCACGACGTAATCGATGCCCACGAAGTCGTCCACACTCGGCTGCGACCAGGCATAGCTGGACTGTTGAACCTTGAGGCCCAGCGGGTGGTGATGATCTTCGGGGTTCGTGATATACTCATTGAACCAGCTCGCCGTATCATAGTACACGCTGGAGAACATCTGCTGGGAAAACGCCGCAAAGTCCTCATCGACGACGCCATCACCGTCGTTGTCATAGCCGTCCAGAAAATCTTCATCGCAAAGCCCGTCACCGTCGTCGTCTCCCGCTCGGCAGTCGCCCTCCTCAGGGGCACCCCCCACCCTTCCCTCGGCCGATTCCCGAATGTAGTCCAGGCCGGAGGCATTTGCGACGAACTCTCCCTGATAGACGGCGGCCGTCACCAGCGTGTCGCCCTGCGATGTGATCCCACCGACCCAGAGCCCCGCGGCCCAGAGGTAATCGTTGCCCGACCCCGAGGGCCATTCCCCGGAGGGAAACGGCGCCACCCGGTACGAGAGGGGCGAGATCCAGTTCGCCCCGAAGACCCCTACGTTGGAGATCCGCATGGCCAGAAGACCCACGGTGTGAATACGCTGCCCAAAGTCGTTCACTTGGGGCGATTTGAAAATCTCACCTCCGGCGACGTAATACTCCGAGTCCACGGGAGGCATCGCCCACCCCGCGTCGGCGGCAAACCATCCCAGCACCACCACGAGGAGCACGAGCCCGGCAACCGCTCCCGGGGGAGCGCTCGAGCGTCCGCACAACCCACAGCTGCGATCTATCACGCTACTCTCCCTCCTTACCCGATCTCGCCAATCTCAATTCGGACGGAGCTACCAGTCAACCGAAATCCCGACTTTGAACCGGCGTCCGGGATAGTACACTTCCGGATCATAGAGCGGCATGAGACGATCCTCGCTGGACTCCACGACATCCGCGAGGTTGTAGGCGCCCCCTGAAATCCCTTCCATCGTGTACGCCGCC
Organism: uncultured bacterium; assembly: GCA_964610505.1. Classification (GTDB taxonomy): domain Bacteria; phylum Arandabacterota; class Arandabacteria; order JAGLYR01; family JAGLYR01; genus CAZSXU01. Next base: position 49,726 of record CAZSXU010000010.1, on the reverse strand, counting down.
TGGTAGTTGCCGTTCTCTCTTCCGGGAGCCAGCAGCCAGATGTTCTTCTCGTCCAGGATGTTCTTCCCCTCCAGGAAGAGCGAGAACTCTTGACCGTAAATCTTGTACCGCTTGTCAGCCTTGAGATTGACTTCGAAGGTCGATGGCAAGCGCCCGGAGTTGATCTGGTCGGCTTCGATCTCCTTGTCCTGAAGCTCCTGAGGCGTATACGGAACCCCCGTTGCATATTCAAAGTCGAAGTTCACGCCCCACACTCCCGGCTCCGCCACGTAAAGGTTTGCACTGAGAACGTGCTGCTGATCCCAGTCCAGCGGAAGCTCCGTGATGGGCTCTCGGCTGAAGTTCTCAAGCGCCACCTGGTATCCCAATCTCTCACTGGAACTGGAACCCGTCGCTTTCGAATACGTGTAGCTCATGCTTCCGGCAAAGCGGAAACTGAACCGCTTGTTCAGGCTCAGCTCGAACCCGCGGACCGATCCGTAGTCTTTGTTGAAGTACGTGTGAGCGATTCGGGAACTGGAACTCTCCTGGTTCGTTTCCAGATCCGTCCCGACCAGGCCGAAGATATCCTTATAGAAAATCGTGGCATCGAGAGCCACATTGCGCGTGAGCTGGTGTTCCACGCCCATCTCGTACGCAATTGTCGTCTGCGGCTCAAGAAACACGTTTCCAACGATTGTCCCGCCCGCCGACACCGCCTGTCCGTTGTACTCGTAGAGGTACGACAGCGGAGGAATCTCATAGAAACGGCCGTAGTGGAAATGCAGTACCTGCCGGTCCGAGATCGGGTAGGCCATACCCAACCGGGGGCTCAACTGCGCCACGAGCCGCGATCCCAATGTCGCCTTGTGAACCCCCTCCTCGAGCAGAGCCAGCCGCTGGTTGGCGTTGATCACGGCTTTCCGGCCCGGGTCGTAGAAGTCCCACCGGATCCCCGCATTGACGATCATGCTCTCATAGCGCATCTTGTCCTGAACGTAGAGCGCACCGCCCCAGGAGTACAGGTGGTACTTGTCGTGGTAGATTCCCTCGGGATCCGTCGAGGAGGGATAGAGCGCCTCGAACATGTCCAGGTCATAGTAGTTTCCGGTGAACCCGGTCCGGACCTGATGCGACTTGGAAACTTGAGACGTCAGGTCGCCACGGACGGTGAGCATGCCCGTGCGGTACCGCCGCCACAACGGCGAATCGCCGCGAATGACGAAGAACCGGTTCATCGGATCCAGGTAGTTGTCGCTCGAGAAGAACACCGGATCGTACTCCCACGGATTCTGGTTCTTCACCTTGCGTTCCTCGAGCGAAACATAGTAGCTCGCACGAGCCGTGTAGAAGGTTGCCGCGCTCAACGTATGCCGCCAGGACATCTTGTAGGTCTCATGCACCTGCTTGACGTTGGGCGTGTGCTCGGGGCCCGCATAGTAGGTGTAGGTCGAATCCTTGGCCCAGGGCCACCATTCGTCAATCGACTCCGACCAGTACCCCGTACGGCTGAACGCATGGTCATAGGTGTCGAAGCGATCCCGGGAAAACAGGTACTCGCCTCCCATCTTCTTGGTCGGGCTGAAGAAATACGTGAACTTCGCCTGGCCCGAATAGCTGTTCTGCTGGCGATCGTGGAAAGAGACCGGACCCAGCTCGTACCGAGATCTCTCCTCCCCCGTGTTCAGATACGTATCCGACCAGGACGCTTCTCCCGAAATGTAGAAGAACAGGTTCCGGCCCCAGAGAGGCCCGCCGAAACCGATCAACACGTTGTCGGAGTTGTAGTACGTCTTATCGGGCGCCCCGAAATCATCCGTCATGTACTTGAGCATTCCGGAGTAGTTGTTCCCGCCCTCTTTGGTCACGAAGTTGATGATTCCCGACTGAGCGTTTCCGTACTCGGCGTCGAATCCTCCGGACAGAACGTTGATGTCCGACACGGACGCCAGCGACAGATCCAGCGAAGTTCCGCCTACGAAAGGATCCGTCACCTGTGTTCCATCGACGTAGTATTTCACCTCCGAGGATCGACCGCCCCGAACGTGAATCTGGCCTCCGTGAAAGGTCACTCCGGCCGTCGTTGCGATCGCCTCCTCCACCGTATCGATGGCTCTCACTTTCACGTCGTCGGTGTCGATGGTTTGGACCGAGCCGGACTCCTCCAAATGGATGTCCTTCCTCTCCTCGACGACCTCAACCGTGGGAATCACCATGACGGTCGTTTCACTCAATTGGAAGTCGGCCACCGTGGTCCGGTTGGCATCGACTCGAACGGCTTCCTTGAGTCCGTCCTGGTACCCCATCATCATCACCTTGAGGGTGTAGGTCCCCTCGGGAACCGCCTGTATCAGGTACTTCCCGTCCCCCCGGGTTGCGGCACCCAACTGGGTATCCAACACAATCACATTCGCGTAGGGAAGTGGATCACCGGTCTCGGCATCGACCACCGTACCGGAGATCTTGCCGCTGGCAGCCAAAGCCGGGCAGGGTACGACAAGGGTGAAGCCCAACAAGAGGAATAGCGCGGGGCTTGACCGGCAAACTGCTCTGGTCACGACGCTCATCTCCTTTCATAGACCGCACGCGCGGCCTAGCGACCCTCCGGATGGGAACGCCAGGGGCGCGAGTACGCGCCAGTGCTCAGGGGGCGCGTATTCGCAAAGGGCAGTCATCCGGGGCGGATCCCGCCCAAGAAGCGGGAAACTGTCCGATTTCCTTACGACTGTCTTCCCCAGGGCTGCCGGTGGGCGAACCCCGCCAATGGCAACCCTTTAGGATAAACGGACTATACGAAAGCACTCGAGAACTGTCAAGGGGTTTTTGACGCCGCCGGTAGCCTCCGTACAGGCCCTGGCGCGACAGCTTCCCGATGCGGTTCCTTCCACGTCCTCCGGACGCCCGACCCTTCATCGCCAGAATCCTCCAGAATTGCCAAGAACAATCACCTTCTCCCCACTCTCTTCAAGAGGGGAAGCCGCTCCATGTCCTTCGTCCTTCCCAAGCCCCCGACTCGACTCCTACCAGTCCACCTGGATTCCCACCTTGAACCGCCGGCCCGGCTGATACGCTTCCGGGTCGTGGAGCGAGATTAGGCGGTCGTTGCTCGACTCTACTACGTCCGCCTCGTTGTACGCCCCGCCTACGATTCCGTCCATTGTATATGCGGCCTGGTAGTTCCCGTTCTCCCGGCCCGGAGCCAGCAACCAGATGTTCTTCCGGTCCAGAATGTTGTCGCCCTGGAGGAAGAGCATGAACTCCTGCCCGTAGATCTTATAGCGCTTGTCTGCCTTCAGATTCACCTCCAGCGTCGCAGGCAACCGCCCGGCATTGATCTGCTCCGGCTCGATTTCCCTCTGATCCAGATCGGTCGGCGTGTAGGGAACGCCCGAAGCCCAGTTGAGATCCACGTTCACGCCCCACACACCGGGCTCCGCCAGATAGAGGTTGGCGCTGATCATGTGCGTCTGATCCCAGTCGAGCGCAAGCTCGGTGATGGGTTCGCGAGTATAGTTGGACAGCGCCACCTGGTATCCCAGCCGCTCGCTGGAGCTGGACCCGGTCGCTCGCGAAAACGTGTAGCCTAGGCTTCCCGCGAAACGGTGACTGAAACGCTTGTTAAGACTCAGCTCGAACCCGCGAACGGAGCCGTAATCCTTGTTGAAGTACGTGTGAGCGATTCTCGAGCTGGAACTCTCCTGGTTCGTCTCGAGGTCGGTCCCCACCAACCCGAAGATGTCCTTGTAGAAAATGGTCGCGTCCAGCGCCAGGTTGCGGGTCAATTGGTGCTCCACGCCCATCTCGTAGGCGATCGTGGTCTGCGGTCTCAGGAACACGTTTCCGACGATCGTGTTGCCCGCTGTTACCTGCTGCCCGTTGTACGAGTAAAGATACGACAGCGGCGGAATCTCGTAGAAACGCCCGTAATGAAAATGGAGCACCTGGCGATCCGAAATGGGATAGGCCATCCCCAGTCGCGGACTCAACTGCTTGACGAGTCGGGAACCGAGTGTCGCCTTGTGCGCCCCCTCTCCGAGAAGGGCCAGCCTCTGGCTGGCGGTGACCACGGCCGCCCGACCCGGATCGTAGAAGTCCCAGCGCAAGCCAGCGTTGACGATCATGCCCTCATACCGCATCCGGTCCTGAATGTAGAGAGCCCCCCCCCAGGAATACAGGTGATAGATGTCGTGGTAGACTCCCGTTGGATTGGCGCTCGACGGCCAGAGGGCCTCGAACATATCCAGGTCGTAGTAGTTCCCCATGAAACCCGTTCGCACCTGATGCGCCTGGGAAACCTGCGAGGTCAGGTCCGCGCGGAGAGTCAACATGCCCGTCTCGTACTCCCGCCAGAGCGGTGCGTCCCCCTGAATCGCGAAGAAGCGGTTCATCGGATCCAGCTGCGTGTCGCTGGTGAAATATACCGAGTTGTACTCCCACGGCTCCTGGTCTGCGACCTTCCGCGTTTCGGTAGACACGTAGTAGCTGGCCCTGGCCTCGTAGAAGGTCGCGGCACTGACCGTGTGCCGCCACGACATCTTGTAGGTTTCATGCGTCTGTGTCGCGTTGGGCGTGTGCTCGGGCCCGCAGTAGTACGTGTAGGTCGGATCCTTCGCCCAAGGCCACCACTCGTTTTGTGCCGCGGACCAGTACCCTACGCGGCTGAAAGCATGATCGTAAAGATCGAAGCGGTCGCGCGAGAACAGATACTCCCCTCCCATTTTCTTGGTCGGGCTCAGGAAGTAAGTGACCTTCGCCTGCCCCGAGTAGCTGTTCTGCTGGCGATCATGAAGCGAAATCGGGCCCAGTTCGTACCGCGTCCGTTTCTCCTCGGTCGGCAGGTAGGAGTCGGACCAGGATGCCTCGCCCGACAGGTAGAAGAACAGATTCTTGCCCCACATGGGCCCGCCGAATCCCAGCAGAATGTTGTCCATGTTGTAGTAGGTCTTGTCGGGCGCCCCGAAGTCATCCGTCACGAATTTCATCATTCCCGAGTACTTGCCGCTTCCCTCCTTGGTCACGAAATTGATGATGCCCGACTGCGCGTTTCCGTACTCGGCGTCGAAACCCCCGGAGAGAACGTTGATGTCCGAGACCGACGCCAACGACAAATCCATCGAGTTGCCGACGACGAAGGGGTTCGTCACCTGCGTTCCATCGACGTAGTACTTGACCTCCGAGGATCGCCCACCCCGAACGTGGATTTGGCCTCCGTGAAAGGTCACCCCGGCCGTCGTTGCGATGGCTTCTTCCACCGTATCGATGGCCCGCACCTTGACGTCGTCCGTGTCAATCGTCCTGACCGACCCGGACTCCTCCACATGGATGTCCTTGCTCTGCCCCACAACCTCGACCGTCGGAATCAGATTCTCAAACACCGTGGGGCTAAGCTCGAAGCTGATCTCCGTCGTCCGGTTGGCATCGACGCGGACGTTTTCCAGGAGCCCATCCTGGTACCCCATCATCATCACCTTCAGGGTATACGTACCCTCGGGGACCCCGGGGATCAGGAACGTACCGTCCATCTTCGACGCCGCACCGAGCTGGGTGTCCAGGACCATCACATTTGCGTATGCAAGCGGATCCCCGGATTCGACGTCAATCACCGAGCCCGAGAGCTTGCCGTTGGCTGCGAAGACCGGGTGGGTCAGAACGAGGGTGAAGCCCAGCAGGCAGAACGCAAGACGGCTCCACCGGCAAACTGCGTTGGACACGACGCTCACCTCCCTGCGGCAGGTCGCCTTCACGACCGCGCGGATCCAAAGACAAGAACCACAGGGGCGTGCACACGCGTCGATAAGACGCGGGCCACAAGGGTTAAGCGCCGGGTTCAGCTCAGCAAACGAGCGGAGCCCGAGGGGCCATCTGTTGTATTTTCCAGAACCCTAGCGCCGGACCGGACCTCTTCCAGTCCAAGCGCTTGGGCCAACCACACTATACGTTTAGAATCGGATGTGTCAAGAGCTAGCTGAAGGTTTTCCTTGCCGTTCCGTGATGCCCTCCGCCACTTTGCAAGCCGCCAAAACACGCAAAGAAACCCGAAGATCGGACCGAAAGGCGGCTGACCCACGAACGGATCCTTTTCCGGTGAAGGTTGTGTTTCATTCGGGCCGGACATAGGGACATCGGACCCAATGAGTTGGGCCGCCTGCCGGTGTCAGATCCACGGGTCCGCTCTCGCACCCCTCGCGCCGCCCGGGACACCTTCGGACATAAGGACACGCGGCGTCGCCCGAGCCAGAAGACCACCCCCCTGGATCCCCCTCGGCGCCCCCCCGAGGGGGACGCCCGGGTCTCGGGACCGCTTCCAGAAGTGCTTGCGTGTAAGGATGGAGGGGACGAGAGAACATCTCTCCGACGGGGGCCGCCTCGACGATCCGGCCGTTGAGGATGACGGCGACTCGATCGACAGCCTGCCGAACCATGCTCAGATCGTGCGCGATCAGAACGACGGTCAACCCCAGTCGGGAGCGGAGACGGGCCAGCAGGGACACAATCGCAGCCTGCGTGGAAACGTCCAGATGAGCGACCGGCTCGTCGGCAATGAGCACGGCCGGAGACGAGATGAGGGCCCGCGCGATGCCGACTCTCTGGCACTGTCCCCCGCTCAACTCGTGGGGATATCGGCTCGAGTCCTCCGGCCGGAGTTCCACCATGCTCAGGGTGGACTCAATACGCTCGCGGATATTCCGGCGACCTTTCTCCCCCCCGATGGTTACGACCTCCGCGAGTGCTTCGAAGACGGTCTGCCGCGGATCCAGAGCGCTCACCGGATCCTGGAAGATCATCTGAACAGATCGTCTCAGTCTTCGGATCGTCGATCCCGACGTGAGCGCCAGATCCGCCCCCTGCACCAGAACTTTTCCCGAGGTCGGTTCCAGGAGTCCGGTCATCAGGCGGGCGAGCGTCGTCTTGCCCGAACCCGATTCTCCCACCAGACCGAGAGCCTCCGCCCTGCCAACGCCGAGCGAGACGCTCTTCACCGCCCACACCCTTCGCACCGAACCAAAGAGTCCCCTGCGCGACTCAAACACCCTCGATACGCGATCCAGCGTAACCATACCGCGTGCCGCCTTCACGAAGTGTTCTCCCTCCTCCCTCCACCCGTGCACCAGCACGCAACACAGTGCCCGTCATCCAGCGTCACAAGGGGAGGATCTTCTAGACGGCATTCGGGCCGAACTCGGGAACACCGGTCGCTGAACCGGCACCCCGGAGGCAGACTCGCCAGATGCGGCACTTCACCCGGGATCGGAATCGCCGGCGTCACGGGCCCGTCGATGTGCGGCAGGCTCGCGATGAGAGCGCGCGTGTACGGGTGAAGGGCTTTCTCGAAGAGAACGTCCGTGTGGGCCACCTCAACGAGCCGGCCCGCGTACATGACGGCGACTCGCTCGCAGGCTCCGGAGACGAGGGCCAGGTTGTGGGAGATGAACAGGACGGCCAGCCCCCGAGTCCGTTTCAAGCGGGTCAGGAGCGCCACGATCTGCGCCTGAATGGTCACATCGAGGGCCGTCGTCGGTTCATCGGCCAGGAGCAACGGCGGATCGCAGGCCAGCGCCATCGCGATCATCACCCGCTGCCGCATCCCGCCCGAGAGCTGGTGCGGATACGCCTCGTACACTTCGGCGGGGTCCGATAGACCGACCTGCCCGAATAGGGCAAGGACACGGGAACGAGATTCGTGGGAACCGAAGTGGAGATGGATGTTCAGCGTCTCGGCGACCTGCTCGCCACAGCGCTCCACGGGATTCATCGATCGCATCGGCTCCTGGAACACCATGGCAATTTGCCGTCCTCGAATCCCGCGCATTTCCGACTCGCCGAGCCCGAGCAAATCCTTCCCCAGGAATCGAATTTCCCCGGACGCCACCCTTCCCGGTCGAGGTAGCAGCTGCAGGATGGACAGTGCCGTGGCCGTCTTCCCACATCCGGATTCCCCCACGAGCCCCACACTTTCGCCGGCCCCGATCTCCAGGGAAAGCTGGTCCACGGCCCTCAGCGCTCCGCGGGCGGTGAGGAATTCGACCGTTAGATTCTCAATGTCCATGAGCGCCGGACGCATCCGTCTTCATCTCCGGAGAACCCTTCTGCAGGGTCCAAGCATCGATCCCATATTTGGCGTCGACCAGATTCCGCACCGCCTCCAGCTCTCGGCGGGTCAGCGCTTTCTCTTCCACCGGGGTCTTCCAGATATGGCTTGCGGCATCCCGCAGGGATCGGGCGAGCACGTGTGGTTCGATTCTCTCTCCCAACACCTCGGAGATCGATGTGGTGCGCATTGCCAGTGTACCGGATGTGAGGGCGGTTCCCCGCAGGTACGCCTCGATACGGCAATGCGCGGGGCCCAGGAGGATGGATCCGTGTTGGAGCATCGCATCGGACCAGATTCGTTGAGCCGAACCCACGAGTTTCTTGCCGTCGACGCAGATCTCATACTGGCTTACCGTGGCGAAGCACGGACTTCTCCGAAGGGTCTCCCCGCCTGCCCCCCCGCTCGACTTGACCCGCCGCACCCGCCCACCGTCGCTTTGCGGCGGCCAGATCGTCGCAGGGATTCCTACGGATCTCAGCGCCGCCACGAGAACGTCCGCTACGAACCGATACAGAGAGCCCACCGTTGCCGGAACGGGAACGTCCCCGGGACGGGCGATCACGCTGTAGGTCAACTCGTCCGCGTGGAGGACGGCCCGTCCGCCTGTGGGACGCCGAACGATCGGAACGCCGTCCGTTCGGCACGCCGCCAGATCCACCCGCCGCTCGGCGTCTTCCATGCGACCCAGCGAGAGCGTCCACGGCTCCCAACGATACACACGAAAGACGGGCGGGGAGTTACCCACGCGACACGCGTCGACGAGCGCCTCATCAACCGCCATGTTGAACGGCCCGTCGTGGGATCCCGTATCCAGAAATCGCCACGTCATTCGACTCGATCCTCCGGCCCTGTGGACATCTCCGGCAACACCTGCCGCCGCTTTCCGAAGGCCCCCTCCCTCTTCAAGAAGAAGCACGCGAGAAACAACACGGCTACGCTCCCCACGAGCCAGGCCGCCGGCACATTCCGATTGCCGTCCAGCCACTCCATTCCTGCAACGCGGGCCCACTCGGGAGGCAGCAACACAAACACATTATTGAGGGCGTGAACTGCGAGGGCGGGATAGAGACTCTCCACAGAGACAACCATGAATCCCAAGATTCCCCCCAACAGAAACACCGCCAGGAAGCGATACGGGTCAACGTGGATCAGTGCGAAGAGTAGGGCCGTCAACCACACGGTTGCCCAGACCCCAAACCGCGTTCCGAGCCCCGAGAGCACGAATCCTCGGAACACTGCTTCCTCGGCAAGCGCCGGAAACACCGAGAGGGCCAGGATACCTAACCAGAGGCTCGAACCGCGCCCGGCGGCCGCCAGGCTTTCCATCATGGATAGATACCAGTCGGGCACCGGAACCACGAGACTCTGAAGCCAGAACAGCTCTCCCGCCAGAATCGAGGCCGCCGGGGCCAGCGGAATCGCCCATGCCATCGCCCGCCAGCCGGGCCAGCGCAACCGGAGTGTCGCGGCGAAAGAAAACCGTCCCGAGAGCAGGACGATTGCGAGAGGTGCAAGGAGGCACACGACCTCCGTCGCCAGGATCCCCTTCAGCAGATCCGCCAGCTGAAACGCCGTGCCGGCGGTGGCCCCCAGCAGAAGACTCACCAGCACCAGCACCAACGCATGCTTGGCCGTCGGCAGCCTCGATCGGTCTCTTTCGACGGGTGGCGTCCTCGGTTTCTGGGTGTCCAACACTTCGTCCGGCCCTACGACTTCCCCAAATCAAACTCGATCTCGACCTCGGTCCAGGCCGCCACGCTCCTTCCCGCTTCCCGGGCTGGCTCAAAGATAAGTCGCTTGGCGGCATCCACCGCAGCGCCGTCACAATCAGGCCGGAGCCCCTTGATGACCGTCACGTCTTCCACCCGCCCGTCCGTCCCGACGCGAACACGAAGGACAACGACACCGGAAACGCGATCCTCGATGGCGTCGGGCGGATACCGGAGCCACGGCACCGTCAGCGGAACGGGCGCCCGAGAGAATGCGCCGCCGCCCGCTTCGACGATCGGTCCCTCACCGGGGCCGGGATCGAGATCCGGCGCCGCCAGGCTCGGCTCCTCCAGCATCCGTTCCCCGGTGGCGTCCGGGACGAGCTCGGGAGGCAGCTCGGGACTCGCGGCCGGCGGCCGCGGCGAGGCCAGGGGAAGAACCTGCATCCCCTCCGAGTTCGGCACCGGTTCCCTCCGACCCACCTCTCCGAAGATGGAGAGGACCGAGGGCATGAGCCCCATCCGAGCCGCAACGAGATGGATGCCCAGCGAGACGGCCAGGCTCAACCACAGGATTCTCCGCCCCCGCGACGCCCTTCGGCTCATGACGCGATTCGTCCGTCGACCGCAATTCCCTCGGCGCCCCATAAGCAAAACTCCCCACCCGAACAACCGGGAGGGGAGTTGCCGAGTCTTCACGGCATCAGAGCATGCACTGAACACCCGCTAGTTCTGGCGAATCGTGAACGTGCACTCCTCAAAGCCTCTGCTCTCGATCTGTACCCCCGCGCGTTGAATGGCGCACTTCACGCGCCAGATGTAGGTGAGACCGGGCTGGAATCCGGAGTACGCCACCGTGTTCACACCCTGTTGGAAATCCGTCCATGTGTGGTAGAGCGGATCCTCGTCGTGAGTTCCCGTGAGCATCCACGAGTACAAGAACTCATAGGGCTCCAAGCTACCCAGTTCCCCGTGATACTCGAAGTACTCGTGCGGGCTGGCATTGCGGGGCGGCGGGCAGCGGTCAATCACAATCTCGGGCCACGTGGCGGCGAGTATGAGGAAATGGCGCAGTGCCGGCGACGGATCCTCCCCGTCGGCTTCATCAACCGCCTTCACGGCGAATCGGTAGAAGGCATCCACGAGTCCTTGATAACCCATGTTCAGGTTCTCGGTCCGGTTCCATTCGACATACGTGGCCGCCGTATCCGGCGTAGGATCGAAGTATCCTTCATCTCCGGGCCACAGCGTATCGACCACGCCCCCGGCGAGCGTGTCGATCAGAGCCGCCTCCAGACGCGTGTAGAAAGCAACGACTTCGTTGTCGGGGTCCGCTCCGAAGAATCGAAAGGAGACAGCGTCGCTCAACCAGGTCTGGCCGTCCTCAGGATATCCCTCCTCGATAAACGTGTTCGGCGGGAGGTTCGGCGATTCCACACGGTCACCCAGCTGACAACCCGCTATCAAGGAAATCCCCAGCACCGCCACGATCGATCCGATGCGAAGGGCTCGAATCATGGTTTTCTTCCTCCAAGTCTGAGTCGTCATCATCGTTACGTACCGGTCCAGGCACACTATATCAAGGCGATTGCAGCTGTCAACCCCTTTCGTTTCCCACGGCCGCTACCCCGCGGGAATCGCAGGCCAGCCAGCGCCCCGTGTGGGATTCTGCCACTCCGGCAATCTGGTCCGGGGTCCCGCAGGCGACGACTCGTCCCCCCGCATCCCCCCCCTCGGGCCCCAGATCGATGCAGTAGTCGGCGGCTCTTACAAGATCGAGATTGTGTTCGATTACGACGACCGTATTCCCTTCCTCCACCAGGTTTCTCAACACCTGAACGAGGATGTTGACGTCGTACGGGTGAAGGCCGGTCGTCGGCTCATCGAGCAGATACAGCGCGTTCTTCCGTCGCGCCCGGCCCAGCTCCCTGGCAATCTTGAGCCGCTGTGCCTCTCCCCCCGACAGCTTATTCGCCGGCTGGCCAAGCCGCAGATATCCGAGCCCCACCTGCCTCAGAAGTCTCAATCTGGCTCCCACCCGGGGAAACTTGGAGAAGAAAACGTAGGTCTCGTCCACAGTGAGATTAAGCACGTCCCAGATGTTCTTTCCGCGAACCGTGGTGTCCAGCGTCTCCTTCTTGAAGCGACGCCCCTCGCAGCTTTCGCAGGGAACGAAGACATCCGCCAGGAAGTGCATTTCCACCCTCACCGCGCCCTCACCCTTGCACACCTCGCACCGTCCCCCCGGAACATTGAATGAGAAATCCTTTGCCGTCTGCCCCCGAAGCCGGGCCACCGTCGTGCCGGCGAAGACCTCGCGAATCGGATCAAAGGCCTTGACGTACGTTGCGGGATTGGACCGCGGAGACTTACCGATGGGACTCTGATCGATGACGATGACTTCCTGGATCTGCTCGGCGCCCCGAATCTCGCGATGCCGTCCGGCCTCCTCTCCCGCTCCGTTCAGCAGGTTCCTGAGTCCACGGTACAGTGTGTCATAGACCAGCGTGCTCTTGCCGGAACCCGAAACGCCCGTCACGGCGACCAGAAGGCCGAGAGGAATCGACACGTCGATGTTCTTGAGGTTGTGCTCTTGAGCACCCAGAATCTCCAGCCATCGGCCGCTCGGAGCGCGTCTCTTTCCCGGGATCGAGATCTGCAGATCGTCCCGGAGATACCGGGCCGTGACGGAATCTCCCTCCTTGGCCACCACGTCGGGAGGACCCTGGCAAACGACCCGCCCGCCCTGTTCTCCCGACTTGGGGCCCATGTCGTAGAGAACATCTCCCGCCGTGAGCACCTCCCGGTCATGCTCCACGACGACGAGTGTGTTTCCGAGGTCCCTGAGCCGCTTCAGAATTTCGATGAGGCGCGCGCCGTCGCGCGGGTGAAGGCCGACAGTCGGCTCATCCAGAATGTACAGCGTACCGACGAGGTTCGACCCCAGGGAAGCGGCCAGCGTAATTCGCTGCGCCTCGCCCCCGGAGAGCGTCTTCGTGATGCGGTCAAGGGTCAGGTACCCCAAACCGATTTGTACGAGACAGTCGAGCCGCCCCTCGATCTCTGCAATCAGGCGGCGTGCGATCTCCTTTTCTCCGGGCGACAAGGAAACAGACCTCAGGAATTCAAGAGACGACGAGACCGGGAGGCGGGTGAGTTCGGCGATGTTGCGTCTCCCGATCCGTACCGCCATCGCCTCGGGGCGCAGCCGGTTGCCGCCGCACGCGTCGCACGTGACCGGCCGAAGATACCGCTTGAGGAAGAAACGGATGTGCATCTTGTAGCGTTTCTTGTAGAGCCTCTCGAGAAAAGGAACCGCACCTCGGAAGCGTCCCTTCCCGTAGAGAACGGCGTTCTGCTGTTCGGTCGAGAGGTCTTCGAAGGGAACGTCCAGGGGAAGATCCAACTCGGGGGCCAGTTCAACGACGCGCCGCTGCATGTATCGATACGTGGAACGGAACCAGGGATCGATGGCCCCCTCCCTGAGCGTTTTCGTTGCGTCCGGAACGATGAGTTCGGGAAGGAAGCGAAGTTGGTTCCCAAACCCATGGCATTGGGGACAGGCTCCCCGTGGACTGTTGAAGGAGAACAACACCGGAGACGGTTTCTCGTACCGGACTCCACATCCGGGGCACGCGTACTCTCGCGTGAAGCGGCGGACGCCTTGTCCCTCAATCCACACGCCCACCTGGTCGCCCCCTTCCCGGAACGCCGTTTCGACCGAGTCGCTTAGTCGAGATCGGCTCTCGGGATCGACCGTCAGCCGGTCCACCACGATCCAGAAGGGTTTCCCGAACCATCCGTCGGGCAAAGCGTTGCGGGAGAAATCGGCGATAGCCTCTTGCGGCCGCCCGCCCGAGGTTCCTGTTCCGGGATCACCGTCCGCAAACGCGCGAGAGAACCCCGCCATCCTCCATTTGGCAAGACTGTCGTCCCGGGCCCCCCCGACCTCCGCGGGAAAGAGGATCATCATTCGTGTCCCCTGCCGCCGGGTCAGAGCCCAGTCGGCCACCCGCTCAACCGTTTGCAGCGACACCTCCCGATCACAGGACGGGCAGAAGACGCGGCCTACGCGGGCGAAGAGCAGTCTGAGGTAGTCGTAGATTTCCGTCGCCGTCCCAACCGTGGACCGTGACGACGCTACAGGGTTTGCGCGTTCAATCAGGACGGCAGGGGGAAGTCCCTCGATCTTGTCGACCTCGGCGCGCTTCATCCGCTCGAGGAATTGCCGGGCATACGTAGAGAGGGACTCGATGTACCGGCGCTGCCCCTCGGCAAAAAGAGTATCCACGGCAAGCGATGATTTCCCCGAACCGCTGACACCCGAAAGAACGTGAATCTTTCCATGCGCAAAATCGAGATCGATTCCCTTGAGGTTGTTCTCTCGGGCCCCAACGACGTGGATGGCCTTCTCCACAGCGAGTCCCCCAACACAACCCGTGACGCCCCGCGGTTTCGCAGGACCCCGGGAAAGCGGTCCGCCTCGTTCCTGAATCCTCTATTATAACCCACCCGATCCGGATGTGTCAAAGTCTTGTGACTCCATTCGAGTCCCCCTCCCGTGTCCCGGCTCTCGGGGGAGATCCCGCGGGACATCTCGGTGGGAGCGTTCGGCTCCTCTCGTCCCTCGTCTCCCACTTTCCCGCCGGAGTACGGCTCTCCGCCGAAGGCATCATGATCGCTCTAACCTAATGGCCGCGCAGCGAGATAGATCCATTGTATAAGAACGTTTCGAGGTCGGAGGAGTCCGCCGAACGGCCGGCGGGTCGATCTTTCGGGTGGCCGCAAAACGCGGGAGGGGACCGGCACGTTCCATCTCCCCATCACGACGTCTTCTCAGTCGCCGACTGCCTTTCACCAAACAGGCAATCTCGCCCCTGGGTTTCCTGAGAACCGTCGCTGTTGAGACGTCCGCCCGGTCCCTCTCTTCATGTATCGGGCCTCTGAGGCCCCGGCGCCCTTCTACACGGGCTGTTCTACGCTCTCCTGTTCGTCGGACCGGGTTACGGCTTCGTCGAGTATCCGTTCCGCATCTTCCCGCCCCTGTGACTCGCCCCGGTCCGTGCTCTCTCGCTCTACCCGGGATTCCTCCCTCATGGCGCCCTCCACCACGTGGTCCCAGGCCGAGTTGATTCCACAGAACCTCCCCACCGCCACCGCCAACCCAAGGTACAATCCCAAACACACCAGAACAATAGCCAGAGTCATTTTCCTCGCCCCCTTGGGCTTCGAACACCTCCTGATTCGATGGACACGTTCTTCCCATCGGCCTTCAGGATGGGAATCCTAAGCTGATTTTTGCCTTCGCAGTCTTCCTTAAGCAAGTCAAGTGCCAGATTGTACGACCCTGCAACCGCTCGGTTCTTCCTTTGCTTGCAGGAGCATACGACTCCATGGACCTCGGCCGCGGCGGCAACATGCCTGATCGATAACGGACCAGCGGCAAGAAAGCACCCACACTTTCTACGCTTCTTGGCACTCTGGGCATTGTTGCTCTGTCACGAGCGGGTCTGTGCGGGCAGGTGGGTGTGGAGCAAGAAACGGGGATTCTACGCTTGGCGCATGGAGACTCCTACGGCAGCGCTCGTCCCTCGGCGCACCCGTCATTGTTCCCTGACCATGAAGTGGGCCTGTGCAAGCGAATTCTTCAGATCGCCGGCCGTTGGACTCGCGCGCGCCGCTTACCGCCGGGCCCCGATTCGCAATCGCTCGGCCAAATGGCTGTACCGCCGGGGCGCCCGGTCGTTCCTGACGGCAATCCCAATGGCTCGTTTCGAACCGACCAGGACGACCAACTCCCGCGCGCGAGTGACAGCCGTATAGAGCAGATTGCGCTGGAGCATCACGTAGTGCTGGGTCACCACCGGAATCACCACGGCGCGGTACTCACTGCCCTGAGCCTTGTGAACGGTTGCCGCGTAGGCCAGCGCAATCTCGTCCAACTCATCCGGCCCGTAGGACGTGATCCGGGCGTCGAAGGCCACCCGGATGGAATCGGATTCCCCGCCCGTCCCAACGATTCGCCCGAGATCCCCGTTGAAGACCTCCTTGTCGTAATTGTTCCTCGTCTGCATCACCTTATCGCCGAGCCTGAAGCGTCGGCCGCCCGCGGCCAGGGCCACCCCGTCGGGGTTCAACGTCTCCTGGAGGAGCTCGTTCAGCCGCCTCACTCCCGCAGGGCCCCGGTGCATGGGAGACAAGACCTGGATATCGTCCACGGGGTCAAAGCCAAAGTGGCCCGGCAGACGGGTGCAACACAGCCCTCCAATGATCTCGGCGATCCTCTCGGGATTCTCTTCCTCGATGAAAGCGAACTCCTCGGGGCGAGGGCTGAGTCGGGGAAACTCCCCACAGTTGATCCGGTGGGCATTGAGAATGATCATACTCTGCTCGTGCTGGCGGAAAATCTGCTCCAGCTTCACACTTCGGGCGGCTCCCGAAGCCAGGATGTCCCGCAGCACGTTGCCTGCTCCCACGGAGGGGAGCTGGTCCGCGTCTCCAACGAGAATCAGGGCGCCACCGGGCGGCATGGCTCTCAAGACGCAGTCCATAAGAAGGAGGTCCACCATCGAGTGCTCATCGATGATCACGACCTCCGTCGACAGAGGTCGCGATTCATTGCGCAGGAAGGTCTGGGTTTGCGCATTGTACTCGAGCATCCGGTGGATGGTAGAGGCCGATCGGCCTGTGACTTCCGAGAGTTTCTTCGAAGCCCGCCCCGTGGGAGCAGCCAGAAGCACGCGCTTGCCGGCAGATTCGAGAATATCGATGATGGCCAGGGTTACCGTCGTCTTTCCCGTGCCGGGACCTCCGGTGAGCACAAACAGCCCGCCCTCCAGTGCGCGGCGCACGGCGTCCCGCTGCCGGTCGTCAAACTCAATTCCCCGGCGCCTCTCCACCTGATGGATTGCGGGACCCACGCGGTCGTCGGCGACCGGGTGGCGAATTGCGGTAAGATCGAGCAGCCGCCGCGCCACCGACGCTTCGGCCCGGTGCCAGGCATAGAGATATGCGCGGCCCTCGTCGATCACCACCTGGCCGGCCGCCGGAAGCGTCTGGAGAATCTCTTCCACCTCGACCTGATCCACCGAGAGCGTCTCGGCCGCACACTCGGCCAGCTCGTCTGCAGGCAGCCACACGTGGCCTTGATCGACCGCCTGCGCAAGGACGTAACGAATTCCGGAAGAAATCCTCTCGGGCGAATCCGCGGCGATGCCCAGTTTTCGGGCAATGCGGTCGGCCGTCAGGAATCCGATACCCCACACGTCGTCCGCCAGCGCGTACGGATTCCGCCGGATCACCTGTATGGCCTGCGATCCGTACCTTTCCCGAATCCTGCCCGCATGAGCTCCCGAGATCCCATGGGTGTGCAAGAAGACCATCAAGTCCCGGACATCCGCCTTCTTTCTCCAGGACTCCACGATGCTCTCCAGGCGCTTGTCACCGATGCCGGCAATCTCGAGTAGACGATCGGGTTCCTGATCGAGGACCTCGAGGGCCCGCTCTCCGAAACATCCAATGATGCGGTCCGCCATGGCGGGCCCGACTCCCCGAATGACCCCCGATGCCAGGAACTTCGTGATTCCCTCCTTTGAGGTCGGGGTGACCATGTGGAAACCGGTGGCTTTGAACTGGCGACCGTACCTGGCGTGCTCTCCCCAACCGCCGGTCAGCGAGACCTGCTCTCCCTCCGTCAGCCCCGGCAAATGGCCCACGACCGTCACCAGGTCCCGGGTTTCATCGCAGAGGACTCGGGCAACCGTGTAGGCGTTGGCCGGGTTCTGGAACGTGATCCTCTCGACAACGCCCCCGACCACTTCCTCCGCCATGGTTCTCTCCTTGCTCCCCCCCGAGCATCGATGTCCTTCACCAATCCAGGATTCTGACGGAAAGACACTCAGAATGGAAGAAGAACCCGCGCGCCGGTCGGGGCCCGTCAGGGCAAGGGACAACGCCCCCCCGAGCACGGCAACTCGACGAGCGGGTTCGTTTCCGCTCACCTCCCGGCGGGAGTCGATCGGACCTTATGACCACACCCCCGGGATCTCTTCCCCGCACGGGCAGCGCGAGCCCTCCATCGCGTTGTCCTGGACATGGTACCCCACCCGATGGATGATTCTCTTCCCACACGAGGGGCAGTAGGTGGACTCCCCCTCGTGACCCACGACGTTCCCCAGGTACACGAAATCGAGCCCCGCGTAGACGGCCATTCGTCGGGCCTTCTCGAGTGTCGTGAGGGGCGTCGCAGGTAGATTCTGCATCTTGTAGGTGGGATGAAAACGCGAGAAGTGGACGGGGACGTGCCGCCCAAGGCGATCCCGAATCCACTCGCACATTTCCCGAATCTCGCCCATGTCGTCGTTGAGAGTCGGGACGATCAGATAGACGATCTCGAACCAGACGCCTTCTTCCCTCAGCACCTCGAGCGTCGTGAGGACAGGCCCGAGCTCGCCGTCGCAGATATCGCGATAGAATCCCTCCTGATACGCCTTGAGGTCGATCTTCACGGCGTCGAGAACTCCGCACAGCTCTCGCAGAGGCTCGGGCTGGATATACCCGTTGGAAATCATGACGGACCGGATGCCGCGTGTCTTTCCTTCAAGGGCGACGTCCCTCATGTACTCGGAGAAGACCACCGGCTCGGTGTACGTGTAGGCGATCACGGGCGCCGAAGAACGTTCCGCTTCACGAGCCGCCCTCGCAGGCGACAGATCGATACTCCGGAGATCTTCGGGGCGCGTCTGCGAAATCTGCCAATTCTGGCAGAACTGGCACTCGACGTTGCAGCCGGCCGTGGCCAGAGAAAACGCCTGACTCCCCGGGAGGAAATGAAACAGGGGTTTCTTCTCGACCGGATCCACGTGGAGACTGCAGGGTCGCCCGTAGACAAGCGTGTAGTAGGTTCCTCCGCGATTCTCTCGGACACCGCAGTACCCGCGCTCGTAATCATCCACCTCACAACCCCGGGGACACAGTTTGCACGCGACCCGCTTCTGGTCCAGTCTCTCCCACCAGGAAGCCTCGCAGATACCGAGTAGATTCCGCTCGTCCGCGCTCCACGGGGAATTCTGCATCGCCGCCGCCGCAACCGGCAGCCCGCTCGAGGCCAGTGCCGCCATTCCGGCGCACGCAGAACTTCGCTCCAGGAACTCTCTCCTCGTCAGGCGGAGCATCCTCCGAATGAGCGCCGCCTCAAACCACGTTTCCCGCAGATCAGACATCCATCCTCTCGACTTCCTCCAGACTCGAGACGCCCAGGCGATGTTGATCGTCCGCCGCCGTTTCCAGCCAGGTGGGGGATCGCCCCTCCTTCTCCAGCGTCTTCAGGCCCAGATCCTCTCGGCGCGCCTCGATGATGGCGCCCAGCACCCGATCGACGGCCACCGGATCGGTGCCCACCACCAGTCCGCCGAAGTTCCACGCCCACCTCTCTTTGAAGCCGGGCCCGCCGTGGCACTGTGCGTACAGCCCGTCGCAGACCACAAGCCTCGACTTGCCGCGGATCGCCGCCAGGGCGTTCACGTCCGCCACCCACGGATCGCAGTTGTTGGCGTGGTATTTGTTGGGATTGTGAATCGCCCCGAAGTAGTTCTTCAGCGCGCCGCTCATCCCCGCCAGGCCGTGGTCTTTCATGGCCGGCAGGTTCACCTGCGCCGTGCTGAGTGCGCTCAAAATCCGTGAAAGCCGGCTTCCCACCTTGCCGAAGAAGACATGTTCCGATTCGTAACCCACCCCGCGCGCGTCCGTTCCAAAGCAACGGTATCCGCTTCCCGCTCCGTTCAACGTGTATCCCGCACGCTTCAGATCCGTTCCCGTACGGTCCCAGATGAGAACGTTCTTCTCGTCCACGCCGGCCGAGGTCAGCGCATCCGCCACGGCGAAAGCCAGCTCGGAATGGGTTGACCCGGGGATCCCGGCCAGCGCGTTGACTTTGAGTCCCACGACATCGCGGGGATCGAAGAAAGCGCGCCACGTCTCACGGGGATCGGAAACGTCGCCGAGCGCCCGCATCGCTCGGGCAAGAAGGGCTCGAAGCCGCGTACCGTCGACTTCCCAGCCGGTCGCGACTTTGGCATCCCGAGCAACGACGACGACGGGCCGCCGGACATCCGCCCGGGCGGGCCGGATTCGGGTCCCCGGGACGGTTTCTTCCTCCGCCTCGCAACCGAACGCGGAGGAGATCGCTCCGCCCGCGGCGAGACCGGCAGCGACCTTGAGCATGTCCCTTCGAGTGAGAATCCGCATCGCCGGAGGCACCCCTTGGTGTCGGAACTCAACCATCAGGCCAAGAATACGCCCCTCCGCCGCGGGTGTCAATTCGCGTCGAGACGGCCCTGCATGCGGAGAACGCTTCGGGTTTTCGCGGGTCCACGCGGATTCGGGAGGCCCGAAGACCTCCCGAATCCCTTCTCATTAATTAGGATGGAAAGTGTGAAAACCCTCTATGCGCAGGCTTATTGCTCCAGGTCCGTACTGGCGGCCAGACGGCGCAGTCTCATGAGCGCCCGCTGCTCCAACTGACGCACGCGCTCACGGGTCACGCCCAGCATCCGGCCCGTATCTTCGAGAGAATGGGGCTTTCCATCCTCAAAACCGAAACGGAAGCGGAGGATCAGCTGTTCCCGTTCGTTCAACTCGTGCAGCAGATCCATCAGCTCACCGCGACTGGGACCTCCGAAGAGACGTTTCTCCTGTTCGAGATCCTCCTCATCGGTCAGAACATCGTGTAGCCGACGGCCGTCCTTGTGTGCAAACGGCATATCCAGAGAAACGGTCCCGCGCGAGGCCAACGCCAAATCGGTCCAACGACGATCTGAGACATCCAGGGTCTCGCACACTTCCCATGTCCTCGGCCCCTTCCCCAGATCCTGGATCATTCGTTCCTCGGCGGCCCTGAATCTTCGAATGAGCTCCACCACATTGGACGGAAGCCGGACCGTGCGGCTATCGTTGGCCAGTGCGCGCGTGATCCGCTGCTTGATCCACTTCGACGCGTACGTGCTGAATCGAATCCCACGTTCATAGTCGAAACGCTCCACCGCCTTAACGAGGCCGATGTTTCCTTCCGCAATGAGATCGGCAAGAGGAAGCCCCATCCCCTGGTAGCGCTTCGCAATGCTGACGACCAGACGCAGATTCGCCTCGACCAGCTTCGTTCTGGCGTCAAGATCCCCGTGGCGAGCCCCTTTGGCCAGAGCCCTTTCTTCCTCGGGCTCAAGCAGCGGGATCTTCCCGATCGTCCTCAGGTAGTACCCGACCGAGTCCCGGTAGCTGGGACGCTCATCCTCCAGTCCGTCCGTGTCGGAATCCTTGCCGGCGGGAGCCTCACCCTCCACCCCGGTCCACTCCTCAACGTCCATCGACTCCTCTGGCTGGCAGACAGGGTCTTCCATCATGACGAGCCACGCTCCTTCGGAACAACTCGCACACCAGTCCAGCCATCGGTAAGCCCAATCCATGGTTCACCCCCTCCGGTGAGGCTCCAAGATCTGATGGGCAAACCGGGCTCGCGACCCCCTCCTCCCCTCGTCCGCAGCAGCGACCCAGGTCTCTTGATGGAGGCTTGCTCGGCAGGTAAGCAATCGCCCAGGTCCGGACACACGGCAGTTGTCGCGGAACCCTTTCCCAACCCTAGTGACTCGCAGAATCCGTGCCCAAACCGCACTTTCTCCACAAAGAAGGGAAGCAATCGCCTGTAACGGACAATTCGCCAGGTAAATACGGAGCAATTGGTGAGGCTGGCGTTGGATTTCTCGGCACCGGTGGAGCCACGCGAAAAGGGCAAGTGCTGAGTACTAGGTTCGCACTTGCCCGTCGATTCTTGGAATATCGCTCTAACTCACAATAACTCAAAGGGTATGACTGGAACCCTGCTTCACACCCGCGAGCGTGCACCTACTTCACACTTACCCCATCCTCAAGATGATAACGCTTGATTTTGTTCAGCAGCCCTCTGCGCGAGAGTCCAAGGCTGGCCGCAACCCGTGTTCGGTTTCCGGCGTGCCGCTTGAGGCACTCTGTGATCATTCGGCGCTCAACCTGTTCGACCGCCTCGGCCAGCGCCCTGGCCTCCGTCACCCGGATCACGGCACCCCAGCTCCGCAATTCCTCGGAAAGATCCTCCGGGGATACCTGATCGTCATCGCCCGCGAAGGCGACCACGCGCTCGACCTCGTGCTCCAGTTGCCGGACGTTGCCGGGCCACCGATAGCTCACCATCAGCTCCATCGCCTCGGGCGCAAATGCACTTACCCTCTTCCCCAGGCGGCGACAGTACTTCTCGAGGAAATGAACCGCCAGCAGAGGGATGTCCTCGCGCCGTTCTCGAAGCGGCGGCAGCTTCAAACAAATAACCTTGAGACGGTAATACAAGTCGGGAAGGAAAGCCCCGCCTTCCACCTCACGCGCAAGGTCCTTGTTGGTTGCACAGACGATCCGGAAATCGGCCTGCTGCGCGGTCGAAGAGCCCA
Source organism: uncultured bacterium (assembly GCA_964610505.1). Lineage (GTDB taxonomy): Bacteria > Arandabacterota > Arandabacteria > JAGLYR01 > JAGLYR01 > CAZSXU01. Next base: position 27,476 of record CAZSXU010000010.1, on the reverse strand, counting down.
CCGGTTTGAACTCCCGCTTGTCGACCACCCGAAGCAACTTGTCCTGGAAATTCCGGCTCGTCTTGTCTACCTCATCAAGAAACACCGTTCCGCCGGCCGCCCGGGCAAACAACCCTTCCCGGTCAAACTTGGCGTCGGTGAACGCCCCCTTGACGTGGCCGAACAGCTCGGTCTCGAGCACGTCTTCTGACAGCGCCGCACAGTTGATTGTCACGAACGGTCCATCCCGGCGGGAGCCGCTCGAATGCACGGCCTGCGCCACGAGTTCCTTTCCGGTACCCGTCTCGCCCTCGACCAACACGGTCGTCGATCCGCTTCCCAGCTTCCCGATGGACTGGATCACATCCAGCATGGCTTGATTCTGGGTCACGATGTTGCTGAAGCGATGCTTCTCCTCCAGCTTCTCGCGGAGGTCCTCGTTTTCCCGCCGGAACTTCCGAACCTGGGCGTCGGAGAGCGAAGCCGTCGCAACGCCGGCGAAGGCGACGACAAAGTCGACCTCACGCTGCCCGAAGTGGCGCCGGTTCGTCACGCGATCCACATAAATACCACCCATACAGTTTCGACCGAGCACAAACGGCACAAAGAGAAGCGACCCTACCTTCGGAGCGGTTCCCGAGGGAAACGGCAACCTTGCGTCCTTACTCGGATGATTCGAAACAATGGGATCAGGCGCCGCGTTTCCGTTCGTGACGAGATCGTAAACGAACCGGATCGTCCAGGGCGTCTTCCCCTCATCCAGGTTCTTCGTGATCTCCAGGTCCGACGGATCTTCGCCCATCCGCCTCAACAGGACGACTCCCCGTTCGGCCACCGTCTGCTCCAGAACGATGTCGAGCATGACCCGCATCTGAGCCTCGATATCGTCCAGGCGGCCGATCCGGCCGCACAGGCGGTTGAACACGGCCAGGTCATTGGCTCCGGACACCGACGTCGTCGCCAGCGTTTCATCGACTTGCTTGGATATGCACGTGAGCCGCTCGGCGGATTCCCGGTGGTCCTCCGCCGGGAGAAGTTCCTTGGCTGTTTCCATATGCTGCTGGGCGAGGCTCGTATCCTGCTCCAGAATCTCAACGGCGGCCAGCTCGATGAGGGCATGCCCCAGCTCATGCCGCGCATCCATGGCTTCCAAGATGGACTTCGCCTCGAGCAGAAGAGGCTTCAACTGGAGAGACTTCACATCCACGCCGCTCAGACTTCGAGCCGCGTCTACGCAGGTCCGCGCCAGCTCATAGCGGCCACCGATCTGCTCAAGACAGGTGATGGCCCGCTCAAAATGTTGCTCCGCTTCCTTCCACTCTCCCCTCTCCGCCGACGCCATTCCCATGACGCGCAGGATACCCGCTTCTTCATACCGGTTCCCGCTCGCCACCGCCGCCGACAGCGCCCGGTGACAACAGCCGAGGGCGGCCTCGATATCCCCCTGTTGCAGGCGAAGTTCTCCGAGGTTCCGAAGAACCTCACATACCAAATCCCCCTTGGGAGCGATCTCTTCGGCAATCTTCAGCGCTTCCTGGAATTGCTGCCGGGCCGAGTCCAGGTCACCTTGATCCATGAGCAGGCATCCCTGGAACTCAAGGGCCAGTGTGACCCCGCGGCGATCACCGTTGCGCTCGCTGATCGTGAGCGCTCGAGCGTAGTGCTCGGAGGCCTTGTTCCAATTCCGTCGCAGGCGGTAATAGTTGCCCAGGTTGGCGGAAGGAGAGGCGATTTCCCATTTCTCACCCGCCCGCTGGAAGAGCACAAGAGCCTCTTCCCAACACGCGCGAGCCTTTTCCGGATCGCCCTTCTTGAAGTACGTGATCCCGACGTTGTTCAGCCGGATGGCGACGTCCAGGCTGTTGCCCATGTCCCGAGCCATTTCCAGGGCGAGTTCCTGATACTGGGCGGCTGCGCCCCAATCACCACGGTCCTTGGCAACCAAGCCCAAATTGTTGCAACAGCGAGCCACCCCACTGCGATCTCCGAGTCGCCTGTACATCGCCAGGGCGCCCTCGTAGAACTCCCGGGCCTTGTCCACCTCGCCTTTACGGAGCGCGATGCTGCCCAGACAGTTGTAGGCGGCCGCCGATTCCTGTTCTTTATCCGAGTCGCCGAGGATCCTGAGGACCTCGCCGCATTCCTTGGCGGACTTCTCGTAGTCGCCCTTCCGGAGGAACGCCCAGGCCCGCTCATTCAGGAGTTTGGACAGCTCCACCGGATCGCTCCGCACCATCGGCTCCGCCTGATCGAGCAGACTCAGCGCCCGGTCGAAATCACCGACGCTGCGAAAACAGCTGGCCATGCGCCGCAGAAGAGAAGCCTGGAGGCCCTCGCCGGCCTGCCGATTCAGCAGGTCGAGAACTTGCCCGTAGTACTCAATAGCGGTCGAGAACTCACCTGCGCACTTGCAGAAATCCGCAAGCTCCTCGAGCGTGCTCAGCTTCTCACCGCACAGCTCGCCAGCTTTGGCCCGTCGAGCATTGCCACGGGTGCGATCCACTTCCCGCGCACTCTCTCCCATCGTGCTCGCCTCTCCCGCTTGGTTGCCCCTCGCCTCAGGACGAAGTCACGTACCACGAGGGTCGCTTCCTCCGCCCACGGGGGCGGGAAACAACAACCTATGAGCCCTGCAGCCACATGTAGACTTGGACAAGCACAACGGCCCAGTCACCTGCCTGACCCGCTTCCGGGGGGGATCCCTGTGAGAAGGAAAACACCGGGAAATCGGGCTTGGCCTGTGGGATGTCATGATCGCCACTGCAAGAACTGGGACCGACGGGTCCAGCGACTACCGGGCCAGCGAAGAACGCCAGCAGCGCTGAAAGGAGAACAAAGACACGTACGAAGCGCAACATTGGAGTTCGGTCCTCCTCTCTGACGTACCTTTGGAGCATACACTCAACATGGCTCGGGGGCAAGCAAACACACACCCCCGAAAAGGCGCCTTTCCTGCGCCTTCTATCTTCACTATACACCAAGAACTCACATCTGTCAACTTCCCTACCCAAAAACAAATACGGTGAATGGAAGGAGTCTGCCGTCCCCGTTTTTCGGCCGGTGAATCGTGGCCGATTCTGCGCTCTTGCCTGAGCGGGCGCGACTATCGGGATTCCGAGCCCGACCCGGGTCCCGCCAGGCTCTCCCCTCCCCCTTCTGGCCACCCGCTATCCGACCCAGCATATCCTCCTGGAGTCGTCTGACGCCGTATTGGCCACCCCGTGTGTCTCACGGGTGTTGCCGCGGGGGTGGTGAGCAACGCGCCCTAGCTCGCCGGCGCCCCGGCTAGCGCCTTCTCAATCTCCTTCTCGAAGAAACGCTTGTCCCGAAGCCCCTCATATCGGCCGACGATGTACCCCTCAGCGTCCACGAGGAAGGCCGTGGGAATCGCCCGAACACTTCCGAATCTCTGCACGGTGGCCTGGTCGCCCATGACCACGGGGTAGGGAATCTTGTTCGTGGCAACGAACGGCCGAACCACGGCCGGACCTCTCTGGTCAAGTGAGATTCCAAGGACCGTGAAGCCCTTGGAGGAGTACTCGTTGTAGAGCTCGATCAGGTGAGGAATCGACACCCGACACGGACCACACCACGTCGCCCAGAAATCGATGAGCACGACCTGTCCGCGAAAATCCGCCATCCGGACCACCTTTCCGTCCAGGTCTTGAACGGAAAAATCGGGAACCCGGGGTTCCGTCCTCCCAACCTCCCCGGCTCCGGGCGTGGTCGTCTGCGGGACGGGCCGTTCGGACGGTTCAGAGACCTTACCGGCGTCCGTTGAAACCCGCTCCGCCCCTCCCGGCGTGGTCGCTCGCGCGACTTCGGAAGTGCTTGGTTCGTGCTCCGCGTCGCTGCTCTTCTTTCCGCACGCTCCCAGAGCCCCGACCATAAGCGGGGCAATCAATCCGTAGATCAGAAGCCGAAGCGGAATCTCACTGGGTCTGGTCATGTTTCCTCCTGGGATGTCGTATCCTGCGATTTCCAACAACGTAGGTGCTGATTGGCGAAAAGTCAAGCGGCGATCCGTCTCGGGCCGAGAGGCGGCGCG
>CAZSXU010000010.1:0-23349 GCA_964610505.1 uncultured bacterium | reverse complement strand
GTGGTCACGCAGACAGAAGAAGGCAAGAATTCCCTTTACTTTCCGGTTGAAGGGGTTCAGTTTCCAGAAGTCGTCGCGGTCGGGGGCGGGCTCGCGATCGGGATTCGGGCCTTGAAACGCTCAAGGGGAGCGGGATGTACACTGTGATTGTGGGTGGAGGGATTGTCGGTTCCTACTTGGCCGGGGTCCTCTCCCGCGACGGCTACGATGTCGCTCTGGTCGATTCCTCAGAAAGCACCATCGCCCTCCTGGAAGAATCGCTCGACGTGAAGCTCGCGACCGGCAACGGAGCCTCATTGAGGGTCCTGAAGGACATGGGCACCGAGCACGCCGATCTCCTCCTTGCCGTCTCAGGGAACGATGAGATCAACATTCTCGCCTGTCTCATGGGCAAGCGCATGGGGGCGAAGCGCGTGGTGGCCCGCACGCGAAACGAAGACTACGCACTGGGCAAGAATCACAGCTACAGTAGTATCGCCGGGATTGACCGCATGATCTGCCCGGAGCGATTGACCTCCAACGCGATCACCAACCTACTCCTTACACCCGGAGCGGTGGCCGTGGAAAATCTCGCCGGGGGTCGCGTGCAGCTGCGGGCCTTTCCCGTCTCTGATCAGAATCCCCTCGTGGGCAGGCGCCTGAGAGACATCCGCCTGCCCGAGTCGACGCTCATCGTCGCCATCCAGCGCAGTGCCAAAGCCATCATCCCCACGGGCGACGACACCCTCGAGGCGGGCGATCAAGCTTACGTGCTGGGACAGTTGGAACGCCTGGCCGAGGTCGCCAGCCTCTTCGACGCGTCGAAGGGACCTGTTCACCGGGTCGTGGTCCTCGGCGGGGGACAAATTGGTCTTTCCATCGCGAGATCCCTCGAGGCTCATGATCTCGACGTGCGGTTGATCGAAAAAAGCGCGTCCCGCTGCCGGGAGCTCTCGGAGACACTCTCGAGAACCGTGGTCCTCAACGGCGACGGCACGGACATGAACCTCTTGAAGGAGGAGCGCGTATCCACGGCCGATGCGTTCGTGGCCGTGAGCGGTGAGGATTCGACGAACATTCTGTCCGGTTTGCTCGCCAAGGAGCTCGGCGTCAAATCCAGCTTCGTACTGATCGAGAGACCCGAATACCTCGCCCTCGTGGAACGTTTGGGGATCGATCAGGCCGTGAGCCCGAGGATCCTCGCCGGCAAGGAGATTCTCCAGTTTGCACGCCGCGGCCAGGTCACCTCCACGGTCGTACTCGGGGATCAGGTGGCGGAGATCCTCGAGATCGTGGCGCATCCCAAAAGCAAGGTGGTCGGGAGACCCCTGTCGGAGGTCAGCTTTCCGAGAGGGTCCATCGCCGCTCCCATTGTCAGCGGTGATCAGGTGGTTGTGCCCAAGGGTGACTATGTCGCCAAAGAGGGTGATCTGGTCATTGTGTTCGCAATGCCCGACGCGATTCCCAAACTCGAGAAGATCTTTAAAGTCAAGAGGACGGTTCGTTGAACGTTAGAGTCGTCTGCAGATTCCTGGGCGTCATCCTCTTCCTCGTTGCTCTCTCGATGACGTTTTCGGCCGCGTGGGCGTTCTACTTCCACGAGACCCAAGTTGTCTGGGCCTTCGTCTACTCGATGGCCATCACCTTTGCGGTCGGAATCGCCCTCCTCTGGTATGGGAGCCGATCCTCGGAAGAGTTGCTGCGCAAGGAAGGCATGTTGCTCGTCGGTCTCGGCTGGCTGCTCTCGGCCCTCTTCGGTTGCCTTCCTTTCATCCTCTCCGGCGTCATCGTGAACCCCATTTCGGCCTACTTTGAGACCATGTCGGGATTCACCACGACCGGGGCCACGGTCCTGTCAGATCTCGAGACGCTGCCCAAGGGCATTCTGTTCTGGCGGAGCTTCACGCACTGGCTCGGCGGAATGGGTATCGTCGTCCTCTTCATCGCCATCCTTCCACAGCTGGGCGCCGGAGGGAAGGTCCTGTTCAAGTCGGAAGTGCCGGGTCCCTCGGCCGAAGGCCTCAAGCCGCGGGTCAGCCAGACGGCCACGCGTCTCTGGGCCATCTACGTGGGCATTAGCATGGCCGAAACCGTACTGCTTCGCGCGGAGGGAATGACGCTCTTCGACGCCTTCTGTCATACCTTCGGCACGATGGCGACGGGGGGATTCTCCACCAAGACCGCCAGCATCGCACACTACGATTCCATTCTCATCGAGGTAACCATCATCGGATTCATGATTCTCGCCGGCACCAACTTCAACCTATACTACCGGATGCTTCGGGGCAGGTGGAGAGCCGCGCCATCCGACGCGGAGTGGAGAGTCTACTGCGGCATCATGGTGGCCGCCATCGTGCTGGTGACGCTGAACCTGCGCGCCCAAGCGATCTACCGCGACCTCGGCTCGGCCGTCCGATACGCGTCCTTTCAAGTGGTTTCGATTCTCACGACCACCGGCTACTGCACGGCAGACTTCGACCTCTGGCCTTCTTTCTCAAGAGTTCTTCTTGTGCTCCTCATGTTCGTGGGGGGGTGCGCCGGGTCCACCGGAGGATCGATGAAGGTCGTCCGGGTTTCGGTTCTCTTCAAGCGAGCCGCACTGGAGGTGAGGAAGGTTTTTCGCCCGCAGCTGGCCACGACCATCAAGATCGGACGCTCCCCAGTCAGCGAAGAGCGAACGACGGCCATCCTGGCCTTCGTGATTCTCTTCGTCGGCATTTTCGCGGTTGCCAGCTGTCTCATGGCCCTGATGGGGCTGGATCTGGCGACGGCCGTGAGCTCCTCGATCGCCACCCTCGGCAACATCGGCCCGGGGCTTGCAGGCGTGGGAGCCACTATGAACTACGCGGAGATTCCCCTCCCCGGCCAGCTGATTCTCTCCATCTGCATGGTCCTCGGGCGCCTCGAGTTGTTCGCCATCCTGGTTTTCTTCGTGCCGTCGTTCTGGAAGAAATAGCAGGGCCGGTACACCATCATCCGAAGCGATTCAGGGAGGGGCAGTGGGGCCAGCAGGTTCTCCCCGCAACGCTTCAGGACTGAACGCTCCGGATCTTTCGAAGTCGCCGCGTCGCATCCGCCACAAGGGGAAGATCCGAATCCGCGTCTCGCCAGATCTCCAGGAAGACGTCGTATTCGCTCGCCGCCTTCTCCGCCTCGCCTTGGTCTTCGTAGAGCCGTGCCGAGAGGTATCTCGCCTCAGCGTGCGCGGGGTTCACGCGGAAGCATTCCTCCAGCGCACGCCGCGCGCCTTGCGGGTCTCCCGCCCCCCCGTAGGCTTCCGCCAGAGCCATCAGGCACTGCAATCGCTCGGGCACCCGAGCGCGACCAACCGAGGCTTCCAGCACGCGGACCGCCTCGATCCAGCGCCCTTCCCTCATCAGGATCCGCCCCATCAGAAGCTCGTAAGAACCCGGAGCGATCGCGCAGGTGTCCTCCGAGCTCCATCGAATGCTCTCGGCGCCGGCCCGAGCCAGATCCGTTTTTCCCTCCAGCGCGTAGGCCAGCGATTTCCCCCAGGCCGCACGAGGATCCGAAGCGTCCGGAAACGCGGATTGTTCAAACCGCTCCACCGCTTCGTCGAAGCGTCCCTGTGCGACGTGAACCCTTCCGATCTCGAACCAGCCGTCGGATCGCAGGAGTTCATAGGAAGCCGCCTCTATGAAGCGCAGATACGATTCCACCGCACGGCCGTACATCCCCTTGGCGACGTAGATCTCTCCCCGGGTTCTCTCGACCCGGCACGGCGCATCGTCGAGTTCGAGGAAACCGGATTCAAGCGTGGCGAGGGCCCGGTCATAGAAACCGGCCAGGATGTAGATCGACGCAAGCAGCAGCGTCACGTCCGGCTCGCCGGGCCGGAGCTCGGCATAGTGTTCACCGGCCCGAATCGCACGGCCGCTCGACCCCGCGCAGGCGTAGGCCAGAGCGAGGGCCCGGTGAGCCGGGGCATAATCAGGAATCACGTCGACGAGCGGCTCCAGCGCGGAGATCTCCCGTTCGCAACCGATCGAGTCCCATTCGGTCAGCCCTGTCCAGAATCCCCGCGCCCCACCCAGAGGAGCCACACCCGTGCCAAAGGAATGGGCCGCCGGACAGCGTCTCTGCCCGCGTTCAACGGCCGTCTGACGCCACGCGATTCCGGCGAGCACGAACACCACCAGCAACAGGATACCGATTCGCACCCAACGGATCATGGGATCGACTCCGTGAAACCGAGACTCGTTTCAGCGCCCGCGTCCTTGTGCTAACGTTTGAATGCTCGAAGACGTTGCGGCCCGACCGGAGGGGACCCCCCACTGCGGAGCCCGACCAGAGAAAACGAGCAGCCGCAGTCGCGGCTGCTCGAACAGGATGGACGTCACGGGGAAAATCACCAGGCGTACAATCTCAGACCGATGCGAAGGTTGAAACCGCTGAAGTCCAGCTTCATCACATCGCCCGACGTCGTGTAGACAACCTTCTCTCCAACCACGGGATAGGGGATACCCGTGAAGATACCGCTCCCGGGAGTCGTGCCGTCACCCTCCCACTGCTGGTGCGTCTGTTCGTTCGACCCGCTCACGCTCCGGTATGTCAACTCTCCTATTCGCGTGTATCGGTAGGACACCTCGGCGACTACGCCCCAATGGTCGAACACCGGATACTCCACCTCGGCCAGGGTATGCAGCTGGAACCCCCGAGCCGTGGCCCGTGCGGTCAGATGGTTGTCCACGGGAGTATACATTTCAAACTTGTAGACCCCGCGCATCACCACACCGGCGCCCACGCCCAGGTTCAACTTCGCCCTGCGAAGGTAACTGGGGAGAACACCCGGAAACTCGTACACCGCCGTCAAGGAAATCGGAACCGCGGCGGCCGAGAATTCATTGCCGAAACCCGAAGCCAGGGTCGAGGCATTGTCCGTAATATACTCGGCCCTCAGGGCAAGAAGAAACCGAGATCCCAACCGATATCGCACATCCCCGATGATGGAGTATCCCTTCCCGATCTCCTCGGCCGTCGGCGTACCCATGCCCGGAGCGAATGCCGGCAGATAGTCCGTCATCCACGTGTTCCATGCATCAATAATGCCGCCGACATCATCCAGATTCTGATAGGCCAGCCCCGCAATCGGCGTGATCGACACACTTTCGTATTTCGCACCAAAGCCCCGCTCGACCGACGTCGCCATGACGAGAGCCACAGCCAGGATTGCAAATGTCACCTTTCGCAAGATTCACCACCTCCGAAACGATTTTCCCATTCCTGCGATCATGATCGAAGCAACGCCGGACACTTTACCAACGGGTCCGCCAGTTTGCAAGTGTTTAATCCGACCCGGCGATGGATTTCAGGATCCTCAGGTAGCTCGTGTACCGATCTCGGCTGATCCGCCCCTGTTCAACGGCGGTCGCCACACCGCAATCCGGCTCGTGGGAGTGAGAACACTCGGTGAATCGGCATTCATCGACGAAGGGAACGAACTCGTGGTAGTAGTGGGCCAGTTCCTCCCTCTCCACGCCCCAGAGACCCAGTTCCCGCAGACCAGGCGTGTCGGCCACCCATCCTCCCACATCCAGAGAGAACAGGGCGGCTTCCGACGTTGTATGCCTGCCTTTGGACCATTTCCGGGAGACGTCCCTGACGCGAAGACCCAGACCCGGCTGAATACGGTTGAGAAGCGTGCTCTTGCCCGCTCCCGAAGGCCCAACCAGTACGGACACTTCACCGGTGAGCGTGCCCGCAAGGCCCTCCACTCCATCCCCCATCGTGGCCACCGTGGCGTGCACCTCGAAACCCAGTCCCCGGTAGAGGTCGACGATTCCGGCGGCCTGTCCCCTTCGATCCAGATCCATCTTGTTCATGCAGAGCACAGGCCGAAGGTTTCCGACCTCGGCGGCCACCAGGTACCGGTCGATCGACGTAACTTTTCCCGTCGGCTCCCGGGCCGCCTGAACCACGATCAGCCGCGTGGCGTTGGCCACGATGACCTGCTCGAGGTGGAGGCGTCCGGGCGCCGGCCGCGAGAACTTCGTCCGGCGCGGCTCGACGGCCTCAATCACTCCGCTTCCATCAGGTTCGAGCGTTACCTCCACCCAATCCCCGGCCGCCACCGGATTCACGGCCGCCGCTTTTCCCTTCTTCAGGGATCCTCGAATCACGCAATCCAATCGGCCGCGGGCGGTGTCCACGCGGCACCGGGTTCCTCTCGCAACAAGAACTCTCCCCCGCAGGCGTTCGTCTGCGCTCAAGACGCTACTCCTCGATCAGGAACCCGGGCGGCAGATCCTCGGCTCCATCGAGAGGGTTCGGGCACTCGCCGGGCCCATTCCAGGTCTCGAAGTAGTCACGGTTCGCATCGACCTCGGGTTCCCTTGCGCGAACGGCCTCCTCGGTGACGTACGAACCGGTCTCCAGGCGCATCTCTCCATCGGCGTGCACCACGATGGCCGATTCTCCGGCCACCGGGCATTTCTGCTCACACAGCCCGCACCCTACGCAACCCACCGGTTCGACGAAGGGTCGCTTGCCGGTTCCGCACTCATCGGCGACCACCCGGAAATCGATCGCGTTGTACGGGCACGCCTCGTCGCAAATGAGGCACTCCTTCTGCTGCGCCCAGGCGATACACCGCGCCCGATCGATCACGGCCGTACCGATCTTGGCGAATCGTTTCTCCTCCATCGGCAGCGCACGGATGGCCCGGGTCGGACACACACGCCCGCATACATTGCAGCGCTCTTCGCACCCCCCGTGGCGGCAGTTCAGTCTGGGAGTCCAGACACCCTCCCAGCCCGCTTCCAGGAAGCACGGCTGGAGAGTGTTGGTCAGACACGCTTTCATACACTCCCCGCACCGAATGCACGTTCGCATGAAAAGATCTTCCGGTAGCGCTCCCGGGGGGCGAATGAGTCGAGCTCGCCCCGGCTCCGCCAAGGACGTGCCCCCCATCGCACCCAGCACCAGCCCCCCGACCCCGGCGGCCAGCATGCCGCGCCGGGCCACGTCCACGCTCCGCTCGTCGGCATCCGATCTTCGGAGGGAATGCCTGAACCGAACCGCCCCCTGGGGGCAGGCTTCCTCGCAGGTTCGGCAGACTAGACACTCGCCCGCCGGAGTCCCATGCCCGTCCGCCGTCAGCGCGCCCGCAAGGCAGACCTGGTGGCAAAGACCGCACTCGGTGCAGGAATCGTCCACGCGGCGCCCGAGTAATCGGAAGCGGGCCAGTAGCGCGAGGAGCGCCCCCAGAGGGCAGAGATTGCGGCACCAGAAGCGTCTCTCGACGAGTTGAAGCGTGACGAGCAGGGCCAGCAGAGACAACGTCAGGAGCATCATGGAGAACCGGGCGGGCCCCACATGGGCGTAGGCCAGGGAGGATCCCTGTGCAGCCAAGATCGGCCGAATGAGCCGCAGAAAGCCGTTGATCCCTGCGGCGACGACCGGGTAGACGACCAGGGTGTAGAAGCGGGTGGCCAGGGAAATCGGATCGAAGATGAAGAGAACCGCCGTACCCGCCAGGCAAGAAAGAAGGACCCCGGCCAGAGCATAGTACTTCCAGCGGAGCCTTGCCGTTGCCCGCCCTCCCGGAGTTCGCCGTCTCGACCGATAGCGAGCCGTGATGCCTTCGTCCAGAAGGTCCAATGTCGTGCCCAGCGGGCACACGTGGCTGCAGAAGAAGCGGCCCAACCAGAGGGTGGCCCCCACCAGAACGAAGCACAGGAGCAACCCTGCGGGGAGCCGATGGCCCGAGAGAACCGTGCCCAGAGCAACGAGCGGATCGAGCCTCAGGAAGAGGTCGGTCGGTACCGGGAAGACCAGGGGATACGTGGCAAACCCCAGCAGCACGAAGAACAGACCCAACGAGATCAGTTGAACGATCCTAGTGGTTCGTTTGATCTTCATCCCCGCCGGAAATCTCCGTGTCTGGGGCGATGTTGAGCTTGTCGAGCTCGACCTCGCCGAGCCCCATCTCGGCGGCCGCCCTGAGGTGCTTCACCTGGCTCCCCGTGAATGTTCGATTATACCATTTTGTTAACGAAATGGTATAACTGTCTATTGCAACTTGGTCTATACCTGCAATGATCCGATCCAGACGAACCGTTCGGCCCGGCCCGGACGGACCTCCCTGAACCATAGCTTGCGTGGCGTCCATGACGGTTAGCTGCGGCCGGATCAGCGTGGCCAGGTCGGCGATTGACTGGTCGAGGTCCCCCGTGTGGAACACCTTGCGGTCCCATACCAAACCCATCAGGTTCTTGACGGCAAAGGACACCCCGGTCGCCGAATGGGACTTGGCCACGGGCAGATTGATGAGGACGTCGGCCCGAAGGACATCCCGGACGATATCCGTTTTCTTCAGCGCCTTCCCCAGCGGCACCTCGACTTCCTCGTACTGAGATTCATCGTTGAGGGCGGCCACCGTGACCCGCTCCATCCCTGCGCAGGCCGGTCCGATTCCCGTGTACTCCAGAGAGACTTTGCCGGGCCGGATGGTGTGATCGGCAACGAGGATCCGCTTTGCCCCCGCGCCGATGCACTCTGAGGCCATGGCGCGAACAACGTCGGGATTCGTCGTGGCGCCCATCTCGGGAGGCGTCCCGAAAGACATGTTGGGTTTGAGCAGGACGAAGTCACCCGGCTTGACGAACTTGCCGATGCCTCCCAGCAAATCGAGGGCTTTTCTGAGAGCGGCTTCCGGTGAACCCGTCCCTACCGCCAGATCGACCGCCCGGGCGGCGGTTTCGCTGGGTTCGACGGCGAAAAGAGGGTCGATCCGCCCCACCTCGGCGGCCAGACTCGCGAGCGCGGCCGCCTCGATTCCCCGCTTCAGGAACTCCCGTCTGGAAACGCGATGGGTCACATGCTCCTCCCTAACGGATGTTTCCCCAACCTATCATTGCGCCGGCGGAGTGTCAAGGAAGCTCGGCGGTCTCAATACCCGGCGGCCGTCCTTCGCCGACCGTTCGGCGGTCTCAATACCCGGCGGCCTTCCTTCGCCGACCGTGACGAGATTTCGCCGCCGCCCAAGCTCGCGCCCCGGCCCTCATTCGACATTCGGGGTGTCCTCCGCCCGCCCACTGCATTGTTGCCCAAGAGAATCGGGCCGCCGCGATTGATTCGGACCTTGGTCGCATCCGCCGGCACGGCTTCTGCGCTGTCTGAACCGACCGAAGGAGGCGATTAGCAGGAAACATCCTCGGCACATCGACCGGTAACGAGGTTCTCCATAGAATCGTTTCCGGCACATCGACCGGTAACGAGGTTCTCCATAGAATCGTTTCTGGCACATCGACCCGTAAGGAGGTTCTCCATGAACTGTGTCCGGCACATCCTACTGCTGGCGACGCCGCTTGTGGCTTTCGGACTCACCGGATGCACGGACGCTCCGCCCACGTCTCCCGAACCGGTGACCACGGGTCCCTGTCGGGACAAGGAGACTTGTACCGAGACCTTCGACCCCGATCCGGCGGGCATGGAACAGGGATTTACCGGTTCCGTACAGCCGAGCATTCCTCCGATAAGGAGGGACCCTCCGCGATTGCATGCACCCGCGTCCGCCCGTGCCCAGGATCACCTCGCGACGCCGACCGGGACTAGGCAAGGCCGGCCGGACGCCCGGCGTCGCTCGCGAGCATCTCCAGGCGGTCGTCGTAGTCCCCGATCCTCCGGCTCCAGTCGTGACGGGCGGCCGCGTCCCGCAGCGCCGGGTCCGGTTCGATCGGACCGTGACGCAAGAGCGAGCGAAGTCGGGTCACGAGGTTCTCCCGGCGAAGATACAAATGCCGCCCGTGGTGAGACGCAGGAATGAGCTCGGGGTAGCTCAGGCGATCGGGCAGCAATGGGTAGCATCCGCAGTACATTGCCTCGACCACGGACACCCCGAAGAAATCGTGCTCGGACGTCGAAACGGAGATGTCCGCATCCCACAGCGCCCTTGCGTAAGAGGCCCGGTCCGGACGCGGTCCGAAAGAGACGAGTTCCTCTCGAAGCATGCGCTCCGCCAGATCGAAGATCTCGGGCCAGCGCACGGACCGTTCCCCGGCGACGATCAACCGGAAGTCCGTCCCCTCTTCCTTGAGCCGGAACAGCGCCCAAAAGAAATCCTCCGGGTTCTTGTCGAACTCCCAGCGGTGGCTCCAGAGAATGACGGGTGGACCCGCTCCGCGGGCCTTCCCCATTCCGTCCTCCCGATGAGTGTCCAACGATCCCAGGTCACAGCCGAGGGTCAAGACCTCGGCCTTGCTCTCGATCTCCGAGACGGCGAAGTGCGGGATGAGGTCGGGGAAGCGCCGGAGAAACCGCGGGAGCTCCCGGAAAAACGCATCGCGATGATACGCCGAGTTGAAGAAGATGCGATTCGAAACCAGGCAAGAAACGACGTTCGTAATCCCGAAATGAAAATCCAGTTTTTCGCCCGGGGGTACCGGATACGTCAGCTGATTCTCGTGCATGTAGAGCGCCACGGGAAGATCCCGGTACCGGTGGGGCGCCACGCAGAGGAAATCCGCCAGGGCCAGGTAGTCGGAACAGAAGAGAAGATCGGCGGCGACGGGATCGTCTTTCAGACGGTGAGCCAGACACAGCGCTCCCCCGCGCATCCGCCATTTCCAGTGGAACGGGGGAAGGGTCGCGAGGTGAACTTCATGCCGGCTGTGTCTCCGGAATCCCTCCCAGAACTGCCGATGGGATCCTCCGAAGAAAGGTTCCAGAACCAGGATGCGCACGGTGTCCTCAATCCCCCAGGGCGCAAAAGAGAGGGGCACGGCACGCCGTACCCCGACTCGTTCGATGCCTGATCCGTATTTCGAATTGCACTCGCAGCCTCGGCGGCACAGCGCTACTGCATCTGGCCCCGTTGCTGCTTCTTCTCCTTCTTCGCCTGCCGTTTCTCCTTGAGCGTTTTCTTCGGGGGTTTCTTGCTCTCGTGACGCACCTTGTCTTTGGCGGGCATGTTCCCTCGACCTCCTTCCGAGAAATCATGACACGAAGCATGCTCAGCGTAGCCGCTCGATCGTTCCCCGTCAATCGTTTTCCATCTCGGGGACGCGAACTGCACCTTGCGGCGCCCCGCTGGAATTGGTAGACTGTGGAGCCGACGACACACCCATCGCTCGACTACGCCAGGGCAACGCGCTTGCCCTGTTTTCACGGGAGCGCACGATTCGGAACCTGCGACCGCTGTTCAAGTATCTGTCCCGCCACAGGTGGATTCTGGCCGTCGGCTTCGTCTGCCTGACCCTGGAGAATCTTTTCGGACTCCTGGTCCCGTGGATCCTGAAGCTGGCGATCGACCACCTGCGCGAAGTCATCACGGTGGAGGCTCTGCTGCGCTACGCGGGCCTGATCGTGGGAGCCACGGCAGCGCAGGGGGTGTTCAAGTTCCTCATGCGCCGGTTGCTGATCGGGACGTCTCGAACCATCGAATACGAGCTGGCCAATGATCTTTTTCGTCACCTGCAGCGTCTCTCTCCCGCATACTTCAACCGGGTTCCGACGGGCGACATCACGGCCCGCGCCACCAACGACATCAATAACGTTCGCATGTTTCTCGGTCCCGGCATCATGAATCTGTTCAACACCGTGATCGTGTTCTTCGCGACGCTTACCCTCATGCTGATGTTGAACGCCAGGTTGACCTTCTTCGCGCTGGCCGCCCTCCCCCTTCTCTCGGTGCTGGTGTATCGGTTTTCGGGAGCGCTGACGCGCCGGTTCGAGACCGCGCAGGCCCAATTTTCCCGCCTCAACAGCCTGGTTCAGGAAAACCTCACCGGCATTCGGGTGATCAAGGCATACAACGCGATCGATCAGGAAGTCCGGACCTTCAACGAAGAATCGCGGAACTACGTCCGCCGGAATATGGACATCGTCCGGCTCTGGGGAGGCTTCTTCCCCGCCGTGGGCCTGACGGCCGGCCTCGGAGCCGTTGCCGTCCTGTGGCTCGGGGGACGAGACGTCATCCTCGGCCGAATGACCCTCGGGAGTTTCGTGGCCTTCAACGGATACCTGGGTATGCTCATCTGGCCGACCGTCGCCCTCGGATGGGTTCTCAACCTCGCCCAGGCAGGCGCCTCCTCCATGGGGCGAATTCAGGAGATCATGACCGCCCGTCCGGACATTGTGGTCACGCAGCCGCCGGCCGCGATCGAGGGGATTCGCGGCGACATTGAATTCCAGGACGTGTGTTTCCGTTACAACGGCAAGCCGGTTCTCTCGGACGTGTCTCTTCGCATTCCGTCCGGGGTGACGGCGGCCATTCTCGGACGCACCGGATCGGGGAAAACGTCCCTGGTGAACCTGCTCCCGAGGCTCTTCGACGCCGCCCGGGGCCGGGTCCTCATCGACGGAATCGAGATCGACCGGATCCCCCTCGGGATTCTGAGGCGGGATGTCGCGGTCGTTCCCCAGGAGGCCTTTGTCTTCTCCACGTCTCTTCGCGAGAACATCGCCTTCGGATTGAAAACGTGTTCCGACCCATCCGTCCGACGGGCCGCTCACCTGGCCGCCATCGACAAAGACATCGCCGATATGCCCAAGGGTTATGATACCGAGATCGGCGAGCGGGGGGTCCGGCTGTCGGGCGGGCAGCGGCAGAGACTCGCGCTGGCCCGCGCGCTGGCGGCCGACCCCCGAATTCTGATTCTCGACGACGCGCTCTCCGCCGTGGACGCGCAAACGGAGAAGGACATTCTGGATCGCCTGGAGCCCGTGCTGCTCGGTCGAACATGCCTTATCGTATCGAGTCGTCTTTCGGCCACGCGTCTGGCCTCTCTCGTCATCGTCCTGGACAACGGCAAGGTTGCCGAGGTCGGAACGCACGAGGAACTGATGGCCCGGAGAGGACTCTATGAGCGTCTCCATCGCATACAGCGCCTCGAGGAAACCTTGGATGAGATGTAGGCCGCAAACGGGCGGACTGCGAGCAGAGCGCCACGGCCGTGCACCGCGGGCCGGAACCGATCGAGAGCGCGCCCGCTCACGCATTCACCGTTTACCCAGTCGCCCGTAAGGGGGTAGCCGCGTGCACTTCTACGGTCCCAGCGTGCATGACGACGGCCCGGTCGGGAAAGTCTACGATCACCACCTGGCCACGCGCCTCCTGCACTATCTCAGACCACACCGGGGACATGTGGCCCTCGCCGTGCTACTGCTGCTGTTCACGTCTCTGGTCCAGCTCGCCGGTCCCTGGCTGACCAAGGTTGCGATCGACCGGTACATCGAGCGCCGGGACCTCGACGGACTCACGCGGATCGGTCTCCTGTACCTGGCCGTCCTCGTCGCCGGTTTCGGACTCCAGTACAGCCAGGTTTACCTCACCCAGCTCATCGGTCAACGCGTGATGCACCGCCTTCGGACGCAGCTGTTCGCGCACCTCCAGCGCCTCTCCCTCACGTTCTTCGATCACAATCCCGTGGGTCGGTTGATGACTCGGGTGAACAACGACGTCCAGGTCCTGTCGGATCTCTTCAGCTCGGGCGTCGTGATGATCTTCGGCGATCTGTTTCTCCTCCTGGGAATCATGATCGCGATGCTGGTCATGAACTGGCCCCTGGCCCTCGCGACATTCAGCGCCATTCCCCTCCTCTTCGTGTCGGCGTGGCTCTTCCGCCGGTACGTTCGCAAGGCATACCGCGCCATCCGGACGCAGGTGGGCCGCATCCAGGCTTTCCTCCAGGAACACGTCGTCGGGATGCGGATCGTCCAGCTGTTCACGCGTGAAGAGAGGAGTTTTGACATCTTCCGCGAACACAACCTGAAACACTACCGGGCGCAGATTCAAACGGTGTTCTACCACGCCGTCTTCTTTCCCGTGGTCGAGCTCATCGGCGCCCTGGCTGTGGGGCTCATCCTCTGGCGCGGGGGCTCTCAGATTCTGGGCGGCACGCTGACCCTCGGCGCAATGGTGGCCTTCATCCAATACGCCGAGCGGTTCTTCCGCCCGATTCGAGACCTGCTGGAGCGCTTCAACATTCTCCAGTCGTCCATGGCCGCGTCGGAACGCATCTTTCACCTGCTGGATCTCGAACCTCGAATTCAGGATCCTCCCGATCCGGTTCGGCTGGAGACGCTTCGTGGAGACATCCGTTTCGAGAACGTGTGGTTCTCCTACGGCAACGACGACGAGTGGGCCCTGAGGGAGGTCAGCTTTCACATTCGGCCGGGCGAGCGGGTGGCGCTCGTGGGAGAAACAGGGGCGGGAAAGAGCTCCATCATGAACTTGTTGACCCGCGCGTACGAGCCGGATCGAGGAACCATATGGCTCGACGGTGTAGACCTCCGCCGCCTGCGGCAGAAAGACATTCATCGGCACATCGGGATCGTGCTCCAGGACGTGGTTCTCTTCTCGCGCAGCGTGATGGACAACATCCGGCTCGGGAACCACGACGCTTCCGAGGAAGAACTCGTGGCTGCCGCCCGTGAGGCAAACGCGGAACCCTTTGTCCGGCAGCTCCCGGAGGCATTCGATACGCAGATTCGAGAGGGCGGGTCACTTCTCTCCGTCGGGCAGAAGCAGCTTCTCGCGTTCGCCCGGGCGCTGGCCTACGACCCGGAGATTCTGATCCTCGACGAGGCCACCTCCAACGTGGATCCGGAAACGGATCTCATGATCCAGGCCGCGCTCCGGCGTCTCCTTCGCGGCCGGACCGCGATCATCATCGCCCACCGGCTCTCCACCATCCGATCCGCGCACCGGATTTTCGTATTTCACAAAGGAACGCTTCGCGAATCCGGAAACCACGACGAACTCATGGAGAGGCAAGGCATCTATTCCTGCCTGTACGACCTGCAGTATCGGGAGCAGGAGTCGTAAGTTCGGCGGTAGAGCAAAAGGGCAAGACGCGGAACCGCACGACCAAGATCCCCGCCGCCGGAGCCTGGCGGTTCTTCCTTCTCGCTCACTCCCGCTCTCGCCTTGCACCTAGCGGACGCGGATGATCTTCCGCGTGATGTCGAGCTCCGCGGCTCGGAATCTGAGGAAGTACACGCCGGCAGGGGCGAGACTCCCAGCGTCCGTTCGTCCATCCCAGCAGACGGCGTGCTCACCGTCGGGCAGGAATCTGTCCACAAGCGTCCAGACGCGGCGGCCGCGGATGTCGTACACGGCGGCCGTGACCTGGGCGGACCTCGGAAGCGAAAGCGCCCACGAGGACTCCCGGCCCATCGGATTACACGAGAGTGGCCGGAGTGCGGCTACTGCCGGCATCCCGGCGGCAGCCGCCGGCTCAAGAACCTCGGCCAAGCGCTGCGACCTCACCGTGACGTCATCGATGTAAAAACCCTCGGCCGTGTCGCTGCCGTCGGTTCTGAGCCAGAACCGGAGCCGGGCCGGGCTTCCCGGGGTGAACTCGGAGAGATCGTACGTCCGTTCGGCCCAGCCGCAGACGAAGAGGGTCGAGTCCAGCGCGCCGCCGCTCCCCAGGTAATCCAGCCGGTTCCACGCTCCCTCGGCGTAGATCTCGACAAACAACCCGTCGACACCGTAGACGGTGACGTCGAAGTAGCACCAGAAGGACATCTGGGCGTCGTCAGGCAATACGAACTCGGGAGAGAACAACGACGCGTCGGTATCATTGGCATACCGAGGGACGGCCGTGCCGCAGGTCCAGCTCCAGATTCCCGAGTGCGCGCGCTCATCGCTGAGGTGCCAGAGATCGTTTACGCCTGCGTGCGTCCACCCGCCCGCGCCACTCTCCATGTTGTCTTCCAACCCACTCTCGCCCACGGCCAAGAGAAAGACTCCGTCGTCGGTCTCTCCGTCGTACACGAAGGTGAGATCCAGCGGGACAACCGTGGTCTCGGGACACGAAACCTCCACCCGGACTTCGAAGGGTGGAGACAGGGGCGCCGTTTCACCCGGCAACAGGCCTGCGCCCATGGAGGCGGACCCCTCGAGGATCGTCACGTTCGAATCCGTCGTGCCGAGTGCGGCCGTCAGCGGCTCCAGAGGACCGCTTCCTTCGTTGCGAACGTACACCGTGATCTCGATCGTTTCTCCGGGATCGACGACTCCGTCGCCGTCGCCGATGCTCTCCGACATCTCGTAGTGATCGAACCGAGGATCGGGGGCCAGGACCTGCACCGGCAGCGCCCGAGTCCAGCTTCCGGAACCGCCGTCTTCGAACACGATCTTAAAATCAATCCGCTCATCATCCGGGCAGCCGGGCAGGACTTCGAAAACGAACGGTTCCTCGCCCGTCGACTCTCCACCGGCGAGGATCGTGCCGAAGGTCGACAGGCTCTCCACCACCGTCACCCACGTGCTCGACTCGCTCAGGGTGCCCGCCACCCCGGAGGCGCCCGAGCCTCCGTAGTTGTGCACGGTGACGTAGAGCTCGACCGTTTCCCCCGCCTCAATTCGCGTGTCGCCGTCCCCCGCCGAAGGAAGGGTCCCGTCATCATCGAATACGCTCCCGACGATCTCCAGAAAGGCATCGCTGCCCGCGGCGGTCACGGTCGCCTGCGCGTACACGTGATTGGCCGCCGTCGCCGTCAGCGTGAGGACCTTGGCACCGGAAAGATTCAAGGAAAACGCCACCTGACCGGAGGCGTCGGAGAACCCGACCTGGTACACGTCCGGCCCGGCAAGGCAGAGACGCGCGCCGCCCACGGGTCCGTCGTCGTCGGTCACCGTCGCCGTCATCCGGGTGGTCCCCAGAGGGATGGTCGCAGGTGCGTCCAACGTGATCGTTCGGATTTCGGCCGTGTGACAGGTCATCTCGGGGTCACCCAGCAGATTCACCTGGTACTCGTGTACGCGGTAGACGTTCTCGTCCTGCGCATAGGGAATGCGGAGGATCTTTGCCCTGGCGACCGCGGGGCCGAACTGTGTGATCCCTTCACTCAGGATCGCGCCGTAGAAATCCGAGTCGAAAGTCTCGGAGTACCCCCATCCGGGATTCCCCGGCGAACCCCAGCCGTAGCGGGAATTGCCGACGTAGGCCACGGCGCCCCCGTTTCCGTTGGTCAGGAAGTGCTCGCCGATGCAGTCGTAGTCGATGGCGGCCGACCAGCATCCGATGGAGTAGAGCACGAAGTATCTCGGGCCGTTCACCAGCGCGTCCACGCCTGCGGGATAGAGATAGTTGTCTCCACATCCCAGCACGGCGTAGTTGGCGTGCCCACCGTGATTGGCCAGGTGGGGCCCCGCATTGAGCGCGCTCTTCACCGACGCCACGGTCTCGTTCCCCAGAGACTCGTACTGGCGCTCGATCGGCTCATAGGCGCCGAAGTGTTCCGACCCGATCATGTCCTTGCCGATTCCCGAATCCGTATAGGGATCCGCCCACAGGATTTCCGCGAAGAAGAACGCATCCATGGAATGTCCGGCCGGAGGCGCTCGCTCGTAGGTCAGGAACTTGCCCACAACATTCTGCGCGTCCGAGAGATGGTCCGTGGGCGCTCGGCCGACGAACACGTCCGGGTAGAGGTCGATCTCGTCGTCCACCTCGCCGAAAACGTCGTTTCCATTGGCGTCCCACGTCCCGTCGAGGTCGGAGTAGTAGAGGTCCGCCCGAATGTCGTTCTCGTCGTCGTAGAAACCGGCCTCGCAATCGAAAGCCCATGCGATTCTGGACGGGACAATCTGATCGTCCCCCCCGAGAAGAACGTAGCAGGTCCCCCACTGATCCACCGCATCGATAATGAAATTGCGAATCTTCTCCGGCAGATCACGTCCCGAATACTCCGCGTCGATCCATTCGACCGTCGAAACGGAGGCCGGGAGTCCCTTGGCCGTCTTCCAGTCGGCGTAGGTTTGCCAGGCGCTTGCCTGTTCATCCTCGGTCACGATGACGTACTGATAGTCGCCCGGATCGAGCGAGGCCGCCCGACCGGTGGATGTTTCCATCGGGATGTTCTCGACGCCTCCCGTGCGGCGCGCCACCATGTTTCGAGCCACCCGGGTGAACTCGAGCGGGCGCGGGGGAGAATCGAAAACCCTGGAATCGGCGGTGACCTCCAGCCGTAGGAGAATCCGCGTGTGCAGAACGATCTCGCTCTTCCCGGGATCAAACTGAACCGGCCGAATTTCACAGGAGGCAACGGGCAGATCCCCGAAGCGTCCGTTCCCTCGAAAGAGGGCGATCTCTCCTGGATAGAGGGCGCTTCCCTCGTAGACCGCCGGATCGGGGCGCACTCGCTCGGGCGGCACACCTCCAATCCCGACGGGTCCCAGAATCGCCGGGGCGGCCGCCGGACGGATCGGCCCGCAGGGAATTCGGACCGACGCCAGGCTTCGCGCCTCGGCCCCCGTGGCCCGCATTCCACGCGGCAGAATCACCTGCTCGGCATCCAGAGGAAGCACAGGCGCTCCCACCCGTCCCGTCCGCTCGCACCCAGGAAACCGGATCTCCGCCCACCCCTCCCGCTCGTCCAGATCGAGCGACGCACGGGGGTATTCCAGCGTCAACTCCAGAATCTCGGCCCGGCAGGAACCCGCTCCCGCGGGAGAAAGCCCGACAGCCAAGAGACACGCAAGACCGAGGACCAGCTCGGCCAGATGCTTCCGCACCATGAGCGACCTCCCCGACGGGATCAACGTGAAGTGAGGGACGATGAGGCTCCCCCGGCGGCCGAACGTGAACCGCTCATTATACCAAACACATCCACAAAGGCAACCCCTTGCCGAGAAGTAGGTTCGGAGGCCGCGCTCGAAGGGACAGTCGGGGCCGGCCGGCTGTCCTGTGCCACCAACATTCCGCCGGTCTCTATTTCTCGCTGTGGCATCGATTCACCCTCCACCGAGAAACGAATTGCGCCCTGAGCATTCTTGTGCTATCATACACATCCGTCAAGTTTGTCATTGAACTTTACCCCACGAACCGGAGTAACGCCATGATTCGCGCAGCCGCTGTGCTTCTTCTATTGGCCGTGTCCGCGGCTCCTTCCCTCTCGGAGGGCGCCACCTGGTACGTTCCATCTCCGGAAGCACCCAGCATCCAGGCCGGGATCTATGCCGCAAGCCCAGGCGACACGGTTCTCGTCGCCTGTGGAATCTACACCACTCATCGCATCGTGATGAAATCCGGCGTGGTCTTGAGAAGCGAAACGGGTCAGCCCGAGTGCGTCGTGATCGACGCGGATTCCCTCGGTGTCATCTTCCATTGCGTAGGGGTGGATGCCGCGGCGAGAATCGAGGGATTCACCATGACCCGCGGATCGCAGGGCGCCGTCTACTGCGATGCCTCCTCTCTCACTTTCAGCAACTGCGTCTTTGAGGACAACGTCGCCACCGTCTACGGGGGCGGTGCCGTCTACTGTTTCTTTGCGTCTCCCGTCTTCGTCGACTGCCGATTCGTCGGCAACCGGGCGCTCTATCACGGGGGCGCCGTCTACTGCTATGAGTCCACGGTCCAGTTCACCGGATGCACCTTCGCCGAGAACTTCTCCGACCAGGACGGCGGCGGACTGCGTTGCCTCCGTTCCACGGCGGATCTGATCACATGCACGCTGGCGCACAACGAGGCCGAAGACGGCGGCGGGGTATACGCCAACGCCTCCGACCTGTTGATGTCGCACTGCGTGGTGCACTCGAACTCCGCCGACGGCGGGGGCGGAGGGTTGTTCTGCTATGACACGGCGCCCGTCATCGAGAGCTGCACGTTCGTGGACAACGGCGCCAGCTACGCGGGCGGGATGTGTTTCTGGCAGGAGTCCGATGCCCTCATCAACAACACCATCATCGCCTTCAGCCACCGGGGGCAGAGCGTCATCTGCCTCGATCCGGGGAGCACCCCGGTGCTCACGTGTTGCGACGTCTTCGGCAACGCCCTCGGGGACTGGGTGGATTGCATTGCCGCGCAGGCGGGGACGAACGGCAACTTCTCGGCCGATCCCCGCTTTTGCTCGCCCTGGATGCACGACTACACGATCAGCGTGGATTCCCCCTGTGCGGCGGCTCTTTCGCCTGCGGGCTGCGGGTTGGTGGGAGCGCTGGATGTGGCGTGCGACGTGACGTCCGCAATGGAGTCGGGCGTCCCGCCCTCGGGTTCCCTGTACCTGGCACCCAACCGTCCCAACCCCTTTCATCCATCCACCGAGATCACGTACGGCATTCCCGCACGGACGGAACCTTCTCACGTGACGCTCGCCGTCTACAACGCTCTCGGGCAACGCATCCGCACACTCGTGGATCGTGAGCAGTCCGGAGGAGTTCACCATGTCGTCTGGAACGGAACCGACGAGAACGCCGTTCCCGTAGCCAGCGGGGTCTATTTCTACCGCATCCTCTGGAACGGCGAGAGCGAAACCCGGCGGATGGTCTTCCTGAAATAGCCGCATTCGTGAGTCGGTGCTCGATCCCCCGGCCGTTCCGTCTTATCGCATTCGGCCTTGACGCCGCCGTCCATGGAAAGCTATACTCCGCACCACCGTTCATCGATGCCCACCACACCTCACGAAGGGGCTTTCGCACGTGACTGACCGCGGCCAGTGGAAATCCAAAATGGGCTTCATCCTGGCCGCCTCCGGTTCCGCCATCGGCCTCGGCAACATCGTGTTCTTCTCCGCCAACGCCTACCGTTTCGGCGGCGGCGCCTTCTACCTGCCCTATTTCATCGCGCTGTTCCTCGTCGGCATTCCCGTGATGATCGTCGAGTTTTCGCTGGGCCATATGACTCGACGGGCGTTTCCGCAGTCGATGCACGGCGTCGCTGGCCGCAAGGGCGAGTTCCTCGGATGGTGGGCCATCTTCAACGCCTCTTTCATTTCCATGTACTACATCACCATTCTGGCCTGGGTCGTAGGGATGTTTTTCGGCGCCTTCGGTTCTCTGTGGAAAAGCGCGGTTTCGGTGCCTTGCTTCGAGGTTGACCTCCAGAACCCTTACGCCTTCTTCTTCGCCCTGATCTCGTCGTGGAAAACGATTGCCTGTGTCCTGTTCGTCTGGATGCTCAACGCTTTCATTGTCCGGCGCGGGGCCGGCACCATCGAGCCGGCCGTCAAGGTCTTCGTCCCGCTCATGTGGATCTTCATGATCGTCCTACTCGTTCGGGGCGTGACGCTCGACAACGGGGGTCAGGGAGTCCAGCTCCTCTTCACGCCCAACCTCGAAGTCATGAAGCACCCCGATGTCTGGCAGGGAGCCTTCTCACAGATCTTCTTCTCCCTCTCTCTCGGATTCGGCATCCTGACCGCATATGCCAGCTACCTGCCCCGCAAGTCCGACCAGGTAAGCAACGCGGTTCTGACCTCCACGTTGAACTGCGGGTTCGAGTACATCGCCGGGGTCACCATCTTCGCCATCCTGTTCGCGTTCGCAATGGTTCCCCGAGCCAGCACGCTCAGCATGATGTTCTTCATTGTGCCCCAGGGCATCTCGCAGCTACCGGGCGGGTCTCCGTCGGTGATCGGATTCGGTCTGATGTTTTTCCTCCTGTTGTTCCTGGCGGGGCTCTCCTCCTCGGTCTCTCTGGTTGAGGCTCTGGTGTCGGCCGTCGTCGACAAGTTCAAGGGCGGGCGCGGCAAAGCCATCCTCATTTTCAGCATCATCGGCACCCTGGGGAGTCTCTGTTTCGCCCTCCCCATGGTGATCGATCCGGCCATGCGGGGCAACGGCACGCTCGGGCTCACGCTCCTGGATCTGGTCAACCACTGGGCTTTCGACAATGGCCTTCTGGTGGTCGGTCTTCTGGAGTGTATTCTCATCGGCTGGATCTTCGGAATCTCTCGCCTCAAGGATCACGTCAACGCCAGTTCCCGATTCCGCCTGGGTTTCGTCTTCTCCTGGCTCATCAAGCTGGTGATCCCGGCGCTGATTGTGGTCTTGCTCACCTTCTCCATTCGGAAGGAATTCGCCGACGGCCTCTTCGGCCGCCATCTGATCCCCGACGCGGGTCCCGGGTGGCTTGGAGCGCTTCCCCTCGTTGCTTTCCTCTTCTGGCTGATCGGATCGGTCGGGGCGGCGGCGTTCTTCACCCTTCGGGGGGGGTACCAGGATGAATCGTAAGGGGATCGGGATCCTCCTGGGGTGCTTGATTGCCATTGCAGGTCTGGCACAGGCCTTAGGGGCGCAGGAAATTCGAACTGCGGACCGCTTCCCCATGCGCGGGAAACCGACAACGATTGTTGTCGAAACCGCGCCCGGAATGGGTGTGAGCGATGCCCACGTGACGGTCGTCTACCGCCCCGGCAGCATGGTGGAAACCTGTGAGCCCGTGGGAATCACCGGAACCGACGGTGCGATCGAATGGACACCCGATGAACCGGGTATCGCCTGCCTGCGCGCCACATGGGTGGACGAGGGAGGAACCGAGCACGAACTCACGAGGAACGTCTCCATCCGCTTCGAGGGCGTTCAGGCCAGGGGAATCCTGATCGCCGTCCTCGCCGGCCTCATCCTCTACGGCACGGCCGCTTTCGGCTTCTGCCGACTGCGCTCCTCAGACGCACCCGACGAACGGACGCAAGTCCCCAGCACCTAGCCCGACAAGAACAGTTCTACGTTCTCTAAGTTCTCAGTGCTCAGTGGCCACATGGCAATACATGTACGGATGGTTGCCGGCGCCTCCTCTCCTTTGCCGCTACGAAAACCGGAATAGCGTAAGGCCATGTCATACCTGGCGCTCTCGCGCACTCGTCCGGTCGCCGCGTCGGATTCAGTAATCTTCGGGGTGGACTCGTCTCCGGTGTTTCTTTCGCGAAACCCGAGCTTTGTCCGCCAGGCGGCGTTCTATGGCAGCGCGGGGACGCTTTGTGACACGGCGCGGTTTCGGTCGTTTGTTCAACTTGTCCAAACGGGCCTTGAGTCTCTCGAAGGCCACTTCCCGATTCCGGGCCTGAGATCGCCGCTCCGAAGCCGTGACGACAACTCCCGAGGGACGATGCGTGAGGCGGACGGCTGTTTCCGTCTTGTCCCGCTTCTGTCCGCCGGGCCGGGAGGAACGATAGGTGGTCAGAATCGTCGACCTCTCGAGCGTGTAGCGATCCGTCCGATAACGCCCGGCCGAAGGACTCAATCCCACGTCTCCAGAGCGACGCGTCGAAGACGAATCGGCCGATTGCGGATGCTGTTTCGGGGGGTGATTTCGCCGTTCGAGGCCCATCGTGATTCCACCGCCGATTCTGGCGTAACCCGTTGCTGTATAATTAGTTAAAAAACTTGCAAGTTTCTCTTGACAACCTTATGTCGACATGGTAGGATGGCGCCGTCCATTGTGAGAGCGCGAGCGCGTTGTCTGGGCTTTATGGTCTTTGGAGCCTGACAGCAATCTCGCCCCCCGGCAGACGTCCTCTATCCGAGGGCGTCTGCTTTTTTCTGGCCCGCTACGTTTCCTCGAGACACATCCTATTATTTCACAAAGCGTTACGGGCTGCTGACGACACCCTTCAATACGCACGCGTACGCCGAAACGCGCCAGGTCAGACCGTTTCCGACACATTCCAGCACCGCCGGAC
>CAZSXU010000009.1:77718-123296 GCA_964610505.1 uncultured bacterium | reverse complement strand
ACAATCCCGAAGTCGAGTGCCAGAGGATCCACCGAGCAGATCGGCGAATCATCACTCACTCCGGTACAGGCCACGTCGCTACAAAGTGCCTGGCCCGTCTCAATCGAACAGCTGTGCGTGCTTCCCGGCCCACACGATACGACCGCCTTCACATGGTCGGTGAAGAAAGTTCCCCCGCCGCTCGCCGCCGTGGCTGCACGGCAATTCGCCGCAAGCCAAAGAACACCGCTGCCGTCGATGAAGCGTTCGAGGTTGGACGTGAACGTACCCGAGAGAACGTCATCGCCGCTCTCCTGAGTTGTCGAATCGACTTGTATCCAGGCATTCGCATCGCTGTCCCAGATGTACAACCAAAGAGTCCCCGAGATGTCCGTGGCGTATCCTTCCCATTCCACGTAGATCTGCGTGACGGATTCTTCGGCCTCTGCAATAGCGAACGCGAAGTCATGGAGGGGATAGTTCCTCCTTGCATACACTGTGCCGTATCGATCGTCGTCGGACTGAGATATCTCGGTATACGTTGTGACCTCAACTGCGTCGGGCGGTGTCCCCGGTGGCTGCGACCCACAATCACCCGATTCGTAGAACCACTTATCGATTCCGCCACCTGTTTGGAAGTCATAGGTTGACTCCACCCCCGGAGGAGGAGGGTCGAACCGCACGGTCACCGTCACCGACTGACCCGCGGTCAGGTCATACGCGCCCCAACCGGAGACGATGCTGTAGTAGTCGCATGTTTCACTCACGTCTCCACTCAAGATCCCGCCACCCGTGTTCGTGATATTGAAGGTCGTGTCCTTCCAGGTCCCCACGTTCACGACCCCGAAGTCCAGTGCGGCAGGCTCAACCTCGCACACCGGCGGCTCCTCGCCCACACCCGTACAGGCGACATCCGCGCAAAGCGCCTGACCGGTCTCCATCGAGCAGTTGTGGGTCCCGGCTGCCGTCGGCTCAAAGCGTACAGTGACCGTGACCGACTGGCCCGCGGTGAGAGCATACGCTCCGCCGCCGGAGACGATTGAGTATTCGGCGCACGACTCGCTCACACTGCCGGAGAGCGTGCCCCCGCCGGTGTTCGTGATCGTGAAGGCCGTATCCTTCCAGGCCCCCACGTTCACGATTCCGAAATCGAGCGCCACAGGATCCACCGAGCAGGCCGGTGGGTCCTCGCCGGCACCCGTACAGGCCACATCACTACAGAGCATCTGGCCTGTCTCGATCGAGCAGTTGTGCGTCCCCGAAACCGTCGGTTCAAAGCGCACGGTGACGATCCGCGACTGTCCGGTCGCAAGGCTGTATGCACCGCCCCCCGAGATGATGCTGTAGTGATCGCATGTTTCGCTCACGTCCCCGCTCAGCGTGTCGGCGCCCGTGTTGGTGATCGTGAAGGTCGTGTCTCCATAGCTACCGATGAGTACGGTGCCGAAATCGAGGCTGGTCGGATGGACCGAGCAGGTGGACTCATGCCCGCCGGTGTTAAACGGGTACCAGGCGTTCGGGGCCACCACGGGGCGAGTCTCTCGCCGACCCCCGTTGTCCTTGGCGAACACATAGTACTCGACGTTCACCGAGTCTGCCTGTTGTGGGATATCCGCATAGTAGGAATCGGGGTGCGCCGTGCTCTGCATGACGGCTGCATTGAATCCGGGTGAGCCCTCCAGCCGCCAGTAGACGATCAACGAATCGGCGACCAGGCCCGTTTCGCTTCGGTCGTCGATGTAGGCGGTCACGCGGTAATCCGAATCGTTGGTGGTCCTGTCCTGGAGCGGATTCGTGTCCACCATCAGCATGTAGCGATCGTGGATCTCCATTCCCCGGCAATGGATCGCATCGTCCGACAGCCAGCTCCCCTCGAATCCCAAAACCTCGTACCCGGGCATTGCGGCTTCATAGGTTGCGAGCGCCGCCGCGTCGCTGCTGATCCCGTAGGTCGGTACGAACACCTTATCCCTCACGATGAGCGAGTTGGAGTAGGCGGCGACGTCTCCGCCGCCGATGCTGCCGCAGTACACGCGCACAATGGTGTAGGGCCGTCCGTAGCAGTTGGTGAGTGCCGAGAGGTCGGCCACCCTCGCCTCGAGGTCGTCGTAGAACTCGTGGGCGGGATCGACCTCGTGCACCAAAATCGTCTCCTCATTCAGGAGCTTCATCCAGCAGTCAATATGGTGAATGCCGGAGGTGCTGATGTCGGGAAGAACAACGTATTCCTTGATTCCAAGGAAGTCTTCAAGCTCCTGGGCAATCGCCGCGTGAGTCATGCCGGGATTCTCGTCCCAGATCAGCTCCGTGGAGAACGCGGTTCCGTGTCCGTTTGTCAAGAAATTCCCGCCGGTGAATACGAGATCTGATCCGTACACGCTGCAGCCCCATTCCGTTCCCAGCTGCCACGGAACATCATCATCGTCGGGACGAGGGCGGTTGTAGACGAAATCGGAGATGCCCCAGGTTCCGTCGGAGTACTGGACCTGGGGGCCGTAGTCACGGGTCCACATGGAGTTGGTCACAATGTCGAGGAGTTCGACATTGGCCATATTGACGCCGTTGCTCTCCAAGTTGTTCCAGCAGCTCGTCTGCTGACTGGAGACGCACAGGACGTGCAGTTTGACATCCTCGGCATACTCCCGGAGGATGTCGTAGGACACTCCGAAGCCGTAGCTGTAGCGGACGAGCACTCCTGTGACGGGCTCCCACTCCGCGCACTCGCGCACGGGCGGCGCGGGCGGGGGGGTCGCCCGCTGGTACATCCCAATCTCGTGGAGCCGGGTCATCTCCTCGGCCGTGAGGCCGATCGGCAGCTGGATCTCCTCCCGTTCGATTTCACCGGGCCCGACTTGAGTCAGCCCGATAGCGGGAATCAGGACCGCCAGAGATACCGTCAGGAAGGCGGCCGCCATCCGATGAGCGTAGGTAACATGGGTGCATGGGTTCATGATCTGGCCTCCAGGGAATAACCGAGGGTGAAACGCCTTATACAAGATCAATTGTATCATCATCGATGCGCATAATCAAATACTTTCTTTTTTCAGGCTATTGAGTCACGCCGAGATATATTATGAAACTAATGGATGGATTTATTTGGGAAATTCTCGGTATATTTTGGCAGATTTCGTTCTTTGTTTTAAGTGTAACATGACATTGGTGGCAAACTGCAGTCCTGGGCGAGTTTGAAACTAGGGGATGGCAATGTTGGTACGAAACAACGAATATGCAACACCGATTCACACGAGCTGCGGTAGACATGCCCGGTTGGTGCCAGGTCTTGCAGCGACACGGCACATGATCCAACCGGTTGATATTCCGATGGTTGGCGTAAAGAAGAAGGGCGCTGGGATGGGTTTCTTCGACGAGCTCAGGACGGGCTCGGGGCGAACGGTTGGGAGGCTCATTCGACAGCCTTCCCGATCCGGGCCGCTCGCACGAAGAACCCAAAAGGCGTAAGACAGACTGCCGCCATGACGAAAAGCACGACAATGCCGATCATCGTGTACACGCTCAGCGCGACGAGGAGGAGATACGCCAAGAACAGCACGTTGAACGGCACGCTGACATTATGCCCTTGATTCGCAGTCGTCATAACGGTTTTCTGAATTCCAGACAGTACCCGTGATACTGACCATGCCGTTTCCAAATACCCTCTGCCCGTATCTCTTCCATCGTTTCCGGAACCAGGTGAACCGGCACGGACGTGTCCACTTTCCTGCCCTGTTGTGAGCGCGATAGACGGAAGAGGCGAGCGATGAACCGTGCAATCCGTTCCGATTCATCGGCGATGACGATCTTGGTTCCCGGCCGCGCCACACGGATCATCTCGTCAATGGCTCTCTTCTTTCCCGAGAAGAAGTTGATCCCGCCAATGTGAAAGACGGCGTCAAATGATCCTGCTCTGAAGGGCAACGCCTCTGCCATTCCGAAGAAGAGGTGTACCGGCCATCCCCGTTTCCTGACGGACTTGCGACACCGGATCAGCTGCGCCAAGGAGATGTCCAGGCCGTACACCTCGCTCACCTTGGGAGACTCAAACAGGTAGGGAAGATTGCCACCCGCCCCGATTGAAACCTCGAGAATCCGGCCCCCTGCAAGCTCCAACCGACGCAGAATCTCTGAGCGTGCCCTGCGCTCTCCGCCCATAGACAGAAACGACAACTTGTCGAAGACCGGCTCGAAGCGTGAGAACCGCTCGTAGAATCTGGCGAAGTGTCGATTCAGGCCCTCCAGTTCCTCAGGAGAAGTGAAATGGGCGATGCCGTTCCTGATGGGAAAGCTTCGCTCACAGTGCGAGCAAGACAGATCCCCTTCATCCGCCACGCTGTTACTGGGCTCATCGCACCGGGAAAGCGCGCCTTGACAATGAGGACAACAGAGTAACTCTGATGTCGAGCATTTCACTTTCACAACCTCGCAATTCGGCGCGATTCGGGAGACGTCATGTGGGACAGAAGGACTGTTGAAGGAACCCTCCGCGCCGAGACGCCGTTTCTCAAAAAGGCCCGCCGTGGGGATCACGGGTGGTCCTGAGAAAGCCCGTCTTGCGTTCGTCTCCGTCCCCACTGCTGCGGCCGAAAAGACTTCCCCGGTGTTTTCTCCGGCCGGTTGGCCGCGTGTATTTCCGTCCGCGCTCAAGCCTACCTGGAATCCCGAGACAGATCAAGGGCTCGTGGATGAATCCGAAGCATGGAACTCCCCGGCGAGTGCGGAGTTGCCCTCAATAGAGATCTGCGGGGATGTCGAAGAAATCATGGTCGCACGGATGGCTCGGGATCCAGTGAGAGGTGACAACTTGCCAGGGTTCGGGACCGGAGAGTGGGGCGCTAGTCGGGGGCGGCTGGAGCAGGGATCCCGTCTGTCCGTTTCGCCGAGGACGGTGCCCCGCCGTCCGAGATACCCGGCCGCCTGAGGGATCGAATGACGCTCTCCGAGCATACCGATTCGAGGTCGTCCCTTCCCGTGAGCGCCCTCACCCAGCTGCTTGCCGGTAGGTATATCGTTCCCCCGTCCTCCAAGCCTCTCTGCCGGTTCATGCAGTGACAGATGATGTCGGCGACGTGGACGGCCGAGATGCAGCGGGGATTCCCGTCGACGCCGCCGGTCTCGACGTAGCTCGGAGCGTGATGGTGGGTGATCGTGGCGCAGGTTTCCTCCGGCAGTCCCCAGGCTCTGGCGATTTCCCCGCCGAGGCGCGCGTGGTCGATCTTCAGATCCTCCTGCTCTCTCACGAGAAGATCCAAGTCGCCGAACCGCACCGGCTCGTACAGGTCTCCGGCAAGATCGGGCCAGACGTGGAGACAGATCAGCTTGCCGATGTCGTGGAGGAGCGCCGCCGTCGAGATTTCATCGGGTCCGGCAAGACCCAGGGACTTCGCAATCGCATAAGCGACGCGCGAGGTCGAAAACGAGTGACGCCAGAGCTCCTCCGTGAGCGGGCCGGCCGACCCCCGACTGGACCCGAGGGACTCGATGACCGACGCGCGCCAGACGATGTTCCTCACCTCACCGTGGCCCAGCAGAAGCACGGCCCGGAAGACCGACGCCACGGGCTGCCTCAACCCGTAGAACGACGAGTTCACCGTCCGCAGGACCTGGCCCGCCAGCGCCGGATCGCTGAGGACCAGCTCGGTCAGTTCCGACGGTTCAACGGCTGCGCTCGAGATCCCGTCGAAGATTTTGCGTCGAGAACAGAGCCGGTCGGAAACGCTCCTGGCTTCGCCGACAACTCTCTCGACGAGGTCGGCGGCGATCTCCTCATCACCGGGCACGGTTACGCCCTCGGGGACCGGCTCGAGGTGGGAGAAATCCAGCGGATTCGGATAGGGCCGGGTCTGCGGGCTCGGCGGTGGGGCCGGACGTTGCGGTGCGTCCGGCCCGGGCGCGGGCTTCGCCGGCCGAGCCGCCCGCGGCTTCCCGGGACGGCTGGGTTTGTGGGGCGCCGGAGGTGTGCTTTTGCCTCCGAGGAAGACGGCTCCCCCCAGGACGAGAGCGGCAAACACAATGACAATGAGAATCACACCGCCCATGAGATGGCCCCCGGATGCACGGAAAGTGTCACCCCTTCTTCTTCGACTCGAATCAGGATGTTCTGGAGTCAAAAATATCAGATTTCTCAATTCGGGGAAGACGATTCCTTCCGACGGTCCACAAGAATTGCTTCAGCAACCTTCCGGGACGGCGTCGGTCCCGAAACCCGTGGCCGTGCGGAGCGTTCCTCACCGTCAAAGAGCCTGATGCCACCGGATCGCCATCGACGTCCCCGGCGGCGGGTGAGCCAGGGCCGGCGCCCGCGCCCTGGTTGACGGGACCCCGACAGGCGCCGTCATCCCGGTCCGGCTTCTCCCGTTGCGGACTTGAAGGGAGTGAGATACGAATGTATACTCCCGCGAGCGGATGACCTCAAGATCTTCGGTTCCGAGGACCGGGAGACTGTAATGGTGCGGCGTACAGCGTGGGTTGCCATTCTGGCGGGTCTGGTCACGGCGGCCCTCCATTTCTCGGGCTGCGGCCGTTCAGGTCCCAAGGCGCAGGTCACGAACGTGATTCTGATCGTGATCGACACCCTCCGTTCCGACCACCTCGGCTGCTATGGATACTCCGAGATTCGGACCCCCGTCATGGACGATTTGGCTCGAAACGGGACCCTCTTCGAACAGGGGATCACGCCGGTCCCGGTGACCGTGCCGGCGTTCACTTCCTTGCTGACCTCCAGCTTTCCTCCGACCCACGGGGTCCGCGACAACGGCCTGTACGCTCTCAACGATGAGATGCTTACCCTCGCAGAGGTGCTCCGAGACAGGGGACTTCGGACCGCCGCCATCCTGGGTTCCGCCGTGATGGATCCCTCCTCAGGCCTGGATCAGGGATTCGACACCTACGACGACGACTTCGAGGGGTCCTACCGCCCCAACGATCCGGTCTACGTTCCCCTTGCCGAGGAGCTCCGCCGGAGCCGCCGGCGCGCGGACATCGTCACCCGGAACGCGGCACGATGGATCGGAGCCAACAAGGATCATCCGTTCTTCATTCTCCTTCACTACTTTGACCCGCACTCCTATTACGATCCGCCTCCGCCCTTCGATTCTCTCTACGCGGATTGCCTGTACGATGGAGAAGTGGCTTTCACCGATCATCAGATCGGTGTGTTTTTTGACCGAATCCGGTCCTTCAACATCCCGGGGCGGACGCTCGTCATCCTCACCGCCGATCACGGTGAAGGACTCGGAGAACACAACGAGGCCCAGCACGGGCTCCTCATCTATGACTCGACGCTCAGAGTTCCGCTCGTTTTCTTCTGCCCGGACGTGTGCCCGCCGGGGGTGCGCGTGTCCGGCGCCGTAAGTCTCGTCGATATTGCGCCCACGGTGCTGCAGCTGCTGGGGGTCGAGTGCCCGGAGCCGTTCCAGGGGGTCGACCTCTCGGCCTGCTTCTGCGATGGGAACGTCCCTGCAAGGCCCCTCTACTGCGAAACCTACCGCCCGCGACTCAGTTATGGCTGGAGCGAGCTCCTGGGGATTCGAACCGAGAACTGGAAGTACATCCGCGCTCCGGAGCCGGAGCTCTACGACCTGGCACAGGACGGCGGAGAAGTTGTAAACCTGGCCGGCAGCGGGCATGGAAAGGAGAAGGAGCTGGCCGAGGCGCTTGAAGACTTCCTCCGATCGCTCCCGGTGGACGACCGGTTTCTCCCGGCCGAGATTCCGCGGGACGACATCACAAGAGAGCGGCTCGAGTCCCTGGGGTACATGGCCGGGATGAGCGATGCGGCACCGGAGAGGGACGGTCCTCTTCCCGACCCGAAGTACGAGATGGAGGCCTTCAACCGCCGGCAGGTGGCGAAGTTCCAGGCCAGACTGGGAAAGAACCTTCTCACCGCCGGAGATCTCACGAAGGGAATCGAAGCCTACGAGAGCGCCCTCGAAACCGATCCCGAGAATCCCCTCTGGTATACGATTCTGGCCGGCGCCTACCTGAGCGTAAGGGATTTCCAGAAGGCGCACGAAACCCTGCAGCGGGTCCTGGAGATTCATCCGGACCACGCCGACGCGCACGTCGGCCTGGCCGTGTTGTACATGCAGCGAGGAGACACCGACGCGGCGATTCGGGCCTTCCGCAGATCCTTGGAACTGGACCCTTCCGACGAGGAGGTGCTCGTGCGCCTCTCCCGTCTCGAGTTCCAGAGAAACAGGCCGCAGGAGATGATCCCGCTGTTGGAGGAGATGCTGGCGGCTGCCCCCGACAATACCACCGCTCTGGGCATCTACGCGGAGGCTCTGCGGTTGACAGGAAACGATCGCAGGGCGGTGCGCGCTCTGGAGAGGCTCTCGAATCTCCGGCCCCTGGACCCCACGCCTCGCCTCTTCCTGGCCCATGCCTGGTCACGCCTCAACGCCACCGAGGAGGCCATGCGGTGGTACAAGCGAGCCCTCGAACTCGATCCCGAGCTGGGCGAGGCCTACTACAACCTCGCCTGCCTTGCCAATCTGGAGAACAGGAGGGATGAGGCCGTCGAGTGGTTGGCGCTCGCCGTTGAACACGGCTTCGAGGATTTCGGGCGGTTGCAGGGTGACGCGCGTCTCAACGGTCTCCACGACGATCCGAGGGTCCGATCTCTCTACAGATCCGAGAGAAGCGAACATCGATAGCCGAGAATGGAGTGGACGACGCTATTCCTCCGCTTCGGTGTCGACGATGCGATAGGCGGTCTCACCCTCGCGAATCATGCCGTATTCTTCCCGGGCCAGTTTTTCGAGATGCTCCGGGTTCTGGAGATTGTCCTCTTCCGTGGCCAGATCCTCCAGGCGCCCTTCCAGCCGTCCGATCTCTTCCAGAATCTCGGTGTTCTCCTTCTTGAGCTTCCAGAGCTGCACCAGGCTCGTATCGCCGGCGAGCAGAATCCACAGCAGCCACAGGCCGAGCGCAACGGCAATGATGCGGCCGATCTTCTGCCGGGAAACGAATTCCCGAATCGGGCGGCGGAGCACCCTCTGTTTGGAGACCTTCATGGGCCGCTCACTCCAGGAATCTTCACCACGAAGTTGATGAAACACACGAAGGGGGAGACGCCCCTTGGACGGAAAGCCACTTGGATTCTCCTGCCGTGTCGCCCGCCGCCTATGCGGGCAGTTGCCCCTCTTCCATGGCCTCGTGCGCCGGCGATGCCTGGGGCTCCTCGGGAATCAGATTGAAGGCTCTCGGGCCGGCATAGCGGGCGGCCTGGCCCAGCTCTTCCTCGATTCGAATCAGTTGATTGTACTTGGCCACCCGGTCCGTCCGAGACATGGATCCCGTCTTGATCTGGCCGGCGCCCGTGGCGACCGCCACGTCCGCGATGGTGGTATCTTCCGTCTCGCCCGACCGGTGGGAAATCACCGACGTGTAGCCGGACCGCTTCGCCATTTCGATACAGTCCAGCGTTTCCGTGAGCGTGCCGATCTGGTTCAGCTTGATGAGGATGGAATTGGCGATGCCCCTCTCAATCCCCGTGGCCAGCCGTCGAGTGTTGGTGACGAAGAGATCGTCGCCCACCAGCTGCACCCGCGCGCCCAGCGCCGAGGTGTGCCGGCTCCAACCCTCCCAATCGTCCTCCGCCAACCCGTCCTCGATCGAGAGGATCGGGTAGCGATCGAGCCACTCGCCGTAGAGCGCCGTCATCTCATCGGCCGTGAGGATCTTTTTCTCCGAGGCCAGATGGTACTTCCCGTCCTTGAAGAACTCGCTGGCGGCGGCGTCGATGGCCAGGGAGATGTTCTCGCCGGGGCTGTATCCCGCCCTCGTAATGGCCTCGATGATCACCTCGACGGCCTCGTGGTTCGCTCCCAGGTTGGGGGCGAAGCCACCCTCGTCGCCCACGGCCGTGTTGAGGCCCTTCTCCTTGAGAATGGTCTTGAGGGTGTGGAACACCTCGGAACCCCACCGGACCGCCTCTGAAAACGTCGGTGCCCCGACCGGCACGATCATGAACTCCTGA
Organism: uncultured bacterium; assembly: GCA_964610505.1. GTDB lineage: Bacteria > Arandabacterota > Arandabacteria > JAGLYR01 > JAGLYR01 > CAZSXU01. The sequence continues at coordinate 113,341 of CAZSXU010000009.1, read as the reverse complement.
ATGTCCACGTTGTTGTCCGCGTGCGATCCGCCGTTGATGAAGTTCATCATCGGCACGGGCAGCGTCTTGGCGTTCACCCCGCCCAGGTACTGGTAGAAGGGAAGTCCCACGGCGTCGGCCCCCGCGCGGGCCACGGCCAGGGAAACGGCCAGGATGGCGTTGGCGCCCAGCTTGGACTTGTTTTCGGTGCCGTCCAAATCGATGAGGGTTTGATCGATCCTCACCTGATCGGTGGCGTCCATCCCGACGATCTCAGGAGCGATCTTGTCGTTGACGTGGGCGACGGCCCGGCTCACGCCCTTTCCCAGATAGCGATGCTTGTCGTCGTCGCGAAGTTCGACCGCCTCGTGCTCGCCGGTGGAAGCACCCGAGGGAACGGCGGCCGATCCCGAGGATCCCTCGGCGAGGACGACGTCGGCTTCGAGGGTCGGGTTACCGCGCGAGTCGAGAATCTGGCGGGCCACGATGTCGGTGATGATGGACATGGGATGACTCCTTCTGGGTGTGACGTCATGCGTTAGGGAGCGACGGATATGTTCATGATGGACAAGAAGATCCTAGGATTCGGTAGAAACGGCTGTCAAGGGAAAAGCCACAAAGGTCCGACCGCGGGGATCCATTCAGGATGCCGGACCAATTGCCCTCTGGACATTCCCCGCGACATCAACAATACTACCCGGGCGGCGGTGAAACCCTTCCGGCGGGATCTGCGTATCGTCAGGCGTGGGAGATCTCACGCCTGGAGGTTCGAAGGAATGTCGGAGGATTTCACAGCCGCCACCGACGATGCGCCGTGCCGGCCCTATGGGCCGGGCGGCCGGCAGTTGCGGGGAGAGGAGCCGGGCCTTGTCTGAAACGGCGGCGGGGGCCGGCGCCCGGGAGTGGCCCGCAGATGGACTCTCCGATGTTCTCGGAAACTGGACGGCGGCCGTGGATCAGGATCGTGAGTGGATCGAGCAGTGTCTCGCCGGAGATGAATCCGGATACGAGCACCTGCTCTCCCGGTACCGGAGGGGAATCTACAACCTTGCCTACCGGATGCTGGGAAACGCGGAGGATGCCAACGATGCCGCGCAGGAGGCGTTTGTCAAAGCATTCACGTCACTCGAGAAGTACGATCACCGGTTCAAGTTCAGCTCGTGGCTCTACCGGATCGCCACGAACCACTGCGTGGACGCCCTCCGCAAGCGGAAAGGATACACCGTCTCCCTGGAAGAAAACGAGGAAGAGAGCCGAGATCTCAAAAGCCGGCTCCCCGATCGAAACTCCGACCCCTCCGAATCCGTACACCAGAGTGAGAGGGAGGAGATCATGAAGAGGGCCATTGCAGGACTGGAACCGATGTACCGAGCCGTGATTCTCCTCCGGCACGACCAGGACCTGTCGTACGAGGAGATCTCCTCGGTTCTGGGTCTTCCCATAGGTACGGTGAAGGTGAGAGTTCACAGGGCTCGGCAGAGGCTTCGGGACCTGCTGACCCCCTACATGGACGAGTTCTAGAGTCGTTGAGACCGGAGGTGACCGAAAGTGGAGAAGCGCAGCGTCAACGTGAGAGGAGACCTTGTTTGCATGATCGCGCTTCTGGCGGTTGTGGCCGTGGCCGTACCGGCCGAAGCCCGGAAGGTCGAGTACGTGGACGAAGTCTCGCGCATGATTCCGGTGGATCCGGACGTGACGCTCGTCCTGTCCAACACCTCGGGGGACACCGAGATCACTTCCTGGGCTCGGAACGAGATCCGGATCATCGCGCGCAAGGTTGTGCGAGCGCGGTCGATGGACGAGGCCAAGGAATATGCGGACGATCTGCAGATGAAGATTCGCGGAGAGGGCACCCGCCAGATTACGGTCGAGACCAAGTATCCCGAGTGGGGTGGGGGAGGTGGAGTTCTCGATCTGCTCCTCTCCAAGAGCCCGACCGGAGAAATCGACTACGAAATCATGGTGCCGACCAAGGCATCGATCGTCGTGACCGCTTCATCGGGAGACATCGTGGTCGAGGAGACCGGGGGATCTCTGGTTCTCTCGGTGACCAGCGGTGACGTGAGCGTAAGGGAGACCAAGGGGCAGCTGGCGGTTGCGGCGACCTCCGGGGAAATCGATTTGGGCGACGTGCGCGGGGATACCCGAGTCAGCGCCACCACGGGGGACGTGACGGCCATCGGCATTCGCGGAGCGCTCGTCGTCGGGGTGACCTCGGGCGACATCCACTGCCAGGACGTGGAGGGACCCATTGAACTGGGGGGCAGTTCGTCCACCGTCATGGCGATGGACTGCAGCGGGATGCTGACCGTTCTGACCTCTTCCGGGGACGTCGAGATCGGGGACCACACCGGCGGCGTCCTGGTGAGAACGTCCGAAGGCTACGTAGACGCGGAAATCGAGTCGCTGGAAGGTGAGGACTGTGACATCACGACGTCGAGCGGCGACGTGGATCTACAGCTTGCAGAGAGCGGTTCGTACGAGTTTGTGATCGAGACCGTGAACGGCGAGGTGGAGATCGGGATGCCGGAAGACATGGAGGTTCAGGCGTCCCGCACGTCGGTCCACGCGATTTACCGTGGCGGCGGGCAGATGATTCGGGTTTCGACGATTACCGGTTCGATCTACATCGAGGCCATGTAGTGAGGGGATTTCCCTCCGGGTGAAGGACCATGAACTGTCGACGGGCAAAAGACAAGATTCGCCAGAAGATGGAGGGGGTACTCGATCCGGAGGATCGGGTTCTTCTGGAGAGACATCTCGAACGGTGCTCGAAGTGCCGCAGAGAAATGGCGTCTCTGACCCAGACCATCGAATGGCTCGAGGATCTCCGCCCGGTCCGCCCGCCCGAGGGGTTCGACGACCTGGTGCTCCGCCGGGTCCGCCTGGAGCGGGGCAGGGCCGGGGAGCGGTTGGGCTGGAAGGATCTCATGGGCGTGGCGTTCGGCCGTTGGGTGAGGCCGGCCACAGCTGCGGCGGCCCTGATCGTCCTTGCCGTCTTCGCCGGACCGGCGACGGTCCGCGTGTCCTCGAGTTTCGTAACCACCTGGCTGGCCGAACCAATGGCCCGGGCCACGGTTCGTCTCGTGGAACTGGCGAGTGATCCCAAAGAAATCGAAGCCATCAGCGACCAGGCAAAGACCGTTTCATCCCCGATCGGGTTGGTGGGGAAATCGGTGTACAGCGGCCTTCTCGATCTGGTCGTGCCCATCGCCCTTTGGTGCACGATCGGAGTCGCGTGTCTCGGCCTTGTCTGGTGGATATCCAGGTACAGCATGCAAAGGAGGACCAGAGATGCGAGCCTTGTTGTCTAGCCGGTGTTCTCTTCCGCTGCTGGCGATGACCCTGTTCATCGGATGGGCCTCGCTGGGATCTGCCGATCCGCCGCCGGATGCGGATTCGCTGAAGGCCGAAGAGGAATATGGGAGGAGATCCAGTCGCATTCGAATCGGAGGCGGGGAGATCGAGTTCGACGACGGATCCGTGATCACGATCGACCGGGACGCCATCCGGGTCAGCGTCGAGGAAGCTCTGAGGCAGGCCGAAGAGGCGATCGAGGAAATCGAGGATATCAAGTCGGACTACCGCGTCGTCAGACGATCGGACAAGGTGCGGCTAGGTAAGGACATCCACATCGCCAGGTACGAACTCATCAACGGCGACGTCGTGGCGGTCGGCGGCGGCGTGACCGTCGAAGGGAAAGTGGCCGGCGACGTGGTCGCGGTCTTCGGCGACGTGCGCTTGGAGAACACGGCGGTCGTTAACGGTGAAGCCATCTCCGTCTTCGGGCAGTTGGTCGAGAAGCCCGGATCGCACGTCCGGGGCCAGACGGTTAGCGTTGGGCCTCAGGTCATCTGCGAAAGGCTGTGGGAGGATGAATGCCTCCCGCCTTTCATGTTGAAGCGGGGCTGGTTGTCGTTGTTCTCTCTGGCCATGATGGGAATTCTGGTCGTCGTCGCATTGCTTGTCTCGCTGATCTTCCGGGAGAGCATCGGCCGCGTGAATACGGCGATTCGCGGGGACATCCTCAAGTCGTGGCTCTACGGGCTTCTGGCGGAGATCATCCTGTTCGTCGTCAGTCTCATCCTGGCCATTACCATTGTCGGAATTCCGCTGGTGATCCTGCTCTGGCTGCTCGTGGGGTTGGCCTGCCTGTGGGCGTTCGCCGGCATTTCTCTCCGGGTGGGAGAGGCCGTCTCGGGAGACTCGGCCGGGTCTCGATCCCGCTCCGGGCACGTGTTCATCGGTGCGGTGATCGTGCTACTGGTGCCCGCCATCGCCCGAATTCTCTCGATCATCGGCGGTGTGTTCTGGGGTCCGGCGCTGGGGATTCGGGTTCTGGGATCGCTCGTGGCCTGGTTCGCGCTGACCACGGGGCTGGGCGCCGTGGTGATGACTCGATTCGGAACGCGAGAGTATGGCCGTAAAGAGCAGAAGGCCGGTACTCCGACGCCTGGGCCGCAAGCCGAACCGCCGGCCGGGCCGGAGGTCCAGCAGGCGTGATACGGTTCTGAGTGCGACGTTCTACGTTCTGAGTTCTGAGGGTCATGAACAGAAACGGGTTTCAGGACAACGGGGAGCGAGCATGCGGGAAGCGAGGACTCTGCGTGATCTGCGGATGAGGGGGCTCGCTTTCTTTCCCACGTGCCCATTCACCCAGAGGGGGTAACAACCATGTGGAAGAGAGCGTTTGGAGTCATCGGACCGGCGGCCCTGCTCGCCCTGTGGATCCTGCCCGGGCCGGTCACGGCGAAGATGGACCGCGAGGTGATCAAGAAGAGCGTGCCGCTGACATCCGAGAAGCGTCTGGACGTGCACCTGACCTTCGGAGCCGGACAACTGGATCTCCAGAGGGGGAGGGGCGACGACGTCATTCGGGCCGCGCTCGAGTTCCCGGAAGACGGCGACCCGCCCGAGTTCTCCTACCGCAAGCGTGGCCGGGCGGGGTTGCTGAAGATCAAGTCCGAGAACATCGAACACTGGGAACACGACGAGGACAATGTCAGGATCGATATCGATGACGATGCATGGGGGGGATGGTGGAACGACAACGAGCGTAACGACTGGTCCATCGACCTCACCGACGAGATCCCGATTTCCCTGAACATCGAAACAGGGGCCAGCGGCAATCACATCGATCTCACGGGTCTCATGATCTCGGACCTGGACATCGAGGCCGGGGCCTGCGAGCTGGAAGTTACCGTGGACGAGGCGGCCGACCACCGGACGAGGATCATCAGCATCGACGGTGGGGCGGCCAAGATGCGATTCGAGGGGCTGGGAAACCTGGATTTCGACCGGATGGAGTTCAACGGGGGGGCCGGGCTCTTCACGCTGGACTTCTCGGGCGAGTTGAGCCACCGGGCGATGGTGGAAATCAACCTGGGGGTGGGCCAGATGACGATCCTGGTCCCCAGAGACGTGGGCGTGATGCTGGACTGTTCGTCCTGCTCGCTGGCCTCGGTATCGGTGAGTGGGCCTTTCGAAGAAGAGGATGACGTCTACGTGAATGAGGAGTACGGCAAGACCCGGGGAGAACTCCTGTTTGAAATCTCGGCCAGCCTGGCGACGGTGAATGTGGAGACCGTGCGGTGAGGCCGTAATTCGCATTTCGCAATTCGTGGTTCGTTCTTGGAAAGGAGCATTGGAGAAACCGGGGCCTTGAAGGACACGAACAGGATACCATTTCGGGGCGCGAGGGATCGCGCCCCGTTTCGGTCAGGGCAAGTGACGAGGACGGCAAACCAGGGCTTGGGCCTGACGCGCGCTCCTGCTATCGCAATTCATCCAGATTGAAGTTCTCCGAGCGGGTGCTGACGACCTCGTCGCCGAAGCCGGTGAGGTTCTTCACCAGGCCGAACAGGCCCCGGGAAACGCCTCGCGTGCGGGACGTCCGGCCGTCGGATCCGCTCCATGTTCCTCGAAGCCATCCCTCCAGCTCACGGACTTCCTCGACCGTCAGGGGCTGCAGCTCCACTCTCAGATGGAGGTAGTACGAGCGGTCGGGTTTCAGGCGATCCACGTCGATCACGGGTACGCGGTTGGCGCCCGTGTGGCAGATGGACAGATTCTTCGGGGATATCTGCGCATCCAGCTCCCCCTCGGGTCCAAGCGCGACGTACTCCCCGGACCACGAATCGTATCTGAGCTTGTAGGGAACGACGATGGATTCGGCCAGGCGATCAAACCACGTGCGGCGGGGTTGCCAGATTTCGATCGTATACTTGAGGGTGGCGGAGAAGCCCCGGTCCAGGGTGTCGGCCAGCTTGTCGAAGAACTCCCGGTCAATCTCGAAAGTCATCCAGAGGGAATCGGACCGAATCTCCACGCCGAGGATCTCTACGTCTGACGCGGCCCGGGCTGTGGGCGCCAGGATCATCCCGGCCAGGAACACAACCCATCCCAGGGCTTGTTTGGCGGTATGTGTTTGTCCGGCAGGGGACCAACTCACGGCTGTTTCCCGATCATCTGGAGGCGCCTTTCAGGACCCGGAGCGTTCCGGTCGTCCGCATGAGCTCCTCGCGTGTTCGCCTTCACCACCCTCTGAGTGGGGCTACTCTCTCTACGTTTGACGTTCGCCGCGGGTTCCGAAACTCTTCCCGAGGCCGGGCCATGCCGCACCCCGAGTTGGGGACTCACTAAAAGGTCCGGTTGAGGCGCAGCGCCCACACGCCGTCGTCCGAGAGATCCTCCGATTTCTTGGTGTAGCTGACCCGGAAATCATGATCCGAATCCTGGAGGGCGAGGCCCACGTCGGTTTTGAGATCGTACGCCCGCTCCCCGTCGTTCCAGGCGTCGCCGGAGTCCACGAAGAAAGCCCCCTGGAAATCATCCGAGAGAGCCACACGGTACTCCAGGCTTCCCAGGACGACACGGTTCCCGCGAAACTCCTTGAACCGGCGGGCCGGCAGGGTGCCGATACCGCCCACGTAGTATTCCTTCCACGGCGGGAGGCCGTCGTCCGCACCGCCCGCGTACGCCCGCAGATCCAGATACCAGTTGGGCGCCAGCCGCGTGTACTTGCGTACGTCGACCCAGTATTTGGTGAACGCATAATCCCCGCCCAATCCGTCCCCGGCGGTTTCCCCCGCCAGACGCGCAAAGAACCCGCGGGTCGGGTATTCCCAGTCGTTCCGGAAGTCCATCGTGGTGACGGCCCGAATGCTCTTCATGGTACCGAGCGCAGCGGGCACCGGCTCGCAAGACTCGTGAGCGTAGCAGTGCAGTCGGCGATGGAGGTCGCAGTAGGGGATCTCTTCGGTGAGGGACGGGTTGCAGCGGAAGCACTTGTCCTTGCCGAAGACGGCCCAATCGGAGTTCTTCGCCAGAGACCGCAGATCATCCTCCGTGTATTGGACCCGGAGGTTCACGTGGCTTCCGGCCTTCACGTTGGCGAACACCGTACCGCCCACCCTCTCGTAGTAGTCGCGAAAATCCTCCTTGAGGAACAGCGCGGCCAGAGTGTTCTCCGTGTCGCTGATGATCTGGGTGTCGAAGTCGTGCGGAGTCGTGCTCTCGTGATAGTTGAACCCGATGGATAGTCCGTTGTCGGCTCCGATGAGCGGCTGCGAGACCTGAATCTCGCCGAGCCAGGTTTCGCGGGCGAAGGCATAGCCGATTTCTCCGCGTGCCTTCGGCCGGTAGCTCGGCGTGTCGCCGTACGCTACCGAACCGGCCAGGTAGAACCCGTCGACCCGGTTGTAGTGTCCCTCCGTGTTGAAGTCGTGCCACTCGTGCCGGTTGATGGAGATTGAGGCGCGGCAGCGCCGGGGTTTCTGGACGCGCCCGCGCTTGTCCACGTGGATGACCGAGTAGCGGATTCCCCGCTCCCGGTCCTTGACGACATCGGGGTTGGATGGGTCGGGGGTCCACTCCCCGTCGACGATGAACGCGTAATCGTACCGGCCCTTGGCCAGCGGGATCAGAAGCTCCCAGACGATCCCCTCGCGATCCATGGGATCCGCCTCCTCGTCCCAGTCGTTGAAATCTCCCACGAGAAAGACCTCGTCGGCCACGGGATCCTGGTAGCGGAACAGGATACGGCCGTCCACGTGCCTAGGGAAGAGGTCCTCGAGTTTCTCTTTGTCGCACGACGAGCGGGTATCGCTGGCGGTGATACGGACCGAGTTTCCAATGTAGCTTCTCTCCCAGACTTCGGTCACGTCGCCGCGGATCTCCGAGCCCTCTTCCCGCGTGATCTCACCCCCGATGGACACGACGTCTCCACGAATCTGCCCCTCCGGCCCCAGCAGGATGTCCCCGTAGGCCACCACGTCGCCGCGCACCGTCCCGTAGACCTCGAGATCTCCGTCGACGATGAGATCACCCTCGAAGATCTGACCCTCCTCCACGACGTAGTCATCGTCGATCACCGCGGCGTCCCAGTCTATCCCCGGTGCGTGTCGCAGGGCCCGGTTCTTCAGGCTTTCCAGGTCCTCGTCGTCCGTGGACACGCTGCAACCGAGGCCCAGGACCCGAGGCGTGCCCTTCCAGAACTTGGCGGCGGAACCGTCATCTGCCGCGGCCTGCACGGCCGCCAATGCCATGAAAGTCAGGAACGCGAGCGGCGGGGCAAAGGCAAGGCGGATCCTGCGCATCGAAAGCCTCCACTGAGGAGAATCGTGATCGCGCCCGGCGAACCGCAGCGGAAACGGCGGCCGAACCCGGTCGGCCTGCGAGCCACCGAAAAGGATTCTCAAGATTCTCGACATCTTACACCTCCAAGGGGGTCCCGAAAAGGGAGAAGTGGACGCGGGTCAGGGGGGGTGGATTCTACCGGCCTTCCATATACGGCATACAGCAACCGGCGTGCCAGGCGCTTGGTTGCTCGCCGGAAATGCCCTTCGGGCCCCTGGAGGCCTTCTAGGGGGGTATCGGCTTGCTCGAAGGGCCCGGAACGGGTGATCTTCTGTGGCAGAGTCGCGCCGTCGGCGTGTCTGGTTGACACAAGCCGGGCCGGCTAACGCCGGCCCGAGATAGTAGAGAGTCGATCGTCGAAAATTGAGATTGGACAAGTGCATAGAAACACCCTACAAGCACTTGCCACAGAAACCCGACGGAACCCCTCCGTGTAGTCTGTGCAATCTGTCGCTAAGACGTTTGAGCTTCTTCATCCGCGTAATCTGCGCAATCTGCGGAAGGATTTTCGGTTTTCCAATCTGTGGAATCTGTGGCCAGGGGTCCGGTTTTCGCCTCTGTGTTGATCTGTGCAATCCGTGGTCTCGGTTAGGGTATTGACCGCGCTCCCTTCTCGCATTACAGTGCTGTGAAGGATGCGGCCGGCGCTCATTCGCCGGGCCGAGGGAGGAATCATGGCGACGCTGCGAATGGGCATTCGAACCCGACTGGCACTCCTGTTCGTGCTTCTCGCCGTCGTCCCCATCGGCCTCCTGACGCTGTTCTACCTGCGGTACCTCACCGCTACGATTGAGTACTGGCAGAATCCCGGCATCGAGCGGACGCTCGAGAACTCACTCGCCGTGGCTCGGGAGAGCCTCGAACACTACCGGGACGAGGCCCAGGCCGCCGGAGAATTCCTTCTGGTTCTCCTGGATCCGGCCCTTAACGCCCGGGAGACGTCAGACTTTCTCGCCGCGAACGCGGCGGAGGTCGAGGCCGACCTGCTCGCCGTCTACCGCCCGGGCGAGGACGGCTGGCGCCGTTGGGCTACGGGGGGAGGCGGAGAGCCGCCCGAACGGCTCGAAGCCGCTGTGGCGCGCGACGCAATCGCCGGGTCGGCAGCGCCGCCTCTGGATCTCAAGAGCCCATCGGTGTGCGCTCTCCTGCCGATGACCGGTTCGCCGGATGGAGGCCTTCTGCTCGTCGGCGTCCAACCTCCGGTCGAGATGATGGAGAGGATTAGGAGCCTGGCGGCGGACGCCGATCTCTACCGGCGCCTGGCGGGCTATGAGCGGATCCAGGCGGCCACGATCGTGATCGGAACCGTAGTCGTGATGGCCCTCGTCATCATCCTTTCCCTCTTCGTTGCTCGAATGCTGGCCCGCAGTATCTCGAGGCCCATCCTCGAACTGGTTGAGGGGACCCGTCGACTCTCGTCGGGGGACCTGGATCACCCGGTGGAGGTGAAGGCAAAGGACGAGGTCGGGCTCCTCGTGACGTCCTTCAACCAGATGACCCAGGACCTTCGCGTATCCAAGGAGAGCCTGATGCGGGCCGAGCGGGTGGCGGCGTGGCGTGACGTGGCGCGCCGCATCGCCCATGAGATCAAGAATCCCCTCACGCCGGTCCAACTCTCCATCCACCGGCTGCGACGGCGCGTGCCCGACGGTGACGCCGAAACCGGACAGGTGTTCACCGAGTGTCTGGATCTCATCGATGCGGAAGTGGTGAACCTGAGACGGCTGGCCGACGAGTTCTCGCGGTTTGCCCGCATGCCGCCGCCGGCGCCGGTGCCCTCGGATGCCGGCGAGCTCGTTGGATCGATTGTGGACCTCTACCGGGAGTCCGGGCCCGGGGTCGACTTTCGTGTGGAGGTTCCGCCGGGTCTTCCGAAGGTAGGTGTTGATCCGGGACAGTTCCGCCAGGCATTGGGCAACCTCGTGAAAAACGCGCTCGAGGCCATGCCCGACGGCGGGACGCTCTCGCTGCGGGTGGAGGAGAGCGGGCAGCCGGACCGTCCAGGCGTGTGGATCTCGGTCGCGGACACGGGTCCGGGCCTGCCGCCCGACATTCGGGATCGAGTGTTTGACCCCTACGTCACGACCAAGAAACGGGGCACGGGCCTGGGACTGGCCGTCGTCCACCGGATTGTGACGGACCACGCCGGCACCGTGGAGGTTCGAAGTGGGGAGAGAGGCGGGGTGACCTTCCGGCTGTTCTTTCCCCGCAAGGAATCTTGACGGACGACGCGCGCCCGCGTACTGTTGACGGCGTGCGTTCCTGCAACGGCCGAACGGAGATTGCAAATGACCCGCAACGGAGAAGAAGAAGTTCGCACCATCCTCGTGGTGGACGACGAGGCGGGCATTCGCGCCTCGCTCCGAGGGGTTCTTTCCGATGACGGATACCGGGTGGTCGAGGCCGAGACGGCCGAGGCGGCTCTCGGCCTCTTGGAGGAGGAGAATCCCGACCTGGTTCTTCTGGATGTCCTGCTTCCGGGGATGGACGGGATCGCCCTTCTCAAGACCCTCCGGTCTCGGGAATCCGGGGTCCCGGTCATCATGATGTCGGGGCACGCCACCATCGACACGGCCGTCAAGGCCACGAAGCTGGGCGCCTACGATTTCCTGGAGAAGCCGCTGGAGCCCGGGCGGCTGTCGCTCTCCGTCGAAAACGCCCTGGAGGCGCGATCTCTTCGGCAGGAGAACGTTGCCCTTCGCGCCCGCCTGAAGAGCGCGGCCGTGATGGTCGGCGACTCCGAGCCCATGCGGGTACTCTACCGGCAGATCGCCAAGGCGGCGCCGTCGTCGGGGCGCGTGTTGATTTTCGGGGAGAGCGGGACGGGCAAGGAGCTGGTCGCCCGGGCCGTTCATGAAAACAGCACCCGGTCGGACGGGCCCTTCATCAAGGTCAACTGCGCCGCCATTCCGCGGGACCTCATCGAGAGCGAGCTGTTCGGCCACGAGAAGGGGGCCTTCACCGGTGCGCTCGAGCGTCGCCGGGGCCGGTTCGAGCTGGCCGACGGGGGAACGCTGTTCCTGGATGAGGTCGGCGACATGAGTGCGGAGACTCAGGCCAAGCTGCTGCGGGTCCTCGAGGAGGGGGAGATCGAGCGACTGGGAGGCGGGCACCCGATTCCCGTGAACGTCCGAGTCATCTCGGCCACGAACAAGGACCTGAGGAAAGAAATCGACGGCGGCACCTTCCGCGAAGATCTCTTCTACCGGCTGTCGGTGATTCCCATTTCCGTCCCGCCCCTTCGGGACCGCCCGGACGACATCCCATCCCTGGCGCGTCATTTTCTGGAGATCTTCTCCGACGAGGACGAGCACGGTGCGCGCACGCTGACCCCCGAGTCGTTGACCGAGCTGCGGCGGGCGTCCTGGCCCGGAAACGTCAGGCAGCTTCGAAACCTCATCGAGCGCCTGGTCATCATGACGGAGGGGACGGAAATCGGCGTGAGCGAGCTGGCACAGGCATCCGAGGAGCGCCCTGTCCCCGCGGCCGGGCCTGAATCGCTTCGGGCAGCGGTGGAAACCTACGAGAAGGACCTGATCGTTCGCTCGCTGGAGTCCAAGGCGTGGAACGTCACGGAAGCCGCCAAGGTGCTGAACACCGACCGTGCGAACCTACACCGAAAGATGCGACGCTACGGAATCGAGAAACCGGAATAGCCCCTCGGCCTGGGCCATTCCAGAACGCACCCGGCGGCCGGGCGCCGTTCTTTGTTGACAATGCCCCGCACCGCAGGCTAGCCTGAAACGCGTCTCACGAGAACTCGGTCGAGAACCTCGCCAGACAATCTTCCGGGGACGTGCGTTCGTCTTCGGGAGCCAAACGGATTCGGGCGATGATGAGGCAGCTGACCATCCTCAGGGGTGTGGCCGATAGAACGCGGCTTCGAATCATCCAGATGCTCTTCAAAGGGCCGCACTGTGTGGAGGAAATCACCGCCCGCCTCAAGATGTCTCAACCTCGAGTCTCCCGCCACCTGAGGATTCTTCGCGAGTCGGGGCTCGTGGACACGCGGCGAGACCGACGCCGCATCTACTACTCGCTCTCGGCCGAGGATCCGACCGTATCGGACCTTCTGAGTTTCCTCGAGGAGTGGCTGGTCGGCGGGCGCGAGACGAGGCGGCCCGAGCGCCGCACACGCGAGAAACCTCCCGATGAATTCAGCGACCTTCCCGCGCCTTCCGTGGGAGAGCTGGAAGATTTCCTTCTGTAAGCGCGCATGGTCCGTTCCGGGCCGGCCCTAGAAAATGGAAAGTCGATCGTTGAAGGTCGAGCTCGGATAAGAGCATCAAGAAGAGCGATAGACCCTCACTGTAATCTGTGCAATCTGTGGCTGGGGTTTTCGTCCGGCAGGAAAGTGCTGGGTTCTAGGTTCCGAGTGCTGAGTTCTGAATGGAAGCCGAGGCAAAGAGCCGGGTGACCAAGGGCCAAGGGACAGGTAACGAGTGACTCGGGACAGGGAAATGGGGTTTCCGAAGGGCGCCCGGAGGGCGCTTAGTCTCTGTCTGTGAAATCTGTGTAATCTGTGGCTGGGGTTCTGTGTCCTGAACCTGCTATTGTGGGGGTTGTCCAATCACCTGCCGGGTGTCGGCATGCGGACACCCGTGTGTGGAATCGACACAGAAACGGGACGGGATCGCAGGGAAACGCGCGAGGAATGGGCCCCGACGGGAGCGTGGGGGGGGAACCGCCGACCTCCGAAGGTGTTGAAAAACAGTAGGATTCGCTGTCTCTGCACCGTCCGACACACGGATCCCGCACCTGCGCGCGTTTGTCTTCCCCGTTGGCACGAACCGTGCTGTAATCAGGGGTGGAAGCGATTCGATGATGAGAATCGGGCTTCCCGGTCAACTCCCTCAAGACGAGGTGGACGTGATGAGACCCCTGATGACTCGTGTTCGAAACACCGGCATCGTCGCCTGCCGCATACTCATTCCGTGCGTCCTGGGACTCGCGTGGCTCATCGATCCGGCCGGTGCCTCGGATCGGCCCTTCGGCGCCGGGGAGCGTCTTTCGTTCGACGTTTACTACGGGCCCCTGAAGGCCGGTGAGGCCCGAATGGAAGTCGGCCCGATTGAGGCCGTTCGAGGGCGGGACTGCCTCCATCTGGTTTCCACGGCGCGTTCGGGCGCGCTGGTCTCGGCCTTTTTCCGGGTCGAGGATCGTGTGGAGTCCTGGCTCGACGTCGAACATCTGAGGCCCCTTCGCTTTGAAAAGCACCTGCGCGAGGGTCACTACGAATGCGATCGAGTGGTCGACTACTATCACGACCGGGGAGTGGCTCTTGCGGAAGACCGGTCCATAAAAATCTCCGAGAGGACTCTGGACGCACTCTCGTCTCTCTACTGGCTTAGAACGCTGGATCTCTCGCCCGGCGCGACGCTCTGGCTGAGCTCGATCTCGTCGAGAAGCACCTATGACCTGCGGGTAAACGTCACTCGCAGGGAACGGCTGGCGACCCCCGCCGGAGAGTTCGACTGCCTGGTCGTCGAGCCCCACCTGGCCAAAGACGGGGGAATCTTCGACCAGCAGGGGCGGATATGGATCTGGGTGACGGACGATGCGCTCCACCTCCCGGTGCAGATGGTCAGCAAGGTGGCTATCGGGAGCATTCGGGCGGTTCTGACGGACCACGTTCTGGGTGAAGTGGCGAAGGCGGAACAGGCGGTTCCGACGGACCCCGTTCTCGGTGGAGTGGCGGAAAGGGGAATCGACGGCCGATAAACGGGATTCGCCCGCCGGCCGAAGATCGATGGACAGGATCAACGCGAAGGGAGTAACGATCATGAGACGCCGATTCCGGATGCTTGCGCTCCTCTCCTTGGCTCTCGGGGCCGCTCTGATTCTCTGCGGTTGCGATGAGGACGACTGTTGCTGCAAGCCGACGTGTGTGGACAATGAACCTCCCGCCGTTCCCTCGGGTGTGTACTCGGTGACGGGGGACGAGAAGGTCACCATCTACTGGAATCCCGTGTTGGGGAGCGACGTGAGGGGCTACGGGATCTGGTGGGCGGATGAGGCGAGCGGCCCCCAGGGCGGACCCTATGAACGGATGGTCAACGTACTGGGCGAGGAGAGTGACGTTTACGAAGATACGGACGTCGACAACGCCACCACGTATTACTACGCGGTGACGGCCTTCGACTACGACGGCAACGAGTCTGATCTGAGCTATGCGGACGTGTTCGATACGCCGCGGCCGGCGGGAACCGACCTCGTCGTCTACGACGCCGAGGAGGAACCGACCGGAGCCGGAATCGATTTCAGCCGGGCCGAAGATCCCGGATACACGAGTGACGATCTGGTGGTCGCGTGGGACTCGGCGGCGAGCGATCTCTACGTGGATTCCTCGTCGGACGGCGATCCCGATGTGCTCCGGTTCCTTCCGACGTCGGGAACGCTCGTTCAGGATTTCGGCTTCACGGATCATCTGGACGAAGTCGACTGGGCGCCGCAGGAGGGCTGGTCGGACAGTCCCGCGGGCGTGGAAATCATTCGCGGACACGCCTACGTGGTGCAGACCGACGACGGGAACTATGCCAAACTGCGCGTCTCGGTGATCAACAAGAACAACCGGTACGTGATCCTGGATTGGGCGTACCAGCTGGTTCCGGACTATCCGGAGCTGGCACCGCCTTTTCCGGAGAGTGTGAGGGCCCGATAGCTCGCCCCTTGAATCGTGAGAAGGGAGAGGGTGGCCATGCAATCGAGACCGAGGATGACCCGGGGAGCGTTCCTGATAGCACTTGCTGTGGCCGCAGCGGCCGTTTGCTCGTCGATTGCATCCGCCGAGGCCCGAGATCTGGAGGTCGAGGTCTGGACGAATCACGGGGACGAGGCCGTTGTCTTCGCGGGCGATCCGGTGGACATCTACCTCCGGACCAACCGGGGGGCGAGTGTGATCGTCTACGCCGTCGACACCGACGGTTGGGTCCACATCCTGTTCCCGTCCAGGTCCTGGGAGGATGGGAGGATCCGTGGGGACCGGACGTACCGGATTTGTGGGTCCCGAGTGGACGGGCTGTTCGATGACTTCGAGGGCCTCGTGGTGATCGGGGCCGTGGCCACCCGGAAGCGGCTGCCCGTGGCCCGCTGGCTTGAGAGAGAGATGATGCTCGTATTCCGCGATCAGCACACCTGGGTCGTATCGGAGGCTCCGCCCTGCCGAGCCGTGATCGGCAGAGTCGTCGGGGATCCGTTCGAGGCCGTCTGGGCCATCGAGGACGCGCTTCTCCCGGGGGGTGGCCGTGGGGCAGTTGCGGCGGATTTCTGCTGGTTTTCCGTCGAAACGGTGTGCCCCCGCCCGACGTGCATCGTCATCGACGGTCGCCCACGCTGGCGGTGCCACCCGAGGTTCCACCTGGTTTTCGACTTCGGCGTCTGCCTGGACTGGCCCCGAGCCGTGGTCCGGACGTGCGTACACAGAATGCACCGGAAGCCCTCCTGCCCGGCTCCCGGAGCCGGTGGGGTCCGGAGCGTCGGTGATCGGGTGAGGTGGAAGGAAAAAAACGAGAAAAACTCGCAGAAAGAATGGAACCAAGAGGACAATCCGTGCGTCTTAGTGAGTAGCAGGTCGAAGACGAAATCGGGGGTCCTTCTTGGGGGCAAGAAAAACGGTGCCGGGGTGAAACCCGAGGGGGTCCGGGATCGTTTTGAGAGTAGAAAAAGGGAGTCAAAACCATCACCGGCTTCGAATAAGTCCGCGTCCAGGGGGTATTCGAGTCGGAAGGGCCACGAGGGGTCGTCCAAAAAGGGGGCGGCTCCCGCTGACCATGCTGGGAGGCACAAGCAGAAGTAAAGCAGCGTGGAGTTTGCTCATCTCCTGAATTAGGCCCTCCGGAGATGAGGACAGGCTGGCAGGTCCAGCTTGTCGAGGTGCCCGGTCTGAGTGTCGGTTGAACAGGGGCAATCGACTTCTCGGCCGGGTTCCTTTTTGGCCCGGGGTGGACGGTTTTCCCGCCGCCCCGGGCCGGGGGTTTTTTCGAACGCCCCTTTCCGGGATCTATTCTCCATTTGTCTATTGATCGGAATGGAGAATCTCACTTGACACTGTCTGCGGGCGGAACCTAGTATCTCCTGAAGGGTAAACGCACCGGAATCCCGACAAAGGGTTCAGGAATCGAAGGGTCGGGGCCGAATACTGGCAGGGACCCTATTCTAGTGGAGACGCCGATGAAGATGCGAGTCACGCTCCTGGTGTTCGCGCTGCTTCTGGCCGCGCCGACCGCCGGCTGGACGGAGGCGGGCCAAACGGGGCTGACGTTTCTCAAGCTGGGCCACGGGGCGAGAGCGGTTGGGATGGGAGGGGCCTTCTGTTCGGTCGCCGACGACGCCAGCACCACCTACTGGAACCCCGCCGGGTGCGTCGGGGACTACGGGGCCGAGGTTCTCCTGAATCAGGTGACCTGGTTCCAGGACGTCCGGATGGAGAACATCGCCGTCGTGCGGTCCCGGACCGATCAGGGGTACGGCCTGAGTCTCACGGCGCTCCACGCCGGCGACTTGGACCTTCGTGACATCGAGGGCAATCCTCTCGGCCATTTCAGTTTCTTCGATTTCGCCCTTCAGGCCAGCTACGGCAGGAAATTGGCCGAGTGGTTGACGGCGGGCGTTTCGGCCAAGGCCCTCTACGAGAAGATCGACGAAGAAACCGCCACCGGCTTCGCCGTTGATCTGGGGACGATGATCGACCTCCCGCTCCCGGGGCTTCGAATGGGCGCCTGCGTCCAGCATCTGGGATCGAAAATGAAATTCATCGAGGAGAGTTTCGACTTGCCTCTGACGCTCCGCGGCGGGTTGGCCTACGGCCGGGAGGTTTCTTTCCTGTCGGACGAGATGGTGGTGGCCTTCGAGGTGCAGAAGCCTCGAGAGGACGACGTCAAGACCCATCTCGGCATCGAGGTCGGAGTCGTTGAGAGACTGGCGCTGCGCTTCGGGTACCGGAGCGGGTACGACAACCAGAACGTCAGCGTCGGCGTCGGAATCCCCGTGGAGAAATTTCGGCTGGACTACGCCTTCGTGCCGTTCTACTCCGACCTGGGAGACACGCACCGGCTGTCGTTCGCGATTCAGATCTAGCCTGCGTCGTAAGCGGATAGAGCCATTAGAGAATTCGGGAACGGGCGGCCGGACCGGCCGCCCGTCTTCTGTGGCCACAGGACCTAGGGCTTGCGCTCCCTTCTCTCGCTCACGCGCGTGGGCGGAAGAAGCGGCTGGCCGGGCGGACGAGGTAGGTGTCGGCGGCGGGAAGGACCGTCGGCTCTCCGCCTTCAACCCAGTGCTTCAGCGTCAGACGGCCGTTCGACAGATCGGCGAACGTGAAATGCTCGATCCAATCTCCGATCACGAGGCATTCTTCCGCCGCCGTACGGGTGTGGAGGGGATGGTGATGGTGGCCCACGACGACGGCGTCGAAGCCCTCGCTCATCTTCTGCCGGACGAAGGCGACGAACTCGGGTTCCACGCCGGGACGCGAGCCCCGGGTGACGGCCCGGCTCATCCTGGAGAGTAGGTCCGCCCCTCGAATGCCGACGTCGGGGTGAAGGACTCCGAACAGCGTGCGGACGATGCGTGCCCGGGTGGTCGCTCGAAGAAGGCGGTACCCGTAGTCTTTTGAAGTGAGGAGCCCGTCTCCGTGCGCGAGGTAGATCGTTCGCGATTGACGGCTCACCGTGATGGGAACCTGTGATATCGTTAACCCGACCTGGCTCTCGAGGAAATCGCCCAGCCAGAAGTCGTGATTCCCCCCCAGGTAGGTCACGGTGGACCCGCCATCGACCAGTTCGGACAGGCGTCGAAGCACCGGGTAGTACTGCTTCGGGATGACGGTCCCGTACTCGAACCAGAAGTCAAAGAGGTCGCCGACGACGTAGAGGTCGGCCGCGAGATCCTGGACGTAATCGAGGAATTGGAACAGGAGCCTGTGTTTCTTGATCTCCAGCTCGGCCGAATCCGCACCCAGGTGGGCGTCAGAAAAAAAGAGAACCCGTCGATCCGTGTTCATGCGAAGTCCCGGGGCCGGAACCGGTGGCCGGCCTGAAGTGTTCGTCCGCAGCGTCCGGGCCAGGCTACCCGTGATCGCGAGCGCTTTCAACGTTTTTCTGTTGACCGCAGCGAGCGGTGCACCTACCCTGCGCTGCAAACTCCGGGAAGTGGAGAGTACGGGGCCCGTTGACGAAGCCTCCGGCCCCTGCCCGTCTTGGGAGACCTTTGAGCGGCGAAGACGACGTCTTGAACAGTCCCAGGAGGCCGCAGGAACCGGATTCGGCCCGGATACAGGCGCAAGACCCGGGCCGGCGTCGACGGCCGGGCGCAATCCGTGGAATTTGTGGGAACCTTATTCGAATGTCGTGAGTCTAAATAGGTAGATAGAGGAGACGAAGGGGACTGCAGAGTTCAACAAACTTGTTGTATATCATTGGGATAGGGCTTTATAGATAGGAGAGGAGAGAACATGGCCAGGCTTGGATTCTCCGCAAATCGCATGATGTGGGCCGGGGCATTCATCGCCGCCGGCGTCGTGGTTGGCATCGGCATTACGGCGAGTCTGGATGGGTTCGCCCGGTCCGAGGCCCGTGAGGGTCATGTTCTTGAACAGGCGCACTCGAGGAACTTCCCGTCGCTATTCGTCGACGTCGTAGAGGTCGTGGCACCGGCCGTGGTGCGGGTGGACACCCGGAGAACGGTCGACGTCTCTCCTTTCCATATGGATGGACCGTTCGGCAACATCTTTCGTGATATGTTCCCCGACATGCCGTCGGAGAGACACCCGGTCCCCGGGTTCGGCTCGGGATTCGTTCTTACGGATGACGGATACATCCTGACCAACAACCACGTCGTCCAGGACGCCGAGAAGGTGGAAGTCAAGACACCGGAGGGCAAGGTGTACGTCGCCGAGGTGATCGGGGTGGATCCGAGTACCGACGTCGCCGTGATTCGTGTGGAAGCGGATGAGCCGCTCTCGGCCGTGCGGATGGGAGATTCGGACAACATGCGCGTGGGGGACTGGGTGCTGGCTTTCGGAAACCCCTTCGGGCAGTTGGAGGGAACCGTCACGGCGGGCGTGGTCAGCGCCAAGGGGCGCAGCAACCTTGCGATTCAGGGCGGGGGTCCCGCCTATCAGGATTTCATCCAAACGGATGCGTCTATCAATTTCGGGAACAGCGGGGGCCCGCTCGTCAACTTGAACGGCGAGGTCATTGGAATGAACGCGGCGATCAATGCCTCGGGACAGGGGATCGGTTTCGCCATTCCCATCAATCTGGCCAAGCGCATCGCCGAACAGCTGATCGACAAGGGCAAAGTGGTTCGCGGCTACATGGGGATCTATCCCCAGGATCTGACACCCGAATTGGCGGAGGGCAAGGGCATTGAGGGTGTGGAGGGGATCCTGGTGGGACAGGTCGTGGAAGATTCGCCCGCCGAAAAGGCCGGGCTCCGGGTGGGCGACGTGATTGTGGAGTACGACGGGGTCCGCGTGTCCGACGTGAACAAGTTCCGGTGGCTGGTTGCGGACAGCCCCGTGGGAGAAGAGGTGGATCTCAAGGTGCTCAGGGACGGCCGGGAGAGAACCATGGATCTGGCCCTGATCGAACGACCCGATGCTCGGGTGGCCCAGGCGACGCCCCCGGAACCGGAGCGCTGGCTGGGGCTGGAAGTCGGCGATGTGCGGGGCGCCGACGCCCAGCGTCTGGGAATCGACACCGAAGAAGAGGGCGCCTTGATCGTTGACGTCGAGGAAGGCAGCCCGGCGGACGATGCGGGGTTCCGGCCCGGCGACATCATCGTGAAGCTGGGCGAAGATGAAATCAGGGATCTCGATGATTATCGGGATGCGTTGGATGGCTTGAAGGACCATAAGAAGGCCGTCGTGTTTCTCGTCAAGCGGGGGGACTACACGACCTTCCTGGCTGTGAAGCCGGAGAATGGTGAGGAGAGGTGGGTGCGATGAAGGCCGCAAGAGACTTTTCGTCCCTGGACGATGCTCGCGCAATCGGTATGTATCTGAATGATATCGGGGATACGAGTCCCCTCAGTTCCAAGGAAGAGGCGGAGCTGGCCGTTCGGATTCGCCGGGGGGATCAGGAGGCGATGGAGAAACTGACCACCGCGAACCTCAAGTTCGTGGTGAGCATCGCCAAACAGTACGCCCATCGCGGCATAACTCTGGGAGACCTGATCAACGAAGGGAACCTGGGACTGATCAAGGCTGCGGAGCGTTTCGATGAGAAGCGAGGGTTCCGGTTTATCTCCTATGCGGTCTGGTGGATCCGGCAGCGGATTCTTCAGGCCATCGCGGAGCAGGGATCGGTGGTGCGCGTGCCGACGAGCCGAACCGTGAGGCAGGATCGAATCCAGCGGGCGTCCAATGAGCTGGCGGGAGTGCTCGGACGGGAGCCGACGGTGGATGAGATCGCCGACTCGATGTCGGTGGACCCCGAGCAAATCCACGAGAGCCTCTCCCGGTCCCGGGGCGTGCTCTCACTGGATGCGCCTCTCGACGGGGCCGAAGATCTGCCCCTCTCGGATTTCATCGCCGACGAAGAGGGCGTCTCGCCGGAGAACTCGTTCTTTGACGACCGCCTGAAGAGGGATCTGATGGAGGTTCTGGCGACGCTGACGCCGAAGGAATCCGACGTGCTGTGCCAGTACTTCGGCCTGTACGACGGCGGGAGCGGCGCCACCCTTGAGGAGATCGGGAAATCCATGGGTCTCACTCGCGAGCGCGTGCGGCAGATCAAAGGCAAGGCGATGCGCAAGCTGCGCCACAGCTCGAGATCGAAGGTGCTGCAGGCGTATCTCAACTAGAAACACCGAACAGAGATTCGAAGAGGGGGAAACGCGAATGCGTTTCCCCCTTCGTCTGGACTTCTCCCGGTGGCATTCGCTCTCGACTTTCGATCCTCGGACGGACATCCCGCGCTCTCGGGTTCCCTCTTCCGTCCCGGGTCCTCGGCGGCCCGAGCTCCAACCGGCTTTACTTCCCCCGCGGGTTTGCGATATGGTAGCCCCCGAATCGGTGGGGGATCGGACGATGGCGGAAGCGTCCTACGTTCAGGTGTACCGGGACGGTCGATTGAAGGAGCGGGCGGCCGAGGCGGAAGGCCGTCTGGCGAACTGTCGTCTTTGCCCCAGGAACTGCGGGGTCGATCGGCTCGACGGGGCGCTCGGGTTCTGCCGGACCGGCGCCCGGGCCCTCGTCTCCTCGGCCAATCCACACTTTGGAGAGGAGGCTCCGCTCGTCGGCCGCCGGGGTTCGGGCACGATCTTCTTTGCCCGGTGCAATCTTCTCTGCAGCTTCTGCCAGAACGCCGACATCAGCCACGGGGGCGCGGGGGAAGAGACGGCCGCCGCGGAACTGGCCGATCTCATGGTGGGTCTTCAGGCCGTCGGATGCCACAACGTCAATCTCGTGACCCCGTCCCACGTCGTTCCGCAGATTCTGGCCGCCCTGCTGCTCGCGATTCCTCGGGGGCTTCGAGTTCCCCTGGTCTACAACAGCGGGGGCTACGATTCCCCGGAAACCCTGCGTCTCCTGGACGGTATCGTAGACATCTACATGCCGGATCTCAAGTTCATGGACGGGAAGGTATCGGATCGTCTCATGAAAGCGCCCGACTATCCCGAGAGAGCTCGGGCCGCCATTCGGGACATGCACCGGCAGGTGGGGGATCTGGTGATCGGTTCGGACGGGATCGCCGAGCGCGGACTCCTGGTCCGTCATCTGGTGATGCCCGGAGACCTGAACGGCATTCGGGCCGCGATGCGTTTTCTTGCTCTTGACATCTCGCCGAACACCTACGTCAACGTGATGGAGCAATACCATCCCTGCCATCTGGCGTTGGACGATCCGCCGCTCAGGCGGAGGATCACACCGCAGGAATTCAACGACGCGATCGAAACGGCCGCGCGTGAAGGCCTTCGGCGACTGGATGGCATTCGCATGGCATAGGGCTGTTGAATGACCGCAATTGCCGGAAGACCCGCCGTTCGCCCTGAGCGGCTGCGGGCCGAGGCAGGCAGCCGCTCAGGGCGAACGGCGGGTCCTGTCCGCCCGACGGCCCTTTTTCAACAGTCCCCATAGGGGGGCTCACGGGGAATCTTCAATGGACATGAAGCGAACCCTCTGGCTGACCGTCTTTGCGATCGCCATGGCCTACCTGGAATCCGCCGTGGTCGTGTACTTGAGGGAGCTCTACTTTCCGGACGGCTTCCAGTTCCCGATCGTTCTGGCGCCGATGAGGATTGCGGTGATCGAACTGGGCCGGGAGCTGGCTACGGTCCTGATGCTGGTCGGGATCGCCGTCCTGGCGAGTCGGGACCGGCTGGAATCGTTTCTCCACTTCTGTTTCCTCTTCGGTGTCTGGGACATCTTCTACTATGTCTGGCTGAAGGTGTGTCTCAACTGGCCGGAATCTCTCCTTACGTGGGACATTCTGTTCCTCCTTCCGCTGCCCTGGTTGGGCCCGGTTCTGGCGCCCGTGCTTGTTGCGGTGGGGCTCGTGGTGGGGTCCTCGATTCTCCTGAGGTTCCGGGCCAGAGGGGTTCCGGTCGTCATTCCCCGGTGGGTCTGGATCCTGGAGATTCTGGCCGGGCTCGTTGTGATCACGAGCTTCGTCTGGGATTTCAGGGTTGTGCTGGAGACGCGATCGCCCGGGGCCTTCCACTGGCCCCTCTATGGGGCCGGGATGGTGCTCGGGATCGTAGCCTTCGGAGTGTTTGTGATCCGCCTCGGGCGAAGGTCGGTGACTTCGGCCGGTGAATCGCTCGGGTGACGCGGCGGGGACGGTTGGAGATCGTGCATGGGCTGGCTCTCGGGAACTCGGCGGGCTCGGACACCCGCATACCGCAATCCCTGGGGGCGAGTTACGATTCAGCCCTCTCCCTGGGTGCGCGCCGGAATCTCTATCGGTCCTTCGAATCTCAAATCCCGCTAATTCGAGTTCGCGCAATCCAAAAAAACCGTTGACACAAACCTCACAGTGCGGTAGTTTGACCGGCGATTTGGGCGGAGTGATGCGCCCCTGTTATTCGGGTGTTGAGAATACCTCTCCAAAGGAGAGATCCCGTGGCCGGCAAATTCGTGACTCTGATGATCATCTCCCAGCCTGCGGCGAACGTGTCTACCCTTCGATTCAAACGGCGGACCCTTGGGGTTCTGGGGGTGATTCTGGTCGGGTTTGTGGCATTCTCGGTTTTCTTGGCCGCCAGCTACGCCAGCGGAAAGATCGACGGGGCTCGCCTCGCCAGGCTGGAGGACCGCAACCGGATTCTGAACGAGGAATTGGACGACCTCCGCACTTCACTTCTTCAGCAACAGGAGCAGCTGGCCGAGCACGTGGTCATCGAAGAGCACCTTCGGCTGGCGGCCGATCTCGAGCCCATTCCGAAAGAGGTCCGGATGATGGGTATCGGGGGTTCGCAAGGCTACCTTCCGGACTATACGCGCGTGCTCAGCGAAGGGGAGAAGATCCGGCTGACTTCCGTGAGCGGGCAGGTCAACCAGCTTCTCCGACAAACGCATCTTCAGAAGGAGAGCTTCGCCGAGATCGAGGAAACGATTGCCGCAAACCGCGAGAAGTGGGCTTGCCTCCCCTCGATTCGTCCCGTGGATTCCGGCTACATTTCGTCGGGGTTCGGGCGCCGACCGGATCCGTTTACGGGGAAGATCGCAATGCACTGGGGCGTGGACTACTGCACCTGGGCGGGGGAGCCCGTGCACGCGACGGCCGACGGGATCGTGATCAAATCAAAAGAAGAGATCAGTTTCGGCCGCATCGTCGTGATCGACCACGGAAACGGATACAGGACCTGCTACGGGCATAACCAGGAGAACCTCGTCAAGAAAGGGCAGAGAGTGAAGCGGGGCGACGTGATCGCCCGGGTGGGGAATTCCGGCCGCTCCACCGGCCCGCATCTCCACTATGAGGTGCAGCTCGACGGCAAGGCCGTGAACCCTCTGAACTTCGTCCTGTCCGCGGATCGCATTGTAGACTGATGGCCGCGGAACATCCCCTCGCTCCGGAGGACGCGGCCCGTCAAGACGGTTTCGTCAACAGCCCCACTGATTCCTTCTGCTCGCGTCGTTCCGTGACGTCAGCAGTGAACCTCTTCCCATCTTGATAAGAACCCTGAAGTGAATTGTCGGCCGATTCCCAGCTTGACAAGAACGTGGATCCGGGTAGCCTGTCAATGGGTTACCTCTTTTTATTGCGAAGATCCGTGATTCGGGTTTGCGCGCGCCTCGCGGCGTAACCGGTCTCGTAGGAGCGGAGATCGAGGTGCAGCCCGGGTCGCGGGGGGGCGGGAAGCGTTGTGGCGCGATGTCTGCTGACCATCCTGATCATCCTGGGCGCGGGGATCGCTGGGATCGCCGGGGAGGCGTTCGCCGCCACGGAGGTCGTCGGGATTCGATACTGGACCGCGCCGGACCACACTCGAATCGTCATCGATCTCACCAGGCCCTCCACCTTCACCCATCGGACGCTCACCGATCCTCACCGCGTCGTCATAGAGATTCCCGGCACGGTCTTCGTCAACAAAGCCCGCCGAATCAAGGTGAACGACGGGCTGATCGATCGGATTCGGACCAACGCACTGCGGTCGGGGACGGCCCAAATCGTGGTGGATCTTCCGCGTGTACCCGCCTACAAGACCTTCGCTCTCAAGAAGGTGAAAGGCAAGAAGGACCGGATCGTCATTGACATCTTGCGGGAGGTGTCGGAAGCGGAGAGGGCGGCCGTCAGGAAACGAGTGACCGAGCTCAAGAGAAAGAACAAGGCCATCGTCGTGATCGATCCCGGCCACGGGGGGGAAGATCCCGGCGCCGTTGCCTCCGGGAAGGTCTACGAGAAGAACGTCGTCTTCCAGGTCTGTCAGGAGATGGTCAAGCTGCTGGAGAAGGATTCCCACCTCGAAGTGTTCCTCACGCGCAAGGGGGACTACTCGGTCTCTCTTGCCAAACGGCAGCAAGTCGCACGGCAGCTGGAGGCGGATCTCTTCATGAGCGTGCACGCCAACGCGGCGCCCGCCAGCAAGGCCCGCGGGGCGGAGGTCTTTTTCCTCTCGATGAAGGGCGCGTCGGATGCGGCGGCCAAGGCCCTTGCGGAGGCGGAGAACGAAGCGGACCTCGTGGGAGGAGTGTCGGCCGACGCGAGGGGCGACATCGAGGCGATCCTCTTCGACCTGAACCGCGAGGATGCGCTCAGGAAGAGCTCCGCGCTGGCGGAACTCGTCCATGACGAGCTCAAGCGGTCGAATCTGACTCGAATCCGGAAGGTCAAGCAGGCTCGCTTTGCGGTGCTCAAGACCATCGAGATGCCGGCCGTGCTGGTGGAGCTGGGATTCCTCTCGAACTCGACGGATCGGCGGAATCTCTGCAAGACGTCTCACCAGAAAGCTCTGGCGGCGGCTCTGGTTGCCTCCATTCGGCGATACTTCGATCGGTTCCCGCCCGGCGGTACGGCCGTGCACGTGGTTGCCCGCGGGGAGAACCTCTGGCGGATTGCGCGCGCCCACGGCGTCACCGTGCAAGATCTCCGGAGACTCAACGATCTCGGAGATTCAGACAGGATCCTCGTGGGGCAGAAGCTCAGGATCCAGTGATCGAACGTCGGGCGCCCGAGAGAGGCCCGGCTCGAGACCTCGAAGGACCATCGGTCGGTATCAGGAGCGGGATGATGAGCGGAGTGTTCAACGGTCTGGACTGGGTGATCCTGGGCGTGGTTTGTTTTCTCGTGGTTGCGGGTTTGTGGAAAGGCCTGGTCCGGCTGGTGTTTGCGGTTCTCTCGGTGGCCGCGGCCGTTGTCCTGGCCTGTCTCTCCACGGGCCTGGGGACGCAGGCGCTCACGCCGCTCACGCGGAATCCGGCGCTTGCGGCGGTGGCTTCGTTCATCATCGCGTTTGTCGTCGTCCTGATTCTCATGGGATTCCTCGGACGGTTGTTGTCCAGGGCCATTCATCTTCTGGGATTGGGGTGGGTGGACCGGTTGGGAGGCGCAATCCTGGGGCTGGCCGGAGCGGCCCTGGTCGTCGGCGCTCTCTTCCTCGTGTTGGGTCTTGCCGGAATGGAGCAGAACGATTGGGTGCGCGATTCGGCGCTGGCACCCTACGGCAACGAGATTGCCGATCTCCTGGACGGCGTTTTTCCTGAAGATATTCGCGACATGATCGAGAAACGGCGGAAGGACTTCGAAGAGATGGAGAAGAGGCTCGAGGAGGGGCAACGGCGGCTGGAAGAACTGCCTCCCGAGGTCCGGGAGCGTATTTCCGAGGAAATCTAGCGGCGAAATCCGCCCGGAGGAGGAAGACGGTGTGAGCGCCGTGGACCCCGGTGTGCAGGGGATACTCGAATCGATCGGCCGGGGGGAGTTGGCGTCCATCTACGCCCTTCACGGGGAAGAGGGATTCCAGGTTGATCGTGCGCGGGACGCCGTTGTCGAAGCGCTTGTGCAGGCGACGGGCGGCGAGGTGGAATTCCGGGACGGGAGAGACACCCCCCTGGGTGAGGTCCTGGAGAGCCTGCTGGAGATGTCCCTGTTCTCCACTCGCCGGATCGTGGCGGTCCGCCAGGCGCAGCATTTGGCGCCCGGCGGGAAGGCGGAGCTGGCCGCGCTCTTGGGTTGTTCGGAGTCCTGGACGACGGACGGCAACATCCTGGTTCTGGCCGCAGGGCAGGCCTTCGACAAACGCACCCGTTTCTACAAGACGCTCGTGTCCATCGGGAGAGTCGCGAGGTTTGATGCTCTTCGGGGACGCGATCTGGCGAGATGGGTCGTCGAGGAGGCGTCCCGGCGCGGCCTGTCCTTCGGCGCACAGGCAGAGGACACCCTGCTGGCGCGAACGGGGAATTCTCTGCGCCAGATTGACCTCGAATTGGAAAAGCTGTCCCTCCTGATCGCCCCGCGGAAAGAGATCCTCGCCGAGGATGTGGAGTCGGTGGTTCCGAGGTCCAAAGAGGACGTCATCTTCGACCTCACGGGCGCGCTGGGGGACCGGGAGGTGAGCGCCGGGCTTCGGTTCCTTCGGGAGCTCAGGTTTCAGGGCGCAACGCCGTTAATGATACTGAGCATGCTCGGCCGGGAAGTTCGTTTTCTGCTGCAGGCCAAGCTGCTCGGCGGGGTGGTCGAGCGGGCCGGATGGAACGAGCGCATCGGATTCGATCGGTTTTGCCGCTCGATCTGGCCGCGCCTCAAGTCGGAGGTGGAGCCGCCGTCCGGGAATCCCAGGTTTCATCTCCTTGGGGCGAATCCGTACGTGGCCTTTCTTGTGTTGAGGCGGGCCCGCCAGTTCTCGCTGGCCGAGCTCAGGCGGGGCGTCGGCCTCATCGGCCGCACGGATCTGGCGCTGAAATCGACGACGCAATCGCCGGACGCGCTGCTCGAGAGGTTGATCATCGAGCTCGCCCTTCCGGGTAGAGAAACGTCGGCGGCAAAGGCGTCCTAGGTCCCGTTGAGGGCAGATCATGAGCTGGAATGACGTCATCGGTCACTCCCACCTGACGGGTGGATTCCGAAGGCAGATCCTCTCGGATCGCCTTTCTCACGCGTACCTGTTCGAGGGACCGGCGGGCGTGGGCAAGAAGCGGATGGCCCTGGCCTTGGCGCAAGCCGTGAACTGCGAGCGGGCCTGCGCCGGCAAGGGCGCCGACGGCGGCGCCATCGACGGCGCCGATCCATGCGGGACGTGCCCGGCGTGCAGCGGAATCCCGCGTCTCGCCGATGCGGGACTCATGGTGTACCGGGACGTTGCGGAAGGTCGTTGGGTGCCGCGGCGGGAAGCGTTGACCTGGGCCGGCTCGGAGGACCTGCTGTTCGGCGCCTACGCCGCGCTTCTGGAAGGGGGATTTCTCAACCCGCCGCTTCCCACCGGTGGGGGGGCGGAGCGATGGGATCGCCTCTTCCCGGCTCCCGACAAGATCGTCCGCAGAGATGTTCGGCGGGCGCTGGACGAGCTGGCGGGTCTGGGGGGCGATGAGGTTTCCGAAGCCGCCGGCCGTGTGGGGACCGAGCTGTTCCGGCTTCCACGTTCTCTCGTCTACTACCGGAGGTCCTTGGGGATCGACCTTGTCACCCCCAGAGCGCGTTCCGAGACGGCAAGAACGGTCCAGGGGTTTCTCTCCAGAAAGCGACTCTCGGGCAGGCGAAAAGTCGTCATCCTTGACGACGCGCATAAAATGACCGAAGAAGCGCAGAATTGCCTGCTCAAAACGCTGGAAGAACCTCCCGACCATTCTCTCCTGATTCTCATCCTCGACAATGCCCAGGAGATTCTCCCGACGATCCGCTCCCGGTGCCAGTCGGTGAAGTTCGGGACCCTGCCTCCCGAGAGGATCGCCGAAACCTTGGAGCAGCGAGGTTTCACTCAGGAAGAGGCGAGGTGGGCCGCGCAAAGGTCGGGCGGGCGATTCTCCATCGCCCTGGCCCGCCGACGAGAAGAAGTTCTTGAGGCCCGGGAGGAAATGCTCCATACTTGGGACGTCGTCTGTGGGGGAGATCTGTCGAGCGTTCTCGGCGAAGCCGGACGCCTGGCCCGCGAGGACATCGCGGACAGGAATTCGCGTGTGCGCAACACGCGTGAGCAGCTCGACGCGCTGCTGATCTGGATTCGGGATCTGCTGTTGGTGGCACTGGGGGCGCCGCGGCACCTGCTCGTAAACGGGGATCTCGAAGAGATCCTGGGGCGGGAAAGCCGGAGGGTCGCGCCGGCCGTTCTCGAGGCGATGTTCTGGACCGTGGCCCGAACGTGCGGGCAGTTGAATCAGAACGTGGATCTGCGGCTGGCGCTGGAAAGTATGGCGCTGGCCCTTCCGACGGCCGGGAAGAACCGCGACGCAATCGCCGGATAAGGAGCGGAACGAGTGTTGAAGAAGCTGCTCTTTGACAATCTCTTCGCGAAGATCCTGGCCCTCCTCGTTTCGGTGCTGCTGTGGTTCTACGTATCCGAGCAGCAGCAATTCCAGGAGAGGTTGTCGGTCCCGCTGCGTCTCGAGAACATCCCTGAGACGCTGACGCTTCTCGGAGACGTGCCCGAAGACGTGGAAGTGTTGGTCCGCGGGCAGGGACGGTTCCTTCGCCACCGCGTGAGGGGACTCTACGTCGCGCTCGATATGTCCGGGGCGACCCAGGGACGTTACCTCAGGCGCTTCACGCCGGCGGACGTGACGGTTCCCCTGGAGGAAGACGTTGAGATCCTGGAGATCCTCTCTCCCGGCATTCTGAAGGCCGACCTGGACGAGGTGGCGGTGAAATCGGTCCCGGTGATTCCCACCACGGAAAGCACTCCCGCCCGGGGATATGCCCGCGTGGGTTCTCCCGTTGTCAACCCGGAAGAGGTGACCATTCGAGGTGCCGAGTCCATCGTTTCCGGCGTGAATTCTCTGCGCACGGAAGCGATTTCCCTGAGGAATGCGAGTCGAATGGTGGTGGCCAGAGCGAAGGTGGACTTGGGAGGGTTGGAACGGGTGCGGTGCGAACCCGAGCAAGTGGCCGTCGCACTGCCCGTGGAGAAGCTGGAAGACCTGACTCTGGCCAGCATTCTGGTGGCCGCGAACACGGACACTTCCTCCTGGCGCGTGCGGTGGCAACCCGAGCACATCGAGGCCGTTCTCTCCGGGCCGGTGAGTCTCATGGTGGGATTGAGAGACGTCCCTCCGGTGCTTCGGGTGGACGCTTCCTCCCTTGAGGCCGGCCGGTATTTCTTCGATCTCTCGGTGGACGGCCGGGGGAGAATGACGCTCCTGTCTCGAGAGCCCGAGCCCGCGCCGCCCGATTCATCGGACACCACGGGATCCATCGGGATGACGGACGCCCCGCCCGGAGAGCCCATCGAGCTCGGGGTCTCCTTCGACCTGCCCGAAGGTGTTTCCGTCTCCGAGGTTTCCCCTTCTCGGTTCCACATCGTCGTGGAAGAGCGAAGTCCCACCCGGGATGAAGACGAGCTGCTTCTCCCCGCGTCCTAGTCCGGATGTTGCATGATTCCGGTACCCGGAACCACGCGACATCCGGACGGAGAAGCAGAGAAGCCGATCCCGGAGAAGGGCATTCGTAGAAGGGACACTGCGCACTCCGTTGCGGTCGGCTCTCGGGTCTGCCCGGTACATCCCGAAACCGAGCCCAGGCCGTATGGCTCTTCCATCCCGGCCTGTGTTCCCACCGCAACGTTCGAGGGATTCCACATGCTGGTTCTGGGAATCGAGACTTCCTGCGATGAAACCGGCGCCGCCGTCGTCCGAGGCGGCCGGGACATTCTCTCCAACGAGGTGGTCACCCAACCGGTCCACTCCGAATTCGGGGGCGTGGTTCCGGAGCTGGCGTCCCGAGCGCACATTCGGCTGGTCCTACCGGCGATCGACAATGCGCTTCGCAACGCACAGGTGGATCTGGATGGCATCGGTGGGATCGCCGTGACCGAATCCCCGGGGTTGATCGGGGCGCTGCTGGTGGGCGTGTCGGTGGCAAAGGCGATGGCCTTCGCGCTGGATGTTCCCTTCGTGGGCGTCGATCACCTGACCGCCCACGTCTTCGCGAATTTTCTGATCGATCCCCCTGCGGACCCTCCTTTCGTATGCCTGTTGGCCTCGGGCGGGCATACGGAATTGCTCCGGGTGCACGGGGCGGTCGACGGGGACGCGACATCGGTCCCATTCATGCAGTCGTTGGGCGGAACCTTGGATGACGCGGCGGGGGAGGCCTTCGACAAGGTGGCCAAGCTGCTGGGACTGGGCTACCCCGGAGGACCGCAGGTGGAGGCCCAAGCCCGGGAGGGGGATCCGGAGCGAATCACGTTCCCGGCTCCGCTGCCGCGCGGCCTCGATTTCAGCTTCAGTGGAATCAAGACGGCGGTCCGGTATCACGTGGAAGGGCTCGGTCGAGCACCTACGGAAGAGGAGCGGCGGGACATTTCGGCCAGCTTCCAGAAGGCCATGGTGGATTCCCTGGCGGGAAAGCTGCTCCGTGCCGCCGAGGAGACGCGTTGCGGCGCCGTGGCCCTTGCCGGTGGAGTGGCGGCGAATCGAGCGTTGAGGGACGCGGTCGAAGAGGGGGGGCGTCGCAGGGGGTTGCGGGTTTCGATCCCTCCCATGTTTCTCTGCACCGACAACGCCGCGATTGTCGCGGCCGCGGGCACGGAGCGGCTGGAGAGGGGAGAGTCCGACGGGCTCGACCTCGACGCCCGAGCCCGAAGCCGGATCGCCACGCCGAAGGGCAAGGGTTAGCGTGGATGATGCGGGGCTCCGGGTACCCGGAGCCCCGCATCATCCACGCAGAGCAATGGAGCCATCGATCCATAGAGTCCGGAGAAACGCGTCATAGAAAAACACGCTCTGCTCCGTTGCGATCCATTGCTCCATTGCTCCGCCCCGTGACCGTTTGCGATACCAGGGCTGGACGTTTGTGCATCACGCAGCCTGGCCTGAATCTCCACCCGGGATTCCGGTTCTGTTCCGGCCGCTCATCATCACCGCACACGATCGCAGCGCCTCCTGTGGGTCCCGGAGAGCCGGGGCCGCGGTAGAGCGTTTGTGGACAATCCGCGCGAGATTTCCCCCCTTTGCAACATGCCTTGACCGCACCGGTAGCCTCTCGCAAAATGCCCCGCCCCGCCCGAACTGCAATTTCTCTCGCAAACGTATAACACCAGCGAATACAAGTGATTAGGCCCTCCCCGCCGAAGTCCGGGCAGGTGGCATAACCCTTGCTTTCAAAGGGGACGCGCAAGAGTGTGCGGTGTGCCCCGGAGGACGGACGGGCGCGCCCCGGTCGTATGGATGTGTGCCGATTCCGGTGTCCTCGTGGGCCGGAAGCGGGGAGTCGAAGGATGTCCCCACCGTCGTTTGCGAAAGACCGCGCTCCCGCCCGGCCCGCCGGCGAGGTGTCCAGGCGGATCCTCGTCGTGGATGACGAGGCGCACATTCGCGACATTCTGAAATACCAACTCGAGAGTGCAGGCTACAGTGTGTGCCTGGCCTCGGGGGGGGAGGAAGCGCTGGAGACGGCCCGCCGAGATCCGCCGGACCTGGTTCTCCTCGATCTCATGATGCCCACGCTGGACGGCTTCGAAGTCTGCCGGCAACTGCGGGCCGAGTTCTGGACCTCCCACATCCCGGTGATCATGATCACGGCCAAGGGAGATCTGGAGGACAAACTCGAAGCTCTTGAGGACGGCGCGAACGATTACATCACGAAGCCCTTTGCCGTCGCCGAGGTTCTGGTGCGCGTTCGAAACGCGCTGGAGTGGTCCTCGGCGCAGCGAGAAGCGAATCCTCTCACGGGTCTCCCGGGCAACATTGCGATCACCCGGGAGATCGAGTCGCGTCTCGAGTCGGAAGACGCTTTCGCCTTCATCTACGCGGATCTCGATGGATTCAAGGCCTTCAACGACTCCTACGGGTACTGCCGGGGGGACGCCGCAATCGGCTTCACGGCACGAGTCCTGATCTCCGCCGTCCGCGAGTTCGGCAATCCGGACGATTTCGTCGGGCACGTCGGCGGCGACGACTTCGCCGTGTTGACCACCACGGACCGGGTCGACCGGATTGCCGAGGAGATCATCGAGACCTTCGACGAGGGCGTAACCTCGTTGTTCGATCGGGAAGACCTGATACGCGGGTATGTAGAAGTGAAGAATCGCCGTGGCGAGACGGAGCGGTCTCCGCTGCTGGCCGTCACCCTGGCCGTGGTGACGGGCGAGAGCGGACCGATCGAACATGTCGCCGAAGTGAGCGACATCGCCTGCGAGCTTAAATGCTTCGGAAAGCGCCACGACGGTTCGGTGGTCGTGAGCGAGCGCCGGGGCACCTGGCGGCCCCGGGTGCGCGCCGGCTGCTTGGAAACCGTCCCCTAGCCCCACACGTCATGAGGGCCGGTCGGCGGCTTCGCGCGGTGTACAGGTGGAGTAGGGAAGCCGTCGAACCATCGAGCGCGTGGCCAATGAGGGTGACTCGAGAGGGATCGGGGAAGATGCGGAAAACGGGTAAGAAACATAGGGCCTCCGGGGCCTCCGGGCGGCCGACGGCGGCGCGCGGCATCCTGCTGGCCGGCCTGGCGGGATCCGTGTGGGTGGCCGGATCCTGGGGGATCTTGAGTGTCTGGTTCTTTCTTCCGCCCATTCTCGCCCTCACGTTGCTCGCGCTTGGGGGATCTCACCGTCGGGTCAGACGTGCCCTGGGACGCGTGGAGAAGACGTGTGAATCTCTGAGAGTGCAGGCTCGACATCAGACCGAGGATTCGGAGAGACGAACTCGAGATCTCCGCACGCTGTCGGAGTCCGCTCTCCGGTTGTCCCGGCCGGTTGAACATGCGGATCTGACGAAGGCGCTGGCCGAGGACGCCCGTGAGCTGGCAGGGGCTGCGGCGGTGTGCCTGTTTGTGGTCGACGACGGACGGGTCAAGACGGTGAACCGGGTGGGCGATGACGTCGCCCGGTTTCGGATCGGTGTGGGCGAGGCCGTCCCCGCCGAGGGATTCATCGGCTGCCTCCTCAAGGGCGGCGCACCCGTCGTCGTTTCCGACACGGCCCGGGGCGGCCCGGTGGAGATCTCACCGGACGTCCGGTGTTCCGAAATGCAATCGCTGGCGGCTCTCCCGCTTCAATCCGAAGGCCGCACGTTCGGCGGTATTCTCCTGGGCGCACGCGAGCCCGACGTCTTCACGGGAGAGAAGGTTGACGTTCTCTCGGTCTTCGCCGCCCTGGCGTCGGCTGCTCTGGACAAGCACCGACTCGGTGGAGAGTTCAGTCGGCGCGTGGAGGATCTGAAAACCGAGGGGACCGAGCTTCGATCCGTCTCCGGGCTGGCGCGCGGGCTTGTGGGCGCGTGGGCCCGAGAACTCCGGACCCCGCTGGCTCTCATCGACCGAATGGGCAACGTCCTGGCCGAGGCGGGTAACGTCTCGGCCGGCAATCTCCGAAGGCCGATCGCGAGAGCCGTGGGAGCGGAGACGGAAAACGCTCGTCGAATCGGCCGGGAACTGGAGCGGTTGGAGCGGACTCGACCCGCCTCGGGAGAGAAACAGTGGAGCCTCGAGTCTCTGGGGGATCTCCTCCGCGAGGTCACGGTGTCAAGAACCGCCGAGGCCGCTCGGCGGAAAGTCCGGATCACGTCTCCCGCAAGTGCGGCCGGCCCGACGGTCCGGTGCAACCGCGAGCTCGTGAAGGATGCCGTGGGAGTTCTCTTGGACTGCCTGATGAGGGGGGGGCGGGACGGGAGTACACTCTCGGTTGATCTGGAATGCGAACCTGGGAGCGTGCGCATTGTTCTCGTCGGCGAGTGCCCGGATCGATTCTTGGAGACTACGGAACGGGGGCTCCGGGGAGAATCGGGAACGATCGAGGTGGGCGAAGAAGAGGAATCGCTCCGCCTGGCGATGGCCCGTTGGGTGTTCGAGCATCATGGCGGGACGCTTGGAATCGAACCCCAACGGCACGCGGACGTTCGAGTGGTCGGATCTCTCCCGACCGCGCGGACGGTCCGGTCGCTGTCGCAGGACCTGCTTCAGTCCCTTGCGGCCGGAGAACCGGCGGCTCGGATTCTGCAGGCGGTGACGTGGCTGGCGGCGGACCTGGCGGGAGCGCGCCGCGCCGCCCTGCTGCTTCTGGACTCCGAGGCGGAGGAGTTGTTCCTCCAGAGCGAAGCCGGTCGGGACGAGAGCGAGACTCGGTGTCTGCGGGTCCCTCTCGGCCGGGGTCTTTCGGGTCGCGTGGCGGCCACGGGCGAACCGCTCCTGGGGCCGATTCCGGAGGGCGGACTCGAGCCGACCGGCGGGCCGAGCTCCTGCCTGGCCGTACCTCTGCAATGGACGTCAGAGATCCTCGGCGTCCTCGAGCTACGCGACAAGCGGGATGGCGACGGATTCGCCGAGCCGGACCTCCACCTGGCCCGGCACCTCGCGTCGCTCGTGGGCCGATCGCTGGCGCGCGAGCGGGATGTCCGGCAGGTGGAGGAGGACCTGTTGCAAACGCTGACCCTGATGGCGTCTGTCGCCGGACGTTCAAGTGAAACCGAGGCCGTTCCTCG
>CAZSXU010000009.1:55642-77618 GCA_964610505.1 uncultured bacterium | reverse complement strand
TCAAGTGAAACCGAGGCCGTTCCTCGGGCGGACGCCGGACGCTCAAGCGAGGGAGAAGCCGTGTCCGGTGCGACGGCCGATGGGGAGTTCCTGCAGAAGGAGAAACACCCGTGCTGACGCTGCCCCTGATCACCCTCAACGCCGATGCCATTCTGTGGTCGCTCCTGTTCTGTACGCTGGTGGCGGCAGCGGCCGGCGGGCGGACGTGGCTTGGGAGGAAGCGGTGCTCGGTGAGCGAGGCGGAGCGACTGGCCGAGCGGAGGGCCGACAACCTGGCCAAGATTCTCGACATCGCCAACACGATGAACACCACGCTGGACCTGGATCGACTTCTGACGGGAATCGCGCGCGCCGTGCGCGAGAGTCTGGGGTTCCGCATGGTCCTGGTTCGCCTCCTGGATGAAGAGACCGGGACCTTCAAGGCGCGTTCGTTCGCGGGGCTCGACGACGCGAGCGTGGCCAAGCTTCGGCAGCATGAGGTTCCCCTCGAGGAATTTGAACGGCTGATGCGGGACGAGTTCCGCATGGGGCCCTGCTATTTCATCAGCCACGAAGCTCAATACTGGGATCGCAACGACGAACGCCTCGTGATTCCCGACCTGGGTGAACGTTGCGAGGGCGAGTGGCATCCGCTGGACAGTCTGTTCGTTCCCCTTCAAACAAGGGACCGCCGACTCATCGGGTATCTCTCCGTGGACGATCCCGCCGACCGCCAGGTGCCTTCTCGGGAAACCATCGAGATCCTCGAGATCTTCTCCACCCAGGCGGTTGTCGCCATCGAAAACGCGCAGCTCTACAGCGATCTCGAGGCCAAGATCGATGAGCTGCGATGGATGACCGCCAGGTTGGAAGAGAGCCACGAGACCCGGAATGCCTTCATGGCCAACGTTTCTCACGAGCTCCGCACGCCGCTGACCTCGATTCGCGCGTATCTGGATACCGTCATCTCCGAGGTCAGGCCGAAGCTGAAGAGCCAGCACGCCCACTTCCTGAACGTGATTCTGGAAGAGACCCTTCGCCTCACCGGGCTCGTCGACGACCTGTTGAGCTTCTCGAAGATGGAGGCGGGCAAGATCCGGCTCAACCGGGAAACCGTTCACGTCCACGATCTGGTGCGGGAAGCCCTGTCCGTGGTTGCCGCCGAGGCGGAACAGAAGGGGTTGACGCTCGTCGAGGATCTTGGCGACGTCGAGCCGATTCCGGCCGATCGGGATCGGGTCGCCCAGCTGCTGATGAACCTCCTGGGCAACGCCCTGAAATTCACGGACTACGGTGGCCGCATCACCGCCAGGGTCCGGGAAGAGGAAGACGGGGTCCGGCTTGAAGTCGAGGACACCGGTATCGGAATCAGCGGGGAGAACCTGGAGCGGGTGTTTGAGCGCTTCTACCAGACGGACGGCTCCTCCACGCGGAAGTACGGAGGGGTCGGATTGGGGCTGGCCATTTGCCGAGGGATCGTCGAGCAGCACGGAGGACGGATCTGGGCCGAGTCCGAGGAAGGGGCCGGATCCCTTTTCGTGGCCTGGCTTCCGAGACGTGGGGAACCGAGTGAACCGCCTGCTCCGGCCGAGCGCCGCCGCGTGCCCGAACAGATCGTTCGGCTGGTCGCCGAGGTGATGCAGTCCAAGAGTGCCTCGATCATGCTGATGGACGAGGAGAAGCCGGAGCTCTTCGTCGAGACGGCCACGGGTCTCGACCCGCTCATCATTCGCAACGCGCGCGTGAGAGTCGGGGACGATATCTCGGGCTGGGTGGCCGAGAATCGCAGGCCGCTCCTCATTTGCGACATCGAAGAGGACGAGCGATTCGGCCGGAAGAACCGGTCCACCTACGAGAGCAAGTCGCTCCTGAGTGTGCCCCTGACGCTGGATAACCGGATCATCGGAGTGCTCAACGTGACCAACAAGGTCTCGTGTACTCCTTTCACCAAGGACGACACGCGATTGCTGGCGTCGCTGGCGGACCGTCTGACTCGCATCCTGAATCGCATGGCGGAGGGCGAGGACCCTGCCGGAGTCCTGCCGCCCACACAGGTTGCACTCCAGGCGATCATCGATGCCCGCCGCCGAAGGGGCGACGGGGACACCGGAACGATGCGGGAAATGCTTGCCGGAACGTGCACCGGGTTGGGAATGGACAAGGCCGAGGTCGAGATTATGAAATACATCGCCGACATCTATGACGTGGGCATGACCCGGGTGGAAGAGTCGATCC
Organism: uncultured bacterium; assembly: GCA_964610505.1. GTDB lineage: Bacteria > Arandabacterota > Arandabacteria > JAGLYR01 > JAGLYR01 > CAZSXU01. The sequence goes on along the minus strand of CAZSXU010000009.1, from coordinate 75,404 downwards.
TCTCGAAGCCCGGGCCTCTGGAACCCGGTGATGTGGAGAAGATCCGGAGCCACCCCCAGGTCGGCGTGGACCTTCTCTCCCCGATTGAGTTCCTGGACCAGGTCAGGGAGATCATCCTCCATCATCATGAATGGTACGACGGGCGAGGATACCCCGGGGGGCTTGCCGGACGAGACATTCCCCTGGGAGCCAGGGTACTGGCCGTCTTGGACGCGTTTCAATCGATGACGACGCATCGCCCGTACCGGCAAACGCGAAGTCCCGAGCAAGCCCTGGGAGACATTCGGCGGTGCGCCGGAACCCAGTTCGACCCGGACGTCGTTAGAATTTTCACCGAAGTGTGGAAGGAGATCGGGGTGACGCGCCCGCCGCTGGAGTCCGGGGCGCGGGTCCCCGTTGCGTTGCGTGACGTCCCGAGAGAGAGGTGCATCCCATGAATGACAACAAGCGGAAGATCCTCATCGTCGATGATGAACGGTATATTCTTCACATTCTCGATTTCAGCCTCGGGGCGGAAGGGTATGAGGTCATTACCGCCGGCGATGGGGAACAGGCCGTCGAGCGGAGCCGGTCCGACAAGCCCGATCTGATCGTCATGGATATCATGATGCCGAAGATGGACGGTTTTGAGGCCTGCAAGGTCATCAAGGCCGATCCCGATACGCGGGACATTCCGGTGATCATGCTGACGGCCAAGGGGCGGGAGGTCGACAAGAAACGCGGCCTCGATGCGGGCGCCGACGAGTACCTGACGAAGCCTTTCAGCCCGGCGAAACTGATCGAGAGGGTCCAAGTGGTTCTCGACGGAACGGTTCAGGAGGGCAACTGATCGAGACCGGGCGACAAGGGGACGAAGGCCGGACCGGTGGCCGCGGAGTTCGCGGGCCGGGCAGGGAACAGATACCCTGCGGTCGTCGCGGCCGACGAGCTTGCCCTCCGTTATTCTATGACCCCATGGCTCGCCTTTCCGGATTCCGCCGCTGCGTGTTTCAATTCACCTCGAAGGCTTGCTTTTCCGTACCGCAATTCTCGGTCTCCTTGTGTCCCGACCCTTGTTCTTCTATACTCGGGGCGGAGGGATCCCCGTGTCCGAAAACCCGAGATTCGCAGATGTCAGCATCGCCGGCAAGATCGACCGGCCGCTGACCTACCGGATTCCCGATACGCTGAGGGAAGCGGTGACCGTGGGATCGGTGGTGCGGGTGCCGTTGAAGACGCGTCAGGTCACCGGTTTCGTGGTCTCTCTCTCGGGCGCGACGGATCGGGAAGGAGTCCGGGACATCCTCGATCTCGTGGACTGTGCTCCGGTGCTCTCCGATGAACTCCTGGAACTGGGGCGATGGGTGTCGGCCTACTACATGGCGCCCACCGGGGACGTGCTGAAGCGGGCCCTTCCCCCCGGCATGGCCCGGGCCACGCGGTGGCGGGTGCGGGTCCTCCACGTTCCCTCCGAGGAAGAATCGAAGACCTGGTCGACGACGCACCCGGCGTGGATCGAGGTCATGAAGATCGTTACGACGAGACCCTGGACCGATCTCCGGGATCTGGCTCGCCGGGGAAGAAACCTTCCTGCGGTCGCCCGCCGGCTGGCGACCAAGGGATATCTCGAACTCCGGCAGGACCTTGGGGGCCGCGATCTGGGACAGAAACACAGGCGGTGGGTCTACGCTCGGCTGCCCGAGGCGCAGCTCTACGAGGAAGCCGAGCGAATTCGCCGCCGGGCTCCCAAGCTGGCCCGCTGCCTCGAGATCCTCGCTGCCCGAGGCGGGGCCCTTCCCGCCCGAGACCTGCAGAGGGAGGCGGACGCCGGCAGCGACACCGTGCGCCGCCTGGTTCGCAGGGGGTGGGCCAGGATCGCTGCAGAAGCGGAAGAGCGGCGGGCCCCGATCCTGTGGGGATCGGAGGGCGACCCCCGGCATACGTTGACCGGAGCCCAGCGCGCAGCGGACGAAATATTGGCTGCGCGCCTGAAGGAGGGGAAGTTTCACGCCGTACTCCTTCACGGCATCACCGGTTCCGGGAAGACGGAGGTTTTCCTTCGTGCGATCGCGCGAGCCCTGGAGGGCGGGCGCAAGGCGCTGGTTCTCGTTCCTGAGATTTCCCTGGCCGCGCAGACGGTGGGCCGGGTGCGGTCTCGGTTCGGGGGGCGGGTGGAGATCTACCATTCCAGACTCTCCGCCGGCGAACGACGGGACGGCTGGTATCGGATCCGGCGGGGCGAGGTGGATGTGGTCGTCGGCGCGCGCTCGGCCGTTTTTGTTCCGCTGGCGCCCCTGGGCCTCGTGGTGGTGGACGAGGAACACGAACCGGCCTACAAGGAATCGGAGAGCCCGCGCTACCACGGCCGGGACGTCGCGCTGGTGCGGGCGCGGATCAATGATGCCCTCGTCATCTTGAGCACTGCAACGCCCAGCCTGGAAACCTACGACAACGCGATTCGAGGCAAGTATGAACGCGTGGCACTGGACGACCGGGTGGGGGGGCGCCCGCTTCCGCCGGTCACCCTCGTCGATCTCCGCCACGAACCTCGCGGTCGGCAGCGTGTTCTCTCCCTGACGCTGAAACGCAAGATCGAAGAGGCCCTGGGGCGGAGCGAACAGGTCATGCTCTTTCTCAATCGACGGAGTTTCGCACCTCACGTTCAGTGCGAGGCCTGCGGTCGATCTTTCCGCTGCGGCACCTGCGACGTGGCCCTCGCGTACCATGCGAGGGAGCGGGAGATGAAGTGCCACCTGTGTGGATTCCACATCCCGGCTGTGGAGCGATGTCCGGAGTGCGGAGCCACACGGCTTCGGTACTCGGGAGTCGGCACCCAGCGAGTGGAGAGGGAGATTCGCAGTTCGTTTCCCGGAGCCCGCATCGAACGAATGGATCTGGATACGACTCAACGCAGGGGCGCACATGACAGGATCCTGGAGCGCTTCCGGAGAAGGGAAGTGGACGTGCTCCTGGGAACACAGATGATCGCCAAGGGACTGGATTTCCCGCAGGTCAGCCTGGTGGGAGTGATCAACGCCGACACGGCTCTCAACCTTCCGGATTTTCGAGCGTCCGAGCGAACGTTCGATTTGCTGACGCAGGTCGCCGGGCGTGCGGGCCGCGGGGAGGTGGGGGGAGAAGTGGTCATCCAGACGTATCTTCCCCAGCACGCGAGCCTGGAGTGTGCCAGAACTCACGACTTCCGGTCCTTTTACCGCCGGGCGGTCGGAGACCGCCGGGCGGCCGGATATCCCCCGGAAACCCGCCTCATACGTCTGATTTGCGAGGGGCGGGATCTGAATCTCGTCACGCGACAGATCCGTTTCGCTGCCCGTTCGCTCCGGGCCGAACTGGATCGCAGGAAGAGCCGGGCGACCGAAGTTCTCGGACCGGTCCCGGCGGGATTGGCGCGGGTCAAAGACAAACATCGGTGGCACTTTCTCGTGAAGACGAAAGAGCCGAGTCTGGCTCGTGACGCCATTCGTGCTTCGCTGGGGAAGGGGACGAAGAGACAATGCCGATTCATCGTGGACGTCGACCCCATTGACATGATGTGACGCAATCAGTACGGCCAGCCCCCGAGCTACAGATTCCACGGATTCTCGTCAATCGAACATTCGGATTATCGACACCGGGATCGCGAGGTAAACGAAAACGAGATGCCCGGCGCGCGGGTCGGCGTCGGAGCGCCGCCGGCCGCAACGCACGCGGGGTGTCCCCGCGATCTTGCGCCGGGTATTCTTGATGGATTGGGGCCAGAAGTGCTTGACGTATTCGCGATGTCGTGGGTATAGTTGACCCGAAGAGTTAAGCACTGCATTCATGATTTTTCAGTAGGTCTCGGGGCGTTCCGATCCTGGGTTTAGACCTCGCGGAGCACTCCGGTTCCAGGACCTGCCTGAAGCACAACCATGGTTCGCCGAGGAAAGGGAGGTTGAGAAATGAGGAACTCCGGGTTGGCTCTCGTGGCGTGGGTGCTACTGCTGATCATCGGGGCGGGCTGCGCCGGCAAGAGCCCTGAGCTTTCCAGCGGGATTATCTACCTGAGACAGGAGAACTACCAGAAGGCCGCTGAATTGCTCGAATCGGCCGTCGAACTGGATCCCGAGAACTGGGAGCCTCACTACCAGTTGGCCATCGCCTACATGGGGCTCGATCGTTACACCGAGGCTTACCCCGAGTTCAAGAAGGCTACGGAGTTGAATCCCGCCAAGGCGGATGAAGTCAAGCAGAAACACTACGCCTACTGGTATGATCACTTCATGCCCGGGGTGACGGCGCTCAAGGGAAAAGAGTACGATGAAGCCCAAAGGCTCTTCCGGGAGTCGATCGCGATTGACCCCACGCGGGTCGAGGCCCTGTCCAACCTCGGTTTTGCCTATCACAAGACGGGGAAGACGGAAGAGAGCCTTGAGGCGTACGCAGGCGTCGTTGCTGTCGATCCCCAGAACGTAGACGCGTGGCTGGCGATGGCGGAGATCCAGAAAGAGCTGAACCGGCACGAGGAGACGATTGCAAGTCTTGAGAAAATTCTGGAGATCGAGCCCCAGAACAAGACTGCCCTCCTGGGAATTGCGGACAGCTACAGGGAACTGGGCGACAACGCGAAGGCGCTGGCGGCGTACGACCGGGCTTCCGCCGCCATGCCCGATGACGCCGGCCTTCTGTTCCAGATGGCGGTGATCCACTACAAGGACGACAGGCTTGCGGAAGCCGCCAGGTATTTCCGCAAGGCGGCCGAGACCAGCGAGCCCGGCGGCGGACTGCACCTCGACGCCCTCTTCAATCAGGCACAGATGCAGGTCCGGCTCGAGGATTTTGAGGGAGCGAAGAACACGGTCCTGGAGCTCATCAAACTCAAGGATGATGCACCCGAATACCACGACCTCATTGGGCGGATCTACTTCCGGCTCGGGAACCAAGAAGAGGGGATGAAGGAGTTCGAGAGGGCCAAGGAGCTGGAGGGCTAGATTCCGGCCTGTGCCCCCGGGGCTGGTGTGGTGAATGAGACGACTTTCAGGCCCCGTTTCTTCGGGGAGGCGGACGGGGATCTGGACCTTCTCCTCTCCCGGCGTGTCGCCATCCTCGGCTATGGGAACCAGGGCCGGGCGCAGGCGCTGAATCTGAGGGACAGCGGGGTCCCGGTTCGAATCGGCCTTCGGCCGAACAGCCCCTCGATCGACCGGGCGCAACGGGATGGGTTCGAAACGGACGGCCTTCTGGAGGCCGTCCGTTTTTCCGATCTGGTGATGATCCTGGTCCCCGACGAAGCCCAGGCAGGCCTGCTCGGGGACGTGGTTCGGCCGGCCCTTCGTCCGGGGCAGGCGGTCGGATTCTCGCACGGATTCGCCCTTCGCTTCGGACACCACGCGCTCGGCCGGGATGTGGGCGTGATTCTCGTCGCCCCCAAGGGCCCGGGTTCGGCGCTCCGGGCGAATTTCACGCGGGGGGGAGGACTACCGGCCCTCGTGGGCGTCGAGAACGACCCCGGCGGCGGGATGCTCGGCCTGGCGCTGGCCTACGCCAAGGGCATCGGTTGTCTCCGCTGCGGAGCCCTGGAGGTTTCCGCGGCCATGGAAGCCGAGGCCGATCTCTTTGGAGAACAGGCCGTGCTCTGCGGCGGAGTGAGCGCGTTGGCGGAGGCGGCCTTTGACACTCTGGTGGAGGCCGGCTATCCGGAGGAACTGGCCTACATCGAGTGCGTTCAGGAATTGAAGGCTATGGTCGATCGAATGTTCGAGATGGGTCTCGACGGGATGTGGGAGGGGGTGAGCGGAACGGCCCGCTACGGCGGATTGACTCGAGGACCGAGGTTGATCTCCCCCCAGGTTCGCGAAGCCCTTCGGGAGACACTGGATGACATTCGCTCGGGCCGGTTTGCCCGGGAGTGGCTGCGGGAAGCCGGTGCGGACGCCTTTACCTGGGATCGACTCCCTCCGGCGGGCCGCGCGATCGACCGGGCGGGGCGCGTGATTCGGAAGGAGCTCAAGTGGAATCCGCCGCCGACCGATTCGGAAGATGAAACCTCCCGTGTTCCGAAGCCCGAAAATCCTCTTGACAGAGGACCGATTGTCGATTAGCCTGTCCTGTGGATATGATCGTTCCGGGGTGGACGAACCGACTGCCCCGCTCACCATACTAGGGTTACCGCTGATCCTGCGAAACCATCTAGTTGATCTGACTATCCGACGAGCCTGCGACGCGAGGGGATCTCGATCCGACGAAGATAGGGCTGCGCGACCTCCAATCCCGCGCTTGGATACCATTCTTGTATAGGCCTTTCCCTATGGAACCGAGGTGAGACGTGAACATGGAAATTGGTGTGCTGAAGGACAAGACCGTTCCCGAGCTGCTGGAGGTTGCGAAGGAGCTCAACGTCCAGGGCGCGTCCGGTCTGCGGAAACAGGAACTGATCTTCAAGATCCTGGGCGCGCGGACCGAGAAAAACGGCTTGATTTTCGCGGAGGGCGTGCTGGAGATCCTGCCGGAGGGGTACGGTTTTCTCCGCTCAACGGCATACAACTATCTCCCGGGCCCGGACGACATCTATGTCTCACCCTCGCAGATCAAACGGTTCGACCTGAGAACGGGCGACACGGTCTCCGGCCAGGTTCGCCCACCCAAGGACAACGAGCGGTACTTTGCGCTGCTCAAGGTCGAGGCCGTCAACTTCGAGAACCCCGAGGCGTCCAAGGCGAAGATCCTGTTCGACAACCTGACGCCCCTGCACCCCAATGAGAAGTACAAGCTCGAGTACCGGGCGGACGACATCTGCACGCGGGTGATGGACCTGTTCTCTCCCATCGGGATGGGGCAGCGAGGCTTGATCGTGGCGCCGCCCCGGACCGGGAAGACCATCCTGCTTCAACGGATCGCCAACGCCGTGACGGCCAACCATCCGGACGCCATGTTGATCGTCCTCCTGATCGACGAACGTCCGGAGGAAGTAACGGACATGCAGCGGTCGGTCAAGGGGGAGGTCATCAGCTCCACCTTCGACGAACCGGCGCAGCGGCACGTGCAGGTCGCGGACATGGTGATCGAGAAAGCCAAGAGGCTCGTCGAGCACAAGCATGACGTCGTGATTCTGCTGGACAGCATTACTCGACTCGCCCGGGCCTACAACACGGTCGTGCCGCACAGCGGCAAGATTCTCTCCGGGGGCGTGGATTCGAACGCGCTGCAGTGGCCCAAGCGGTTCTTCGGAGCTGCTCGGAACATCGAGGAGGGCGGATCCTTGACCATCGTTGCGACGGCCCTGATCGAAACCGGATCCCGAATGGACGACGTGATCTTCGAGGAGTTCAAGGGTACGGGCAACATGGAGCTGGTGCTGGACCGGAAACTCAGCGACAAGCGGGTGTTCCCGGCCATGGACATCAACCGCTCGGGAACGCGCAAGGAGGAGCTGCTCCTGACCGAGTCGGATCTGAACAAGCTGTGGATTTTGAGGAAGTTCTTGAACGATAAGAATCCGGTCGAGGCGATGGAGTTCCTGATCGACCGGCTGGCCAAGACGAAGTCGAACCGGAAGTTTCTGGAATCGATGAACACCTGACGGGCCGAATCGAGCCGAGACGGGAAACTCAGGGAAGAGGTGAGACACGTTGAAGAAGGGAATTCATCCGGACTATCAGCCGAGCACCATCAGCTGCGCGTGCGGGAACGTGATCGAGACTCGCTCGACCGTGAAAGAAATCAAGGTCGAGATCTGCTCCAAGTGCCACCCGTTCTTCACGGGCAAGCAGAAACTGGTTGATTCGGCGGGAAGAGTGGAGCAGTTTCTGCAGCGGTACAAGTTGGAGGAGGACACGCTCTCGAAAAGCGTGGAAGAGGAATCGGGAAAGAAGAAGGACAAAGCCGGCGATTCGTAGGGAGTTTCGACCCGGAGCCCTGCGCATGGGAATGCCCCACGCAGCTCCGGGTCTTTTTTGTGGCCGCGACTCCGGTCGAGCCGCAGCGGAGAATGAGGAACCTTGGCCGAGAAACCCTATCGCATCGGCGGGCAGGCCGTGATCGAAGGCGTGATGATGCGCGCCCCGGGAGCCGTAGCCACGGCGGTTCGGCACCCGAGTGGAGACCTCGTGGTGCGGAGGGACCCCTACAGGTCCCCCTCCGAGAGGTTCCGAGTCCTGAGACTGCCCGTTCTCAGAGGGGCCGTGGTCCTGATCGAGTCGCTCGTGCTGGGCATGAGAGCGCTCGTCTTCTCGGCGGAGGTCGCTTCGGAAAAGGAGAAGCCCGACGCCGACCGCCCCCGTACGTTCTCCTGGGACATTCTGGGCGCCGTGGTGCTGGCCCTCGTCCTCGGGGTGGGCCTCTTTTTCTATCTGCCCCTGATGGCCACCGAGTGGCTGGGCATACGGGGTTCCATCCTCTTCAATCTCGTGGACGGGGCCTTTCGCATCGCGGTCTTTCTCCTCTACCTGTGGGCCATCTCTCGATGGAGGGAGATGCGCCGCGTCTTCGAGTACCACGGAGCCGAGCACAAGATCATTTTCACCTACGAGTCGGGGGAAGACGTCAGCGTTGCCAACGCCCGGCGTTTCGCCACCCAGCACCCCCGCTGCGGTACGAGTTTTCTTCTCGTCGTCATGCTGGTGAGCGTGGGGGTCTTCGTGCTGCTGGGGCGGCCCGATTCTCTTTCGGATCGAGCCGTGCGGCTGGCTTTCGTGCCTCTCATCGCGGGACTTTCGTACGAGGTCATTCGATTTTCGGAGCGCGCGCACGGACGGGTGCAGCGCGTCATTGGGGCCCCCGGGCTTTGGCTTCAGGGTTGGACGACGCGGGAGCCCAGCGATGATCAGCTCGAGGTGGCGCTCCGAGCGTTCAACGAGGCGAAGGGGCCTGAGGTCGGCGAGGTCGAGTCGTCATGATTCCGAATCTTTCCAAGATCTGTGACCGCTTTGAGGAGTTGAATCGCCTCCTGGCGGATCCCAAGGTGTTCGCGAACCGGATGCTTCTCAAGAAGTACGGCAGCGAGCGCAGCCGCCTCAAAGACGTCGTGGAGAAAATCAAGATCTATGAGGCGGCGCATCGGAGTTTTCAGGAGTCCGAAGACATCATCCGGAACTCGGACGACGAAGAGCTGGTGGGGCTTGCCCAAATGGAGCTGCCGGAGCTTGAGAACGCAATCGAAACGCTGGAGGGAGAGATTACCCGCCTGCTGCTGCCCCGGGACGAGCACGATGAGAGGAACACGATTCTGGAGGTTCGGGCGGGAACCGGTGGGGAAGAGGCCGGGTTGTTCGTCTCCGATCTGACCCGCATGTACCGGCACTATGCGGAGAAACATAGCTGGAAGATGGAAGTCCTCTCGTCCAGCCCCACCGGAATCGGGGGGTTCAGGGAGATCATTTTCCTCATCAACGGAGACGGGGCGTATTCCCGCCTGAAGTACGAGGCCGGTGTGCACCGGGTGCAGCGAATTCCCGCCACCGAATCCGGCGGGCGGATTCATACGTCGGCGGCCACGGTGGCCGTTCTGCCCGAAGCCGAAGACGTCGAGGTCAGCATCAAACCCGAGGAGCTGCGGATCGATGTGTTTCGCTCCTCCGGACCGGGCGGGCAGAGCGTGAATACGACGGACTCGGCGGTGAGGATTACCCACCTCCCCACCGGGATGACGGTGTCGTGCCAGGACGAGAAATCCCAGCACAAGAACCGGGCCAAGGCCATGAAGATTCTACGATCCCGCCTGCTCGATGCCCGGCGCGCGGAGCAGCAGGAGGAAGAGGCGAAGAAGAGGGGGGAGATGGTGGGTCGCGGAGATCGAAGTGAGAAGATCCGGACCTACAACTTCCCGCAGAACCGCGTGACCGACCACCGCATCGGGTACACGAAACACAACCTGGACGGCGTCCTGGAAGGCGATCTCGACGACTTGATCGAACGGCTGGCGGCTGCCCGGGAAGCCGAACGCCTCCAACGGCAGGCGGACGAGAGTCCGTAACGGGCGCTCGGCCGGAGCGCGTGGGCCGTGGTGGACTACTCCTGTTTTCTGCACCACCTCGCACTTGATTCCTGAAGCGGAGGTTCGCCGGGATGCGTGAAGGTCCCTTGATCCGCACCGTCCGGGACGCGCTCGGCTGGGCCGAACGGCAGGTGTCGCAGGATCGCGAGCCGCCGGGCCGTTCGGAGATGGACCGCACTCTGGCCGGCATCCTCGGCATTCCGAGTCACGAGATCTACCTCTCTCCCGATCGAAAGCTCTCCTCGCAGGACGTGGAACGCTTCCAGGCATCCTGGCACCGCCGATTGACCGGCGTGCCGCTCCAACACCTGTTGGGCGAGGTCGAGTTTTTCTCCCTCGCTTTTCGCGTGGTGCCCGGCGTGTTCATCCCGCGGCCGGAAACCGAGTGTCTTGTCGAGACGGTCCTTCGGCAACGTCGTGGAAGGCGGGAAACCTGGATCGACGTCGGGACCGGGGCCGGTGTGATCGCGGTTTCCCTCGCCGTGTCCGTTGAAGATCTGACCGTGATTGCAGCCGACGTTTCCACTGACGCGCTCGATCTGGCCCGGGAAAACGCCCGCCGCCACGGGGTCGAGGGGCGAGTCCGCCTCGTCCGGTGCGACGCGCTGGACGCATTCCGAAGAACGGGTTGGGCGGACGGCATCGTTTCCAACCCTCCCTATGTTTCGCTGCCGGACATGAGGGATTTGCCCGTGGAAGTCCGGGACCACGATCCGCACGCGGCGCTCTTCGGGGGACCGGACGGGCTGGCGTTCATCCGACGGCTTGCCGCGGCCGCCCCGGAGATTCTGAGACCCGGGGGACGGTTGGCTTTCGAAATGGGCGAGAGGCAGGCGGACGACGTCCGCGCGCTTCTCGAAAAGAGTTCCCCCTGGGACCGTATTCGAGTTCGCGAAGATCTTGCCGGGCGCCCGCGAGTGGCGCTTGCCCGCCGTTCTTCCTGCTGACCACCGCACGCGTGCCTCCCGATTTTTTCCTTCCCTTTTCTTGCGGCTTGGCATAACAATGGGCCGAAACGGGGATTGCTTGCACGGATGCAGCCCGGCGGGTCGTCCTACCCTGTGGGCGGGCGGCTGTGGCGCCGGCGGGAAACGTCACGATACGAGGGTGATCGAGTGGACCTGGCTCATTCCGAAGTGGAAACCAGAGACGCGAGTGTGCTGACAATGGACAAAATCGTGATACAGGGCGGCCACCGACTTGAGGGCACGGTCCGGATTTCCGGTTCCAAGAACGCGGCGCTTCCGATCATGGCCGCCTGCCTTCTGAGCTCGGGCGAGAGTGTCATCGAAAACGTGCCCGTTCTGAAAGACGTGTCGACCATGGCCCATGTCCTGCGGATCCTGGGCGCGCAGGTGGAGCAGGAAGGAAATCGAGTATCGATCGACACCCGCGCGTGCCGGTACTGGGAAGCTCCGTACGAACTCGTGCGGACAATGCGGGCGTCCGTCTACGTATTGGGCCCCCTTGTGGCCCGGCTGGGACGCGCCCGAGTCTCGCTTCCGGGCGGATGCGCGTGGGGACCGAGGCCCGTTGATTTCCACCTCCAGGGCCTGGCCCGCCTGGGCGCCGATGTTCGACTCCAACACGGATACGTTGTCGCCGAGAGCCGGGGGCTTCGGGGCGCCGACATCGAATTTCCGATTCCGAGCGTGGGCGCCACGGCGAATCTCATGATGGCGGCCGTTCTGGCCAAGGGCCGAACCGTGATGAAACGGGCGGCCCGCGAGCCGGAAATTTCCGCCCTGGCGGAGTACCTGAACGCCATGGGAGCAAAGATCTCCGGGCACGGCACGCCGGTGATCGAAATCGAAGGAGTCCCGGATCTCGGCCCCGGCCGGGGTGCGGTGGTTCCGGACCGAATCGAGGCGGGAACCTACCTGGTGGCCGGTCTGATTACGGGCGGCCGGCTCCGCCTTGAGCACTGCAACGCGTCCCACCTGACGGCCGTCATCGACAAGTTGGTGGAAGCCGGCGCGACGATTCGCGTAGGGCAGACCGAGATCGAAGTGCACGGCAAAGGAACACTGGCATCCGTAGATATGACAACATCTCCGTTTCCCGGATTTCCCACGGACATGCAGGCTCAGTTCATGGCGCTGATGAGTCTGGCTTCGGATACCAGCACGATCACGGACGACGTATTCCGCGACCGGTTCACCCACGTTCCCGAGTTGAGGCGCTTCGGCGCGGACATCGAGATGGAAGACAACCGGGCCGTAGTCCGGGCCGTCGACCACCTGAGCGGTGCGCCGGTGATGGCCTCCGACCTGCGGGCCAGCGCGGCCCTGGTTCTGGCCGGATTAGTAGCAGAAGGCGAGACGGAAATCCTGCGCGTGTATCACATCGATCGGGGGTACGAGACAATCGAGGTCAAACTGAGGACCGTGGGCGCCCGGATCGAGAGAGTGCACGCAGGGTAGATCGAACGAATCCCAACGAACGGCGGGAGTCCGCAGATTGAAAAACATCGTTCTCGGAACAGCGGGGCATATCGACCACGGGAAGACGGTGCTCATCAAGGCGCTGACCGGCGTGGACACCGATCGCCTGAAGGAGGAGAAAGAGCGGGGAATCTCCATCGATCTCGGGTTCGCCTTCCTGGATCTGCCGAGTGGCGTGAGAGCCGGCATCGTCGACGTGCCCGGACACGAACGATTCATCAAGAACATGCTGGCGGGGACGTGCGGAATCGACGCCGTTCTGATGGTGGTGGCCGCCAATGAGGGCGTGATGCCTCAGACGCGGGAGCACCTGTCGGTCATCGACATGCTGAACATCGAACGAGGGGTCATCGCCGTCACCAAAACGGACCTCGTCGAGAAGGACTGGCTGGACTTGGTGATCGCGGACGTCGAGACGTTGAAGATGACGTCCGTCCTGAAAGACGCGGAGATCCTCCCGGTATCGGGGACCACGGGGGAGGGACTCGATCGATTGATGGAGGCCCTCGACCGGCTGGCCGCCGGGATTCCGGAGCGCAGGTCGGTGGGTCCGGGCCGGCTTCCCGTGGATCGGGTGTTCACCGTCGAGGGGTTCGGCACCGTCGTCACCGGAACGTTGTGGACGGGAGAGGTCAAAGAAGGCGACAAGGTGGTTCTCCTTCCGCAGGGGGCCGAGGTTCGGGTTCGAAGCGTTCAGGTGCACTCCCAATCGGTGCCGAGGGCGGTCGCGGGACAACGGACGGCCGTTTCGCTGCACGGGTTGGGGCGCGTCGAGGCCCGGCGGGGAGATGTGCTCGCGACGCCGGGCGCCTTCGGATCCACCCTGATGCTGGACGTGCGGATGGGCGTGATTCCCGACGCGCCCCGCGCCGTGAAGACCCGCTCACGTCTCAGACTGCATCTGGGGTCCAGCGAGACCCTCACGAGGGCCGTGCTCCTGGAGGATGTTGTCCTTCCGCCCGGCGGTTCCCAGCTGGCCCAGCTTCGACTTGAGGCTCCCATGGTTGCGGCCCGGGGAGATCGCTTCGTCCTGCGATACTACTCCCCGATGAGAGTCGTGGGGGGGGGCGTGATTCTCGATCCGGCTCCCCAGAAGCACCGGGTCCGGGACGCGGCCGTTCTCGAGCGCCTTCGCGTTCTCGAATCCGGGACGCCGGAAGACCGGGTGCTGGGGGCCGTAGCGGCGGCGGGTGGCAGGGGGATCCGTTCCAAAGACATCGCCAAAGGGCAGGGCATTGAGGGAGATCAGGTGGTTCCCGCGCTGCAGGCGTTGGCCGAAGAGGGGAAGGTTCTGGACATCGGGAGGGATCTCTGGGTCGACCGAACGACCTTGGATACCGTCGCCGGGAAGATTCTGGCGGCGTGCGAGGAATTCTCGAAGAAGAATCCACTCAGGTGGGGAATTCCGAAGGAAGAACTCCGGAGCCGATTGGGAAAACACACGGATGCCGGCGTGGTTGCACGCGTGCTCGGGGTTCTTCAAGAAGAGAAACGAATCTTCCAGAGGGCCGATCGCATTCGATGCGGGTCAGAGGATCTGACCCTTTCCCCGGAAAAGGAGGCGCTGAGGCGGCGGGTCGTTTCGCTGCTGAAGGAGAGCCGGTTCTCGCCGCCGCTCGTCGGCGAGATCAAGGAGCGATTTCCGGCGGTGGGCGGTAAACCGTCCGAGTTCCTCGAGATGCTTGCGGATCTGGGCGATCTTGTCAAGATCAGCCCCACCCTCTATCTCCACCGGGATGCCGTCCGAGAAGCCGTGGACCTCCTGTCCGGGTTCTTCGATTCGAACGAGCGGATCTCGGTTCCCGACTTCAAGACGCTTCTGGGGACCACGCGGAAATACACGATCCCGATTCTCGAGTACTTCGACGCCGCGGGTATCACGCAACGGGTCGGGGATGCGCGCGCGGCCGGAATCAAGATCCGCACAACACGCTCGTAGGCTCGGTGTCCCGTTGCACGTTGGAGAAAACGAGGGAGTCGCCGGGCGCTCGAGAACGAAAGGGCGCACCCGAGGAGCCGCCCGACGACAGCGGGTTCTTCCTCTGTCTGAAGACCTATCAGAACTCCTGTTTCAGCCTTCCCCAGGTGATGGATCCCGCCGATTTGTGTTCGTTGCCCCGATCCTTGATCTGCCAGATGGCCCAGAGATCGGGGAACTGGGGGTCACGGGCCACGTAGACATCGGCTCTACCGTTCACCCAGTGATCGATGACTTCCTCGCCGTTGTCGTCCAGCACGTGCATATCGACGCTGAAATCGCCCCAATAGACCGAGTCGACTCTCCCCCCCTCGGTCGGCAGGAGAATCAGGTTGAATCTGTCCTCGTCGGTCTCGGCGCCCGGGATGTCCGTCAGATTGAGGAAGTCCACCCGAATGCTGGATACCTCCTCCGAGTTGAACATGTTCGTCGTGATCTCGATGTCGAGCGATCGTTCAATCCACGGATTCGGGAAGACGTTATCGTCTTCCTCCCAGAACCAGAACTGGTATCGCGTATGAAGGCACTCGGCGTACTCGAGAATATCGCGGTTCTCATGGGCATGCGCGAACACTCGAATCAGGTTCATCTTGGAATCACGGCCGACGGTCGGCGGATCCGGTGGGGGAGGAGCGACCGGCGGGTCGAACGGATTGCATCCGAACGCACCGGCGAGAAGAAGCAAGGGAAGGGTTCTGAACACACATATCCGCAGCATGATTCGGCTTCTCCCAGGACAAAAATATCATACCACAAACCGGGCGCCGAAGCAACCCGGAACCGGCCAGCAGCCACATCCATTCTACACTCCAGGAGCATGAGAGATCCCGCCGCCGGGCCCGAAAGAACCGAGAGCCTTGAGTCCAAAGAGTGGGAGACAAGGCGTACCGCATGCGGACGGTTCCGTTCGCGATTGACACACCGGGAGACGGAATCTAGACTCGATCGAGGACGCCGAGAAACACTCATGACGCACGCCTTCTCTTGCAGGGAGCGCCGACGAAGTGGAGAGAGTGATCGATTTGAGAAGCGACACCGTCACCCGTCCTTCGGCCGGGATGCGGAAAGCCATCGCCGAGGCGGACGTCGGCGACGATGTCCTGGGTGACGATCCCACCGTCAACCGGCTTCAGGATCGGATGGCGGAGCTCACCGGCAAGGAGGCGGCGCTTTTCGTTCCCTCGGGAACCATGGGCAATGAGATCGCCGTCCGCATTCACATTCAGCCCGGGGACTGTGTCGTCCTTGACGTGCATTCCCACATCTACCGGTTCGAGGCCGGTTCAGCAGCCGTGCTCTCCGGCGCTTTCATGCAGCCGCTCGCGGGGGACGGGGGATTGCTCTCGCCGGACCAGATCGCTTCGGCGATCCAAGCCGAAACGCTGCACACTCCCGGAACGGGGCTCGTCTGCCTCGAGAATACCCACAACTGGGGTGGCGGGTGTATCTACCCATTCGAGTGGATGCGCGAGATTCGCGAGATCTCTGCGGAGCGCGACATCCCGGTTCATCTTGACGGCGCGCGACTCTTCAACGCCTCGGCGGAAACCGGAATCGACATCCGCACCTACGCCGAGACGGCGGACTCCGTCATGATCTGCCTGTCGAAGGGACTGGGCGCGCCGGTCGGGTCGGTGCTGGCCGGGCCCGAGGCCTTCATCGAGCGTGCTCGTCGGTTTCGAAAGATCCTCGGAGGGGGGATGCGGCAGGCCGGGATCCTGGCCGCCGCCGGAATCTACGCCCTCGATCACAACGTGGGTCGGTTACGCGAGGACCACGAGAACGCACGCATCCTCGCCGAGGCGCTGAATCGTCTTCCGGGTCTCCGGATCGATCTTTCCAGAATGCAGACGAACATCATCGCGGTCGAGGTTTCCTCGGCCCCATGGCCGGCGGATGAGATCGAACGCCTCCTGGCGGAGCGGGGCGTTCTCTTTCTTGCCACAGGACCCGACCGGCTCAGGCTGGTCGCGAATCTCGACGTGAGCCAGGAGGACATCCAGACGACGATCGCCACGTTCGAAGATCTGTGGCGCGAGGCCGGCGGTGGATCGTGACTCAGAGATCCTCGGCGCGAGGCCGGCGGTAGATCGTGAATGGGCTTGTCATCATTTGTCCCACCTGGTATAGTGCGCGAGAGACACAGGCTACCGATCGCTCACACGTGGACGGCACGGTGATCACGCGTTATCGCCAGCCCGGAGAAGGGTCTTCGGGCAAGGGGGGCGAGAAACATGAGAGCGCGGTCCGGGCTCGGGATGGAGCCTGCGGCTGAGTGCACGCGGGGTAGCCCGGCGAACTACACGTTGGCCGAGCGTATCGAGGGTTTGGCGGTGGAGATGGGCAGGGCACTGGCCGAGGGCGAGTACGAGCGGGTAGTGCAGCTGGCGGAGGAGCAGGAGAAGCTCCTGGAAGCCATCATGATTTGAGGAGCGTCCGGCACCTGGATTCTCCTGTCGGGAGCAGCGTCCCCGGCGACTCGCGGATACCGCCGCCGGGGCGGGCGCGAATTGCTGGTGGGGTTCTTAGCGTTCGGCCGGGAACAGGTCCCGTCACGGGAGAAGCGGTGGTCAGGCGAGGACGGACGGTCGGCGCGGGAGGGTCCGCGCATGCGGCGTGAACCGTCTCGGGAGGACCGGGCTCAGGCAGCCCGCACTGCGGGTACGGGCGGTGCGGGAGCTCTGTTTCTGGTCAGCACTCCCATCGGGAATCTCAAAGACATTACACTTCGTGCAATTGAGATCCTCGACTCCGTGGATCTGATTGCGGCGGAGGATACAAGACGGGCCAGGATTCTTCTCAAGGAATATGGAATCACGAAGCCGGTCACGAGCTACCACGACCATACGGAAGCCAGGAAAGTGCACTCGCTGATCTCGCAGATCTCGAGCGGGAAGCGGGTGGCGGTGGTGAGCGAGGCGGGCAGCCCCGGGATTTGCGACCCCTGCTATCGACTGGCGCAGGCCGCGCTGAGAAAAGGGGTCCCCGTTGTTCCGATCCCCGGCCCGACCGCCCTGATTCCCGCGTTGGTGGTCTCGGGACTCCCGATCGATCGCTTCGTTTTCGAGGGTTTCCTGCCGCCGCGAAGCTCGGCGAGGAAGAAGCGCCTTGCGGCTCTGCGGGTGGAACCGCGCACGATGATATTCTACGAGGCCCCGCACCGACTGGTTTCGTTCTTGAAGGATCTCGGGGAAGTGCTGGGCGAACGGAACATCGCCGTTGCGCGGGAGCTGACGAAGACGTACGAAGAGGTCCGACGGGGTACGGTGAGCGATCTCGCCAAGTTCTTCCGGAACCACGAACCCAGGGGGGAGTTCGTCGTCGTCTGCGAGGGAGCCCGGGATGTGGGGGAAGAGGATCCGGAACGACTTGCATGGGCCGACCGGCACCTGGAGTGGTTGCTCACGGAGCGGCGAGCGTCTCCGGGCGATGCGGCTCGTGAGGCGGCCCACGTGAGCGGCCTGCCGCGGAGAGTTCTGTACAAGCGAGCGGTGGACATGTCGCGGGCCGGGAAATCCGGGCGGGACGATTCCTGAACTGCAAAGGGGTTGACCGTGGACGCGTTCAAGACTCGAGTCAGGGCATGGTTGGACCCGGCGACCGATGCCGTCGCTCGGATGGGAATCCATCCCACGGTGCTGACGGTTCTGGGTCTGGCCTTCAGCGTTGCCGCCGGGGTGACCTACGCCAAGGGCCACTTCCCCGTCGGTGGGATTCTGCTCCTTCTGGCGGGTCTCTGTGACATGACCGATGGGGCCGTCGCGCGAGCGACAGGGAAGGGTTCCGCGTTCGGCGCCTTTCTGGACTCGACCGTCGATCGCTATTCCGAACTGCTGGTGTATCTGGGCCTGGGCGCGTACTATGTCCAGGTGCAGAGCGCGCAGTGGATGGCGGTTTTTCTTGCCTTCTCGGGCTCGATGATGGTCAGCTACACGCGAGCTCGGGCCGAGGGGTTGCGGCAGGAATGCCGGGTCGGCTGGATCCAGAGACCGGAGAGGTTGGCGATTCTTATTGTGGCATCGTTATTGGGAGTGCAAGTGGCGGGTTGGAGTCTCTGGCTGCTGGCGGTTCTTTCGCATCTGACGGCCCTGCAGAGAATCCATCACGTCCATCTGGTGATGAATCGGCCGGATCTTCGAACCTGAGACGTCCGAAGACCCTGAATAGAAACCGGTAGCGGAGTTCGCCCTGTCGATCCGGGGACGAGAGGCGGACGGGGCCTGTGCTGGCAAGGAGGAGTGTGGAGATGGGAAAAGTGAGAGTCGGCATCATCGGCGTGGGGAACTGCGCGTCGTCTCTTGTTCAGGGTGTGCATTTCTATCGGAACGCGGCAGAAGATGAGTTCATTCCCGGTCTCATGCACGCACGAGTCGGGGGGTATCACGTTCGGGACATCGAGTTCACGGCCGCCATCGACATCGATGCGAACAAGGTGGGGAAGGACCTCGGTGAGGCGATTTTCACCTGGCCCAACAACACCTACAAGTTCATGGATGTCCCCCACCTCGGCGTGGAAGTGGTTCGCGGAATGACCCATGACGGGCTTGGCGAATACCTCAGCCGAATCATCCAGAAAGCTCCGGGGCCGACGGGGGACATCTCGGGCCTGCTGAAGCAGACGAAGACGGACGTCGTGATCAACTTCCTGCCCGTGGGGAGCGAAGAGGCGACGAAATGGTACGTCGAGCAGATCCTGGACGCGGGCTGCGGATTCATAAACGCCATCCCGGTGTTCATTGCCCGAGAATCGTACTGGCAGAAACGGTTTGAAGAGCGCGGGCTGCCCGTTATCGGGGATGACATCAAGTCTCAGGTCGGTGCCACCATCGTGCACCGCGTGCTCACCCGGCTGTTCCGAGAGCGGGGCGTGAGGCTGGAGAGGACCAGCCAGCTCAACGTGGGCGGGAACACGGACTTCCTCAACATGCTGGAGCGGTCCCGGTTGGAGTCGAAGAAGATCTCCAAGACGAACGCCGTGACCTCGCAGTTGGACTACGACATGGGATCCCGCAACATCCACATCGGCCCGAGTGACTATGTGGAATGGCTGGATGACCGAAAGTGGGCCTATGTGCGGATGGAAGGCCGGACGTTTGGAGACGTGCCGCTCAATATCGAGCTGAAGCTGGAGGTATGGGACTCCCCGAATTCGGCGGGTGTGACGATTGACGCCATTCGCTGTTGCAAGCTGGCGATGGATCGAGGCCTGAGCGGAGCCGTGGAAGGCCCGTCCGCCTACTTCAAGAAGTCTCCTCCGGTGCAGTATACGGACGTGGAGGCCCGGGAGATGACCGAGGCGTTCATCGCCGGAACGGATGGTGCAAAGGGCAAGACGGCGACGAAGAGAACCCCGGCTTCGGCCGGAAAGAGAGTGAAGAAGGCGAAGCCGGG
>CAZSXU010000009.1:4337-55542 GCA_964610505.1 uncultured bacterium | reverse complement strand
CAAGACGAAACCGAAAAAGGCCAAGGCTAAGGCCAAGGCGTCTCGCTCCCGAAAGAAACGGTAGTGGAGCGCCGGTTCCCCAGACGGCCCGGATCGGGGGCGCCGGGAACACGGCGACTTCCCGGGGGTAGACGATGAAGAAGGGACCAGGCGCCCGTCCTGTCGGAGATGTACTCGGGCGAATTCGTGACAACGATTCCCCTAGGGAGTGGAGTTACCCATGAGAACATGGAGTCGCGCAAAGTGGATCACCGTTCTGGTCCTCCTGTCGGTGGGGGGATGGCTCTGGGGATATGCCGAGGGCAGCAACGACAGTCTGTACACTGCGCTCGGTGTGATGAGCAACGTCCTCAATCGCATCGGCTCGGAGTACGTGGAGGACGTAGATCTGGTCGATCTCGTCTACAGCGGCATTCGGGGGATGGTGGGGACGCTGGATCCGCACTCCCAGTTCCTGGATCAGACGGACTATGGGACCCTGATGACCGGGACCCGAGGATCTTTCGAGGGATTGGGAATCGAAATCGCAATCCGCGACGACGTGCTGACGGTTGTGTCTCCGCTGGAAGGGACGCCCGCCTACCGAATGGGCATTCAGGGCGGAGATAAAATCATCCAGATCGAAAGCGAGTCCACTGCCGGGATCACGACGAACGATGCGGTTCAGAAGCTCCGGGGTCCCAGAGGGACCCCCGTCACGATTACCATCCTGCGCGCGGGAGAAGAGGAACCTTTCGATGTGACTATCACGCGCGACGTCATCAAGCTCAAGAGCGTCCCCTACGCGTTTATGCTCGCGGAGGGCGTCGGTTTCGTCCGCGTCAGCCAGTTCAGTGAAGCGACCACGAGGGAACTGGGGGAAGCGCTGGACAGTCTCTCCTCCGAGGGGCTTCGAGGGCTGATTCTTGATCTCCGGACGAACCCCGGGGGCTTGCTGACACAGGCCGTGTCGGTGTCCGAACAGTTCCTGGAACGGGGAGACCTGATCGTTTCCACCCGGGGGCGGAAGAGCGGACAGAACCAGAGCTACTACGCGCGCAGCGGTGGGATCGGAGACTACACGATCATCGCTCTGGTAAACGGATCGAGCGCCAGCGCCTCGGAGATCGTGGCCGGGGCGATCCAGGATCACGACCGCGGGCTCGTGCTCGGGACCCGATCGTTCGGGAAAGGATCCGTGCAAACCGTGACTCAGGTGGGCAACGGGTGCGCGCTCAAGCTGACGACGGCGAAGTACTATACGCCGTCGGGCCGCTGCATTCACCGGGACGGTGAAGAGGCGGAGGAATCGGTGGAGGTCGCCGGAGCGGACGTTCCGGAGGAGTCCGAAGAGACTTTCTACACGGGTCTCGGCCGGGAGGTGTTCGGCGGTGGGGGCATCATGCCGGACGTGGTGGTCGAGCCCACGCGGTTGACCGGGCTGCCTCTTCTTCTGGAGCGGAACACGCTCTTCTTTAGCTATGCTACGGAGTGGGTCTCGCAACACCCGGAGGCAACTGAGATTCCCAGGGCGGACGACCGCATGGTGAGCGATTTCCGGGATCTTCTGATCGCCGAGGAGATTGAATTCGAGGAAGAGGAGTTCGCACGCGAGGACGAATACATCCGGCGTGCGATCCAGAGGGAAATCGCCGACCGTTTGCAGGGCCACGAGGCGGCGGCCAAGGTGGCGATCGAGAGGGACGTGCAGGTACAGGCGGCCGTGGATCTGCTGACCCAGGCGGCGTCGATGAACGAGCTGTTCGAGATCGCTGCGGCCCGTCAGGTGGATCTGCCCGACGGCGATGAGTAGCCGCGTGGATCCGGCGATCGTGTGTGATTTCGACGGCACGGTCGCCTGCACCGATGTAGGACACGCGTTTTTCCGGACCTTCGCCCGGCCCCCGTGGGAAGACGTGGTGCGGGAGTGGGAGGAGGGACGGATCGGGTCCCGAGAGTGCCTGGAGAAAGAAAGTGCGCTCACTCTGGCCACGCTCGAGGACCTCGAGGATTTCGCCTCCCGGCAGGACATCGATCCCCGTTTTCACGAGATTGTGGAATGGGCTCGCAACCGCTCGATTCCGATCTGCATCGTGAGCGACGGTTTTCGCGAATACATTGACTGCATCCTCCATCGCCACGGAATTCGAGTTCCCTGCTTCGCCAACCGGGTGGAGTTCGAAGGAAAGCGGCTTCGGCCGTCGTTTCCCTATTACGATCAGGGATGCCGGCGCTGCGCCAACTGCAAGGGCTACCACGTCGGCCGCTACAAGACGGCCGGCTACGGTACGGTGTTCATCGGGGACGGGCTCTCGGATCTGTGCGCCCTGCCGCACGCCGACGTGATTCTGGCCAAGGGCGATCTGGCCGACCACTGTGAACGGGCGAAGATTCCCCACACTCGAATTGCAGATCTGGGCGGGGCGCTGGAATACCTCGCCGGTGCATAGGGATGCTTGCTCTTGGCCGGGCCGAGATCGCGTGTTGCGGCATTCGGATCTCCGGCGGGGGCCTCTTGCCGCGGGAAGGGCTCGGCGTCTCTCCTCCATGGCGTGAAGGGGGGATTCGGATCGGCGAGGAGAGGGGTGACCCGCGGCGTTGAAGAACCCCACGCCCTGTCGTCGCTCCGGCGAGTCTTCCCTGCGGCCGGCCCGGGATCGCGTGTTGCGGCATTCGGATCTCCGGCGGGGGCCTCTTGCCGCGGGAAAGGCTCGGCGTCGCTCCTCCATGGCGTGAAGGGGGGATTCGGATCGGCGAGGAGAGGGGTGACCCGCGGCGTTGAAGAACCCCACGCCCTGTCGTCGCTCCGGCGAGTCTTCCCTGCGGCCGGCCCGGGGTGTAGGTACTCCGGCTTTCGCTTCCTTGCAATGGAGTAGTGGATGTCACAGGTGAACCCGGAACGCGTGATCAGGGAAGACATCATTATCGATGCTCCCGTGGACGAGGTCTGGAAGGCATGGACAACGGAGGAGGGTATTCGAAGTTTCTTCGCTCCGGCGGCTCGAGTGGATCTGGGAATCGACGGTCTCTATGAGATTCTCTTCGACCCGGAGGCGCCGCCGGGACAACGGGGCGCGGAGGGGATGAGAATCATGGCCCTCCAGCCCGGGCGGATGCTGGCCGTGACCTGGAACGCGCCGCCGCACCTTCATGCAATTCGAATGCAGCGGACGCACCTCGTCGTGAGATTGCAGAGCTTGTCCGAGGGACGCACGCGAGTGATCCTGACGCACGACGGGTGGGGCGAGGGGGAACAGTGGGACGAGGCGTTTGCCTACTTCACGCGCGCCTGGAGGAAGATCGTGCTGCCCCGTTTGAAACACCGTTTCACCATCGGACCCGTCGATTGGAAGAACCCACCCTAGAAGACCGAGAGCCGAGAACCGAAAGCCGAGAGCCCGATACCACCAAGATCACCTTGCCCCCCGCTTGGGGGACATGGGCCAAAAGGTAGAGGTTTCTCACACACACCGAAGATGGGCGGCCGGGAGAGGGTCCTTCCCCGGCCGCCCGCTTTTTTCGGCGGCAGCCCGCCTATGGGCTCGGGAGGTCATCCCGCGGTCAGTTCCGGCCGAAGAAAGCCGCGTTCCGGGGGCCGAACGGGCGCGCGGTCGCAAGGTGTCAAAGAAAGCCGGAGATTGTCAATCCCGGCAGAGGGTTTTGCTGGACCTCGATCTTGGTTTGTGATATTATCTACAAAACATATCGATTCGTCGGGCGGAGCCACGCTTTGTGTTATCTCATCTCGGAGTTCGGAAGCAGATCGATCGAGCCGTAGATCGCCTTCGACGTTTCCATCAGATCCGGCAACCCGGGGAGGGCCACAATGAAACGTTTTCCGCTAGGTTTAGGAGTCACTGCAGTGGTCACTGCGTCTATGCTGTTGATCCTGCTGTGCCCGGAATGGTCCCCGGCCCGAAATCCCATTCGTGCGGACTTCTTCGACATCTATCCGGTTGCCGTCGACACGCAGTTGGATGACCTCCCCAGCAATGCCAAGCACTGCGGCGTCTGCCACTTCGACTTCGATGGCGGAGGACCGAGGAATCCCTACGGTTTGGGGATCGAAGTCGGGCGGAACAACGGACTGAGCGATCCGGACGCCATTCTGGCCGTCGAGAACGACGACTCGGATGGGGACGGATACAGCAATCTGGCGGAAATCACCAGCGTGGTTTTCCCGAACACCCCGACCTTTCCCGGACTCAGAGCGAGCAACGTCGCCAATGTGTTGAACATTCCGGTGGCCGAAGTCCAGCCGTACCTGACACCTGCCGGCGCCAGCGATACCACTCCGCCTGATGTGACGGTCCATACGCCGAACGGCGGCGAGAGTCTCACGGCCAGCAGCTATTACTCCGTCACCTTCACCGCCACCGATGCCAGCGGGATTTCGCACGTGAACGTCTATCTGTCCGACGATAGCGGCGCATCATTCAAGCCGGTTGCTACGAATCAGGCTCCGGGAACCGGCTTCTCATGGTTTGTTCCGAACTACCCCGGGGCGGAGAGCAGAATCCGGGTCGTTGCCGTCGACAACGCCGGAAACAGCGGGTCCGACGACAGCGACGCCGATTTCACGATTATCGGCCGCCCGCCAGGAATCGTGCCGACCACTCTCCGTGACGTGGAAATGTCCGGGACTCAACCTCACGAGGGGGCCATTCTGGAGGACCCGGACGTCTCCTGCGCAACCTGCCACGGCAACTACGACACCGCCAATGAACCCTGGTACGTCTGGCGAGGCAGCATGATGGCCCAGGCGGCCCGGGATCCCTTCTTCTTCGCCTGCATGGCAATCGCCGAGCAGGACGCGCCGGGGTCGGGCGATCTGTGCATCCGGTGCCACTCGCCCGGAGGATGGCAGGAGGGACGCTCCGTCGACACGAGCGGGGACATGCTCAACGCAAAGGACCGCCACGGTCTCCACTGCGATTATTGTCACCGCATGGTGGACTTCGACTACGAGTTCGGCGTGAGTCCGTTTGAGGACGAAGCGGTCCTGGCGACGGTTTCGCCTCTGCCCCTCCAGTACGGCAACGGCCAGTTCATCAACGATCCGACCCCGCTTCGCCGCGGTCCCTATGACGATGCGCAGGCCAGCCACGCGACCGTCCATTCACCTTTCTTCCGCTCATCCGATCTCTGCGGGACATGTCACGATGTGAGTAGTCCCGTGTTCCTGCAGGTGTCTCCGGGCGACTATGTGCCGAGCGCCTTTGACGAGGAACACCCCGACATGCAGATCCGGAACATGTTCCCCGTCGAGAGAACGTACAGCGAGTGGACGGCGAGCGAGTACGCATCCGTCGGCGTATACGCTCCCCAGTTTGCGGGCGATAAGCCGGACGGCATCGTTTCCACCTGTCAGGATTGTCACATGAGGGACGTGACCGCCAAGGGCTGCAACGAACCCGGCGCGCCGACCCGCTCGGACTTGGGTCTCCACGACTTCACGGGCGGAAACACGTTTGTGCCGGATATCATCGCCGACTTCTTCCCGGACGAAGTGGATATAGCCCAGCTCCAGGCTGCGAAAGTGCGGGCCCGGGCCATGATCCAGCTGGCGGCCTCGCTTGACGCGACGCCCGAGGAGTTCGGGCTGACGGTTCGCGTGACCAACGAAACCGGTCACCGGCTTCCTTCGGGGTATCCGGAGGGAAGGCGGGTCTGGATCAACGTGAAGGCTGTCGATGGAGCGGGCCAGCAGGTGTTCGAGTCGGGCGCCTATGACTTCGGGACGGCCGAGCTCTCGCACGATGAGCAGCTCAAGATCTATGAAACCCATCCCGGCCTGAGTCCCGGTCTGGCCGCGGCATTGGGTTTCCCCGCCGGGAAGTCCTTCCACTTCGTCCTGAGCGACACCGTGTACTTCGACAACCGGATTCCCCCGCGGGGATACACGTACGCCGGTTTCCAGGCCGTCCAGTCCCCGCCCGTGGGGTACGATTACGCCGACGGCCAGTACTGGGACGACACCGAGTACTTCCTGCCGGTCGAGGCCGAGACGGCACACGTGACTCTGTACTACCAGTCGACCTCTAAGAAGTATGTGGAGTTCCTGAGGGATGAAAACACCACGAACTCGGCGGGTCAGGATCTCTATAACGCCTGGGTGGCGCAAGGCAAGTCGCCGCCCGAGGTCATCGCTCAGGTATCGATCCCCGTCAGCGTCACGGCGACCACGGATGTCGAGGCGGCGGAGGCCGGCCCTCGGTTTGTCTACGACCTCTGCCAGAACTTCCCGAACCCGTTTAACCCTCTGACGACCGTTCACTACTCCGTGGGCGACCGGGCGCAGGTGAAGATCGGCGTTTACGACGTGGGCGGCCGTCTCGTCCGGACTCTGGTGGACGAGGTTCAGGAACCCGGACGTCGGTATGCTCTGTGGGACGGCCGGGACGATCACGGCAGGGACATGGCCGCCGGCGTGTACTGGATTCGCTACGAGTCCGGTGAACACCGGTTTACCAAGAAGGCCGTGCTGCTCAAGTAGCGAGGAAGGACACGAAGATCACGAAGCGAAACACTCAGAAGCGGTGAGGCGAGCATTGGCCTCACCGCGTTCTCTGAATCTGCGCGGTCTGTGTAATCTATGGCTACGGGTTTCGCCTACCCCGCGATCCAGATCTCCGTCTGCGGATTGGACAGATACTCGCAACCCGTCTCGGTGATCAGGATGTCTTCCTCGAGACTCACGAGGCCCTGAGGAATCTGGACTTCCAGCTCGAGCGTGAACACGTTACCTGTCTCGAGAGGGCGGGAGGTCGTGTCGCCGTATTTCTCCCACTTCGGCCCGATGAGTGAAGCGCCATCGTGGACGGATCGCCCGATCTGGTGTCCGAGGGCGTGCGGGTATTCGTCGAAACCGCGTTTCTTCAGGTACTCACGGGCCGCCGTGTCCACCGCGTGGCCCACCTCGCCCGGCCTGACCATGCGGAAAGCGGCCTCGATGCTGCCGCGAACGGCGTCAAAGGCCCTCCTCACTTCCGCCGGCGGTCCCGTCTCTCCTGCTTTCGGGACGTACCACAGGCGCTGGAGATCCGAACAGTAGCCGTCCTCCTTGACCCCGAAGTCCACGCCGATGGTCTGACCGCTCTGGACCGCATAGTCGAGAGGACCCGCATGACCGAACGGCGAGTCCGGTCCCGCCGTGACGCTTGGGCAATGGTCCAGGTCCCAGGCCGGTTCCAGGCCGCGCCTCTTAAGCTCGCCGTGGAAGAACTCGGCCGTCTGTCTCTCTGAGAGACCCGGTACGACCGATGTCCCGAAGGCGGCGAAGATCGCCTCCGCGGACCGGACCGCTTTACGCAGACAATCGATCTCCGTGGAAGACTTGATGCCCCGAAGGGAAGAAACCAGACGGTCCGACGAGACGAAGCGGTCCGCATAGGGGGTCCCCGAGAGAAGCGTCTGTAGCATGAGAAACAATCCGTGGGTCAGCCCGTCGGCCATCAGGTTGTTCTCGGAGTAGTTGACGGCAATGGTCCGCGGTGCGATCCGGTTGAGCGCTTCGACGAGGGGTTCCTTCACGCCGACGTCATAGCCGACGATTTGATCGTAAACGCCTTTCGTCTCGAGCGCGGCGACTTCGAGATTTCCGATGATGGCTGTCTTCTCTCCGGTTCGCGAGATCAGCAGAACGGACGGCCACGTCAGGTTCATACCGCAGATGAGATCCAGGGCGGGATCGTGAATCGTGGAAGATTCCCGGACGAACGTCATCCAGAGATCGATGCCCTCACGCTCGAGCAGCCGGATGGTCTGTTCCACTTTCTCCTTGAGGATCTTGTCGGTGACAGATGACATCATTCCCTCCCGTCGGCTCAAAGGCGGGCCCCAACCCAACGGCGTAACTCTAGCACCATGGGTTGCCGACGGCAAGATCTTGTGAGACCCACGTTCCGCGCCGCCGGGGCCGGGCGGCCCGACTCTGCCGGACTCCGCAGCTCGAGACCGGCGAAGTAAAGAGTAGAGAGAGATCGAGACAATGACGCTGGCTCATACGTCTGGAGGGCGATGATATTTAGCTTGAGATAATACGCGCGCTCTGCTAGAATCATTGGCGCCTTCCCCTGTCCGGCAAGATGTCCGTGGGAGCGGCCCCGGGGAACGCGAGGCCTCACGCCGAGCTCCTAAGCCGGGCGCTCACACCCCGTTGCCGGGCCGGTGAACCGAGAGTCAACCGCAATGGAGAACGCAGCGTCTTTCGTGTGATGTCCTGGTTCGGAATCTCTCGCTGTGTCTCTCTCCTTCTCCATCGCTCTTCCTGGATCTTGCACCTCGATCTTACACCTCGGCCCAGAGAACACTCGTGCATTATCCAGGCCAGACGAAAGGGGGCAGACGATGTGTACGCGAAACACGGCCGGTGTGCTGCTGTTGCTGACCCTCGTGGCCATGATTCTCCACGTGACTCCGGCGGGGGGTCAGGAGTCTTCCGGATTCGGCACCTTTCGCGGCGAACCGGTCGATCGAGGGTTCGTTTTCTGGGAGGGCCGCTATCTCGACGCCCCGTATTCGGTCGATCGGGTGGAGCTGGCCGTCCACATCAACGGCATCCAGGTCACTCAACCTCTCCCCTGGCCGCCGGAGGTGAGATACCGCTTCGATCACGACCCCGGATTCCCGGCGGGCCTCACCCGCCAGAGCACACTCGAGGAGGCGCTCCGCATTCGCGAGCCCGGAGGCCTCCTCTTCGATACGGCCAAGCAGTGGTATCTCTTCACGCATCACCCCTACGATGAAGCCTACGAGCGCGTCACCGACTACTACCGGAATCTGCCCTGCGTCAGAGACATGTACAGGGATGAAAACGGGATCTGGGTCCTGGAGAGCTTCCAGGGCGAGATCAGGCGGATCCAGTTCGGCGGTTCGCGCATGAGAATGGTCAGCGAGATGTACGGTCCCGACGGCACAGGGTCGCCGAGTCGGGACGAGTACGTCGAGCGGGTCGAAGCGCTGAGGCAGCGATATGAACGACGGCTCGAGAAGGGCGATTGCTTCTTCCTGTTCTCGGGCGCCGATGAGATCGCCATCTCTGAGGAGAGGGCGGCCGTTCTTCTTCCCGAAGCGCTGTCCGTGTTGAGGAGCTCCTCGCTCTCGGCGGCCGCCAAGCAGGAGGAACTCGTCTCCCTGGGAGTCCTGCCGAGGGAGACGTCCGGACTGTGTGAGCGCTTCGTGGCCGGTTTTGAGACGAGCTCGCAGCTGGACGTTCGGCTGGAGTCGTTGCGAAGCGCCGTTCTCCTGGAATCCGGCCCCGACGCCTTGCCGCTTCCGCCCAGGAACGTCGACCTCGATGCTCGCGAGCGGAAGGATTTGCGACTTCGCTCTGGAGAAGAGAGGGGGGAGCGGCTCAAGAACGATGGGGCGTATTCCCCGGACGGCACGTTTCTCTATGCATGGTGTGGCTATACGTACGACCCGGCATTCTCCGGTTTCCCCGCCGAGATCGCCGCGGTCGGCGACTATGTTCGAGATCAGGACTACAACGTCAGCCTGTGCATCTACACGGATGACGACGACGAAGATGGAGATTGCGAGGAGTGCACGTACGGTAACCTTCAGAACATGCGCTTCGCCGACGTCCTGTACTATGCCTGTCACGGGGAGCCGTCCGGGGGCGGGAACTATCTCGAGATGGTGGTTCTCGAGTCACAGGCGCAGATCCTCGCGTGGTGTGGGAACGATCCCCTGGTGGTTCCCGTGGAGCTGACGGGGGAGAACTGGCCGACCGGACATCCGTGGGTGGCCACGGGAACCACCGCCTGGGCCACGGCCCACTGGAACGCCATGCTGACGCAGAGCCGGGCGATCACGATACTGTCCTGTTGCTACGGCTTCGAGAACGGCTGGGCGGCCGCCTGCGGTGGGGGCGTCGCGTTCGGCTACAACACCTGGACGACCGGGATTGCCTGCGAGACGAACAACGAGGAGCTGCTTCGGCGAATGAACGGTTCCCTGGGAGACGGAGACCATCGGATGGCGGGCGAAGCCTATGACGACATGCCGGCGCACCTTCGTGATTTCCGAATCGTTCCCGCAGGTGCAAAGGTGACGCTGTGTCCCGCAACCGAGGACAAGTTTCCGGAGGGAGCGGCCGATGAATCGGGCACGGGTCACTTCATGGTGGACACGTACTGCCAGGACAACATTCCGGCTGGGGAGGCTCTGGAGTTTGCCATAAGTCGCGGCGTCCAGATCAGCAACGTGCGTTGGGAGGGTTCCGGGAAGGTCCGGAAGGTGTTGTTTGACTGGACGGGAACCGGCGACTGGGAAGTCACGGTGACTGCGCTGGCGGAGAAATTCCGGAGTTGGGGTGCGGCGGTCGCGGGAAGCCATCGCATGGACGGGAATCGGGTCACCCCCAACGGAGACAATGTGACGTGGACGTTCTTCCATGAGAGTCCCGGCCCCGATATCATCCTCGTCCTCGACAGTTCCGGCAGCATGGCGAATGAGAACAAGCTGTCCTGGGCCAAGGCGGCCGCCCGGTACTTCGTAGACAACACCCGTGCGCTGGATTGGCTGGGAATCGTTTCGTTCAGCAGTTTCTCGAGGCTGGTGGCGCCGTTGACCTTCATTCCGGATTCGTCTCCCTACGATCCGGTCAAACAGCTCCTGAAGAGCGCCCTCTACACCATCACGGCGGGAGGCAACACGAACTTCGGGGCCGGTCTCCAAACGGCATACGATCAGTTGGCGGCGTCCGGGACGCCGCAGAAATTCGTCGTCTTCATGTCCGACGGGTACCACAACACGGGCACCTACGCCGCCCAGGTCGCGGCGTTCCAGGCCATGGGGTGGCCGATCTTCACCGTCGGCTTCGGCGCCGAGGCGGACGTGGCGACGTTGATGCAAATCGCCCTGCAGACGGGGGGCATGTATTTCCCGGCGACGACCACCGATATCCAGGCGATCTATGACTTAATCCAGATTATCATCGGCGGCAGCACGGGGCTCCGGGTGTCTCACGGGTGGATCAACCCGGGGCAGACGGTTGTCGAGGAGGTGGTTGTTCCGGCCGGAGCGGCCGGGGCCCAGTTCTCTCTCTTCTGGCCGACGCAAGCCCTGGACCTGACTCTCACCGCACCGGACGGATCGGCGATCACTCCCGGTGTCGCGATGCACGTTTCGGAAATCGCCTACGTCGAAACCCCGAGCTACGCGTACTATGAAGTCGATTCCCCGTTGCCGGGTGTTTGGAGAGCGCACGTGACGGGTGTGGAGGTCCCGGATGGGGGAGCCGAATACGGTCTGAACGTGGCGGCCGACGCGGCCGTGTCGTGCAACTTCCTTGCGTTTGATGCCCTTTATGAGCCCGGGGATCCGGTTCTCGCTCGCGTGAGCCTTCGGAAGCGAACCGGAGATTCGTGGGGTGCCGTTGTGGGGGCGGAGGTCTCGGGTCGACTGATTCGACCCGATGGAGGCGTCGCGAGTCTGGTTCTTAACGACGCCGGCGTCGAGGGCGACGCGGTTGCGTCCGACGGCATCTACAGTGCGCTCTTCCAGAATACGGACGTGACGGGTTCGTACGCGCTGACCGTGACGGCGTCAGGGACGGTGTTGCCCGAGGATTTCGAACCCGAGCTTCGAAAGACCATCCAGGTGGGTGACTACGCACGCGTCGGATTGGCGGCCGCCGGATTCAGGCCGGAGCCGGAAACCTCTGTTGAGACGTCACCGTCGGGAATCGCCGCAAGGGTGGTGGGTTGTGGAGCGGAGATCGATCCGGCGTCCATTGTGCTGACGGTCGATGGGATCGGGGTCCCGCATTCCTACGATCCGTCCGGCCAGATCGTCGTCTGGGAACCATTGGAGCCTCTGGCCGAAGGGGAACACGCGGTGATCCTCGATCTCTCGGACGTTCACGGTGTTCCCGTTCCCCAAGCGGCGTGGTCCTTCACGGTGGGGAGCTACGCAGCCGTCGAGGCAACCGATCTCGCGGAGATGTCTGAACCGGTCGCCTTCGGTTTGTACTCGGTGGCTCCGAATCCCTTCGGCCGGGCGACGGAGATTGGCTTTGGACTGCCCGAGCACGGAAGGGTGAATCTGACCGTACACGATGTGCGGGGGAGACTCGTTCGGGAGCTCGTTTCCGGCCTGCGGTCGGCCGACAGACATTCGGTCTCCTGGGATGGGAGAGACGACTCCGGGCGAATCGTCCCCCCGGGAATTTATTTCGTCCGGTTGGAGGCCGGGGGGGATCGGGCGACAGGCAAGATTCTGGTCGTGCGCTAGAACAGAATCGGGAAGAAGCGGATGCGGCCCGGCGCTTAGGCGCCGGGCCGTTTTCGTGCGGGCGGCGAGGATCGGGAGCCAAATGAGATTTCAGCCGGCCCGGAACGGGTGTGTTCCGGCTTTCGGCTCTTGGTTTTCGGATCTCTCTCGCGCGGGCCTTCTGCCGCGGGAAGAGTCCGGCGTCGCCGGGTCACAGCGTGAAGGGGGGAGGGTCAGCAGTGAGGAGGGAGGAATCCCGCGGCGTTGAAAAACCCCACGCTGTGTCCCCTGCTCCGGCGGACTCTCCCCACAGCCGGCCCGGAACGGGTGTGTTCCGGCTTTCGGCTCTCGGCTTTCGCATCTCTGCTCCTAGGGTTGATACCGGTTGCCTGACTGCACTCCCTCGTCTATAGTGGGCGCGTGGGACTCGATTTTCTCGAAGATGGACGGGCCGTCGTACTGGCCCCGCTGGCCGGATACTCGATCCGGCCCTTCCGGCGGATTTGCCTCGAGCACGGGGCTGCGGCCGTGTGGTCGGGGATGATCAGCGCGGACGGGCTCGTGCGGGGCGACGGCGAGTCGCGCCGGTGGGTGCGGTTCACCGACGAAGAACGCCCGATCGGGCTCCAGCTCTTCGGCTCCAACCCGGATGTCCTTGCCCGAGCGGCCGAGATGTTGTCGGAGGCAAATCCCGATTTTATCGATCTCAATGCCGGTTGTCCGGTCAAGAAAGTCTGCAAGCGCAACGGTGGGGCCGCCCTGCTCAAGGATCCCGATGCACTCGGCCGCATCGTCGAGGGGATGGTGGCCGCCGCCTCGGTTCCGTTGACCGTCAAGATTCGCGTTGGATGGAGGGCGGAGGAGCACAACCATCGGGCCGTTGCCCGAATTCTTGAACAGGCGGGAGCGGCCGCGATCAGCGTTCATGCACGAACTCGAGCCGAGAGATTCGAGGGTGAGGCGCGCTGGGACCTCATCGCCGAGGTCGTCGATGCCGTTTCCATTCCGGTCGTGGGAAACGGAGACGTACGCTGCCCGCAAGATGCGAAACGGATGTTCGACACCACGGCGTGCGCGGCCGTAATGATCGGACGCTCGGCCGTGGGAGATCCGTGGATCTTCGATCGCACGAACGCCTGGCTCCGATCGGGGGTCGTGGTGCCTCCACCCTCGCCCGCGGAGCGCGCGGCGCTCTGCCTCCGCCACGCTCAGGATCTCGTGTCGGAACATGAGGAGGAGACGGCGATGCGTGAGTTCCGGAAGTTCGTCGTCCGGTACTCGAAGGGCCTGCCCTTCAGCTCCCGTCTCAGGGGGCATCTGCCGGAGCTCTCGAGTCTAGATCGATTGGAGAGGGCCCTGAAGGAGATGCTCGAAAGCTTGAGAGGGGAGGAGCAGGCGAGTGTGTGAAAAGGTGGGCGCGTCGAAGAGCACGGGCCGCGGTCGATCGAGGGCGCGGGGGATGCTCCTTTGGGGAGTCGCGATGTTCATGCTCTCGTCGGGTTGTGGCGCCCCCCCACCGCCCCGCTTTCCCGACTATCCGGATGACCTGATCCTCTATACGATCCAACCGGGTGAGACCCTCTACGATCTGGCGGAGCGGATCTACGGCGAACGCTCTCTGGCCTGGTCCCTGGCCATCGTGAACGAACTGCCCAATCCCGGTGAGGTGGAGACCGGTTTCACCGTATTCACTCCGAAGGACCGGCAGATTCTGGTTTCCATGGCGGAGCAGCGAAGGGGTGCGAAGAGACCGTACAATCGCGGCACCTATCTTCTGGAACTGGGACGAGACCGGGAGGCCATCGGTCAGCTGGAGAAGGCCCTGTCCGCCGCCCCGGAAGTGGTGACCCCGCGCTACCATCTGGCGCTGGCCTACCTCAGGGATGGACGAACCATCGAGGCCGTCGACGCGCTGGAGGAAGTGGTCACCCGCCGCCCCCTTGACCGGGATTTCCGGTACGCGCTGGGGTGCGCCTATCTGATGCAGGGTTCGGTCAAGGAAGCCCGCCGCGAGTTTGAACAGGCAGCCCGGTTCGACGCCGCATTCGCCCCGGCCCGATTCGGCGTTGCGCTGGCTCTGGAGATGGCGGGCAAACGGAAAGACGCCGCCCATGCCTGGCGCGCATTTCTCGAGATGAATCCTGAGGGGGAGTGGGCCGACCGGGCGCGCGCGTATCTGAAGGATCTCTATGACGGAGACTGATCCCACAGTGCTTCAAGCGATTTCCGTCGACTTCCAATACTCGAACGCGGAACAGTCCACCGCTCTGGCGGGGATCGACCTCTCCGTGGGTCCCGGAGAGTGGATCGCCGTTATGGGGGAGAACGGCAGCGGCAAGAGCACGCTGCTCAAGATCCTGGCCGGGATCCTCCGTCCCACCGGGGGCCGGGTGTTGATGAATGGGGCGGACCTCCAGGCGTTGCCGTCGAGGTCGGAGGTGGCCCGGCGGATCGGAATCGTATTCCAGGACCCCGAGACTCAGATGGTGAGTCCGACGGTCGAACGCGAGCTGGCCTTCGGGATGGAACAGATTGCTCTGCGGCCGGACCATATGAGACACAAAGTCAATGAATTGTCGCAAGCGTTTGATTTAGAATCTGTTCGGCGAAGGCCACCCCAGAGCCTTTCGGGGGGCGAAAAACAGAGAGTGAGTGTGGCGTCCATCTTGGCGATGGGGCCGAGCGTCCTTCTTCTCGATGAACCCACGGCTCTCCTGGACGCCGGCGCTCGCGATACGCTGATGGCGATGCTCGAACGGATTCGATCCGTCGGTTCGGTGTCCGTCGTCCTGGTGACCGCGTTTCCAGAAGAGGCACTTCGAGCGGACCGCGTCGTCGTATTGTTCAAAGGACGTCGGGTGGCCGAGGAGGAACCGAGGTCACTCTTCTTGCACGCACAGGATTGCGAGCGCTGGGGTCTTGCCCGCCCGCCGGCGACCCTCCTGACGGCGGAGCTGAGGGATCGGGGAGTCGAGTTTCCCCCGAACGTCATGACGGCGGACGAGTTTGTCTCGGAATGGGTCGGAGGGGACCACGGCCGGCGGAAAGGCGGGCCGTCATGATCACGCTGGAGAGGGTCGGCTATTCCTACAGCCGCGATACGGTCGTGCCGGTACCCGCTCTCCAGGAGGTCTCGCTCAGCGTCGAGACGGGAGCTTTCCTCGGAATTGTGGGCCCCGGGGGCTCCGGGAAGACGACGCTTCTTCAGATCATGAGCGGCCTGCTGCTTCCCACGAAGGGTCGGGTGATGGTGGAGGGGCACGACCTGACCCGATCCGCAAACGTCCGCCGCCGCGTCTGTTTTACCGTGGGCCTGGTCTTCCAGTTTCCGGAGAAACAGTTGTTCGAGGGAACGGTTTTTGAGGACGTGGCCTACGGGCCCAAGAACATGGGTCTCGGTCGGGTGGAGGTGGAAGATCGAGTTCGCGAAGCACTGTCCCGGACGGGACTCGACCCCGAACGGGTGGCCGGTCGCTCTCCCCTCGCGCTGAGCTTCGGCGAAATGCGTCGAGTGGCCCTGGCCGGAGTTCTGGCGATGAGGCCCAAGATTCTTCTTCTCGACGAGCCCACCGCCGGGCTGGACGAGAGGGGGAAACGGCGACTCGGCGCGCTCCTGGAATCTCTCCACGAACGGGGCGTCGGCGTGGTGGTGGCGTCCCACGACACGGGATTTCTCTCTGAACGGGTTCGAGACCTCTTGCTCCTCGATGGGGGACGGGCCGTGGCCCGCGGTCCGGCGCGGGAGGTGCTCGAGCATCCGCAGCGTCTTCGAGCATCGGGGGTGGCGGTGCCCTTTCTGTCGGCCGTTCTGTCCGGGTTGGCCGAACACGGGCGGCCCGTCGGGGTGGAGTCCATGACCGTCGGCGCCGTAGCGGATGCTCTGGCTTCTTCCCTCAAAAGCCCGCCCGGCGCTTCATGACCTGTGCCCTTGCGTTGAATCGTGCCCGGTGATAGGGTGAACTCCGTTGGAAGAGAGCCTCTTCGCGATGCTTCTTGCAGGTGGCGGCGTTGTCGCCTCGCCTGCGGTGGACGATACCCTTCTCTTCTTCCGGTGCGGCGCGCGGGTGGACCCATGGACGGAAGCGACCAACCTCGGTGGCTCAACTGGGCGAGAGAGATTCAGGCCATGTCCCAGACGGGACTCACGCACGGTCCCGGAGTGTATGACCGTGAGCGCTACGTTCGGCTGATGGAAATCTCGGCCGAGATTCTGGCGTGCCACACGACTCTGGAAAAGGAACCCCTGCAAGAGAACTTCCTCCGTCAACCCGGCTACGCGACTCCGAAGATCGATGTCCGGGGGGGCGTGGTCCGAGAAGGTCGAATCCTCCTCGTGCAGGAACGCAGCGACGAGCGCTGGTGCATGCCGGGCGGGTGGGCGGACGTCGGCGAGCGCCCGTCGGAATCGGTCGAACGGGAGGTGCGTGAGGAGAGCGGGCTCACCGTGGTCGCTCGGAAGGTGGTCGGGGTGTACGACGCCAACCGCAGCGGCGTTCCCGTGGAGTTCTTCCACGCGTTCAAGGTTGTCTTTTTGTGCGAGATCATCGGCGGGGAAACGCGCGCGTCCGAGGAAACTCTGGCCGCGGAGTTCTTCGCGTTCGATGAGCTGCCGCCGCTCTCGCCCGAGCGCACCCACGAGCGTCATCTGGCGGACGTCCGCCTCCACTGGCGGGAACCCGCCCGGGCGACGGCGTTTGACTAGCCCGCATGTCTTACCAGGGTTCAAGGGAATCCGCGGATCATGCCCGATCTCAAGATCATACTGGTTCTGGGTGTCGCGGCGGGCGCCGTCGTGCTCTTCGTCATGGGTAAGCGCCGGTTTGACGTGATTGCCCTGGTCGTGCTCGCTGCCTTGCTCGTGCTCGGCCTCATCGCGCCGGATCAGGCCCTCTACGGGTTCGCCTCCCAGGCGACGGCCACGGTCGCGGCCATGTTCGTCCTGTCCGCCGCGCTGGTCCGCACCGGCCTCGTCCAGTGGTTGGCGCGCCGGATCGATCGGTTGGCGGGAAAGGCCGAGTCCCGACTCGTCCTCGTTCTGTGTCTCGCCATCGGGGCGCTCTCCGCCTTCGTCGTCAACACGGCAACGGTTGCCATTTTCATTCCGGTGGCCATTGTCTTGGCGGGAAACCGCGGGGTGTCCCCGTCCCGAGTGCTGATGCCGCTCTCCTTCGCCAGTCAGTTCGGCGGCGTGTGCACGCTGATTGGAACGTCCACCAACATTCTGGTCAGTTCCCTGGCGGTTTCCTCCGGTCTGGAAGCCTTCGGTCTCTTTGAGTTCGCGCGTCTCGGCCTTGTGATGTGCGCCGCCGGGATCCTCTATCTCATGGTGGTGGCGAGGTGGCTTCTGCCGAAACGCGAGGGAGACGTTCAACAGGTGGACAAGTACCGTCTGGCGGACTATCTGGCGGAGCTGAGGGTGACCGAGAAATCGCCTCTGGTCGGCCAAACGTGGGGGCGGGGCACGACCCGGGAGAGAGCCCCGGCCGAGCTGATCAAACTCCTGCGGAACGAGAAGGAAACCTGGCGGCCCCGGGAGAGCCGGATTCAGGCCGGTGACGTATTACTGCTCCACGGAGACGTTCAGAAGATCATTCAGATGCAGGACGCGTATGGACTTGAGATCGAACCCGACGCCACCGTGGGAGACGAACACCTGAGCTCCGATCGCATCAAGCTGGTAGAAGTGGTGGTCCCACCTCGCTCCTCTCTCATCGGCCGTACGCTTCGCTCTCCCGCGTTCGCCCGTCGGTACGGCGGTCTGGTCCTGGCGCTTCAGCGCAGGGGTCGGATCCAGCGGAACCGGCTCTCGGACATCCGTCTGGATGCGGGGGACACACTCCTCGTGCAGTGCGATGAGGAGGATCTGGCGAGAATTCTGCAGTCCAGCGATCTCATCGCGACCCACGAGCTGACCGATCTTTACGTCCGGAAGGACCGGGCGGTCGTGGCCCTGTCGATCTTCGTCGCCGTTTTGGGGTTGGTGGCCCTGGGGGTGATTCCCGTCCTCATCGGCGCTCTCCTCGGAGCGGTGGGGATGGTGGTGGGGCGCTGTCTGACGATCGAGGAAGCGTATCGGGCCATCGACTGGAAGGTGGTCTTTCTCCTGGGCGGGATCATTCCTCTCGGACTGGCGATGGAGCAGACCGGCGCAGCACGCTGGCTGGCGGACCTGTTCGTGGCGCCGTTCGCGGCGCACGGCCCGCTGGTGATTCTGGCGGTGCTCTACATCGTGACGGCGGTCCTGACCGAGTTCATGTCCAACGCGGCCGCCGCCGTGCTGCTGGTCCCCATTGCGTTGTCGCTCGCCGGAATGCTGGAGGTGAGTCCTCGGCCGTTTCTGGTGGCGATCACTTTCGCTGCGTCGACCAGCTTCGCCACTCCCATCGGCTATCAGACCAACACGATGGTCTTCGCCCCCGGCGGATATCGATTCACGGACTACGCTCGCGTGGGCGGCCCGTTGAACCTGATTTTCTGGGCGCTCGCCGTCTGGCTGATTCCTGTCTTTTGGCCCTTCTAGCCAGCCCGGACATCGGGCGGACTCTTTGCCGCGGGCCGGATCTTCACCCGCGGAAAAAGGGCTTGCTTTCCCGGGGCCACCCCGATACACTGACCCCGGTTGTTGAAGGCCCCCTTTAATCCAGCCCCGTGAGGCTGGAAAGGAAGCGGCGGAATGGGACGCAGGCCCTGGCTTCGAAGGCTTCTCACCGGTGGTGGGGGGTCTTTTTTTGTGGGGTGACGGATGAGCGAAAGACGCAGCGCCGAAATCATGAACGCCAAGGAGATCGACCGGGCCATCACGCGAATCGCCCACGAAATCATCGAGAGAAACAAGGGATGCGGGAATCTCTTGTTCGTGGGGATCCGGACTCGCGGGGAGCACCTGGCCGCCCGGGTGAGGGAGAAAGCCGAAACGATTGAGAAATGCGAGATCCCGATGGGAATCCTGGACATCACGCTCTATCGGGATGACCTGAGCTCGGTCGCCACGCAGCCCATCGTTCGGAAAACGGAACTTCCCCACTCGGTCGTCGACAGGACGGTGATCCTGGTCGACGATGTTCTCTATACGGGCCGCACGGTCCGGGCCGCCATGGATGAGATCATCGACTTCGGGCGGCCCCGGGCCATTCAGCTGGCGGTGCTCATCGACCGGGGTCACCGGGAGCTTCCCATCCGCCCCGATTTCGTCGGCAAGAACGTTCCCACCTCGAAGCGGGAGATCATCTCCGTGTGTCTCCAGGAACACGACGGCAGGGATGCGGTTTCGGTAGAGGAGGTGCTGACGTGACGCTCACGTCCGGGCATCTTCTCGGGTTGGAGCATGTGGAACCCGAGGAGATTCGTCTCATGCTGAACACGGCCGAATCCTTTCGGGAAGTCTCCGAGCGGGATATCCGGAAGGTTCCGGTTCTGCGGGGAAAGACGATCGTGAATTTCTTCGCCGAGCCGAGCACGCGAACGCGCGTGTCCTTCGAGCTGGCGGAGAAACGACTGAGCGCGGACACCGTGAGCATCAGCACGGCGGGGTCCAGCGCGGTCAAAGGGGAAACGCTAAGGGACGCGGCGCGAAATCTTCAGGCCATGCACATCGACATGATCGTGATCCGTCACAAGGCTTCGGGGGCGGCCCACTTCCTCACCCAGCACCTCGACGTGCCCGTGATCAATGCCGGGGACGGCTGCCACGAACATCCGACCCAGGGCCTGCTGGATCTTCTGAGCCTGCGGGATCACTTCGGAAGCCTGGACGGTCTCCGGGTGGCCGTCGTGGGTGACATCGCACACAGCCGGGTCGCTCGGTCTCTCATCTGGGGCCTCACCAAGATGGGCGCACAGGTCTCGGTCTCTGCACCGGCCACGCTCATCCCACTGGGGGTCGAGGCGCTGCCGGTCCGCGTCTGCGATCGGCTGGACGATGCCATCTCCGGCGTGGACGTCGTCTACGTTCTGCGGCTCCAGTTCGAGCGGCAGGGAGAAGGACTCGTTCCGTCCAGGCGAGAGTATCGCCGGTTGTTCGGCATCGACGGCGCCCGGCTCCGACAAGCGAAGAAGGATGTGGTCATCATGCATCCGGGACCCATCAACCGGGGTCTCGAACTGGCCCCCGACGTAGCGGACGGCCCGAACTCGATCATCCTGAACCAGGTGACCAACGGTGTCGCCGTCCGGATGGCGGTGGTCTACCTGTTGAGCGGGAGGGATGGCAAAGGTGGTCTGGATACTCACGAACGGCAGAGTCATTGATCCTGCCTCCGGGCGGGATGAAATCGCCGATGTCTGGATCGACGGCGGTGTTGTCTCCGAGATCGGCAGTCGGGAAGTGCCGAGAGATATTCCCCGAATCGACTGTTCGGGCCACATTGTGGCGCCGGGCTTCATCGACCTTCACGTGCACCTTCGAGAGCCGGGGCGGGAGGACGAAGAGACCATCGAGAGCGGGACGCGCGCGGCGGTTCGGGGAGGGTTCACCGCCGTGGCGTGCATGCCCAACACGGACCCGGCCATCGACGGCGAGGCGGAAGTCCAGTACGTTCTGGAACGGGCCAAGGCCGAGGGGTTGTGCCGGGTTCTTCCGGTGGCGGCCATCACCCGCGGGAGGGAGGGACAGGCACTGTGTGATCTGGGCGGTTTGGTGGACGCCGGGGCCGTGGCCTTCTCGGACGACGGGTGTTCCCTGGAGAATGCGGATCTCATGCGGCGGGCGCTGGAGTACAGTCGAATGCTCGGCGTTCCTTTGGCGGTCCACTGTGAAGACGCGCGGCTCGCCGGCGGCGGGGTCATGAACGAGGGAACCGTTTCGGCGCTGCTGGGTCTCAAAGGGTGCCCGGCGGAAGCGGAAATCACTCGGGTGTCTCGGGAAATCCTGCTTGCGGAGCTCACCCGGGCGCGCCTCCACATCCAACACGTATCGACGGCTCGAGCGATGGCCCTGATCGTCGAGGCAAAACAGCGCGGGCTCGGCGTAACGGCGGAAGTGACGCCGCATCACCTGGTCCTTACGGAGAGGGACGTCGGGGACTTTGACACCCGGATGAAGGTCAACCCCCCGCTCAGGACCGAGATGGATCGAGACACCCTTCGCGAGGGACTCGCATCGGGGGCCATCGACGCCGTCGCCACCGACCACGCACCTCATGCCCACGAGGAGAAGGAAGTGGAATTCGACGAGGCCGCTTTCGGGATGGTGGGTCTGGAGACGGCGGTCGGTCTGGTGCTCACGGAACTGGTGCACCCCGGGATTCTCGACCTCGCCGACGCGGTTCATCGTTTCACTCTTGGACCGGCCCGTGCCTTCGGGCTGGAGTTGGGACGGCTCGAGCCGGGCGGGCCGGCGGACATCACCGTTGTGGATCTCGACCGGATCTGGACCGTCGATCCCGGGGACTTCGAGTCGCGTTCGAAGAACACGCCTTTCGCGGGTCGGGTTCTGCGAGGCCGCGCCGTGGGGACCGTGGTGAACGGACACGTAGCGATGTGGAATGGCGAAGTGGGACGCATTGGCGAGGAGGTCCGGTGTCTTCCATCCGGCAATGCTTGCTGAATCGATGGGCCGCGGTGGCGTTGGCGGCCTTGCTCCTTGCGGGGCCGGGGTGTGCCTACTTCAACACATTCTACCACGCACGCAAGTATTACCGCGAGGCGGAGGCCAAGCGCCGCGAGGCCGAGGAGATGGGAAGAAGTCCCTCCGCGGCCAACTCGCTGTACGAGAAGGCCGTCAAGAAATGCGCGAAGATCATCGTAGAGTATCCGGGTTCCAAGTGGGTGGATGACGCGCTGCTACTCATGGGCAATGGGTTCTACTATCAGGGAGAGTTCACCCGGGCGCTGAAGAAGTACGACGAGCTCATCACATACTATCCCGAGAGTCCGTTCGTCCCCGAGGCCCGCTGGATGCGCGGCCTGGCCAACTACCGGCTCGATCGGCTCGAAGACGCGCGAGTGATCTTCCTGCACATTGCCGAAACCGATAAAGACCCCGAGCAGCGCGCCGAGGCGCGTGTAATGCTCGCCCGCTCGTGGCAATCCGTTGGACAACCCAAACGCTGCATTGAAGAGATTGAGGCGCTTCTGGATGCAGGCGAGGATCTCCCGGTCGGGCCGAAGGCGTATCTCGTTCTGGGGGATTGCCAGCGCGCCTCCGGTGATCTGGCGTCGGCGGTATCGACGTACGAGGAATCAGCGGCCCGCTCACGGCGTCGAGCCGAGAGATTCGAGGCCCAACTGAGGGTGGCCGAAGGTCTCCAAGAGCTCGGGCGGTTGGATGAAGCGGGCGCATTCTATGAAGATCTCCTGGACGAGGAGGTCAATCTCGCCCGGCTGGCTCGGTTGCGGCTTGCGATGGGACGTCTCATGGTGGAGCGTGGAGACGTGGAAGGCGGAATCGAAATACTCGAACGCGTGGCAAACGACACCCAGGTTTCGGATCTTCCCGCGGAGGCGCAGTTCGAAATCGGACGGACCTACGAGCGGGCCGTGGGTGATTTCGAAGGGGCGATCGGCGCGTACGACGCCGTCGGTTCGAAGCGTCCGGATAAGGATCTGGCCAAGAAGGCCAAGACCCGAAAGGCGTCCGTGACGAGGATGCGAGATCTACTGGCGATCCGGGGAAGAGCTCGCCCCGACTCGCTGCCCATCCTGGATTTCAAGATCGCGGAGCACTGTTTCTTCTCGATGGACCGAACCGATTGGGCGCTGGAGTACTATCGGGCCGTGATCGATGAGGGATCCCAAGAGGATCTGGCGGCCAAATCATTGCTCGCCGTTGCCTGGATTCGGGAACATGTGAAAGGTGATTCCACCGGGTCCGCGGTCCAATATGAGCGGTTGGTGGAACGCTACCCCGAGACCGACTATGCCGACCGCGCTCGGGAGGTTCTGGGGCTGCCCCCGAGACCGAGGCCCGAGCCGGCGGACACGGTGGCCGCTGAGCCGGAGGCGATTGCCGAAGGGGCTCCGGCGGATTCCCTGGGCGGGGAGGTTCCCCCACTCATCCCGGATGATCCGGCAACGTTCGCGCGTCCCGATTCGGCCACGGGGGATACGACGGGTGTCGGGATTTCCGAGGATGCCTTGAGAGAGAAGATATCCGGCGGCCCGGGATTCGATCGATCTCCGATCTCGGGCATCCTCGATTCCCTGTCGACTCGGAGAGGCCGGCGCACTGAGTCTGCAGACTCGGCACGGGCGGAGTCCGCCGCGGTTCCGCCGGACACGCTGCCGTCCCATTCCGATACCGTCCCGGCGCCGAATGGAAACGTTCCCAAGCCCGAAGACAGGTTGGTTCAGCCCGACGAGGAAACGCGTGCCGTCGCACCTGCCGATTCAGCGTGAAGAGGAAACGCGTGCCGTCGCACCTGCCGATTCAGCGTGAAGAGGAAACGCATGCCGTCGCACCCGCCGATTCAGTGTGAAGCGGTCGTCCACCGTCACGAGGAGGTAGCTCCGCGAGTCCACTGGTTGGCCCTGGAGGTGGGGAGTGAGTTTCCCCGGCCGGACCCCGGCCAGTTTGTGTTTCTCAGAGTCGCCGACGGTTGGGATCCCCTTCTCCGGCGACCCATGGGTGTCTTCGGATTCGGGCGGATGGGCGGGCGGCGCGTCCTGGAGATTCTCTATCAGGTGGTCGGGCGCGGGACCCGGCTCTTGGCGGCCCGAGGAATCGGGGAGAGGGTCGACGTGGTCGGACCTCTGGGGCGGGGATTCGAGGGAGATCACACCCGGCCGCGGGTGCTGGTGGCGGGCGGTATGGGAGTCGCTCCCCTTGTCTATCTCTTCGAGGTTTCCGGCGGAGACGTGTTCATCCTCGGATGCCGCTCGGCGTCTGAGTTTCCGGTGGACTTCATTCGGGAGAGGCTCGCGACGCCCATTCGGGTTGCGACCGAGGACGGCAGCCGGGGCTCTACGGGGCTGGCCTCGGATCTTGCCCGGGAGGCGGGGCGGGAGCGAGCGTGGAAGGTCGACGTTGCGGCGGCCGGCCCGGTTCCGATGCTGCAGGTTCTCGCGGGTCTCTGCGAAGCGAACGGCGTTCGCTGCCAGGTGTCGCTCG
The DNA here is from genome assembly GCA_964610505.1 of uncultured bacterium. Taxonomy (GTDB): domain Bacteria; phylum Arandabacterota; class Arandabacteria; order JAGLYR01; family JAGLYR01; genus CAZSXU01. The sequence continues at coordinate 31,298 of CAZSXU010000009.1, read as the reverse complement.
AGGCCCGCATGGCGTGTGGTCTGGGTTCGTGTCTGGGGTGCGTGGTGCCGACCCGGACTCCGGATGTATACCGGCGCGCCTGCAAGGAAGGCCCCGTCTTTGAGGCGGGAACCATCCGCTGGGAGACGTTGCCATGACGCTCCGGAATCTGAGTGTCGACTGGGGTCCCCTGCGGCTTGAGACCCCCCTGATTTTATCCTCGGGGACACACGCGCTGGCCGAGGACGGCCCGCGTCTGTTTCCCCTGGAAGTCCTCGGCGCCGTCGTCAGCAAGACCGTTACGCTCCGGCCCCGGGAGGGAAATCCGCCGCCGCGAGTGGCCGAGACTCCGTGCGGAATGCTCAACTCCATTGGACTTGCGAATCCGGGGATCGACGCGTACGAGCAGGACGTTCACCCTAGACTGACGGCCCTCGGAATCCCCGTGATTGTCAACATCGCCGGATTCTCGCGCGATGAGTACCGGAGACTGGCGGCGAGGGTGACCCGGTTGGACTCCGTGGCGGCCCTGGAAGTCAACGTCTCGTGCCCGAACGTGGAGCGAGGGGGCATGGTGGTGGGTACGAATCCCGAGGAGACGGGCGCCGTTATTTCGGCCGTCGTGTCGGAAACGGATCTCCCCGTGGCCGCGAAGCTGACCCCCAACGTCACGGACATCGTTGAGGTGGGGCGCGCGGCCCTCGATGGCGGGGCGACGATGCTGTCGCTGATCAATACGCTGGTGGGGATGTCGATTGACGTTGGCCGCCGCCGTTCGAGTCTCGCCGGAATGACGGGAGGGCTGTCCGGCCCGGCGATTCATCCCGTGGGATTGGCGAATGTCTGGCGCCTTGCACGCCATACCGATGCTCCCCTTCTCGGTGGCGGTGGGGTGGTTTCCGCAGAGACCGCCGTGGCCTACCTTCTGGCGGGAGCCTCGGCCGTCGGAATCGGCACGGCCGGTTTCGTGGATCCCGGAAGCCCGGCCCGGATCGCCGAGGGAATCGAACAGTATCTGGCGAACCACGGATTCGATTCCGTGACTCAAATCGTAGGCGCGCTGGAGGAATCGTGAGCGAAGAGGGTATGGCCGCTCGGCTGATCGTCGCATTGGACGTTCCGACACGGAAGGACGCGAAGCGGGTGGTGCACACGCTCGACGGCGTGGTGGAGTTCTTCAAGGTGGGGTTGGAACTCTTCACGGCCGAGGGACCGGCCCTGATCGAAGAGCTCACGTCGGAAGGACGCGAGGTGTTCCTGGACTTGAAACTCCACGACATTCCCAACACGGTTGCGGGCGCCGTGCGGTCCGCCACTCGTTTGGGAGTCCGTCTCCTGACACTTCACACGTTGGGAGGGTCGGAGATGATGCGGTCGGCGGTCGGGGCCGGCGCGGAAGAAGCGGACCGGCTCGGAGTGAATCCGGTCGATCTTCTGGGCGTGACGGTTCTGACCAGCCAACGGGGGGGAACGTTCATCGGAGATCGCGATCTCGGCGAGGCGGTTCTGACGCTGGCCACGGAGGCTCGAGATTCGGGACTTCCGGGCGTCGTGGCGTCGGTCGGTGAGTGCCGGGCCATCAAAAAGACCTGCGGGGCGCGTTTCCTTGTGGCGACGCCCGGGATTCGCCCGGTCGGCGCGGCGAGCGAGGATCAGAAGAGGGTCGCCACCCCGGGTGGTGCGGTGGAGGCGGGTTCGAATTTCGTCGTGGTCGGCCGGCCCGTGTTGAAAGCCGACGATCCGGCTGGGGCCGCCCGCTCGATCCTCGAAGAGATGCAGGCGTTCGGGCCGCCGACCGAATCGGACGGATGCGCGGGCGACGGCCGGAGCGGGCGATGAGGCGCGTGCGAACAGTGATCGCCGCTGCAGCGGTGAGCCTGGTGGTTCCGTGTGCGAATGCGGTCGCCATACCGCTCCACCCTCGGACCGTGGAGCGGCTGACCGACTATGGGAGATTGCACGAATGGGTATGGATCGCGGAGAACTCGACGGCCGAGGGGATCCGGGTGCAGCCTTCGGAAGATCCGGTTCTCTCTCTCGAGCGGCCTGCGGCGGGTCTACGAGTTTTGGCCCTGCTGGTGGAGTTCGAAGACGTTCCCGGGGTGGAGCGGCGAGGGCCTCGGGAAGTCGCCCGGCTGCTCTTCGGAGAGGCCGACAGACTCGCGAAGAGCGTGGCCGGATTCTTTTCGACCAGCTCGGGCGGGGCGCTGACGGTCAGCGGCGAAGTCTTCGGCTGGGTTCCGGTGCCGGGACTACTGGGTGAATACGCGAGCGAACAGGCGGGGTTGGGCAGGTATCCTACAAACGCTCAGAAACTGGTGGAAGATGCGCTGGCCGCCGCCGGGGATTTGCCGCTCAAGGAGTTTGATGAGTTCGGTCGGGGCTCGGGCGGGGACGGTGTCGTGGACGTCCTGTTGGTGGTCCACTCCGGGCGGGGAGCGGAGATCACCGGGGAACCCGGCGATCTCTGGTCGCACACCGGTATGTTGCCGTCTCCGATCAAGAAGGACGGGATGCGCGTGGAGTCGTACATTCTTGCGGCCGCGGAATCCGGGCGGGGGCTCCTCTGCCATGAGATCGCTCTCCTTCTGGGCGCGCCGCCTCTCTACGATCCCACCTACAGAGGAACGGGCCTCGACGCTTGGTCGCTCATGGGGACGGGCGCCTGGTCCGGAAACGCCCGGCCGGGTACGGCCGGGCTGGACGCCTACTCCAGAGTGCACCTGGGTTTTGCCACTCCCGTTGACGTGAGGGAAGATCGGGCCGGTGTGGTTCTGGGTTGCGGCCGGCAGCCGCCTACGGTCTTCCGGCTGTTTCCGCAAGGCCGGCCTGGACCCGAGTACTTCCTGGTGGAGTGCCGCTCCCGGTTCCGGTTCGACCGGTTCCTTCCGGGTGAGGGCGTGCTGATCTACCACGTGGATGAGCGGTCGGCCGACGGTCGTTTTCCCGGATGCGGCCCGGGTTTGCTCCATCCCAGGGTGGCGGTGGAGCAGGCGGACGGGCGCTGCGAGTTGGAGGCCGGGCTCCGGGCCGAAGCGAACGACCTGTGGGCCCGGCTGGACGTGGACCGTTTTCCTCCCTCTGCCTTCGACGACTCCTCCACACCCAACTCGAATGACTACAAAGACCACCGGACGGGAGTGGCGGTTCGGAATCTCCGGCTGCTGGACGGTGATTTGGTGGCGGATTTCTTCGTGACGGCCGAACCGGACTCGTCCGGCGTTCTCAGGCTGACCGCGAACGTAGAGAAAGAGAAGGGACGCTCCGTCGTGATCATTCGGGTTCGGGGAGTGAGACGGGGCCCGGTGGAACTTCGCGTTCGAAATCCGGAGGGGCGGGTCGTATGGAGCAGAGATCTCTCGTTCAAGTTCCCCGGGAATCAGCAGGTGCGCTGGGATCCATCCGCCGCCGCCGATGCGGCGTCGGGCGTCTACTTCGTTGAAGCGGAGACCGCCGATGGATGGGACGTGCGGCGGGTTAGCGTTCCCTAGATGTCCGTCCCGGCGTGGGGGGAGATGGTAGGTGCGGGCCCCGCGGCCGACCCAGGATTGTGTGTTCCGGCTCTCGGCCGTATGGGTTTCCGCCTCTCACCTTTCACCTTTCTCCTCTCTATCTCACGGGGCATTCGCTCGAGCCCAAGACCCCATCTTCGTCACCTTGCGGCGTGCCGATCGGGTCTCTTGCCGCGGGAAAGGTCCGGCGTCTCTCCTCCACGGCGAGAATGGGGGATTGGAATCGGCGAGGAGGGTGGCAACCCATGGCGTTGAAAGATCCCTCGCCCTGTCGTCGCTCCGGCGGACCTTCCCCGCGGCCGACCCAGGATTGTGTGTTCCGGCTCTCGGCCGTATGGGTTTCCGCCTCTCACCTTTCACCTTTCTCCTCTCTATCTCACGGGGCATTCGCTCGAGCCCAAGACCCCATCTTCGTGACCTTGCCGGGTCGCTCTCCTGAATCCGTGGAACCTGTGGCCGCAGACTTATCTCCTTTCACCTAACAGGCTATACAGCTTGAAATTATGGAAAAAGCCATTGACAGAGAGCGCCCGCGGGCGGTAAGATTCATCGGTTTACTTCCATCCCGGTTCCACGACCGGGTTTTCGTTTTCCAACCGGGCTGTGCAGGAGGGCGTTCCGGCAATGCATAACGTCTGTGTCATGGGGACGGGCTACGTGGGTCTGGTGACAGGGGCCTGTCTGGCGGATTTCGGGAATCAAGTCATCAATGTCGATGTCGACGAGAAGAAGATCGAATCTCTGAACCGTTACGAAGTGCCGTTCTACGAACCTGGGCTTGCGGAATTCGTGCGCACCAACGCCCAGCGGGGCCGCCTGCAGTTCACCACACAGGTGGAGGAGGCCATTCGCGATTCCGAGGTGATCTTCATTGCGGTCGGCACGCCCTCCACCTACGAGGGGGACGCGGATCTGAGCCAGGTCGAGGAGGTGGCTCGATCGATCGGCCTGACGATGACGGGCTACAAGGTCGTGGTTTCCAAGAGTACCGTCCCGTGCGGCACCGGAGGTCTGATCGAGGGCTGGATTCGCGAGAGCCAGTCCCAGCCCTTCGAGTTTGACGTGGTGTCCAATCCGGAGTTCCTGCGGGAGGGATCGGCCATCGAAGATTTCATGAAGCCGGACCGCATCGTCATCGGCGCATCGAACGAAAGGGCAATGAACGTACTGGCGGACATCTATCGACCGCTCACGCTTCTGGGTGTCCCTCTGGTCCGGACCACGATCCGGACCGCCGAGATGATCAAGTACGCGTCCAACGCGTTTCTGGCCACGAAGATCTCTTTTGCGAATGAAATCGCCGGTATCTGCGAGACTCTCGAGGCGGACGTTACCGTGGTGGCCAAGGCTATGGGGCTGGACGGCCGCATCGGTCCCGAGTTCCTGCAGGCGGGAGCCGGCTACGGCGGCTCCTGTTTTCCCAAGGACGTCCGGGCCTTGATTCAGACGGCGGAATCCAACGGCGCTCGGGTCGATATCGTAAGCGCCGCAATGCAGGTCAACGAACGGCAGAAGCAGAAGATGATCGAGAAAGTCAAGGCGGCGCTCGGGGATCCGGTCGGCAAGCGCGTGGCCATTCTTGGACTCGCTTTCAAACCGAAGACCGACGACATGCGGGAAGCGCCGTCACTGACGCTGATCCGGGGGCTGTTGGACGCGGGGGCGGACATCGTCGCCTTCGACCCGGAGGCGAGGGAGGAAGCCAAGAAGGTGTTGCCGGATCTTGTGACCTGTGAGGATCCGTATCAGGCGGGCGACGGGGCGGACTGTGTGGTGCTGGTAACGGAGTGGAATGAGTTCCGGGAACTGGATCTCGAACGGATGAGAGACCGCATGCGGACCCCCATCCTCGTCGACTGCCGGAACGTTTACGAACCCGAGGCGGTTCGGGCCCTGGGGATTACGTACGTCAGCGTTGGGAGGCCGTAGCCCGGAGGGCCGGGTCGAGGGATTCTTGCATGAGCACGCGGGTGCATGGGGAGCGAGGATCACATGATTGATGGTGTCAAGATCAAGCGGCTGGTTGCGCATCACGACGAGCGCGGTTGGCTGGCGGAGATTCTGCGTTCGGATGAGGAGGTTTTCGAAGCATTCGGACAGGTCTACGTCTCGGTGGCGTATCCCGGAGTGGTCAAGGGATGGCACTACCACAAACTCCAGACCGACCATTTCTGTGTGGTCCGGGGAATGCTCAAGGTCGTTCTGTACGACGGTCGTGAGGAGTCGCCGACCTTCGGTGAGGTCAACGAGTTCTTCATGGGGGAGACGAATCTGATGCTGGTCAAAATCCCTCCCCTGGTCGTGCATGGGGTGAAGGCCATCAGCACTGAGCCGGGCTATCTGATCAACTGCCCCACCCGCCCGTATGAGCATTCGCGGCCCGACGAGTACCGCATCGACCCTCATTCGGGTCAGGTTCCGTACTCCTGGGCGAGACAGGATGGGTAGTGTGGGTCATGCGGTTCCTCCTCGAGGAGGCCGGGGTTCCTTTTGAAGGGACCCGGATGACCGGGCCGGGCAAATGGAGCCATAGAGCAAGCGGTGGGTCCGGGTGAGTGCATTCCATTCAGGGCGATGGCTCCATCGCGATCCGTCGCTCGAGGGTTCGAGGGCTGGAACAGGAGATTGGGGATTCCATGGCAAAGATTCTGATCACGGGTGGCGCCGGATTCATCGGCAGCAACTTTGCCCGCCGTATCGCCAGGGAACATCCCGCGTGGCAGATTACCGTAATCGACAAGCTCACGTACGCGGGGACGCTGGACAACCTCGTGGAGTTGGACGGTCATCCCGGATTTCGGTTCGTGAAAGGGGATATCTGCGATCGCTCCGTGGTGGATCCCCTGGTCAAGGAGTGCGATTTCCTGGTGAACTTCGCGGCCGAGACGCACGTCGACCGGTCCATTGAGGAAGCCGGCAGTTTCGTGATGACGGATGTGTTCGGTGTTTACGTGCTCCTGGAGAGCGCCCGCGCCCACGGGCTGGACCGGTTCCTCCACGTGTCCACCGACGAAGTGTACGGCGAGGCTCACGCCGAGCCGTGCCGAGAGGACGCCACGCTCGAGCCCAAATCCCCGTATGCGGCTTCCAAGGCGGGCGGGGATCGCCTGGCCTTTTCCTACTGGGCGACCTACGGGATGCCGGTTGTCGTCACTCGTTGTACGAACAACTATGGACCCAACCAGTACCCCGAGAAGATGATTCCGCTGTTTGTCACGAACGCCCTCAGGGGCGAGCAGATGCCGGTCTATGGAACGGGAAAGAACACCCGGGATTGGATCTACGTGGAGGACCACTGCCGCGCGCTGGAAATGATCCTCCAGGCCGGCACCCTGAAAGAAACCGTGTACAACATCGGCACGGGCGAGGAGCTGAGCATTCTGGAGATCGCCGACCTGATCCTGGCCGAGCTCAATCTGGGAAAAGACCGGATCGTGAGGGTCGAGGATCGGCCGGGTCACATCCTTCGGCACGCGGTCAACACCGGGCGGATCCGGGCTGAACTGGGCTGGGAACCGCAGGTGGCCGTCAACGAAGGCATGGGGCGGACGGTCCGCTGGTATCGTGAGAACGAGGCCTGGTGGACCCGGCTTCGGTCGGGCGAGTTCGAGGCGTACTACCGCAAGCACTACGTCGACAGGCGGGGGCTGGAGAAGAGCTGATGCGTGTTCTTGTGACCGGGGCGGCCGGATTCCTGGGTTCTCATCTCTGTGACCATCTCCTCGAGAAGGGGCACACGGTCATCGGCATGGACAATCTCGTCACCGGGGCGATCCGCAACATCGAACACCTTGCGGGACACGAACGCTTCAAGTTCGTGAAACACGACGTGACCGAGTATATCTTTATTTCGGGTAATCTGGACGCCGTGCTGCATTTCGCCTCGCCCGCAAGCCCCATCGACTATCTCGAGCTGCCCATCCAGACTCTGAAAGTGGGCGCTCTGGGAACTCACAAGGCGCTGGGCCTGGCCAAGGAAAAGAAGGCGCGGTTTCTGCTGGCTTCGTCCTCTGAGGTGTATGGCGATCCTGCCGTCCACCCGCAGGTCGAGACGTACTGGGGACACGTCAATCCGATCGGGCCCAGGGGGGTCTACGACGAGGCCAAACGGTTCGCGGAGGCCATGGCTTTCGCCTACCATCGGTATCACGGAGTGGAGACCCGAATCGCGCGGATCTTCAACACCTATGGACCGAGAATGAGGGCACGGGACGGGCGAGTCGTTCCCACCTTTATCCGGCAGGCGCTGGCGGGGGAATCCTTGACCGTCTTTGGAGACGGCAAACAGACGCGCAGTTTCTGTTTCGTGGGGGATCTGGTGGAGGGGCTCTACAGGCTCTTGTCTTCCGATACGGTGGAACCTGTGAATCTGGGGAATCCGTCCGAGAGAACGGTGCTCGATCTGGCCCGGGAAGTGCTGGATCTGGTGGGGAGCGAAAGTGCCCTCGTCGAAGAGCCGTTGCCCGAGGACGATCCCAAGGTGCGGCGGCCCGACATCACAAAGGCCAGGGAGATTCTGGGGTGGGAGCCGAAAGTGCCTCTGCGGGAAGGGCTGCGGTTGACGATCGAGGACTTCAGGGCCCGTGGGGAATAGCCGGGCGGGTCCTCGGATTGAGATGGCGATGATGGGCAGAACAGGGTTCGTTGTGGCTGTGGCGTGTGTTGGGATCGGCGTTGTGGGCGCGGGATCCGCCGTCGCGCAATTCCCGGCCGGCCCGTGGCCGGCGGAGGCATCCGGCGGTGAACTCCGAGAGCGGCCCGAGGTGAGCACGCTACCTCTGGAGGGGGAGATTGATCGCTCCACTTACCGGTTGGGTCCCGGGGACCAATTGACCCTTTGGCTCTCGGGGGAGCGCGTCGAGGTCACGACCCTGGACATTACGGCCGAGGGCAGAGTGCTTCTGGATCCGGCGGGTCCCCTGCTTGTGAGTGGGATGACGGTGGACGAGGCGGAGGCGGCGGTCCGTCGTGCCCTGTCGCCCTATCTCCGCAACGTAGTGATCCGGATTCAGCTGTCGAGCATCCGGGAATTCAAGGTCCACGTCCTGGGGGAGGTGGACTTACCCGCCACGTACGTCACCTCCGCCGTCGAGCGAGTGGCCGGTGTGATTACGATGGCCGGTGGGGTGACGTCCATCGGTTCCCGGCGAAACATCACCGTCCTGCGGCGAACGGGCGAGGTGATTCCGGTGGACCTTGTGTCCTATGAGGTCCTGGGATGCCTGGACTGCAATCCGCTGCTCCTCGAAGGGGATGTCGTTCGGGTGCCGCCCCTGGCGGCGGCGGTTCGAGTCCTCGGTTCGGTGTTCCGGCCCGGGCAGATCGAGCTTCGACCCGGGGAGACCATCGCCGGTATCCTCGCGCTGGCCGGTGGGTTGGAACCTGAGGCCTCGCTGGGAAACGTGGAGCTCGAACGCTTCCGGGAGACCGATCCATCCAGGTCGGAGCGCCGGCTGCTGGATCTGGGCGGGAACAACCGGGCGGGGGCCCCGGACACGCACTTGGTTCTCCGAAACGGGGACCGGCTCTATGTTCGAGCGATCCCCAAGTGGCATGAGGAAAACGCCGTGCTGGTCCTGGGCGAGGTGCGTTACCCCGGCTGGTATGCCATTGAGGAGGATCGCGACCTTCTCTCGGACGTCATCGGGAGGGCGGGAGGATTCACCGCATTGGCGGCGCTTCGCGAGGCTACGGTGATGCGGACCGAACGCGACACGGTGGTGGATCAGGAATTCCTCCGCCTGAAGAACATGCCGGTGGCCGACATGACCAAGACGGAATACGAATACTTCAAGTTCCGATCGCGGGAACGCCACGGGCAGATGGTGGTGGACTTCGAGAAGCTGTTCCTCGAGGACGACAAGAGTCACGATCTCGTCCTGAGGAATCGAGACGAGATTAACGTGCCCCGAAAACCCTTGACAGTGGCCGTCGAAGGCGCGATCGCGAGTCCCGGGCACGTGATCTACGCTCCCGACAAGGATGTCGGCTACTACATCTCCCAAGCCGGAGGTTACGCGTGGAACGCCAACCGGGGCAAGGCACGCGTCATCAAGGTGAGTTCCGGAGAGTGGAAGTGGCCGGAGGACGTGAAGGTTCTGGAGCCGGGAGACACGATTTGGGTGCCCGAGAAGCGCGAAATCGAATGGTGGCCGTTGTTCAAAGATCTAACTCGCGTGATGGCGGAACTGGCCACGGTCTACCTGGTGGTGGATCGCGCCCTGGCAGACTAGAGCGGGGTTCGAACGCCCGGCGGTAAGGAAGACGCTTTTTCTTGCGTGAAACCGACGAGTGGCGTATGATGCCTCGCAAGATATCTCTAACGTAAGACCAGAATGGGAGTTTTCGAGTGACCAACGTTGGTATCATCGGCATCGGGTACTGGGGGCCTAACTTCGTCCGAATCCTGGACGAGCTTCCGGATGCCTCATTGGTGAGAGTTTGCGACAAGGATCCGTCCCGATTTGACAAAATCGCGAAAATCTACCCTCATGTGAAGTTCTCGAAGGACTATCGTGAAGTACTGGACGATCCGAAATTGGACGCCGTGGTTGTGGCGACATCGTCGGATACGCATTACGAGATCGGAATGAACGCACTGTCGGCCGGCAAGCATCTTCTGGTGGAGAAGCCCCTGGCCATGTCCTACGATCAGGGCCGGGAGATGGCGGATCTGGGGAACAAGCAAGGCCTGGTTCTGATGGTCGGCCATCTGCTCAGATATCACGGGGCCTACCAGGCCCTCAAGGGATACCTGGACGACGATTCTCTCGGTGAACTGCGCTACATCTACTGCACGCGTGTCAACTTGGGAAAGGTTCGCAGGGAAGAAAACGCGTTGTGGAGCTTCGCGCCGCACGACATCTCAATCGTCCTGTACCTGGTCGGGCGGATGCCGACGTCGGTGGTGGCGGTCGGCCAATCCTATTTGCGCGAGGGCGTGGAGGACGTGGGATTCCTGATCCTCGAATTTTCGGAGAAGATCGTCGCTCACATCCACGTCAGCTGGTTGGATCCGCACAAGGTTCGCAGAACCACCGTCGTGGGCAGCGAGAAGATGGCCGTGCTGGACGACACGGAAGTTACGGAGAAAGTCCGGATCTACGACAAGGGCGTGAACTACGTGCCGTCCTACAAGGACTATGGTGAGTCTCTGACCATCCGCGTCGGGGATATCTGGATTCCCAAGCTCAGTTTGACCGAACCTCTGAAAGTGGAGTGCCAGCATTTCCTGAATTGCGTGCGAGAAGGGACCCAACCCCTCACCGATGGTGAGGACGGCCTACGGGTACTCAAAGTGTTGGAAGCGGCGGACCGGTCGCTGGGGGAGCACGGCGGGCGAGTGATCATCGAATGAGACCGCTGGAGACCGGCGGAGCCCTGAGAGTGAGGCGGATGCATCATGGCCGAAGTTGACCCAACGGCAAAGCTCGGCGGTGGCGTGCAACTTGGGAAGAACACACTCGTCGAGGCGGGCGTGGTCGTTGGGAACAATACCGTCATCGGGCACAACGTCGTACTCCACAAGGGGACGACCATCGGCGCCGGAGTCCGGATCGACGACAATGTCGTGATCGGCAAGCAGCCGATGCGGGCGGCTTTCAGCACGCTGAAGGTGGAGGATGCACTGGCCCCGGCGGAGATCGGTGATGAATGCATCATCGGAACATCCGTCGTGATCTATGCCGGGTGTAGACTGGGGAAGAAGATTCTCGTGGCGGATCTGGCGACGATTCGCGAGAACGTGAAAGTCGGAGACGCCACGATCGTCGGGCGGGGAGTCGCCATCGAGAACCTGTGTGAGGTGGGGTCGAGGGTGAAGTTGGAGACCGGTTGCTACATCACCGCCCGCTCGATCATTGAAGATCTCTGCTTTGTCGCTCCTATGGTGACGACGTCGAATGACAATTTCCTCGGGCGAACCGAGGAGCGGTTCAAGTACACCAAGGGACCGCACCTGAAACGGGGCGCGAGGGTGGGCGCCAACGCGGTTCTGCTCCCCGGTATTGTGATCGGCGAGGATGCCGTGGTGGGTGCCGGTGCCGTGGCCGTGAGGGACGTTCCTCCGTACAAGGTCTATGTCGGGGTCCCCGCGCACGAGCTGCGGGATACCCCCGAGGAGCAGCGCCTGCCTAAGGAAGATCGGTAGGTTGGGTCCGGGACGGACTCCGATCGTGCTTCCGGACTGGGGTGAGGTTATTGAGAACGGGTGAGGAAGGCGGTCGTTGAGATGAGAGCATTGGTGACAGGAGGTGCGGGATTCATCGGATCGCACCTGGTGGAGGGATTGCTGGATCGCGAGGCGGAGGTGCGCGTGATCGATGATCTCTCGACCGGGAGCTTCGATAACATTGCGCATCTGGAGGACCATCCTCGGTTCGAATACACCATCGACACCATCCTGGATGAGAGCGTGATGGCGCGCCTTGCGGACGGTGTGGACGTGATCTTTCATCTGGCCGCCGCCGTGGGTGTTGAGTATGTGATTGAGAACATGCTCAAATCGCTCCAGATCAATATCCGCGGCACCGAAGTGGTTCTGGAGGTGGCCAACCGGCGGAAGACGAAAGTGATTCTGTTTTCGTCGTCCGAGGTGTACGGAAAGGCGAACTCCATTCCCTTCCATGAGGAGCACGACCGGCTGCTGGGCCCGACGACGATCAACCGGTGGAGCTACGCCTCGGCCAAGGCCATTGACGAGATCCTGGCTCTCGCGTACTACCGGGAGAAAAAGCTCCCGGTTACCATCGTGCGCTGCTTCAATACCTGCGGCCCGCGGCAGACGGGCCAGTACGGCATGGTGATTCCCAGATTCGTCAGACAATGTCTCCTGGGCAATCCCATCACGGTCTACGGCAACGGCAAGCAGAGCCGCTGCTTCACCGCCGTGGAGGACGTGGTCCGCGCGGTCCTGGGTCTGGCCGTGAACGAGAAGGCCGTGGGCGAGATTTTCAACATCGGCAGCGAACAGGAAATCACGATTGATGGCCTCGCAAAGAAGATCAAGACGATGACGGGGAGCAATTCCTCCATCGATCACATCCCCTATGAGAAAGCGTACGAGCAGGGGTTTCAAGACATGCAACGACGTGTTCCGGATCTCGGCAAGATCAGGGACTTGATCGGGTACGAACCGAGGGTCAGCCTGGAACAGATCATCGAGAGCGTGATTCGCTACTTCGAAGCTTGACGCGAGGAGCGTCGCGTTCCTGCGAAACATCTTTCCTTCCAAGTCTTCTCGTTATCCTTGACAGGATTAGCGTGTCCGGGTAAAGTGGCTACCGCTTGTGGTTCGGGCCGCTGCATCGCAAATCGGGCGGGTCGGGGAATGATGTTGCGCGCGTGGAGGTTGGGGTACCTGACATGACTCACCTTCTGGTATTCTCGGTTGCGTTCGTGGTCGTGCTGGTCATGACGCCCGTGGTGCGGTTCGTCGCCCGGAAGACCAACTTCGTGGACGTGCCGTCGTCGAGGAAGACGCACAAGAGCCCGATGCCGCTTCTGGGCGGCCTGTCCGTCTTTCTGGGGTTTCTCGCAGCGGTCGGGGTCGGCATGTACCTGCTTCACGAGCCGGTGACCCGGCGCTTCCTGGGATTCATGGGCGGCGCCTTTCTCATGTTCCTGATCGGGCTGGTGGACGATCGGGTCGGATTGTCACCCCTGACGAAACTCTCCGGACAGTTGGCCGCCGGTCTGCTCCTCCTGTTTTCAGGGAACACCAATGGGCTCATCACCGACGGCTGGATGGACATGTCCCTGTCCCTCTTCTGGGTCGTCGGGATCATCAATGCCTTCAACTTCCTGGACAATATGGACGGCATCTCAAGCGGGATCGCCTTCATTGCCTCAATGGCCTTCCTGTCGATATGTACGCTCCACGGCCAGCTGCTCACGGCCATCCTGGCTGCTTCGGCGGCGGGGGCGAGTCTGGCCTTTCTCCGCTTCAACTTCAACCCGGCTTCGATTTTCCTGGGTGACGCGGGATCCATGTTCCTCGGCTACGTAATGGCGTCCGTCGCTCTGATGTCGACGTGGCACCAAAGTTCTCACCTGTTCCTGCTGGTTCCCGTCCTGATCCTCGGTTATCCGATTTTCGACATCTGTCTGGTGACCCTCATCCGATACCGGGAGGGACGCGGTATCTATGAGGCAGGTAAGGATCACTCCTCTCATCGACTCGCCTTCCTGGTCCGACCCCCGAAGGGTCCGGTGTTGGTGATCTACGCCATGTGCCTGGCCCTGGCTCTGTGCGGCGTTGTCCTCAGCCGGTACCTGACGGTGACGAGTGCTCTCATCGTGGCTCCCCTGGCGGGAGCGGGACTGCTGTGGTTGGGCGTGCGGTTGAGTGGCATCCCCGTCCACCGCAGCTGATCCGGCCACATCCCTACCGGCGGGCTTTCATCACAGACGATGCAGGGAACACCGGATAAGCCTCCACCACGAAGTCCACGAAGAAACCAAGAAGCCTTGACGACGGAGGAAACCACCGAGTGGCCGGCGGGCGCTCTCCGGCGACATGCCGGCCCGCAAGACAGATTCCCGCCCGCGGGCGTGAATCAAGAGCTCGCACGGGTTCCGCACAGCAAAGGGCGCAGAGGAGAACGAGAACTCCCAAAAGCTTTGACTTGGCGGGGGGCGCGTGCTAGCCTGGGTCCACCGCAAACGCGAATGCGGGATGTCGTGGATGCGAGTGGCGACACGGAAGATGAATGGGCCGGCCGGCGGCGTCTTCGGAAGAATTCGCCGAGCAATGGGGGGCAGGTACGGCTCCGCACGCGAGGGTTTGCGGCGGAACCGGGCGCAGCGTGAGCGCTCTTGAGATAGAGGGCGGCGCCGTCGATGCCGATTGTTCCCCCGGCCATATCCTCGAACTGACCTCAAGTTCGTATTCGTACAAGATGAATCGTCCGGACGAGAGAAAGTCGGTGGATCAACTGGTGCTGGCGTGCGAGCATTCGTCGCTTGCGCTGGCCTGCACGCGAACCGTACTGGAGCAGCTGGAGATTCTTCATCCAAAGCTGGCGGTGGAGATTCGGCCCGTGCGGAGTCACGCGCGCAACCGGCACCTGAAGCGGGGGTCGAATGTCCTCCTGCGGTCTCTGGAACGCAAGTCCGCGAATGCCGTGGTCATGCCGGTGGAGGATTTGCCGGATGATCTTCCCGCCGGATTGCAGATCGTCGTGGTGGGTGAGCGGCTCGCCCCGTTTCAGGCTCTGGTTTCCTCCACCGGGACCCTGCTGGATGATTTGCCGGAAACCGGCCGCATCGGCGTCCCGGACGATTTGACACGGTTCCAGCTTGCCGACCACCGGCCCGATCTGAACTCCATCTCGCTGAGACAATCTCTCGCCGCTTCGCTCCGGCGCGTCAAGAGAGGCCAGTTGGACGGCCTGATCGCGCCGGTGGTGGAACTGGAGCTCCTCGGCCTGCAGGACGTCGTTGCGGAAGTGCTGGACGGTTCCATGTTTCTCCCCGCCCCGGGGCGGGGGGGGATGGCGCTGGTCGTGCGCGAGGGGGACCGGCGTTGCGAGAAATGGCTTGAACCACTGGAGGACGGCCCCACCCGGTATGCGGTGGAAGCCGAGCGGGCGCTGGTTCGGGAAATGGATGGAGTCAACGGGACCCTGGGCGCGCTGGCACAGGTATCGGGTAAGGGAATCCAGATGGAGGCGGCGCTCTGGAGTTTGGATGGACAGGAAGTGGTGAGGGACTCCCTGTTGGGAGAGGTGGATCGTGGGGCCGAGCTGGGCCGGGTCCTGGCGGAAAAGTTGTATGACCTGGGCGCGGATCGGTTGCTGCGGCGAGGTCGGCGGAGTTCCCGCACCCTCGAGAGAACGTCGGGCGGTTCTGGAGCAGGAGACTAGGTTCCGATGCTGGATCGGAAATTCGTTCGTTCCAATCCGGATCTAATAAGGAAGACGCTTCACGACAAGGGGGAGTCGGCCGATCTGGATGGACTTCTCCGCCAAGACGAGAAGCGGCGAGATCTTCTGGTCAGGGCGGATGCCCTGAAGAAAAAACGTAACGATGTGTCCGAGGAGATCGGGCGTCTCAAGGCCTCGGGTCGAGGGAGGGAAGCGAACGAGCAGATTGCCCACATGAGAAAGGTTTCCGAGGAGATCAAGACCCTCGACGAGGTCCTCAAGACGATTGAAGACGCGATGTACTCGATCGAGATCCGGATTCCCAACGTCCCGCATCCCAGCGTACCCACGGGGGCCGATGAGTCCGCGAATCAGATCCTGCGGACGTGGGGAGAGATCCCCGAGTTCTCCTTTGAGCCGCGATATCACTGGGACCTGGGCGAGGCCCTGGGGATCATGGACTTCGGGGCGGCGTCCAGCTTGGCCGGCAGTGGTTTCGCCCTGCTCAAGGGCGCCGGGGCGAGACTCCAGCGGGCCCTCGTTCAGCTCATGTTGGATCTCCACATCAAGGAGCACGGATACGTGGAGATCGCCCCGCCTTTCCTGGCGAACCGGGAGACGATGTTTGGGACGGGACAGCTGCCCAAGTTGGAAGAGGACATGTACTACTGCCCGGAGGACGAGCTGTTTCTCATTCCGACGGCCGAGGTGCCTGTCACCAATCTGCTCCGCAACCGGACGTTGACGGCGGACGACCTGCCTCTTCGCTACGTTGCGTACACGGCGTGTTTCCGTCGAGAGGCGGGATCCTACGGAAAGGAAACCCGGGGCCTGGTACGGGTGCACCAGTTCGACAAAGTTGAGCTGGTGAAATTCTGCCGTCCGGAGGAATCCTACGCCGAGCTGGAATCGCTTGTCGCCGACGCGGAACAGGTTCTCCGGCGTCTGAACCTGCCGTACCGCGTGTCGCTCCTGTCCACCGGGGACCTCAGTTTCTCCGCTGCCAAGTGCTACGACCTGGAAGTCTGGAGTGCGGCCCAGAAGAAGTGGTTGGAAGTTTCCTCTTGCTCCAACTTCGAAGATTTCCAGGCCCGCCGGATCGGGGCTCGCTACCGTCCCGCCGATGGGGGAAAGGCCCGCCTGGTTCACACGCTCAATGGATCGGGTGTCGCCCTCCCACGCATTCTTGTGGCTCTGGTCGAGAACAACCAGACCGAGGCGGGTACCGTTGTCCTTCCCGAAGCCGTTCGACCCTACATGGAAGGACTGACGGAGCTTGTCTAGGCAGTGCACGCCCGTCGTACCCGTGATCCGAATGTGATCCCAAGCCGCGAATTGCACGGAAACGAATTCAACCTTTCCATGCCGGAATCACCAATGTCTACGCTCTGGGGCTCTGGGGGGGCGGACGCCCGGTCCGGGCACGAAACCCCGCACGAAACCTGTTGAGAAATTCGCGCCGGAACCCTAAAGTAAGAATGGGCGTGGAAAAGGGTTAGAGGGGATGGTACGGTACCCGGGGAAGCCCGGGTTCGGGTCTTCGATGTCCCGGGCGGTGGTTTCGCGATGAAATTCCTCGTGGACTCGACGGCGGGCGCGTTGTGCCGGTGGCTGAGGATCCTGGGACATGACGCGCGGTACGTGTCGGGGGCGACGGCGGGAGAGATGCTGTCCATGGCGCGGCGGGAAGGTCGCATCTTGCTCTCCCGGAACCGATCTCTCTCCTCGCGGGACCCGGTTGCGGTGACCGGTATCCATGCGGACCTGCTCGAGGACCAGCTGCGGGATCTGAGCGGAACGCTTCCGCTTCTGGAGAAGGCCAAGCCCTTCACACGGTGTCTGGTGTGCAATGGGACGCTGGACTTCGTTCCGAAGGAGAGCGCCAGGAACCGAGTTCCACCATACGTGTTTCAAACTCAGGAAGCGTTCGGCTATTGCGCGACCTGCGATCGGTTCTACTGGAAAGCGACGCACTGGGAAGCGATGCGGGCGCGGCTCGGTTCGATGTTCGGGCCGGGCTTCCCGGAAGAAGGTGTCCTCGGAGAGGGCGGACATGACGGCGAGTAAGATGGCCCGGCGACCCGGCGAGCGAAAGAGCCTCACGTCGGCGACGTTTCTCAGGAGCTACATGTTCCTGGGAAGCGCCGGACTGGTGGTCCTGTTTCTTCTCTACACCCACAATCTGGTGAGAAGACTCGAGACCCAGGCCGATGTCCTCTCCGGCGTCTTCGCTCACTTCTGCGCGACGGCCACCTTCCCGGCGATGGATGATCGGAACCTGCACTCTATTTTGGACAGCGTGATTCGCAGAATCGATTTTCCCCTGGTGATCACGGACGAGCGGGGGGTCCCGCTGGCCTGGAAGAAAATCGGGATCGACACCTATGCCATTCCGTATCAGGTATTCCGCGAGATTGATCCCAAGAATCCGCCGCCGGGGCCGGCCACGGAGATTCTGGAGATCGTCGCGCAGATGGATGCCCGCCACGCCCCGATTCCGATGGTGTTACCCGAGAACAACCGGGTCGTGGGCATGGTGCACTACGGGGAATCGAGCATCATCCGTCAGCTGAAGTACCTCCCGATCGTGCAGGTGTTCATCGTGGGTGTTTTCGTGTTTCTGGGCTATCTCGGCTACCGGTCCGTCAAGGCGGGAGAGCAGAAGTCCATCTGGGTCGGAATGGCAAGGGAGACGGCCCACCAGTTGGGAACCCCCATCTCGTCCTTGATGGGATGGCTGGAGATTCTGAAGGGGCGGCTGGGGCCGGAGGAGGAAACCGATGACCTGTCGCCGCAGGCCATCGTGTCGGACATGGAAAAGGACGTCGCCCGGTTGAGCAAGATTTCTTCCCGCTTCGAGAGTGTGGGGACGAGCCCGAAGGTGCAACCCGTGCACGTGCCGACGGTGGTGCACAACACGGTAGAGTATTTCAAGCGACGACTGCCTCGGCTGGGTCGAGAGATCGAAATCAACGAAAAGCACGACGACAGCCCGTGCGTGCGGGGCAACGCGGAGCTTCTCGAGTGGGTGATCGAGAACCTGCTGAAGAATTCGGTGGAATCGATTGAGCATCCGAACGGCCGAATTGACGTTACGTCGCGCTATCGGGCGGAGGACGCGGCACTGGAAATTCTGGTGACGGACAACGGCCGTGGGATGAACGCCGCCGAGCGCGACAAGGCGTTTACGCCCGGCTACTCCAGCAAGAAGCGGGGCTGGGGATTGGGATTGCCACTGGCCAAGCGGATTATCGAAGAATACCACGGCGGCAAGCTGTTGTTGAAGAATTCACAACCGGGAAAGGGAACGGTGTTTCGCGTGACTCTCCCGACCGACTAGCGCGGAAGACGCGTGGACGAAGCGGTCCGGGGTTCGCCGGAAGCTCGGATCGCCGGGGCGGAGCGCAAGGAACATTCGATCCGAGGAGAAGTGGGAACTATGGAGAACACGAAAACGTACAGCCTCCTCTGGGTCGACGACGAGATCGACCTGTTGCGGCCTCACATCTTGTTTCTGACCGAGCGGGGATACTGTGTGACGCCCGTTGGAAACGGGGAGGACGCCGTCCGCCTGGTGAGGGAGAGGCGATTTGATCTCGTTCTGTTGGACGAGTTCATGCCCGGAATGAGCGGTTTGGAGACACTCGAGGCCGTCAAGGGCGTGAGGCCGAGCCTCCCGGTCGTGATGATTACCAAGAGCGAGGAAGAATCGCTGGTCGACGAGGCCATTGGGAAGCGGATCGATGACTTCCTGATCAAACCGGTCAATCCGGTCCAGGTGCTCTCGGCTTGCCGGCGCATTCTGGACAAGCGGTCGATCCAGTCGATGCAGATCACACGCGATTACGTCGAGGATTTTCGCAAGAATACGATCCGGCGGGCGGGACCCATGGCCTGGGAGGATTGGATCGACATCCATTTCAACCTCTCCGAGTGGGACGTGCTCCTGGACGATTTCGCGGAGGAAGACCTTCGACAGACCCACAACGACCAGCGGCGCGAATCCAACGTGGAGTTCGCCAAATTCATTCGAGAGTACTACCGTGAATGGATCTCGGGCGAGGACGGCCCTCCGATGTCGGCGGACCTGGTCCGGCGGTTTCTCGCTCCCGAGATGGAGCGGAGTTCCTCGGTCTGTTTCGTGGTCCTGGACTGCATGCGTCTGGATCAGTGGCTGACCATCGAGCCGTTGCTGGAGTCCTACTTCGCCATGCAGACCCGCTGCTACTACACGATTCTGCCGTCGGCCACGCCTTATGCCCGAAACTCCATCTTCGCGGGACTCTTCCCCAGCGAGATCCACGAGACGTTTCCCGAGTACTGGCAGGAGACCCGAGGAGACGAGAGGAGTAAGAACCGCTTCGAACGACAGCTCATGGACAAGCAGCTGGAGCGGTTGGGGATTCATCTCTCTCCCCCCCCGAAATACGTGAAGATCTACAACGCCGAGGAGGCGGCCAACGTGCGGCGCCAGGCCCGGGGGTATGCATCCCAGCGCCTGGTCTCTCTGGTGTTCAACTTCATGGACATGCTCGCCCACGGCCGGTCGGAGTCCGAGCTGCTCCAGGAGATCTCGCCCGACGAGGCGGCGTTTCGCAGCCTGACCAAGTCCTGGTTCGCCCACTCCCCGCTGTTCGATACGCTCAAGCTTCTCGCCTCGCTGGGGATCACGGTGGTTCTCACCAGCGACCACGGATCCGTTCTGGGAACGCGGGCGACGATCGCCCACGGCGACCGGCAAACCTCGACGAATCTGAGATACAAGTTCGGCAGCAACTTGAATTGCGACCCTCGGCATGCGTTGTTGATCAAGGACCCGGCGGTTTTCAATTTGCCCGCCGACAGCCTCAACAAGAACTACATCATTGCCGAGGAAGACTACTACTTCGTCTATCCGACGAAGTACCATGAGTACGAACGACAGTACAAGGGGAGCTTCCAGCATGGAGGAATCTCGCTGGAGGAGATGATCGTTCCCTGTACGGTCATGACGCCCAGGTGATGGACCCTCGATCGTGGATCGTCGATACCCGCTCTTCGGCGGAGACGGAAGCACTCGCCCGGAGGTTCGCACGGTTCCTCGAACCGGGTGACGTCCTTGCGTTGTCGGGGAGCCTGGGAAGCGGAAAGACGTGCTTCGTGCGTGGCGTGTGCGCCGGTCTGGATGTCGAGGATCGAGTGACCTCCCCGTCGTTCCTCGTGGTTCATGAGTACCGGGGGAGGCTCCAGGTCTTTCACCTGGATTTCTACCGATTGGAAAGGGTGGAGGATTTTCGCGCGGCGGGGTATGATGAGATCATCTTCGGCCCCGGGGTGACGCTCATCGAGTGGAGTGAGCGGATCGCCGATGCGCTTCCCGACGGCCGGCTGGACGTTGAGATTCATGTCACGGGCCGTGCCGAGAGACGAATCATGCTTCACCCGAAGGGCGTGCGGGGGCGGGGGCTGCTCGAGAAGGTGAGGTCCGAAGGGTGATTGTGCTCGGGATTGAGAGCTCCGGAAACACCGGTGGGGTGGCCCTTGTCGACGCGGGTCCTGCGGGATCGAGATTCCTGGGGGACGTTCGTCTGAACCTTGCGGGTTCGCACACGGAGCGTTTGTTGCCGGCGGCCGAGCGGCTGCTACGAGACACGGAGACGGATCTCTCCGGAATCGGGGGAATCACCGTTTCGCTGGGTCCCGGGTCCTTCACGGGTCTGAGAGCCGGGTTGGGGTTGGGGAAGGGGTGGGCGTACGCCCGCGGCATCGATCTGGTCGGGGTCCCGACGCTGGACGTTCTGGCCGCCGAATCTGAGGGCGGCCCGTGGGTCCTGGCGCTTTCCGATGCGCGCCGGGGAGAAGTGTTCTGGGCGCTCTATCGCCGATCTCGTCGAGGGATCGACGAATCGCGGCGGACGCGCCTGGGTGTCCCGGAGGATATGGCGATCGCCTGTCGAGTGGCCGTCGGTGATGGGGGGGGCGGCGTCTGTGTCGTGGCCGGCGGAGGAGGTGCCGTGGAGGGGGATTGGTTTCGTCCGGCCCTGGCGGCCCTCGAAGCGGAAGGTGTCCGGCCGGCGTCAATCGAGTGGATTTCGCCTGAGCCGCGGACGTTGGCCCGGTTGGGCGCGGAGCGATTGGTGTCCGGTGTGAAGGATGATCCGATGCACCTCGAACCCCTGTACGTGAGACTCAGCGACGCGGAGGGCAAGCGACGCGCATGAATTCCGGGAATCTCTTGATTCAGGAGAGGCGGCGCAGATGAATCCCGAAGACATCGTCATTCGGAAGATGGGGGTGGACGATGTGCCCCGCGTCGTGGATATCGAGCGCAGGGTCTTCGCGATGGCCTGGACGCCGGACATGTTCACCAAGGAAACCTCGGCGGTGCAGGAGAGCCTGCCCCTGGTGGCTCTTGCTGGGGACCGGCTGATCGGATACGCCGTGCTCTGGTTCGTCGGCGTGAGGGTGCACCTGGCCAACATCGCGGTGGATGCCAAGTTCCGTCGCCGGGGCATCGGGAGGATGCTGTTGGAGCGCGTATTCGAGGAGACACGCCGTCGAGGGTCCAGCAAGGTTTCCCTCGAAACCCGGGTGTCCAATCAGGCGGCGGTCGGTCTGTTCCGGAAGATGAGGTTCCGGACGGTGACGATCTCGCACGGGTACTACACGGACAATGATGAGGATGCCCTGGTGATGGTCCGGAGTCTGGACGGGGTGTCCCGCAAGCGTCGCCGGGATGCCGGGAACGATTCTTCGCACCCTCCTTCACCCGCTCCACCGCGGTCGGAGGGCTGGGTGAGGCACTGATTCGGCCGCAGGCCGGGTCAGGGCCATGGAGTTCCGTGATGTCGATCCACCGAGATCTTGTGACGCGAGGTGGCCCCGCTGAGCCGGCGCCCGGGCAGTCCGGCGCCGACGACATTCGGGCGGCGGCGGCCCATCTCCTTGAGGCCGTGCCCGGGTTTCCGGAGATCGCCGTGATTCTCGGATCGGGCCTGGGGGACTGGGTGAGGGACATGCCGGCCGAAGCCGTACTTCCCTACGCGGAGATCCCGCACTTCCCGCAGCCGTCGGTCTCGGGTCACGGCGGGGCGTTGTTCGTCATGACGCTGGGTGGGCGGCGGGTGGCCCTGCTTTCGGGGCGGGTCCATCTCTATGAGGGGGCGCCGGCGGCGCGGGCGGTGTTTCCCATTCGAGCCCTTGCCGCCGCCGGAGTCCGGTATCTGATCACGACCAACGCGGCCGGGGGGGTGAATCCCTCCCTGAGGGTGGGCGACTTCCTGTTGATTCGAGATCACCTGGGTGTGCTTCCGCGAATGTGGTCTTCGCAGTTGGGACACCGTCCGGTGGATTCGGGCGTGTGGGGATACGATCGAGAGCTGAGCGACCATCTGGAGCGGGTGGCGGCGGAGCATGCCATCCGGCTTCTCAACGGCGTTCTCTTCTGGTTCAGCGGACCCACCTACGAGACACCGGCCGAGGTGAAGATGGTCCGGTTGCTGGGTGGAGATGCCGCGACGATGTCGACGCTGCCGGACAACATCGTTGCCTGGAGCGCCGGAATTCGTTCGGCGGGGCTTTCGTTGATCACCAATCATGTAGCTCCGGAGCAACCGGCCCACACGCGCCACAGCGACGTGGTCGATGCGGCGCGGAAGGCCGGGACGACGCTCCACCGTCTTCTGACCGAGGCGTTGGCGACTTGGGACAAGGGAGTGACGTGATGTCCTGGTTTCGAAAGAAAGGGAGAGGCTTCAAACCGACCGAGCGCAAGGAAATTCCGGACGGTCTCTGGATGAGGTGCGCCAAGTGCGGAGACATCATCTACCGGAAGGAAGCCGAGAAACTGCTCGGGACCTGTCCCAAGTGTAGCTATCACTTCCGAATGACGGCGCGCCAATACGTCGACCTCCTGGTGGACGAGGGCACTTTTGAAGAACGGGACGGGAGCCTTCTTCCCAAGGATCCCCTGCGGTTCAAAGATTCAAAGCGCTACGCCGACCGTCTCAAGATCTCCCAGAAGAAGACGGCCATGAGCGAGGCGATTCTGTGCGGTTCGGCGAAGATCGGGGGGTTCCGCACGGAGTTGGGGGTTCTGGATTTCGCCTTTATGGGTGGGAGCATGGGGTCGGTCGTGGGGGAGAAGGTCGCCCGCGCGGCGGCGCGCTCCCTTGAGGCGTCGTGCCCCCTGGTTCTCGTGTCCTGTTCGGGGGGAGCCAGAATGCAGGAGGGGATCCTCTCGCTCATGCAGATGGCGAAGACCAGCGCGCTTCTGGCGAAGTTTTCGGACGGCGGGGGATTGTTCATCTCCATTCTCACGCATCCGACGACGGGGGGTGTAACCGCCAGTTTCGCCACCCTGGGGGACGTAATCCTCGCCGAGCCCGATGCGCTGGTCGGGTTTGCGGGGCCGAGAGTCATTCAGCAGACGATCAATCAGGAGCTCCCTCCCGGTTTCCAGAAGTCCGAGTTTCTTCTCGAACATGGGATGGTGGACCGGGTCGTCCACCGTACGAAGATGCGGGACGAGATCATCGGCCTGTTCAGGTTCTTCCTGGAGGACGCGGCCGTCGATCCGGCCGGTCCGTTCCCGAAGGTTCAAGAGATGTAGGAGGGAGGGGCCGTTTGGCCGTACTGCGAGCACCCGCCACCGACGGGATCGGACTGCCCGAGACCGTTCCGGATCGCCTGGAATCCTATGAACACTTCCAGAACTTCCTGTTCGAACGGACCGCTCGGGGCGTGAAGCTGGGTCTGGACAATACGCTCGGTATGCTGGAGAGGTTGGGACACCCCGAGGCGTCTCTCACGGCCTTCCATGTGGCGGGAACCAACGGAAAGGGATCGACCTCTGCGGTGCTCTGTTCCATCCTGCGCGCGGCCGGGCTCAAGACGGGTCTCTACACCTCTCCGCACCTGGTGGACTACCGGGAGCGAATTCGCGTGGACGGGGGATCCTGCTCGGCCGACGAATTGATGGCGGCCTGCGAGAGGATGTTGCCCCATCTGCGGGAGTTCCCCCTCACCTTCTTCGAAATCACGACGCTGCTCGCCCTTCTCATCTTCCTGGACCGAGGCGTGGATGTGGCGGTGATGGAAGTGGGGCTGGGAGGGCGGCTGGATGCCACGAACGTTCTCTCTCTGCCCTTCCCCGTGATCACGGACGTTCAGTTCGACCACGAGAGGATTCTGGGGAATAGGCTTCGGGAGATCGCCGCGGAGAAGGCCGGCATCATTCGAGGGCCTCGACCGGTCGTGACGGGGGGGCGCCGCCGGGCAGTCCTGGACGTGCTGGAGGCGCGCTCGCGCTCGGTCGGGGCTTCCCTCTCGGTGCTCAAGAACGAAGCCCGCTGGAACATCCGGCGGATGTCCTGGGAGGGCACCCGGTTTCGCCTGCAGACTCCGGAGCGCGTCTATGATGATCTGTTTCTTCCGCTTCCGGGAGAGCACCAAGTTGCCAACGCCGCCCTGGCGGTGAGGGCCGTCGAGGTGATGAGCCGGACTCTGGACCTGGGCATTGGAAACGAAGCCGTCGTTCAGGGGCTCGCGCGCGTCTTCTGGCCCGGGCGCCTGCAGGTCCTGCGACGCAATCCCCGGCTGGTTCTCGACGCCGCTCACAACCCGGGCGGCGCGCGAGCGCTGGGCAAAACTCTTCGAAAACTATGCCCCGGGTGTCGCAGAGTGTTGGTCCTGGGAATGCTCGAAGACAAACGACACGCGCCCGTGATCCGAACGCTGGCCCCCGGGGCGGATGAGATCGTCGTGACCTCCCCGGCTACGGCCCGGGGAGCTTCGGTGGAGGTCCTGGCCGGGACGGTGCGCGATCTGGGTTTCGAATGCCGGGCGATTCCCTCCGTGTCGTCCGCGGTGAATGCCGGGATGGAGGCGGCGGGACCGGACGGGATCGTCTGTGTCACCGGTTCATGCTATACCGTGGGAGAGGTTCTGGAGCAGATGGGGATTCGGGACCCGTTCCAGAGGCCGAAGGGCGGGGAATAGGAAATAGCAAATTAGGGAAACGGGGAGGCTGGCATGGCAGAGGTGGTTCTCCAGGGAGTCGGCAAGGTGTTTCCCGGCAACGTGGTGGCCGTGGACAACACGGATCTCACGGTGGCCGATCAGGAGTTCATGGTTCTGGTGGGACCCTCGGGTTGCGGCAAGTCCACGGTTCTGCGGATGATCGCCGGGTTGGAGGACGCCACGAGCGGGGATATCTTCATCGGCGGGCGCAAGGTCAACGATGTCGCGCCCAAGGATCGAGACGTGGCCATGGTGTTTCAGAACTACGCGCTCTATCCCCACATGAACGTCTACGACAACATGGCCTTCGGCCTCAAGGTCCGGAAGTTTCCCAAGGCGGAGATCCAGGAGAGAGTGGGGGAGGCGGCGGAGATTCTGGGTCTTCAGGATCTGCTCGGCCGAAAGCCCAAAGCGCTCTCGGGCGGGCAGCGCCAGAGGGTGGCTCTGGGACGGGCCATCGTCCGAAAGCCTCAGGTGTTTCTCTTCGATGAACCCCTCTCCAATCTGGACGCGGCTCTGCGGGCGCTCATGAGGATCGAGATCTCGAAGCTCCACCAACGTTTGAAAGCCACCATGATCTACGTAACTCACGACCAAGTCGAAGCCATGACGCTCGGAGACCGAATCGCCGTGATCTGTGAGGGCCGCATCCAACAGGTGGACCGGCCCATGGCTCTCTACGATCAGCCGGTGAACCGCTTCGTGGCCGGATTCCTCGGCAGCCCCAGCATGAACTTCATCGAAGGACGGATCGAACCCGCGGAGGGGGATGTCTTCCTGGCGGGGGAGCTGAGACTGCCTGTGCCCGGCAACGTGGCGTCCAGGTGGAGCGGCAACGCGGCGCGCCCGGTGATCCTGGGAGTCCGTCCGGAGGACGTGAATGTTCCAACCGGCGCCGGGGAGGGGCACCCGACCGTCAAGGGCCGGGTCGAGGTGGTCGAACCCGTGGGGAACGAGCAGCTCATCCATGTGGTGGTCGACGGGCATCCGATGGTCGGGCGGGTGGAGGCATCCTCATCCGTCCGGGTAGCCGAGGAGATTCTCCTCGAGATCAATCCGGAACGGGTCCATTTCTTCGATGCGGCCACGGAACAATCGCTCGCGTAGAGCCGTGGGTCGGGAATGGTCCTTGGAACTCGACGTCGGAGTAGGCCGAGACCCTTCGTGTTCCTCGTGGCCCCAGGAGTTTGGGGTTCCGAAGCTGCAGATGGAGGTCTGAGGGGTCCCGGCTCCGATGTAACGAAACTCCGAGGCCCAGTTCCGTGTATAGCAGGGGTGGGCCGTACCGCCTCCCCGAATTGGGCAGGAGGAAATGACCTCCAAGGCCAACATCGCTCGCCTTATCCTCAGTCCGGTTCCTCGCTGGCTGCGCGGGTTGCGCGTGGTGAGCGGGGCGCTCGCCCCCTCTACGAGGTTCCGCCTCACTTCCGGCGCGGGCTCCGTGCGACGTGTCCCATTCGGGTTACGCGTGGTGAGCGGGGCGCTCGCCCCCTCTACTAGGTTCCGCCTCACTTCCGGCGCGGGCTCCGTGCAACGTGTTCCTCGCGGGTTGCGCGTGGTGAGCGGGGCGCTCGCCGCCTCTGCCATGTTATTCCCCGTTCCCGTCA
>CAZSXU010000009.1:0-4237 GCA_964610505.1 uncultured bacterium | reverse complement strand
CGCGTGGTGAGCGGGGCGCTCGCCGCCTCTGCCATGTTATTCCCCGTTCCCGTCACCGGCTCAGCGCCTCGCGACTCTCTTCCCGAAGAACCTCCGTATCACATCGAGGGCGACAACCTGAGAGCCTGGGTCGACCGCGGCGAGCGGGTCTGGGATCTCACGGGTCACGTGCGTGTAACCCACGATTCTACGGTCGCCACGGCCAAGCACGGACGGTACTGGGAGGATACGGAAACGCTCAGCCTCTCGGACAGCGTCGTGGTCGTGGACGGGGACATGGTGCTTAGAACCGAGGCGGCCCTCTACCGGGAAGATCGGGTGGACGCGTGGGAGGGCGTGGAATTGGAGGAGGGGAACGCCCGGCTCACGGGTGACCGGGGCACCTATTTCATGGAGGAGAAGCGGACCTTCATCGTGGGGCGAGTGAAATACGACGAGCGGCCATGGTGGGTCTCCGCCGATTCCCTCGAGTACGACAGGGAACAGGAGATCTTTCACGCCGTCGGCAGGGTGAAGCTCAAGGATCGGGATGCCAAAGTGGAGGCCGACGGCCCCCACCTCTTCTTTGATCGCGAAACGAGGGAGGGCCGGATGACGGACGGTCCGGTCCTTTACCTATGGAGCGACGAGAAGAGAGAACCGGTCCAGGTCAACGGAAGCCGGATGGATTTCTTCGCCGACGGAGGTACGGCGTGTGTGGTGGGGAACGTCGTCATCATTCGGGACGAGATGACGGCCCGCTGCGACTCGGCCGTGTTCTTCAACCGCGAGGACCGCGCCGTCCTGTACGGCGATCCGGTGGTGGAGGAAGGCAAGCGGCGCATCACGGGGACCGAAATGGAGATCGTTACTCGGGAGGGGCAGATCAAACGGCTTCTCGTGGCAGGTGAGGCACGGGCCGGGTGGGCGCACGAAGGTCTCACGCCGCAAGGAGAGCCGAAGACGTCCGTACTCCTGGGGCAGCGGATCCGCTTTTTCTTCGAGGACGAGGAACTCACCACGATCGTCGTCGTGGGTGAGGCGCGATCGTCGTTCTATCCCGAGCGAAGCCGGCGGGCCGACGAGCGGAACACGGTGGCCGGAGAGCGGATCACGCTCACGGTGGAGGATGAGAAATTCAACCGGATCCTGGTGGAGGGAAACGCCGTCGGCGAGTACGTCTATTCCAACGAGGCGGAGGTCGCCCCCGGCGACAGCCTGACCTACGAGCGCGTGGACTATTCGGCCCAGGAAATCGAGTATCTGACCGAGGAAGACCTCATCAACATGGACCGTGAAGCGGAGGTGGAGTACGGGCCCACGCGTCTCAATGCGGGCCGGATTGAATTCGACGTGGAGAACGAATGGATGCTGGCCACGCGGAGTCCGGTCCTCTGGGAGCAACAGAGCCGGATGGACGGCGACCGGATGACGTACAATCTGGAGACCGAACGCGGCACGATCGCCTGGGGAAAGACGAAGTACGACAAGGGATACTACACGGGTCGCCGGATTCGAAAAGTGGGGGAGAACGAACTCAACGCGGACTGGGGCGTGTACACATCATGCGACGATGATGAACCACACTACAGCTTCCGGGCGCGAAGGATGAAACTCTACCTCAAGGACAAGGTGGTCGCCAAACCGCTCATTCTCTACATTCGGGATATTCCCGTTCTGGCTCTGCCCTTCTATGTGTTTCCGATCAAACCGGGCCGGCACTCGGGACTGCTGGTTCCCAACATCGAGCCGGGAATCAGCAAGGACAAGGGGCGCTTCGTCAAGAATCTGGGCTACTACTGGGCCATCAACGACTACTCGGACCTGGCCCTCTGGGGCGATTACTACGAGACCACCCAGTGGACGGGTCACTTTCGGGGACGCTACAACGTCCGCTATCTGCTGAACGGGAACGCGGAGGGTTCCTACACATCGTACCCGCAGGTGGGGGGAACGAAGACGAAGCGGTGGGACCTCCGTGCCAGCCACAATCAGAGCGTTACGGACCAGCTTGCGCTCACGGCGCGCGCGGATTTCGTGAGTGACGAGACGTACCGGATCGAGGCCAACGACATCGATCAATCCTACCTGGACCGGATCAACCGGGAGCTGAAATCGAGCCTGTCCCTCAACCAGCGATGGTCGGACCGGAGCCTGGCCCTGGCGGTGGATCGCCGGCAGTACTTGAACATCAACGAAACCGACACGGTGGACAACACGCGTGTCTCACAGACGCTCCCGCAGCTCTCCTTCAAAGTATTCCGCCGCCGGCTGTCGGAGCCGCTCCCGGGTAAGGAAGACGAGGCCCGGTGGTACCAGACCCTCTACTATGACGTTTCCTCCAATGTGTCGCGAAAGGAAACGCTCAAGGAGTACGGGAAGAGCGTGAACCAGTCGGCGAACGCGAGTTTCTCATTGTCATCGCAGAAGATTCTCGGATCGCCCAGCATCCGGCTCTCCTCCAAGGTGGTGGACGCACAGGACGTAGGGTTCTCCCTCGATCGATCGCTGGATTCCACGTCGGGCGACTGGGTGATCACTCCCGAGAAAACCAAGGATGAGGAACGATGGGCGTCCCTGTCCACGGTGACGCTCAACGGGTCTCCCAAGCTCATGAGCTGGCTGGACGTCCGGCCCTCCTTCAAGTACGAGATGACGCTCTTCGACCACGACCGCTTGGGAAACCGGTGGGCCAAGCTCCACACCTGGAACACCTCGCTGGGTCTGGCGAGTTCCATCTACGGTACCTTCATGCCCCGGTGGGGGAAGCTCGAGGGGGTCCGGCACGTGGTCAATCCCTCCGTCAGCTGGTCCTACAGGCCGGAGTTTGATGAATACGACCGGAACGACTACGATTCGATCGGCGGAATCGGGGCCCCCACGCTCACCGGCACGAGCTACCTGAACCTCAGTCTCTCGAACATGTTTCACCTGAAGCTTCGGGACGGCGAGGAGGTTCGGAAGATGGACAACGTGGTACAACTTCGGTCCTCGACGTCCTACGACCTGCGCTACAAGGAGAGCAACAAGGACCACCCATGGTCCAACCTGACATCGTCGCTGATCATCCAGCCCGCTCGGGCCTTCGATTTCAGGGTGAATACCACCCACGACCTGGACCGGCTGCGCGTGTTGTCGAGATCATTCACCTCCTCGCTTAAACTCACCGGGCAGGGATTTCGCATCGGTACCGGGTCCGGCCGTCCGGAATCCGTGATGGAGAAAGACGCCCTTCGGGAAACCGAGGAGCACCTGGAAGACGCCGTGGGGGCGGAAGAGCGGTCGCACCGGCGCGACCTCACGGCCTCGGCGCCGCTGGAGCCGTGGACCGCCTCCTTCTCCTATCGGTACTCGAAATCGAATCTCACGGCCGAACCCACGCAGTGGTTGAACGCCGACCTCTCGGCCGAGCTGACGCATAACTGGAAGCTGGTCTACGGCAACCGCTATGACCTGGTGGAGAAAGAAACCGCCTATCAGAGTTTCACGCTCTACCGGGATCTCCACTGCTGGGAAATGCGGATCAGCGGCGAATACTCGAACGAGGACTGGACGTACTACTTCAAGATTAACATCAAGGCCCATCCCGAGCTCTACATCGAACGCGGCGCCCGCCGGATCGGCGGCGGTGCGGGAAGAGGGTATTACTAGCCTGGATGATGGACGAACGCCGGAACGGGGGACATGCATCATCCAGGCAGAGCAATGGGGCAATAGAACAAATGGAGCAACTGGATTTGAAAAGGAGCGCCGCGGCGAAGCAACGCCCTGCCCCATTGCGGTCTATTGCTCGATTGCTCGATTGCTCGGCCACACAAGCACTTGTCACATCATCGTTCGGAATTCGTGTATCATCCAGATGAGGGAACCGCCATCCGCAGATTGGCTGCCTCGCAAACGAGGCGGCACGCAGATCGGCCGCCCCGCACGGGGGGGGCGCGCAGGTTTGGATTCTCCTCTCAGGTACGGCCCTTGACTCCTATCTTAAACAGTGGTATAATGTTACGTGGTACTGGAGATCGGTGAGTGCCCGCCCGATCCGCCTCTGACGTAGAATACGGCGTTCGGGCCTCCGAGCGGAGGTCACTGACCGATCACAGGAGAAGTGTGTTCAGATTCCATTCTGCCACAGGAGGCAGTTCCATGCGCGCGTTTGTACTCCTTCTTGCTTTCACAGGATTGTGCGTTCTTTCTGTACTTCCCAGCCAGGCGCTGGCCGAGGAAGACCCTGGCGAAAACGTTTGTGAACCCGGACAGC
>CAZSXU010000008.1:0-124149 GCA_964610505.1 uncultured bacterium | reverse complement strand
CGTAGGCCGGGGACAGCCCCCTCGATGCGGTCCGCCGTACGACGACGGACCTGCTCAGGACAGCCTCATGGGAGAACAGATCGGACGTTCCCAGGTCTACATGGATCATGCCGCGACGTCG
Organism: uncultured bacterium; assembly: GCA_964610505.1. Taxonomy (GTDB): domain Bacteria; phylum Arandabacterota; class Arandabacteria; order JAGLYR01; family JAGLYR01; genus CAZSXU01. The sequence continues at coordinate 124,028 of CAZSXU010000008.1, read as the reverse complement.
TTTCCCAAGCCGGAGGAGGTTTCCCGCGCCGTCGATGAATTCCTCAGGGTCTCGGCGGGGAATCCGGGTCGTTCCGGGCACCGCCTGTCGGCCGGGGCCGCGAGGATGGTCTTCGAGACCCGGGAAGCGTTCTCGCATCGTTTCGGCGTGGACGATTCGCGGCGTGTCATTTTCGTTCCGGGCGCGACCGCGGGTCTCAATCTAGTCCTGTTCGGATTACTGGACCCGGGCGATCACGTCGTCACCACCTCCATGGAACACAATGCGGTCATGCGCCCGCTCCGGTTTCTGGCCGACACTCGAGACGTAACGGTCACGGTCGTTCCCGCCTCTCCCGAGGGCCTGGTGGATCCCGACGATCTGGCTCGTGCTGTGAAGCCCGGTACGCGTCTGGCGATTGTCAATCATGCATCGAATGTCTGCGGCGCGCTCCAGCCTCTCCCGGACATTGGACGGCGGCTCGACGGGAAAGTCCCGCTCGTTGTGGACGCCGCGCAGACCGGCGGACTCGTTCCGCTCGATCTGGAAGGTCTTGGCGTGGGCGCCCTGGCGGTGAGTGGGCACAAGGGTCTCATGGGCCCCGCCGGGATCGGCGTCCTGTGTCTGGCTGACGACGTTCGGCCTCGGCCCCTGATTCACGGCGGGACCGGGAGTGCCTCGGAGTTCGACACCCAGCCGGATTTCCTGCCTGATTGCTACGAGGCGGGGACTCCCAACACCCCCGGAATCGCCGGGCTCGGGGGTGGGCTCCGGTTCCTGGAGAGGGTGGGGTCCGAGCGCGTTCTTGCCCACGAACGAACCCTGACCGCCCGATTTCTTGAGGCCCTGGACGACCTGCCAAAGGTCACGGTGTACGGACCACGCGCGATCGAAAGGCGAACCGGTACGGTCTCTCTCACCGTTCGGGGTGTCGATCCGGGGGACGTAAGCGGGCGGCTGGACCGGGAATACGGATTCTGGATCCGCTCGGGACTCCACTGCGCGCCCAACGCGCATCGAACGCTCGGAACCTTTCCCCGGGGATCGGTACGGATTTCGTTCGGGTTGTCCAACACTTCGGAGGAGGTCGATCGGTTGGCCGAAGGCCTGGCCGAGATCGCTCATGGATGAGATCTACCTGTTTCTGTACCGATCCATACACGACGTGATGCGTTGCGAGGCGACGCTGAAACGGGCCGGAATCCCCCGGCGGCTCGTGCCCGTTCCGACCTCCGTCACGAGTGACTGCGGCATGGCCGTCGCCGTGGCACCCGCGGTCGTTCGGCCCGCCCTCGAGGCACTCGCTTCAGCAGGTGCCCGCCCGCTGTCCACCTACCACAAGGATCCTTCGGGTCGGCCTCGTGAGGTCGACCCCGGTGTCTCCGAACCCGGGCCGGTGCCCCCGCGGGATGCGAGCCGGCTCAAGCGGTGACTCCGCCGGTCCGATTCTCGGTTGAGAACGTGTGCTTCCCTCGAAGGCGTTCTCCCATTGACTCTTGGGAAAAACGTGCCAGAATAGAGGTGGACGGCGGAATGCACCGCCGCCTACCGTCAAAACCGCGAGAGGCTTCGACGTGAAGAAAAAATCCTCCGGGTCGCGTCCCATACCCAAGATGCAGGCGAAGACCAGAACCGGTCCGAAGAAGAAGCCTGTGTCGTCATCCGGCAAGCCAAGCGCCCGGTCGAAGGTCTCGCCCCGGAAAGCGCGGGGCGGGAAGGGGAAGCCGACATCGAAGTCCGGCGTTTCACCCCGCACTGCGAAAGTGGAAAGATCCATCCTGCCCGAGTCAGGGTCGCTCCTCCGGTCGCTGATGTTGCACGCCCCCGATGTCATTATCATCATGGATCGCGAGGGAACCATCCTTTCCATCAATCGTACGGTGACGGAAAGAACGGTTGGGGAAGCCGTCGGCAGCAGCCTCTTCGACACCATCCGCAGCGAGTATCACCCGATTCTCCGGAGAACTCTGGATCATGTGTTTGAGAAGGCCGAGCCGTATGTCTACGAGGCGGCCGGAGCCGGTGCGGGCGGGACGATGGCCTGGTACTCAAGCCAGGTTTCGCCGATTAAGAGTGGAGACAAGGTGGTCGCCGCCCTGCTGGTGGCGAGAGACATCACCGAACGCAAGCGCACCGAGGACGCTCTTCGCCGAAGCGAAGAAACGGTGCGCGCGCTATTGAACGCAACCGAAGATCTCGTTGTGCTCATCGACATCGAGGGCACGGTTGTCGTGGCCAACGATGCCTGGATCCGGAGAATGGTCAAGAGCCCCGACCGGGCGACCGGGCATTGCATCTACGATCTCTTCTCTCCGGATGAAGCGAAGGCCCGGCGAGCGATTGTCGACGAAGTGATCCGCTCCGCTCAGCCGGTGAGATACGAAGAAGCGCTTGGGGAGGAAGTATATGCCGGCAGCGTGTACCCGCTGTTGGGTGCCGATCGGAAGGTGGAAAGGCTTGCCGTATTCGCCCGGAACGTCACGGTCCAGAAGCGCGCGGAAGAGCAGATCGGTCTTCTCTCATCGGCCGTTGAGCAGGCCCGCGAAGGGGTTGCCGTCTCGGACATGGAGGGTAACCTGCTCTTTGTGAACCCAGCCTTCGCCGATCTGCACGGATACGCCCCGGATGAACTCATCGGCAAACATCTTTCCATCTTTCACTCGGCCGACCAGCTCCCGGCCGTCGAAGCCGCCAACCGCCAGATTCAGAAAACGGGTGTCTTTGACGGTGAAATATGGCACCGGAATCGCGACGGCACCGTTTTCCCGACCCTGATGCACAACTCGCTTCTTGAAGATCGTACGGGTCATCCCGTCGGCATGATCGGTACGCTTCGCGATATCACGGAGAGAAAGCAGGCGGAAGACGCGCTGCGAAGAAGCGAGGAACGCTACCGGACCATCGTCCAGGACCAGACCGAACTGATCTGCCGGTTCCTCCCGGATACGACGCTTACGTTTGTGAACGACGCCTATGCCCGGAGTTTCGGAAGAACACCGGAGGATCTGATCGGGAGCCGCTTCCTGCCCCTGATCCCCGAGGAAGATCGGAAGAGGGTGCTCCGAGCACTGTCGGCGCTGAGTTCGGACGAGCCGGTCGCAACCCACGAGCATCGGGTTCTTCTGCCCGGTGGGAAAGTCGGCTGGCAACAGTGGACCAACCGGGTCTTTCTCGACGATGGGGGAAATGCCGTCGAATTCCAGTCGGTGGGACGCGACGTCACGGAGAGAAGACGAGCCGAGGACGCTCTTCGGGATTCGGAGGAGCGGTTTCGGGGAATCTTCGAAAACGCGATGATCGGGTTCTACCGAACCACCCCCGAGGGCCGCATTCTCATGGCGAATAGCGCGCTGGTGGGAATGCTCGGATACACTTCACCCCACGAGCTCTCGAAGCGGAATCTGGAAGACGAGGGGTACGAACCCGAATACTGCCGGCAGAAGTTCAAGAAGCAGATCGAGGAAACCGGACAAGTTCTCGGGCTGGAGTCCGTTTGGACCCGAAAGGACGGGACGCCTCTCTACGTGCGCGAGAGCGCCCGGGTTTTCCGGGACCCCGATGGAGCCGTCCTCTACTACGAAGGGACCGTCGAAGACATCACGGAACGCAGGAAGGCGGAGGAGGAACTTCGGCGGAGCGAGGAGCGATTCGGCGCGCTGGTGGCGAACACGTCCGATCTCATCAGCGTCGTGAACACCGACGGGACCATTCAGTACCTGAGTCCTTCGGTCAAGAGGATGTGCGGATATGAGCCGGAGGACGCCGTAGGCCGGAACATGTTGGAGTCTCTTCATCCGGAGGACGCGGAACGGATGCAGGCCTTGCTGGTCTCCGTGGCCGGGCAATCGGGAATGAGCGCCAGCGCAGAGTATCGCGTTCGTAGGGTCGAGGGGGATTTCGTCTGGCTCGAATCCATCCTGAGCAATCAGGTGGAGAACCGCAGCATCGACGGTATCATCATCAATTCCCGGGACATCTCCGACAGGAAACGAAGACAGGTCCTGCGCGAGCGCACCCATCGTATGGATGAATGTCTGGGTCGGGTATCCGGGCGGTTCATTCACCCCGCCGACTTTGACGACGCCCTCAACGAGACGCTCAAGAACGTGGGCGAACTCCTGAACGTGGGGCGGGTGACCCACTCCCGCCTGGGTCCGAACGGCAAGGCGATGGGCGTGATCCACCAGTGGGTGGGCGTGGGTGTGAAACGCCGCGCGTGGCGGGTGAATATTTCGTCTCTGGAATGGATGGGAACAAGACTCCGAAACAATGAGCCCGTGGTTGTCTCGAGAACCGACGATCTACCCGCGCCCGAGAAACGACTCGTGTCGGACCTGCAATGTGAAACGGTTGTGGTTCTTCCCATTCTCGTAGGCGTGGACCTCGTGGCTCTGCTGTCGGTGATGGACGGCACACCGAACCGGACGTGGGAGGCCGAAGAACTTCGGTTCCTGCGATCGGTCGCAGAATCGATTGCGCGGGCGGAGGAGCGAACCTACGCCGAAGCCGAGAAGGCTCGGCTTCGGGAACAGGTTCACGAGGCCATGAGAGCGCGATCCATTGCGATTATGGCGGGAGGCATCGCCCAGGATTTCCGCGACACCCTGTTCACGGTCATGGGAAGTGTGACTCTGTTGAAATCGGGGGTCGGTGAGGACCCGGTTCTCGCCGGGCATCTGGAGCGAATCGAGCGAGAAGCCCAGCGGATGGCCAGAATGGTGGATCAACTCTATGCCTATGGGAGAGGCATTCTGCCGGAGGCGAAGCGCATTCAGATCGCCGACTGCCTGGAGAAGGCCATCGGTCGGGTGTCGGAGTGTCTTCCACCGCGGGCCCGCATCACGCGGAACCTCTCTCCATCCACGTTCACGGTTCAGGCGGACCCGGAGAGTACCACTCAGGCCCTCGCGAATGTTCTCACGAATGCGCTTGAGGCAATTCCCGAGGGGGGCGAAGTCCGGGTGCGGATGGAGAATGCCGACAGGATTCCCTTTTCCGGCGCGACGGAGACAGGGGCCCGCGAGGGACCCTACGTCCACGTTCACATTGCGGACAATGGATGTGGGATGCCCTCGGAAACCCTCACCCGAGTATTCGAACCGTATTTCACGACGAAGCGGATCGGGCGAGGACTTGGTCTGTCCGAAACCCACGGCGTGATCAAGCATTTCGGCGGCAGTATCTTCGTGGACAGCGAAGTGGGCCGGGGCACAAACGTCCACATCTACCTCCCGGCCGAGGGTCCGCGCCCCAACCCGGAAACTTCCGGTCCGTGACGTCGAAGAGAATCCGAACTCCGCTGCTCCGGAATCTTTCAGCCGTGAACCCGGGAGCTGCGCGGGCGACACTCTTTTCTCTTGAAATCCAATACGTGGGCGGCCTACAATCCTAGAGACATATTCTTTCTTCGAACGTCCGGGGTCTGTCGTTTGATATCTCTGCCGTTTCGGTGTTCGCGTGGTCTGCGCTTCGCGGCAGGTTCCTCTCTGCTTGGTTGGTCTTCCTGAGCGGGGCGAGAATCGCCTCTGTCGATGGAGGCACGCTATGGGTGCCCGGACTCCCTCGAAAACCCGGATTGCAGTCGGCAAGGTGCGGAAAGAACCTTCTCGAGCTGGACGTTCCTCCAAACGCAAGAGCGTCGAACCTCAGAATAGTCTCGGCGCGCTCGAGGACTCCCCGGCAATCGACCTCGAGGCCCGGTACCGAGCACTCTTGCTTTCCTCTCCGGACGCCATCCTGATTGCAAGCGAGAAGGCGATTCTGGAATGTAACCCGGCGGCAAGGGATCTCTTCGAACCGTCCGGGAAGCCCATCGTGGGCAAGCCGCTTCAGCTCTATCTGCGGTCGTCCGAAGCGGGCGATTCGGATTCCCGGCATGCCGTTTCCGGTCGGATCGCATCGGCATTTCGCGGCCGGCCGCAGGCTTTCGAATGCCACTGCCGCCGCGTGGATGGAACCGCGTTCCAGGCGGATATCCATCTCACCGGTTTCGGCGCCGCGGGCCGGAGGATGCTCTGCGCCGTCATCCGGGATGTCACAGAGCGTCGCCGAACGGAGGAGACCCTCCGAGACAGCGAAACCCGTTTTCGCGAGCTCTTCACTCACATGCAGGGCGCCGTGGCCGTCTACGAGGCCAGGGACGGGGGGAGAGATTTCGTATTCGTGGATTTCAACCGGAGCGGCGAGCGCATCGATAACATCAAGAAAGAGGATATTCTTGGCAGGAGTGTTCAGGAAGCGTTCCCGGGGGTGAAGGAATTCGGGCTCTTCGATGTGTTGCAGCGAGTTTGGAAGACCGGTCAACCCGAGCGACATCCCGTATCTCTTTACAAAGACGGGCGCATTGCGGGCTGGCGGGAGAACTACGTCTACAAGCTGCCGACCGGGGAAATCGTCTCGGTCTACGACGACGTTACCGAACACATGCAGGCGATGGAAGCGCTTCGGGAGAGCGAGGAGAACTTCAAGGCCCTGGCCGAGAACGCAAATGACGGTATCTTCATCGGCGACGCCGACGGCTCTCATCTCTACGTCAACCAGCGAGCCGCGGAAATCACGGGGTACAGTGTCCCGGAATTGCTCGGCCTCACGATGAGCGACCTGGTTCACCCGGAGCACGTGGAGGAACTCCGAGAGCGCCTCCGAAACCGGCTTCGCGGCGAAAGGGTCGCGGCGCAGTACGAGACGGTCGTTGTCCATCGCAGCGGCGAACCCGTCTTTGTGGAGGTTTCCAGCGCGCGGTCGATCTGGGAAGGGCGACCCGTCTCGATTGTGATCGTTCGAGACGTTACGGAGCGCCGTCGACTCGAGGATGAGCTTCGCCAGACCCAGAAGATGGAGGCCATCGCAAGACTCGCCGCGGGCATCGCCCATGACTTCAATAACCTCCTCACCGCCATCAGAGGATACGGCGGGATGGTGTTGCACGGCCTTCCTGCCGGAGACCGGCTGCGCAAGGACGTAACGGAGATCTTGAAGGCCAGCGAGCGCGGCGCCGACCTGACCCGTCGGCTGCTGGCCTTCGGTCATCCTCAGGCCGTCGAAGTCGGACTTCTCAACCTGAACCAGGTTCTGGATGACATCGGGTCAATGCTGGCGCCTATTCTTGGAAAGGGTATTGACCTGATCTTGGAGAAGGCTCCGGGATTAGACCACGTCCGTGCGGACCCGGGACACATCGAACAGGTGATCGTGAATCTCTCGGTGAATGCGCGGGATGCCATGCCGGACGGCGGGCGCCTCAGGATCCAGACGGCCAATGTCGATCTCGACCCGACATCTGCGGAACAGTACACGGGTGTGCGTCCCGGTCCCTACGTCATGCTCAACGTGTGTGACACGGGAGTGGGAATGGAAGAGGACATCAGGATGCGGGCGCTTGAACCTTACTTCACCACCAAGCGCAAGGACCGGGGAGGCGGGTTGGGTCTTTCCATCGTCTACGGGATCGTCAGAGAATACCGCGGGCACATTCAGATTCATTCGGAACTCGGGCAGGGGACCTGCGTGGAGGTCCTGCTGCCCCGAGCGGACCCGTAGGAAGAAGCGCCCTCGACGACGATCATCGCCAAAGAGACTTGCCGCGGACAGGAGAACCGGTCGGAGGTCGAATAGCGTGAGGGCCGTGCCGCAACGAAGTCCAGGCAAGCACCCGGAACCTCGCAGCAGGGATTCATGGATAATCTAGGCTAGTAGTGGGTCTGGCGCTTTCGCTGCCAGCGCTCAGAAGCGGTGAACGACACTCGCAGGCGAATGACTCTCTCCTCGACTCCGTTTTTGGATACATCCCCGATCCGCCCCACGGCCACGGCCAGGTCCAGGCGACTGGTTTTCTCCGTAAGAGAGAACCCCGTGCCCAGAGTGATCATCTGAGAAAGAACGGTTTCGCCCTCGGGCCAGTCGAAGGGTTGAGATTCGTGACGGTAGCCGATGCGGAGGGGAAGACGGGAGACCCAGGTTCCCGCCCTCCGGGTAGAGGTTTTTTCCAGACCGACGGCGAAGCCCCGGGAGAGTCGGTCCGGCAGCGGGGAGCTGTCGGCGATTCGCAAATCACCCCACGACACTCGGGATCCTTCGACGACGAACATCCATCCGGGTACCGGGTGAAAAGAAAGCCCGGCACCGTAGCTCGCCGGCAGATGAAGGGACGAATCATTCTTGAACTCTTTCCCGAACATGGGCTCCGTCGTCAGGGACCCGTCCAGATCCGCCGCCCCCTGCAGGATGAACCCGAGGGTCAGCTTCTCCGGCCACCTGAGCAGAATCGAGAAGGAGGGACGAGCTCCCGAGAAACTGCCGTCCAGAACGTCTCGGGAATCCTGGTAGTCCGCAGAATGGAAGTCCTTTTCCCAGATCTCTCGAGAATTGATCTGGACCACGTCTGCGCCGCCTGCGACGAACAACCGGTTGCGGAAACCCACGGACAGATGGCAGGGAAAAGAGAAGACTCCCCCCTCCCGCTCGTAGCGCCCCAGGAATTCTTCCGATGAGGTTTCGCCCGACCACTCTGCACTCGAGTTCATGTCTCCCCAGAGAAGGAGCCCGGCGCTCAACGCCACGCTCCGGGGGAAGGGGAGGATGACTTCGACCGCGTCCAGCCGGGAGCTCCAGTTTTTGCTTGCACCTCGAAGTCCGTCGGGATAGCGCAGCTCGGGAGAGAAAACGACCGAGATCGTCAACCGGCGCAGGAGCGATGCGGACGCCGGATTCAGGAAGGAGCCGCTCACGGAATCCGCAAGAGCGATGCCCGAACCGCCCAGCGCCGTTCCCCTGGCGGTCGTGGGGCGCGAGCTCTCGCCCAGTCCCAGGGAGGAGAACACGGATTCGCCCGCGGCCGGGGCGCCGTGCCCAACCAGACACGCAAGCAACAAGACCGGAACGATCGAACGGCAAAGCACCAAGCGAGTCCTTTCCATCATTCCGCGAGCGTTCATTCTCGGAACCACGCGGGGGGCGGCATGCTGTATTCGACGATCAGGCTCGGGGTCAGGGAACCGGGACCCGACAGGTCGAAGAATCTTACGAAATCAACGTTGTCCGTTTCTCCGTAGCACTTCAGAAGAAGACCGTCGTTGTCGTCCAGGCCGCCCGTCCACATTTGCACGAGTGTCGTCACATTGACCACAGCCGAATCGATGTCGGGAAACACCCAACCCAATCCGAGGGCCGTGGAATGAAACGCTGTTTCCGCACCCATCCACTCGCCGTCCACGCCGTGAGTTACCACCTGAAGCGTGTCGAAGGCGCTTTGGGATGCGTCGACGCGGAGAATCAACTGCGCCCGGTTGATCGTCGCCTCGGCGGGAATCGCGCCGACATCCGCCTTCAGCAGCGACCGTGTGGCGAACCCCTTGCCGATCGTGAGACGGCCCTCCGCGACGGACAGGGAATCGACTTCGGGGTCCCACCAGAGGAAATAGGTATCGTTTTGCGGTTCCGAGTAGCGGAAAGTGACGGTCGTGTCTCCCTTCGGTCGCTGGTAGATGAACACCGTCGGGCGAACGGACGCCGTATCCGAATAGGACACCGACTCGTAGGAGTGAAACACCGCGAAGGAAGGCCCGGGATCATGAGATGCAAGAACCAATCCTCTCATGCTGTCCGTCGTGCGCCAGTCGGCCACCACCTCGGTCAGGTCGATTCGGAGCCCGTCGTCGGCGTAGGTGAAGCTCGCCGGCAGCGGCGTTGCATCGAACGCGAGACTGTCGCCGTAGAACACCTGGCTCTCGATCAGAGTGTCCACCAGGGCGTGAATGGTCAGATCCATCGGCGGGCCTTCCAGGGCTCGCGCCGCCCTGAGACGCACCCAGGCCGAGTCGACCACGACGCTCGTGTCAACGGCCACGCCCTCAAAGGAGAGCGCTATCCGCGCGCGGTATCCGTATCCGGATCCCAGCACCAGCGCCGCGCTCCCTCCCGGACCTCGCTCACACGCTTCGTCGGAACAGGGGTAGTGAAACTGGAAGGAGGTCGCCTCGGTAATCGCACACTCGAGCAGGCTGTCCGAGCGGGACAGCAGACCGGCATCGACGAGGCCCTCGCCCATGGGGTTTTCCTTCTCCCCGCAGGAGAGGCCGAGCGCGATGACCGCCAGCCCGAGCCAGAATGTGAGATGGTTGCGCATGGAATCCCCGTGGACTTCCTAAGCTAAAGCAAATTCAAGCGCTACGCTACCGTCAATTCTGTGTAGTGTCAAGTGAAATGGGAGATTTGAGTTGACAACGCCCGATTTCTTGCCTAGCCTACGGTTGTTCGATCGAAGATATGCGAGGCCTTCTTTTCTTCCAGGGGCGGTGTAGCTCAGCTGGTCAGAGCAGGAGAATCATAATCTCTGTGTCCGGGGTTCGAATCCCTGCACCGCCACTCCCATCTTCTTCTGTCTCTTTACGTCCGGGCATTCCCTTGGAGAATACGGCCCTGGTTCAGAGGGTCCGGGAAACCATCCTGGACCATCGTATGATTGACTCGGGTAATCTCGTTCTCGCGGCCGTGTCCGGCGGGCCCGATTCGATCGCCTTGTTGTACGCTCTCCATACACTCGCCGGGGACCTGGGGTTCCGCCTGCATGTGGCTCACTTCAACCACGAGCTTCGGGGATCCGAGTCTCGACTCGATGAGGAATTCGTCGTCGAGACGGCGAATGCTCTCGCTCTTCCTGTGGAGGTGGGGTCGGCGGGCGATCGTTTGAGACAACGGCCCCGGGACGTTTCCCTGGAAGAAGCGGGCCGTCTGCTCCGGTACGAGTTCCTCGAAGCGGCCGCCCGGCGTCTGGGCGCACAGAAGGCCGCGACGGCCCACACGATGGACGATCAGGCGGAGACCGTCTTGATGCGGATCATTCAGGGTACGGGACCGGGCGGACTGGCGGGCATCCGGCCGGTGCGGGATGGATTCATCATCCGCCCCCTCCTGCGATGCCGCAGCCGCGACGTGGGTGACTTCCTTCGGGACATTCGAGTCGCCGCCCGAATCGATGCCAGCAATCAGGATCCGGCCTTTCTCCGGAACCGCATCCGGCATGACCTTCTCCCAATTCTAGAGAAAGGTTTCAACCCGAAGATCGTGGAGGCATTGACCCGAATCTCCTCCGTCGAACGGGAGGTGGACCGATCCCTTCGGACCCGGGCAGAAAACGCCCTGGAGGAATGCGCGGAGTGGTCGGCGGGCAAAATGAGACTTGCGTTGGACCGATTTGGGGACTACGATGTAGCGTTGCAGTCCTATATGTTGCGGGCGGCGATCGGCGAGATGCGGGGGCGGTTGACGGACATCTCGTTCAAGCACCTGCAACTGCTTCTCGACCTGACCCGTCGTGAGGAAACGCCCTTCAAACAGGTGAGTCTCCCCGGGTCCCTGGTTGCCTATCGGGACCACGGCGGACTGGTGTTGACGCGGGAAACATCTCACGGGAAGGAGCGTTCGGAGGAGATCGCGGTTCCGGGAATCACTTCGCTTCCGGATTTCGGACTGGAGATTCGTACGTCCCTTCTTGTCGGTCGAGATCCGGGACATCTCGGAGCGGTGAATTCGGGTGAGATGCTCTTTGACTGGGACGCCGTGCGCCCACCCCTGCGGGTCCGTTGTTGGCGGCCGGGCGATCGGTTTCGCCCCGCCGGGATGCAGGGAAGCAAGAAGATCCAGGATTTCTTCGTCGACGAGAAGGTTCCTCGATGGATTCGGCACCGCACGCCGCTTCTGGTCGATCGGAGAGCCATCCATTGGATCATCGGATACCGAACCAGCGAGCTGTCGAAGGTTCGGGATTGCACAACCCGCGTCCTGCGGGTGGAGGCGATCCCATCGACGGAGTGATGGAGGAAGCGATGTCCAGCCCCGAAGGCGGTGAGCGAGACGGCGCTTTTCGCGTCCTGATCCCCGCCGAGGAGATCCAGAAGCGGATTCGAGAGATGGGAAGGCAAATCACCGAGGACTACCAGGGTCGCCGAATCGTCCTCATCAGCGTTCTCAAGGGAGGGTTCATCTTCCTGGCGGATCTCATCCGCCACATCGCGCTTCCCCTGGACGTCGATTTCATCGCCGCGTCCAGCTATCCCACTTCATCGACCTCCACGGGAACCGTACGATTTGTGATGGACGCCGAAATCGAGATCCAGGGCCGGGACGTTCTGATCGTCGAGGATATCGTGGACAGCGGTCTCACGCTGGAAATGATTTGCGGGCGTCTGATGACTCGACGGCCCGCGAGTCTCAAGGTGTGCACACTTCTGAATAAGTCCTCGAGACGGGTTGCACAGGTTTCGGTGGAGTACTCCGGCTTCGACATCGAGGACTACTTTGTGATCGGGTACGGGCTTGACTATGCCGAAAGATTTAGGAACCTCCCCGACATCGGAATCGTGGATGATCTTGAAGAATCTCTGAAGCGAGACCTGGAAAAGGAACGGGTCTGTGTCTAACGAACAGAAAGAATCGCGGCGGGAAACCCCGCCGGAACAACAGCAGAGAAAGCCGAGCGGTTCCTCGCGCGGCCGGGACCGACCGCCCAAGGAAGGCGAATCGGGTCGGTCGTCGCGCACCCTCCGGAATCTGTCCCTGTGGGTGATCATCGTGCTTCTCGTTCTCTTTGGCTTCCAGCTGTACACGGGCAGGAGCCGGGATCAGCGAGAGGTGTCCTACACGTGGTTCCTGGAGCAGATCGAAGCGTCCAACATCAAGGAAGTCACCCTCGACGAGCGCGAGATTCGTGGCGAGCTCATCCGTCCCGCGACGGTTCGAGTCGACGGGTCGACCGTCGAGACCACCCAATTCCGGCTCTGGGTCCCGACCCCCGATCCGGAACTTGCGGACCGGATCCTTGAGCACAGCCCGGGAGCCGAGGTCCGGGGAAAACCGGCCCGCACCAACTGGATCACGGCCCTTGTTTCATGGCTCCCGCTTCTGGTGTTTCTGGGGATCTGGATCTTCTTCATGCGGCAGATGCAGTCGGGCGGGAACCGGGCTTTCTCCTTCGGCAAGAGCCGAGCGCGCCTCCTTTCGGGAAATCAGCCCAAGGTGACCTTCCGGGACGTGGCGGGCGCGACGGAAGCCAAAGAAGAGCTCCGGGAAATCATTGAATTTCTCCGGGACCCCAGGAAGTTCCAACGTCTCGGCGGCAAGATTCCCAAGGGCGCGCTTCTTCTCGGAGCGCCGGGAACGGGCAAGACGCTCCTGGCCAAGGCCGTGGCCGGTGAAGCGGGTGTGCCTTTCTTCAGCATGAGCGGGTCCGATTTCGTGGAGATGTTCGTGGGCGTGGGAGCCTCCCGCGTGCGCGATCTGTTTGAGCAGGGGAAGAAGAACGCCCCGTGTATCATTTTCATCGATGAGATTGATGCCGTCGGCCGCCACCGGGGAGCCGGGCTGGGGGGGGGACACGACGAGCGCGAGCAAACCCTGAATCAACTCCTCGTGGAGATGGACGGTTTCGAGTCCAACGAAGGCGTGATCCTGATTGCGGCGACCAACCGGCCCGACGTGCTGGATCCGGCGCTCCTGAGGCCCGGGCGGTTCGACCGCCAGATCGTCGTCGACATGCCGGACGTCCGCGGCCGGGAGGGAATTCTGAAGGTGCATACGCGGAAGATTCCGCTGGGCAAGCATGTGGACCTCGAGATTCTGGCGCGCGGGACACCGGGATTCTCCGGAGCCGACCTGGCCAACCTGGTCAACGAAGCGGCGCTGCTCGCCGCCCGACGGGACCGCAAGCGGGTGACCATGCAGGATCTGGAGGATGCCAAGGACAAGGTCATGATGGGCGCCGAACGGCGAAGTCTGATCCTGACCGACGAAGAGCGGACGAGCATTGCCTACCATGAGGCCGGGCACGCCCTGGTGGCCGCCCGGTTGTCCACGGCGGATCCCCTCCACAAGGTGACCATCATACCCAGGGGACGGTCGCTGGGTTCGACGCTTCAGTTGCCGGAGAAGGACAAATACAAGCTCACGAAGCAGTACTTGCAGGACCGGATCGTGGTGCTCCTGGCGGGGCGCGTGGCGGACATTCTCGTCGGCAATGAACCGAGTACGGGGGCCAGCGATGACATCGACAAGGCGAGTACCCTGGCCCGCCGAATGGTGTGCGAGTGGGGAATGAGCGAGAAACTGGGGCCTCTGGCCTATGGCCAGAAGGAGGAGCAGATCTTCCTCGGCCGCGAGATTGCGCAGCATCGCGACTACAGCGAACAGACCGCCATTGCCATCGATGAAGAAGTCCGGAGCATCATCGAATCGGCCGAAACCCGCGCCAGGGAGATTCTCGAGAAAGAAACCGAGGTTCTCCACCGGTTGGCGGAGGTCCTTCTAGAGCGGGAAGTGTTGGATCGTACGGAAATCGCCGCCGTTCTCGAGGGCCGGGAACCGCCCCCGCTTCGCGATCGGCGAAAGAACAAGACCCAGGAGGCCGGGGAGGGGGAGGCGTCTTCCCCCGACGCCGGACCGCCCTCGAGCTCCGACCCGGGAGGCGCTCCGGGCAATGGGGCCGTCGAAGAGCCGGTCCGGGATCGCGCCGCCGGCACGGTCGTTGACGACGAGGGGAGAGAGAATCTTTCCGGTGAGACGTCCCGCCCGGAGGTGGAGCGCGAGGAAGAGTGAGATGGATCAGGACAAGATCAAGACCGCCGTTCGCATGCTTCTCGAGGCAATCGGCGAAGACCCGGATCGGGAAGGGCTGAAGGAGACGCCGCGCCGCATCGCCGAGCTTTTCGAGGATCTCTACGGCGGTCTGGCCCGAGATCCCGCCGGCGTTCTGAAAATCTATCCGACCGGGGCGGAACACGAGATCATCCTCGCCAAGAAGATCGTTTTCTACTCGGTTTGCGAACATCATCTCCTTCCGTTTCTCGGAGTGGCCAACGTTGCCTACGTTCCGAGCGAAGGTCGTGTTGCCGGGCTTTCTCAGCTGGTGAAGGTCGTCGAAATCCTGGCCCATCGACCCCAGATTCAGGAACGCTTGACCAATCAGATCGCCGATGTTCTCGAACGTACGCTGCAACCGAAGGGCGTTCTGGTGGTCCTCGAAGCTGAACACCTCTGCATGACGCTTCGGGGGGTGAGGAAACCGGGTTCGCGCATTGTGACCACGGCGTCGAGGGGCATGCTCAGGGACGGCGCGCCGCGGGCGGAAGTGTTTTCCCAGATTCAGGACTGAGAAGTCCGGTCGATTGCTCATGACACGGTCGCCGTCATTCCGGGTTCAGGGTTCCTCCCGGCGCGCGCTCATCTGCGGGGACAGGGTGCTGCCGCTGGGGGAGCGCACGCTGGTGATCGGGGTTCTGAACGTGACCCCGGATTCGTTCTTCGACGGCGGGCGGTATCTGGATCCGGAGGCTGCAGTCGCTCGGGCGAGACGCATGGTGGACGACGGCGCCGACATCCTCGATATCGGTGGACAGTCCTCTCGCCCTTTCTCGGACCCCATACCCGCACGGGAAGAGTTGAATCGAGTTCGTCCCGTGTTCGACAGACTGGAGGGATCGATGGACGTTCCTCTGTCCATCGACACGGCCCATGCCGAGGTGGCCCGGTATGCCATCTCTCGGGGCGCGTGCATGGTCAACGATATCTCCGCCCTCACCCGGGACCCCGATATGTTGCCCGTGGTGGCTGAGGAGAAGGTGGGGGTCGTCCTGATGCACATGCGCGGTACTCCGAAGACGATGCAAGAGGACACGCGCTATGACGATCTTCTCCATGTGGTGAAGTCGTTCCTGGCGCTCCGCGCCGAGGCGGCCGTGGCCGGAGGAGTTCGCCCCGAGGGAATCGTGGTCGATCCCGGAATCGGTTTCGGGAAATCGGTGGAGGGGAATCTGGCTCTCCTCGGCGGGCTTCGGGAGCTCGCCGAACTGGGCTATCCCGTTCTTGTGGGAGCGTCGCGGAAGTCTTTCATCGGGCGCCTGAGCCACCTTCCGGAGGAGGAACGGCTGGAGGGGAGTCTGGGCGCCGCGGCCGCGGCCGTGATGCGGGGGGCGGATATCCTCCGGGTGCATGACGTTCGGGAAACAGTCCGCATGCTCCAGGTGGTGGACGCCGTCCGGCGGGGAGGGGATGGAAGATGCCTTCATTGAGCTCCTGGTTGTTGGCCGCTCTGGACATCCTGATTGTCGCCTTCATCTTCTATAAACTGCTCGTGCTTGCCAAGGGGACCCGGGGAGCCCAGATGTTTCTGGGATTCCTGGTGATCATCGTTGCTTCAATCGCAGCGGAGTCCCTTCACCTAGTCGAGCTCAACTGGATCATTTCCAGCTTGAAGACGGTATGGGTGGTGGCCTTTGTGATTCTCTTTCAGCCCGAGCTGCGAAGGGGGCTGGCCCAGCTCGGCCAGAACCGCTTCATGCGCTTCTTCATCCGATTCACCGAGCCCGGCGCGATCGGGGAAATCGTGAAGGCGGCCCGGGACATGTCGGCATCCAGGATCGGGGCCCTCATCGTCATGACGCAGAATGCCACGCTCAGAAACTACGTCGAGACCGGGACTCGAATCGAGGGAAAGGTAACCGCCGAGCTTCTTGGGACGGTTTTCACGCCTCACTCTCCGCTGCACGACGGCGCCGTCATCATTCAGGGCGATCAGGTCGTGGCCGCCGGTTGTATTCTTCCCCTCTCGCAAAATCCCCACCTGGCCCAGACGCTGGGGACCCGCCATCGAGCGGCGCTGGGTCTTACCGAGGAAACCGACGCCGTGGTGGTCGTGGTGTCCGAGGAGACGGGCGCCATGTCGGTGGCCAACAAGGGCCGCCTGAGGCGAAACGTCGACGGCAACACGCTCAGGAAAGAGCTGGCGCAGGCGTTTTCGGCCCAGTAGCGAAGCAGCTTCCGGGTGCCCCGCGAAATGCCCGATTTCCGAGTTTCCAGTCCCGTCCCTTGTCACTTGCTCTTCGCCCTAGAACTCAGAGAATCCAGAGACCCGGTGACCGTACATGTCGGTCGTTTGCATGCCTCAGACGGCGAGATCGGCCCGCGTATTGATCCTGCGCCTGGAGCGCCGGCCACCACCCGGAACCGAAAGCCTCTGCGGCATCCCGAACGCTGCACGCCGGATCCGAAATGGACAATGGGTCCCGGAGAAGGGCGTCGGAGCAACCCAAACGGAGACTCGTCGATTTATCCCCGTTCCTTGCAAGAGGGTGTTTGAACTTCGATTGTCAGGCCCTGTGCGAACCGGTATCTTGTAGGAAACGGGTCGTGGAGCGATTGGTGGAGAGCGGCAGTAGGCCACGGTTCCCCTGCTTGGTTTCATCGTGGGGATCATCCTCATGATCCGTGTGCGGCCGGCCGATTTCTAGTCGTACGGGTGGTGTATCGGAGGAACCTTGAATCTCGGTAACGGCATTCAGGCGAGTACGGTCCGGACGACGATTCTCTCCGGAGCACTGGCCGGGCTCCTGGTCGGCGGTCTCGGCGGTCACGTCATGGCCACCCGTGCGGTGGTGCTGAACGTCATCGGGATGACCGGAGACAGCGTTCTCCTGGGACTCTACCTCGTGGTCATCTACGGAATCGTCGGGGCGGTTGCCGGGCTCCTCATCGGCGGAGGGCTCTCCCTGTTCGGTCTTCAGGGCCGACGGATGGGAGGGCGAACGGTGTTCGCAGTGTCCCTCGGAGTCCTCGCGGCCCTGTATCTGTTCCTGTCGGGGATGCGGCTGTACAATCGAGATCTCTACTTCTACGATTACTCCTTCATCCATTCTCTGACCGCAATGCGCGTGTTTTTTGCGGCCCGGACAGTCGCCATGGCGGCCGCTGCGGTGGCCGCGGGGTACGCGCTCTTTCGACTCTCCCGCCGCGCCCCGAGCTTCACAGCTCTAGGTTTGATCGTCGTGGTGGGGGCCTTGGGGCTGGTTCTCAATCTGACCGGCAGGGAACCGGAGAGGATCACGACGTCGCGGCTCCCCGTCGTGGAGCGCGACGCAGGGATTCCCAAAATCCTTCTCATCGGTTGGGACGGGGCGACCTGGACGGTGATGAATCGGCTTCTGGACGCGGGCGCCATGCCCAACACGCGGCGGCTTACGGAGCGCGGCACGTTCGGAAATTTGAAGTCCCCCTCGGGTACCGTGTCCGCCGATATCTGGACGCGGATCTACACGGGGAAGGACAAATCCAAGCACGGGATCTACGGATTCGACTACTACCGGGTGCCGGGACTGTCACGGCCGATCGTCCCGCCGTGGAGGGGCCTGGGCGTCGCGAGGCTCCTGAGTTTCCTCCGCCGGGAGCGATGGATCGAGACGGTGATCGCCAACCGAACACTCTGCCGGGCGACGCCCGTCTGGAGAATCATGAACGACATGGGCCGGACGGCAGGCGTGGTGGGCCCCCTCATCAGCTGGCCGGCGGAAGCCGTCGAACCTTTCCTGATCAGCAGTACGGCGGGAGACATTGCGGAGAGGGTGAGGGAGGATGCCACGGACCTCGAAGCGTTTTTGGGTTCGGACCTCTACTACCCATCGAATCTGGATGACGATATCGTGAGCTCGATCCTGAAAGCCGCCCGCTGGAGAGACGAAGTCGGCGTTCCCCTCTATCGCACATACCGGCCGGATTTCTTCACGATCTATTTCGAGGAGCCCGACCGGACCCAACACTTCCGGTGGAAGTGGATGGAACCCCGGTACTACTCGGGAGTCACGGAAGAGGATCTCGCGAGGTACGGGGGCGCCATTGAAAGGGAATACGTGCTCGCCGACAGCCTTCTGGGCGAGTTCCTGAGGATCGCCGGCGACAGCACGACCATACTGGTGACCTCGGATCATGGGTTCAGCCCGACCTATCGAGGGGGGCCCCAACAGGCGGGCCATTACGGGGGTCCGGACGGGATCCTGATCGCCGCTGGGCCTGCGGTGCGGCAGGGTGCGCGGTTGATCGACGCCCATGTTCGAGACATCGCCCCGACGCTTCTGGCACTCGGCGGGCTTCCCGTGGCGGACGATATGGACGGGCGCGTTCTCGTGGAGATCATTGCCCCGGATTTCCTCGAAATGTATCCGGTGCAGAGGACGCCCACGTACGAAACCGGAACGCTGGCCACCACCGTTCGGCGATCGGGTGCGACCGACGGGCTCTACGAGAAACTGAGGGCGCTGGGGTACGTGGGGGGGTAAAAAGGCGTTCGAGCCGTGAGGCGGGGGTGCACCCCTTTTCCCCACGCCCGGCCCCGCTATGAGGAGCGAAGTCCCCCGTCTACGCTTCCGTCCACCGGCGGCGTCTCGTGAGGCGATTCCCTCTTCCATTTCGAGAGGTGATGAATCTTGAGGACGTGCTCGATCTCGTTCCTCGTCACGCCCCGGGCGGCCATCTCTTCGTTCGATAACCCGCACTCCATCCCGTCCAACACCATGTCGGTCCGAGCGTAGGGAATTCCCACGGCGAATTCGTCGGTGACTCCCTTCAACATGTCCGGCGTCGGAATCTGCTCGCGAATCACCGCCGGAAGTTCGAGGTGCGCTGCGAGCTGCCGGACCTGTGTTTTGTAAAGCCCCATGATGGGGGAGATGGGGAGATCGTCGATCCCGTCCTTCACGAACCATCCCACCATGCACTCGGAACGATTGGCCGCCCCCAGGAGGATCCAGTTGTGTTCCTTTGCCCTTGCTTCCAGGATTTCCCGACGGTACATGTGGCGAGCGTTGAAGGCGGTCTCGATGTGGCCGACGGTGCGGCGATACACGACGGCCTTGAGCCAATTCCTCCCGAACTCTCCGCGGCGAAGGCTGGATACAAAAGGGCGTTCTCGAAACAGGAGGCTGTACAGATCGAGGAAGAAGCGATTCAGAGCTCGCGAGACGCCGCCCCCTCGCATGGCAAACGGGGAGTATACCCCGTGCTCCCGCATCGCGGGCTCGATGCTCTCGGTCGGTAGTTCCAGCCCCAGCGAGTCAGCAAGCAACCGGGCATTGCGTTCGGAGGATTCCTCGGTGTCCCGATCCGGCAGAAACACAACGTGCACTCGGTCTTTCCCCAGCGCGCGAACCGCCAACGTGACGAGAACGGCCGAATCCAACCCGCCGCTGAGACCGATCAGAACGCCGTCAGCCGAGTGTTCTTCCACCAGGGAACGAAGATAGGTTTCGGCCCGTCGTGCAGCCTCGTCGGCGCGAATGCTCAATTGTTGATCTGCCCGCTCCATCCTCCACCTCCTTCGAAAACGCGATCAGAAGGGCTGCCTCAGTAGAGCCATTCTCTTCGTCTCGGTTTGCCCATTCCAGCTAATTCGGCAAAAACACACGCGGCTTGCGACCGCCACACCGTTGTCATCGCTGCCGTCCCAGATCACACGGTAGAGTCCCGGTGCCCGGCCCGCATCCACAAGGGTCCGGACACTCCGATCGAGGGCGTCGATGCGGCTCATCTGGAACGGGAACAAATATGTGTGTAACGTCATATTCTGTAATGCGTTGAGCGGTCATCAAGGGACAGGGTCGCTGAATCTCCCGCGGATGCCGGCGAGCGGGGAGTAGGGATGGCCCAAGGGGTGTGGAGACCATAATCTGTTGTAAAAAAGACAGATAGTTGCTGTTTGATGGTCTAGAACACGATATCTACAACTTTTGGTCTAGACATGCTCAGACCTTAGTGGTAGAATAATCGGTCTTTGGCTGGGGCGAGGGTTTGCCTGAGCCAAAGAGGGATCGCAGAATCACTCAGCCTAGTTCGGACGATTGGACTCCATGCACCCGCATCCTTGTCAGAACGAAACCTGCCCGGATTTCTCGACCGGGACGTTTGTCCCCTCGCGAAGTCACGCTTGGGCACCTCGGGAAACTTGCTCGATCCAGAGCACCCGCTATTGTTCAGATCCTCGGCGCCGCGCTCGGCGTGGGGATTCACCGCAGAGGGTGCCCCCCCCCAATCCGGCTGCTTTTCGATCGGTCGCCGTCGAATCCGATAACTTCGAGTTCCTGGAATACGGATGGGGTTTCCCGGGTGGAAAACCTGTCCTCATGCTTTTGTTTGATTCGGTCCGAGAGACACAGGGAACCTGAAAACCCACGGGAGTAGCGATGGAACAGGCACGGTTGATACCCATCCACATCATGGGCACGACGTACGAAGTGCCGGATACGCTCACCATCCTCAAGGCAATGGAGTACGCGGGATTCCAGCTGGTGAGAGGATGCGGCTGCAGGGGCGGAATCTGCGGCGCGTGCGGTACCGTGTACCGTTTTCCGAACAGCCACAAGATCGAGATCGGACTGGCGTGTCAGACGCTGGTTCAGCCCGACATGTACCTGGCCCAGCTGCCGTTCTTCCCGGCCAAGAGGTCGGTCTTTGACAAGAAGACGGTGCAGGCCTCGGTGGCGACTTTCCAGGCCCTTTATCCCGAGCTCTTCAAGTGCGTGAGCTGCAACACGTGCACGAAGTCCTGCCCGATGGAGATCGAGGTCATGGACTACGTCAACGCAATCATGCGGGGAGATATCAAGAAGGCGGCCGAGCTCTCGTTCGACTGCATCATGTGCGGGTTGTGTACGTCGCGGTGCCCGGCCGAGATTTCGCACTACAACGCCGCCATTCTGGCAAGGAGGCTCTACGGTCGCTTTCTGGCTCCTCGGGCGAAACATCTTCACAAGCAGGTCGAGGCTGTGACGAACGGACAGTATACGGGTCCGATCATGCAACTCATGGAAATGGACCGAGGGCAGCTGAAGAAGCTGTATGTGGAACGGGAAGTGGAACCCAACATGGCCGATGAGATGTGGGAACCCCAGAGCAAGGAACACCTCCTAGGAGTCAGCTAAATGCCGTACACACCGGAACTGAAGGAGCTGATCAAGAAGGTCGAAGCCACCCGGCCCGAGAGAGTCCGGCGGAAGAGGGAGGGGTACGAGTTCCCCGAGATGTCGCTGGAGGAGCGAACCGAGCTTCTACGGGCGCACCATCCCGACCACAAGGCTGGTTCCAGGAGGCCGATCCGGATTGGAGTGAATAAGGGGTACGAGATCTCACCCGAGATTGTCGACCTTCTGGAAGCCAGAAGCAGGGTCCGCCCCGATCTCGTGGATCTCATGAATCCCGCCTATGAGACGGACGTTCTCGTGGTCGGTGGCGGAGGAGCGGGGGCCTCTGCGGCGCTCATGGCCCGCAAGGAGGGGGCCAGGGTCATCATCACCACGAAGCTGCGCATGGGCGATGCGAATACGATGATGGCCGAGGGCGGAATCCAGGCCGCCTCAAAGGGAGAAAAGGACTCGCCCTACTACCACTACCTGGACGTCATCGGCGGAGGACATTTCGAGAACGTTCCCGAACTCGTCGAAGCCCTGGTGATGGATGCCCCGGAGACCATGGCATGGCTGGAGAACCTCGGCTGCATGTTCACCAAGTTTCCCGACGGGCGGCTCCAGAGTATGCATGGGGGGGGCACGAGCCGCAAGCGGATGCACTTCGCTTCTGACATCACGGGCGCGGAGATCATGCGGACCCTCCGGGATGAAGTGAAGAATTATCCGGACGACATTCGAATCGTCGAATTCTCCTCGGCGGTGGAGCTCGTGCTCAGCGAACACGGCGAGTGCGCCGGCGCTGTCGTGTTCAATCACGAGACCGAGGAATACCAGGTAATCAAGGCCAAAGCGGTAGTCATGGCCACGGGCGGATCCGGGAGACTCCACGTTCAGAACTTCATGACCACGAATCACTACGGTGCCACCGGCGACGGTCTGGTGATGGGGTACCGGGCGGGCGTGGAGCTCTCATTCCTTCATACCGTTCAGTTTCACCCCACGGGCGCGGTGTTCCCGGAACAACTGGAGGGACTTCTGTTGACGGAGAAATTCCGGGGGATCGGCGCCAACATCGTCAACGTCCACGGTGAGCAATTTGTGTTTGAGCGGGAGCCTCGAGACGTAGAGGCCGCCGCGTTCATTCGCGAATGCGCGGAGAGGGGCAACGGAGTTCCCGTCCCCGGAGGACGTTCCGGTGTCTGGGTGGATTCGCCGATGATCGACGATCTGCTGGGTGAAGGAACCGTGGAGCGCGAATTCCTGGGCAAACTCAAGGTGTACAGAAGGCACGACATCGATATCTCGAAGGAGCCGATGCTCGTGTATCCAACGCTCCACTACCAGAACGGCGGGTTGAACATCGACGCGTACTGTCAGACGAGCGTTCCCGGGTTCTACGCGGCCGGGGAGGTAGCGGGCGGCATCCATGGGGAGAATCGTCTCATGGGGAATTCGCTTCTGGACGTGTGCGTCTTTGGCAAGAGGGCGGGCAAACACGCTGCCCGCTATGCCACGTCCGAGGCCAAGGACGGGAAACTCAGCCTGGAACACGTGAAGAAGTACAACGAAGAGATTGACCGCGAGGGAGTGCGCACGGACCGTGTGTCCCCGATGCTGTTGCCGGACTACTCGAACCCCGATGTTCGAAAGCGGCAGCTGTCGAAGGACTACTGTGGCACCGTGGGGTTGAAGGAAACATACTCGTAGAACCGTGCGACGGTTATCCACCGGGATTCCGGAACTGAATCCCAATCTCTGACGGGAGAGTACGATGGGTCGATTTCCCCTCACGCTACGGTCCGTGGAGAGCGACGATACCATCCATCCACACACCCGATCGCGCCACGCCGGGCTCCTTGAGAAAATTCGGGAGATCAGCGGAATCGACGTATTTCGGTGCATTCAGTGTGGTTGCTGCGCGGCCGGGTGTCCGACGTCCGACTACATGGACTACACGCCCGCGCAGTGGATGAAGCTGCTTCAGATCGGTTGTTTTTCCGAGATTGCCGAGTCCAGAGGGGTCTGGACCTGTGCGTCGTGTTTTGCCTGCCTGGCCCGATGTCCGCGAGGAATCGACCTGGCAAAAGTCGCCGAGGCGGTGCGCCAGATTCATCTGAGAAAAGGACTCGACCAACAGGATCCGGCGAGGATTCCCGAGGAGACCTTGAGGCGGGTGCCCCAGATTGCGGTGATCAGCTGCTTCCGCAAGTTCTCCTCCTAACTGCCGGAGCAGGGTGCTCCGAGGAACCGGAGCAGGGTGCTCCGAAGAACTGGAGCAGGCTGCTCGGAAGAAACAGAGCAGGGTGCGCAATGAGAGACATTCCCTACTACCCAGGCTGCACGTTGACCACAACGGCTCTGAATCTCGACGAGTCCGCCCGTGCGGCCATGAAGAAGCTGGACGTGAATCTGGCGGAACTGCCGCGCTGGAATTGCTGCGGTACGGTGGCCGGTCTCTCCTCCGACAACCTGATGCATCACGTGGGCCCCATTCGCGTGCTGGTTCGGACGCAGGAGATGGGGAGCTCCCGGCTGGTGACCCTCTGCACCATGTGCTTTCACACGCTCAGGATGAGCAACCAGCTTGTGCAGAACGATCCGGATCGTCTGGAGAAGATCAACAGCTTCATGGATCGTGAGGAGGACTATCGGGGGAGGGTGAAGGTCCTTCACCTGCTCGAGATTCTCCGGGACGACATCGGTTTTGAGGGCATACGAGGTCACGTGGATACATCGCTGGATGGGGTGAAGCTGGTTTCCTACTACGGCTGTCTGTTGACGAGACCCAAGGAAGTGGCGATCGACAGCGTGGAGTCGCCGACGGTTCTGGACGATCTTCTCAGAAGTCTGGGGGCCGACACACCCTATGAACCGTACGCGACGGAGTGCTGTGGCTCCTACCACACGGTGGGCGAGCCGGAGATTGTCGACGACCTGGCGTATAAGATTTGCGAGTCCTCGCACCGGCGGGGAGCGGATGGGATCGTCACCAGCTGTCCCCTGTGCCACTTCAATCTCGATGAGAGCCAGAAACGGTTCTCGGCGCGAGGCAACTCGATACCCGAAATCCCGATTCTCTATTTCACCCAACTGATGGCCCTTGCGCTGGGTCTGGGCGAGGAGGTCTGTCATTTCGACGATCATCATGTGGATCCCCGGCCCATGCTGAGGGAGAAAGGACTCATCGGATAGCGAAAGGGTGGATGGGCGAATGGGCGAGAGAGGAAAGGCAGGGCAGAACCTTGCCCGGAGGGGCTCGTCGTCTATTCCCGGAATCGGTTCTATGCCACAGCGGAAGCAACTGTGCAGCTAAGGGAGTCTGAGATGGAACGAATTGGCGTCTTTGTTTGCTGGTGTGGATCGAACATCGCCGACACGGTGGATGTGGAAGGGGTTACGGAAGCCATTTCCAAACACCCGGCCGTGGTCCACACCGAGAACTACAAGTACATGTGCTCGGACCCGGGACAGAACCGGATCCAAGATGCCATCGAGGACAAGAAACTGACGGGGATCGTCGTAGCCGCGTGCTCACCCACGCTGCACGAAGTGACCTTCCGTAAGGCGGCCGAGCGGGCAGGTCTCAACGGGTACAAGGTGGAGATCGCCAACATTCGCGAGCAGTGTAGCTGGGTCCACGAAGACAAGGAACTGGCGACCCGGAAAGCGCTTCGAATCATCCGGACCATGGTGGAGAAGTCGGTGGGCGACGAGGCCCTGGACGCCATCCGAGTGGATGTAACCCGGCGGGCGCTCGTGATCGGCGGCGGAATCGCCGGGATCCAGTCGGCACTCGATATCGCCAACAGCGGCTACGAGGTGATTCTGGTGGAGCGGGACCCGTCCATCGGTGGGCACATGGCACAGCTGTCCGAGACCTTTCCCACGCTGGACTGTTCTCAGTGCATTCTGACGCCCAAGATGGTGGAAGTCAGCAAGCATCCCCGAATCCAACTGCGCACGTACGCGGAGGTTGACGAGGTCTCTGGATATGTCGGGAACTTCAACGTCAAGATCCGCCAGAAGGCGGCCTACGTGGATCGGGAGAAATGCACGGGTTGCGGGATGTGCATCGAGAAATGCCCGAGCAAGAAGACGCCCAGCGAGTTCGAACGAGGGCTCGCCACTCGGCCCGCGATCTACGTACCCTTCCCCCAGGCGGTTCCCAACAAACCGGTGATCGATCGTGAGGCGTGCATCTACTTCCAGAAGGAGAAATGCAAGGCGTGCGAGAAGCATTGCCCGGTGGGGGCCATCGATTTCGATCAGCAGGATGAGATCATCGAGGAGGAGATCGGCGCCATCGTGATCGCCACCGGCTATGAAACTCTCGAGAAAGAACATTTCGGGGAATACGGTCAGGGGACCATTCCCGACGTGATCGATGGGCTCCAGTTCGAGCGGATGCTGTCGGCGTCGGGGCCCACGGAAGGCAAGATTCGAAGACCCTCCGACGGGCAGGAGCCCAAGGACATCGTGTTTGTTCAATGTGCCGGCTCCCGGGATCCGGAGAACGCCTATCCGTACTGCTCGAAGATCTGCTGCATGTACACGGCGAAGCACGCCAAGCTGTACAAACACGCGGTCCACGACGGCAATACCTACGTTTTCTACATCGATGTTCGTTCGGCCGGCAAGAAGTACGAGGAATTCGTGCAGCAGGCCATCGAGGAGGAGCACATCACTTACATGCGTGGCAAGGTGTCGCGCGTCTTCCAGGACGGCGACAAGGTTATGGTCTGGGGCGAGGATACGACCATCGGCAAGAAGGTGGCCGTTGCCGCAGATCTCGTGGTCCTGGCCACGGCCATCAAGGCGCAACCCGGAACGAAAGCCCTGGCGCAGAAGCTGAAGATCCAGGTGGATGAGGACGACTGGTTCAGCGAAGCACATCCCAAGCTGAGACCCGTGGAGAGCAACACGAGCGGGTTCTATCTCGCCGGAGCCGCCCATGCGCCCAAGGACATTCCCGAAGCCGTGGCACAGGCGAGTGGCGCGGCCGCCAAGGTCGTGGGTCTCTTCAGCGGCGACTGCCTGGAGCTCGAGCCCATCGTGGCCGTGGTCGATGAGGAACAGTGCTGCGCGTGCAAGATCTGTGTGCCGGCCTGTCCGTACGAGGCCCGCACATATGACGAAGAGAAGAAGATCGTGACCGTCAACGAGGTACTCTGCGAAGGCTGTGGTGCCTGTATCGCTGCTTGTGCAGCCGGAGCCGCACAGCAGCGAAACTACACGGATACCCAATACTTCGAGATGATCACTGCTGCGTTGGAGGAAGCGCATGTATGAGCCGAAGATAATCTGTTTCTACTGCAAATGGTGCACGTACACCGGCGCCGACCTCGCGGGGACGAGCCGCATGAAATACGTCCCTAACGGCGTGGTGATCAAAGCCATGTGCTCCAGCCGTGTGGATCCGCAGCATATTCTGGACGCGTTCAGCAAGGGAGCGGATGGGGTGCTCATCGGAGGGTGCCATCCGGGGGATTGCCATTACGTAACGGGGAATCAACTGACGTACAAGCGGATCGAGATGCTCAAGCGAATTCTTCCGGAGTTCGGTGTCGATCCCAAGCGGCTTCGGCTCGAGTGGATATCCGCAGCCGAAGGCCGTAAGCTGGTGAACGTCATGAATGAGTTCACCGATGATCTCAAGGAACTGGGACCGGCCCGTCAGGCTGTCGCAGAGGAGGTGTAAGTCTTGGCAAAGCTCAAACTCGGAGTCTACTGGGCCGCGACATGTGGCGGGTGCGACGTCTCAATTCTTGATACGCACGAGAGGGTTCTGGAGATCGTCGAGGCCGCGGACATACATTTCTGGCCCTGCGCAACGGACTTCAAGGTCAAGGATGTCGAAGCGATGGACGACGGGTTCCTGGATGTAACGCTCTTCAACGGGGCGATTCGGAATTCCGAGAACGAACACATGGCCCGGCTTCTCCGCAGGAAAACCAAGGTCATGGTAGCCTACGGCTCTTGCTCGGCTTTCGGGGGCATCCCGAGTCTGGCCAATTTCACGACCCGAGAAGCAATTCTCAAGAAGGCCTACGAGACCACCGACTCGACGGTGAATCCCGAAGGCGTGCGGCCCCAGACCTCGACCGAGGTCGAGGAAGGAAATCTGACGCTGCCCCGGTTCTACGATCACGTCTACAAGTTGTCGGACATCGTGCCGGTGGAGTACATCATTCCCGGCTGCCCGCCGCCCTCGGATCTTCTCATGACGGCGGTGGAGGCCATCGTCTCCGGGAACCTGCCTCCTCCGGGGAGCACGATTGCGGGGAAGAAGACCCTCTGTGATGAGTGCCCGCTGGAGAAATCGGACCATCCGAAGATCTCCACGTTCAAGCGGCGCTTCGAAGTGATTCCCGACGGCAAGACCTGTTTCCTGGAACAGGGCCTGGTGTGCATGGGGCCCGCCACGCGGAGCGGGTGCGGTAACGCCTGCATCAACGCCAACATGCCCTGCCGGGGTTGCTTCGGACCGGCCGAAGGCGTGAAGGATCAGGGAGCGAAGATGCTCTCCGCTCTGGCGAGTATCGTGGAATTCGACGATGAAGATCAGGCCAGGGATCTCTTGGCCGAGCTGGCGGACCCCGCCGGCACTTTCTATCGGTTCGGAGCCTCCGACGGTCTTCTGAGTCCGAAGTATAAGCAGGGAAGCGAGGAAGAAGCCAAAGCTGAAGGAGCGAAGGTATCATGAGCAAGCGAATCACGATCGATCCCATTACCCGGCTCGAGGGCCATGGGAAGATTGAGATCTTCCTCGATGAGGAAGGCAACGCCACGAATGCGTATTTCCAGATTCCCGAGCTCCGGGGATTTGAGCAGTTCTGCATCGGACGCCCCGTGGAGGAGCTGCCCAGGATCACCACCCGACTCTGCGGTGTCTGACCCGAGGCACACCACATGGCCTCGGGTAAGGCCGTAGATGCAGTATTCAAGGCGAAGATCCCGTCGGCGGCGAGAAAGCTGAGGGAGCTGTTCTACAACGCTCAGATGACGCATTCGCACATCGCGCATTTCTACGCTCTGGGCGCCCCCGACTTCATCGTGGGTCCCGACGCCGATCCGGCGAAGCGGAACATTCTCGGCGTGATCGAGACAGTCGGCCTGGAGATCGGGGCCGAAGTCATCAAGCACCGGGCCTACGCGCAGAAGATTCAGGAGACGTTGGGCGGGAAGGCCACGCACCCCGTTTGTGCACTGCCCGGAGGGATGAGCCGGCCGCTCAAGGAAGAAGAGCGGGAGACGATCGAGCCGTGGACGGATTCCATCGTGGACTTCTGCTCGTTCACCTTCAAGGCGTTCGAAGACATCGTGCTGAAGAACCAGAGCTACGTCGATCTGATCCTGAGCGATGTTTATGCGCTCCGGACGTATGACATCGGCCTGGTGGATGAGAACGATCATCCGAACTTCTACGATGGGACGGTCAAAGTCACGGATCCGGACGGAAACGAGTTCCTCCGGTTCAAAGAGAACGAGTATCTCGAGCACATCGGCGAGCACGTGGAGCCGTGGACGTATCTCAAGTTCCCGTTCCTGAAGAAGATCGGATGGAAGGGCCTGGTCGACGGCCCGGAGAGTGGTCTGATGCGGGCTGCGCCACTGGCCCGCCTGAACGTGGCCAGTGGGATGGCGACGCCGAAGGCCCAGGAAGAGTACGAGAAGATGTACAAAACCCTGGGCGGGAAACCGGTCCGGCATACGCTGGCCATGCACTGGGCGCGGATCATCGAACTCATGCAGGCGGCCGAGACGATGCAGCGGCTCATCCGGGACCCGGAGATCACGAGCACCCACGTGCGAGACATTCCACACGAAACACCCGAGGAAGGCGTAGGGATCATCGAGGCTCCGAGAGGGACCCTGATCCATCACTACAAGACGGACAAGAACGGGATCGTGACGGATGTGAACCTGATCGTGGCGACGGTCTTCAACAACGGATGCATGTGCATGGACATCCGGAGCGCCGCCCAGAAGCTGATCAAGGCCGGGAACGTCAACGACGGCATTTTGAACATGGTTGAAATGGCTTTCCGGGCCTACGACCCGTGCTTCGCCTGTTCGACCAACGCTCTCCCGGGCGAGATGCCGCTCATCGTGAAGATGTACGATCACGAGCGGAGTGTGGTGGGGGAGTGGCGGAGAGACTAGTGCCCATATTCCCGAATGGGCGAATGGTCGGAAGGGCGATAAGACCAAGACGAGCGCTGGCAGCTGGAAACCTGTCAGCGCTTTTCTCTACCCAATCGGCGAAAACCTGCGTAGTCTGTGGTCACACTTCCGGGGTTTGATGATGAGCAACGAGAAACGAAGACTCCTGATTCTAGGGCTGGGCAATCCGATCGTATCGGATGACGCGCTGGGGTTCGTCGTTCTGGATGAGCTCGAGAAGCGGATCAATCGTCCCGAGGTCACGCTTGTGGCCACCCAGACCGGGGGACTTTCCTTTATCGACCTCGTGGCGGGCTATGACGTCCTGATCATCATCGATGCCATCAAGACGGGGAAGCACGAGCCGGGCACGATCGTCGAATTCTCCCCGGAGGAGTACGCCGGCAGTCCCCGTGGGGCGGCCGTCCACGACGTCTCCTTCTTCCAGGCCCTCGAACTCGGCCGCCGCATGAATTTCAAGATCCCCGAGAACATCCACATCATTGCCGTCGAAGTGGTTGATACGGTGAACATCCGGGAGGAGATGACCCCGGCGGTGGAGAGGGCCGTGCCTGCGGTGGTGGAGAAGGTGACGAGACTGGCGAGCGACCTCGGGTTTGGAGTCTGACCGCGCACAGGGGACGACACAGCGCTCGGGCACCCGGGCGACAAGGCGGACAAATCTGAACCTACAGGAGACGAATCTCTTCGCCGATGGTCATCCCCAATCGCGCTCTCGGCCGGGCACCGCCGAACTCTTCTTGCGGCATAACGCCCGCGCGGAAAACGCAGCCGGACTACTTCAGCAGCACCATCCGCTTCGTCTCGCTCTTCTCCATCCATGTAACCCGATAGAAGTACACGCCGCTGGCGACCGCCACCCCGTTGTGATCGCGTCCATCCCAGGTAACCTGGTAGATTCCCGGCGCCTGGTCCGCATCCACGAGCGTCCGGACATTCCGGCCGAGGACGTCGTAGACATTCATCCGGACGCGGGACGCGCCGTCACTCACCGGGATGCCGTAGCTGATCTCGGTCACGGGATTGAACGGATTCGGCACCGCCGGCCCGAGGAAAAAGACAACGGGCGTTCGCTGGCCGGGCTCGACTACACCTGTCATTGCCACGAGTGTGATCGTATATGTCGAATCCGCTTCATCCAGCCGGAATTCGTAGTTGCCGGTTGAGGGGAAATCGATCTGACCGAGAGCCGTCTCTGGCTGGTCCACCAGACACACCTGGCCGGCAAGACCCACGCTGCACGTCGTATCCTGCCCTGTGCATGTCCCGTAGTCCGGCGGATACGCCCATGCGTTGTCCGTCCGGAACTTCATGTAGTGACATCCCGCATCGACCGCAAGGGTGTCCACCCACACCCGCGGCTCCTCTTCCGTCATACCGGGCGTGCCTTCATCCCACCCATTGAAATCACCCACCACCTGGATCGTCGTGAAATCGGCCGCGCACCCGACGGACTGTGCTCCGACGAGTCCGCACGAGGGGTTGTTGTCAGATGCACAGGGGGAAATACCCTGAAGCGTGAAGTCGGCGCTGTCCGCCTCGCAGAACATGGGATCTGCTGAGAAGTTGTGGTCGGTGGAGTCCTGTCCGGCAATGCACCCGACCCAGTCACCGCCCGCGTTGCCGTGGATGTTACAGCAGACGAGTACCGGATTCGAGGTCCCCGCGCAATCCACGGCGGCCCCCGACACGCTGGAGGCGATGATCGTATTCACGAGCGTCGGCGAGGAGTCTTTCAGGCGAAGACCGCCGGCATGCCCGTCATCCTCGTTTCCGAAGAACGTGCAGTTTGTGAACGTCGGCGATGAGCTCAGGCAGTATACGGCTCCGCCGTATCCACCCGCAGTCATCGAGCGCACCGCCAGGTTATCTGTGAATGTACACCAGGACCAGGCGGGAGATCCGCCCCCACAATAGGCGCCGCCGCCGAAGCCGCCCCAGATGAGATCAGAGGCAGTATTGGCGGTCAACAGGCAACGAGTGATATTCACGTAGGACTGCGAGCAATACACTCCGCCGCCGGCACTTTCCGATCCACCCGTGATCGTGAATCCCACAATGTGCGCCGTGCTGTCCACATCGTTGCAGTAAATGATCCGCCCCAGTCCCTGGGCATCGATCGTCACACAATCGGGTTCACCGGTTTCACTGACCACCGTGACCCCGGACTTCATCTCGATGTCATGCTCGTAGTAGGTCCCGCAGGCGACCACCACGGAATCGCCCGTAATACTCGAATCCACGGCAGCCCGAATGGTCGGGAACTCGGACGGCACATGGAGGACGCCCGGCGGACGGAGACACCCCACGGCCCGGGCCCCGATCCGCCCACATGTCGGATTGTGCCCGGCCGCGCAGGGCGAGTCGTTTCGCAAAGCGAAATCACCCGCGAGCGTGTCGCAGAAGATCGGATCCGCTTCGAAATTGCCGTTGGTCCCCGCTTGTCCGGCAATGTTTCCGACCCAGTCACCGCCCGCGTTTCCGAATACGTCACAGCAGGCCAGCGTAACGTCGCCGACGCTGTCGCAGGCCACGGCCTCGCCGATCTTTGAGAAGGCAATGATGCAGTTGAACAGGTCTGCATGAGCATCTCCCGACACGCTCAACGCGCCCCCGTCTCCCTGTCCTCGGACAGAGTTCTGAGAAAACGTGCAGCGTTCAAACAGGGGATGCGCGGCCCAGCCCGAGACCCACACGGCTCCACCCCAGCCGGTCGTATCTCCAGCAACATTCTTGTGGAAGACACAGTCGGTGAGTACCGGGGAACACATCGACACGAACATGGCCCCGCCCGACCCGGATTGATAGTCTGTGATGGCATGATTGCCGGTGAATACGCAGTTGTGGATCCGCGGATCCGCACTCCAACAGTACAGCCCGGGGCCTGCCCCGCACCGACCGCCGGTGAACGTGATCCCCCTGATCGAAGACAGGCTGTCCGCATAGTAGTAGTAGCCGCAGCTCATCACCTCTCCCAGCCCTCCGGCGTCGATCAAAACACACTCCGGATCACCGGTTTCACTTCTGAGGCAAATGGGCAGATCGAAGTCGAGATCGTGCTCGTAGTAGGT
This sequence comes from uncultured bacterium, assembly GCA_964610505.1. Lineage (GTDB taxonomy): Bacteria > Arandabacterota > Arandabacteria > JAGLYR01 > JAGLYR01 > CAZSXU01. Next base: position 91,078 of record CAZSXU010000008.1, on the reverse strand, counting down.
ACCGCACGCGACCTCAACGGTATCTCCGGCCGCGGCCGAATCGAGCCCGGCCGCGATGGTCGGGGCGTCGGCCGGGACATGCCAGATCCGCGGCGCGCAGCCGACGCCGAGTGCCCCCATGATCCCGCACGGGGCCGTGGCACAGGGGGAGCTGGCGTTCAGGTGATAGTCACCTGCTTCGCGGTCACAGAAGCGGGGTGGCGCGCTCATGTTCCCGTTGATGTCGCCCTGACCCTCCAGACAATAGCCCCAGTCGGGCGAGAGGCCGGTTCCGTTCTGGTGGACATCGCAGCATGTGAGCGACGCCGTTGCTTCGCCTCCGCATCGGAAAGCCTGCATCCCGTCGCTGTAGACCACGATGCAGTGACTCATTCGCACATGGGCGCTCCCGAAGACATACAGAGTGGAAAAGGTAGGATGGTTGTCTACTATGGTGCAATGCGAGACGATAGGGCTGCTGTCCGAGCAGTTCAATGCCGGGCCGCGAAGAGACGTGTTCTCGGCCATGACGCAGTACGTGATCGTGGGGGATGACCCGTTCGAGCATTCGAAAGCGGCGCCTGTATAGGTGTCCATGTAGGCGTTCCGGATCGTAAAGCCCATCACAACGGATGTCGAGTCCTCTCCCGAGTTGAAGAGAAAACCCCGATGCTCATCTAGCTCACTTCCGTCGCAATCGATGATGCAGGTACTGGGATCTCCGGTCTCCGACCGGACAACGATCGCCTTACCGCCGAAGTCAAGATCCCGGTTGCCGGTACCCGTGTACGTCCCGTCGGCCACAAGGATCGTGTCGCCGTCGCAGGCCAGATCGATGGCCGCCTGAATGGTGGCGACCTCGGCGGGAACGCTCCAGGCCCGCACACAATCTCCCAGCCCGAGTGCGCCGACCAGCCCGCACCCCGGCGCGTTCAGACAGGGCGAGGCGCAGTGGAGGCGATAGTCTCCACCCTCCGCATCACAGAACAAGGGGTCGGACGAGAAATTATCGCGCACGGATCCCTGGGTGGCGACGCAACTTACGTAATCGCCCCCGTCATTTCCGTACACGTTACAGCAGGAGAGTGTGATCCGACCCTCGTCCCAGCAGTCGAAGATCGGCCAATCGCCGCTGAAGGCGACAATCGTGTTCTCGGCGGTTACATCGGCCCATCCATTCGCATAGATCGCCCCGCCGACCGTCGCGGAGTTGTCGGCGAGAGTGCATCCCGTAATCGTGGGGTCGGAGTCGTGGCAGAACAGGATTCCCATGGTGGCACTGTTGCCGGCAATGACGCAGTGTTCCAGCGTCGGTGCCCCGGAGTCCATGTAGATCGGGCCCATCACACACGAGTTGTTCGTGACGATGCAGCCGGAGAGGGTGAAGGACGATGACAGTCCGCTGACGGCACTCCCCTCGTTGCCCTGGTTGCCTGTGAGGATGCAGTTGGAAATCACTGGCGAGGCCCAGCTGCATCGGATCGCTGCACCGGTCAAGTTGTCCGCGTTCGTGATCGTGAATCCGTCCAGCACGGACCCGGGACCTTCGCTGCTGACGAACCGGAATCCTCGGTGAGGGTACCCGCCGCAATTGATGACGCAGAGGGTTGGATCGCCGCTTGCGGATTGTACCGTGACGCCCTTGCCGAGATAGCTGATATCCCGATTTCCGTCACCGGTGTAGATCCCATTGGCCACACGCACCGTGTCTCCGCTGGCGGCCGAGTCAATACCTGCCTGAATCGTGGGACATTCGAGCGGGACCTCCCAGACAGCGGCCTGTCCGGTGGAAGGAAGCAAGACAATCACCACGAACAGGGATGCAATCACGATGTGTTTGGTCATGGGTGCACTCTCCTATGATGCTCTTCTCCGAGAACGAACCACGAATATCGAACCACGAACCACGTTACTTCAACAGCACCATCCTGTTCGTCTCACTCTTTCCATTCCACGTGACCCTATAGAAGTACACTCCACTCGCCACCGCCACCCCACGGTCGTCACAGCCATCCCAGGTGACTCGATAGATTCCCGGCGCCTGGTCCGCATCCACGAGCGTGCGGACATTCCGGCCGAGGACGTCGTAGACATTCATCCGGACGCGGGACGCGCCGTCACTCATCGGGATGCCGTAGCTGATCTCGGTGACAGGGTTGAACGGGTTGGGTACGGCCGGGCCGAGATAGAAGGCGGTCGGGAGTCGCACGTCTCGGGATTCCGCCACACCCGTGATGTCGCACGCCACACTGTCGGCGCCGATGAGACCGCAGCCCGGCGGGGCGTTATCCGGCGCACAGGGCGATTGCATCCCAAGCGTCAGGTCTCCGCCGAACCGCCCACAGAAGAGAGGGTCTTCGGAGAAGTTGCCGTTCGCTCCGTACAGGCCGGAGATGCACCCGACCCAGTCGCCCCCCGCGTTCCCGTAGATGTCAGAGCAGGTGATGGTCACGGTGTCCGACGGGGCATAATTGCAGAAGATGGCTTCGCCGTACTCACTGAAAGCCAGAATCGTGTGATCCAGGCTGATGGACACATTTGTGTCGAGGTAGATCGCTCCGCCTTTGTGTTCGCCGTACAGATTGGACGCCGCGGAATTACCGCTGAAAGTGCACCCGGTGAGTGCCGCCGTCGACCGAGATGCGCAGTAGAGGCCGCCCCCGCCCCAGTAATCTCCGTATTCAATGTCACACGAGTTTCTGTCGAAGATGCAATTCATGAACGTCGCCGACGCATCTCTTCCGCAGAGCACCCCACCTCCGCCTCCCTCGCCACCCTGCGTCAGGTCGGCCGAGTTCTGGCGAAACACGCAGTCTGTGAAGACGGCAGAACCGAAATCAGCGTACGCTCCGCCTCCGCCCCCCGACGTGCAGTTGCCGCTGTTGATGAAGTTCCCCGTAAAGGAGCAACCGCTCACCTCCAACACGCTGAAGCTCGAGAGGAGTCCACCCCCGCCGCCCAAATCGCCACAGCCTGAGGCGTTGTCATGGAATTCCGTGTCGATGATGGTAAACGAGCTATCTCTTGAGCTGTAGACACCGCCACCATGAGCGCTCACGTTCTCCGTGAAGTCGCAATCGATGAGAATGGGCGACGAACCGTAGGAAGCAAACCCACCCCCCGCGCCGTCAAACAGCGCAGAGTTTCCCGAGAACGTGCAGCGAGTCAGAGTCGGGGAGCAGTAGCCAATGACGGACATTCCACCGCCGTAGCCCAGACCATCCGCCACATTGTTGAAGAAGCCACAGTCGGTGAGCGTTGGAGAGGAGTGATCGTAGCAGGACATCCCGCCGCCGCTGCCCATAAGCTGTGATGAGTTCTCTGTGAAGGTGCACTCGAACAGTGACGGCGAGGAATCAAATTCGCATCGCAGTCCACCGCCTCCGGACCCCCAGTTCCTCAAGAACGCCAGGCGGATTAACCGGGGTGATGCGCCCGAACACCAGATGCCACCGCCGCCAAAGGAATCATCCGGCCAGCCCTCTGTGAACGTGAATCCTTCGATACAGGTGGTACTGTCCGCATTGAAGCAGAACATCACCCGGCCGAGCGAGTCGGCTTCAATCGTCACACAGTCGGGTAGTCCGGTTTCACTTCTGAGATAGACGCCGGGCTTCATCCAGATGCTGTGCTCATGGTACGTTCCGCAGGCAACGATGACTGTGTCTCCCGCGAAGGCAGTGTTCAGTCCCGCCTGAATCGTGAGCTCATCCGCCGGCACATGTACGATGTTGTGGAGATAGCAGCCGACGCCCTTCGCTCCGATTGTGCCACAAGACCAAGCGTTTGCCGCCTCGCAGGGCGAATGACTGTAGAGGGTGAAATCGCCGCCTCCGGCATCGCAGAACAGGGGATCTACCGAGAGGTTGTGGTGGAGCGAGTCCTGGCCCGCAATGCATCCGACCCAATCGCCGCCTGCATTGCCGAAGATGTCACAGCAGTTCACGGTTGGATCCGTACCGGTGCCGGTGCAATAGACGGCCTCGCCCTCGCTACTGAAGGCGATGATGGAGTTGCCCAGATACACGGAAGCGGACCCGGTTACAAACAACCCGGCCCCTTCGCCGCTCTGGGCGGCGTTCCCGTAAACCGTGCAGTTGACGACCGACATTGTATCGCCCGCCGCGTAGATGGCCCCGCCGTGCCCGGCCCCCTCGGCGATGTTGTTCGAGAACACGCAGCCGGACAGATGGACATCGCCACCCGCGAAGATGCCGGCCGCGTAGCTGTTTCCGCCCAGACTCTGCCCCCTGTTGTCTGTGAAGTGGCAGTTCGAGATTCGAAGAGTGCAATCGTCCGTAAACATGGCCCCGCCGCTGTAGAAGAGGCCTCCCGTCAGCGTGAGACCCACAATCTCGGTGATGTCCGAGAAATCCTGGGCATAGAAGATGGTGCCCTGTTGTTCGGCGTCGATGGTGACGCAGTCGTACGTCCCGGTCTCACTGCGAAGGACGATTCCTCCCTTGAGGATGATGCTGTGCTCGTTGTAGGTACCACAGGCGACGACCACCGTGTCGCCACAGGCGGCCGAATCGATGCCGGCTTGGATTGTGAGTGCTTCGGCAGGAACATGCCAGACTCGCTCACAGCCGCCCGATCCCAGAGCGCCCACCTGACCACAGCCGTCCACGTTCAGACAGGGAGAGCAGATCCGGAGATGGTAGTTGCCATCCTCTGCGCCGCAGAAGATGGGGTCGGCAGAGAAGTTGTTGTCAAGTGTATCCTGGCCGGCGATGCATCCGACCCAATCGCCGCCCGCGTTTCCGAAGACGTCAGAACAGGCAAGTGCAGGATTCGAATAGGTCCAGCAGAGGATAGCCTCGCCCTCGGCGTTCATCGCGAGAATCGACCGGGTGATGATGGGATTCGACACGTCACTGCAGAGGAGGGCCGCGCCCGCCCCTGCTGCGTTCCCGGCGATTGTGCAGCGGGCGATGTCCGGACTGGACGAGCCGAGACAGGAGATCCCGCCGCCGTAGTCGGCGGAGTTGTCGGAGATGAGACAATCGGTAATCTCCGGCGAGGCGCTTGAGTTACAGCAGATACCGGCGCCGTGCGTTCCGGGCCCGCGGGCCGTGGCGTTGTCTCGGACGATGCAGCCGGTGATTGTTGGAGATGACCCGTAGCACAGAATGCCGGCCCCGTAGAGGCCATGGTAGGCGTTGGTGATGGTCACATCCTGGAGCACGGACGTGGAATCTTCACCGTTCTGGAAGATGAATCCCCGGTGAGGATTGAGCGAATCCGCCTGGCAATCGATGACGCAGAGGTCGGCGTTTCCACTCTCCGACCTGACCGTCAGGGCCTTGCCGCCGAAATCGACATCCCGATTTCCCTCACCCGCGTAGGTGCCGTCGGCGATGAGTACTGTGCCGCCCGAGCAGGCCGAATCGATGCCCGCCTGGATCGTCGGACACTGCGAGGGAACGTACCACGTCCTCGGGCAATCGCCTTCGCCCAATGCGCCCATGCCATCGCAGCTGGGCTCGGCGGGATCCAGGCAGGGCGATGTACACCGGAGGGTGTAGTCTCCTCCCGTGAGATCACAGAATCGGGGATCCTCGGAGATGTTGCCGATATTCCCCGCCTGGTCGGCGATACAGCCGACCCAGTCTCCGCCGGAGTTCCCGAAGACATCGCTGCAGTAGAGACGGGCGTCGGCGGAGGGTTCGCCGCACTCCACAGTCTGGCTTCCCGTATTGAACGCGAGGATCGTCCTGTTGAAATAGAGGTCCGCTTGGTAGGACAGGTAGGCCGCGCTGCCTTCGGTTCCATGGTTGTCTACAATGGTGCAGTCGAAGTACGAGCCCCCACCGTAGGCCGCGTAGATCGCTCCACCGCGATCGGCCGTGTTTCCGGACATCACGCAGCCATGGAAGTACCCGTTTCCCATACAGACGACGGCCCCACCGTATTCGGCTGTGTTATTCATGAAGATGCAGTCGTAGAAGATCGTGGAGCCACTATAGCTCGTGGTGGCATATACGGCTCCACCCGTACTCACGCAGTTGTTATCTGTGAACATGCAGTCCCGGAACACCACATCCGAGTCCTGGCATTTGATTGCGCCGCCGGAGTAGTCGGAATAGCCCCCGGTGAATGTGATCCCTTCGAAATCGACATCCCCGAAGCTGCTGATTGTGAATGCCCGGTGATACTCCTCAGCGGTCCCCTGGACATCGATGATGCAGGCCGTGGGGTCACCAGTCTGTGATCGGATCGTTAACTTCTTCCACGTCGAGATATCCCGATTCCCGTCGCCCGTGTAGATGCCGTCACAGAGTTCGATGGTGTCCTGCTCGGCCGCAGCGCTGACGGCTTCCTGGATCGTCGTGAAATCCCCGGATCCGTCCGGACAGACCAGCCAGGTTCTCCAGGCGTAGCATCCGATGCCTATGCCCCCGATGGCTCCGCAGCCGGGATGCATCAGGCACGGCGAGTCACTTCGAACCCAGAAATCGTTGCTGTCGGGATTGCAGTAGATGGGGTCGGCCGAGAAGTTGTTGTCCGCTCCCTCCTCACCGGCGATGCAGCCGACGTAATCCCCTCCGGCGTTTCCGTATACATTCGAGCAGTTGAGACTCACGGCTCCGCCCGTCTCACAGGCGACGGCCGGGCCGGTCGCATCGAACGTGATATTGGTGTGGGTCAAGTCGATCAAGGAGTTCTGGCGAGCGAGGACACTGCCTCCGGAACTCGAGTTGTGGGAGATCGTGAAGCTCTCGAAATCCGGGTAGCAGTTTCCGTGGCAGAAGACACCGCTTCCGCCGACGCCGGCCTGGTTGTGGGCAATGTCACAGCCGCGGCCATCACCGCTCGAGTAGTTGGCATATCCGATTCCGCCCCCGGCGTCGGTGGCGGAGTTTCCGAAGACATTGCAGTAGTGGATAAAGGGTTGGCAATGGGAGTTGAAGTAGAACCCTCCGCCGTTGTCTCCGGCCGTGTTATCCACCGCTTCGCAATTCAGTACGCGCGGCGAGCTGTAATTCGTGCAGTACACGGCCCCGCCGTCATCTGAGGCGGTGTTACTCAAGAAGACCAGGCTGGACAATTCCGGGGAGCTGTGATCACAGTTGACGGCTCCGCCCTGTGTTGCATAGCCACCGGTGATCGTCAGGGCTCTCACGACCGTCGTGGAATCCTCCTCGCTCTGGAAAATGAATCCCCGGTGCGGATCCCCCACACTTCCCCCGACGTCGAGTACATAAAGGGAAGGCTGGTAAGAGTCACCCCTGAGAAGAATCCCCTTGCCTCCGAAGTCAATGTCCCGATTCCCGTCGCCCGTATAGGTTCCGGCGGCGACGCGCACGGTGTCGCCCGAACAGGCAAGATCGATAGCGGCCTGGATCGTGGGCGCGTCCGCCGGCACATACCAGGTGCGCGAGGGGCAGTCGCCGAATCCGAGAGATCCCACCTGTCCGCAGCCGGGCGCGTTCAGACAGGGCGAGCATGACCGCAGGAGATAGTTGCCATTGTCGGCATCACAGAAGAGAGGATTGGCGGAAAGATTGTCGCGGAGGGTCTCCTGCCCGCCAATGCATCCCGTCCAGTCGCCCCCCGCATTGCCGTACACATCGCAGCAGGAGAGTACGGGGCTGGATCCCGAACAGTAGAAGGGTGCGTTGTCGGTATTCAGTGCGATGATCGTGTTGTTGAGGATCGCGCTGGATCCGACCAGCCCCAGTGCGGCGCCCTGGTCCGGTGCATGGTTCCCGGCAATCGTACAATTCGTGAAGGTCGGCGTGGCGTTGTAACAGTAGACGGCACCTCCGTCGTCTGAGGCGGTGTTGTCAATGAGCGTGCAACCCGTCAGCTGGACATCGGAGGTGTCACGGCATCCGAAGCCCCCGCCGTCGTCTCCCGCGGCATTATTGGACAGCACACAATCTGTGAGGGTTGGAGTGGACGTGGACCGGCAGAAGACCGCGCCACCATCGTACTGGCTGGAGTTGCCGGTGAAGACGCAGCCCTCCATCGTGGGCGAGGATCCATCACAAAGAATCGCTCCGCCGTAATCGCCGTAGCCGCCCGTGATGGTCAGGTCTTTGAGTACCGCCAGCGGGCCTTCTCCATCGAAGAACACGCCTCGATGAGGTTCGCCCGGTGTCCCTTCACAATCGATGATGCAGGCCGAAGGATCGCCGCTCTCGGAACGAACCGTGATGTCCTTCCCCTGGAAATCCAGATCTCGGTTTCCATCTCCCGCGTAGGTCCCATCGGCGAGGAGGATCTGGTTGCCGCTGACGGACGAATCGATAGCGGCCTGGATGGTGGGGAAATCTCCGCTGGGAACGAAAAGGACGCTGTCCGCTTCCACCACGCCGATGCGGATATTGTCAAAAAGAGGACTGAAGTTCGACGGGATAGCGCATGAACAGAATGTACCGTTGTAGAAGTCACAGGCGTTCAGGAACTGGAGAACGACGCGACAGGATTCCGCGTCTGCCGGAATGTAGGTGACCTGCTCCTCAACGTGTCGGCCGAACCGACGGAGCTGGAAACAACCGGGCTCTTCGGTGGATCCTGTGTATTCGTACTGGGTGGTCATCTGGGGCGGAGACCACATGGACCCGCCAGGAGGACAGTCGTACGGGTAGTAGGTCCAGCCGTAGCGCCAGAAGTCACACTGGGCGTGGATCGGCAGGTCCTCGTACACGTCGAGCTCGACGAAGATTGTGAAGGGGCCGGAACCGATATCGCTAAGAGGGACGGAAGGTGAAACGATATTGATCGTGCTGTCATCCGGATGGCCCCAGCTCTCATCATGGAAAGACACGACGTTCCCATCCAGGTTGCAGTCCGGCTCGGTCAGTCCGTACGGGCCCACCGGATTGATCGCCGAGAAATCCCCGAGTCCCGGAAAGAAGGATGTGGTGAACCCCTCGTCGCCCGTTTCGAAATCGAAGAACTGGTCCCCCTCCACGACGTTGTTCGCAATGGTGATGCTGTCTACGCCAAAGGCCCCGTATGTGCTGTTGAACTGCCCATCTTCGTCGCACCAGCCCGCATCCGAGTTAAACTCAAAGACCAGGGCGAACGGCGTGGGCTGACCTCCGCTCAGCGTCTCGACATCGACCGTCTCGGAGAAAGGCGTCGGCGCTGAAGGGGATCCGTGCGGTCCTTCGAAGAAGTCCAGGGTCACCGTCGTGTCAAGAGCGGGGAAGCTCACCAGGACGGTGGTACCGTCGTAGTCCGGTTCACAGTCGCTGAAGTACAGGAATGAGATCCGGACAGAGTCGCTTCCGTCGTACGTGAAACTCGGGCTGATCAGCCGTTGCTGGCGCCAGTTGATTCCATAGCCGAGACCGTTCCTCCAGCAGAGGCTGTCCGCCCTGTCTTCGAAGAAGCCGACCCAATAGCTCGCCGTTCCCTGGAGAAGAGGCGCCGGTATGGCATTGTCGTGCCCCGCCCAGGAGGCTTCGGTGATTCGTTTCCAGGCGGTGAAGTCGTTCCCGGTCATATCTTCCGAGACCCATCCTTCGAAAGGATCCGCCGCGCCATGATCGAACGTCCAGGTCTCATCCGGGACCGCCGTGCCCGTACCGGGATCATAGAACCCGAACCAGTGGATGTTCGAATCCTTGACATCACCCGAAGGAATGGAGGATGCAGAGCCGGCGCGATCCAGGCCCAGCGCCTCTCGCGGGTCTTGTGCAGGGCGCTCCCTCTGGGCGACGGCATCCATCGCCGATACGAGGACCGCCAGGATGATGAACATCGGTAACCAGGAGCGCATGATCAAACCTCCTCGGGATGTCGGGTTCTCTACAATGCCCTTCTCCGAGAACGAATATCGAACCACGAACCACGTCACTTTCTATTTCAGAAGCACCATCCGCTTCGTTTCACTCCGTTCCATCCATGTAATCCGATAGAAATAGACCCCGCTTGCCACAGGGGATCCGTCGCGGTCCGTGCCGTTCCAGGTGACGGAGTGGGAGCCCGGGGCGCGGTCTTCATCCACCAGCGTGGCAACGCGGCGCCCGAGGGCGTCGTAGATGTTAAGAGTGACGCGTGACGGTCCGTTGCCCGCAGGGACCCCATAGGTGATCTCCGTAACCGGATTGAACGGATTAGGGACGGCCGATCCCAAAGTCAGTGTCCTCGGCAGTGAGCGGCTCGTCTGATCCGCCACCGTCGAGAGCCCGCAACCGAGGGTGTCCGCTCCAACCAGTCCGCAGGCCGGGTTGTTGTCGGGCAGGCAGAGGGACGATGCGTCGAGCGAGTAATCCCCGCTGGCGGCATTACAGAAGAGAGGATCATCCGAGAAGTTTCCGTCGACACCGCTCTGGCCCGCCAGGCATCCGGTGTAGTCCCCGCCGGCGTTTCCGTAGACATCGCAACAGGTGAGCGCGGCGTTGCTCGAGACGCAGGCAATCGCTTCGCCGTCCGTATTGAATGCGACGATCGTGTTTTCGAGCGTGGCGGAGCCACCGTTGTTCATACAGAGAGCGGAACCGAGATCCGGAGTGTGATTTCCCGTGATGGTGCAGTTATAGAAACTTGGAGATGCAATGTATCCGTAGAGTGCACCGCCATCATCGTTCGCCGAATTGTCGGCCAGAGTGCAGCCGTAGAGGATGGGGTTGGAAGAGTCGCGGAATCCGAGGGCGCCGCCGTCGTCTCCGGCCGTGTTGTTGGAGAAGACACAGTCGGTCAGGGTAGGGGAGGACGCGTTTCGGCAAAACATGCCTCCGCCGTCATACTGGCTGGAATTGTCGGAGAACCAGCAGTCCTCAATCGTCGGCGAAGCATTGTCGCAGAGGATGCCGCCACCGTAATCTCCCAAGCCGCCGGTCAGGGTCAGTCCGGTGATCAACGTGGAGCCGTCGAGATTCGCGCAGTAGAGTACCCGCCCCAGGCCCTGGGCATCAATGACGGTGCCGCCCGCCTTGCAGGATTCCCCGATGAGAAGAACACCGGACGGAACCTGGATGTCGTGCTCGTAGTGAGTGCCGCATTCCACAAATACGGTATCACCGGGAATGGCCACGGCTACGGCTTCTTCGACTGTCGGGGCGTCACTGGGCACTCTGATCTTCTGGCCGCAGCCGACCATGCGTGCTCCGATCAGTCCGCAGTCGAGGGGCGAGTTGTCCGGCGCGCATTCGGAGTCGTTGCGGATTGTGAACTCAGCCTCCTCCGGATCACAGAACATAGGGTCCGAGGAGATGTTCCCGTTGGCGCCCGACTGGCCCGCGATGCAGCCGACCCAGTCTCCGCCCGTATTGCCCCACACGTCACAGCAGCTGAGGGTGGGATACGAATACGTATAGCAGAGAACGGCTTCTTCCGTGTTCGAAGCGATAATACAGTTGATCACGTCCGGGGAGCAGCTGCCGTTACACAGCAGTCCGCCTCCGCCGTCGGTCGCCGAGTTGTCATAGAAAGTGCAGTTCTGAATCGTCGGAGCAGAACTGTCCTGACAGGACATCCCGGCGCCGTAGCCGGCGGAGTTTCCGTAGAAGACGCAGTTGATGATAGTGGGGGAAGAGCCGGTTAGACATTCGAGACCGCCGCCAACTCCGCCGCCCTCGGGCGCCGCCGCATTGCCGGTGAAGATACAGTCCTGAATGGTGGGGGAGGATTGGAAACAAATGAGCCCTCCGCCCCGGAGGGTCTGATACCCGCCGGTGATTGTTACACCTTCAAGAACCGACTGCGAATCCTCCCCGGACTGGAAGATGAACCCACGGTGAGGGTCACCGGAGCTCCCCTCGCAATCGATGATACAGTCCTCCGGATTCCTGCTCTGGGATCTGACGGTGATAACCTTGCCCAGGAAATCGACATCGCGATTCCCGGCGCCCCGGAAAGTCCCATCGGTGAGCTCGATCACGTCTCCATAGTACGCGGCATCGATGGCGGCCTGGATCGTGGCGTAGTCACCGGTTCCGGCCGGGTTCACGACGAACGTGAAAGGCCCGGGGTTCCACCGGGCGATGTTCACCGAGCTCTTCCCGCCGGCAATCCGGAAATCCCCTCCGACCCAGAGAGCGCCTTCGTGCACGGCCAGTGCCGAGGCGCCACCGCCCATCATGCCGGAGCCGAGATCGCTCCAGGCTGCGCCGTCCCATTCGAAGATGAGGGGATCGACACCACCGGCCGCGATCAGGTTGCCGCGATACAGGGTCAGTCCGCGACCGCTACACAGAACAGGGGGTCCCCCGCCGAGGTCACTCCAGTGGATCCCGTCCCACCGGGCGATTCCGATGGCCGGAACGCCGCCGGCGGAGTCGAACATCCCGGCCGCAATCAGGTCGCCATCGTACACGTCAAGATCGTAAACCCACCCTACATTGCTCCCGTTGAGCACGCCGGATCCCAGGGGATACCAGGAGGAACCGTTCCATCCCGCAATCCCGTCCCCCGGCGCGCCGTCGCCCGTCTCGAAGATGCCGGCGGCGATTAAATCCCCGTCGTACTCAGCCAGGGCCAGCACGCTGCCTCCGAGAAAACCGGTGCCGATTCCGGAACCCAGAGCGTACCAGTTGGACCCGTCCCAGCGAGCTACCTTGTCGGCAGAGACTCCGCCTGCGGAGAGGAAGTCGCCCCCGGCAACGAGATCCCCGTCGTAGATCGCCAGGGCCGATACCACGTTGTCGCATCCGGATCCCAGCGGATACCAGGCGGACCCGGTCCAGCGCGCAATGTTGGCGGCCGCCACGCCGCCGGCCTCCGTGAACTCACCGGCGACGATGAGGTCCCCGCCGTATACGATCAGAGCTTCGGCATATCCCGGCTGCGGGCCGTTGACCAGGCCGGGGTTGACGTCTGTCCAGGAAACCCCATCCCACAATGTGAGGCCGCCGGAAATGGTCTCGTCCCCAGCCTGCATCGGTCCTGCCGCGACGAGATTCCCCTCGAAGCTCGCAAGCGCCGACGCATACTCCCACACACCCTGCCCGTCACCCATCTTGTTCCATGTAGCGCCGTCCCAGCTGCCGACGTAGCGGAGGAAAGTCCCGTCTTCCGCGTATGTGAATCCCCCGACGGCAATCAGATCGCCGCCATACTCGCAGATGCCTTGAACTGTATTGTCCACGCCGGAGCCGACGTCGCTCCACGAACTTCCATTCCATCGGGCAATGTTCTCGGCAGGAGTTCCACCAGCCGTATCGAAATGGCCACCGGCGATGAGATCCGGCCCAACCACGGCAAGGGTGTAGACCTGCGGGTCCGACGGGCTGTGGCTCATACCGGAACCCAGGGGGTACCAGCTGAGGCCGTCCCATCGGGCGATCGCGTTGGCGGCGACCCCTCCTGCATACTCGAAGTGTCCGCCGACAATCACATCGCCGTCGTAGACGGTCACGGCCCAATTCCAGCTGTCGGTTCCGGAACCCAGCGCGTACCAGTCGACGCCGTCCCAGCGCGCGATGTTGTTCGCCGGATTGCCGCCCGCGTGTGTGAACTCGCCTGCCGCAACCAGGTCCGTACCCCAAACGGCGAGGCCCTGAACATCGGTGTACGTACCGCCGGTAATCCCCGTATCCAGTGGGTACCAGCTGGCGCCGTCCCAGCGGGCAATGCCGTTGGCGGATGCTCCCCCGGCCGTCGTGAACACTCCGCCGACGACAAGATCACCATCATAGGTGGCGAAGCAAAGGACATTGTCGTCCGTTCCCTGTCCCAGTTTGTACCACCGGGTGCCGTCCCACCGGGCGACATGGCGCGCAATGCCGTTGGAGGCCATCATCAAAAACGGTCCGCCGACGTAGAGCGATCCGTCGTGTACGATCAGCGCCGTCATGGGATACCAGTCGATGTCCCATCCCGGGAAGCTGTTCCATGAGGCGCCGTCCCAGCGCGCGAGTCCCTCTACGCCGTGGTCTCCGGCGAAGTCGAACCATCCCGCGACGACCAGCTCCCCGTCGTAAACGGCGACGGCGTAGATGTCCTTGTCCACGCCCGGTAATCCGAAGCCTTCGGCCCAATATTCATCCCCGGGATCCCGCGACCGCTTGCCGGCCCGGGGTACGAACACCGGCTCGCCCGTTCTGCGGTCGGGTAGTGTTTTGAATCCCGAAACATCCAGGGTGCCCTCAAACCCCTGCCCGCGAGCGGCCTCGAGATCAAACTTGCCGTCGGGTTTCAGGAATCGCTCGACACCGGGGTTGTGACCCGGCTGGACGGCTCTCATCTTGGATCGAGCGGCAACACTTTCAACGAAACAGGTGGCAATCATGCAAACAGAAACCAAAACAACCGAGTACCAGCGCATAAGTGCTCTCCTGGAGAGAGGATGGACCAAAAAACAACAAACAATGGTAAATAGTATCACATTTTATACACTATTTCAAGATCTATCGTAATCCAGCCTTCAGCTTGAACTACCGATCAGAAACCCGAAAAGTTGGAGACTAATCCCGCCGGAAAGGTGTGAAGGGGGCGCCACGGGTATCGCCCCCCTCACTCGCGTGTCGGCAGGTGAGGCTCACTTGAGGAGGATCATCCTTTTGGTTTCTCTCCTGCCGTCCCACGTGATCTGATAGAAGTACACGCCGCTGGCAGCGGGGGAGCCGTCCCGGTCGGTTCCGTCCCAGGCCACGGCATAGGCACCGGCGGATTGGATCCGGTCTACGAGTGTCCGGACTCTCCGTCCGAGCGTGTCGTAAACGTTAAGCGTGACGCGTGATGCCCCATGTCCGGCGGGGATCGCGTAGCCAATCTCCGTGATCGGGTTGAAGGGGTTGGGGACAGCGTTCGCCAGATGGAATGCTCTTGGCAGCCCGCCCCACGGGTTCTCTTCGACGCCCGTCACGGTGCAGGCGACGTCGTGCGCCCCGATAAGATTACATCCGGCCGGCGAATTGTCCGGCGCGCAGGGTGACGCATCGGCGAGAGAGAAATCACCGCTGTCCGGATTGCAGAACATCGGAATGGCGGAGAAGTTGCCGTTGGTTCCGTTCTGGCCCGTGATGCAACCGACCCAGTCTCCACCGGCGTTGCCGTAAATGTCGCAGCAGGCCAGGCTGGTTGCCGCCGCCGTGTCACAGACGACCGCGCCATCGCCGATTCCTCCAGCCAGGATACAATGATCCAGGGACGCGGAGGAGAACCCGTTCACGTATACGCTCGAGCCCTCTCCCAATTCGGCCTGGTTACCGTAGAAGGTGCAGTGGTCGAAGGTGGGGTGGGACCAGGTGGGGACAGATCCGCCACAGTAGACGGCTCCACCCTGACCCAGACTGTCGCCCACATTGCCGACGAAGGTGCAGTAGCTGATTGCCGGGGATGCACGATGCAGGTAGATCGCGCCTCCCCGCCCGTGCCATTCGTTGGCTTCATTGGCTCTGCCGACGTTATCGACAAACGTGCAGTTCCGGATCACGGGTGAAGAGATCCGGCAGTAGATCGCCCCTCCGTAGCCGGAGGTTCCTCCGGTCAGCGTGAATCCGTCAATGACCGTATCGCTGCCGGCGTCGTCGATGTAGAAGAGCTTCTGCCCGTTCTGGGCATCGATCGTGACGTCGCCCGCCTTCGCGGATTGGGCGAGTAGCACCACTCCGGTGGGCATGGTGATATTGGACTCGTAGTAGGTGCCTGCAGCGACGGATACACTGTCTCCGGCGAACGCGCGGCTGAGGGTGTATTCGATGGTGCCGAAGGGATCTCCCTGAGTGCCGTCTCCGATATCGTCATCACCATCGGTTGCGACGTACCAGGTTCTCGTGTGGCAATCCACTCCGTGCGCGCCGATCTGGCCGCACGTTCCCGGTGAGTTGGCAGGCGCGCATGGAGAGGTCTCGTGGAGGGTATAGATCCTGTCTGCCCGCGCGCAATAGAGAGGATCAGCCGAGAGGTTGTCGTTGATCGCATCCTGTCCGTCCAGGCATCCGACCCAGTCTCCGGTCTCATTGCCGTAGACGTCGGAACACATCATATCGACAGTGCTGCCGTCATAGCTCATGGCGGCCTGGCCACCGGTATTGAAGGCGACAATGGATGTCACGATGTCGATGTCGGATAAGTGGTTGGCAACGATCGCTCCGCTGGCATTCCCAGCGTGGTTGTCGGCAACCGTACAACCGCTGAGGATTATGGACGCGTTGTAGATGTAGAACGCGCCGCCGTCACCGGTCGATGCGTTGTCGACGATCGTGCAATTCATCAGCCACGGATTGGACCCGTCCCGGCATCCGATGGCCCCTGCGTCGTCACCGGCCCAGTTGTAGATGAACCGCGAGTCTTCCACCAGTGGGCCCGCGGCATTCCTGCACCATACGGCGGCGCCGTCGTACTGGCTGTTGTTGCTGGTGAAGACGCAGTCGCTCACATGTGGTGACGCGCCATCGCAGAGGATCGCTCCGCCGTAGTCTGCGTAGCCGTCTATGAGGGTTACGCTTTCAAGATCGGAGTTGTGGTCTTCGCCACTGTAAAAGTGGAAGCAGCGATGCGGATCCGCGCTACTTCCCTGGGCATTGATGATGCATGCCCCGCGGTTTCCGCTCTGCGAGCGAATCGTGATCGCTCTTCCGCCGTAGTCCAGGTCCCGGTTGCCCGTGCCGGAATAGATCCCATCGCAGAGTTCAATGATATCGCCGTCCGAGGAAGCGTCGATGGCCGCCTGGATCGTCGTGAAGTCTCCCGATCCATCCAGGCAAACCAGCAATCGATTCTGTGTACTGATCTTTGCCAGGAATCCATCGGAGCTTCCCCCCACCGTCTGGTCATGGGCTCCGGGCGTGGTTGGGAAATCCGGACCCGTATACCCGGCAACGACGGGATACCCGGATTCATCCAGCGCAATTGCGTAAGGGTAGTCATGGCCGCTACCGCCCAGGAAGGTGCCCCACAGCAGAGTGCTCCCTGACGCGTCGATTCTCGCGACATACCCGTCGCTCTGGCCGTTGTGCGTGTCGTCATAGGCCCCCGGAGTGACGGGAAACTCGGGCGAATAGGCATGTCCGGTGATGAACAGGTCACCGTTTGCATCTTCCATAACCTGGGCCACCCCGTCGAGCTCCGTCCCCCCCAGGAATGTCCCCCAGAGGAGGGCGTCCCCCGAAGCGCTCAGCTTCGCCAGATAGCCGTCCTCGAATCCGTTGAATGTCTCGTCGAATGCGCCTGCCGTGGTCGGACCATCCGACGACTTCGTGTATCCCACAACGATCGCATTCCCCGAGCCGTCGAGCTTCAGGTCCCTGACGCCATCTGTATCGCTTCCCCCAATAAACGTGCTCCAGGCCAGGACGCTCCCCGTAGGGTCGAGCTTGGAGAGGAAGATGTCGTAAGATCCGCCGTTGTACGTTTCATCATACGCTCCGGCTGTTGTGGGGAAATCGCTGGAGGTCGTGCTTCCGGCTACGACGACGGAATCGGATGCGCCCAGAGCGACGGCGTTGCAGAATTCGTTGTTGTAGATGCCTCCGAGAAATGTGCTCCACAACAGCGCACTGCCGGTAGAGTTCAACTTGGTGATGAAACAATCGTAAGCATTGTTGTGCGTTTCATCATAGGCGCCGGGCGTGCTGGGAAAGTCGCTCGACACGGTGGAACCCACGACGATGACATTGTTCGAGGCATCGAGCGCCACCCCACGGGCCACCTCGTCTCCGGTTCCTCCCAGATACGTGCTCCACAGAAGGCTGCTTCCGGACGCGTCGAGCTTCGCGGCAAAGCCGTCATCGCCGCCGCTATAAGACGAGTCGTATGCCCCTGGCGTCGTCGGGAAGTCTGTGGACGATGTAGCTCCGGTGACAGTCGGATTGCCCGAAGGGTCGAGCGTGAGGGCCCAGCCGCCGTCCGAACTACTCCCTCCGAGGAAGGTCGCCCACAGAAGGCTGCTCCCGGCTGCATTGAGCTTCGCAACGTAAACGTCGTAGCTGCCGTTGTGCGCTTCGTCGTAGCTGCCCGGTGTTGTGGGGAAATCCGTGGATCCAGTTGTCCCGGTGGCGAGCGGGTTACCGGAGGAATCCAGGACCATGTCCCTGAGATTCTCATAGTCGGAGCCTCCGAGATACGTGCTCCACAGGAGTGCATCCGGATTGTCCTTGAAGGCGGATCCCGCCGGCATCTCGGCATACTCTGCTCCCATCGAGAGCGATCCCCGGTTCCCGTCTGTTCCCGGCATCGCATGCGTCACGCTGCCGATGGGCGTATCGATCACCTGCCGGCTGCCGGTTTCCGTGAGGACGTTCTCGGCCCCTTCGATGGTGAACCGCACGAGGTTCCGGTCCGCCTTGGACTCCGACAGGATTTCATAATGGACCCCGCGGGCGTCTGCCATGATGCGGAGATCCACGCCCGGCCACGCGTCGCGGTAGAGGATCTCGGAGTAGATCGGAACTTCCGCCTGCCAGCGGCTCTCGTCCTTGCCCAGGAAGTAGTTGTGATGGGCAGCCAGCTCATGGCGAGGCTCGATTGTCGGTGTGGGATTGGCACCCTCAAATCGGAGATAGACGGCGCATCGTTTGCGCGGGGCACGAGCGGATTCCTCGGATCCCATTTCCATCTCATGCATTCCGTCCTTCATGTCTTCCATCGGCTCCATGAGATCGAGAACCAAGGCGTCATGCGTGAAGTAGACGGTGGCCCCCGGTCTCGACAGGTAGTACTGGACCGATTCGTTCACCTGGCCGCGATTCTCGACAAAACCCGGGACGAGGGAGGCAAACGACAAGGAAGGAACTGCGGCCATCATGCCGATCGCCACAACCAGAAACACTGCCGGTACTGCTTTCATGACTCCACCTCCGTCAAAGAGAAACCATGTGGTCCGGGGGCCGCATGTCACGGGGGTCCCCGGCTCCTCCTCATTGGGCGTTCATCTGGAACTAGCGGCGAGGGTGGGAAAGGTTGGGCGAAAACGAGATTGAGCCGCCTCACAATGATCTGGCAACTGGGACAAGGGTGTGATAGCATTGTGGATACAGAATCCACAGACGAGCAGGACCCCGAACCCTCGGAATCCCATGAAGACGGAACTCAGAAGAGAGATCGCCGCCCTGGACGAACTGTTCGCATGGGTGGATCAGTTCGCTGCGTCTGCCGGCCTCCGAGAGAAGGACGTCTTCGATGCCAAGCTGGCCGCCGAGGAACTCTTCACGAACATGGTGAAGCACAATCCCCGGGGGCGGGATCGGATCACGGTCAGCCTGGACCGGGATGGAGATCGGCTGGTTCTCCGCGTCCGGGACGATGACGTGGACCGTTTTGACGGGTCCCTGGTTACACCCGTGGATCTGAAGCATCATCTGGGCAATCACGAGATCGGGGGACTCGGCCTCCATCTCGTGAGGAGTGTGATGGACCGTTTGTCCTTTGAGCATGAGGCGGGAGTTCTTTCCGTCACAGCGGT
The DNA here is from genome assembly GCA_964610505.1 of uncultured bacterium. GTDB lineage: Bacteria > Arandabacterota > Arandabacteria > JAGLYR01 > JAGLYR01 > CAZSXU01. The sequence continues at coordinate 71,796 of CAZSXU010000008.1, read as the reverse complement.
TAAGGAACTGGAGGGAGAGGATGTTTAGCATCCGGAGCGAGAGTGGTGATCGCATTCGGCTGTCCGGGAGGCTGGACGCTTCCCAGGCGGACAAGGCGCGGGATGTTCTCGAAAAGATCACCGGCTCCTGCACCCTCGATCTGAGCGAGTTGGAATACATCTCCAGCGCGGGACTCCGTGTTCTCCTGGAAACTCAGAAGCGGCTGAAGGATTCGGGCAAGGAGCTGAAGCTCATCCGCCTCCAGGATCGGATTCTCGATCTTTTCCGCGTTGCGGGATTCGACTATGTCTTTGATATCGAATAGGGGGCGAGACTGACGGGACCTTTCGCGTCTTTCTCCAGAAAGCCCATCAACTTCTCTGGGAACCGCTGGTAGTTATGTCGAACACCGATCTGGAACTGGTACAGCGAGTTGTACAGGGCGACAGCGGAGCCTTCGAAGTGATTCTGGAGAAGTACGAGAAGCCCATCTTCAACGTCACGTACCGGATTGTCCGCAATACGGACGACGCCCAGGATATTACGCAGACCGTCTTCATCAAAGTCTACGAGAGACTCGATCGCTACAACCCTGCCCATAAACTCTTCAGCTGGCTCTGCAAGATTGCCGTGAATGAGTCGCTGAACCATATCAGCAGGGGGAAACGCACGGTCGATTTCGAGGACAACATGGCTTCGGGAGGCAAGAGCCCTGAGGAGCAGGCGGCCGCTGGCGAGAAGAGTTACCATCTGGAGTGCGCGCTGGCCGACCTGAACCTGGACTACCGGATCGTCATCATTCTCAAGTATTTCATGGAGCTCTCGTACAGCGACATCGGTGGCATTCTGGATATCCCCGAGAAGACGGTGAAGTCGAGGCTCTACACCGGACGACAGATCCTGAAAGACACGCTCCGCAGCCGGGGGTTCATGAATTGATTGAAGAACGCCATATCGAACTCATGAATCAGGAAATCGACGGCGTGAATTCTCCGGAGGAGAGCCGCGAGTTGCAGCGGCTTCTCGACACGTCGCCGGAGGCGAAACGCTATTATGAAGAACTCCTCCGTCTGGGAGACGCGTTCGGGGAGATCGAGGACCTGGATCCTCCGTCAGGCATGAGAGGAGCGATCCTCTCCGCCGTCGATGCGAAGAAGCGACCGGGTCAGGTCGAATCCGATTCGGTCTCGTGGTTCGAGGCGCTTCGCTCGGTGTTGAGCCCCCGGGTGGCCTACGGGTTTGCGGCCGGCTTGGTGCTCGGGATCGGGCTCTATGCCGTCCTATCGAATGTGACGCCCGCCGGAGATCGGGATGCCCTGGTGGGGGCCATGGTCGAGGCGGATTCGGGCGTAACAGTTGATCCGGTGGTCATCGACCACCCGGAAGTGTCCGGGTCACTCCTCGTTCGCTATTCGGACGATCTGATCCTGGCATTGCTTGAGCTCTCGGGCGAAGCGGAGATTCGGGTCGTGATCGAGTGCGTTGGGGACACGGGGGCCTGTTATGAAGGGTATCGTTTGCTGGAGGGGGAGGACCACGCTGTCCGGGTGGCGGAGGACCGAGTCGAACTTCTGCATACGGGTCACCACAAGGTCCTGATCACTTTCCGAGATCCTTCTCGCTCTCATCCTGCGGTTCACATTCAGGCCTTCTCTGCCGGGAAGTTGCTCTTCGAGGAGGACGTCCGGGTAGAGTAGAGCGAGGGTCCACATGCCCGCACCCCTGTTGACGGTTTTCGCCACGGCGGAGTTCCTTCGAATGGCCGTCAGCATTCTGCCTGTCGCCGTGCTGCTCCTCATGCTCGTCTTTCTCGACAGCTACAAACTCATCCGGCCCACCTCCGTTGTTGGATCCGTACTCTTCGGATCGGCCATCGCGCTTATCAGCCTCGTTGTCAACAACGGCCTGCTCTCTCTTCTTGGCTGGGACCCGGCCATCTACGCCCGCTACGGAGCGCCCTTCCCGGAGGAGATCCTGAAGGCCGCCGGACTCGTGTATCTGATTCGATCCCGCCGTGTCGGATTCATGGTGGACGCGGCCATATATGGATTCGCTATCGGGACGGGGTTTGCCCTGAGCGAGAATGTCTACTATCTCCGGGCCCACCCGGATCTTGGGGTCGCGGCCTGCGTTCTGAGAGGGCTTGGAACCGCGCTCATGCACGGGGGAACGGCCGGACTCTTCGGCATCCTGTCGGCAGGCACTTCTGAGCGTCGTGCATCAGGCTGGTGTCGGACGTTCGTCCCCGGACTCATTGTCGCGATTCTCGTTCACTCCCTCTTCAACCATTTCCTTGTCTCACCCGTGCTGTCCGCCGTAGGGCTCGTTGTTGGATTGCCGCTCATCATGATGATCGCATTTCGACAGAGTGAGCGTGCCCTCCGGAGATGGCTTGGGCTCAGTTTTGACACGGATGCCGAGTTGCTTCTGATGATGACCACGGGGCGGACGTCGCAGACCCCGATCGGTGAGTACCTCGCGTCCCTGAGAAAGCATTTCCCCGGGGATGTCGTCGTAGATCTGCAGTGCTTCATCCGGCTGCATGTGGAGCTCTCCATTCGGGCCAAGGGAACGCTTCTCATGCGGCAGGCCGGATTTGAGGTTCCGGCGGATTCCGAGGTTGGGGAAAAGTTCAAGGAGATCCGGTACCTCATGCGGAGCATCGGCAGGACCGGGCGGCTGGCCGTCGCCCCGGTTCTCCGCTGGAGCGAGCGGGATCTCTGGCAACTGCATATGGCAAAGGGATAGGAGGGTACCGTACCGAGGTAGATCCCAGGGGTTTGGAGGAAGGCGCCCCCGGGCAGTCCCTCGATACACGGCGATAGATAGCCTTCGGCGGGATGCGCCGCACTCGGGACGAACGGTATGATTAGCATGGCACGGAGATGGGGACGAACTCCGTTCGTCCCGAGTGGTCCCGTCGCAGAGCGACGGGACTATATCGAGGGGTCAGCGGAAGCTTTCTCCATCTCCACGTCCAACATTCGGACCGGATTCCTGTAGTTCTCTCAAAGGGACAGGGTGGGGCTGGGAAACCCTGTTCCCCGGAATCCGGTTGGAAACGCACGGTTCTCTTCTGGATTCAGCCGGCGCGCCGGCACTGGATGGACATCATGAAACATAGACGAGTGGTCCTCAGCGTCCTGTGTCTTCTGGTGCTGGGCCTGGTCTCCTGTGGAGACAAAAAGAAACCCACCGCGCCCGGAGACGAACGGACGGCCAGTCGTTTCATAACGTTCACGGGTGGAGGCACCATCGATCTGGAGGGAGTCTCCCTCAGAATCCCGGCGTACGCGCTGGCCGTCAGCGCCAATGTCGTCTTGTCGCTGGAGACGTCTCCGAATCTCGATTTTGCAGACACCCGACCGCTGGGGCCCGTCTGCCGCCTGGATCTCGGGGGACCCCTCAGAAGCCCCGTGTACGTGGATCTTCATGACGTGAGTTCTCCCGCGGGGGGCGAAGTCTTCGCCTTCTTCGATAACGGAGAGACCCTGGGAATGGGCCGGCAGAGTTTCTCGGGTGGCAGGCTGACGTTGGCCTATGTGGGGTTGGATCCGGGGGGCGCGGGGGATGACGACGGCGGAGTCGTAATCTGGGCCGGGGAGAGAGAGGACCTCTCCGACGTCGGAGAGCCTCTCCACCCAGACTGGCTTGGAATCCACCACTTCGGCCGACGCGTTCATGACGGCGAGGAGCTATATCTTCTGATCCATGGAATCTCCTCCTCGCACGAGGGCGCCTGGCAACAGGAGACCCCAGCAGGGGTCACATTCCAGGAGTTCGTTGAAGGCCTCGCGGGGGAAAACGGGATTGTCTGGGGCTTTCAATACGATCCGTACCGGACCATCGAGACATCTTCGGATCTGCTGTACTCGTCGCTCATTGCCCTTCTGGGGGAAGTGAAGCCTCGGCTCACGATCATTGCCCACTCCATGGGCGGAATCGTGGCGCGCCACTTTCTCAAGAACCACGCGGACGACTTTGAGGTCGGACATCTGGTTCTTCTGGGTTCGCCCCACGGCGGGATGGTCTCCGACAGTTGCCGCGTGTGGGAAGACTACCTAGGCCGTTTCTCGGAGTTCGTTCAGCTCGAGCGCTCGCTCGTCGATTCACCCGGGGCCAAACCCACCGGGCTCCTCGGCCCGGGGGCACGGCAGCTGGTAAAAGGAAGCGCGTTTCTCGAGGATCTTAACCAGGGCTGGACGGAGCCATACGACATCAACGCCCTCCTGATCGCCGGAGAGCAAGAAGGCCGCCTCAGCGCCTGCATCGAGGGCCCGGACGATGGCCTGGTGTCGGTCGAAAGCGCCGTCATGGGGTTCGAACCGCACGAAACCTACTCGGCGGCCGAGACGACTCTGGTCGCCGCACGGCACGAAGATCTGACCCGAGACGCGAGCGTCCTGACGGCCGTCCAGCAGTTTCTGGGAGCCGCCGCCGAAGCCTGTGTTCCCGAGCCGATCTCGCCGAAACCCGCTACGGTGATGGCCAACAACTGCCACGACTGGCCGGACAGCGCGGTCTGGGAATTCGAGTGGCACTCGTGTCCGGGGGCGGAACGATACCACCTTCAGGTGGATCAGCCGGACGCTGACATTCCGGAATTCGAAGTGAACGCGTCGGATCTGTCCGACACCTCCTACCAGATGAAGGCGTCCTCGGGCTGGGTCGAGGACGCGTACCGGTTCGACTGGTCCTGGAGAGTCCGGGCGATGACGGGTGGCATCTGGGGCGAGTGGTCGACGTCTCGAGAGTTTGCCGTCAAGACGTCGCAGGCGGAGTGCCCCTATTGCGAGGATCTGTCGGCGCCGTCCCTGTTCATCACCGGGACGGAGGAACTCGAGCGGGATGGAGAACCCTGGACCCGGTGGCGTCTTTCCATCACCAACTACCGGAGCTACAGGCGGGAGCTGTTTTCCGCCGCCCCGCATCTGGAGCCATGCGGGGAAGACGATATTGCCTCCCGCGTGAAGGTTGGCATCTACGGCAACACGGGCGAGATCCTCGGCGAGCTGTGCCACTTCACGGACCGGGACCAGCTCTATGACGGCATCTGGTTCGACCTTCCGGCGAAGAAGTCGCCTCCTGACTCCATCTACGTTGTTCTGACGGATAGGTACTGTGGCGTCACGGCAACTTCGAACCGGGCCTCAACGGACTACGGCCGGTGCTATCCGGACATGCCTGCCCCGGAACTCGGTCTTCTGAATGTTCGTGCGCGCTCGGGAAGAATCGAGTTCGAGCTCACCGTCACGAATCTGGATGAAATCCCGCCCGAACTCTTTGCCCCCGCTACGGATCTGCCGCCCTGTGGGATGAATACGAGCAGCTCGCGCACCTGGGTGGATGTCTACGCACAGCGGTCGTGGGGCCTCAACAGCTACTGCGGGCTTGGTCTTGAGGACTTCGAGTCCATCACGGTGAGCCACGCGGATCACCTGGGGCCGGTCGAATATCTCTACATGATCTGGACGGATCGTCGATGCAATGATCGGATCTTCACGACCACCGTCCACGTGGATTGGGATGAGTGGGATGTTTACAAAGAACCATAGGTCATACAGGTCCTATGGGACCGATGGAAAGAAGGAACCGCGGCGACCGACCGCGGTTTCTCCCGCCGTGACAGCGCTTGCGCTCGTGCTCCTGCTCGCCTCGGCTCCGCCCGCGCGCGCCACCTGGCAGACCTTCGACAAATCCGACGGTCTCTTTCACTATGACGGGAAGCCACTCTTCGAGGACCGGGACGGCAACCTCTGGTTCCCTACGGGGGCAGGCGCCACGCGCTTTGACGGTCTGACCTGGGCGACCCTGACAGAAGAGGACGGGTTGGCCTTCGACATCGTTTTCGCGGTTCATGAAGATCGGAACGGCGACCTCTGGTTTGGCACGTTTCGTGGTCTCAGCCGCTACGACGGCACTGCCTGGACCACCTACACGGTCCCCGACGTCCTGCCGTGGTACAGTGTCAACTCCATCCTGGAAGACAGCCAGGGCGGTCTGTGGTTCCCCACAGGCAACGGTGTGGCCCACTACGACGGAACCAGCTGGTACTCTTTCCGGGAAGAGAGTGGCCTGGCGGACGACGAGGTGATCATGATGCTCGAAGACCACTTCGGCCACCTTTGGTTCGCAACCGGATCCGGAGTCAGTCGCTACGACGGAGTGACCTGGCAGACCTACACGGAAGAAGATGGGCTGGTGAATAATGTCGTCCGTGGCATGGACGAGGACCGGGACGGGAATCTGTGGTTCGGCACTTCGTACGGAGTGAGCCGTTTCGATGGAACGAACTGGACGACTTTCACGAAGGAGGACGGGCTCGGAAGCAACTCCGTACTGTCGATCCTCGCGGATCGGGACGGAAACCTCTGGTTCGGGACCTACGGCGGGGGGGTGACCCGCTTCGATGGGTTGAGTTGGCGCACTTTCACGCCGGGCGACGGACTCGCAAGTTCCATCGTGCGGTCGATTCTTGAGGACCGGGCGGGGAATCTATGGTTCGGTCATTCCGATCGCGTGAGCCGCTACGACCGGCAGAGCTGGACGCACTACACGGATCAGAACGTGCTCGTCAACGATTCCATGTTGGATATCTTTCAGGACAGGGACGGAGATGTCTGGCTTTCCAACTCGATGGGGCTGGACCGTTACGATTGGCGGGATTGGACCCACTACGGTCCCACGGATGTGTTTCCGGACTACTTTGTTCAGTGCATCGGCCAGTCCTCGACGGGAGACCTGTGGTTCGGAACCGACCGCGCGGGTGTCGTGCAGTTCGACGGCGAAACCTGGGACATCTTCTCTCCTTCAGATGGGCTGCCGGACAGCGTCTTCTTCTCGTTTTATGAGGACCGGAGGGGAGATCTCTGGTTCGGGACCTACCGGGGAGCCGTCCAGTACGACGGCCAGACCTGGACCAAGCTCGAAATCGAAGCAGAGATGGTTTGGCAGAGCGCCGTATACGCGATCCTCGAAGACCATTCCGGAGATCTCTGGTTCGCCACGAGTCTCGCCGGGGTGCATCGCTACGACGGGCAGAGCTGGACCCACTACACGAGCGACGACGTTCTCCCGGGAAACAACTGCCGGGACATGATGGAGGACCCATCCGGGAACATCTGGATTGCCATACGCAACGCAGGGGTGGCCCGGTTCGACGGCTCGGAGTGGACGGCCTGGACCGTGGCGGACGGCCTGCCCGACAAGGACGCCTCCGGCCTCGTCATGGATACGGACGGGAATCTCTGGGTAGGTTTCGATGGAGGCGGGATTGCGCGCTTTGACGGGGAGACCTGGGCGAATCTCACGATCGCCGACGGGCTCGGAAGCAACAGGATCCGCGACATCATTCAGGATCACGCCGGGAACTTCTGGATTGAGACGTACTACTACGGAGTCTCGGTGCTCGAACCGGATCGCGTCTATCCCCAGACACGTCTTCTGCTTGGGCCGGCATCCCTCTCGCCGTCCAATCAGGTGACGTTCGCGTATGGGGCGGCGTTTGACGAACCCGACATCGAATTCTCCTGTTCGTTTAACGGGGAGCCTTGGTCGTCCTGGTCGACGCTGAACGGGTACAGTCGCTCGGGCGTGGCCGACGGCATACACACCTTTCAAGTGCGGGCGCGCGATCGGTACTTCAACGTTGAGCCGGACCCGGCGAGCTGGACCTTCGAAGTTGATGCCACGCAGCCCGTACCCATGATCTCCTCACCGTCGCTGGGAGAGGTGATCCGTGGCGAAGTGTTCGTAAAGGGAACGGCGGCCGACCCTCGATTCAGGCGCTATCGGGTGCTGGTCCGTTCTCCGGGAGAGGGGAGCTGGGATCCGCCCTCGGCCACGGTCCTGGTTGATTCCGAGTATCCGGTGGTTGACGGCACACTGGCCTGGTGGAACACGCAAGACTTCCCGGACGGGGCGTACGAGCTGCGGGTTGAGGAGAGTGATACGCTCGGGCTCACGGGGGCGCACCACGTGGAGCTGATCATTGACAACGTGGCTCCGTGGATCGGCAAGACGTCACCCGTGACCGTTCAGGCGTCATTGGGAGGAGACGTCTTCACTCCCGGAAGAGAGATTCATCTCTATTTCCCGCCGGGGGCGTTCGTTCGGGAGGCGGTGGTCGCGCTCGATCCTGTGGCGGAGGAGGATGTGCCGGATTCACTGTCGAATGGAGCGGCGAGGATCTTCGCTGGCTATGACATCTCGTGGGGAGGGGGGGCACTCAGCAAACCGGCTACGCTGGAGATGGCCCTTGGCGAACAAGGGGGACAATGGGGACAGACACCAATTTCAAAAGGCCGAAATTGGAACCCGTCCCCATTTTCCGACGAAATTGGAGCCGGTCCCCTTTTTCCTGCGCTGTACGTTCTTGTAGAGGGTAACGAGTGGGAGCGGGTCGGTGGAACCGTCGATGACGCTGCCGGGGTGATGGCAGCAGCCGTCACCCGGGAAGGCCGGTACGCGCTCTTCGCCGAAGCCGCCGCGCCGGTCACAGGGACGGGCCTGTCTGCAATCTCCATGTCTCCCCGCGTGTTCTCGCCTTCCGGTACATATGGCAACGACGAAGTCGCCATTAGCTTCAGCATCGGTCGATCAGGTCCGGTGACCGTCAAGGTCTACAACCGCGCGGGGCGTATGGTGAAGCGAATCGCCGCCGCAAGCCGGATGGGTGCCGGTGCCAACCTCGTTCGGTGGAACGGCCGAGACGAGAGCGGCCGCCAGGTTCCGGATGGATTCTACCTGGTGACCGTTGAATCGCTGGGAGCGAAGCAGGTCAACACCCTTGCGGTGGTGAGATGAAGATGCGAGCTGGAATCATCATATCGGTTTTGCTGGTCACCATCCTTCTCCCGACGTCGGGAGCTTCCGGTGCATGGCAGAGCTACGATGCGGCGGACGGTCTGCTCCCCGGCGAGGTGTGGAGAATCTACGAAGACCGGGCCGGGTATCTCTGGTTTCTTACCAGACCCGGCGCCACTCGCTTCGACGGGTTGACCTGGATCCCGTTCACGGAAGAGGACGGCCTGGCGGGCGACGGCGCAAGTTCGATTCTTGAGGACAGCGCCGGGGATCTCTGGATCGGAACGAACGACGGCTTGAGCCGGTTCACCGGAACCACGTGGACGACGTACAGGCAGGGTGAAACCCTTCCCTCGGACGACGTGACCACTATCTACGAAGACCGGGCGGGAATCCTGTGGTTCGGAACGAAGCGTGGGCTGGTGCGCTACGATGGCGAGACCTGGAGAACCTACGGCGAGGACGGCGGCCTCATCGACGAATGGGTAACGGCCATCTGTGAAGATGCCGCCGGAAGCCTATGGTTCGCTACCCGGGGGGGCGTGGCGCGCTTCGACGGCGTCACATGGTCCGCGTTCACAGAGGAGGATGGACTGGTCTATGACAAAACGACCTCGATCCTGGCGGATTCATCCGGCGCCATATGGATCGGGACATATGGTGGCGTGAGTCGGTTCGACGGAGAGACCTGGGACCTCTACACGGAAGAGAATGGACTGCCCAGCGATGCCGTCTACGCGATGATCTACGACCGAAGCGGAAACCTCTGGTTCGGGACAAGCAAGGGAGTCGCTCGTTTCGATGGACGCCAGTGGAGGACATTCACGAAGGAAGATGGCCTGATCTGGAATGTTGTCTATTCACTCGAAGAAGACAGCACCGGAAATCTCTGGTTCGGAGGACCCGCGGGAGTGAGCCGGTTCGACCAGGAACAGTGGACAACCTACACGGAGGAAGACGCTCTACCCCATCACAAGGTGCGGGAGGTGTTCATCGACAGCTCGGGAGATCTCTGGTTCGCTACCAGCGGCGGCGTCCTGCACTACGACTGGAATGTCTGGACCCCTTTCACGGTGGCCGACGGTCTGGGGGACGATGTCGTTCGAGCGATCGAGGAAGACCTCGCGGGCAATCTCTGGGCCGCCACCTGGGAGGGAGTGAGCCGGTTCGACGGAGAGAGTTGGACAACGTTCACGACCGACGACGGTCTGGCGCACAACACCGTGTGGGACGTCGCGCTGGATCACGCCGGCAACCTGTGGTTTGCGACGGGCGGCGGGGCCACGCGCTATGACGGCACAACGTGGACGACCTACACAACAGCGGACGGACTGGTGGATAACGAGGTCTTCGTGATCCTGGAGGATCGGACCCACACCCTTTGGTTCGGCACGATATACGACGGTCTGAGTCGCTACGACGGCCAGAGTTGGGTCACCTACACGAGCGGGGACGGTCTTCCCAGCAACTGCATCACGGACATCCTCGAAGACGCCTCGGGCAATCTTTGGTTCGGAACCTATGGAGGGGTCGGCCGCTACGACGGAGAGGTGTGGACCACCTTTGACGAAGACGATGGACTCGCAGAGGACCTCATTTCTTCGATCGTGGAGGACCTGGACGGCAACTTCTGGGTCGGGACTCAGCACTCAGGCCTGGCTCGCTATGACGGCGAGCGGTGGCTCACCTTCACGCAAGCGGACGGGCTGGTCCACAATACGGTCTGGGATATCGTCCTGGATCATGGTGCAAGTCTCTGGATCGGGACGGAATATGGTCTCTCCGTCCATGAGCCCGATCGGGTGTCGCCCAGGAGTCGGTTTCTCCTGGAGCCTACGGCCGTGTCTCCGACGCCCCAGGTGGAAGTCGCGTTTACCGCCGCATTCCGGGAGCCGGATATCGAGTTCTCGTATTCACTGGACGGCGAGCCGTGGTCCCCGTGGTCCCGAGTCAACAGCTTCAGTCGGCCGGGCTTGGCGGACGGAACGCATGAGTTCCGGGTGCAGTCCCGCGACCGGCTTTTCAACCTGGAGCCGAGTCCGCTCCGCCTGGTATTTGAGATCGACACGACGCCCCCCGCGCCGCAGATCATCTCTCCCGCCTACGGGGATGTCGTGCAGGGCGAGACCTATGTCAAGGGTACGGCCGATGATCCTCGATTCAGTCACTACCGTCTGCTGGTTCGCCCCGCCGGGGAAGAAGATTGGGGCACGCCGGCCGCCACAGTGCTCCTGGAATCCGAGTATCCCGTTTCGGACGGCGTTCTCGCGTGGTGGAATACGTCGCTTCTTGAGGATGGGGAATATGATTTGAGACTCGAAGTCAGCGACACGCTGTCGCTCACGGGCCTCCGGCAGATCCGGGTGATCGTTGACAACGAATTCCCATGGGTCAGTCAGACGGCGCCTGCCGTGGTAAGTGTATCCGACGGTGGGCATGTATACACCACCGGCGGCGAGCTTCATCTCTATTTCCCGCCCCACACTTTCGGGGAAGAAGTTACCGTTACGGCTGCGGCCGTCGAGGATGGGGCGATCCTGGACACGCTGGCGACGGGGGGCACGTTCCTGGGGCCGGCCTACGACATTTCCTGGGAGAGTGCGGGTCTTTCGAAGGTAGTCACTCTTGACCTGTTGCTCGCCGCCAAGGTTGGTGCTGCGACGCCGGTCGTGTATCGGCAGACAGGGCCGGATGAATGGGAGCGCGCGGGCGGAAGTCTTGATTCAGATTCAGAGACGATCTCAACAGTGATCTCCGCAGAAGGCCGCTACGCGGTGTTCGCGGAGACCCATTCGATGGACAGCGGAACGGGCCTGTCGGTACTCGCGATGTCTCCACGGATCTTCTCGCCGACGGGAGGGTTTGCCGACGACGAGGTGGCGATCAGCTTTTCCTTGGGTCGCTCCGGACCCGTAACAGTGAAGATCTACAATCGGGCAGGACGTCTGGTGGACGAGGTGGTTGCCGGGAAGACGATGAAAGCGGGCGCGAACCTGGTTCGGTGGGACGGGAGGGATCTGGACGGATCCGCCGTACCGGACGGGCTCTACCTGGTATCCGTCGAGGCACTGGGAGAGAAACGGATTAAGACACTTGCAGTCGTGAGGTAATGAGATGAAGGTCACCATCTTCACTCTGCTGCTGTCATCGGTAATTGCTTTTTCGGCGGGAGATGCCGCATCGGAGTGGCAGACCTTTGATACATCGGATGGACTGGTCCATAACCATGTCACATCCGTCCTTGAAGATCGCGATGGCAACATCTGGATTGGCACCTCCAGCAACCTTAGTTGCTACGACGGGATTATGTGGACCACCTACACGGAAGCCGACGGTCTGGTCGATGACGACGTGAAAGCGATTGTCGAAGACAGCGAAGGCAATCTTTGGTTCGCCACGGACAAGGGCGTGAGCCGCTTCGATGGATCAGGTTGGATTGTGTACCAGGAGGCGGACGGCTTGGCGGACGAGGACGTGAGGGCTATCATCGAGGATCGCCAAGGGAATTTCTGGTTTGCGACGTGGGGAGGTGGGGTCAGCCGCTTTGACGGAACGACGTGGACGACTTACTCGGAAAGCGATGGTCTGGCGGAAGATGATCTGCGGGCCATAGTGCAGGACAGCGTCGGAGACTTCTGGTTCGGTACTCGGAACAGTGGACTGTCACGCTTCGACGGTACAACCTGGACAACCTACACAAAAGACGACGTCTTGCCTGACGACACTGTGCTGGATGTCATGGCGGACAGCCGTGGACATGTCTGGGTAGCGACCGGCGGAGGTGCCACACGCTTTGACGGAGAAACCTGGACCACTTTCACCACGGACGATGGTCTTTCCGACGACTGGGTCTATTCCATGCACGAGGACCGGGACGGGAATCTCTGGTTCGGGACGATGTTCGGAGGCGTGAGCCGCTTCGATGGAACGAACTGGAGAACGTTCACGATCGACGACGGCCTGGTGAGCAATAATTATGTAGAAGCCATTGCAGAGGACCGCGCCGGCAACCTTTGGTTCGGAACGCGTCTCGGTGTCAGCCGCTACGACCGGGAGGACTGGTCGACTTTCACAGAAGACGATGGATTGGCCGGCCGGCGGGTGGAATCTCTTCTCGAGGACGCGTCCGGAGATCTGTGGGTCGGCACGTGGACGGGACTGACGCGGTTTGATGGGAAGACCTGGGTGAGCTATGGAGTGGAAGACGGGTTGCCGGACGAGACGATAAAGACCATTCTGGAGGATCAAGACGGCGGACTTTGGTTCGGGACGTTGACAGGTGGGGTGGCGCATTTCGACGGTACGAACTGGACAACCTATTCCGAAGATCACGGCCTGGCATACAACGGTGTCCTGGCGATCGTGGAGGACCATGGCGGGGGCCTGTGGTTTGGAACCAACGGCGGGGGTGTCAGCCACTTCGACGGAGATACCTGGACGACCTTTACCACCGAGCACGGTCTCGCGGACAACCATGTTCGCGCCGGTCTCGCGGATGAGATCGGGGATATCTGGTTCATGACCTGGGAAGGGGTCAATCGCTTTGACGGAGAGACCTGGACGACGTTTATGCCTTACGACAGCGTGAACATCTGCCATGGAACAGCCATGTTTGAGGACAGCGATGGGAATCTCTGGTTCGATGTGGGCGGGGGGGCGGGTCGTTGGGACGGGGAGCACTGGACGGAATTCACGGTGGACGACGGACTTGCCGGCGACCAGGTGCAGCACATCCTTGAAGATCGCGTCGGGAACCTGTGGTTCTCGACAGAAGCGGGAGTGAGCCGCTACAACGGAGAGAACTGGACGACCTTCACGCCAAGTGACGGGATCGCCAACTTCTCCAGCTACGCGATTGAGGAAGACTACGCCGGGAACCTCTGGTTCGGCACGTTGACCGGGCTTTCAAAGTACGAGGCCGACAGGGTGCATCCGCAGACCCACTTTCGGGCTGAACCCGCCGCACTTTCCGCGAACCGGCAGGTGGGTGCGTTCTTCGAGGCTGCGCATGGTGAGTCGCACATCGAGTTTTCATACTCGTTTGATGAGGGACCGTGGTCCTCGTGGTCGGCGCTCGGTAGCTTCAGTCAAAGTGAAGTCTACGACGGAGTTCACACGCTAAGGGTCCGTTCCCGCGATCGGTTGTTCAATGTCGAACCCACGCCCGCCCGGATCTCCTTTGAGATCGATGCAACTCCACCGGCCCCGGTGATTTCCTCGCCGTCCTATGGAGGCGCTGCACGCGGAGCCATCACGGTATCGGGAACAGCGTCGGATCTCCGGTTTGAGGCTCTGCAGCTCAAGGCTCGACCGGCCTCGGCGTCTTCCTGGGAATCGCCGGATGCGACCGTCATCGTGGAGTCCTCCTCTCCGGTGGAGGCCGGAGTGATCGGCGACTGGGAAGTGACGGGGCTGCCGGATGGATTGTACGAATTGCGTTTGGAGGTGGCGGATACCCTGGGGCTCGTGGGGACGGACCTGGTTGAGGTGATTGTGGACAATGAAGCGCCCTGGGCAACCGAGACAACACCCGCGGTGGTAAGCGCTTCATCCGGCGGGGGCGTCTACACGACAGAGGGAGACGTGCGTCTCTACTTCTCCCCGCGATGCTTCTCACAGGATGTAGTTGTCGTGGTCGAAGCGGTGGACGCTTCCACCGTTCCGGACTCTCTTCCCGATGGCCCGGTGAATGTGTCACCGGGATACGACATCTCGTGGGGAGGGGCATTTCTGGCAAAGCCTGCGACGCTGAAGTTGGAGATAGGAGAAGAGAAGAACAACGTCTCGCTGTACGTGCTCCCCGAGGGCGGTGACTGGGAGCGGGTCGGCGGGACGATCGATTCGAGCGCCGGCACAATCTCGGCTGCCGTCACGCGGGAAGGTCGGTACTCGCTCTTCGTGGACAGCGGAGGTGCGGGAACAGGTGAGGGGCTCTCATCCATATCCTTCTCTCCCCGCGTGTTTTCTCCGACGGGCGCGTTTGCGAATGAAGAGGTCTCGATCAGTTTCTCTCTCGGCCGGTCGGGTCCGGTGACGGTGAAGATCTACAATCGGGCAGGACGTCTGGTGGATGAGGTGGTTGCCGGGACGACACTGAACGCGGGCGCGAACCTGGTCCGCTGGGATGGACGGGACCGGGGCGGATCCATCGTACCCGACGGGCTCTACCTGGTGGCCGTCGAAGCATTGGGCGAGAAACAGGTCAAGACCCTGGCGGTGGTGAGATGAGGACCGGAACAGATAGCGGTTGGCGAAGGAAGGGGCTCGGAGTGTTTCTGATGGTCGTCCTCGGCGCCGCATGCCCGGCGGAGGCCGGCTGGCAGACTTTCGTGCCGGCGGACGGTCTCATCGCATCCAACGTTCAGAGTGTCTTTGAAGACTCGAACGGCAATCTCTGGTTCGGGGCAGCATCCGGCGGGGCTTGTCGATACGACGGCCGGAACTGGTCGAATCTTACAGGGGAGGAAGGTCTGCACCTGGACAGGGTGTCGGATATTCTGGAGGACCAGAATGGCCGCATGTGGTTCACCAGCCAAACAGGCCCTCCCACCGGTTATTCGGTCGCCGGATTTGACGGAGAAGGTTGGGAGTACTTCTCATGGAACAACGAGCTCCCGCATTTCATGGTCACGGGAATGATGGAAGATGATTCCGGCGATCTATGGTTTGCCACGGTCGGCGGTGTCGCCCGCTTTGACGGGAATACGTGGGAGACGTACAGAACCGAGGATGGGCTTGCGGACAACTGGGTGCACTGCCTGATGGAGGATTCCCAGGGGGCATTCTGGTTCGGGACGAGCTCCGGGGTGAGTCGCTTCGATGGGACCACCTGGTCTACACTGACGACCGCCGAGGGTCTCGGCGAAGATGGGATCTATGCGATTCACGAGGACCGTTCGGGGAATCTCTGGTTTGCGGGAAGGGCCGTCTCTCGCTTTGACGGAGACACGTGGACGGTCTTCAGCGAACCGGTCGACTATCATCCCGGGGCCAGTTTCACGGAGATCGCGGAAGATGACATGGGCTATCTGTGGTTCGCCGTCTGCGAGCACGGGGTTCTTCGATACGACGGAGTGGTCTGGACACGGTTTGGCCTTGACGATGGTCTTCCCAACACGTGCCCGATGGATATCACGGTGGATACCCGGGGCAACGTCTGGATTGCCACGCCTGCAGGCGCCGCTCGCTTTGATGCAGACTCATGGGACTACGTGACCCCCAACGGTGGAATCACCAGTCATCGGATTCACGACATCCTGGAGGCCTCACCCGGGAGCGTCTGGATTGCGACCCTGGATGGTCTGAATCTCTACGAGCAAGGAACAGGCACGACCTTCACCGATCAGCCCGCGATCACAACCTACACAACCCGAGATGGTCTAATCTCCGACTACATTCTCAGTCTTGAGCTGGATCAACAGGGAAGCCTGTGGGTAGGAACGCAGGCCGGTGTCAGCGTATTCGACGGATCTGTCTGGACATCCTATCCCGCCGTTGGTGTGGTCGACGTTTTCCAGAGCCGCTCGGGGGATATGTGGCTGGCAATGGATGGCTCCGGATTGATCCGCATTCGCGATTCAGTATGGGAGACGTTCGATGAGTCCGACGGGCTTCCGACTCTGCATTTCACCGCAGTTGCCGAGGATGATCTATCGAGGATCTGGGTCGCGGGTTTGAGCTACGGAGTGGGGCGGTTCGACGGAAACTCATGGACGTGGTGGACAGAGGCCGAGGGGCTCGCGTCCACAGCCGTTGTGGATCTTGTCGTGGCCGGCGACGGCGACGTGTGGGTGGCGACCACCCTGGGAGTCAGCCGGTTCGATGGTGAGAACTGGATGACGTACACCTCCGTCGATGGCCTGGCGGCAGACTATGTGTCGACCCTCTACGAGGACACAGAAGGCAACATCTGGTGCGGGACGGGCGTCGGGGTCAGCCGCTTCGATGGAGAATTTTGGACGACCATCACGGAGAGTGACGGTCTCCTCCTGGGTGGGATCGCAGCCATCACGCAAGATAGCCGGGGGCGGATCTGGGTCGGCGGTGCATACTCGGGGCCGGGCGATGATCTCGGGGTGAGCATCTACAGCGTGGATCGAGTTCCGCCGAAGACGCTATTTTATCCGGAGCCGGCGGGCATCTCGGCAAGTCGGCGCCACACGCTGACCTTCGAGGCCGCGTACCGGGAGACGAGAGGAATCGAGTTCTCCTATTCGCTGGATCGCTCCGCTTGGTCTTCACCATCCCCTTCTGCTTTCTGGACGATTGACGGCCTGGGCGACGGGAGTCATGTGTTCTCTGTCCGCTCCAGGGATCGTCTGGGCAATGTGGATCCTTATCCTGCAAGCGTGACGATAGAGATTGATGCGACTCCTCCTGTCCCGGTACTTCATTCCCCGGCAGCCGGCGAAGTGGTGAGAGGCTCGTGTCCCGTGCAGGGGACGGCGGATGATGCCCGTCTTGATCTGTATCGTCTGCTTGCCCGTCCGTCCGGCGCGGCGGACTGGGGCTCTCCACCGGCAACCGTGCTGGCGGAGTCCGACACGCCTCTGTCCGAAGCAACGCTGGCGTCATGGGACACAACGCTCTTTCCCGACGGAAGCTATGAACTCCGCCTGGAGGTTGCGGATACGCTGGGACTCACGGGCGCAGCGCTCGCAACGGTAGTCGTGGACAATGAAGCGCCATGGGCGGAAGAGACTTCTCCGGCCAAGGTCGCTGTTTCGTCCGGCGGTGATGTCTTCACGACGAATGGGAAGGTCCATCTCTACTTCGTTCCTCGCGCCTTCTCGGAAGAAGCGTCCGTTGTTATTGCTGCGGTCGAGGACGGGTCCGTTCCGGACACGCTCTCGAGCGGAGCGGTGAATGTATCACCCGGCTATGACATTTCGTGGGAAGGGGTCACTCTGGCGAAGCCTGCGACGCTTGAGATGGCGCTGGGGGGGAAATGGGGACAGGTGCCAATTTCAAGGGAAGAAGGGGACAGACATCTGCTTCAAGAACCCGAAATCGGAGTCAGTCCCCTTGTCCCTGCGCTGTACTTGACGGTGGATGGACAGAACTGGCAGCGCGTTGGAGGAACGATTGATGCCACTACTGGGATCATCTCTGCCGCGATTACCCGGGAGGGGCGGTACTCGCTCTTCGCGGACGATGGAGCCGTCGGAGTGGGAGAGGGACTCACATCGATTTCGTTCTCCCCCCGTGTGTTTTCCCCGACCGGTGCATTCGCGAAAAATGATGTTTCGATCAGTTTCAGCCTGAGCCGCTCCGGCCCTGTGTCCGTGAAGATCTACAACCGCGCGGGGCGGCTCGTGAGTGAAATCATAGAGGGGAAGTCCCTGAGCGCGGGCGCGAACCTGGTCCGCTGGGATGGACGGGACCGGGGCGGATCCATCGTACCCGACGGGCTCTACCTGGTGTCCGTCGAGGCACTGGGAGAGAAACAGGTGAAGACACTCGCCGTCGTGAGGTGATGACATGAGCTTCTGGAGGAAGACCGTCAACAGCCATGACCGGTATGATCCGGAAGGGGTGATTTCGATGCTTGGGAGAGGCAGACCGTTGATAGGGAGTCTATGTGTTCTATCGGTTCTGGCCGTTTCGGCTGGAGCGGGCGCCGTGAATCCGTCGTACCAGGTCCCGGTCGGGCCGCGCGCCCTTGCAATGGGAGGAGCGTTCACGTCCATTGCCAACGACGCGTCGGCCATTTTCTGGAACCCGGCAGGTCTCTCTCGAATCGGGAATCAAGAGATTGCCGCTACCCATGCCGATCTGTTCGGGCTCGGCATCAAGGACAACTTCGCGGCATTCGTTCTTCCGCTGAGCCCGCGCCAGGCGATCGGCGTCGACTGGTATCACTCCGGATTCGATGATGATGAGCTCGGTTTCGGAGAGAACCGATTCGATCTGTCCTACGGAATCCGCCTCAACCGGTGGTTCTCGCTGGGAAGCACGGTCAAGTATCTCACCCGCAACACGGACCTGGACGGCGTCGAGGTCACAAGCGGGAGCGGCACGGGGCTGGACCTGGGGCTCCTTCTGACCCCCTGGAAGGGCCTGCGTTTTGGCTGGGTAGGACAGGATCTCTTCGACACGGAGGTTGACTTCGACGGCACGTCGAGCGTGGCCTTTCCGCAGAACTCTCGCTTCGCCACAGCCTACGCGTTTGGATCTCGCGGAGTTGTAGCGATGGACATCGATGACCGAATTCATCTTGGTGGAGAACTTCGGCTTGTTGACGCGCTTGCCCTGCGTGCCGGCATGGAACAAGATCGGAGCGGGCCGGAGGACTGGCAATTCACGTACGGCGCCGGGTTTGAGCTGGGCGTCTTTCACTTCGACTACGCCTTCGTCGACCATCCGGTTCTGGAGGCCACCCACCATGTCGGGCTGTCTCTGGCCTTCAACTTCAACCCGTCCCGTGTCCGTATCGAGCAGGTGAAGCCCCGGGAGGTGTACGCATCGCTGTACAAGTCATACGTGGACGAGCCGATCGGGTCCGTCGTCGTCCGGAACTTGGAAGACGAGGCGCTTCCGACCCGGATTCGCACATTCGTTCCCGGATTGATGGACACCCCTACGGAGCAGGAGATTCTGCTGAGGCCTCAGGCGGTGCAGGAGGTTCCCATCACGGCCGTCTTCTCCGAACGCATCATGCGGCAATCCGGGGATCGTCCGGTCCAGGTCCAGGTAGAGGTGTCCTACCAGAGCCAGCGGTTGCCTCGCGCCGAGAAGCGATCTGGAAAAGGTGTAGCCTACGGACCGGGGGCGATCGACTGGAGCCGCGGGCTCGAGCAGGCGGCTGCGTTCGTAACTCCCAGAGACCCTGCGGTAGACGGGCTCGCCCGCCAGGCGGTCCATTCCCTGAGCCCGAATGCCGAAGCGAAACTCCCGAGCCGGAACATCCGGTACGCGGCCGCCATGTTCAACGCCGTCCGCGCCATGGATATCGCGTATGTCCCCGATCCGCACAACCCATATTCGGCCATTTCGGAGACGCCCCGTGCGGTCGATACCATCCATTACCCGCGGGAGACTCTGGAAACCCGGTCCGGCGACTGCGATGATACATCGGTGCTGATGGCATCGCTGTTGGCGAACGTGGGTGTCCGCACACAGTTCGTGGATGTCCCCGGCCACCTGTTCCTGCTCGTGGACACGGGGATTCACGAACGGAACCGACTGATGCTGGGCCTGGATGAAGACATGTACGTCGTCAGCGGTGACGGTATCTGGGTGCCTCTCGAGACCACGGCCCTCGGCCAGGGATTCTCTGAAGCCTGGCGCCGGGGCGCTGAGGAATATCGAGGCTGGGAATCAAGGGGCCGGCTGGCGCTGGTGGACGTGAGCGCGGCCCAGAGCCGCTATGCCCCGGCCGAGTTCGTCGATCCGATGGACGTGGCGTCCCTGGATCAGGGTCGGGTTGGGAACCTGGTTTCTCGAGATGTGGAGACAATCTCTACCTGGCGCGATGAATTCATGACGGCCCGCTATGGGGCGGTTCAGCGTGATCTGGCCTCATCACCCGAGGCGCTGAGTGAGATCGCTCACGTGTACTTCCTCGGGGGCCATCCGGGGGAAGCCAGGGAAACCCTGGAACGGATTCTCCGGGAGGATCCGGAGTCGGCTCTGGCGCACAACAACCTGGCGGTTCTCTCCGCCGCGGCCGGCGACATGGAGACAGCCGTCGAGCACCTGCGGGCAGCACTTGACGGCGCGTCCCAGGATGCGGGAGTCTGGTTGAACCTCGGCGTCGTGCGATATGCGGGTGGCGATCGTGCGGGGGCGGAACGCGCCATAGCGGAAGGACTCGGCCGGGCGGGGGATTTCGAGGACGCCTGTCGTCTCCTCGGACTCGAGGTTTCGGATTCAGGATCCAGGGCTGCCGTCGAGAGATTGTCCGCCGAAGAGCTTCGGCTTTTGCTGGAAGCCGTTCTCGAGAAGCTGCCGGCGGCCGAGGTGGTTGTGGATCCGAACCGGCCAGGAGGGGTGGATCTGGACGCGGTCGGGGAACCCGAGCATGTGAAAGTACCCCCAGAGCCGATCCGGCTGAGAATTGCCGCCTCTCGCGCCGCTGATCAGATGGAGATCGCAAATCATCTCTATTGGAAGGTACAATAACCGACGGTGAGGAGAATCCCATGAAATATGCAGTGAGAGCCATGATTCTCGCAGGTTTGATGATCTGGCCGCCGGGTGCAGTAGTCGCTTTCGATGAAGAGGGCCGGGCGCCCGAGGATATGATGCTCCGGGCCGAGTACGGGATCGCTATGGCGTTAAGTGGCGACGCACGCATAGCGGAACGGGTGTTTGTTTCCCTCCTCTCCGACTCCCCGGGAAACGCGATGGCCCTGACGAATCTCGGAAACCTTCACCTGATGCGGGGGCAAGCAGCCGTTGCCCTGGTTTTCTACGAACGCGCCGGGCAGGCGGACTCAACGGACGCAGGAATCATACTGAACCGATCGCTGACGCGGATGCTCATGGGAGACGAGAGGGGCGCCAGGGAAGATGCCTCGGTTGCTCTGGATCTCGCCGGGAGCGCGAGGGAAGCCCTCTCCCTCCTGGGACTCTGCCGACGAGGATTGCCCGGCGAGGAAGACAAGGCCCGGGATGCACCGGTTCTCAGTGAGGAGGAGGTTCGCGCTCTTCTGGAGGCGGCCGCATCCTCGGTTCCGATCGATTCGTTGACTGCGGCCGGCGCGGACACGGCCGGATCTTCCGTGGATAGCTCGGCTACGGATCCTTCACACAGGAAGGCGCCCTCGAGAATCTGGCGTTCCGCGGGGCTCCGCGCCGCTGATCAAAGGGATCTAGCCACCACGTTGTATTGGAAGCGGTAGGAGAGAGCATTGGCTCAACTTCAGTCCAAAGCCAGACGACTGGGCATCCGGCGGGGCATCCTGATCGCCTTTCTGTGCTTCCTTGTGGTTTCCGTGCTGCAAACCTCCGGGGTGCTGTCCAGTGTGGATCTGAAGCTGCTGGATCTCGGGTTTCGATTCCGGGGACAGCGGGACGCGTCCGGTCGGATCGCGCTGGTCGAAGTGGACGATGCCACCATCCGTGCCTACGGGCAATGGCCGATTCCCCGGGATTCGTACGCACTCCTGATTTCTGCGATTGCCGAATCGGGCGCGCGAGCAATCGGTGTGGATCTCCTCTTCCTGGGCCCCGATGCACACGATCCAACGGCGGACCTTCTGCTGGCCGGTGTCACGGCAAAGTACCCCAATGTCGTCCATGCGATCTCGTTCCTGTCTGAGCCCGAGCGCCCGGGAACGGAACAAACCGAATCGGCGAAGATGCCGGATCTCCTACGGACCCATGGTGTGCGCGGGCGCGGCGTGAGGGCCCCGCTGGCAGGATCGGTGTCCCTGCCGCATCCTTCCATTTTCGAAGCGTCCTCCGCCGTCGGCCATGCGACGGTGGCTGTAGACGAGGATGGCGGCATCCGGCGGTTGCCGCTGTTCGTGCGATATCGAGGGCTGCTCTATCCCGCGCTGGGCGTTCGGGTGGCCGGTGTGGCGGAAGGTCACGATGCTCCCCCCGAGGTCGAGGCCACGAGGGAGGGGATGACCATCGTCTGGCCGAGTGGCCGGCGGCTTCAGGTTCCGCTCGACGACGAAGGAGCGACCGCCATCGATTTCGCTGGGAACCACGCCGCGTTTCCGCACGCTTTCTCGATGCTGGACGTTCTCGGCATGTACCGGGATGGGAAACACGACGCACTGTCGGCCGCTTTCGAGGGCCGTACCGTTCTCATCGGGAATACGGCGGTGGGAGAAGCCGCGACCGATGTGGGCGCCACCCCGTTCTCCGTGGCTACGCCCCTTGTGTATATCCATGCCAACGTGGTCGATGCCATCCAGAACGGTCGCTTCCTTCGCGCATTGCCTCGGGCGTTCTATCTCTCCATGCTGGGTGCCCTGAGTCTTCTCCTCGGATGGCTGTTCGTCCGGCTGGCTCTTCCGGTGGCCGCCGGAATCATGGGGGGATCCACGGTGCTCATTACCTTTGTCGGGTACGGTGTCTTCGCTCTCTGGGGCATCTGCGCTCCGGCGACGGCGACCCTGGCCCTACCTCCCCTGGTGTACGCGGCCGTGGCCAGCTACCGCTTCGTCTTTCTGGAGAGGAAGGCTCGCGAGGACGAGAAGGAAATGGAAGTCGCACGCCAGGTACAGCAGAATCTCTTCCCGCGCTCGTTGCCGGAGCCGAAGGGCTGGGAGTTCGCCGGCACGTGTCGGCCGTCGATGGTGGTGTCCGGGGATTACTACGACATCTTCGAGCCGGCGCCGGGCAAGGTTCTCTTCGCACTGGGGGATGTGTCGGGAAAGGGAATGGGCGCCTCGCTTCTCATGGCCAGCGTACACGCGACCATTCGCAGCCGGTGTCTCCTGTCTCTGGACGATCCCCGGCAACTGGTCACGGACTTGAATCGTCACCTTCTGTCTTCCACCGACGTCGGGAACTTCGTGACCCTGTTTCTGGGCGTCGTGGATCTGGAGACGGCCCGGGTCCGGTACGTGAACGCCGGGCATCCTCCCGCGCTGGTGACTGGTTCGGATGGGTCGGTGCGGGAAGAGCTGGGAGAGGGTGGCCCGGTCCTCGGGATCATGGATGCCGATGTCTACGCAAGCGGCGAGGTTCATCTGAACGAGGGCGATTCGGTGGTGGTCGTGAGCGACGGCGTGACCGAAGCCACGAATGAAAAGAAGAGAATGTACGAGGAAGAAGGCATTCTTATCGAAACGCTTGGATCTGCGGCCGGAAGTCGTGCGAAGGACCTGATGGATCAGGTTGTCCGGTCCGTCGACCGGTTCCGTGGTTCCTGCGAGCTGGGGGACGATCTCTCCGTGGTCGTTATTCGACGATCTCCGGCTTCACAACCAGGAACTCAGCCGCCTTCGTAGTACCCTCTGCGCAATAATGGCGAAGTCGGTCCCCGAGGCAACTCTCATACCGCTATCGTTCCTGCATTCCGTACGGCCGAGTGGAATCCCGCGTGCCTGAGACCGTGGACGAGCGCGGCCAATCGGCGCCTCTGTGTCTCACCGGCATTGTGACCTGCATGTACGAACTGTCGGACACGACCAGACTATTGCCGACTCCATGTTCGGCTTATCGAGAATAGCCAGACGCAGGAAACGTGTACTCGGGAATCCCAGGCGGCAGCGTCTCGATGAGCAGATTCGGTCCGTCCTTCTGCTTGACCAGATCGAAGGCGTCGTACAGATCCCCCGTAACCGTCATTGAGCGGTAGTTCAGCGTATCCGCGGTCACATCGACGACCTGGTAGAGCTGCACGTTCTCGCCGGCGCGATCCATCCAACGCTCCGACGTGAGGTCGTACATCTTGGGCCCGCTGACCGACACGATGTACATCGTGCCGCACCCGCCGACTTCATCCGGTCTCTCCGGAAGATTCCGCCCACGCCCATAGTTGTGATCATGACCCTGAAGGACCAGATCTACACCGTACCGGTCAAAGAGCGGCTTCCACGATTCTCTCAGTTCCCGGTTGTCCCGGCCTCTGGCAGAGGAGAACACCGGATGGTGGAAGATGACGACGGTCCAGCGACTGGGGTTGTTCTTGAGAATACCCTCGAGCCATGCGGCCTGATCCTCGATCTTCTCGTTGGAATTGAGGGAGATCACACGGACGCCCTGATAGTCGACGAAGTAACACTGCTCTTCGAGTCCCGGAACCCCGTTCTCCGGCAATGTGAAGATCGTCCGCCAGAACGGCGTCAGGTTAACGTGGTCCCTGTCATACTCGTGGTTCCCCGGCGTAGCCAGGGTCGGAGTCATGCCGAGAATCCAGCCGCCGGCATCGAACCACTCTGCCCAGTGTGCGTCACCGACACCGTTCGTGACCAGATCGCCGGCGTAGATCATGAATCGGGCATTCGGCGCATCGGTGTAGGCGGCGCGGATCACTCTCGACCAGTACGGGAGAATGGCGTCCTGCGGGTCGCCGAAGTAGAGGAAAGAAAACGGTTCCGGATCCGCGCTCGCCGTCCTGAAGTGGAACCACTCGCTCCAGGCCTCATCGCTGCCCACGCGATACGCGTACAGGGTGTTGGGGTTGAGGTCCGTGAACTTCACGGAGTGATAGTGTGCGGGACCCACGTCCGCATCGAGACGCCCGGTCTTTGCAGGGATCCGGCGTGTATCTGCGGCGAAGTCCGAGGAGACACCCGCAAGGGCGATCAAAGCACAGGCGTCCTGAACGGACAGATCCGTCCGCCAGGTCACGGCTTGAGTCGTCGAAGGGTCTCCCGCCCAGGTCAGAATCACCCGGTCCGGGACCGGTGAGGGCGGATCCTCTTTGGGGTTCTCGTCTCTCCATGGCGCACGGGCCAAAGCATCGGCGGAACAGGCGACCACGAGTGCAATCAGAATACCCCAGGCAAGACATCCCCTCATGTTCATCGATTTTCCTCTCGCATTGAGTCATCGACTCGTCTCAGCAAGTTTCGTCATTCGTCAACAGGACGGCGGCCCCCCGGATCTTCCCATTCCTAAGCCGCTCCAGCGCATCGTTCGCTTGCTCGAGCGGAAAGGTCTCTACATGTGTTCGCACGGGCACCCTGGGCGCGATTTCGAGGAAGTCGATGCCATCCTGCCGCGTTAGATTGGCCACGGACTTGATGGATCGTTCTTCCCAAAGAAGTGCATAATCGAAGGCCGGGATCTCGCTCATGTGGATGCCCGCGCAGACGACGATACCGCCCCTATCCACCGCCCTCAATGCAGCCGGAACGAGAGAGCCCACCGGGGCGAAGATGATGGCGGCGTCCAGGGGCTCCGGTGGAAGGGTCTCGGAATCCCCGGCCCAGATCGCCCCCAGCTCTCGGGCAAACGCCTGCCCCGCAAGATCCCCGGGCCTCGTGAAAGCGTATACCTCCCGGCCCTGGTAGGCGGCGACCTGTGCAACGATATGAGCGGCGGCGCCGAAACCGTAGAGGCCCAGGCGTCGCGCGTCCCCGGTCATCCTGAGCGATCGATACCCGATCAGCCCGGCACAGAGAAGAGGCGCGGCCTCCGCATCCGAGTATTGCGCCGGAATGGGAAAACAGTACCGGTGGTCCGCCACGGTGGCCTCGGCGTATCCGCCGTCGATCTGGTATCCCGTGTACCGAGCCAGATCGCACAGATTTTCCCGCCCCGAAGCACAGAAGGAGCACGTGCCGCAGCTGGCGCCCAGCCAGGGAACACCGACCCGCTGCCCGGCCGTCAAGTCCTCTACGCCGGGACCGATCTTCTGAATCGTTCCCACGATCTCATGGCCGAGCACCAGAGGCAGCTTGGGGTTCTTGAGATCGCCGTCGATGACGTGCAGGTCGGTCCGGCATACGGCACACGCATGGATCTTGATCTGCACCTGTCCTTCGACAGGTTCCGGGACGGGCAAATCCCGGAGGACGAGCGGTTGACCCATTTGATCGAGAACCATGGCTCTCATCTCTGATTTCCCCTCCAGTGCGGGAGTTTTACACGTGACTTGCATGATACACCGGTCAGGGCGACACGGCAAGCACGGGGCAGCATGGCGAGACGGCGGGGAATCCAAGAGGGAGCGAGTGGGCAGGTGCGCGACGTCCCCACCCCTGAAACAATGTTGGCTGCCTGAGCGTATACCCCTGTGTGCGGGTCAACACCCGTTCGGATGTGTATGGGTCTGCCAGGATGCCGTGGCTTGAGGCTGTCGCGCCCTTGCCTCCATCAAGGGAGGGTATCATGAGGAAACGGAACATGCTCGTACTGGGGTTGCTCATTTTCTGTATAGCCTGCAGCCTTGGCTGTACGGTCTGCGGGGAAGAGAAGGTTCGTGGGCGGGGGGCCGTCATCAGCGAAACCTACGACGTGGAGGATTTCACGGGGGTGAAGCTGGCTACGTTCGGGGACCTTCACATCGAGATCGGCGATCGAGAGAGTCTGCGCATTGTGGCGCAGGAGAACCTGCAGCGCTATTTCGAGGTGGATGTCTCCGGTAAGATGCTGAAGATCGACATCCGAAGGCGGGTGTCTTTACGACCCAGCAAACCGGTGAACTTCTACCTGACCGTGAAGAGCCTGGATACGATTCATGTCTCGGGCAGTGGGGACGTTTTCGCCCCGAATCTCGAAGCCGACGAGTTCTCGGTAAAGGTGAGCGGTTCCGGTGACGTCGAAATCGGCACAGTTGAGGCCGACGAGATTGTCGCAAAAGTGAGCGGTTCGGGGAACGTAGAACTCGCCGGGGCCGAGGCTGAAACACAGAGGGTTTCCGTGAGCGGTTCCGGGGAGGTCCGGATTCGAGATCTGGATGCACGATCGCTCGATGTTCGAATTACGGGCTCGGGGGACGTAGCCGTGTCGGACGGCCGCGTCGAGAGACAGCGCGTCGTCGTCAGTGGTTCGGGCGACTACGGGGCTAGGCGCATGGAATGCTCCGAGGCGGAAGTCGAGGTGAGCGGCTGCGGGTCGGTGACCGTTCATGTGGAAGATCGTCTGGAAGCACAGGTGAGCGGCAGCGGCGACGTGCGATTTGCCGGGAGACCCAGGGTCTCGCAGAGGGTAACCGGATCGGGCAGGGTCCGGGAAATCTGAAGTCTTTGTTCTGTAGTGAGATGTACCGGAGGCCCCCACTTTCGTGGGGGCTTTTCCGCACTATCTCCAGTTCGGGTCTTGCGCCGCGGGGAGAACTCGGCGTGGCTTGGCCGCAGCCGCAATTCGGAGAGTTGAGAGTCGATCGTTGAGAATTCAGAACAGCGACACATGAAATGGCGGGTGCCGACTTTCCACTCTCGACTTTCAACTTTCTGAAGTTCCGCGGCCGGCCCGGGGTTGGTGTGTTCCGGCTTTAGGCTCTCGGCTTTAGGCTCTCGGCCTTCGGTTCTCTGCCTTACGGGCCTTTTGCCGCGGCAAAGGTCCGGCGTCTCTTGGCCGCAGCGTGAATGGGGGATGATGGTCGCCGTGGAAGGTGGGCCCTTTGTGCGTTGAAACACCCCACGCTGCGGCTTTCGATCCGGCGGACCTTCACCGCGGCCGGCCCTGGGTTGGGGGTGTTCGACTCTCAACTTTCGACTGTCAGCCTTCCGGGTATGGGCCTTGCGCTCCGGGAAAGGTTCGGCGTCGTCCGGGCCACGACGGAAGGGGGGATTGCGCTTGTGGAGGAAGGCGGCGACTTCCTGCGTTGAAACACACTCGTCGTGACCCGTCCTCCGGCGAACCCTCCCCGTCGCCGGCCCGGGTTGGTGTGTTCCGACTTTCGGCTCTCGGCTTTCGGTCTTGTGCTCCATCTTCGTCACCTTGCCGGGCCACTCTCCGGAATCCGTGGAATCCGTGGCTGCAGGGTTTTCGACTTTCAACTTTCAACTCTCGACTCTCTGCGGTATGGGGGCGGCCGATCTGCGGACCATGGCTCTTGGATTTGAATCCGTCGCGGAATCCGTGTAATCTGTGGCTGAAGGACCGTGCTCGCGTTGTAATGGTGGGAACGCATATCTTGGGGAGCGTCGGGAATGACTGCAGGGAAAGAGGAACAACGCGGCGGCGATGATTTTGAAGCTCTCAAGCACCAGGTAGGAAATCTCTTCAATGCCGGTCGCCCGGAGGAGGCCGTCGTTCTTCTAGAGAAGGAGAAGAATCGATTCCCGGAGAACCTGTACGACATCATCTTCAGCCTGGCGTACGGTTACCTCATCACGGACAACCGGGGTCGTGCACTGGATGTCTTGGAAGAGGGGGTCGAGAGGGATCTGTGGTTCACGTTTCCACTGGAGGCTCCCGCGATCCGGTCCCTGGTCGGCGATTCGAGATTCGAGAGAATCCTCGCCTTCAGCGATGCTCGCCGGAGAGAGGCGCAAGCCGCCGCCGGGCCGGGGGTTGAAGTCGTCTTGCCGAACGGAACCGCCAAGGGCAGACCATATCCACTCTTCATTGCCCTCCACGGCTGGGGCGACGGCCTTGAGGAAATGATGGAGCACTGGAAATCGCCCATCCTGGAGGGGGAGTTCCTCACCGCCTTCTTTCAATCCTCACAGGTTGTGAAGATGGATGGCGGACGCGGGTGGGACGACGCGGCGCTCGGGCGCGAAGAAATTTCCCGCCTGTACCACGAGATCGCAGAGCGCTATCCCATCCGAACAGACCACATCCTCATCGGCGGTTTTTCACAGGGCGGCCGGATGGCCATCGACGTGATGATCAACGAGGTCCTTCCCATTGCCGGGTTCGTCGTGCTCTGCCCGGGAGGCGGCATTCCCGGGGGGGTTGATCTCACGAGTGCAAAGCGGGCGGTCGACCGGGGAGTTCGAGGGACAATTCTCACCGGAGACAAGGACCCGGATCTCTCGGATCAGAAGCGGATGGCGGCTGTTTTCGAGAAGGCGGGGCTCGACTTCTCCCTCGTGATCAACGAAGGCCTCGGACACTGGTTCCCCGAGGATTTCGACCTGCAGTTGGATCGCGCGATTTCACAGATTCCCATCGAATAGCTCCGGGCATCAGGTGTAGCACGTCGGGAGGCGTCCGCTGTCTCACACGAGGGACTCTGGAGCCCATGTTGCCCGACGGTGTTACCCACTGCCTTTGTAGCAGTTAAGTCCGAGCCGTGCACCGGACTGCACATTGCGCTGGCGGGTCGACCCGGGGAATGCTATGGTTCGGGACTTTGAGAGTACCCGAGAATCACCCCCAGCTTCAATCAGGAGGTCTGGCATGCTCGCAAGACGCGTTGGATTTGCAGTCGTCGTCGTTTCTCTGCTCCTCTCCGGCGCCCCGGCCGGGGCCGATGAGGGCATGTGGCCCCTCTACGATCTCAAGAAACTCGACTTCAAGGAACTGAAAGCGAGGGGACTGGAGCTCGATCGGAAGGATATCTACAACACGAAGGACGGGGGCCTGGCCCGGGCCGTTTTCGATATCGGCGGTGGCACGGGGTCCTTCATCTCGCGCGATGGACTGATCATCACCAATCACCACGTCGCCTTCGGCGCCATCCAGCGGCAGAGCACGGTCGAGGCCAACTACATTCGGGACGGATTCTACGCGATGACCCGGCAGGAGGAAATCCCCGCCATCGGTTACAGCCTCTTCGTAACCCTCGCGTCGAAAGATGTAACGGATCGTATTCTTGCGGACGTGAAGGACGACATGGATGATCTGGAGCGCTACAAGGCCATCGATGCGGCCCGAAAGGAGATCATCAAGAAGTCCGAAGAAGGCCGCGACGTCAAGTGCACCGTCGCCACGATGTTCGGGGGCACGCAGTACATCCTCTATACTCGTTTCAAGGTTCGTGACATCCGCATCGTCTACATCCCGCCGGCCCCCATCGGGCAGTTTGGAGGAGATATCGACAACTGGATGTGGCCGCGGCACACGGGGGATTTTTCCTTCCTCCGGGCCTACGTGGCGCCTGACGGGTCCTCGGCGGAGTACGCGGAGGAGAACGTTCCCTATCACCCTGAAGTGTTTCTTCCGATCTCTTCCGAGGGCGTCAAGGAGAATGACTTCGCCATGGTCATCGGTTTTCCCGGATATACGGACCGTTACGCCAGTTCATTTTCGGCCGAGCTTCTGATCGAGCACCGGTATCCTGTGATCATCGACGTGCTGGAGGACGCGCTCGGCATTCTGGACGAGGCGTCCGCGCGGGACTCCTCCGTTGCCATTCGCGTTGCCTCGAAGAGCGAGGGGCTCAACAACTTCCTCAAGAACAGCTACGGCATGATGGAAGGTTTTCGGAAAGTCGATCTCGTGGGGGAGAAGCGGGAGACCGAGCGGAAGCTGACGGCGTTCCTCAAACAGAATCGCAAGCTCGAGAAGGAATACGGCAATGTCCTCCCGGGTCTGGAGGCCCTGTACAGGGAAATCATGGCCGCCGAGAGAAAAGACTTCATGATGAGGTTGATGCGATTCGGGAGCGACTATCTGGATCTGTCCTTATCGGTTTACAAGTGGGCCGTTGAACGGGAAAAGGAAGATCTGGAGAGGGAACGCGGTTATCAGGATCGCGATTCTACGGCCATGCGGGAGGGATTGGAGGACGCCCAGATCAATCTGGTGCCCTCCGTGGACAGAACGACACTCGAGTACTTCATGGAGAAAGCGTTGGCTCTACCCGACGGGCAGAAGATTGAGGCCGTCGAGAGGATCTTGAATGGCCGGCGGGGCCAAGATCGGGAGACCGCCATTGACGAGTATCTGGAGATGCTCTACGGGAAGACGGGAATCGGCGATCTCGACAGGCGCATGAAGATGTTCAAGATGAGCAAGACCCAACTCGACGCGCTTGGAGATCCCTTCATCGATCTGGCCGCCGCGCTCACGCCCGAAAACGAGGAGCGGATTGAACGGAGCAAGAAATTCAGGGGAGCACTGACCCGGCTGGAGCCCCGGTTGATCGCGGCCTATGCCGAGTGGAGGGGGGGAGACCTCTATCCCGACGCCAACGGCACCAAACGTTTGAACTACGGTACCGTTAAAGGATACAACCCTCGCGACGCCGTGCAGTATGATTACATGACGACCCTCACGGGGGTAATGGAAAAAGAGACGGGAGAGGATCCTTTCATCGTCCCGGCGGAGCTGAAGAGGGCCTGGAAGCAGAAGAACTACGGCCCTTACGCGGATACCGCTGTTGCCGATCTTCCCGTGGATTTCCTCACAACGAACGACAGCACCGGTGGCAACTCGGGGAGCCCTCTGCTCAACGGCAGGGGTGAGGTCGTCGGGCTGCTCTTTGACGGCAATTATGAAGCCATCGTCGCCGACTACGTGTTCCTTCCCGGGCTGACGCGCTGCATCAACGTTGACATCCGCTACGTGCTTTTCGTGGTGGACAAGGTGTACGGATTGAAAGAACTGATGAACGAAATGACGGTGCACTAGCGCAGGGAACGATCCGTCGAATCGACACAGGGGCCGTCCGTACGGACGGCCCCTGTGTCGTAATCGGCCCGATAGATCAAAGAGCCAGCATGGCGCTGTCGCTACTTCAACAAGACCATCCGCTGCGAACGCATCTGCCCGTCCCACCGCAGAACGCAGAAGTAGACGCCGCTGGCGACTTCCGCGCCCCGATGGTTGGCGCCGTCCCACACCGCGCGGTGGAGACCCCCGGTTTGATCCTGGTCGACCAGGGTGCGAACGCGCTGTCCCATGGCGTTGTAGATGGTTAGAGTGACTCTCGAGGGTGCGGACCCCGCCGGGATGGCATAGGCGATCTCCGTCGACGGATTAAACGGATTCGGCCGGGCCGGTTCGAGGCGGAGGGCGACCGCCTCGGTGCGTCTCCTTTCCACTTCGACGCCCGTCGTATTCATACCCTCGTGGGCCAGAATCTCGATGTCGTCGATGTTCCAGCCGCAGTATTCCCAGGAGGCGGTGGTCGTTCCCATCGTCCACCGCAGATAGACGGTGGACTGGTTGTCCGCCATGGATGAGATATCAAAGTCCTGTTCGACCCACGCGCTGTCGCGGACTCTCGCCGGGTTGGCCCAAATTCGAATCCACTCGTCCCCATCGGTGGATAGCCAAATACACGCGTGGTCGTAGTCCGGGTGCTGAACTCCCAGCCAACGCCAGAACTTCAGATGAGTGTGGTACAGATTGGAGCAGTCGATCGCCAGGCTTGTAAGGTGATACTCGGGGATCAGGGGAGCGTAATCACCGTCCAGGTTATACCCGTACACGTTGAGCCCCGTGTAACCGGCGGTCGGATCCGGAGAACCGTGACTGCCACCTCCTCCGGTCGGTTGCCCGAACGCCCAATCCCCCTCGGTGCTCCACCCTGGATCCGAGTCCAGGTTCCAGGTGTGTTGGGGGACGGACGGTCCGACGCCCAGAATCACGAGTCTCTCTGTATCTCCAACGTGATAGGTCAAGTCGGTGAATCGGACGGAGGTAACCCACGCTCCCGCGTCCAGCACGGAGGCATCGCCGTTGATCTCAACGTTCACCTGAGCGATCTGGCCCGCCGAGATACTGCCGGAGAGGTCGCCCGAGAGAGTTACCCAATCCACGGGTGGATCGAGTGTCACCTCGTAGTCGACGGTTATATCGCTCATGTATTGAAACTCGAACATCGTGTTCGACGGGGCGAAGGGGCCGCCCACAGGACCTTCCGAACGGAAATCGTCGACGGGGTCGACGTGGAATCCTGGTGTCGAGGCCAGGCCCTTGATGCAGAAATTGGCCGTTTCGTCGAAGTCATACAGGTCTTCCCACGAAGAGCCGTTGAAGAAATAGCTCTCCCCCGCGCTCGCGGATGACTCCACCATGACCCGGTAGTCGGCGCCCAGGAGCACGGGAACGTCGGAGGTCCGATCGTACGGGTGTCCCCCGTCGGAGAGCTGAACGTAGACGCAGAAGGGATCCCCCTCGTGGAGCCGGACCGGAGCGTCCAAGTCGATGGTGTGAAACCCCTCGTAGTCGAGAACCCCGGTCTTCGTGGCCAGTTCATCCAGCAGCTGCCCGCCCTCGAAGCGGTCGTAAATCTTGACGGTGTAGGTCACGTTGTCGGCCGCCGTGAAGAAACTCACGGAGCGAAGCATTTGCACATCGGTGGGCGTGAAAAGGTTGAAGGCCTCGCTCGCGTCCGCCTTGGTGTCCCTCCAACCGTGATAGTCATGGTAGTAGACGTAGTCGTAGTCGAAGGGTTCCACGTTCTGAAAGGAGATGGCCCCCATCTCGGGATGCTGGCCGCAGTGCTTGTCATAGTAGGAGATCCAGAAATATCCAGCCATTCCCCAGTCGCTTCCCCAACTGTTTTTGCAGAGCCACGCGCCCCGCTCCGGCGCCTGGGTCACCAGATTGTCGTCCCATCCGACGATGGCCACCGCATGGTTGGGGTTCTGGGTGGTCTCGGGCGGCTGATAGTGAACGAGGTCTTCTATGAAACTCGAGTTCGAACAGAGACAGGTCCCCAGGGCTCCGTAGGTCATGACCATGTTCTTCAGGAGGTCGATGTTACTGAGATCGTTCCCGGCAACCACCCACTCGATGTCCCGGGGGTAGTAGTAGTGATATCTGGGTTCGAAACGGGAGGGAGGAAGACTGTAGGATTGTCCATCAACGTCTCGAACCGCGCCTTCCTTGCGAGTGAGATACGCGGAAGTCACCCGGTAATCACCGCCCTCGTGGACCGTGAGACCGCTCCCCGAGGGTGGATCGGTATCGTCATTGTTGTGCCGGTTGAATCCGTTCCACCAATCGAGATGGTATTCCGCCAGGTTCGGCTCGCCCTCTTCTCCGGCGCCGGCCCAGGCGCCCGTCATGAGCAGATTGCTCTCGATGGCGGCCATGGCTCCGTGGGTCCAACACGTTCCACCGGACTGGGACTTGACGGAGGTCACGTAGTTCTGCCCGCTCACGTTCCTCAGATCGAAGGAACTGGGCGGATCGGCCTGAGAATAGAGGGGAATCAGAGCCAGACAGAGAATCACACCGACGCAGGAAAACACCATGCTTTTCCACTTCATTGCCACGCCCCTTCTTGGGAGATGT
The DNA here is from genome assembly GCA_964610505.1 of uncultured bacterium. GTDB lineage: Bacteria > Arandabacterota > Arandabacteria > JAGLYR01 > JAGLYR01 > CAZSXU01. The sequence goes on along the minus strand of CAZSXU010000008.1, from coordinate 37,514 downwards.
CGGCGCCCCTGTTCGCCAGGGGCAAACCGGAAAAGCTCTACCGGCGCTCCCTCGATCTGTGGGGAGCGGTGGATGGGGTCCTTGTCTCTTCGGTCTGTTTCACTTCATCTTCACCTTAGCTTTCATTATAGCATGAATGGGAACGTTTCGCAATGGAAGCGGATACCTGCACATCCGCAGCGCGTAATCCGACGCCCAAAGGGCGCGGGAAGAAAATGCCCTGAATCTAGGCCCCCCGGTAGTACCGAGCCGCCCGCGAATTCGATGGGTTCCCGACATTCGCAAGACATCCGAGCCGAGACTCTGCTTGATTTGCCTCTAGAATTAAGGTATACTTAGTATGTTAGCAGGTATGTTCAGGACAAACCAGAAGGAGTGATCATGATGCACGAAGCCGGCGGCCTGCGTGCCTTTCCTATTATTGGGGGCATTCTCGTTCTATCTCACCTGGTGGGATTCTTGAATCCTACGGCGGCTCATGCCTTGAGTCGGGGGGACAGAATTCTGGATATCGGCGACACGTTGACCGTGATTCAGCGGCCACTGGTCAATATCCCGACCCTCGTCCGGCCCGGGGATACCCTCACCGTCCAGTGTGAGGCCGACCCCTCGACGACCGGATGGACCGTGTGGTTGAGTCGCGGGAACACTCAAGTCTATCTGCCGGTTCTCTCGTCGGCCTATGATGCATCGACGCTCTGGTGGGAGATCTCCGCCGAGATTCCTCCGGTTTCCCTCTACGATCTCTACGATCTGTGGGTGTCCGCCGATGGTGGAATCATTGACGAGACCCGAAACGCCGTTCGCCTAATCTCTGAATTCAAAACCGACTACTACTTCATTCAGATCACCGACTCTCATCTTCCCACCCACCTCTACAACTATCAGAGCGGCGCGGATACGGACAGTTCGGAGGTCATCGACCTGCGGGAAGTGATGGAGGACATCGACGTTCTCAACCCCGAGTTTGTCCTCTTCACCGGCGACCTGATCAATGAAGGCGAGCTGGAGGATTACCTGGGGTGGCGGGTGTACACGCGAACGCAGGCGCTCCTGACCGAGTGCGAGATCCCCATGTTCGTGACGTCGGGAAACCACGACATCGGCGGCTGGGACGACACGCCGCCGTCCGACGGGACGGCTCGGCGTGATTGGTGGCGATTCTTCGGCTGGAAGCGTCTGGATGCTCCGCCGCCCGGCGCCCCCTGGTACACGCAGAATTACAGCTTCGACTACGGCCCCGTGCATTTCACCGGTCTGGAGGCCTATAACAACTACGACAACTGGCGCTCCTACATCTACGGCTCCGACAGCTTCACCTCGGGCCAGCTGGATTGGCTGGACGACGATTTGGACGCCGCGGCCTCGAGCGCGGCCCAGGTTCTCTTCTATCATCGGGATTTCCAGAGCCAGATCAGCCTCAGCTCCCTCGATGTGGAGATGGCCCTCTCCGGCCACATCCATCGCGATGAGGGAAACATACACAGCCAGCCGTACGACCTGGTGACCAACAACATCTGCGACGGGGAGCGAGCCTACCGGGTCATCTACGTCTCCAACGGCGTCCTGCAGCCGACGAATACCGTTTCCTCGGGAAGCTCCGGACAGAATTTCCGGGTGGACTACTCTCCGGCCAACGACGGCACAGACTACGAGGTAACGGCCCAGATCACCAACAACCACAATCTGGACTTCGAGCACGGGCTCCTGCGCTTCCTCATGCCCGAAGACGCGGGCAACCCGCAGGTTACGGGCGGAACCCTCCTCCAGGTGGACGACTCGAGTTCGCCGCACGTCTACTACGTGGGGGTGAACATCCAGGCGGACGATACGCAGTCGGTCACGTTGACGGTCAGCCCGGTGTCGTTGGTTGCCGATGTCGCCGACGTTGCCCGGGGGGACGTGGAATTCGCCCAGAACCATCCCAACCCCTTCAACCCGGCGACCACGCTCCGGTACATCCTGCCGGGGCGAGGACATGCCCGCCTGGCGATCTTCGACATTCGGGGTCGAGAAATAGCGGTGCTGGTGGACGGCCTGCAGACCGCAGGTGAGCATGCCGTCGAGTGGAATGGGCTGAGCGGCCGGGGGTACGCGGTTCCCTCCGGAGTCTACCTGGCGCGCCTGGAAGCGGCCGGAGAGGTGCGGACCCGGAAGATCGTTCTGGCGCGGTAGGCTCAGAGTAGACATGAAGAGAATCATGGGGCGGCCCACGGGTCGCCCCTTTCGCTTGACTCCATTCTTCGAGAACGGGTTACGAGCGTCGATCCGGGATCCGTTCTCCCCTTCGGCTCTGCCGCCGGAGCACCGAAGGGATCCATTCGGTTTGCCGCTCTACCTGCTTCTCCGTACCTTATGGAGAGCAGCGATTTCAGGAAAGCGGCCGGAACGATGGACTGAGAAAGGGGCGTGTGAGATGCGATTCGCGACGCACTTGATCGGAGCCTCGGCGGTTGTTCTTCTTCTGACGGCTGCGGGATGCAGCGATCATTCGAGCTGTTCTTCGCCCCGTTCCTGTGGGGACATCAGGGTGGTGGAAACCATGGACGGAAAAATCATGAAGAGCGACGAGGAGTGGAGGGCGCAGCTGACACCCGAACAGTACCGGGTCGCCAGAGAAAAAGGCACCGAACGGGCCTTTACCGGCAAGTACTGGGACAACAAGTGTCCCGGCATCTATCGATGCGGAGCCTGTGGTTTGCCTCTCTTTGGATCCGAGGCGAAGTTCGAATCCGGATCCGGATGGCCCAGCTTCACGGCGCCCATCGAATCCTCCAATGTGGTGACGGAGAACGATGAGAGCCTGGGAATGTCGAGGACCGAAGTCCTCTGTGCCCGCTGCGACGCGCACCTGGGTCACGTCTTCGGAGACGGCCCGGCCCCGACGGGACTCCGGTACTGCATCAATTCCGCTGTCTTGGAGTTTGAGGGCGAGGAGGCGGGTGAGGAGTAAGGAAGGGGGCTCGCCAAATCCCTGCCCTTTCGCCCATGCGAATCTGTTACACTCCTCCCGGGACGACGCCGTCCCGGGAGGAAGCGCGTATGCATACCCTGATTCTTCTCCGCCACGGCGAGAGTGTCTGGAACAAAGAGAATCTCTTCACCGGCTGGACGGACGTGGATCTGTCGGAGCGAGGAATCGACGAGGCGCACGAGGCCGGGCGCGTGCTGAAACGGGAGGGGTATGGTCTCGACATAGCTTTCACCTCCGTCCTCACGCGGGCGATCCATACGCTCTGGATCGTGATGGACGAAATGGACCTGACCTGGATTCCGGTCCGCCGGTCGTGGCGCCTGAACGAGCGGCACTACGGCGCGCTTCAAGGACTCAACAAGGCCGAGACGGCCAAGAAGTACGGGGAGAATCAGGTCTTGCTGTGGAGACGGAGCTTTGACGTTTCGCCTCCGGCGCTGGCCCCCGAAGACGAGCGCCACCCGGGGCGCGATCCGCGGTACGAGTCGCTGGAGGAGAAGGATCTGCCACTTACGGAGAGCCTCGAGGATACCGTCGGTCGAGTGTTGCCTTACTGGCACGGCGAGGTTGCTCCCGCCGTTCGATCCGGCCGTCGAGTCCTCATTTCCGCCCACGGGAATTCCCTCCGAGCGCTGGTGAAGCACCTGGACGGCGTCTCGAACGGCGACATTGTCGGTCTTAACATCCCGACGGGAATCCCGCTTGTGTACGATCTGGACCCGGATCTCAAACCCGTGCGGCACTTCTACCTCGGCGATCCGGAAACCGTCCGAAGGGCAACGGACGCCGTCGGTCGCCAGGGAAAAGCCGGGTGAACGCGAGCGAATCCGCCCCGCTTCCTCTTCCGCAACAGGGGGAATTCGTTTGACAAGAACCGAATGGATGCTACAGTGATTGGGTTCGGCGGGGGAAGAGTCCGGAGAGGACGGCGGTGGAAGTGAACCGCGCGGGGGTGGCAGGGCATCCCGACAACGGGATCATGTGGCGAGGCCTGGTTGAGCCGGTGTACCACGGCTCGGCGACGGGCCTGTTTCTTTATCCGGCCGTCTTGGCGGTGACCGAAGGCAGGGCTCTGTGACGGCACGTTTGCTGAAGGGCAAGAACACATTCTCGGGAGGCGTTCATCCTCCCGAGTGGAAGCAGCCGGGCGGGGGCCGCGCCATCGAGGTTCTCCCGGCACCCGGGAGCGTCCATGTCCCGTTGCTCCAGCACCTGGGTGCGCCGTGCGAGATGACGGTCGAGCCCAAGACCGAAGTGGCTCTCGACGACGTCATCGGTGATTCGGAGGCCTATGTCTCGGCCCCGGTCCACGCGTGCGTTCGGGGTGTCGTCGGCCGGGCGTCTGTGGCAACTCTCCCCAACGGCCGTCACGTGGCGGCCGTCCCCATTCAGGTTTCCGGGGAACAACCGCTGGAGGGGCGAGCGCTCTTCGACGACGTCTACGGCGGAGAATGGCCGATCGACGGTGTTGAGCGATTTGAACCCCACCGGATTGTCGACGCGTGCCGCGCCGCGGGATTGGTAGGAATGGGGGGGGCGGCGTTTCCCACCCACGTCAAGATCGCCCGAAACGAGAAGAGACCCATCCATACGGTTCTCATCAACGGGTGCGAATGCGAGCCCTACCTGACGGCGGATGACCGGTTGATGGTGGAAGCGCCTGCGGCGATTGTCATGGGCACGCTCCTGGCCGGGCGCGCCGTCGGCGCACGGGAGCTGAGAATCTACGTCGAAGACAACACACCGGCAGCGCTGGAAGCGCTTCGCGGGGCGGCCGCCGGTACGGGGATCGAGGTTGGGACGGTCAAGACGAAGTATCCGCAGGGCGGGGAAAAGCAGTTGATTCTGGCCGCGCTCGGCAAGGAGGTTCCGACGGGCGGTCTGCCTCTGGACATCGGAATCGTGGTCATGAATGTCGGTACGGCCGCTGCGCTGGCCCGAGCCGTCCTTCGAGGGAAGCCCCTCACGCACCGCGTCATTACGGTTTCGGGTGGGGGGATCCGGAATCGGAAGAACCTCCTTGTGCCCATCGGAGTTCGCTACCGGGACATGATCGACGCCTGCGGCGGTCTCACCGAGGATGCGGCCCGAGTGGTGGCGGGAGGACCGATGATGGGCTTCACGCTCGGGGATCTGGACGCGCCCGTGACCAAAGGCACGAGCGGCGTCGTCGTCCTGACGCACAAGGAAATCCGGAGGACCGAGGAAACGGCCTGTGTTCGATGCGGGCGGTGCGTGGAGGTCTGTCCGTTACGTCTCGTGCCGACCAAGATTGCGCTGGCGTCGAAGGCCGGCGATCTGGATCTGGCGGAACGTTATCACCTGACGGCTTGCATGGAATGCGGATGCTGCGCGTATGTCTGTCCGGCGGGAGTGCCACTGGTGCAGTTGATACGGCTGGGGAAAGTGGTTAAACAGAAAAGGGGCAAGTAGGAAACAGGAAGTATAGGACATAGAGGTAGGACAAAGGCATCATGGAAGAACGCGCGAAAAGAGTAGGGGACGAGAATCGATATGGCGGGAGCAGGGCAACCTGAAAACAGAACGGGAGAAGGCGCACCGGCGGCGGCCGTGATCCAGGTCGCGCCCGCTCCCCATATCTCCCTGACGTCCTTCACGACGAGGCGGATGATGGTCGATGTCATGATCGGCCTGACGCCCGCGGTGGCGATGGCGATTTTCTTCTTTCGCTGGTATGCGGTGGTGCAGATCGGGCTCTGCATTCTGAGCAGCCTCGCGGCCGAGGCGCTCTTCGCCCGGATGCGGGGCAGGCGCGCGCCCATCGGCGACGGCTCGGCAGCGGTCAGCGGCCTGATTCTGGCGCTTTCGCTTCCCTGGAGCGCCCCATGGTACATCGCCGTCATCGGCTCTTTTGTGGCAATTGGGTTGGGCAAGGCGGTCTTCGGCGGGCTTGGATTCAACCTCTTCAATCCGGCGATGGTGGGTCGCGCCTTCGTGATGCTCAGCTTCGCTAAGTCTCTGGGCGCGTCGGCGTACGTGGGCGCGGCAGAGGGTCTCACGGTTGTGACTCGGGCCACGCCGCTTACCGTGGCGAAGACCTTCGCGTCGGATCTGGCCGCAGGAAAGACCATCGCCCCTGAACTCGAAGTTGAGCTCGGAGCCGCCCGGGATCTCTGGCCCCTGTTCATGGGTCAGGTCAACGGCTCTCTGGGTGAAACCAGTGTGCTGGCGCTGCTGGTGGGGGGAATCTATCTCTGCATTCGCCGCTCGGCGTCCTGGGAAGTTCCGGCCGGTGTCCTGTTGTCCGCCGGGATCCTTGCCGGGCTGGCCAACTGGGCGGGACTGACTCCGTTCACGGCGCTTCATCACCTCATCGGCGGATCGCTGTTGTTCGGGGCTTTCTTCATTGCGACGGACCCGGTCACGAGCCCACTCTCGAGAAGGGGCAAGGTGATCTTCGGGGTCGGCATCGGTGTCCTGGTGATGTTGCTGCGTGTGTTCAGCGGCTATCCCGAAGGCGTGATGTTTGCGGTCCTGCTCATGAACGCACTGACGCCGCTCATCAACCGCTGGACCATTCCGGTCCCGGTCGGGGGATTGGAACCCAAAGAAACGTGAGTGCAATCGATGGGTGAGGCTCCAAGACAGAGACACTTCATTGCCCAGGCTTGGCTCGTGATCCTCCTGGCGCTTCTTTACGGGGGAGGGTTGGCGATCGTTCAGACGGCGCTCAGCGGAAGGATAGCGGAGAACAGGAGAAACGAAACCTATACTGTGATTCCGACGCTGGCCCCGGGGGCCGACAAATCCAAGACGACGGAAGTCCTGATTCGCGGCAAAGACGGCAAAGACGTGTTGCTCTACCGGGCGATGGGGGCCGACGAAATCCCCGTCGGTTGGGTGGTTCCGGCAGGCGGGCAGGGGTTTGCGGATCGAATCGAGATCTTGATCGGTCTCGATGCGGCGGCGTCCTCGATCACGGGGCTCTACGTCCTGGATCAGAAGGAGACCCCCGGTCTGGGGGACTACATCACGGGCGAGGCCTTCCGCAATCGGTTCCGACATCGTCCGACCGAACGGCCGCTGGTCGTCGTCAAGTCCGATCCAACGGGGGACAACGAGATTCAGGCGCTGACGGGCGCGACGATTTCCTCCGAAAGTGTGAGCGGTATCGTCAACGCCGCCCTGGACAACCTGAAGGCCCCCCTCCGGCGGTGGGTACCGGAGGACGGACGACAGGACGAGGGGGAAGCGCCCGAGTCGCGCTCGACCGAAGCTCCGGGGAACGAAGAGAGAGGCGACTGACGTATGGTGCGAGGAGAACCACCGGCGCTCGAGAGATTCATCAACGGCATTCTGCCGGAAAATCCCGTCTACCGGCAACTGCTGGGCATGTGCCCGGTGCTGGCGGTGACCAACGGCATGAAACCGGCGATGACGATGGCGGGGGCCACGGCGTTCGTGTTGATCTCCGCCAATATCATGGTCAGTCTTCTCCGCAAGCTGCTGAAACCGCATCTCAGGATCCTGGTGTTCACGCTCACGATCGCCACGTTCGTTACGATTGCGGACAGGTTCCTGGCCGCGTATGTGTATGAGATGAGCAAGCAGCTGGGACCCTACGTACCGCTCATCATCGTCAACTGTATCATCATCTCGCGCTGCGAGATCTGCGCCTCCAAACAGGGCCTGGGAACGGCGATTGCCGACGGGGTCGGGATGTCCCTGGGCTTTGCCTTGGCTCTGGCCAGCATCGCCAGCGTGCGGGAGATCCTGGGTTCCGGCACGTGGTTCGGCCTTCGGGTCATGCCCGAGGTGTGGCCGAACTGGGGGATCCTCGTGCTCCCGCCGGGGGCGTTTCTCACGCTCGGTGTTTTGCTTGGCATCGCCGAGTGGATCCAGCATGCACGGGCACGGAAAATAAGAGCAGGCTGATAGGACGGGTCCATATGGAAACGGTTACGGGTCTCATTCTCATCTTCATCGGCGCCGCGCTCATCAATAATTTCGTTCTGCATTACTTCGTGGGTGTTTGCCCATTCCTGGGCGTCTCGCGCAAGGTGGGTACGGCGTTCGGGATGGGGTGTGCGGTGACTTTCGTCATCTCGATCGCTGCTTTCTTGAGCTGGACGCTGACCTATTTCATCCTTCGGCCCGGCGCCCCGGTGCCGGGGTGGCTCTGGACGACGTTTGGTGGCGATCCGGGGACGAACGTGGACCTCTCGATTCTGAGCTACATCGTCTACATCTTCGTCATCGCCTCTTCGGTGCAGTTCGTGGAGATGTACGTGCGTAGGTTTTTCCCCCCGCTCTACAAGTCGTTCGGGGTATACCTGCCCCTCATCACGACCAACTGCGCGATCCTTTTCGGTTGTCTCGAGATCATGAAGCATCTCCAGGATCCCACGAAACTCTGGGGTCTTCACGAGGCCATTGCGTTGGCGCTGGGTGGGGGGATCGGTTTCACGATTGCCATTGTGCTCATGGCCGGGATTCGGGAGGACCTGGATCTCTGTGATGTTCCGCAGCCACTCAAGGGCGCGGGGATCGCGCTTCTGGTGGCGGGGATTCTGGCAATGGCCTTCATGGGATTCACGGGCGTCGAGAAGGGCGTGGCCTCGGCGCTGGGCAGCGTCATTCGGTAGGTTTGAAGATGGGAATGCTGACGATCGTGACCTTGATCCTGGCGGCCGGCGTGCTGGCGCTCCTGGCCGTCGCCATGGGCTACATCCTGGGTTGGGCGAACCGGAGGTTCCACGTGGAAACGGATCCGCGCGTGGAGATCCTGCTGAACGCCACGCCCGGGGCGAACTGCGGCGGCTGCGGGTACGTGGGGTGCAGGGAGTACGCGGAGGCGGTGGCGCGTGGCGAGGCGGCCGTGACCCTCTGCGCGCCCGGAGGCACCGGCACGGCCCAGCAGCTCGCGAGCATTATGGGGATCGAGGTGGACCAGACCTTTCCCTACAAGGCGGTTCTCCATTGTTCGGCCGATGAAGACCAGAGGCTCGGGCGCAAACCCTACCTTGGCGAGCAAACCTGCGGGGCGGCCAACCTGATCGGGGGCGTGCAGGGTTGCACGTACGGATGCCTGGGATTCGGCGACTGCATGCGGGCCTGCGACTACGACGCGATTCGAATGGTCAGGGGATTGGCCGTCATCGATCCCGAGGCGTGCATCGGGTGCGAGGCCTGCGCGCGGGCTTGCCCGCGAAACATTATCACCATGGTGCCCTTCAAGACCGACCGCATGCTGGTGATCGCGTGCGCCAATGAGGATTCGGCCAAGGACGTCCGGGCGGTCTGTACCGTTGGCTGTAGCGGCTGCGGCATCTGCGCCAAGCTCGCGCCCGAACTCTTCTCGATGGAAGGGAATCTTCCGGAGTTCGACTATGAGCGCTATGATCCGGAGGACGCGGGGCAAGAGGAAGCGCTTGAAAAGGTGATCGAGAAATGCCCGAAAAAGCGGCTCCTCTATGTGGGAACACCTACCGACAAAGATCTGGCCGCCGTGGCGGACGAGGAGGTCCCCGGTACCGTAAAGCCGGACTTCAAGACCACCGTGGATGACACGGAGTGGCGGGGGTAGGCGGGACGATTCCCGAATCGTCCTGCCGGAGACATAGAGAGTAGACATTGGACAGTAGAGCTCGGAAAAGAACACCGGGGAAACACAGCAGACGCTCTATCGCGATTTGATATCCAGTATCGAATGTCCTTACGGAATGCCTGCCCTCACCGGAATTGAGACCGACGCCGCGAATGCTGACGGCGGCGAGATGAATCTACTATGATGCCCCTAGGTGTGTTTTTCCGATCCTGCACAGGTCCCGAGAACCCGGAGGAACCATGCGCCGAGCCGAACGAGTTTTCTGTGTCGTCCCCGTCCTGTGTCTTTTGACGGCGGTGTCCTGCGGGAGGTCTGCATCGGACGAGGCTTCGGGCGCGGAAGCCTTCACGGACTGGGCCGGGAATCACGCCGTCCGGCTAGCAACGGTTGAACCCGGGAGTGGGTTCGAGGATCTGAGCGCCTTCGGAGAGATGGTCGGCGATGCCCATGTCGTTTGCCTGGGTGAGTCGAGGCATGACATTCATGAACAGTTCCGCCTCAAGCACCGTCTGATCGAGCATCTCGTCGAGGTGAAGGGGTTCACGGCCGTGGTGTTTGAAGAGGGGATGCCGTACGCCCGGAAGGTGGATGCCTACGTCCTGGGTGAAGAGGAAGATCCCGAAGATCTGCTTGACGGAATGTGCGGCTGGTTCGCATGGAATACCGAGGAAGTGTTGGATCTTCTCCACTGGATGCGGAACCACAACGCGGATCCGGCCACGAAGAAGCCCGTCCGCTTCTTCGGCGTCGACGTCGCCGCACCGAAGATCGGGATCGAGAATGTGTTGACGTACCTGGACAGAGTGGATCCGTCCTATGCGGCCGTGCTTCGCGGGAAGCCTCTCGGCCTGGATCTGCTCGACGATCGAATGTGGATGGTCGGTATGCAGGCCTACAGTGATCTTACGGAGAAGGAGAGGGTCTCTCTCATTTCCACGTTCGAAGGACTCGTGACCCACATCGAAGAGAAGCGAGAAACCTATACGCCCCGTTCTTCGGCAAGCGAATACGGCTGGGCGCTCCGTGACGCGAAGGTGGCGCTGGCAGCGAACCGGATGTATGCCTCGGGGAGTCGGGTGGAAGGCGGCATGATCCGTGATCAAGCGATGGCGGAGAACCTTCTCTGGATCATGGAACACGAGATCCCGGGGGAACGGATCGTATTCTGGGCTCATAATGCCCATGTCTCCAGAAGCCCCATCGTGATGTCGGGAATATCCGACACTCCGCTGGAAGACACGGCCTATCATCTGAGCCCCGTTCTTGGAGACCGCCTGTTCACGGTGGGGGCGGTCTTCGGCCACGGGGAGTGCCCGGAGGGGGCGCCGCCCGGATTAGAGGATCTGGACACACCCGATCCCGGCCGGTTCGACGGCGCGTTGGCCTCGACGGGAATTCCGATCCTGCTTCTGGACCTCCGGAGCGTCCCCGAGGGAAGCCCGGTTGCGGCGTGGCTGGGCGATGAGCAGGCGATGCGCGCCCAGATGGGGGACATGCTGTTGCGGCCGGCGGCGGCCTACGATGCCGTCTACTTCGTGGACGTTGCGACGCGAACACTCCCCACCGCATCGGCTCTGGAGTCGTTCGGAAAACTTCAACACTAGCCTGGATGATTCCTGAATCACCCAGGCTACAACAGCAGCGCTTCTGTCTCGGACTCCGAAACACACACGAGACACACATGTATCCCAGGCGTAGGAAGCCGTGTGTCCATCGGCAGCAAATGGATCTCGCCTGCCAACCATGTGCAGACCGCGTGCTTGCAGCACCAGCCCAAGACACTTGTGCATAATGCAGGCTAGGGCTCGAGCCGATGGCCTACGGCTGGGTGCTGATCATCCGGGGATATGGTTTCTCGAGAAGGGGCAACATCCCGGCGGTGGCGATCAGACGGTGGTCTTCGAGATTCCCCAGAACGAGAAGCGCCTCAACGTTATCCGGGAGAAGTTCGAGTCCCTCGGGCCCGAGCACGGCGAGCGCCGTTGCCCAGATATCGGCCATGAGAGCCGTGGAGGCCGCGACGGTGACGGCCGTCGCCGCGTCGGCCGGCCAACCGGTGCGCGGATCGATGATGTGACTGTAGCGCTCACCTTCGATCTCGCTGAAACGAGCGTAGTCGCCGCTCGTACAGACAGCGCCGCACCGAATCTTCAATCGGCCGACAGGTTCCTTACCGAACGGGTTCTTCACGTCCACCGTCCAGAGATCTCCCTCGGGTGGAATCCCGAAGCACATCAGATCCCCTCCGATGTCGACGAGACCTCCGGAGACACCGGATTCCCGAAGCCCGAGCGCAGCGCGGTCGATGGCAAACCCCTTGGCAATGCCGCCGAGATCGACCTGGGCGCCGGCCAAACGCTTCACGGCCCCGGCTTTCGTGATCTCGATCGCCTCCCATCGGGAACGTGCTCGCGCAGCGCTGATTCCCTCCTCGGTCGGTAGATGTCCCTCCTCGCCGGCCCGTCTCCAGAGCTCGATCAGGGGGCGGCACGTGACGTCGAAGGCGCCTTCGGTCCAGATGGTCGCTCTCCGCGCGGCCTGCAACACCAAACGACTTTCTCGCGACAGGGAAATCTCCCGATCCGCCTCTGCGGAGTTGAAGCGGGAGATCTCGGACTCGGCGAGCCAGACGCTCATCGCAGTCTCGACCGAGCGGATCGTACTCTCTGCCTGCTCCAGAGCGGCCTCTGCGGTTCCCGGGTCAGGGGCATCGACCACGGCCAGGAGGGTGCACGCGGTTCCCATGACCGCCTCCGGGTGCCGGACGAGGATGGAACGGGTCGCCGCCTGCTCAGATGCCGTCCGGTCGGGCGCCGTCTTCCACAACCCCACGCCCGTCAGTCCCGCGAGCCCGAGGATCATCACACCACCGATCCACTGTCCCCTGGTCATATACCCTCCAATGAACACCCGAAATCTGGTAGAATCACTATAGCGCACGGGAACGTGTGGGGCAAGAGTGGGACACTGTCCCGAATCCCGAATTCTTACGGCTTGCTCCCGGAGCCGATCCTTCGTACATTAATCGATAGGCAGGAACGCGAGACAAGAGGCAGAGAGCCCGGACGCCGGAGGAGGCACGCGTGCCACCGACAGACGAATCCATCCAGAGACTGATGGAGAAGCTGCGATTGAGCACGCAGCCGATTGCCGTGTATGACGCTGCGCCCGATTCGGATTTCGAGCCGTTGGTCAAGGCTGCGGGCAGCGCCTGTTGCTTCGCCTACTACCCGCGCTGGCTCAAGGGAGAGACGCTGGTGATTGAGAGGGGGGAGGGCGGTTTCACCGATCCGAAGCACGGGTGCCCGGGGGGGCAGAACGCGTTCGGATTGGGGGAGGGATATCCTCCCTTCATGGCGCATTTTCTCACCGATGGTGCGGGCGCTCCCATGGGGGAGGGCCTTAAGGCTTCACCCGATCTAGCCCAGGAATTTCTGGATCGAGCCCGGCCGGTCAAGCCGTCCGGGGATACGGTTCTCATCGGGCCGCTCCGGACCCGCAAGTGGGAATTCGTGAAGAGCGTGAGTCTCTTCGTGGATCCGGACCGTCTTGCGGCTCTCATGACCCTCGCGGCGTATTGGTCGTCCGATCCGAACCTGATGTACGCGCCCTTCTCGTCCGGCTGCGGCCTGCTGTGGCGGGAGTTGGAAAACGACGGCAATCGGCCCGTCATCGGCTGCACGGATATTGCCATGCGGCGATACCTGCCTCCCGACGTTCTCTGTCTCACGGTTTCCCCGGGGCGGTTCGAGCAAATGATTGCGTTTCCCGACGACGCATTTCTCAACAAGGAGTGGTGGACCGATCTCATGAATGTTCGCGAGCGGCGTCCATCGAATGAATCGTAGGGTGAGCCGTGCGGCACCCGGACATTCTCCGGAACCGAAACTGCATTTGTGGAAGGAAGGCCGGACATGGCGGTCGAGGCAAAACACGTTGAAGGAAAGAATGCCGGGGACGTGATGCTCTACGCACTCAGCACGTGTGTCTGGTGCAAGAAGACCAAGCGGCTGCTGGAAGAGTTGGGCGTGGCCTACGATTACATAGACGTGGACGGTCTCAGCCGGGAAGAGCGGGATGAGGTGGAAGTGGAAATCAAGAAGTGGAATCCTCGGGTTTCGTTTCCCACCCTGGTCCTGGACGGAACCCGGGGCATTGCGGGATTCGACGAAGGGAAAATTCGGGGGAGTCTGGGTTCATGAATGACGCAGGGACTTCGGAGATCGCGAAGGTGTGCAAGCGGCTTCGAGAAGAGGCGGAGGCCGGGGGCTATCATCTCAATCCCGACGAGGATTTCACGCGGGATCTCGTCGAAGGCCTTCTGGTGAACGAAGGGAGATACGGATATCGGGCCTGTCCCTGCCGACTGGCATCGGGTTCGAAGGCGGGAGATCTCGACATCATTTGCCCTTGCGACTACCGGGACGCGGATCTGGCGGAGTACGATGCGTGCTACTGCAGCCTCTACGTTTCCGGAGCCGTAGTCCGGGGTGAAACGAAGGCGGCTCCGATTCCCGAGAGACGCCCTCCTGAGAGTGAGAGAGAGAAGACGGCGGCGGCAAAGCCGTCCGGAGAGAGTGTGCTTTCACCTCTGCCGGTCTGGAGGTGCAACGTCTGCGGGTATCTTTGCGCGAGGGAGGGACCCCCCGAGGTCTGCCCGATCTGCAAAGCGAAAAAAGAACGATTCGATATATTTATGGATGGGAGAACGATAGATGGATAAATCGAGAGAGACCAATCTGGCCCTCTTCATAGACTTCGACAACATCGCGCTGGGTGCGCGCGACGCTCACGTCCGCGTGGATATCCAACTTCTCCTCCAGCGTTTGCTGGAAAAGGGGAAGATCATCATCAAGAAAGCCTACGCGGACTGGAGCCACCACAAGGAGTATATGAAGAGCCTGCATGAAGCCGTGGTGGAGCTGATCGAGATTCCGAGGCCTCAGGTGTCCGGCAAGAACAGCGCCGACATCCGGCTGGCGGTGGATGCGATGGATCTGTGTCACGGAAACGAGCACCTGGATACCTTCGTGATCGTGTCGGGAGATTCTGATTTCTCTCCGCTCGTTTCGAAGCTGAGAGAAAACAATAAGTCGGTCATCGGGATCGGAATGAAGAATTCCAGCTCGAAACTTCTGATCGCAAATTGCGATGAGTTTATTTTCTACGACGATCTGGCGGTCCAGGCCGATGCGGACGCGGCCGACTCGCTGGCCGGCGTACCCGAGGAGAAGCGGGAGATCTTTGATTTTCTCCTGAGCACGACGCAGGGATTGCTCCGGGAAGGGCGGCACACCCTCTACTCTTCACTGATCAAGGATACGATGAAGCGGAAGAAGCCCGATTTCAATGAAAGCAATCTCGGGTATTCCACGTTCGGGGATTTTCTCGAAGACGCCATGGCCCACGGATTGTTGGAGGTCAAGCGAGACGAGAAGTCCGGCGGCACGTGGGTCGTGACGTCTCTGGGGGAAACCGGCAAGAAGCCCAAATCGGCGACGGGCACGGCGGCCAAGAAACGAGCCGCCTCCCGAACCGGCGGCGCACGGAAGACCTCCCGGCGGCGGAAACGCTGAACGAGACGTAACGGCGAGTGGGGTGTGAATTCCGGAATCGGGGAGATGCCGAATCGGCCGTTGCGGCCGGTCAGCGGTGAGCGACGACCGATTCCCGATCGGTCCGGCGAGTCCCAAGAGAGCTGCGGGGATCTCGTTTTTCGGTTCTGCCGCGCACGTCCTCCCGGTGGCGGATGAGCTTGCGGTACTGCATCTGGAAAATCAGAATCGGGAGCATACTCCGCATCCGCCGGTAGGCCGCCAGTGTCCGAAAGCCGATTCTCCGCAGGTTGTAGAACTCCCGCCACGCCCAGTGGTATCCCTCCTGAAGACGCTCGGGGCTCATCTGTTTCGGTTGAAATACGACCTCATCCAGTCCGTATTCCTCCCAATTTGATGAGATGATTCGCCCCTCGGCTTCCAGCTGGCTCCGGAGAGCCGTCCCGGGAAATGGCGTCAGGATCGCAAACTGGGCGGAGTCGATCTTGATGGAATCCGCGAATTCCACCGTGCGCTCGAACACCGATTCATCGTCCACGTCGAAACCAAAAATAAAGGCGCCGTGAATCGCGATTCCGTGCTGGTGAAACCGGGCGATCTTCTCCTTGTAGGCCTCGGGTTTGAGCCAGCTCTTCTTGCATTCGCTCAGGGCGTCTGGAGATGTGGACTCGAGCCCGACGAAGAGCGCCTTGCACCCGGATTCCGCCATGAGGCGGAGTGTTTCGGAGTGGTCGACGACGCTGAGCGGCGCCTGACCGGCCCAAATGATGTCGAGGGGTTTCAGCCGATGGAAGAGCTCGCTCGACGCAACCGGATTGGCGATGATGTTGTCGTCCATGAACCCGAAGAACCGCGAGCGAAAACGGTCTCTTCGAATGTATTTCACTTCCTCGATGACCTCGTCGATCGGCCGGAAGCGGCAGCGCTCTCCGAAGATCTTGCTCACGGAGCAGAAATTGCAGCGGAAGTTGCACCCCCGGGTGATCTGGATCATGTTGTCTACGATGTACTCATCCTGCATGAGCAAATCACGGCGGGGCAGAGGCATTCCCGCCAGCGTCGGGCGGGAATCACTCCTGTAGAAACGCTGCAGGCCGCCGTTTCGAAAATCATGGACCACTCTCTGCCACAGACCTTCCGCTTCACCGATCACGACGGCATCCGCATGGGCGGCCGCCTCCTCCGGAAGCACGGACGGGTGCATCCCACCCAGCACGACCGTTGAACCGCGCTTTCTGAGCTCGTCCGCAATCTCGTAGGCGCGTGTGGCCTGGGCCGTCATCGCCGTGATCCCGACTAGATCCGCGGTTGCCTTGTCGAAATCGAAGGCCTCGACATTTTCATCGAGAATGCAGATATCCATGTCCTGCGGCGTGAGGGCGGCGATAATCGGCAGGTTGAGAGGAGGGAAGACCAGGACCTTCGCGTCCGTCCGGCCGTATGCGTTGTTGAAGAAAGGGGAGATCAAGGAGAGGTTCATGGGACCATCCGGATCTGGGGGGAACATCTCACATCCCGAATATGCACGTCCATGATACGTCCACTCCCGCTGATTGCAACTTCTTTCTGGTCCCCCGGTATCCCTGTAAGAGAGGGAGCGTGGGGGACCGGGATGATGCGCGGGTTTCACGCCGCGCCCGCCGGCGGATCAGGCCCGACCCTCGAGGCCCGGCGCCTAGGATGGGCGTTCGCCTTTGTATGGCTCGAGATGAACAACGACGTCGACAATATCGGAGTCGGAAGCCAGCAGCTCCCGCTTCACGATCTCCGATATGTCGTGACCGGCATCGACGGTCAGGTTGCCGTCGACTTTGATGTGCAGATCCACGGCAAGACAGGTGCTCCCACAGTAGCGGGTCCGGAGCCGGTGAACGTACCGGACGCCGGGAACCCCCAGGGCCAGGGAGTGAATGTGACGGAGTGTTTCTTCGGACGCGCCGGAGTCCAGAAGTTTGCCCATCTCTGGGAAGATGATCTTGAAGGCCGCCTGAAAGATGAAGAGGGAGACGACGACGGCCCCAACATGATCCAGGAAGGACCAGGCGGGGTGGATCATGGCGCCGCCGACGGCGAGGGCCGCGGGAATGGAGCTCAAGCTGTCGGAACGATGATGCCACGCGTTGGCAGTGAGAGGCATGGAGCGGATCCGCCTGCCGGCGGCGGCCGTCCACCGGTACAGGGTTTCCTTGCTGGCGATGGAGACCAGGGCGGCGACCAGGGCGATCCATTTGGGGCGCGTGGTGTGGGGTTCCCCCAGCGTAGAAATCGCGTTCCAGAGAAGACCGGCGGCCACGACTGCCAGGGCCATCCCGATCGCCGTGGTAACCAGAGTCTCGACCCTGCGGTGCCCGTGAGGATGAGTGGCGTCCGGCGGCTTCGACCAATAGCGGATCCCGACGAGGATCGCGAGGTCGGTGGTCGAATCGGAGAGGCTGTGTACGGCGTCCGCCACAACCGCCTGACTCCCGCCCAGCAAGCCGCCGACGAACTTGAGGCCCGAGAGGACGAGGTTGGCGGCGAGACTGACCCACGTCACCCTTCGGGTTTCTCGGTCGGCTGCGCTTTGCTGGATCGTCCTGGAATTTCCGGCCGACGAGCCGTCCATGCGTATCCTTCTCTCGGAAGCCCGGTCCTCAACGATCGGCATCCCCGTCCCCTATGTATCACCCGGAGTGCCGGAATTGCCAGTTCTTTCAGACCTTGCCGGAGGATGGCGGGCCGGGATCCAGAACGGCCGTTCTCGGAAATGCTCCCGTGGGCGCGATCTGAATCGCCTTTCGGCTCGATCCTGCTGTCATAGCTTCAACAATATTAACTGTGTAAGTGTTCTTAGCGATCGGCTAGGGCGTGGGGCTGAGGGTCAGCTGGATTCCGATGAGCGGCCAGTAGATTTTGACGGCGAGCAGAAATACCAACCAGGAAGCGATGAGAAGAATCAGGCCCGGCCTAATGCAGTCGGCCACGCGGTAGTAACCCGAAGAAATGCAGATGGCGTTGGGCGGCGTCCCCATCGGAAGGCAGAAGGCGAGCCCTGCCGACACGGCAACGGCGTACACAATGATGATGGGGTTCACCCCGTGAATGTTTCCGAGGCTAAACCCGATGGGAAGAAGGATGGCCACGGCCGCCACGTTACTGATCCCCTCGGTCAGCAGCTTGGCGCCCAGGGCGGTGAGGGCAACCAGAGCGAACGGCGTGAGCGTCCTGTCGGCAAAGAGCGTGTTGGCCAACCAGTGCGCTGCGCCCGTCTCGGAGAGGGCCGAGGCGATGGCCACCGCCCCGCCGTACATGAGAAGGATACCCCAATTGACGTATTCCTCCGCGTCCTCCCAGCTGACGACTCTCAGAATAAACAGACTCACGGCCCCTACGAGGGCGATATTTGCGAGCCCGAGCACTTCCGATTTGGTAATCCACAGAAAGATGACGACCAGCATGACGGCTACCATGCGCTTCTCGCCGCCGGCCATCGGGCCCCGCATGGCGATCTCCTCGCGCAGAATCTCGGTGGCCGGGCGGATATCCTCGATGTCGGGCCGGAAGAACAGCCGGAGCACGACGAGCGTGATCAGGAGGTTGATCACCACAACGGGGAAGACAGCTACGATCCATTCGAAGAACCCGATGCTCACCCCGTACGTTTCCTGGAGAATCTGGATCGCCAGCGGGTTCCGAGCGCCCCCGAGAAGTGTTCCGACGCCGCCGATCACAGTGCCCCAGGCGAGGGAAAGGAAGAGAAGCTTTGCGTACCGGCTCTCGAGGGGGCGCAGTTTCAGGGCGAAGCAAATCTCCAGGACGATGGGAAAGAGAAGCGCGGCCACGGCATGTTCCGGCATCCAGAAGGTCAGGAATGCCGAGGAGATCAGTATACCCAGCGCCAGGGACATGGGGGACCGGCGAAAGCGTGAGAGAAACAGGAAAGCCAGCCTGGAGCTGAGTCCGGTTTTCATCAGTCCCGAAGAGAGAATCAGCGCTCCGAGAATGAAGAAGACCGCCTTGTTGCCGAACAGCGAGAATGTCTCGGTGGGAGAGAGAACTCCGAGAAACGGAAGAAGCACGAAGACCAACAGGCCGGTGACGGACAGTGGCAGTGTCTGCGTAACCCAGAGGACCAGGCATACGGCAAAGACGATCAGCGAGCGCTGGCCCTCGAGAGAGAGCCCTTCGGCTCGCGGAAGCATAAGGCCGCCCACGACAATGAGGAGTGCCGCGGCAAGAATGAGGTTCCTGCGAGTAAGGATCAAAGCCACCTACTCCACGATATTGACCTCAGAATTCCTGGCCTTCTGCGAGTATTCGGCGACGCGCTTAACCTCGGATCCGAGGAACAGGCGTTCCAGAAAAGAGCGGCAGGGCTTGGGAAGAAACACGGAATCGTACCGTACCTGCTCGACCTCCCGTATGACGCACGTCGAGTACTTGCCCTGGCGCTCGAAGACTTTGTAGGGGATCTTCTCCGCTTCCAACCGGCGTTGGATACCCGCGACCCTCTCCAGGCGCAGCTTCTCATGTTCGTCGAGAACGCTGTGCATGATGCGATCGACGGGAAACGTACCGAGGAATCCTTGATTGCCGGCCCGTTCCTTGAGCTTTTCCAGGTCCTTCTTCTCGGTGACATAGAGGATGGTGATCTGTGGGTCCGAGACCTCCTTTGCTCTGGCGATGACGCGATCGAGGAGTACGGACGAATAGCGCGTTGTTGAGAATACGGCGAGAAGGGTGTGCATCTTGGACCGTCTCCTGGCAGGGGCGTGAGCCGAATCGGTTGTCTGTTGTGCCAGTCTACTCGGCCCCCGGGTGGACCGTCAAGCGACAGGAGCCCTCGCGGCGTGGGGTCTCCTCCGGAGGCGAGGCAACAGGCAGACCTTGCTCTCTGTCTCTCAGGGTCGGCCCCTCGCTTCCCCACCTGAAGGGAAGAGTCCGATACGTTGGGAGACGGATTTTGCCGACCGCCCCTCCGGGTCGGAGTCCCGCTTACGCGAATGAGATAAGCCGGGACCGGATCAAACCGTCCAGGCGGGCCACGTCCTCCCCAATGCGGTCCCGGGAAGCACCCGCGAAACACAGCCGCAGCGCGCTTCTCACGGCTTACGGCTTGGGAATGGCCAGGTCGGCGGCGCCGAGTTTCGACGTAGTCGCTTCAGGGAAATTCTGTTGGATATGTTCATGGATGATCTGAGCGTACTTCACCTTCTCACGCGCCCAGTCCGCCATCATCTGTGCGTTGGTCCAAGGTTTGTACAACGCTCCGGGGCCGGCCGCGCAGCCGGGGCCGGGTTCGATCTTGAAGTAACAGGGAGCCGTGAGTCTCGTAAACTCGGGACCCTCGGCGATTCGCGTGAATCCACCGAAGGACTCCGTTAGCATGATATGAACATCCATCGGGATGTTGGTCGTCCGGCGGAGGGACGCAAACTGGGGAAGCGAGAGATCCGCCGGGGGATTGAAAGAACCCGCTCCGAGAGATTCGAGAAGCCGTGCGCCCGCGGCATTCGCATGCCCGGCGTAGATCGAAACCTTGAAGGTGATGTCCTCGGGGATGTCCCCGGTCTTCTTCATTTCGTTCAGAAGCCACAGCTGTCCTTCGTCGATGGCAAGGAAACCGCGGAATCCGAGATCGATACAGCGCATGATCTCGGCGATCACGAACTTCAGTTGGTCGGATCCACGGAACCGCAATCCCGAGAGAGCGCCCTCGGGCGTGGCCAACTGGCGACCGGTGTCCCACGCCGACCGCGGTCCGGGCGTCATGATCACTTCGGTCCCGACGGCGGCCGCCATCTGGGCGAAGTCCTTGAGTTCGGCGTCATCGAGCAGCGTGCTGCCCATGACCACGGAGATCGCTCGGTGAATCGGGACCTTGCGCTTGTTCATCTCATCGATCATTGCTTCCAGGACTATCGGACGCTCGATCCCGGAGATCTCCATCCGGTACCAGGCGCCGTCGGGGAACCGTTCCGTGCTTGTCGGGAGGTCGTAGCTGTCAGAACCGGGGATGCCGTGTTTCTCCATCGCCTTCGCGGCGCGGTCAAGATCCATGGTTTCCTCCTTCTTGGATGTTTCGTACGAAAAGGATCGCGTCCCGGCGGGCGCGACAGGTCGGTCGCCGCAAGGATCGTCCGTCGTCCGGGTGTGGGAACAAGCGAAGCACTGGGAATGGGCCCCGCGCATCGGGTGGATTCTGACTCATCGAATGGAACGGGACTCGGTCGAGCATTATCCTGTCTCCCTCAAGATACTAGTCAAGACAACGAGTTGCGGTCAAGGGATTTCGAGAAAGGAAGGCCTTTCCGGATCCGGCCGGCCAGCCTCGAGCCCGGAAGGCGCACTCCACGCCCGCTTGACTTTTTCCGTCTCACACGTATACTTACACGAATTCCGGCAAGTCGTATTCATCGGGCGAAAGGAATACCGTGTCATTCAAACCGCAGTGTCTCGCCACGGCGATCGGGAGCTTTCCGCACACCGATCCGGACGCAGCCGTCGGTTTCATCCTCTCCGAACTGCGGCACGTGCCCGTCTGGCCTCAGCTTCCGAATCTCGGATTCCGAGAGAACATGTATGTCCAGTACAGCGAGAACCTTCCCTGTGTGGTCTTCGACGACGAACACGAGCGAATTTACTTCGATACAAAGGGCGACGTTTACAGCCCCCTGGGAACGTTTCTCGAGAGAGTCGTCTCGGATGACGTGGATTTCTTTGTGATCACCCCGTCTTTCTCGGCCGGCCTTCCTGCATTCGTGAATCGGATGTCAAAGGAAAAACCGGAGACGGTCCGGTGGGTCAAGGGCCAGGTTACCGGCCCCATCAGTTTCGGGCTCACCATTACCGACCAGGACAAACGGGCCATTCTCTACCACCCCGAGCTCTACGAGGCCGTTCTCAAGGGTTGCGTGATGAATGCTCGCTGGCAGGTGCGGAAGCTAAAGAAGGTTCACCCGGAAATCATCCTGTTCATTGACGAGCCGTACCTGAGCGCCTTCGGATCTGCCTTCATCAACATCCCCAGGGAACAGGTGATCGCCAACCTGGCTGAAGTGATCGAAGGGATCCACTGCGAGGGAGGATTGGCGGGGATTCACTGCTGCGGCAACACGGATTGGTCCATCCTGATGGAAACGCCCATCGATGTGATCAATTTCGACGCCTACGAGTACTTCCAGAGCATTACCCTGTACTCCACGGCGATCAAGGGATTCTTCGACCGAGGGGGAGTACTGGCGTGGGGAATCGTGCCCTCCGGCGAAGCGGCGGAGACCGAGTCCTGCACTTCTCTGCGAGCCCGTTTCGAGAGTGGAATCGATCAGCTGGCCGCGAAGGGGATCGATCGAGATCTGCTTCTCGAGCGTGCGCTCATTACGCCGAGCTGTGGGATGGGGGGGCGCAGTCCCGACCTGACCGAGAAGATCATACGTCTTACGTCGGAGCTGTCGATGGAGATACGTAGGCAGACGCTGGAAATTGGAAACTAGACATTAGAGCTCGGAGACAGGCGTTGGAACCATGAGCCTGGGCCTTGCGCCGAGGCAAAGGTCCGGCGGCTCTTGGCCTCGAGCGTGAATGGGGGAGAATGATCATCGAATAGGGTAGCAGCTCGCGGCGTTGAAAGAGCCCACGCTGCGGCCCTCGACCCATCGGACCTTCACCGCGACCGGCCCGAAAGCAGGTGTTTCGGGTTTCAGCTTTTGGCTCTCGGTATGGTTCGCCTTGTCGCCCGGTCGCCTTGTCGTCAAGGCCCAGGGCACGGAGATCGTATTGCCTATCAAAAAAGGCACCGTAACGACGATCGTCGGCAAGGGGGGGACCGGCAAGACCACCCTTTCGGGGTTGCTGGTCAGGTCCCTGCTGGTGGGAAAATGCAGGCCCATACTGGCCATCGATGCGGATCCCGCTCGGGGCTTCGAGAGAATCCTGGGGGTCCGGCCGACCGAGACTCTGGGGGGCATCCGGGAGGAGCTCCTGGGACCGAAGAGCCGAGTTCCGGCGGGGGTGGCCAAGAAGAGCTACCTGGATCTGCGCGTACAGTCCGCCATAGCCGAGTCGTCGGGGTTTGATCTGCTGACGATGGGCCGCCCGGAAGGCCCGGGCTGCTACTGCTACGTCAACAATCTTCTGCGAGGCTCGCTGGATGCGTTGGTGGAAAACTACCCCTGGGTCGTCATCGACTCCGAGGCGGGAATGGAGCACCTCTCGAGAAGGACCGCCAAGGACGTGGACTACCTGTTCGTGGTCTGCAACGGATCGATCGGGTCGTTCGATACGGCCGCCCAGATCCTGGATCTCATTGAAGAGCTCCGTACGCGAGTGACTCACAAGATTCTGATCCTCAACAATCTGACGGAACACGCGAGGCGCGAAGAGCGATCGCTGTTGGAACGCGTCGATACGGGATCGTTCGAAACCGTGGGGAGGATTCCGTACGATCCCGAGGTAGAGACCTATGAACGTATGGGGCGGGCGCTGACGGAGTTGCCGGCGGACCGTCCGGCGGTTCTGGCGCTCGAAGAGATTCTCAGCGAGGTCGCGGGATGAAGATTGCAATCGCCGGCAAGGGGGGAGTGGGAAAGACCACGCTGGCGGCACTTCTGGCGCGAGAGTTCGAAGCCGCCGGCTACTCGGTCATCGCCGTGGACGGCGATCCGGCGGGAGGGCTCGGCCTGGCTCTCGGATTTTCGGCGAGCAATGAGATCGTGCCGTTGATTGAAATGAGACGTCTCATCGACGAACGATTGGGGACTTCGGACGGAAGCGTGGCGGGGTATTTCAAGCTGAACCCGCGCGTGGCCGATATTCCCGAAACGTACGGCAGAGTGCAGGGCCACATCCGGCTGATGGTCATGGGTACGGTGACGGGTGCGGGGACCGGTTGCATGTGTCCCGAGAACGCTTTCGTTCGAGAGGTCCTGGACCATATCTTGACGGAGAGAAACGAGGTCGTGATTCTGGATCTCGAGGCCGGATACGAACACCTGGGACGGGGTACTGCTCGGGGCGTCGATGTTCTTCTCATCGTGTTGGGATCCTCTCGCCAGAGCCTGGAGACGGCGAAGCGGATTCGCTCGCTGGCCGCCCAGCTCAGAATCGAGAAGGTGTGGACCGTCGCCAACGGTTTCGATGAGAACATGCCGGAGATGGACGACTGGGGGCCTCTGGTGAAGATTCCCTGGAGCCCGGCGCTCCGGTCCCAGGCGAGGGAGGGACGCGCCGCCGAACCGGTGGAACCGGCAGTGGCGAAGGCCGTGGCCGATTTGAGGAAGATCCTGGAAGGGAATGTGACTGGAGTATGTTGAGGTCACGAGATGGCATGCGCTCGGGCCTTGCGACGCGGCAAAGGCTCGGCGGCTCTCCGCCGCAGCGTGAATGGGGGATGATGATTGTCGAGGAGGGCGGGATCCCGTTGCGTTGAAACATCCCACGCTGCGGCTTTCGATCCGGCGAACCTTCACCGCGGCCGGCCCGAGAGGTGACAGGGCGACAGGGCATACGATCCACCATTCCCGACAGCACAGTCAGGGTCCGAGAGTGTCAGGGAACATAACCCTGTTTCGGGCGAGGCCCGGGGATGCCGAAGGCCGTTCGAAACAGGGATTGTGTCCCCGGGAGCGAGCGCGTGACGAACCGCAACTACACATTTCTCAAACAACGACTGGACTGAGTGATGACCAAGAGCACAGAGAAACGCCGTTCCGTAGATTCCGCGACCATCCAGGCTCTGG
Organism: uncultured bacterium; assembly: GCA_964610505.1. GTDB lineage: Bacteria > Arandabacterota > Arandabacteria > JAGLYR01 > JAGLYR01 > CAZSXU01. The sequence goes on along the minus strand of CAZSXU010000008.1, from coordinate 12,701 downwards.
CGAAGGCCGAGAGAGAAGGCCTCTCGACCGTCTGGGCCCGGCATGAGAGAATGGAACCCCGGTGCGGCTTCGGCGAGCTGGGGATCTGCTGCAACCTGTGCCTGATGGGACCATGCCGCATCGATCCGTTCCGGGAAGAGGAGCAGCAGGGGTGTTGCGGAGCTTCGGTCGACGCTATCGTCGCACGGAATCTGGCTCGTGGGGTGGCGGGGGGAGCGGCCGCGCATGCGGATCACGGGCGAGGTCTGGCTCTCACCTTGCTCCGAACGGCGAGGGGGGAAGCCCGCGATTTCCGGGTCGGGGACCCGGAGAAACTCGGGCGTCTCGCCGACGAATTCGGGGTCAGCCGGGACGGAAGTGATCTTGACGTCGCCGGCCGTGTGGCGGAGGCCATGCTCTTTCAGTTCGGGCGGCAGGAGGGGGATCTGGTTCCCGCAAAGCGGGCGCCCGAAGGTCAGCAGACGATGTGGAAAAGCGCCGGCGTCTTCCCGCGCGGGATCGACCGGGACGTGGTCGAGATTCTTCACCGCACGCACGAGGGGGTGGACGCCGATGCCCGCAGTATCCTGCTGGCCGCGTGCCGCACGGCACTGGCGGATGGGTGGGGCGGCTCCATGATGGCGACCGACGTCTCCGACGTTCTCTTCTCCTCGCCCTGGCCGGTTCGGGCGGAAGTAAATCTGGGTGTGCTCAAAGAGGACGAAGTGAACGTAGTGGTGCACGGTCACGAGCCCAGCCTGGCCGAGATGATGGTCCGAGCCGCCCGGGAGCCGGCGATGCTGGAGAGAGCGAAAGCCACTGGAGCGAAAGGCATCAATCTGGTCGGGATCTGCTGCTCGGCAAACGAGATCCTGATGCGCCAAGGACTCCCGGTGGCCGGCAACTTCCTGCAGCAGGAACTGGCGATCGCCACGGGTGCGGTGGAAATGATGGCCGTCGACGTCCAGTGCATTCTCCCCGGCGTCGAGCAGATCGCCGGGTGCTATCACACCCGAATGGTCACCACGTCGCCCAAGGCCAGGATTCCCGGGGTCCGCCACGTTCCCTTTGAAGAAAAGCGCGCTCTCGAGGTAGCCCGGGAGCTGATATCGTCGGCCGTCGAGAACTTCTCCAACCGGGACGCCTCGCGAGTGGAAATTCCCGAAGAGAAGATGGATCTGGTCGCCGGCTTCACGGCCGAAAACATTTTCCACCATTTGGGAGGGCGATACCGGTCGAGCTATCGACCGCTCAACGATGGGATCGCGGCCGGCCGGCTTCGCGGGGTGGCGGCCGTCATCGGCTGCAATACCCCCAAGAAGGTTCACGACGAGAGTCATCTCCAGCTGGTTCGTGATCTCCTCTCCAGGGACGTCCTGGTGGTCCAGACGGGATGTGCGGCCATCGCCTGTGCCAAGGCGGGGCTCATGAAGCCCGAGGCCGCGTGGGAATCGGCCGGACAAGGGCTCCGGGAAATCTGCGAGACGGTGGGGATTCCGCCGGTCCTTCACATGGGATCCTGCGTCGACAACTCCCGAATTCTCATGGCGTGCACGGAAATGGTGAGGGAGGGAGGTATTGGGGAGGATATCTCACAGCTCCCCGTGGCCGGGGTGGCGCCCGAAGCCATGAGCGAAAAAGCGATCGCGATCGCCACCTACGCGGCGGCTTCGGGAATCCTTACGGTGTTCGCGCCCCCGCCCCGGGTGCACGGCTCGGCCAACGTGGTGAAGTTTCTGGCAGAGGACATGGAGGAGCTCCTGGGCGGGCGTCTGGTCTTCGAGGACGACGCCGGTGCCGCCGCGGCCAGAGTGGTCGAGCATCTGGATCGACAGCGGGAGGCGTTAAAACTGAAACCGATGATGTACACGTGACGCGCCCCGAGGCTGGCCGGGGCCGCGGCAAAGGTTCGGCGGCTCTCCGCCGCAGCGTGAATGGGGGATGATCATTGGCGAGGAGGGTGGAATCCCGTTGCGTTGAAAGTTCCCACGCTGCGGATTTCGATCCGGCGAACCTTCGCCGCGACCGGCCCGAGGCCTGGGTGTTCGACTTTCAACTTTCGACTTTCGACTCTCTGCAGTATGGGCTTTGCGCCGCGGCAAAGGTTCGGCGGCTCTCTGCTGCAGCGTGAATGGGGGATGATCATCGGCGAGGAGGGTGGAATCCCGTTGCGTTGAAAGACCCCACGCTGCGGCTTTCGATCCGGCGAACCTTCGCCGCGACCGGCCCGAGGCCTGGGTGTTCGACTTTCAACTTTCGACTTTCGATTCTCTGCAGTATGGGCTTTGCGCCGCGGCAAAGGTTCGGTGGCCTGTCGAAGGATGAACGAGAAACCGAAATAGAGGAATCGTGAAACGACTGACCTGTGACATCACAAAATGCCTGGCTTGCCGATCCTGTGAACTGGCCTGCGCGATGGAACATTCCCGGGCGAAGACGCTCGTGGGTGCGATCGTCGAGCGCCCGCTTCCCATCCATCGCGTTCGAGTGGCCGCCGCGACGGGCGGCAGAGGCGCGCCCCTCCAGTGCAGGCAGTGCGACGAACCGGAGTGCGTGTTTGCCTGCAAGAGCGGGGCGCTGACGAGAGATGCGGAAACCGGCGTTGTCCGCTGCGATGAAGAGCGATGCGTGGGATGCTGGATGTGTGTCATGGTTTGCCCGATGGCTTCGCTCCGATGTTCCGCCGGGGGAACGGCACTGAAGTGCGATCTCTGCGCGGAGAGAGGGGATCCCGCCTGCGTGTCGGCGTGTCCGACGGATGCCCTCCGATGGGAAGACGTCGAGGGGCCGCCACGTCCGGAGGCTCCCGGGGCATCGCGCGGTCTGACGCATGTCATCATCGGGGCCAGCGCGGCCGGAGTGGCGGCTGTCGAGGCCATTCGCGAAGCGGATCCCGATGCCCGCGTGACGGTCATATCGGAGGAGCCCGATCCTCTCTATTCCCGGCCCATGATGTATCTAGATCTTCTTCGCGGCCGGGAAGATATTCGATTCCGGCCGGGGGAGTTCATGAAAGAGCCCGGAGTCGAGGCGATGCTGGGCCGCCGTGCCGAGTCCGTCGATCCGAAGAAGCGAGAGGTGAAGCTGGCCGACGGTGAAACCGTCCGCTTCGACCGGTTGCTCGTGGCGACGGGCGGGTTTGTGCGGTGGCCGAAGATTCCGGGGATCGATAAGGAGGGAGTGCTGGGCTTTCGCACCCTGGCGGACCTTCGCCGGCTGGCGGACCTGGCCTCCGAGGCGAAGGCGGCCGTCGTCCTCGGCGGTGGAAACGTCGGTCTCCAGGCGGCCTGCGGTCTTCGAGAAAAGGGGCTGGATGTCTCGATCGTCGTCAAATCGCCACACCTCCTGTCGCAGCTGGCCGACGGGGAAGCAGGACGGATGTTCGAGGAGCGTTTCTCCGCCGCCGGCGTGGCGGTTTGTACGGGGACGGACGTCGTGGAGATCCTGGGCGATTCGAAGGCCGAAGGGGTCCGTCTGGATACCGGCGAGACGCTTCCGTGTGAAATCGTGATCGCCGCCAAGGGGGTGGACGCCAATCTTGAGGTCGTCCGGGGCACGGGTATCGATGTCCAGTGGGGGATTCGGGTAAACGATCGGATGGAGAGTTCGGCCGGCGGCATCTACGCGGCCGGTGACGTGGCCCAGGCGGCTGATCTCATCACCGGAGAAGAAGATACGCACGGCATCTGGCCCGTTGCCTTCGAGCAGGGACGGATTGCGGGGCTGAACATGGTGGGTCTCGACCGGCCCTACGTCGGCGGCATGCGGATGAACGCGGCCGAGTTCTATGGGCTGGAGCTCATCTCACTCGGGACCGTCCGGAGCGGGGAGCATCACCGCATCCTTGTGCACAAGGCCGGGAACGACGTCTATCGCAAACTGGTGTTTGACGGAGTGGTGCTCGTCGGCGCGCTCCTCGTTGGGGAGATTCACGACGCCGGCGTCCTCCGGCTCCTGATGACGAAGAAGGTTGACGTAACGGGCGAGGAAGAGAGATTGCTGAGAGGCGCCGATTGGGAGTGGTTGTATCCGATACTGGAGCGAGAAGAGTGGTTTGATCGATTGCAGTGTGGGTTGGGTTCATAAACTGACGAGGAAACGCCATTGTCGAAGATCATCGCAACAGCAGCCATTCGGGGTGCGCATGAGTATGTGTCGAGAGCCGAGAGGGACCTGGCCGGCGCACTGGAGAAACACGGTCCCGACACACCCGCGTCCCTTACCGACACGGCCTACTACCTGCCGGTGATCTATGCCCTGACGGGCCGGAAGGTTCAGAGTCTGGGCGACCTGAAGGCGATCGCGGACATTGCTCGCGGTCTGTTGCCGCCGCTCCCCTCCGAGGCGCTCTGGCTCCCCTATCTGGGACACGCGCTGGACGCCGGGATCGCCACGCTCTTCGCCCAGGAGATCATCGAGACGGTCAAGGTGGTGAACGGCGCGTCTCTGTCGACGGGGCTCTGGCTTGGCCCCACGCCGGACGCCATCCTCCGAGAGCAGGGCATCAAGCTGGTGGACGGTCGCATGCCCGGATTCGCCGCCTGCGTGGGGGCCCTTCCGACGACCGAGGCGGCGGTCAATCTGGCTCGAGACCTGCAGGAGCGGAACATCCTTGTCTTCATGGCAGGCCACACCAACGGCGTCAGCATGGCGGAGCAGTTGGGGGAAGCCGGCGTCGAGATGAATTGGGATACCTTCCTCGTACCCTACGGGAGGGACGTCTCCGCCGCCGTCCATGCCCTCGGTTTCGCGGCCCGCTCGGCGATGACGTTCGGCGGGATCACTCCGAAGGGGATGGACGAGGCCCGGAAGATTCTCCGGTATACGCTCGAGCGGGTGCACGCGTTTGTGCTGGCCCTCGGCGAGGTGGACGACGAGAAGTACGCCACCGCGGCCGGAGCCATCAGCTTCGGCTTCCCGGTGATCGCGGATACGGCGATTCCCGAGATTCGCCCCTCGGGGATCTGCACCTATGAACACGTGGTGTCGTCCGTCGGCCACGAAGAGATGCCGGCGCGGGCCATGGAGGTCCGGGGGCTCAAGATCAAGATCGACAAGATCCCCATCCCGGTCCGCTACGGTCCGGCTTTCGAGGGCGAGCGGGTCCGCAAGGAAAGTGTTGCCGCGGAGTTCGGCGGCAAGTTCGCCCCCGCGTTTGAGTATCTGAAGATGGCGGATCTCGGCGAGGTGGAGGACGACCGGATCGAAGTCATCGGTCCCGAGATCGATGAGCTGGAGGACGGCGCCCAGCTCCCTCTTGCGATTCTCGTGAAGGTCGCCGGGCGGAAGATGCAGAAGGACTTCGAGTCGATCCTCGAGCGCCATATCCACACGTTTCTCTCGATGCCCATGGGCGTGATGCACCTGGGGCAGCGCGACGTCATCTGGCTCAGGATCGGCAAAGAGGCGAAGAAAGCCGGGTTCAGGATTTCGCATCTCGGGACCATCCTTCGGGCCAAGCTCTTGAGCGAGTTCCCGGCCATCGTCGACAAAGTGGAAGTCGCCCTTCTGACCCGGCAGGAGGATGTCGAGGCCCACCTCTCCGAGGCTCGGGCCGCCTACGAAGAGCGGGACCAGAGATTGACGGAGATGACCGACGAGAGCGTCGACACGTACTATTCCTGCCAGCTCTGCCAGTCCTACGCGCCCAACCACGTCTGCATCATCACGCCGCAGAGACTGGGGCTCTGCGGAGCGTATAACTGGCTGGACGGGAAGGCCGCACACGAGATCAGCCCGCACGGGGCCAACCAGCCGGTCAAAAAGGGGAAGGTTCTGGACGCGGTGAGCGGCAAGTGGCAGGGTGTGAACGACTTCGTGTACCAGCGGTCCAACCAGACCATCGGCAGTTTCAGCGCGTACTCGATGATCGACGATCCCATGACCTCGTGCGGCTGTTTCGAATGCATCGCCTGCGTGCTGCCCGGAACGAAGGGGATCATGATTGTGGATCGCGAGCATCAGGGGATGACCCCGTCGGGCATGACGTTTTCGTCTCTCGCGGAGACGGTGGGGGGCGGGCAACAGACGCCGGGGTTCATCGGGATCGGTACTCTGTACATCGTGAGTCCCAAGTTCATCTCGGCCGACGGCGGACTTCCTCGCGTGGTCTGGATGACGCAGCACATCAAACAGAGATTGGCGCCGCAGCTGGCCAAGCGGGCGGAAGAGGTGGGTTGTCCGGATCTGATCGAGAAGATCGCGGACGAGACGATCGCCACGGATCTCGAGCCGCTGATTGAATACCTGACGGAAGTGAAACACCCGGCTCTTGAGATGAGCGAGATGATTTAGCGAGAGCGCGACGAACTAGAACCCCAGCCACAGATTTCACAGATTACGTAGATGATGCCCTCTCCCTCCGGGAGAGGGAAAGCTGCCGGCGCTGTAGGCGACGGCAGCAAGGGAGAGGGCCCGGGAACCATTTACCATTTACGATTTACTCATTCTGTCTCAGGGTGGAGGCTATGGCATTAGAAGTTGTGAAGAAGGCGTGGCCGGGGAAGATTCGGGAAGTCACCCTCGGCGGAAACCTGACGGTGGGTGGGGAAGAAGCCCTGCCCTTCCACCATTTCGAGGGTCAGCTTCCGCATCGACCCGTGATCGCTCTGGAAGTGCCGGATCGGGATCCGGAAGACTGGATCGACCTGGCGAAGGCGCCCTACGAGGGAGTCCTGGATGACCCGGTCGCCTGGGCGAAGAAGGCGGTGGAGGAGTTCGGCGCCGATCTCGTATGCCTGAATCTCAGAAGCGCCCATCCGGATCGAGGGGATCGGTCGCCGGAGGATTGCGCAGAGCTGGTTCGATCCGTTCTCGACGCGGTGGACGTTCCGCTCATCATCAAGGGGCCGGGGCCGTCGGCGAAGCAGAACGAGGTTCTTCCGAAATGTGGAGAAGCGGCGGAGGGAAAGGCGTGCCTCCTGGCTGCGGCCGTGGAGGATCACTACCAGACGCTGGTCGCCGCCGCGCAGGCCTACGGTCATTCCATTGTGGCCGAGAGTCCGATCGACGTCAACATGGCTAAACAGCTCAACATCCTCATTACAGAGATGAATTTCCCTGCCGAGCGGATCGTGATCGATCCCCTGACCGGCGGGCTGGGATATGGACTCGAATACACCTACTCGGTGATGGAGCGGATCCGGCTGGCGGCGCTCGGGGGAGATGCGATGCTGCGGATGCCCATGATCTGTTTCGTGGGTGAGGAAACCTGGAGGGTCAAGGAGGCCAAGACTCCCACCGAGGAGGAACCGCGCTGGGGAGACCAGCGATCCCGGGCCATCCTCTGGGAAGTGGCGACGGCGGTTCCTCTTCTTCTCTCGGGTGCGGCGATCCTCGTGATGCGCCATCCGGAGGCGGCGGCCACTGTCCGGGAGGCAATCGGGGAATTGATGGGAGGGGGGGAGTAATGGCTCTCACGGGACTTCAGATCTTCAAGCTCCTTCCCAACACGAACTGCAAGGATTGCGGGTTCCAGACGTGTCTGGCGTTCGCTATGAAGCTGGCGGCGCGTCAGGTGGAACTGGATCTGTGCCCGCACGCGTCGGACGAAGCCAAGGAGGTGTTGGGCGCGGCCGCCACGCCCCCCATCCGCCTGGTGCGAATCGGGACCGGACCGAAGGAGGTCGCGGTTGGCGAGGAGACCGTTCTCTTCCGCCACGACAAGACCTTCTACCATCACACGGCTCTGGCCCTTACGGTCGGCGATCAGATGCCGGAGGCGGATCTCGCCCGGCGGATCTCCGAAACGGAGGCCGTTTGCTTCGACCGCGCGGGCGAAACGCTGAGCCTCGATCTTGTGGCCCTCAGGTGTGAGAGTGGAAATGCGAATCATTATGCCGAGACCGCCCGAAGGCTTTCGGATGAGTCGGGATTTCCACTCATCCTGCACTCGGAGAACCCCGAGATTCTGAGAGCCGCCCTGGAGGCGTGCGCCGTCCGGCGGCCTCTCATCTACGCCGCCACGGGAGGGAACTGGGAAGGGATGGCCGAGCTGGCCCGATCCTTCAAGGTTCCGTTGGTCGTGCGGCATGACGGTTCCCTGTCGGAACTTCACGATCTGGCGGCCAAGATTCGAGAGACCGGCGTGGAGGATCTGGTGCTGGAGCCCGGAGCGAAGACGCTCCGTGAAGCTCTGGAGAACCAGACGGTCATCCGCCGCGCGGCGCTGGAACAATCGGACAAGGACTTCGGCCTCCCGACGCTGATGACGGTGGGTGGCGGAGGGGCGTCGCCGCAGGCGGGAGCCGCGGCGGCCACGCTCGGAATCTGCAAGTATGCCTCCATCGTGATCCTGGAGGGCGACGAGCCCTGGATGTTCCTTCCCCTTCTCGCTCTTCGTCAGAACATCTACACCGATCCGCAGAAACCTCTTCAGGTGGACCCCGGGATCTACCCCATCGGCGAGCCCGGCCCGGATTCACCTCTGGCTCTGACGACCAATTTCTCGCTGACGTACTTCATCGTCTCTACGGAGATGGAGGGATCCGGAGTGCCCGGTTGGCTGGCCGTGGTCGAGGCGGAGGGACTCTCGGTCCTGACCGCCTGGTCTGCGGGCAAGTTCGGCGGTGAGTTCGTGGGGAAGAAGCTGCTGGAGATGGGAATCGAGGACAAGGTGTCCCACCGCAAGGTCATCATCCCCGGATACATCGCCGTGATCCAGGGGGAACTGGAGGATACCCTGCCGGGATGGGAGATTCTGGTAGGGCCGGAAGAAGCGGGAGATTTCCCCGCGTATTTGAAGCAAGTGTGGACGTAACTGATTTCCGAATGGGCGAATGGGCGAAAGGGCGAGAAAGCAACGCCCCCGCGCTGCCGCCTTCGATCCGGCGAACCTTCGCCGCGGCCGGCCCGGGCATGAAACGAGAGGGCGCGACAAGACCCAAGATCAACCATTTCCGACAGGAACCCTCTCCCTCTGGGAGAGGGAAGGCTGCGGTGCCTGAGCACCGACAGCAGGGTGAGGGTCCGGAATGTTTCGGGTAGTCTTCCAGCCAAGCCGCCTGGAAGTCCAGGTCACACCAGGCACGACGATCTTCGCCGCGGCGCTGGAAGCCGGCCTGCGGCTCATCACGCCATGCGGGGGCGAGAAGAAGTGCGGGAAATGTAGGGTCCGAGTCCTCGAGGGGACGGTCCGTGCGGCTTCCCAGCCTCTACTGTCGGAGCGGGACGTCGAGAGCGGGTATTGTCTAGCGTGCATGACGGAGGTGGAATCGGATCTCGTAGTGGACATCCCCCGTGAATTGGAGTCCCACTCGACCGCCGGAACGCAGACGTTTCTGTCGATGGAGGATCTGCTCGACAGTGTCGAGCGAATGGGCGAATGGGCGAATGGGCGAAAAGGCGAAAAGGCCAGGGGGCGAAAAGGCGAAAAGGCGAAAGGGCGAAAGGGCGACAAGGCGACCGGGCGATCCGGCGGCCAGGACATTGTAGGAGGGGAATCCTTTCCCCGACCGCAACAAAGCCTCGGCCTTGCCCTCGACATCGGCACCACGGTGGTGGCAGGAGCGTTATTCGATCTGGACGAGCGAGAGCTTCTGGCCGAGGCGGCGGCCGAGAATCGGCAGGCGGCGCACGGGGCGGACATCATTCACAGAATCAACTTCGCCGTGCGCAAGAAGGGTCTGGGAACCCTCCAGCGCCTGGGTCTGGAGACGATTGAGGGAGTGATCGAGAGTCTCCTTGCGGCCACGGGAGAGTCGATCGCATCGATCGACGGCGTGACGGCCGCCGGCAATACGACGATGGCCCACCTCCTCCTGGGAATGGATCCGGCCTGGATTCAGACGGATCCCCTTCCCCCGCCGGACGTGGACGTCCCGCATCGCAACGCACTGGAGAGCGGATTCCCGGTTCACCCTTCGGCTCCTCTCTGGATCTCTCCCTGGGTGGGGAATTACCTGGGTGGAGACATCACGGCCGGCGTTCTCTACACCCGAATGTGGAACGAGGAACCGCTCACTCTCTACGTTGATCTTGGCACGAACGGAGAAATCGTTCTTGGGAACCGCGAGTGGATGGCGGGCTGCGCGTGCTCCTGCGGTCCGGCGTTTGAAGGTTCCGGGGTATGCTCGGGAATGCGGGCCATGGCCGGGGCCATCGACAGCGTCAAAATCGATTCGTCGGCGGGGGAGTTGTTCTACACGACGATCGGCGACGCCGACCCGAGCGGGATCTGCGGGTCGGGGCTGGTGGATGTCCTTGCGGAGTTGCGAGCGGCCGGCCTCATCGACCAGAAAGGGAAGTTCACGTCAAAAACCTTGGACGAGTCCGACGGGTCTGACCCGTCCGAAGGACTCGGACTCGTCGGACATGAGGACACGGCCGCGGGCTCCGATATTGTGATCACTCAACGGGATCTGGAGCACCTGATCCGCTCCAAGGGGGCCGCGTATGCAGGAGTGCGCACACTTCTGAAGAACCTGGATATCGCGCCCGACGCAATCGAGCGGGTGGTCATTGCGGGAGGTTTCGGCCGGAGCCTCAACATCGACAACGCCATCGCGATCGGGATGCTTCCGGATCTTCCCCGCGAGCGCTTCTCCTACATCGGCAACGGTTCCCTCAAGGGCGCCGCGCTGGCCCTCCTGTGGGATTCGTTCCGGGACCGCATCGACGAGATCGCCGCCAAGATCACCTACGTCGACCTCAGCACCGCCCCCGGCTACATGGAAGAATTCGTCGCCGCTCTCTTCCTTCCGCACACGGACGCAGGGTTGTTTCCGACAGTACGGTAGAAGGGAAAGGGACAAACCCTAGCCACAGATTTCACAGATTGCAGGGATAGGGAAGAGAGCCGATCTGTCCGCAGATTACGCAGATAAGGTAATTCGGGACAGACCCGAATTCCTAGAACTCAGAACTTCCTGCTCAGTCTTTCCGGAGTTGCTTGGTCATGATGGTGTACGGGGCCGTGCTGAATCCCCACCGGCGATAGGCTTTGATTGCCCGTCGATTCGAAGTGTGCGCGTAGAGCCTCAGATCGAGTGCTCCGGCTGCCCGTGCGGCCTCTTCCACCGTCTCGAGAAGGAGCTCCACAAGGCCTCGCCCGCGATGCTCGGGCCTGATGTAGAGGCTCTGGATCCACCAGTAGTACGCACCGGGAATCCGGGACAGAGCCCTAATCGGCTACCTGTCCCGAAAGGAAACCGGAGACGGAAGTCCAGAGATGAGAAAGCTGAGGATTGTGGCAAGCGTGACACTTGCATGTGCGGTCGTTGTCCTGCTGCTCAGCTTCGGCGAGGCACGCCTCGGAAATGCCGGAGGTGGGACAGGGTGTTCTCCAGGAATCGGGGATTTCCGACGCTCCCTGGATTTCCCCTACACAATCAAGATTGCACCCGAGAACCGGCTGTATATCCACGGCTACGAAATCACAGGGGAGGCACACTGCACGTGGGCGCCGGGTGACACAATGCGGATCAATGGACTCGCCGTCCTTCCGACTCCGCGATCCGGATCCGGGAGAAAAGTTCTTTCAGAGGGGACGCTCGAGAGCCTCTACAAGGATGTTCCCTTCATTGCCGGGCTCGTCGAAGCGGGAAGCACATGGGCCGCGGCTAGTCGCCTGCACAGTGAGAAGAAGAGTCAGCTGTGTCTTGAAGCGGGTAACCGATATTGGGATGTTTTGGAACGCACAGGCTCGGATGAACTTGCGGCACGGGTCGTCTTGGATTCCCTCGAAAGCGATCTCCTTGACCCGGACTACCAGCCCACGGTTCGTAACCGCACCCTGTTGTGGAAGGTTAGAGGGCGACCTGAGGAGTCCTTCATGATGAGTGAGCGTCCGGATTTTGAAGCTGCAACACGCGGTCGAGGGATTCCCTCGGAGCGGGGAGCACGTTCGCAGCTGACGACGTTTGCCAGAATGCTGGAATCTGAGAGGAAGCTGTGGGTGATCGTCGTCAGGGGATCCTCAGAGACGTTGCTCGGCGGCTCGAACGCCGAGAAGGCACTTCGCCAAATCGAGGAGGCTTTGCAAACCGGGCGCGTGCCAACCGGTCCTCTTAGCCAGCATAGTGTGGAAGAGATCCTAACTCGTAGAGGAGCAGGGGCCCGATGATGGGGCGGCAGGTGCGGTAGCAGGGGTCAGCCACCCATTTCGCTGCGGGATGGCTCATCTCGGTTTCCAAGGGCCGGGGGATGAAGGCTACATCGATGGACGGGGGAACCAAGTACGCCATCTTGTTGATCATGGTCCTGGGGCTGGCGCTCTCTCTTGGATGCGCCACACCTCCGTGCGAGCAATCAGGTGATGGGACGCGGCCGGCAGAACTTGGTCCGCTGCTCGACGAGGACGCCGCGCTCAGGGCGGCCTCCGCGTTCGGGATGGAAACCGGACTGGCGGAATGGACAGCGGATTTGACAGAGGATCGGCAACACGGCGTCGTCTGGCGTGTGACGAACACGACCTGCGACCAGGCGGACAGCGGCGGTGGCCAAGTGTTCGTGATAGACGCGCACACCGGCGCTCTATTGGACACCCTGCGCTGGGGCTGGCTGTCGTTCACTGGGGATGATCCAGGACCGCCGCGCTGGACTCCTGGGGAATCCGCGGAGCAGCCTGAGGAATCCGGGACAGAGCCCTGAGGAATCCGGGACAGAGCCCTGAGGAATCCGGGACAGAGCCCTAATTGAGAATCTGCATGCCCAACAACGGATTTCATCACCCTGATTCGGGTTGACTCCTTCATCAGAGCCTGATCCAGCGGAGAAACCAGGGA
>CAZSXU010000007.1:0-131786 GCA_964610505.1 uncultured bacterium | reverse complement strand
CTTTCCCCGCTGGCACCGACGTCTCGATCGTCTTCCAATTCCCCGACTGCCCGTAGACAATACCGATGTTCTCCACCTCCACCGCCACCCAGTCGATGGTCTGCTGCGTCCCCACCAACCAATGCTCGCCGCCCGCAGGCAAGACCACCTCCAGGTACTCCGCCGAACGAATCGTGAAGACGTCGTCGCTCTCGTCACAGATCTGGGGCTCCACTCCACGGCCCCTCATCGATTCGCAGACCCTCACCTTGCAGTCCGCCGACGGCGTGTCCGGTATGGTCCACTCGTAGACCCCGTCGTCCGGCGTCATAAGCGTAATCAGGGTCCAATCCGACTTCGTGCTGGCGTTGGTCGTGTACTCGATCATGACGTCCGTGAACTCTCCGCGAGACGTCCAGGTGATCGTCTTCGCATCACCCACGGTCCAGTCCTCGCCGCCGTTGGGCTGCGTCACCATGATAAATTCACCATAGATCTCGAACTCATTGCTGAAGGCCGCGGGCGCCCCATCCTCCACATCGTAGATTCCCACCTGCCAGAATCCCGGATCATTCGGAATCGTCCACATGTACGACCCGCCGGCCGCCGGCCAGGAGGCCTCGATCGTGTACCACACCTTCGCCGCCGGTATGCCGTAGACGATCCCGATGCTCTCGACCTCGACCGCCGTCCACGTGATCTCCTCCACGGATCCTACCGTGAATTCCTCCCCGCCTGCGGGCAGAACCACGGCCAGGGACTCGGGCTCCTGGATCTCAAAGTACTCATCACTCACGTCGTTGATCCAACCGTCCTTCGTGGCGCCCTTGACCAATCCCTCTCCGACCCGCACGAGACAGATCTCCGAAGGTGTATCGGGAACCGTCCACAGGAATTCGCCGTCGTTCTCCGTCCAGTAATCGACCTCGTTCCAGATGGGGAACTTCTCCCCACCCTCGCTATAGGAATACTCGATGGAGACCCAATCGAAGTCTCCGCGCGATTCCCACGTGATCATCTCGTCCGTACCAACGATGAAGATCTCACCGCCGTTGGGACGCGTCACCTCGAAGTACGGAACGTAGATCTCGAAGGTATCGTCGCTCACGTCACACGGTTCGCCGTCCCAATCACAGATTCGGACCAACCAGTCGCCCGGATCATTCGGAATCGTCCAGAGGTACGATCCGGCTTCCGACGCGACCATGTCCGTGACCACCGTCCAGCCCCTTGACTCATCGCCGTACTGGATTCTCAGCATCTCGACCTCGACGGTGTTCCACGTGATGAGCTGCTGGGAACCGACGGCCCACTCCTCGCCTCCGTTGGGCGCAACCACCTCCACGTACTCCTGGGCCTGAATCTCGAACGGTTCGTCGCTCTCGTCACACGCCTCGACCGCAGTGCCGAGCCCGCAGACCTTCACGTAACAGTCCTGCGACGGCGTGTCCGGAATCGTCCATTCATACGTCCCGTCGTTCGGCGTACTGGCGATCACCTCTACCCAAACCGCCCGTCCCGTCCCGGCCGTCGTGTACTCGATGCTCACGTCGGTGAAGTCGCCGCGCCAGCTCCAATCGATATCCTGCACGCTCCCGACGATCCACACCTCTCCACCGTTCGGATCCAGAACCGTGACGGTGGGCGCGAAGATCTCGAAGAACCCGCCCGTGTCCAGCGGCACCCCGTCTTCGGAGTCCAGGATGCGAACCTGCCAGAATCCGGGGTTGTTCGGAATCGTCCACGGGTGGGTTCCCAGCGAGGCGTCGAAATCCTCGACGATCAGGTATTCTTCCACGGGCACCGGGACCGGCGCCCCGGCTTTGATGTCGTACGCCCCGTAGTAGATATCGACATTCGCAATGCCGTCCGACGTCCATGTGATGTCGTGGTCGCTCCCCACCATCCACTCCTCGCCACCCGTCGGAGCCGTGAGCGTCAGCGTCTCCTCGATGCTGATCATCCCCCTGCTCGAATCACACGGATCCTGATCCTCCGCATCACACACTCGAATGTAGAAATTCCCCGTATGGTCCGGAACCTCCCACGAGTACGGCGTCGCCGAAGCCGCAATGGACGCCTCGATCACCGTCCACCCCTTCCCGTCGTCAAACCCGTACTCGATGCTCACGAGGTCGATCCCCTCGGACGTCCACTCGATGTCCTCCATCGTCCCCACCACCCAGGTCTCCCCACCGGCCGGGGACGTCACGTCCACGGTCTGGTAGATTTCAAAGAGATCGTCGCTCGTGTCGCAGGCCTCCACGGGACTGTCGAGGGCACAGATGCGAACGATGCAATCCATAGAATTGTCGTTCGGAACCGTCCAGGGATGCGTCCCGTCGTTCGGCGTCGACGCAACGATCTCCTGCCACGTCTGTTTGTCCGCATCACTCGCGTACTCGATCGAGACATTCGTGATCACCGACGGATCCACTCGGGAATCCCACGTGATCGACTGCCCCGATCCCACCAACCATCGTTCCCCGCCGTTCGGAGACAATACCGTCACCGACGGCGAATAGAGTTCCAGGTAGTCGCTGGTGTCCAGCGGCACCCCGTCTTGGGAGTCCAGGATGCGAACCTGCCAGAACCCCGGATCATTCGGAATCGTCCAGGCGTACGTACCCAGCGAAGCATCGAGGTCTTCGACGATCAGGTTTTCGACGACCGCCGCCGCCTTCCCATCGTACGCTCCGTAGTAGATGTCGACGTTCTGGATACCGCCCGACGTCCACGTGATGTCGTGGTCGGTCCCCACCATCCATTCCTCACCGCCCGTCGGAGCCGTCAGCTCCAGCGTCTCGACGATCGTGATCCTCACGTCACTGTTGTCGCAGGGGGTCTGATCCTCCGCGTCGCACGCGCGAATGTAGTAGACCCCGGGGTCGTCCGGAACCAACCAGGAGTAAGGCGTGGCCGATGCGGGGAGAGACACCTCGATCGTCGTCCAGCCCCTCGGGTCCTGGAACCCGTACATCAGGTGCACCGAATCGATGCCGCCCGAGGTCCACTCGATATCGTGCGTGGACCCGACTACCCATTCCTCGGCGATCGCGGGCACGGTGACCTCGATCGTCTCCTCGATCGTGAACGTCCCGTTACTCGTGTCGCACGGATTCGTGTCTTCGACATCACACACGCGAACCCGGAAATCGCCCGGCGTGTCGGGCACTTCCCACGAGTACGGCGTCGCCGAAGCCGCAATCGACTCTTCGATCACCGTCCAGCCCTTGTCATCTTCAAACCCGTACTCGATCCTCACCAGATCGATCCCCTCGGACGTCCACTCGATGTCCTGCAGGGTCCCGACGCCCCAGGTTTCTCCCCCATTGGGCGCCGTCACCGTCACGGTCTGGTAGATCTCGAAGGAACCGTCGCTCGTGTCGCAGGCCTCCAAGGGACTGTCCAGAGCACAGATACGAACGGCACAATCCGTAGAATTATCGTTCGGAACCGTCCAGAGATACTCCCCGTCGTTCTCCGTCGATGCGGCGATCTCCTGCCACGTCTGCTTCTCCGCATCACTCGCATATTCGATCGAAACACTCGTGATCACCGTGGGATCTACTTGAGAATCCCACGTGATCAACTGCTCCGACCCGACCAACCATGTTTCCCCGCCGTTGGGAGACGTCACCGTCACCGAGGGCACATAGATGTCGAAAGTACTACTGATGGAGAACGGGTTCCCGTCGGCCGCGTCATAGATACCGACGCTCCAGGTTCCGGGATCGTTCGGGATTTCCCAGTCATAGCTTCCACCGGGGGCCGGTATGATCGGTACGATCTGCGTCCAGTTCCCGGCCTCGCCGTAGACGATTCCGATGCTCTCCACACCGGCATGAACCCACGTGATGTCGTGGTGTGTGCCCACCATCCATTGTTCCCCGCCGTCGGGCGAGGTGATGTCGATCAGCTGGAAGATGGCGAACACCTGGTCGGTCTGATCACAGGGATCTTCGTCCGACGCGTCGCAGATCCGAATATGCCACTGGCCCGGCGTATTCGGAACCGTCCACATGTAGAAGCCCGCTGCGGCCGGGGTCGAGTCTACAATCAGAGTCCAGGCCTTCGCGTCCGGGGTCCCGTACCAGATGCGGACATTGTCGATGCTCTGCGACGTCCAGGTAATCGGGTAGCTCTGGCCCACCGACAACGCCTCACCGCTGTTGGGACCCGTCACCTGAACGTTCTCGCCGACGCCGGAG
Source organism: uncultured bacterium (assembly GCA_964610505.1). Classification (GTDB taxonomy): domain Bacteria; phylum Arandabacterota; class Arandabacteria; order JAGLYR01; family JAGLYR01; genus CAZSXU01. The sequence goes on along the minus strand of CAZSXU010000007.1, from coordinate 127,596 downwards.
AGTGTTAACCAGGCGGTCGACCCGGTGCAGAAGAGGCCGTCGCCCGTCGTATACGCGGCCTGGGCATTCACATAGAAACCTGCGCTGTTGTCCCAGATTCGAAACGACATCGGGTTGGTGCAGACATACCCGTCCACTTCCGGAGTATCCGGGTCATCTTCCCAGGCGATCAGACTCGCGGGCAACGTGGACGGCCAGACAACGGCTCCCACACAGAGGTCTCCGTCAAACACCCCGACCTCGTCTCCCGGCACCAGAGCCACGCCGTCAATATCGGCGGCGGTGACCACCAGGTTGTACTGGCCCCCCGTGTTGCTGACAAACGTGAAATGAGGAGTCGACAGCGGCATCAAATCAACATCTGCAGGACTCTGACCGTAGGCTCCGAATACTGGCAGCATCGAAACCCCGGTGACGATCAGAATCGAGAGAGCGTTACGCGTTCTCATTACGATCTCCTTCCTTCAGAAGACAAACGTACCCCATATGCAGACCTCTCAGACCAATCGAACTGCACGCGCACTTCCTTCAAAGACTCGCAAACAATGGTACTATACACCCAACGGGTTGTCAAGGAAACAGTTGGACGTGCAATATGTCAAACGGGCGAAGTGGGGAACTTCCTCTCTTTACATCACTTGCCGTCTCCCCACGACGTCGAGGAAGACACTCGGATTCTACACCTCCATCCGGTCAGCCGGGACTCTTTGGCAATGACGATTTCACGGAAGCGGAGGCATTCCACGGGGAAGGCGCGCACCGTTCAATGCAAGAAGCAAAGACGTCTCGCGGCATGGGCGGGGAGGACAGTGCTTGCCCGGGACGTAGCTCCTCGGCAACCTGCGGCCGGGATAGTAGAGGGAGTTTCACAGGAGACTCTGAAGAGCCGCCTCGATCCGTGGAGAGCGATACTCGTATCCGGCGTCCGACAACCGCTTGGGTAGAACGCGAGCGCCGCCGAGGAGAACTTCGTCCGCCATATCGCGGCCGAAGAGAAGACGAAGGGCAAAGGCAGGTGTCGAGAGCCAGGACGGCCGTCGGACGGCTCTCCCGAGCGCGCGGCAGAAATCCCTCATGCGAACCGGCTCGGGAGCGGTCAGGTTGAACGGTCCTTCCAGATCGTCCCTCTCCAACAGGAATCGAAGCGCGCCCACCTCGTCCTCCAGGTGAACCCAGGGGATCCACTGCTTCCCGTCCCCGGGAGGTCCGCCCACGAAGAATCGGAAAGGCCGGACGAGGCGGGGCAGCATTCCGGCGCCGCGCCCGAGAACAACACCCGTTCGAGCGAACACCAACCGGACTCCGAGCGTCCCGATTTCCCCGGCGGCCTCCTCGACGCTCCGCACCACACCGGCCAGGAATCCGGAACCCGGAGCCGACGTCTCGTCCAGGCGTTCATCCCCCCGGACACCATAGTATCCGACGGCCGATCCCTGAACAAAGACCCCGGGGGTGTTTCGGGCCCGTGCCATCGCGCCCGAAATCGCCCGGACGGCGCCCACCCGGCTCCCCAGGATTCTCCTGCGGTGCTCCTCGTCCCACCGGCCCCGGCCGATGTTCTCGCCGACGAGATTGACGACGGCGTCGGCGTTCTCGAGCCACTCTACGCAACCTTCCGGAGTTCGGGCGTCCCACTCGGCCACGGTGACGCGGTCCCCCAAGACCTGTTTTCCCTTTTCGGCGTTGCGCGTCAGAGCAACCGGCTCCATTCCCTCCTCGGCCAGGCGCCTGCACAAAGCCCTGCCGATGAACCCCGTTCCCCCGGCCACGACCACTCGCACTCGAATCCTCCTAGTCGGGGATCTGCGCTTTCACCTCTTCCAGCGCGGACCGGATTTCGGAAAATCGAAACCGGAATCCCGCGCCTTCGAGGCGCGCGGGAACCACCCGGGCGCCCGTCAGCATCACGGCCGTAGCCATCTCGCCGTACCGAAGACGCAGCCACCAGGCGGGGGTCGACAGCCACGAGGGCCGCCCGATCACCTTCCCGACAGCACGACAGAGATCCTTCTGCGGAAGCGGCCGGGGCGCCGTCAGGTTGAACGCTCCGTCGAGCTTCTCTCGATCCATCAGGAACCGTATCGCTTCGATTTCATCGGAGATGTGAATCCACGAAACCCACTGTCGCCCGCCGCCCGTGGGTCCTCCGAAGAATGTGCGGAAAGATCGCAGGAGACCCGGCAGAAGCCCCCCGTCCGGGCCCAGAACCACGCCCGACCGAAGCGCGACGAACCTCACGCCGAATGCCTCGACTCCACCCGCGGCGGCCTCCATCTTCTGGACCACCTCCGGGAAAAAGCCGGTGCCGCGACCCCACGATTCGTCGATGATTTCGTCCTGGTGGCGCCCGTAGAAACTGATGGCGGAACCCTGGAGCACGACCTCGGGTTTCTTCTCGGCCTGCTTCACCGCTTGGACCACGGCTCTGGCCGCGTCGACCCGGCTTCGAAGGATCCGGCGCTTCTTCTCGGGGGTCCATCTCTCCGTCGAGATGTTTTCCCCGGCGAGATTGACGATGGCGTAGGCTCCGTCCGCGTGACGCCCCCACTTCGACGCCGTTTTTCCGCCCCACTCGACCACCTCGACGTTGTCGCCCGGCAGCTCCACGTCCTCCTCTTCATTCCAGGCAAGGGCCACGACATCGAACCCGTCCTCCTGCAGACGCTCGCACAACGCCCTGCCGATGAACCCCGTCGCTCCTGCAACGACCACGCGCCGTGAAGCCACTCCACCCTCCCCACGTCCCCGGAACCGCTCGCGGTGGATTCATCCGGGGATATCCGGATCTCGATGTCCGTAAGGATTTCCTTCGGCGGGACCCCAGCGTACGTAAGCACTCCGCGAACATCAAGAAGGAATCTCGGGCGGGGAGGACCGAAGCACACAACCGGGCGTCCGGGTGCCGCGACGTGGCCCGACGCTCAACGGAGCGCGTCCAGGTGTTCCTCGGCTTCGAGTCTCTGCCGGTCGCTCTGCGCCCATTCCCGCGCGAGCTCCCACTCCTTCCGTGCGCCCTCGAGGTCACCCTCCGCCTCGAGATAGCCCGCCAGCAGCGCGTGCGCGCGAGCGTTGGTGCGGTCCCTGGCAATGCAGGTCCTGACCGTTTCGATCGCTTCCTGCCGTCGCCCCAGCCGGTTCAGTGTCACGGCAATCTCCGTCAGCACTCGGCCGGCCTCGCCGGCCGGCGCCCGACGCAGCACCTCCTCGAATTCCGGAAGCGCCTCCTCCGGCCGGCCGGAGTTGGACAGGAGTCCCGCCAGATTCAACCGGGCGTGGATGAACCCCGGATCCGACCGAAGGGCGGCCCGAAACTCGGCCTCCGCCTCCTCGTTCCTGCCTTGGGACGCCAGGTAGGTTCCCAGGTCGCTGTGGATGATCGCCCCCAGCGACGGCCGAACGGCCAGCGCCCGATCATAGGCCGCTCGCGCCTCATCGTACCGCCCGGCCTGCAGCAACGTCGACCCCAGGGCGCAGTGCACCATGGGGTCCCTCGGGTTCATCTGACCCACGATCTGGATGAGAGCGGCCGCCTCTTCGAACCGGCCCTCTCGACCCAAGGCCATGGCCTGGTTGAAGTGATGGATCGATTCATCGGTCACCTTGCGCACGTCGAAGTAGTCGGTGTGAACGAACCAGAGGAGAAGCGCGAGCAACGGAAGGCCGACCCCGAGCCGGTTCCAATTCCTCTTCCGGGCGCCTCCAACGAGCCAGGTCGCCCCATAGGCGGCAAAGATGATCAAGACGCTCACCGCCGAGAGCCGGTAGCGCGCGCAGACGAAAAACAAGATCACCGACACCATCTGGGCCAGGAAGAACAGCCACAGCAGTCGCTCGCGGCGCCCGCGCCTCCAGCTTGCGGCCATCCCGATGATCCCCAACGGAGCCACGAGGCCGAACCACGGCAGCGGCCCGCGAAGCCAGGGGCTGTGATCCCGGACGAATCGTTCGATGTCACGATTGTTGCTCACCTCGTAGGCGTTCCAGAAGTAGTAGAGTTTTCGAAACAGCAGGCTTCCGAATTGCCCGGGGTCGTCGAGGATCGTGCGAAACGCCTTGCCGTACCAGAAGCGGTCCCGCTCGGAGGGTTTCATTTCACGCCCGCATTCCCTCTCCGCCATCACCTCCGACACCATCTGAACCTGGCAGCGGTACTCCCCCAGCGAGTGCGAGTATTCCTGTTCAAACATACCGGGAACGAGCACGGTCTTGCCGTCGGCGAAAGGACTGTTCCCGATGTAGAAATTCACGCCTCCCTGGTAGGCGATGAGAACCGTGTCCTTTCCCTTCACCAGATTGACGGCCGTCACGGGAAGGATGAGAACGAGAGTGCCGGCAACCAACGACAGGGCGCGCCCCCAGTTCGTTCGCAACGACCGCAGGCCCTTGACGGCGAGGAAGAGGAACACGGCGAAAACCAGCACGTTCGGTCGTACGACGGCCGACAACCCCAGGAAGCACCCGGCGACGAACCACGACCGCCACGTGGGCCGCTCCTCGGCCCTGAGAACCATCAGGAGAAGCAGCACGTTGACGAACACTTCCAACGTGACCGCCAGTAGCTCCGAGCTGAAGTAGATGAACATCTGGTATCCGGCGGCCAGAAATCCCGCCACGACCCCCACGGTGTGCCCGAACACCCGTCGGCCCACAAGGTAGATCAGACCGCAGACGGCGCCCGCCAGCACGGCCTGAACGAGGCGAGCCAGGGTCGGATCGCCTTTGGAGAGGAAAAACAGGGGGGCCAGGAAATACGGGTAGGCGGGCGCCCGCCAGAGAGGCGCCTCCGGCAACCATTCTCCCCCGACGATGCGCATCGCTTGTGTTCGGTGCCAGTTCGAATCCAGAATCGGACTTGAGATGTCGGGCGCGTCCATGATGTCCACAACGTAGACCACACGCAGCGCGGCCGCCAGCACCCACAACAGAAGAAACCACCGCCAGGCCGACGACCCCCTGCCGGGCATGCCGGTTTCCGGGCTCCGGTTCTCCTGCGGAATCTGCGGATTCCGGGTCTTCGCCATTCCCGTTCCCCCTATGGCGACGGCGGCTCGAAGGGCCCACCACGGCGCCGTTTCTTAAAGCCCGGTGCGGTGGTCACAGGGCGGAGCAGCGGTGGACCGCAATGGAGCAACGCGCGTTCTTCTACGATGCCCTTTTCCATTGCTCTATTGATCGATTGCTCTACGGCTCCGCCAAGCGGGCTTCCGCCTCCGCCTTCACGGCAGGGTTTAGGCTCTCCTCCACCAACCTCTGCCATTCGAGAATCGCACCGGCGCGGTCACCGGACCGGCGCAAGATGTCCCCCCTGTAGAGTCGCGCTCTGTCGTTGTCGGGATTGAACTCCAGCGCCCTGTCGATGAGCTCCCCGGCTTCCCGGATCTTCCCCTCGGCGGCCGAAGCGTGCGCCAGTTCCGCCAGCGCCACGCTCTTCTGTGCCGGGTGCACATCCCGAATATCCAGGATTCGCGTGTACGTCTCAAGAGCCAGCGCGCGGCGGCCGGTCCGCCGGTAAACCTGCGCGAGATTGAAGTTCGCCACCACGTACTCCGGCTCCGTCTCAAGAGCCGCAAGCAGTTCTTCCTCGGCCTGATCCAGCCGGCCGGCAAGAAGATGGTAGACACCCAGATCATTGTGAACCGGTGCCGCCAAAGAACCGTCCAGCGCCGTTGCCTTCCGATAGGCCGATGTGGCCCGATCATACCGTCCTCCCGCCAGGTACGCCGTCCCCAGTGTGTAGTGCGCCTTGGCGTCGAGGGGATTCAGTTCGAGAACCCTGCGATACGTGTCGATCGCTTCTTCGTACAGCCCCTGTTCCATGTACGCCGCTGCCTGGTTGGAGAGATGAACGGGGACGTCGCGGTCTTTTTCGATTCCCAGGGCCCGCGTGTTGACCACCCAGGACAGGCCAATGACGGCGAGCATCAGAGGAACGAACGTCGTCCACTCTCGTTTTCGAAACGACTCGACCAGCGAGACCGCCCCCAAGGCGGCAAGCACGGTCAGAGCCATCGCGGCCGGCATTCGAAACCGCTCACAGACAAAGAAAGCCACGACGGACACCATCTGGGCGATGACGAACCAGCCCAGGAGCCGGGACGAGCGCCCCCGCCGGAACGAAAGCACCAGTCCCACCAGCCCCAGAGGGCCGACCAACCAGAAACCCGGGTGGGGTAACCGGAGGGATGGGCTGTTGGCCTCAATGAACGCACCGATGTCGCGGTTGTTATCAATCACATACCCGTTCCAGAAATAGTAGAGCTTTCGCCCCTGCAGGCGGAACCAGTCTCCCGGGTGCTCTCGAATGAACCGCAGGGCTTCCCCGAACCAGAAGCGGGAAACTTCGGGCGGCGTCAGATCCCTCCCGCTCGCGCGATCGGCCACCATCTTGGCGCCCCGGTAAACGGAATCCTGTGTCTGATGTGGTGAGCGCAGCAGATCCGAGTCGCCCGGCCCCGGCCCCGCCGCCGTTTTCCCGTCCGACTGAGGGTTGTTCCCGATGTAGTAGTTAACGCCGCCCTGGTGCGCGACGAGCACAAACTCCCCGCTGGCGGCGTAGTTGACGATTGTCACCGGCGCCAACCACACGGCGATGCCGACGGCCACGGCGGCCGCCCGTCCCCAACCGCAACGCCGGGAGCCGAGTCCTTTCGCCCAGAGAACGGCGAGCGCGCCGAAGATCAGGATCGTAGGTCTGACAACGGCCGACACACCGATCGCGAGTCCCGCAAGGAACCAGGATCCCCACCCCCTCCCGGACTCGGCCCGGGCCAGCAACACCAAAGACAGCAACGAGGTGGCGACCACCAGGGCGGTGCCGAGGATCTCGACCGAAAAGTAGATGAACACGCCGTACGTCGCGGCCAGGATCCCCGCCACCCAGCCGACCGCTCGGCCGTAGATCCGCCACCCGAGAAGGAGCGCCAGCCCGGACGAGAGCGACGCCAGAGCAATCTGAAGAACGCGCGCAGGAAGAAGATCGTTCCCCCCCAACCCGTAGATCAGGGCAAGCAGGTACGGATAGCCGGGCGCCCGGAAGAACGCGTCCGGTGGAAACCACCCCTCGGCGCGTATTCTCACCGCCTCGAGGTGATACCACTGGGCGTCCAGAACGAGGCTATTGAAATCCGGAGAACCGTAGACTTCCGCCAGATAGATCAGGCGTCCCGCAAGGCCGGCCACACACACGACCAGGAAGGCGAAGGAGGGCGACCGCAGGGAGCGGCGCAGAGCACCGCGCCATGCGCCGCTCCCTGTTAAGGGATCCATGGACCGCGGAGAGGACTCTTTCAAACGCCCCACACGGACCTCCATGTCGCCTCCCGCCCGAGACTTGCCGGCTCCGCAGGGAAACCGGGCCACGACGGCCGAAGGGATCCCGTCGGCGAGCCATCGGACGCTGCGGGGCGGACCGCCGTTGTCCGCAGGAATCGCTTCCTGTGCCGGAGTGCCGCACGCGCCCCCGGCAACCTGCATCGCCCGGGCTAACGCAGGTAGGGCACGCTCTCGAGAGTCTTGCGTCGCTCTTCCAGCTCCCGGACCCCCGGCGTTTCCCTTCGAACGAGCGTGACCGGTTCCGAGAAACGGATCTCGTGTTTCTGCAGACAGTCGGGACTGAGAGCGGTGGTGAAGACCCCACCGTCCATATCGGCGGGGATGCGTTCGCCCAGGAGGTACAACACCGTCGGGGCAATTCCCTCTATCGATTGAGGCGTCAGGTTGACTCCGCTCACCACGGGGCCTCCCGAGAGCACGACGATGCCCTCGCGCCGATGGTAGGCGCTGAAACTGTACGAGGGAAGACCGAAAATCGGCTCTCCCGATTCCCCCGTCCCCCCGACAACGAAGTAGCCCGGCCGTACCGTGAAGAGAATGTCCGGTCCCTGATCGAGATACGGGCCCGAGAACACTTCCTCGGCGAATCGGACATCCGACACCGGGCGGATTCCCGTGTCCGGGTCGGTCATTTCACGAAGTCGATCGGCGATCCGGTTGCGAAGATCCCGGTACGGACGCCCGGGTTGGACTTCACCGCGGGGTTCCCGGCCCTTGACGTTCAAGAAGATCCGGCCGCCGAAGTCCCCCTGGTAATAGGCGAGCACCTTCCCCCGCTGCCAGTCCACAAATCCCTCAAGGGCAAGCCAGGGCCTGAGGCGGATTTCCCTGTAGATCGGGGCAAAGCCGTGGTCCGAGATGACCATCACGACCGTATCCTCGTCGAGGCGTTTCACGATATCGCCGATCACTCGATCGACACGGCCCCAGAAATCCCGAATGGCGCCGCCGAACGCTTCGAATTTGCCTTCCTCATAGTAGGGATGCTCGGGATCGAGGAATCGCCAGAAGAAATGCTGCATCTTATCGGGTCCCGTGAACACGACCCAGAACAGATCCCACTCTTCCTCATCCATCAGGGAGAGGGCGACTCTCGCGCGAGATTCAAAGTTGTGGATCAGGCGATCCCTCAGCTCCGCCTCCCGGCCTTCGACGAGCATTTCCCCGAAGCTGTCCAGTGAGTAGTCTCGCAACGTGGACTGGAGCTCCGGCGGATACGTGTAGTCCTGATTGTCCAGATGGGGAAATCCGGCGATCATGAATCCATTGACTTCATCCGGAGGATCCGTGAGGGGCACGTTGATGACGCCGACGGTGCGGCCGGTGCGGGAGAGCGTCTGCCAGACCGCTTCGGCTTTTCGGTCGAGGGACGTCGTGGGAACGGTCTGAAACTCTCCCTCGGGTCTCATCCAGAAATCGTAAACGCCGTGTTCTCCGGGATTCTTCCCCGTGACCGCCGAGCACCAGGCGGGAGGCGACATCGGAGGAAAGACGGACTCGAGCGTGCCGAAGGCCCCCTCATTCAAGAGGGCCTCCAGGTTCGGAAGTGCACCTTGGTCAATCCACGGATCCAGGAAATCCCACGTGGCGCCGTCCAGGCCAATCACGACGACCCGGGGCGCGGGAGCCGAGGACCTGCATCCGGAAAGCAAGAGGACGGCCGCCAGACAAACCCACTCCAGATTCTCGATCCACCGGCGGTGCACGGAGAACCCTCCTGTCCCAGGCACATCTCAAAGAAGGCACAGAGAGCGGAAGCGCCGCCGCCCTGTGCCTCTCGAGGATGCCTGGAAACCCTGAAAGATTACGGGCACGAGGTCAGTTTCTTCCTGTGTTTCTTGTCGACCCAGGGCTTGTAATCCACCGAGCCCTTGAACTTCCTGGCCAGGGGACAGTCGCTTCCCCAGTAGTTGTATTCGGCGACAAGAAGCGCCGGCACGAGCGTACGGATTCCTTCACTCTTGATCTTCGAGTGATTCTCCAAGTTGAAGGCCATGTTGTCGAAAATGTCGTTGGCCTTCTCCAGCGCCCCCCCGATCACGGGCAGCGAATACTCTTCCACATAGATGCCCGTTCGGTTGAGATCGATCACGTTGTTCTCGAGCCGCGCCGCAGAATCCGTCAACAGCACGCCTTTGCCGTTGTCGGTGATCCGGTTTCTCAAGACCAGCGGACTGGACTGTTTGCACGAGATTCCCTGGTGGTTCTTCCGCAACACGTTGTTCCGAATAATGGCCGACGAACCCTCGCAGGCGATCCCGTCCCAACCCCTCTGGATCACGTTATCCAGGACTCTGGGCGAACCGCCTCCGGAGCAGTAGACCACCCGGTCGGCGGCTCGGCGGCCGTCCACCGTGAATCCGATGAGGGCCGTCAGCGTGTCGGCATCCGCCAGGCGCACCACCCACCAGCGGTGGCCCCTAAGGGTCGTAACCTCGGGACCTTCGGCGCTCCTCAGAATCACCCCATTCTTGACGTCCAAGGGACCTTCGTAGGTTCCCGGGCCGACCAGAACCTCGTCCCCATGCCGCGCTTCCCTCATGGCATCCTGAATCGTCCGGAAATCGTCCGGAACATGCAGAACTTTCGCCACGGCCGATCCGACAAACGCACAGAGCAGGAAAACCATGAAACACGCGGCGAAGATCCTTGTCGACATCACTCCTAAACCTCCTTCGGCGAATCCGATCGTCCTGTCGATGTCCTCGAGAAAAAGGTGGCGCGCCCAGGAGGATTTGAACCCCCAACCCCCTGATCCGTAGTCAGGTACTCTATCCAGTTGAGCTATGGGCGCGCGATAAACACCTCATTCCTGTTTTCGTTCCCGGCGGTCGTCCGAGCCACCGGGCCATCCCTTAGAGCGTGCTCCTCGCCCTTGCCGACCCGGGCGGGCGGCGGCAAGAATGGCGGAGAGGGAGGGATTCGAACCCTCGGAGAAGATTTCTCCTCTCAACCGCTTAGCAGGCGGCTCGTTTCAACCACTCACGCACCTCTCCGCTCCGTCATCGCTCCGGAAGAAGCGATGACGGAGCGGAGCCATGGAACAACCGATCAACGGAGCAGCGGACCTCTACTGCCGGGAACCGCGGCCTTCGTACCATTGCGGTCCATTGTCTATTCTCTGTGTCTCTCCCCGTTCGCAGTGGCGGAGGGAGTAGGATTCGAACCCACGGACCTTCCGGTCAACGGTTTTCAAGACCGCCGCCTTAGACCACTCGGCCATCCCTCCGCTTCGTCGTGGCCCTGGTGGGCCACGACGAAGCGAGAGAGGTGAAAAGTGAAAGGTGAAAGGTGAAACGTCAATGACTCAATCCGGAAACACACCCACACTTTCACCTCGGTCGCCTATCACCCATCACCCCTCACCCCTCAAAAGACCCTCAACACCCGCCTGCCCCGTGGCCCGACGCATGCACCTTTCCTCAATCCCGTCCCTACAGACTAAGCCCCCGTCGAAGGTCCTGTCAAGCCCTTCATCCCGAGTGGGCGCTCGTTCCCGAGCCCGCGGCATCCGTCCCGGGCGTCCCGCGAAGAACCCGATCGATCACGGCGCCTCCCAGGACTTCCTGTCCCCGGTAGAAAACAACCGATTGCCCCGGCGTGATCGCGCGCTGCGGGGAGTCGAACCGCACCAGCACCCCGTCGGGGTGGGACTCCAACCGAGCGGGTGCGGGTCGATGCCGGTACCGGAGTTTCGCGTGAACCGTCAGCCCCTCGACATCTTCGGCAAGCGAAACTCGATTGACGTCCCTTCCGACGAGCGCCCCGCTCCAGAGATCCGCGTCGGATCCGAGGACGACGCTCCTGTCGGCCGGATCAATCCGCACCACGTAGCGGGGCTCGCCGAAAGCCAGCCCCAGCCCCCGTCGCTGTCCGACCGTATATCGGTAGATCCCCCGATGAACACCCAGGATCCGCCCCGAGGTGTCCCGAAACCAACCCCCTCCGGTTCCCGACGGCACCTGCGATTCCAACCATCCGGAGTAGTCCCCGCGAGGCACGAAACAGGCGTCCTGGCTCTCGGCGGCACTGCCGACGGGCAGATTGCGGGATCGGGCTTCGCAGAGGACATCGCGCTTATGCATCGCGCCGATCGGGAACAGGGCCGATCCCAGCTGCTTCTGAGAGAGTCGCCAGAGGAAATAGGACTGGTCCTTGTCGCAATCCGACCCGACCAGGAGAAGCATCCGGTCCCGCTCCGCATCCCGTGCGCTTCGGGCGTAGTGGCCGGTGGCCAGGCTGTCTATTCCCCAGGACCGAATTCTCTCGAGGAGAAATCCGAACTTGACGTTGGCGTTGCACTCCACACAGGGATTCGGCGTCTGTCCCTTGAGATACGCGTGGCGAAAGCGCTCAATGACGTGCCGCCGGAACTCGTCCCCGGCATCGATCACCACGTGCGGGATGCCGAGGGCCCGAGCCGCCGTTCGAGCTCGAGAGATCGACGCGGCCGACCGGCGCGTGCGCTCCTCTCCCCGTTCCGAGGCACACCCCACGCCACAAAGATTGAGCGTGGTACCGACCACCTCATGGCCTTCTTCCACAAGCAAGGCCGCGGCGAGAGTGCTGTCGACGCCTCCACTCATCGCCACGGCCACGGATTTCTTTTGCATTCTGCGACTACCGGTCAATACACTTGGGACGTCTTCTGCCGTTCGCGACTACCAGTCAAGACACTTGGGACGTCTTCTGCAGTTCGCGACTACCAGTCAAGACACTTGGGACGTCTTCTGCAGTTCGCGACTACCGGTCAAGACACTTGTCGCATTTCCATTCCAGCAAGAACATCCCCTCGACATCTTCCGATTCTGCTCGAACCCTCCGGCATCAATTGTATCCGTACTGGTCCGCGTCCGCCTGCGCCTCGTTCCGTGCAATCAGCTGATCCTGCCGGCTGATCTGCTTATTGAAATAATCGTTGAGCCGGGGATCGTTGAGGGCCAGGCCCTTCTGGAATGTTCCCTTCGCCTCTTCGAAGCGCGCCTCGGCCGCGTCGAACTTCTTCGCCGCCTGGAGCTCGGTTCCGAGTTTCTCCAGCGCCTTCCCCTTCGACGCGTATCCGTTGGCCATGTCGGGGTTGACGGCGAGGCCCCGCTCCGCGTAATCGAGCGCCTCGGCGTACCGACTCATATCCATGAGGAGATCGGCCGCCTGGAAATAGACTTCCACCTTCTCGGGATTCAGCAGAAGGACTTCATCGTAGACCAACAGCGCTTCATCCGGCGCATCCGTTTTTTCAAGGGCCACGCCGTAGTTGATCTGTAATCTCCAGTCCCCGGGATCCCGCGCCACGAGCGTCTCGTAAACGGGAACGGCGTTCTCATAGTCTTTGTCGCGAATGTAGAGAGCCCCCAGGAACTTGCCCAGCGTCGAATCGGAAGAGTCCATCAGGTAGGCGCGTTTGAACCAGGGCAGCGACTCGCTCTCACGACCATCGTCGTAGAGCATGCGCGCGGCTCGGAGCACCGTATCCCGATCGTCAGGATCCAGATCCACCGCCCGACTGTAGGCCTCCACAGCCGAATCGACGTCGCCCTTCTTGCTGTACGTATACCCCAGGTTGACCCAGACTCCGGCATCATCGGGCTTGGAATTCAGGATGTCTCTGTAGACAACGACGGCCTCGTCATAGCGCATCGCAGCGTTGAGCACATAGGCGCGGCCTTCCTTGATCTCAACGTTGTCCGGCTCGAATTCCATTGCCTCGTCGTAGACTCTGACCGCCTGATCGTAATACGATTTGACCACCTGGCTCGTGTCTGGAGACGCGTCCTGAACCTTCAACGTCTCCTTCTTTCGCGCCGCCAGCTTCATGAAGGTCTCGGCCAGACCCCGCATCATCCCGATGCTGGCCGGATCCATGGCCAGCCCCTTCTTGTACTGCGCCACGGCCGCGTCGTAGTCACCGTTCTTGAAATACTGTTGTGCCAGGGCATGGTGTCTTCGGGCCGGATCAATATCCTCCCGGCCGCTGGTCTGAGTCACGTTCGACACATCCTGAACGGGCGCGCCGCATCCAGTCCCCCAGAGCAGCCCCATCACCAACGCAGCGCTTACCACCCGTCCACACAAAATCCGGCTCACGTCTCCTGGCCTCCTTCTCAAGTGAAACAACTTGGACCCCTGATGGGGTCCGGATGGGCAGTCTCGGATGCTCACCCTCGATAACATACACGAGCCTGCAGGGCCTGTCAAGGTCATTTGCGTCACACCGAACTCGAAGATCCGACTCGCAAACCTAAGCACAAGAATACTAGAATATTGGCGTGCCTCAATACATCGAATCGAGAAGCGGATTCAAGGGGTAATAGACCGAAGCAGAGCCCGCAGTCTTCCAACGACGACCCCGATGTCCGACTCGGTTTCCCCGCCCCTCCCGCCTCTCCGGCGGTACGAGACCGAGGCGCGTTCGCTCTCGAAACGCCTATTTCGAGCGCAGGTAGATGAGAAGGAAGATCAGCACCATCAGGGAATGGGTGGCCACCATCGGCAACTTGACCATTCCGATGTCTTGCCACCCGACCGCGAGTATGTTTCTCACTTCACCCAGTGACCCGACAAGATGGATCAGGATATTGCCGAGCGAAACCCACCGGTGAGACGTCACCCAGACCAGGAATCCCAGCGCGTTCAATCCAACCAGGAAAATCAGCGGGCAGAACCAGGCCGTCACGCCTTCGACACGATCCAGATAGTAGATCCCGTACGCGACGTGAATCACGTACAGCACCGAGAAAGACAGAAGCAAACGCGGCGGCCCGATTCTCAACCTTGACCCTCCCGTGAGCCCGGGATTCGGTGGGACGTCCGATCGTTCATGATCCTCACCGCCTTCGGGCATACACCTCGATCCGGTCTCCTCTCAGGAGCGACTCCCATGCGAAAAAGAGCATCTTTCCAAGGGTCCCGTTGACCGCCGCCCGGCCGAGCCGGAGCATCTCGTACACGGCTCCGGGCGCGCGATCCTGAATGCCGGCCAGAAACCGCCGGGCCCGGATGAGTTCCGTTCGGTTTGTGGTGAGCCGGACCGGTTCAAAGCCCGTTTCCTCGAAAAGCATTCCGATGGTCGAGGGCGAGAAAATGCTCAGGTGCTCGCCGACCTTGAACCCGTGCCACCCGGCGCCTCGCACCGTTCGAATCACGCTGTCGTAGTTAGGCGTCGAAACGGCGAGAACTCCACGAGCCCGAAGGGAGCGCCGCACTTTCCGCAAATCGCGCACCGGATCGTGCAGGTGTTCGATCACGTTCCACATCGTGACGGCGTCCAGCGCATCGTGTTCCAGCCGCGCGTCCCGGAGGGTTCCTCTCTCCATTCGAAGACCCCGGCTTTCGGCCAGGGCCACCGCCGGAGCCGAGACTTCGATGCCGCGAACACGCCACCCGCGGGCCTTGGCATCGAGCAGAAAGAGACCGGCCGCCGCCCCCACGTCGAGCAGGTCCCGCCCCCGGGTGAGACTCTCCATGACGCCAAGCCGGCGCCGGTTGACGCGCGCCTCCCCCACGGGACGGATCGGCCGCCGCTCCATGCCCTCGAGGCAGCCGCCTTTCTCCCCAGCGCCGGCGCCAACCGCCGTCCGGCCCCCTACGTGGGCTTCGTAGACGCTCTCGACGTCTCCCTCGGGGAATCGGGGTTGGAGGGCCACAAGGCCGCACTGGACGCAGCGCTGCACGCGTACGTCACCCAACCGGTAGCGGATTTCCGCTTCGCCACAACCGCAGAGGACGCAGGCGACCTCCACGCGATCCCCGACCCTCGATTCCCGGACCGTCGTCTTTTCCAATGATCTCCCCGTCACCGCAGCGTGATGAGCCCCCACTCGCGCGCCGCACGAGATCGAAACTCGGGACGCGCCCTCCCCACGGAGCGGGCCAGGACCAAGCCGACCAGCCGCCCCAGGGCGGCCGCCCCGAGAAGCATTCGGTAGATCACTGTTTGCCAGCGCCCGCGGTGTTTCGCGTACAGCCTCAGGCTGGCTCGATAGTGCCTGAGATCGCTCTCGACTTTCGCCACCGTGCTCCCACCGCCGACATGTACAATCTCCGCGCCGCCGAAGTAGACCACCCGCCCCCCCGAGAGAACGACCCGCCAACACCAATCCATGTCCTCGCCGAAGAGCCAGAAGGCTTCGTCCATCTCTCCCACGCGATGAAACACGCTCCGGCGCGTGAGCAGAAACGCCCCGGACACCCACTCGACGTCGAGCGTGCCACGCGAATCCCAGAGTTCCAGGAGATCCCGAAGCGGCATCAGCGGCACCCCCGAGAACCGGGAGAGAAACCTGACCGGGCGTTTCCCCGCCGTCCTCAACGCCAGGATGAAGACGTTTTGCCAGAAGAGGGATCGGAGACCGGGGAATATCCCACAAGACGGCTGCACGGTTCCGTCCTCTCCCACGAGACGGCATCCCAGAACGTCGATGCCGGGATCCAGGTCCATGGCCGCGACCGCCGCCTCCAGAGAACCCGGAGGGAGCACCGTGTCTGAATTGAGCAATAGAACCAGATCCCCCGAAGCCACCGACAGGGCCCGATTCACGGCCCTGGAAAACCCGAGATTCTCCGATTGGCCGAGGAGACGGACCTCCGGGAACTCCTCGGACACCATGGCGGCCGAACCGTCCGTCGACCCGTTGTCCACGACCAGGGTCTCGGTGCCGAGATTCCCGGCCGTCTCTCGAATCGATGCCAGACAGCGCGCGAGAAGGGCCCGCGTGTTCCAGTTGACCACGATGATGGATGTTCGGGAACGGGACATCGCTTCTCCCGGTCCGCCCTCTCCCCTCCCGCTACACGAGACGTGAGATGAGGTATCCGGCGGAAAGAAGAACGCCCGTGGCAAGGTGAATCACGATCGTGCTTCCGTTGGCGGGAACCAGCTTCGGGGGCTCATCGTAGTACTTCCGGGCCGTCACAAACGCCTTCGCCGCGAGAGGGAGCGGCACGAGGCCGAGTGCCGCGGCAACCGGAAACGTCCTTGACAGAAGCCCGATGGCAATGACGGCATACGTTCCCACGAGCAACCCGGCGTAGACGGCGATCGATTTCCTCCGGCCCAGGCGAATCACCCAGTGATGCTTGCCCACCTGACGATCCGCCTCGAAGTCGGGGAACTGATTGATCCACAGGACGGCCATGATCAGAAAGGCCATCGGAAGCGAAATGAGAAACGCCTCCATACTCAATCGTTGCGTCTGTACATAGTATCCGCCCAGGACGCAGAGAACCCCGAAGTTGATCCCGATGATGATCTCGCCGAGCCCACGGTAGCCCAGTTTGAAGGGAGGGGCCGTGTAGAAAAAGCCGCCCAGGATTCCGATCAACCCGAAGATCACGATTCCCCATCCGACGGCCCACGCCAGATAGAGCCCGACGGCGAACGCCGCGGCGTAGAACAACACGGATGCCAGCAGAACCTGTTTCGGAGGAAGGAGCCCTTCCTGGATCAGGCGGGACCCCCCGCTGAAGGGGCGGATGAACCGAACGTTGGCCTCGTCGTTTCCACTGCGGTGATCGTAGTAATCGTTGGCGATGTTGGCTCCGAAATGAAGGAAGGCCGCGCCCAGGGCCGCCAGCATGAAGTGAAGCCAGTGGAAGCGACCCGTTTCGCGCCAGGCCACGACGGACCCCAGTACCACGGGCGTCACGCTTCCGGTGAGAAACGGCGCGCGCAGCTCGGCCAGCCAGGACCGGACCCTGGACTGATCGGAATCGTACACCCTCGCGTGTTCTTCCATGCCTACTCCTTGGGTGGCTGCGGACTGGCCTGCGTTGTGCATGCGTCCTTTCGCTCTGGCCGTTCAGCTGGTGGACGGGCTAGTGGGCCCCAACGACCACGAACAGCGCAAGTAGAAACTGGATCAGGACAACCGTCAAGACCCGTTTTTGCTCAATCACTTTCCGCGAAACAGGGACGGTCTCTCGATAGAGGTGCATTTCCGTCAGATTGGACAGGCCGTAAAGACATCGAACGACAAGCGCCTCGTCCTCGGTCACCTCCCGACCGGCGGCCCCTCCCCAGTACATGAGGTGCCCCGGGTCCTCGCTGTGAACGAGAAGCATCAGGACGTGTCCCAACTCATGTGCCGCCGTGGACCGAACGTCCTCCGCCAGATCGAGATTCGGGCTCAGCCACAGGGTGGCCTCCAGCGGAATCGCCCCGGGACCGGCTCGCTCGAAAACCACCTTCGAGTACCCGCCCGAATATCGAACCCGCACCTGAGCGCGATTCGGGTCCTCGACCGCCTCGAAGAGGTCCAGCTCCGTCATCCGTTCCCACCCCGCGACGGCCTCCCAGAACACCTGGTCCCAAGAGAATCCCTTGGCCCGGTGCTCCGGCACGTGAACGCCGATCGGCAGGCGGTCCCATCGCCGGAGAACCGTGAACCGGGGAGAGCTGTCGTAGCCGATGCTAACGTCCTCAAGGGCCCGTTGCGCGGGTTCCCCCGTTCCCGTCATCATCTTGAACAGGTGGAGGAGGTTCCGGTAGTAGCCGCTCCTCAGCGGTCCCAGGGGAATCAATGTCACGTTGAGTTCCGCGTCGCCCTCGAGGGAAAGAGCCTCCAGAAGAAACACCGAGTATCCCCGGGACGCGCCGTCGATCAGAAACGGCTCTGTTCCGGAGACGCCGACGCGAAAATGCCCGCCGGAGCGAGTGGTGTCGGCCGCCTCACCAAACGTGATCCGCAACCGATCGATTCCCGCGCCCGTCCGGGCATCCACAACCCGGCCGGAAAGAGTTTGCGACAGAGACACCGAAGGAGGAGCTCCCCAGACCAGCAACAGCAGAATGCTAATCGTTGGGAGACTTCTTCTCATACGTCTTTCTCACTCGCTCGATCCGGTCAATGTTTCTCTCGGCAGATTCCCCCACGGGGGAATTCGGCGCCACCTCCATGACCTTGCGCCATTCGACCAGCGCTTCCTCGAAGTACCCCTCATCGGCGAAGGCCACGCCTAGGTTGTAGTGCGCATGGGGGTTCTCCGGATCGAGCTCAAGTGCCCGCCGAAATTCATCCATCGCCTGCGTGGGGCGACTGCTCACGTAGAGTGCATTGCCCAGATTGCTGTGGGCCCGCGCATCGTCGGGCGTTTTCTCCACGACGATTCGATACTCGGCGATGGCCTCTTTCAACTCGCCCATTTCCTGAAGGACACCGGCCAGGTTGGCCCGAGCCGGGATGTGCTCCGGATCCCTGTCGAGAACCTTGCGGTACCGTTCAAGCGCCTCGGTGTAGTCTCCCATATCGAAGTACACGTTCCCGAGCTGGTACAGGGCTTCGAGACTCTCCGGATCCTCGCGCAGGAGATCCTGGTACTTGATCATCCGCTGTTCCAGCGTAAGCTCGGGATTCACCGCCACAGCCGCCTTCGTCCCCGCCGCTCCCCCGGTACAGCCGCACCATCCCGCCAGGAGAAACCCGCCAACCAGCCAACTCACCGTTTGATTCCAAACAGAGATCCCCTTCAAGACCGCTTCCCTCCTTACCTTGCAGCCGCGTGCCGCCCGAGCCGTCGGCCTGCCCGGACCGGCGCCCGGCAGCCGGATGCCACCACGACCTCGCCCTTCTCGATCCACATGCCACGATCTTTCATTCTAGTCCAAGCTCGAGGACTCCGTCAACCGGAAACCTGTCCCGGCCCGGGCCGCGGTGGCCGGTCGAGCCCGAGAGATCTGCGTCCCATCAGACCCGAATGAGAAACCGGACACACACCCGGTCAGATCTGGAAACCGATCATCCGCAGTTCCGTCATTTCCTCCACCGCGTACCGAGCGCCCTCTCTCCCAAGACCGCTCCCCTTGACGCCGCCGTAGGGCATGTTGTCCACACGGAAAGTCGGCGCTTCGTTCACCATCACTCCCCCGACCTCGACTTCCCGGATCACCCGGAGTGCATCTCCCAGACGTTCGGTGAACACGCCCGCCTGCAGACCGTAGGGCGAATCGTTGGCCAGTTGGATGGCCTCGTCCAGGTTCTTCGCCCGCACCACCACAATCGCAGGAGCGAACAGCTCGTGGGTCCAGACTCTGGATCGGCGCACGTCCCCCGTGAGAACGGCCGGAGTCAGAAACGGACCGTCGATTCTCCCCCCGCACTCCAGGCGCGCGCCCGAGGCGATCGCGTCTTCGATCCACGCAGCGGCCCTTCCGACCTCGTCCTCCGTGATCATGGGACCGAGTTCGGTGGTTTCGTCCAGCGGATCTCCCATCCGGAGCGAGTCCACGGCGGGGACGATCTTCGACAAGAACTCATCGTAAACCGCCTCATGGACGATCACCCGTTGGACCGAGATGCACACCTGTCCCGCCACGGCATACCCGGCGGTTCGAATCTTCCGAACCGCCGCTTCCAGATTCGCGTCCTCCATCAGAATCACGGGCGAGTTGGACCCCAGTTCCATCGTCAGCTTCTTGAGCCCCGCGGTTCGGCAGATCTTCTCACCGACTTCCATCGACCCGGTGAAGGTCACCATCCGAACCGCCGGATGGCCGGAGAGGGCATCGCCGATTTCGGACCCCGGACCCGTGACGATGCCGAGCGCGTGCGACGGCAGCCCCGCCTCGAGGAGGATCCGGCCCAACTCGATGGCGACGAGCGGCGTCACCGTAGCCGGCTTGAGCACCACGGCATTGCCGGCGGCCAGCGCGGGCGCAACCTTGTGGGCCACCAGATTCAGGGGAAAGTTGAATGGAGAGATCGCCGCGACGATCCCGACGGGAACGCGAATCGAAACTCCCCATTTCCCCTTCCCCGCCGCCACCGCATCGACGGGAATCGTCTCCCCGTGAATGCGCTTCGCTTCTTCGGACGAGAAGGTGAATGTGGAAACGGCGCGCCCGACCTCCCCGCGCGCTTCCCCGAGGGTCTTGCCGACTTCCCGGGCGATGAGGCGCGACAGATCCTCGCTCCGCTCTTCGATGCCCCCGGCCGTTCGCAGCAGAATCTCGGCCCGCTCGGCGGCGGTGAGCCGGCCCATCTGCTCGAGCCCGCGCTCTGCCGCGGCGACGGCGCGAACCACGTCGCTCTTCGTCCCTTGCGCCACCCGCCCCACGATCGAACCGTCGTAGGGATTGACCACATCGATCGTTTCCTTCCTCTCGATCCATTCCCCGCCGATCAGCATGCCGACCCCCCTGGCGCTCCTCCTTGGCTGACTTCGCTTCGCGGCAGATTCTACGCGGCGCGCCCGGTTTCCTCAAGGGGATTCCCGGCAGGAATTCGGTTTCTCACCTCGATGTTCACCGGGTCGTTCCCAATTGTTGTTGATCCCCGGTCGGCTTTCGGAATAGATTGGGAAGCGCAGGGGATCCGTCGGGACCTTTGTTCCGTGCGCTATGTAAACATCTCGGAGGTGTGCCGATTCCAGAGGAGGATTCGTCATGACAACGCTGTGGAGAAGGATCACGGAGAACGTGGACGCCGGGCTGGCCGCCACCCTTGGCGCCATCAAGGTCGCCAGCGAAAAGGCGGCGGAGACAAGTCACGTGGCTCAGCAGAAGTACCAGAAGGGCGCTCTCCAGGCCAAGATCATGCGGCAGTTCGGAGAGCTCGGGTCCAAGATTTACGAGAAGGCACTTCGGGAGGACGTGAAGAACCCGATGGAGGATCCCGAGGTGCAGGCGCTCATCGAAGAGATCAAACCGCTCGACCAAGAGTTGGCCAGGATTGAGGCCATGATCGAGAAGGAGGCCCGCGAGAAGAACGAAGCCCCAAACGCCGAGGCTCGGGAGAAGAAAGAACCGGAAGCGGGGGAGACCCCGGTGGAGGAGGAGCCCGCGTAACGCGCCGGGTCCGGCGCTCGGATCGCCCACCATGGCGAGTGGGGTGAGCGACCATTCGTGAAAAGGGCGCGTGTGCAGCCACGGGTTTCGCAGATTCGGCGGATGTGAGGTTTCGAGGCCGCCGCCCGAAATGAGCAAGGTGGAGAATGGCCAGACAGGCGATCCTGACCGAACCCGGAAAGATTGTGATCGAGGACCGTCCGGCGCCCGAGATCGGGCCCCACGAAGTCCTCGTGCGTGTCCTCTTTGCCGGCATCTGCGGAACGGATCTGGCGATCTACTCGGGGGACTATCCCGTTCCCCTGCCCATCGTCCTTGGCCACGAGCTCTCGGGAGAGGTCGAGCGAGTCGGCTCCGAAGTCTCAAAGGAGTGGCTGGGACGGACGGTCACGGCCGAGATCAGCAACACCTGTCTGTCCTACGGCGTCGGCCACCCGTGCCCCGCGTGCCGAGCCGGTCTTCCCTCCCACTGCCTGAAGCGAACCACGCTCGGAATCTTCTGCGCCGACGGAGCGTTCCAGCAGTTCGTCAAGGTCCCGGCCGCCAACCTCCACGCCCTCCACGACGATCTGGATCCCCTGGCGGGCGTGTTCGTCGAGCCTCTGGCGGCGGCGATCCAGACCTTTGAGCTCACGCCCATTCGAGAGGGCGAGACGGTCGTCGTCCTGGGCGCCGGGCGGCTGGGGCTTCTCATTATGGGAGTGGCTCACATTCGCGGCGCACGGGTGCTGGCCGTTTCTCTCGACAAGGAAGAACTCCAGAGGGCCCGGAATTTCGGAGCCGAGGAGACCTGTCTCGCCGACCATCCGGACCTCGAAAGTTCGATTCGCCAATGGGCCGGAGGGCTGGGCCCGCCGGTCGTCGTAGAGGCGACCGGCTCACTCGGGGGCTTGAGAACCGCCCTCTCACTGGTCGCCCCCAGCGGGACCATCGCTCTTAAGAGCACGCCCGGTTCTCCCGTGGACGGCCTGGATGCCACGAAGATCGCCGTTGACGAGATTCGAATTCAGGGCTCTCGCTGCGGGCCGTTCGCAAAGGCGATCGATCTTCTCTGGGCCGGCGCGCTGCCTGTGGGGAATCTCGTGAGTTCGATTCATCCTCTGGGCTCGGTGGTCGACGCGCTGGCGGCGGCCACGAAGGAGACCAAAGTTATTCTCGATTGTAGATCGGAACAGTTGTAAAATTAATCCGTTGGGCGATTTACATAATGTTTCCTATTAGATCCGTCTCAAACAACCGGACCCCCCTTGTGAAGATCTGGATCGACGCCGACGCCTGTCCTCGGACCATCCGCGAGATCATCTTCCGCGCCGCGAAACGACTGAGGATTCAGGTCCGCCTTGTGGCGGATCGCGAGATGAGCACACCCGAAACGAACCTCATCACGGCGGTCGCCGTTGGAGCCGGAGCCGACGAGGCCGACAACCACATCGTCGGGAACCTGGCGGCCGGTGATCTGGTGATCACGGCGGACATTCCATTGGCGGCCCGCGTCGTCAAGAAGGGGGCCACGGGCCTGGATCCGAGAGGCGATCTGTACACGGAAGACAACGTCGGCGAGCGTCTCGCCACAAGGGATCTCCTCTACGAGCTGCGCTCCGGCGGTCTTCCCCTCGGTGGGCCGGCCCCGCTCGGAGCGGGCGACCGGAAGAAGTTCGCGGCCGCGCTCGACCGCTGGCTGACACAGAGGCGGGAGGATCCGTGAGGACATCACATGGCTAGAGTCCAGATCGAATTCCCGGAGCCCCCGCTCTGCCGGACGGAGACCACCGTCCGGATCTCGGACATTAACTACGGCGGCCACCTGGGCCACGATGCCCTGATCTCCATTCTCCATGACGCCCGCTTCCGCTTCTTCCGGCACTTCGGGATGGACGAGGCGGACACGGACGGCTGCGGGCTCATGATTGCCGATCTGGCGATCCGCTACGAGGCCGAGGCCTTCCACGGGCAGACCCTTGGCGTGGAGATCTCGGCCGGAGACGTCCGGTCCCGGGGCTGCGACCTGATCTACCGCGTCACCGACCCTGAGTCCGGGAGGACCATTGCGCTGGCTCGAACGGGAGTCGTTTTCCTGGATCTGGAGAAGAAACAGGTGACGGCGATTCCGGAACGATTTCTGGCCGTCATCCGCGGCACGTGAAACCGCTCACGCCGTTGAACCGTACTACCCAGTGACGCTCGAACCACCCGGACATGCAACGTTCTGGAGCCGCCGGGCGTCAGAGACAGTGAAGGTGGGGACACGGGCGGGGGATCCCCTTCCACGGTACCCCTATGAGGATCCAATCCAAGGAGGAAGTATGTCTGCTCGGCATGGGAGTACAGGTCTGTTTCTGATCGCGGTTCTTCTGCTGTCCGTCGTTCCGGCGTCCGCCGTGGAACCCCACGCGGGCATGCTTCGCTACCCGGACGTAAGCGCCACGCACATCGTCTTCACCTATGCCAATGATCTCTGGGTGGTCTCCAAAGACGGGGGCACGGCCGTTCCTCTGTCGAGTCCGAAGGGTCAGGAACGCTATGCGACTTTCAGTCCCGACGGGCGGTTCATCGCGTTCCTCGGAAACTACGATGGAAACCGGGACCTCTATACCGTGCCGACGGCCGGGGGCGCTCCCTTCCGCGTGACGCATCACCCCTACCCCGAAGTGCCGACCGATTGGACCCGTGACGGCCGGATCATCTACTCTCTCTGGGGCCAGGGCTCGGTGCCCATGAGTCGCGGCTTGTTCTCCGTATCCCCCGAGGGCGGGCTGGCCGACAAGCTGCCTGTTCCCTACGGCGCCAACGCCACGATCAGCCCTGACGGCAAGTGGCTCGCCTACACCCCGCACTCCCGCGATCACCGCACCTGGAAACGCTACCGGGGAGGCATGGCAACCGACATCTGGCTCTTCCATCTCGACCGTCACACGTCCCGGAAGATCACGGACTGGGAAGGCACAGACACGCAACCGATGTGGCATGGGGACAAGATCTACTACCTCTCCGACGCGGGCCCCGACCACCGGCTGAACATCTGGCAGTACGATGTGGCGACCGGCCGGAGCCGGCAGGTCACGCATTTCAGCGACTATGACGTAAAGTGGCCGTCCATCGGACCCGACGACATCGTCTTTCAGATGGGAAGCGATCTGGTTCTCCTCGATCTGGACACTGAAGAGACGCGGGTTGTTCCCGTTTCGATCCCCGGCGATCGGCCGCAGATCCGTCTCCAGTCGGTGGACGCGAGCAAACTGATCTACAACGTCGACATTTCATCCACCGGGAAACGGGTCGTGGTCGAAGCGCGGGGCGACATCTGGACACTGCCGGCCAAGAAGGGATCTCCCGTCAACCTCCACCGGACCGCAGGCAACGCCGAGCGTGATCCGGCGTGGAGTCCCGACGGACAGTGGATCGCCTACTTCGCCCAGACCGACGGGAACTACGAACTCTGGGTAGCCCAGTCGGACGGCCGGGCCGAGGCCCGCCGGTTGACGAAGCTCGGGAAGGGATACCTCTATGATCCGATCTGGTCGCCGGACTCCAAGTGGGTCTCCTTCTGGGACATGGCCGGCACGCTCTTCATCCACAACATCGACTCGGGCCGGACGCGGCAGGTTCACCGCACGCCCACGGCGGACCGCGGCCGTGTCAGCTGGTCGAGTGATTCGAACTGGTTGACATTTGCCGTTCCGGAGTCGCCACGCGGCCTCAACGTCATCTGGCTCTACAACGTTGAGAAGGACGACAAGGACCGGTTGACCTCGGGCAGATTCAACGATACCTGGCCGACCTTTGACCGTGAGGGCAAGTACCTCTACTTCGCGTCGGAGCGCGAATTCTCCAGCCCGATGTTCGGTGACTACGGTTTCAACTGGGTCTACGCGGAAACCGACCGGCTGTTCCTGGTTCCTCTTGAGAAGGACGAACCCTCCCCCTTCGCTCCCGAGAGTGATGAAGAGGAATGGGGGGAGGATGAGGACGAAGATGAGGACGCGGAGGACGAAGATAAGGACGCGGAGAACGAGGACGAAGATGCGGAAGACGACGAGGACAAGATCGAACCGGTCGAGATCGACATCGAGGGGTTCGAGCGCCGGGCGGTTCCCCTCCCCGTCGAGCGTGGCGGCTTCAACTACCTCAGCGTGAGTGATGAGGGCAAACTCGTCTACACGCGGAGGCCGACTCGCGGCATGCGGGGAGATCCCTCCATTCACATCTTTGACCCCGGGGCCGAGAAGGACGACGAGAGGGACAAGGTCGTCATCGACGGCGTAGGGGATTTCGCGATGTCGGCCGACGGGAAGAAGCTGCTCGTCATCGACAAGGAACGGGCGATGGCCATCGTCGACGCGCAGCCCGACCAGACGATGGAAGACATGATTTCGACCTCGGGCATGACGGCCACGATCGATCCCCCGACGGAATGGGCACAGATCTTCAACGAGGCCTGGCGGATCCACCGCGACTTCTTCTACGACGCCAACATGCACGGTGTGGACTGGGAAGCCGTGCGCAAGCAGTACGAAGTGATGCTCGCCGACTGTGCCTCCCGGGAGGACGTGAGTTACGTGATTGGCGAGATGATCTCCGAGCTCAACGTGGGGCACGCGTACTACTTCGGCGGCGATGAGGAGAGGCCGCCCACGGTGCCGGTCGGGATGCTGGGTTGCGATTTCGAACTCTCCCGCGGCGCGTACCGGATCTCCAGGATCTACGAGGGTGGGACCTGGGACATCGAGGACCGCGGCCCCTTAAGCCAGCCCGCCGTCGAGGTGGCGGTCGGGGACTATCTTCTGGCCGTCAACGGCGTACCGATCGACACGGCGAAAGACCCCTGGGCCGCCTTCCAGGGTCTGGCCGGAAAGACCGTGACCCTCACGGTGTCGGACAAACCGAAGGTGGATGACGATGCCCGGCAGGTGGTCGTGACCTTGTTGACGGCCGATGAGGAGTTCGGGCTCCGATTCCGCTCCTGGATCGAGAGGACCCGGGCCCATGTAGAGGAGAAGACGGACGGCCGGGTCGGCTACATCTATGTTCCGAATACGGCCACGTGGGGAATGAACGAGCTCTGGCGCCAGTTCTGGGGGCAGCTCGAGAAGGACGCACTCATCGTTGACGAGCGCTGGAACGGCGGCGGTTGGGTCCCGACACGGATGATCGAACTTCTCGACCGACCGGTCATCAGCTACTGGGCCACGCGCTACAATCAGGGCAAGGACTGGGTGACGCCCGGCGATGCTCACCACGGGCCGAAGTGCATGCTCATCAACGGGCTCGCCGGTTCGGGCGGCGACTACTTCCCGTTCCTCTTCCGGCACAAGGGGCTCGGGAAGCTCATCGGTATGCGGACGTGGGGTGGCTTGGTGGGCATGAGCGGCAACCCGCGGCTCATCGACGGGGGATACACGAGCGTGCCGACCTTTGGCTTCTACGAGAAGGACGGAACCTGGGGCATCGAGGGACACGGTGTGGATCCCGATATCGAAGTCATGGATGACCCGGCGCTCATGGTGGATGGATCCGATCCTCAGATCGAAGCCGCCATCGAACATATGCTCGACGAGGTCCGGAGGAATCCCTATACGCCTCCTTCCCGTCCGGCTTTCCCGGATCGAAGTGGGATGGGAATTCGCTCGGAAGATCGATAGGTTGACCCTTCGAGGCCCTCTCCATCCGAAGGATGGAGAGGGCCTTTTCATGCTTCCCCACTTCCGGTTCCCTATGCCCCACGTACGATTCACCCGCTCCCGCTCCACCCCACTCCCCCCGGATTTCGTCCCTCGCTTCCCTCCGCACAGCGAAGAAATTCTTTGCTCTCGGCCCGAATCGGATGTATCTTGGCACGTGTTGCACCACGGAATTGATCCCGCCCTCCTGGGTTTCCAACCGTCTTCACCCTCGAGGCTTGCAGGCGACTCCAACAGAAAGGATTTGCCCATGATACGCGTTCCGATCGCGACTCTGATGGTCGTAGTGATTCTATCGCTTCTCTCCTGCGCGGAGAACGGAGAGACCGCCGCCAAGACGGAACTGAAGAACTTCGTCGAGAAATCGAGCTACGCGTTGGGCATGGACTTCGGCGGCTACGTGAAACGCATGCCGGTCGACATCGACATCGCCTCTCTCCTCCAGGGCATCCAGGACACCGTGGAGGGCAAAGAGCCCCTCCTCAGCACCGATGAAATGTCGGACGTCATGGCTCAGTTTCAGCAGCAGATGCAGGAGGCGGGGAACAGGCAGCGGGAGGAACTGAGCAGCGGCAACGTCACCGAAGGCGAGACTTTCCTCGCCGAAAACGAGAAGAGGGACGGGGTGAAAACAACCGCGAGCGGCCTTCAGTACGAAGTGTTGACCGAAGGGAACGGTCCGAAACCCAAACCAACGGACGAGGTCACCGTCCACTACAGTGGCACGCTCCTCGACGGGACGGAATTCGACAGC
This sequence comes from uncultured bacterium, assembly GCA_964610505.1. Lineage (GTDB taxonomy): Bacteria > Arandabacterota > Arandabacteria > JAGLYR01 > JAGLYR01 > CAZSXU01. Next base: position 100,052 of record CAZSXU010000007.1, on the reverse strand, counting down.
TCCTACAAGCGCGGCGAACCGGCCACTTTCATGCTGAACGCCGTCATCAAGGGCTGGACCGAGGGCCTGCAGCTGATGTCCGTCGGAAGCAAGTACAAACTGTACATTCCCCCGGATCTCGCCTACGGAGAGCGCGGCGCCGGGCAGATGATCGGCCCGAACGCCACGTTGATCTTCGAGGTGGAGTTGATCGGAATTGGAGAATAGCTGAAGCCCAAGACCCGCCACAGATTGCCCGGATTCGAAACGCCGGGATGTGTTCGCGGAGCGGGGGACGGTCGGAGTCGTGACCGTCCCCCGCTCCGCGGGTACGGCCAGAAAGAACTCGCAACGCGCTTCCTCCTTCCCGATAATATCTGCAGGGTGCATGATGAGAAGAGTTGTGCTCATAGGGCTGTTGCTGTTCTTCCTCTACCCTGCCGTCTCGGACGCGCCTGCATTCGCGCAAACCGGGGACCGGCCGGAAGCTCCGGTGTGCGCCGCCTGCGGAGAGCCGATCGCAGGGGAATACATCTCGGCCCTGGAGAAATGCTGGCACCCTGAACACTTCGTCTGCACGCACTGCGGGCGACCCTTTGCCGACAATGCCTTCTACGAGAACGGGGGGCGCCCCTACTGCGAGAACTGCTATACGGAGATCTTCTGTCCCCGCTGCATGGTCTGCGGCCTTCCGATCCGATCCACCTACGTCGAGAACAGCTGGGGGGACATCTACTGCCCCCACCATGAAAACGAGTTACCTGCCTGCTTCAGCTGCGGCCGGCTCGTTTGCGACGGTCTGACAGGAGGCGGCGTCCGGTATGACGACGGCAGGGTGATGTGCACGCTCTGCCGGGAATCCGCCGTTGACGATTTCGCTGAAGGCAAAGCGATTCTCTCCGGAGTCCGAGGCACGCTCCGAGTCCTGGGCCTGGACCTGGGATCGGCCAAGACGCCACTCGGGCTTGTGGATCTCCGCGAACTCAAGGAAGGCGGCTCCCGTGACCTGAGTGGAAACACCCGCACGGCCCTGTGGTCGCAAAACGGCGAAGTCATCGAGCGAACGGTGGAAGAGATCTTGATCCTCCGCGGTCTTCCCTATGAGCACTTCTGTTCTGTGGCGGCCCACGAGCTCGGCCATGCCTGGTTGTTTCTCGAAGGATTCCCCGAGCTGCCCCTGCGCGTGGAAGAAGGCATCTGCGAACTCATCTCCTACCTATGGCTCCAGCAGATGGGGACACTCGGCGCCGAGCACCGGATGCGGGTGATGGAGCACAATGATGATCCGGTTTACGGGGATGGATTTCGGGCCGCGCTCAAGAGCTACCGCCAGTACCCCCTCGACTCCATCCTCGCCTACGTCCGGGAACACAGGCGCTTCCCCACGGACGGCTGATGCTCCCCGAGAAGTTGAATTCCGTCCTGCTCTCGGTTATGCTCAGCTGGAACCGAGTTGAACCTGAACACGAAAGGACGGACACATGAGAGCATTGATCGTCACGGTCCTGGCAGTTCTGATGTCCGCGGCAATCGTATCCTGTGGGTCAGGTGGCGGACAGACACAACCGGCCGACATGCCGTCTACGGCCATGAAAGCTGCACCGACCACCCCCCTCGAAAAGGGAAAGGCCTTCCTGGCCGAGAACCGGTCGAAAGAGGGCGTCGTCGTTACATCCAGCGGCCTGCAGTACCAGGTCCTCGAAGAAGGCGACGGGCCGAAGCCCTCGGCCACGGACCGCGTGACCGTCCACTACCGGGGGACGCTGATTGACGGAACGGAATTCGACAGCTCGTACAGGCGCGGGCGCCCCGCCACGTTCGGACTCAACCAGGTGATTCGCGGGTGGACCGAGGGGCTCCAGCTCATGGGCGTCGGAAGCAAGTACCGTCTCTTCATCCCATCGAACTTGGCCTACGGGAAGCGCGGGGCCGGCAATCTCATCGGGCCGGACGAGGCGCTGATTTTCGAAGTGGAGCTCCTGGAGATTGCGGAATAGGCGAACGGACCTTGAACCGGAGTTCTTCAATGAAGAAGAGAGAGCTGCGCGAGTCGCTCGAGAATCTCCACAGGGGGCTGAAACAGATCGACCGTGTGGACGAGATTTCCCGAGATCTCCTCGAGCGCCTGTTGAGCGACATCTCCGAAATCCTGGAGCGTTCCGAGGAAGAGCCTTCTGAGAAACACGCGGGTCTTCTGGAAAGACTCGAGCAGTCGACACAGAGTCTCGAGGCCGCTCATCCCGATCTCTCGGCCGTCCTCCAGCGAGCGATCAACGCACTCGCCGACATGGGCCTATAGAAGCCCGGGGAGACGTGGACCGCGGTTTGCACAACCCACGCAAGACCACGATTGAGCCTCGGGGGTGATCATGACCCGCCCCTGTGCGGTTCCTCTGTGCTCTCTTTCGTGCGTTGTCCCCGTGTATTCTTCCAGACGTCCGGTGAATCCCGTGCCGCGCCTTTCTGGCTCTGGACCCATCTGTCCGTATTCTTCTATCTTCATTGCAGATACTCGATAACTTCCGCGCAGCATGGCGAGCGCAATTGCCCCCGGTACCTCCGTCCCCCACTTGATAACGGCCGCGAAATGTGATAAGCTCGTATTCTGAAGGTTGCGGACCTGTGTTCAGGGTCTGTACCGATCCAGACAGCGACCCCGATGTGGAGGTTATCATGAAGCGGTTGGTCACAACTGCGACGTTTATCTGGGTGTGCGCAGCCCTGGTTTCCGCCGGCCCGGCGGCGGCGATCGAGTGTGGGGACTGCGGCAGTCCCGTGGAGTGCGGCAGCGCACTCTCGTGTATGAATCAGGTCCCGGGCACACCTTGCGGCGGCGGCCGTATCTGTATCGATCTGAACCATTCCGCCTGCGGACTGCTGATCAAGTGCTGCGGGTGCGAAGAGGGACTGTCGCAGGGAGCCGTGCTTGATCCGCACCTGAACATTCCCGACGGGGATCCGGGGGGAGTAACCACGGCCATCTCCGTGGGCGAATCCAGGATTGTGGTGGACATCGATGTGTACGTCGAGATTCAGCACACATGGGTCGGCGACCTCGTGGTTACCCTGTCGCACGAGGGAAACACCGTGATCCTTTTGAATCGCCCCGGCGAACCGGAGACCCCCGGAGGGTGTGACGCCGATCTCACGTGCGAAAAACGGGTGTACCTCGCCGACGAGGGCGATCTTCCGATCCAGTGCTCACCCGACGACTGCGGCACCTGCTTCCCGGCCGGCCAGGTCGAGGATCGCGCGTACATTCCCGCCGAGCCACTTTCCTCGTTTGACGGTCACGACGTCTACGGCGACTGGGAATTGAACGTGGCGGATGTGAACGGCGGGGACGCGGGCGAAATCTGCTCATGGGGAATCGTCGTCGTGGGCGCCGGTCCGGTTCCGGCGGAATCGACGACCTGGGGAACGGTAAAGAGCACCTATCGGTAGGGATAGACCCTTCGTCCGCCGATTACGCAGATGAATCCGGGGCGATGCAACCGCATCGCCCCGAAAGCTCTTTCCCTCGTGTGCATCGTCTGTGGCAAGAGCCAGGGCAAGTGACGAGGGCTAGGGCTTGCCGCGCACCCGCGCACTCCCGCTCTTACGCTCTTGCGCTCTCGGCTTTTCATACTCCAGTAGATCTCCCGGTTGGCATTCGAGTTCCCGGCAGACGGCTTCGAGGGTGGAGAAGCGAATGGCCTTCGCCTTGTTGGTTTTCAGGATCGAGAGGTTTGCAATCGTAATCCCCACGCGGTCGGCGAGATCCGTCAGCGTCACCTTTCGATCCACCAGTAATCGGTCGAGCCGTGTGATGATCGGCATCGGATCCTCCTAGACCGTGAGCTCTTGCTCTTCCCGCATCTCCACACCGATCCGAAAAACCTCCGCGAGGACCAGAAGAGTCAGCCCGAGAAACAGCTCAAATCCCAACCTGAAATCGTACACCGGTTTCAACCCGTCGAAGACGAAGTGCCCCTTGACGTATGCGGTGCTGGCGATCTCGGCGAGCGTCTTTCCGACCTCCCCTCCAATCGCCACCAGTCCGATGAAGCGGATGCGCCCGATGTTCTCCCGAATAAACGGATGCCCCGCCGCCATGCTCCGGAAAATCCTGCGGAGTTGAAGAAGGATGGCGGCGAAAACCCCCCACCAGACGGCGAAACATGCCAGGTAGATCACTACGACCGGGCGGCTCGAGGTGTGAAACTTGACCTCCCCGACGGCTTCTCCGATCCACAGACTCTCGGCGTCGAAGTGCGAGGCCGTAATCTCGTACACCGGCCGCTCGATGCTGAAGGGCGTGAAGAGATCCACACGGATCTTCGACGGATCGCCGATGCCCGTGATGATCGCCACGAAGAGGAAGATCCCCGCCATCATCAGCAGCCACCAGGACACGTCGAGAAGTACCTTGAGAACCGAGGCGATCGATTTCCTTCCAAGGGCTTTCATGAAGACCTCCAGGCGATATTGTTTTTCAGCAAGTCCTTACTGCTATACGATAACAATTTATTGATAAACAGTCAAGCACTTTCTCCTGACCGGAGCGCAGGTTCCCTCCCGGCCCTCGCTTTTCTCCTCGACACCCGGGCAGGAGAGCAGTATGTTGGTCATAATGTTGAGCATTCTGGTTCCTACAGTCACGAACCTAGGCATCAGTATCGTATTTACGCGTTGATATGGAATAGGTTGCAGAACAGGAACAGGCAGTGAGGTCGGTGTAGCATCGACGCTAACGATACCGTTGATTCGGTGCTCGGGTCCTGCTGTACCGAGAGTTCCGAGAGGGGCGGGATGGATAGCGACGACGACCTGGAACCGCACCCCACAGAGAGCAGATTGAAATGAAGATCCGATTGATCGAACCGCGTCCGGCGGGCCTCAGCATGTTCGACTCTGCACTCCTGCCCCGTCTCGGCCTTCCCCTGATCGGCCGGGTACTCACCCGGGAAGGCCATGACGTGCGCATCTACGTGGAGAACCTGGCCCCGATCGACTGGGGTGACGTTCTGAGTGCCGACCTCGTAGGATTCTCGGCCACGTCCGCAACGGCTCCGGTCGCCTACGCGCTCGCCGCGTCTCTTCGAAGGGCCGCTATCCCGACCGTCATCGGCGGAGTTCACGTCACGTTTCTCGCAGATGAGGCGCTTGACCATTGCGACTACGTTGTGAGAGGCGAGGGCCAGCAGACGATCCTCGAGCTTGTGGCGGCGCTGAACGATCCGGCCCGTCTGGAACAGATTGCGGGGTTATCCTACTGGGACGGACCCGCCGGCCGGTGCCTGAAGCGTCATAACCCGGACCGACCCGCCTGTTCCCCGGAGGAATTCGCAGCGCTGCCCGCGCCCGATCTGAGCCTGATCGTCGGCAGCGAGAGGATGACGAGCGCGCCGGTGATGACCCAGTGGGGCTGCCCCTTCAACTGCAACTTCTGCAGCGTGATCCAGATGTTCGGGCGCAACGTGCGGGCCCGACCCGTGGAGGACATTCTGGACGAACTGGAAACGCAGCGCGACCGGGGAAACGTGTTCTTCTACGATGACAACTTCGTCATCGACAAACCTCGAACGATGCGTCTTCTTCGGGGAATGCGGGAGCGCGACCTGCGATTCATCTGGTCGGCGCAGGTGCGCGCCGAGATTGTCTACGCCGACAAACGCACCGGTGAGATCGACCACGAACTGCTCGGGTTGATGCGTGAGACCGGCTGCTCCACCGTCTACTGCGGATTCGAGTCCGCCAACCCCGAAACCCTGAAACTCTACCGGAAACAGCAGGACGTTGAGTCCATCCGGGCCAGCATCCGGGCCTTTCACGAGTACGGCATCATGGTCCACGGGATGTTCGTGTTGGGATCCGATGCCGATGACAAGGCCGGAATCTCCCAAACCGCGGAATTCGCAATCGAAAACGAGATCGATACCGTCCAGTTCCTCATCCTGACCCCCTGCCCCGGAACGGCTTTCTACGACCAAATGGCAGCCGAGGGTCGGATTCTAACTCAGGACTGGGCTCTCTATGACGGCCATCACTGTGTGATCCAACCCACTTTGATGGACCCCTACGAACTGCAATTCAGCGCGCACAAGGCCATGGCGAGGTTCTACTCCGCTCGCCGAGCCTGGCGTAGACTGGCAACCAGTCTCATCCGGAACCTCCCCTTTCTGCTAAGGCTGGCGTGGCGCGACGTTGTCCTGAATCGGCAATTTCCTCGTCTTGCGCGCGGGCTGCTGGATCGATCTCGCCAGCTGGACGCCGTGAGGATGTTCAAACAGCGGCTCAACCGGGAGAAGCGCCGACGACTGGAATCCCTGGTCATGGTGCCGGCGTTGCGCTTGTACGGCCACCGCCAGATCCGGCGCTGGGCGGACCAGGCCCGCTCCCGCGCGCACATCGAGTTTCTCAAGCGCCTCATGCCACGAGTGCCCGGCCGGCCCGGAAAACCACCTGTATGCGACAGGGCGGTGAAGAGTCTGTCCTGAACCTGTATCGAGCCGGTTGAAGACGCCCGTGCACCGCGACTCCCCCCATCACGAGAGAGGATGCCCCTCCTGCGCGCGGTTTCGCCATGACGCCGCACCGCCACGTTTTCCCTTTTGAAACAAAAACTTTGAATACGGCGTAGGTATCATGTGTAGATGCGCGAGAGGCATGTCCGACTACACGCCCCGAGAGGAGATGTGTGCCATGAGTAGGTGCTCTTTCTTGTGCATTGCCGTCCTCGTTGCGATGGCGATCGTCCATGTCCACCCGGCCCCCTCCATGGGAGACGACGGCAAGATGATCGGCTATCCCCTGGGCTCGGCCTACATTCCCCAGACTCCGAGCGTGACGGGCGGAGCGGTGGGCGCGTTTGCAAACCCCGCCGCCTGGTCCACGACCGACAAAGGCGAGGTGGCCTTCTGGTGGAACGACGCCAGCGTTCGCGGCGGAACGCTCGACAACTGGGGGTACTCTGCCGGGAGACACCTGGGGTTCGCCATGCAACGGACCATCTTCGGCGCGAAAGACCAGAATCTCAGTCTCTACGACTACCAGCTGGGCCTGGCGGGCGGGAACCGCAGGATTCATTTCGGCGCCGCCTACCGCTGGGCCTCGGGCGCGGACGAAGAGCTCGGCCGGGAAAACGCATGGGTGACCGGCCTCATCGTCCGCCCCGGAAAGTGGGGATCCTTCGGCTTGTCGGGTGCCTTTGCCTCGGGATCCGACGCCCGGTTAGGCATTGCCGATTTCGGCCTTCGTCCCTTCGGCAAACCCTGGCTGACCCTCTTCGCCGACTATTCCCTGCGCGAGACGAATCGCTTCGACGGGGGACACTGGGGAACCGGCATCGAACTGCGGCCGTTCTCCGGAATTCACCTGGGTATCAAGCTCCGCGACGTTCCCGGCGAGGATGACTTCGCTTATTCGCTCAACCTGGGTGTCACGCTGGACCGCATGGGTCTCCACGTTCTCCCAGGATTCACCCAGGACGGTGAGCGACGCCTCGAGGGCGGTTCCCTTCTTCCCACAACCTATCTCGTACGCATGGATCCTCCCCACGCCGGACTGCCCGTCCGGGATTGGCTTCGACGCATGGGAGAGCCGAACCGGTACGTGGAACTGGACTTCCATGACAAGCAGTTGACCTACCAGAAGGCGAAGTACTGGGACGACCGGCGCATCGCCTGGATCGATCTCGCCCGGCAACTCGACGCGATTCGAGACGACGCGGGTGTGCGCGGCGCGGCGATCAACCTCTCTGGCTTCTCCGCACGCATGTCGCTGGCGTGGGAATTCCGGGAGAAGATCAAGGAGCTGCAGAAAGCCGGGAAGGAAGTGATCATTTACACGGAAGAACCGGGCTTCGGTGCCTACTACCTTGCTTCCGTGGCGGACCGGCTGGTGATGGACCCCCGGGGGAACATCCTGATTCCCGGTATCGCGGCCGAGCGGACGTATGTGAAAGGTTTCCTCGATAAGGTGGGACTCGGGATCGACGAGTGGCGATTCATGAAATACAAATCGGCGTTTGAGGGATTCTCGCGGAAAGACATGTCCGAGGCGGACAAGGACCAGATCGGCCGGGCGCTGGACGTGATCTATGAGACGTTTGACAACGATATCTCCCAATCGAGGGACTGGGGATCCGGCCAGTTCGACCGGGCCGTCGAAGCCGAGTTCGTCTTCCTGGCCGAACCGGCGCTGGAGCATGGACTCGTGGACGACGTCGGCCGGTGGCACGATCTGGGAGACTGGCTGGATGAGGAACGCAACGGCGCAGTGCTCGAGAAACCCTGCTACCCCGACGTGTATCGATCCTACTATGATAACCGGTGGGGACGGCCCCCCCAGATCTCCATCGTCTATGCTCTGGGCGAATGCGACATGGACCGAGGCATTAGGGGACGGGCGACATCCGAGCATCTCCGGGGACTGGCCAAGAATGACGACGTGGCCGGTGTGGTCCTTCGCGCGGATTCTCCCGGCGGGGCCGTTCTCCCAAGCGACCTGGTCGCAGAAGGAATGGAACTCATCAAAGAGGACGGCCGTCCCGTGATCGTGAGTCAGGGCAACGTGGCAGGATCCGGCGGGTACTGGATCAGCATGCCGGGTACTCGTATTCTGACAACGCCGATCACCATCACCGGCTCCATCGGTGTGATCGGGGGCTGGTTCTACGACAACGGGATCAGCGAGAAGACCGGCTTCACGGCCGACGGCGTGAAACGAGGATCCCACAGTGACCTGTTCACAGGCATTTCCTTCCCCCTCATCGGCAGAATCCCGAGGCGGAATCTCGACAGTGGGGAACGCGAGATGGCGAGGGGTCTTATCCTCGATCTCTATGACGGCTTCGTGGCGGATGTGGCCGCCGCGCGGGGCATGAGTGTGACGGATGTTCGCGAGGTGGCGCAGGGGCGGATCTGGATGGGTCAGGATGCCGTGGAGCTCGGGCTATGTGATGCAATTGGCACGTTGCCCGACGCAGTCGCAGAGGCGAAGGAACTCGCCGGGCTGGACGCGGATGAAGAGGTGATCCTCGCCGAGTTCCCGCCCCGGGAGATGTTCCTCTTCCCCTCGCTCATGCCGAAGATGCCGGGGATTTCGGTGATCTCGCGGGCCCTGGCCGGCTGGTTCACAAAGGACGATGTATCGACAGCTCTTGAGACGGACGACTACGCCGAGGTCTATCTACGCGCAATCGCCGAAGCCGAGGGCGAGCCGCTTCTCATGGTCCCACCCGAGAACATGCCGGATGGGTGGTGCGAGCCTTAGAGACCATTGACGAATGGGCGAATCGGCGAAAGGGCGCCGGATCTCAACAAGGCGGCCGGGCTGCACACCGATGCCTTCATCTGCGTCATCTGCGGATGGGATGTGTGGTTTTGAGTCTGTGCAAATCTGTGAAATCTGTGGCTGGCATTTCCCCTATCCCGTCAGCAGCTTGAAGATCGCTGCCGCGGCGGCAAGCACGACGAACACCCGCACCCAGGGCGCGCCTTTGAAGATTACCAGGCGCGCGCCTGCGATGCCGCCGGTAATCGTGCCCACACCGAGACACAGCCCCGGCAGCCATTGCACCTGACCGGCGCTTGTGAAAACGATGAGCGCCGTGATTGTGAAGAAGAATGCGAGCGCGAACTTGAGCGCGTTGCCGCTGACGACGTCGTAGCCGCCGGCCAGCACGAACGTGCTGATTAAGAGCACCCCGATGCCGGCCTGAAGGAACCCGCCGTAGATTCCCAGAAGGAAAAACAACGGGTACAGGTACGGCCGGATCCGCCCGACCGATGTCTCCCTCGCCCACCGCTTCGGGTCCACGAACACGGTCGTCGCCATGACCGCGAACAGGACGGCGGCCGCTCTGCGAAAGACAGACTCATCGATGTGAGACGCCAGGTAGGCACCGATGAGGGAACCCAGGATCATCGGGACGGCCAGGGCGGGCACGTGCCGCCAGGGCAGCACCCTGTGGCGGTGGTAGGTCGCCGTGCCGGCCGCGCACTGAAGTGTGATCGCGACCCGGTTCGTGGCGTTGGCGATCTGCGGCGGGAGCCCCATGAAGAGGAGGAGCGGAAGCGTCACGAACGACCCTCCGCCCGCCAGGGCATTCATCACCCCGCACACAAACCCGCCGGCAATGAGAATCGGCAAATGCCACAGTTCCACGGACAGCGTTCCTCAGAGATCCGAAACCCTAGCCACAGATTTCACAGATTCCACAGAGATGGGCATTGTGTTGAGGCAAATCCTTGCCTCAACGGGAAACAGATTCGTTCGTGTGCCTGATTGAGAGCACTCCCAGTTCCGTTCTGGAGTTGACATTCCCCCGGCGCATTTGGCGTATGCCGGACCACATCGCCTGGGTTGGTGAGGCGGGTCGTGGCTCCGCTCCGCCGAGGGTTACCCGCTTTTGAATCTGTGAAATCTGTGGCCAAGGATGTGAGTCTACTCACTTGTCGCCTTGCCTCGCTGAGCCTTCTCGATCTTCGCCCACGTATCGCGCAGCGTCACGGTCCGGTTGAACACGGGCTTGCCCGGCTTCGAATCCACGGCATCGACGCAGAAGTATCCCTGCCGCTCGAACTGGAACAGGCTTCCAGGCGCCGCTTCGGCAAGACCGGGCTCCACGCGGCAGCCCGAGAGAACCTCCAGTGAATTGGGGTTCAGGTGAACGGTGAAGTCCTGCCCCTCCTCCACGTCTTCCGGGTACGGTACGTTGAACAGGTGATCGTACAGCCGGACCTCGACTTCCAGGCCGTGCGCCGCGGAGACCCAGTGCAGCGTGGCCTTGACCTTGCGTCCATCCGGCGAATCCCCCCCCTTGGTCTCCGGGTCGTAGGTGCACCGCAGCTCCACGACCTCGCCCTTCTCGTTCTTCACGACGTCTTGACAGGTAATGTAGTACGCGTACCGCAACCGGACCTCCCGTCCCGGAGCCAGCCGGAAGAACTTCTTCGGGGGGTCTTCCCGGAAATCCTCCCGCTCGATGTAGAGCTCCCGGGTAAACGGAACCTTGCGCGTACCTGCGGAGGAGTCCTCCGGGTTGTTCACGCACTCGATCTCTTCAACCCCGCCTTCCGGGTAGTTGGTGATCACGACCTTGAGCGGCCGGAGCACGCCGAACACGCGCGGCGATCGTTTGTTCAGATCCTGCCGGAGATGATACTCGAGAAGGGCCACGTCCACCGTGCTGTTGGCTTTGGCCACCCCGATCGCATCACAGAAGGCTCGAATGGCCTCGGGCGTGTAGCCCCGCCGGCGAAGACCCGACAGACTCGGCATTCGCGGGTCATTCCATCCCGTGACATGACCCTGCTCGACAAGCCCCATCAGCTTCCGTTTGCTCATGATCGTGTGGGTCAGGTTGAGCCGCGCGAATTCGATCTGCTGCGGCGGCTGCTCAAAGCCCACCTCATCGACAAACCAGTCGTAGAGCTCCCGGTTGTTCTCGAACTCCAACGTGCAGATGGAATGCGTGATGCGCTCAATGGCGTCCGACAGGCAATGCGCAAAATCGTACATCGGATAGATGCACCAATCGTCCCCCGTGCGGTGATGCGAAGCCTTCTTGATCCGATAAATCAGCGGATCCCGCATCTTCATGTTGGAAGAGGCCATGCCGATTTTGGCCCGAAGCGTTCGGGACCCGTCCGGGAACTCCCCCGCGCGCATCCTCGCCAGAAGGTCGAGATTCTCCTCCACCGGCCGATCCCGATAGGGACTGAGCTCGCCCGCCCGGGTAACGGTGCCCCGCGTCCGGCGAATGTCATCCTCGCTCAGGTCGCACACGTAGGCCTTCCCCGCCTTCACCAGCCGGACGGCGAACTCGTAGAGCTTCCCGAAGTAATCCGAGGCATAGTACTCACGACCCTCCCAATCGAAACCCAGCCACCGAACGTCTTCCTTAATGGAATCGACGTACTCCGTCTCCTCCGTCACCGGGTTCGTGTCGTCGAACCGGAGATTGCAGAGTCCCCTGTAATCCCGCGCGATGCCGAAGTCGATGCAGATGGCTTTGGCGTGACCGATGTGGAGATAGCCGTTGGGCTCGGGCGGGAAGCGGGTGTGGACCCTGCCGCCGTACGTGCCGCTCTCCAGGTCTTTCTCAACGATGGCCCGAATGAAATCCGGACCGGGCACTCTCCCTGTGGCCTTCGGTTCGTCGCCTTTCATCGCGTCTCCTGCAGTTCAAATCCACAAGCGAGCCACAGATTTCACAGATGGGTCATTCGTTCGGAGTTCCGGGACGGTTCCCGGAACTCCCAACATCTTACCCTTCGTGATCTTCGTGCCAAAGGTCTGAACTCTGAATCCGTGGAATCTGTGGCTCAGGGACTTCGGTCGGTTACGCCCTGCCGCCCTCGCCGAAGAGCCCCCTGTACTGCTCTTCGAGCTTCTTCATCTTCTTGCCGGAGATTCCGCCAAGCACGTCCACGGCGCGCCGGAGCCGCACGCGAACCATGTCCGACCCCAGGATTTCCATGGAGTCGTACAGCGGCGTCCACGCCTTTCGGCCGCTAAGCGCCACGTAGAACGGCATCGTGAATTGCTTGAGCTTCACGTCAAACGTCTCCGCCAGTTCCTGAAAGAGCGCTTCAAGAACCTCTCTGGAGAAGTCGGCCAGCTCTTCGAGCCTCCAGATCGTCATCTGGAAGACGGCCGCGAGGTCCTCGGCCGTTTTTCCCTTCAGCGTCAGATCCTCGGGGTGAATCGGTACCTCGTCGGCGAAGAAGGCCGCCGTCAAATAACCCCAATCGGACAGGGTCTGAAGGCGAAAATGCGCCAGGGGTACGATTCGCGCGGCCGTTTCCCGGTTGAGGGCCCACTCTTCCAGCGTCGAGTGGATCTGTTCGGCCGAGTAGTCCTCCCGAATGTACCGGGCATTCAGCCAGCGCAGCTTCTTCACGTCGAACACGGGCCCGCCGAGCGAGACGTCCTCGAGCTTGAGATTCTCGCACATCTCCTCGAGCGTGAACTTCTCTTCACCGTTCGGCATCAGCCAGCCCATCATCCCCAGGAAATTGAGAAGCGCCTCGGGTAGATACCCGGCTCGCCGGTAGTACTGGATGGATGTCGGGTTCTTGCGCTTCGACAGTTTGCTCTTGTCTTCATTCCTGAGAAGCGGCAGATGGCAGAACACCGGAGGCTCCCAGCCGAAGTACTCGTAGAGCCGCAGGTGCTTCGGTACGGAGTTGATCCACTCCTCCCCCCGAATCACGTGGCTGATCCCCATGAGATGATCGTCGACGACGTTGGCCAGATGATAGGTCGGGAACCCGTCGGACTTCAGAATGATCTGATCATCGATCGATGCCCAGTCCTTCCGAATCTCGCCATGCAGTAGATCCCGCATGACACACTCGCCGTCCACGGGCACCTTCATTCGAACCACAAAAGGCTCACCGGCCCCGGCCCGCTTCTCCGATTCGGCCGCGTCAAGATCGCGGCAGTGCCGGTCGTAGCCCAGAGACCCTTGAGCCGCGCGCTGTGCGGCGCGCATTTGATCCAGCCGTTCCTTCCTGCAAAAGCAACGGTACGCGTGTCCCGCCTCCAGGAGACGCTCGACGTGCTCCCGGTAGATCTCCGAGCGTTCGCTCTGCCGGTACGGCCCGAAGGCCCCCCCGACATCCGGTCCCTCGTCCCATTGGAGGCCGAGCCAGCGGAGGGATTCCAGAATGGCATCCTCGGATCGCTGCGTCGAGCGCACTCGATCGGTATCCTCGATTCGAAGAACGAACGTCCCTCCCCGGCCCTTGGCGAAGGCATAGTTGTACAACGCCTGGTAGGCGGTCCCCACGTGGGGATCGCCCGTTGGCGACGGAGCGACGCGGACTCGAATGTCTCCTTCAGACATCGTCACCTCTATCTCTGAACCACCGGGACTACGAACCTACGGAGGATTCCGCCAGCTTGCTCAGAACCCCTGGAATGTTGAACACCATGTGCACGACGATCGCCGGAATCAGGCTTCCCGTCTTCTCCCTGAAGTACCCGGCCACGATTCCCAGGACGGTCGTGGCGAACACGATCTCGGCCACGAGGATTCCCGGCGTGCTTCCGATCAGGATCAGGTGCGAGAAACCGAAGGCCACGGCACCCAACAGGACGGGAACGCTCAGGCGCACCCTCGGCAATCGGATCCCGTGGGCCGAGAGCGGGGCAAGCCAGCTCTGGATCAACCCGCGAAAGAGGACTTCCTCGGCAATGCTCGCCAGGATAAACACGGACGTGAATATCTGGAGCGACGTCATCCCCTTGATGGGGCCCATGCCTTCGCCGAAAACCTTGGGACCGGCAATCGCCACGGTCAGAATCATCGGAACCATACTGGCGGCAATCACCGTCACGGCACCCGTCAGCATCACCCGCGGGATAACGCGAAGAGACACTCCTCGGAACCCGTATGCCCGGAAATCGCCCCCGCTCAACGCCCGGATCAGGAGCAGCGATAGAATGAGCATCGCCAGATGCGTGAACACGCTCTCAGATACCCAGGCATCCGGTCCGAGCCATTCGCCCGGTGTCTTGATCGATCCCACGCCCCAAGCCAGCGCGTAGAACACCGCGCACAACACGACGGCCCATATCACGCGCACACGGCTTTTCATCGCCGGTATCCTCTCTATGTCGGGAGACTCATGCATGGCCAACACCATAGCGATAACAAACGCGCGACACAACAGATATCTGAGGCGAAGCAAGGAGACTGCGGGATAGCGGGGCAACTTGACAAGGCGACCATTGCGAGAGCCGAGAGCCGAAACCCCTCCCTACGGGGCCGGCTGCGGGGAGAGTTCGCCGGAGTACGCGCCGCAGCGTGTGCTCTTTCAACGCCGCGGGTGGCCGCCTTCCCCGACAATCACCATCCCCCATTCACGCTGCGGCCACGCGACGCCGAACTCTCTTCGCAGCACAAGGCCCGCGCCGGAAACCCGACACGCCGACAATCCAACCGCTGCCGAGAGCCGATAGCCGAAACCCCTCCCTACGGGGCCGGCTGCGGGGAGAGTTCGCCGGAGCGTGTGCTTCGTGGCCTTCGTGCTGAAGAGGGTGACCCGTAATCTGCGCAATCCGTGGTTGAGAATCTTACTCCAACGCCCTTCCGCGGATCCGATCCACCATCCGCTCGAACGAGTAGTAGAGCGACGGAATAATCATAAGAGTGAAGACTGCGCTCACCAGAACACCCCCCATGGTGACAACCGCCATGGCAATCCGGAACTCGGCGCCCGAGCCGCTCGAGAGGGCCTGCGGAACCATCCCCACGGCAATCGCCAGGTTGGTCATGATCACGGCTCGCAGCCGTACGGGGCAGGCTTCCAAGATCGCTTCCTTCCTCCCCAGTCCACGGCGGCGCAACTGCGCGACGTAGTCCAGAAGAAGAATCGCGTTGTTCACGACGATCCCCACCAACATCACCATCGCCATGAGACTGATGATGTTGATCGTCTGACCACCGAAGAAGAGGCCCATCGCCGCCCCCACCAGACCCAACGGAAGCGTGATCATCACCGTGATCGGGTGAATGAAGGATTCGAGAATCATCGCCAGAACCACGTAGGTCAGGATGATCGCGAGGATCAGTGCCTGGAAGATGGATGCAAAGGATTCCTGCTGGAACTCGTACATGCCGGCGAATTTGATCTGGTAGCCGGGGGGGAGCGTGATCTCGTCCGTCTCCGACTGGACCGCACTCACCACTTCCGAGAGCGTCCCTTCGGCAATATTGGCCCGGACCGTGATCCGCCTCTGGCGCTCCCGGCGGAGGATCTCCGCCTCACCCCGGTGCCGCTCGACCGTCCCCAGCTGGGTCAACGGCACAAGATGTTCCCCCACGGGAAGCCGCATCTCCTCCAGGGTACGGACCTGCTTCCGGTCGGCATCGTCGAACTGCACCCGGATCACGTACTCCTCTCCGGCTTCTCGGTAGACCGATCTCTCGTCACCCTCAAAGGCATTCCTGAGAAGCGTGGCTACCGCGCCCGTGGAGAGTCCCCGGCGGGCGATCTCCTCGCGATCCGGAACGAAGACCAGCTCTTCGCCTCCCTCTTCCCAGCTGGTTTCAACGTCGACGAGCCCCGGGACACTCGCGACGATGTCCAGCACGAGACCCGAGATCCTCTGAATCTCCTCCAGATCATCGCCCATGACTTCGATTTCCACATCCGCAGAGGCACCGCCCTCCGACTCCTCTCCCGTCACCGTAACGTCGATGCCCGGGATGCCGGCCAGCTTCGGCCGCACGCCGTTGGCGATCTCCTCCGCCTTCCGATCCCGCTCCGACAGATCCACGAGTTTCGCCAGGACCACGGCCTGGTTGACGCCACGATCCGCCCCGCCGATCGTGCCCAGCACCGAGCTCACTTCGGGCTCGGCCCGCAGCACTCCCTCGACCTCCTCCACGGCTCTCTCGGTCAACTCCAGCGAGGACCCGGCAGGCAGATCGACCGAGACGTACACGCTCCCCTGGTCCATCGCCGACATGAACTCGCCGCCGGAAATTCCGATCAACACGATTCCGAATGCGAAACAGAGGATCGCGGCAAATACCAGAGCGGCCCGGTTCCGGGTCCGCGCCAGACTCCAGTCCAGCAGAGTGCGATAAGAGCCGGCCAGGTTCCGCATCAGGCGGTCCACCCCTTTCGGCCGGTCCCGGACCTCCCCCGCCTCCTCACTCTCGTACCGCCGGGAGCCTCTCCGCTTGAGAACGACCGAAGAGAGCATGGGTGTCAGCGTGAAGGAAATGATGAGCGAGAATGCCGTGGCAAAGACAACCGTTAGACCGAACTGCAGGAAGAAGCGCCCGACGATTCCTTCCATGAACGCAATCGGGACGAACACGACGACGTTGGTCATCACTGAGGCGATCACCGCCAGGGCCACCTCTTCGGTGCCCTTCATCGCCGCCTCTTGTGGGCTCTCACCTTTCTGAAGATGCCGCATGATGTTCTCGATCACCACGATCGCATTGGTCACCAGAATCCCGACGGAAATCCCCAGCGCCATCAACGTCATCATGTTGAGCGTAAAACCCGCGGCATCCATCAGAAGAAAAGTCGAAACGATCGCCGCGGGCATGACGACGGCCGCAATCAGCGTCACCCGGACGTTCCGCAGGAAGGCGTAGAGAAGAATCGCGGTCAGGAGAATCCCGATCATGATGTTCTGCTGGACATCCTTCACCGAATCTCGAATGAATCCGGAGTCATCCTGCGCATACTCGATCACGAAGTCGGACGGCGCCTGCGCCCTCAGGTCTTCGACGGCGCCGTAGATGGCGTCGGCCGTTTCAATCGTGTTCGCCTGAGCCTGTTTCACGATGTCGATCTGGACGGCCGGTTCACCGTTAAAGCGCGCCACCGAACGCCTCTCCGCGTACGTATCCCGGATGGTTGCGATGTCCCGGAGGGAAATGAACCCGGCGTCCGGAAGCGCCACCCGAACACATCCGATTTCGGACACGTCAGCGAATTCACCCAATGTCCGGATGGTGTACTCCCGCTCGGTTTCGACGATCCTCCCCTCGGGCACATTCACGTTCTCCGCGGCGATCGCGGCCGCCACCAGCGTGATGGGAATCCCATAGTAATCCATCTTCCTGCGATCGACGGCGATCTGGATCTCACGCTCCTGGCCGCCGATGATATCCACGGTCGCCACGCCCGACACCTGCGAGAGACGGTCCCGCATGACCTTATCCGCCACGGCGTAGGTCTGGTTCACACCGCGGCCGCTGGACACCGAGAGAGAAATGATCGGCCGGGCCCCCATCTCGAATTTCTGAACCTGAGGCTTCTCGGCACCGGTGGGGAGATCGTTCAGAATCGCGTCGACCTTGGCCCGTGCGTCGTTTGCCGCAACATCGGAATCCGCCTCCAGTTCGAAGCGGATGATCACGAAGGACACACTCTCCCGGGAGATCGACTCCATCAGATCGATATCCGCGAGCGTGCTGACCGCGTCCTCGATTCTCTGCGTGATCTGGCTCTCCACCTCTTCCGGTCCCGCGCCCGGATAGAGGGTCGTGATGGTCACGAAGGGAAAATCGATATCCGGAAAGAGGTCGACCGACAGACGCATGTATCCGAAGATCCCGAGCACGACAAAAGCCAGGACCAGCATGGTCGTGAAAACCGGTCGGCGAACGGAGATATCTGAGATGAACATGTGCTACAACGCCTTTCTCCAGAATCTGCTTCTCTGTTTCTCTGCGTCTCCGCTTATCTGTCCGGGTAATAGTCGGCCGTCCGTTCGGCATGGATCTTCACTCTTGCGCCGTCGTTCAAGTTGTTCTGCCCCCATACGACAACGATGTCTCCGGGGGAGATGCCGTCGGCGATCGAAACCAACGCACCGTGTTCGATCCCCCGCGTCACATTATGAAGGCGAGCCCGCCCGGATCCACCGGAACTCTCAATCACAAATACCTGTTCCTGGCCGTCGTGCTTCACCAGTGCGATGGGAGGCACAACCGGCAGGTCGTCGGCAGCGGCGACGAGAATCTCCGGAGTCACCAGCGTGCCGGGCCTGAGCTCGTGGCCGGGATTGTCGATAACCACCTCCACGGCAAAAAGCCGCGTCGTCGGGTCGGCGCTCAGGGCCGCCTTCACCACGGAGCCTCGGAGCGCCCGTTCTGCGGCGCCGGTAAACCCGGAACCGGTATCGCATCCCTTCGTACCGGCTTCACGCTCACCCACCCGGAGACGCGCCGGCTGGCCGACCTGAATTCGCGAGCGCTCCGACTCACTGAGTTCGAGCGGAATCCGCATCCGATCATAGGAGGACACGGTGGCCAGCGTCTGTTCTGCGGCGGCATAGTCCCCCGCCTCGACGTTGAGCGCCGTAACGATGCCCGCAATCGGGGTATCCAGTTCCACGGCCCGGCGCGCGCTCAGGTACTGTGCCCGGGCGGCCTCGGCGGAGGCTCGTACGTGATCCAGGTCCTGTTCCGACACGGCTCCCCGGGCAAACAGCGCCTCGATCCGGACGCTGTCCTGCCGGGCCGTTTCGTACTGGGCTTCGTTGGTCCTGAGGTTCATGCCGAAGTGCGCGGGATCGAAAGGATCCAGGGAAACCAATACGTCCCCGGCGGAGACTTGTTCACCGACTCGGGCGTGAACGCCGTTGACCCGGGTCCGGAAGGCGGCGATGAGGTCGATCTGCTCATATCCCTCGGCCACACCGACGAACTCGCGCCAGTCCTCAACAAGCACGACTTGCGACCGCACGACGTCTACGGGAATCCCCTCCGCCGCCTGGACCGATTCAATGCTCTCGACGTCTTCCTTCTTCAGCCGCCGGGCGCCCGTAACTGCGAACACCGCTACGACCGCGGCAAGAACCAGCACCCAGAGACCTATCTTGGCTCCTCGGCTCATGGACGACTACTCCTCCTCTGAGATTTCAATGTCCCCGGATGTGCGCCCCAGAACCCTCTCCAGGTTGGCGACGGCCACGTTATACCGGTAGAGCGTCTCCGCTACATTCGTTCGAGCGAAATCCAGAGCCATCTCGGCGTCGGTCAGCTCGAGATGGGTGGAAAGACCGTTTCGAAAACGGGTCCGGGCGATGGCGAAGGTTTCTTCCGCCAGGGACACGGTTGCCGACTGCGACTCGTACTCCCGTTTCAGGCTTTCCAGATCCTGAACCGCCTTGGTCACCTCGAGCCGAATCGCTTTTCGAGCCCGCTCGAGCTCGTACTCGGAGCGCCGGAGGCTCGCCCGTGCTTGCTGGACCTTTCCGCGCGTGCGAAACCCGTCAAAGATCGGAATGGTGAGCGCGATCCCCGCAGAAGCCGAGATGGCGCGGTTGCGATCGTAGAAAGCGCCCGTGAGCTGATCCCGCTTGGACTGGCCCTGCATGGCGACCTGGCCGTAGAGCCCGATCGTCGGCAGGACTCCTGCCTTCTCGATCGCCAGTACCTTCTCCCGCCCCTGGACGTTGAGTTCGAGTTGCAGGATCTCCGGCCGATGGGACAGGGCTTCGAGAATCGCCTTCTCCTCGCCGACCCCGAACGCAACGAATTCCAGCGGTGTGCTGAGAAGCGGATCGGGTTCCCCGTCCAGCCCCAGCACTCGTTTCAGATCCTGCATCGAAAGTGCAAGCGCGTTGTCCGCATCGATGACTCCCGGTTGGCGATTCTTGACTTCTACCTCGGCCCGCAGAAGCTCGTAGCGCGACGTCGTTCCCTGTGCGAACTTCTCCTCCACGTCGGTCAGGTGAGATTGCGCCTGCTCCAGAGATCGGCGTTGGATATCCGCCACTTCCCTCATCAAGAGGACACGGTGGTACGCTTCGGACGCGGCATAGACGACCTCGCTCCGCGCGCTTCCGACCCCGAGGGACGCCATCTCCTGATAGATGTTGGCGAACTTGACGGCGTTGCCCACGCGACCGAAGGCGTAGAGGACCTGGTCGAGGCGGACCGCGCCCTGCACCTCGACGTCCTCACCCATCTCGAACTTGCCCCCCCCGAACTCCTCCGGAGCGAAGAAGGCGGGCTTCTTGAAGTTCCCCTGGTAGGTGCCCTGAAGCGAGATGGTGGGCAGTGCGCCCGCCCACGCTTCCTTCACGGCGCCGGAGGCTTGTTTCTCATCCTCCAGAGCGATGCGAAGTGTCTCATTTTGCTCCAGCGCAAGCCGGACGGCGTCTTCCAGGGAAAGCCGCCGCGGCGCCGTGGCGCGGGTCTCACGCGCCCCCGAAGCGACGAACAGGGTCGCCAGGATTGCGGGGATGAGTGCCGATCCTACCCTCCGGAAACGGGAAACGCGGGATGTCTCCAGATGATACGCCATTCTACGTGCGACCCCCTTCCGGACCGAACGCGCGCATGAAGATTCGCATCACAACGGGCGCGTATTCTCTCCAATCCGTTCTCTCGCGCCCGTGAAACAAGTCCTCCTGAATGAAGCCCTTCATCAGGGCCCTGAGCGTTCTGCTCATGATCTCGGGATCCTCTTTTCCGAAGAACCCGGCGCGGATTCCCTCGGTGAACAGGTCCTTCATGCGGGCCGAATGTTGGGCGTCTCGAAGAGAATACTCGGCAGCATACCCGGGCAGCACGCAGCTCATGAACATGAGCTCACGAACCGAGCTCGACGTGTACGCGGGATTCCTGTTGAGCCACTCGAAAATCCCATGGACGACGTTGTGCAGCCTTTCTTCCACTCCGACCGGCTGCGAGAGGAATCCGTCCAGCAGACGGCC
The DNA here is from genome assembly GCA_964610505.1 of uncultured bacterium. Taxonomy (GTDB): domain Bacteria; phylum Arandabacterota; class Arandabacteria; order JAGLYR01; family JAGLYR01; genus CAZSXU01. The sequence continues at coordinate 78,884 of CAZSXU010000007.1, read as the reverse complement.
AATCTCCTCATGCTTCTCCCGAATGAGCGATTCAAAGATCTCTTCTTTGCTCGTGAAGAGCTTGTACAGATAGCCGACACTAAACTCCGCCGCATCCGCGATCTCCTGCACGCCGATTTCCGCGTACGACCTTTTCGACAACAATCCCTCGGCGGCGCGAAGAATGTCGTTGCGGTGCTGCGCCTTCTCCCTTTCCTTGCGAGGCAGGCCGGCATCGGATTGCCGGGTGTCACGTGTTTCCATCTCCGGTCTCCGCGGCCACTAGGACCATAGAATGAACGATCATTCTAGCTACGAATATGTATTCACATGATGAGCCCTCGTTCCTAATATGCCGGAGCGGTGCAGATTTGTCAAGTGACTCTGTGTTCATGACATGAATAGCGATTCACGGCCTATCAGGAATTGACGGCGCCCGGCTGTGGATGTACTTTTGTCCTGTGGAGAAAGCGACTCCCTCAGGGCCCGCGTCCGGACCCATCATGTAAGAGGCAAGAGCATGAATGACTCGAAAGACCGTGCGCAGAGTAACGTTGGTTTCCAAATGATGGCGGCGATGTTCTGGTTCCGAGATCTGTTCTGCCCACCCGAGCGAATTGTCGAGGAGGCCGGGATTGATGAAGGGGCATCCGTTCTCGATTATGGCTGCGGGCCCGGAGGTCATGCCCTCGCCGCGGCCCGCATGGCGGGTCCGAAGGGCAAAGTGTATGCCCTGGATATCCACCCGCTCGCCATCCGCACGGTGCAGAGCAAGGCGAGGAAGCAAGGTCTCGAGAATCTCGAGTTCATCCAGTCAGACTGCGCAACCGGCCTGCCCGATGCAAGCCTGGACGTCGTCCTTCTCTATGACACGTATCATGATCTGGAACGGGCGGACAAGGTGCTGAAGGAACTCCACCGAGTGCTCAAGCCCACGGGACGCCTGTCCTTCAGCGACCATCACATGAAACATGACGAGATCCTGGCTCGTATCACGGAGAGCCGTCGATTCGAGTTCCTTTCCACGGGGAAGAAGACCATCACGTTCGCCAGGAGGGCTGACGATGGACGAACAGGCCAAGTATGAGAAGGCGAAAAAGCGGGTCGAGGATATCAAGGGCTTCTATTCCCACCTGCTCGTATACATATTCGTGAACCTGTTCCTGATTCTCTTCAACCTCATTGCCAGCAGTGACCACTACTGGTTCTGGTGGCCCCTTCTTGGTTGGGGAGTCGGAGTCGTGGCCCATGGCGTGTCCGTCTTCGGAATTCGCGGCATCCTCGGCCCCGAGTGGGAGCAGCGGAAGATCCGCGAGATCCTGGAGAAGGAAGACCGGAAGCAGGAGCCGCCCGCCTAGCCGGTAGCCGCTCTGCCCCGAGATATCGGTCTGTTCCCCTCCCTCGGCCGTCCGCAGCATTTCTGGTGCCGCAAAAGGTGATTCCACGGATCCGTCCCTCTGTCAGTAGTTGCCAATCCTGCCGAATTCGGCGTACTCTGCGATTGCCGGCCCGTGTGAATCCCGTGTAACCCTATGCCGACGGGCGGCGTCTCACCCTCATGAAGGACGAAAACCCCACGGAGGGCAGGTTGGACGAGCAACGGCTGGTCGCAGGGATCCTGACCGGCGACCCCAAAGCAGAACGAGAGTTCTACGACGCCCACGTGGACCGTGTATACCGGCTGGTGTACCGAATGACGGGAGACGCCGAAATGGCAGAGGATCTGACACAGGACACCTTCGTGAAGGCGTTCGATCGCCTCTCGGGCTTCCGCGGGGAATCCTCTCTCGCTACCTGGCTCCACTCGGTCGCCATGTCGATTGCGCTCACCGCCCTTCGCAAGAGGAAGCGCGTGCGCGAACACGAGACAAACACGGACGACGTCGAGTCCTTCCATCGCGGCACGCCCGCCCGGCTCGTCGACCTGAAGATCAGCCTCACGAGGGCGGTCGACGGTCTGACCGAGAAACTGCGGGTGGTGTTTCTGATGCACGATCTGGAGGGATACAAGCACGAAGAGATTGCGGGCATCCTGGATATCGAAGTGGGAACGTCCAAGGCCCGTCTTTCGCGGGCCCGGGAGCAGCTGCGCCGGGCGCTGGCATGACGGTGGGGATTCCCCGCCGGGGAGAAGCGCGATGAGTGACGATCGGTTCGAAGATCTGATCAGGAGAGCCCGGGAGGAATACAATCCCCCGCCCGAAGTCCCCCGCGAAGCCATGTGGGCGGCGATCGAGCGGCGACGGGAAAAGGACCGGGCTCCCTCCAAGCGAGCGTCCCGCAGGGCCCGATGGGTCTGGGTGCCCGCCGCCGCGGCCGCGATGCTGGTCTTCGGGATCCTCATCGGGCGGCTCTGGGTTCCTGGGGGACCGACCGGTCGTGTGGCGGAGGTCACGCCCGGACCCCGAGCCGTCGAAGAGGCGTCCGATGAGCGGAGCGGCGGAGATGTCTTCCGCCTGGCCGCCACCCGCTTCCTCGGCCGGGCCGACGCCATGCTCACGCAGTTCCGGTCGGAGACGGCCGCCACCCAGACCAACGGCGATCTCTTCTACTGGGCCGACCAGCTGCTTCGTGAAACCCGTCTGTTGATGGATTCCCCCGCCGCCGGCAATCCGGACATGGAGCGCTTGTTCGTCGACCTCGAGCTCGTCCTCGCGCAGATCGTCCAGATCTCCCACAACCGGGAGACGGAGGACCGCGAATGGATCGAAGACGACATGCAGAAACGGAACCTGATTGCCAGACTTCGAACACAGGTACCCGCGGGCCAATAATCCCCCGACCGCCAAGGAGGTTGTACGATGTTCAAGGACCATTCGAGAGTTCACTACCGGAGCGCGATCGCTTGTCTGATCGTCTCACTCCTCCTCACCGTCCCGGCAGCAGCCGAAGACGAGGCTGCCGCCCTCTACAAAAAAGCGAGAAGTGCGCTGAGTGAAGATGGATATCGCAAGGCCGCCGAGCTGTACGGGGAGCTGATCGAGACCTTCCCGGAGTCGGATTACGCCGGCGATGCGCTGTACTGGAGAGCATTCAGCCTGTACCGCCTGGGAGAGGATGAAGATCTCCGGGCGGCGCTCGAGTCGCTGACCTACCAGAGAGAAAACCATCTCGAGGCCGCCACGCTCGGGGACGCCGTCGATCTCGAAGCCCGGATTTACGGGGAGCTGGCGAAGCGCGGGGACCGGGAATCGGATTATGTGATTTCCATCCTGGCTGACGAGGACGGCGACTTTCTTCTGACACAGGAAAATTGCGCGATTATCCAGCGGGAGGCCGCACTCGCCCAGAAGGATATCCAGCGCGAATGGACGATCAACCAGAGAGAGTGGGAACTCAACCAGCAGGACTGGGAGAGGTCGCAGAGAGACTGGGAAAGGCAACAGCGGGCGTGGGAGCGCGGCCAGGGGCTCCTGTCCACAATTCGGATCGTGGACGACAAAGGTCACATCAGCATCTGCCGGATGCCGCATTCCCGTCATAAGGAATCCGATATTCGTATCGCGGCCCTCAACGCTCTGGTGGAGATGGACCCGGACCGGGCGACGCCCGCCATTCAGAAAGTCCTTGCGCGGCGGGACGAAGAGAGCGCCCAGCTGCGCACGGAAGCCCTCTTCCTCCTGACGAGAATCGAAAGTGAGGATGCTGACGATCTTCTGCTGGATGCCGCGAAGAACGACCCGGATCCCGGGGTGCAGGCCGAAGCCGTCATGTTGCTCTCGTCCGTTTCGACCGAGAGTGCGATCGCCGTCATCGACGATATCGTGCGGAACTCCACGGATGAGAGAATCCAGGAGAGCGCCGCCTATGCTCTCTACCATCACCCCAGCCCACGTGCGGCCGAGCTCCTGCGGGACTTCGCCACCGACCCCACGCTGTCCAGGGAAGTCCGGAGGGGATCGATCGTCGTTCTCGGAGAGAAGAAGTCGCCCGAAACGCTCAAGTTTCTCATGGAGTTGTACGATGACGTTTCGGCCGAGGCCTTCCGCGAAGAAATCGTCGTGAGCATCAGCCGTTTCGGATCGGATGAGTCCAGGCGCTGGTTGCTGGATCTGATTGCGGACGACAAGAACCTCACGAGTGTACGAGAAACGGCCCTCAGCATGTTGATGGGTGACTCCGATGTGCGCACCCGCGACCTCGTGGAAATCTACGATACCGTACCGGACATCGAGCTCCGAAAGACAGCCATCTGGCTTCTTTCCAAGAAAGGTGATTCCGCAGCGGATCAGAAACTCATCGAGATCGCCAAGGAAGAGAAGAATGCCGAGCTGCGACTGGAAGCAGTCCGTTGGATGAGCCAAACGGATGACCCGAGAGCCATCGAGATTCTCGAAGAGCTGATCGGCGAGTAGGCTAGCCTGGATGACGACGGAATCCCTGAATGATCGAGGCTTTGAGCGCAGTGGTTCTGCGTCGGATTCCGAGTGTGTGAAACGGGCCAGGAGGTTGGATCTGATGCGTGTTCTGTTGATCATGTCCATCGCCGCGTTGAGCCTGGCTGCCGTGGTGGTCGGCCGTTCAGAGTCGAAGGTCTCCCGGATCGAGCGGGAGATCTCGGCCGCGGATGACGGCCTGGTCCTCATGACCTTTGCCGCCCGTCCGGGTGTGTGGGGATCCGGGGACCACATCTGTCTCAGCCGGGAGGACCACCGGGTGCGCAGGTGCAGGACGCGGGTCTCCCGTCATGTGACGGTCGGCGCCTGCTACCATGGCGGCGGACAACGCAGTGTGTGGGAACCTGATGCTGAACCGCCGCCGGTCCGGGTCGTTCTGACGGTGAAGGACGGGATGACCGTCAAGTTGAAGACCCGGCTCGGGGGACAGTGGAATGAACATGTGGAGGATGCGAAGGATCTTGGGATCGTTCACGGATCGGAAGCCGCGGGGTTCTTCCTGGCGCTGGCGCGGGAATCCCACCCCGCGCTTGCGAGAGACGCGATCCTGGCCGCCTGTCTGGCGGACAGCGCCGTCGTCGGCCTGGAGCTGCTTGACATCGCCGGCAGTCCGTCGATTCCGATCAAGATCCGGGAATCGGCTCTCTTCTGGTGCGGCCACGTGGCGGACGGGAAGATCATTCGGGAGCTTGACACCATCGCATCTGATGAGACAATAGAGCGGTCCCTCCGCATGGAGGCCGTCTCGGCCTTGTCGATGTGTCCAGAGGAGAGCGTTGTCCCGATCCTCATGAGGATTGCACGCACGGATCCGGACTTCGCGCTGCGCGAATCGGCGATCTTCGGTCTTTCGCTGCACGATGATCCCCGTGCGTTTGCATTGCTGGAGAAGTTGATTGAGTCGTAGATAACCCGGTCCCGTGATCCGGGGATTCCGGGCCGGCTAAACCACCCGCGTCCCCGGAACGTCGTACGCTCGGGTGGAGAGTGAATTGGGTGAGTGAGTCGGTTGCCTCTGAAGTGTCTTGAAGGCGCGCCCCTGTATCAGAAACCTCCTCGGTCAACCATCGCTCTGGGACTCTGAGTCGTGTAACCACCTTCTGACGATTGACCCCGTGATCGGGAGGGCATCTGATGCGAGCCACTGGGATTGTGCTCTGCGGCGCGGTTACTACTGTCTTCCTCTGTGCGTTTTCGGCCACCGCGTTCTCGGACTCTGAGAAAATTCCATCCAGGATCCCCCGCGTCCATTCACAGGTGCGGGTCGACGGCCGCCTCGACGAACCGGTCTGGCAGGAAGCACTGGCGCTTGAGATCGGCTACGAGATCACCCCGGGCGAGAACATCCCGGCGCCGGTCCGCACGGACGCGTTTCTGGCCTATGATGCGGGCCACCTATACGTGGCGTTTCACGCACAGGACCCGGAACCTTCGAAGATCAGGGCGCGGGTCTGTGACCGCGATAACATCTGGGCCGATGACTACGTGGCGATCGTCCTCGACACGTTCAACGACGAGAGGCGCAACTACTGGATTGCGTGCAATCCCCTTGGGGTCCAGGATGACAACATCGAATGCCCCGACTGCAATTCGGACACGTGGGACGGCATCTGGGATTCGGCCGGCCGGATGACGCGTGATGGTTTCGAGATCGAGATGGCCATCCCGTTCAGCTCCCTTCGATTCCAGCGGAGCGTGGAGGACCAGACCTGGGGGATTGACCTCCTCCGCAACTACCCTCGAAGCGTGACCCGGCAGATGAGCCTCTTCCCCCACGACCGCAACAACAACTGCTACCTCTGCCAGGCCGAGAAGATCATCGGTTTCGGCGGCGCCACGCCGGGACGAAACGTCGACGTCATCCCGACGTTCCTGGCGATGGTCCCTCAGGCACGGGAAGGTTACACGGAGGGACCCTTTGTCACCGGGGATGACGCCTATGAACCGGGCCTCACCGCGCGCTGGGGCATTACTCCCAACATGACGTTCGGCGCAACGGCGAATCCGGATTTCTCCCAGGTTGAGGCGGATGCCGCACAGCTTGAGATCAACACCCAGTTTGCCCTCTATTACTCCGAGAAGCGGCCCTTCTTCCTGGAAGGCGCCGACTACTTCCGGACACCACTCAACGTCGTTCACACGCGGACCCTGGCCGATCCCATCTGGGGTGCCAAGCTGACCGGCAAGGAGAGCGGGCACACGATCGGGTCCTTCGTCGTCCGGGACGAAATGACCAACCTGGTATTGCCGGGAAGCCAGGGATCCCGGCAAACATCTCTGTCCGCGAAATCCACCGCATCCGTGTTCCGTTATCGGAAGGATATCGGAAGCCAGTACACGCTGGGTTTCCTCGCGACCGACCGGGAGGGGGATGACTACTTCAACCGTGTGGCGGGTTTCGACGGAGACCTTCGGTTCACCCGGACGGACCGCCTGAGTGTTCAAGTGCTCGGGTCATCGACACGTTACCCGGACGCCGTGGCCTCCGACTTCGACCAAAGCATGTCCGATTTCGAGGACGCGGCCCTCAACGTCATCTACACGCATGACACGCGCAACTGGGACGGGTCTCTTGGATACTATGATCTGGGGGCGTCCTTCCGGAGTGACCTGGGCTTCGTGCCCCGCGTCGACTACCGGAATTACTATGCATACACGGACTACACGTGGCATGCCGACGATCCGAAGTGGTGGACCCGTCTGAACATCCAGGGCCAGTTCGAACAGTACGAGGATCAGAGCGGGCAGCTGATAGACCGGACGGGCGCGCTGATCTTTACGTACGAAGGCCCGTGGCAGATGCACGCGCTCGTGGACGCGAGGAGGATCCGCGAGGGCTACAACGGCCAGCTGTTCGACATGAACTACGTCCACATCCACAACTGCATGCGGACGCGAAGAGTTCATCCCTGGTTCAATCTCATCTTCGACGACCATATCGACTATGCCAACACGCGGCTCGGGAAGAGAACCCATGTGAACGGCGGATCGACTCTGAACCTTGGGCTTCATCTGTACATGGAACTCGACCACACCTACGAGCGGATGGAGATCGGTGAAGAGCGCCTCTACACGGCACACATCACGCAGGGAGAGCTCGTGTACCACTTCACTAACCGTACGTTCCTGAGGGCGATCCTTCAGTACAGACACTACTTGAAGAACCAAGGGCTCTACGTCGACCCCGTGGAGGCCGAAACCAAGGACATCTTCAGCCAGGTGCTCTTGTCCTACAAGATCAACCCCCACACGGTCCTGTTCCTGGGGTATTCGGACAATCATTACGGGGATCAGAATCTTGCGGTGAGGCAGACGGACCGGACGTTCTTCGCGAAGATCGGGTATGCCCTCGTACTCTGAGAGCCGGCGTGGTGCTGCCGCTCGTCTTAGCTCTTGAGGTATTCTCAGCGTCAGGATACGATCTGCGGTTGCTGGCTTACTGTTCGCGTTGCGTCGCGAACCCGGAGGCTACCGGTGCCGCGTGATGTTGCTGGGATCGCTGTGGTCGTGTCGGCCCTGCTCTTGTTTGGCTTCGCCTACCGCCAGTTTCGGCGAGAGCGGGATCTGTCCGCTCTGCTTCTCATCGCCGGGGCGGGCTTTCTACTCCGGGCCTTCACGGCAGGGGATCTCTTCCTTCACAGTTGGGACGAGCGGTACCACGCCCTTGTCGCGAAGAACCTTGCCCACCACCCGTGGCTCCCAACACTCTACGAGCACCCACTTCTCACATACGACTTCCGGAGTTGGGGACACAACCATATCTGGTTACACAAGCAGCCATTGACTCTCTGGCTGATGGCTCTGAGTATGAAGTGTCTGGGGTTCAACGAGATTGCGCTGCGCCTGCCCAGCGTGCTGCTCTCCACGTTGGCCATCGGATTCACCTATCACATCGGTCGAGATATCGGTGGACGAAGGGTGGGTCTCCTCGCCGCCTTCCTGCACGCCATCCATGGCCTTCTGATTGAATTGCCCTCGGGACGCGTTCCCACGGATCATATCTCTACCGTCTTCATTGTCATGGTCGAAGCCGGTATTCTCGTGGTCTTCCGCTCTCGAGAGTGGAATCCGTGGACATCCGCCCTCGCGATCGGCAGTGTGACGGGTCTGGCCGCGCTCGCCCAGTCGCCCGCGAGTCTGGTGATCTTGGTCGTCTGGATCCCGTTCCTCCGGGCGCGGTCGTCGCGTTTCCGACTGGAGCATTCGGGAACTGTGTTGGTTGCGGTGCTGGCGGCGGCATGGGTGTACGTGCCGTGGCAAGTCTACATCGGACGAGCATTTCCGGAAGAAGCCGCCTGGGAGGCGCTGTACAACGTGCGACACCTGACGGAAGTACTCGAAGGACATGGCGGCGGCCCTCTCTACTATGTCACGAGAATCCCCGAGTACTTCGGTGAGATCTCCTATCTGCCACTGGGCTGGTTCTTCTACACCCTGGTCCGACAGAAACGGGACCCGTCCCGGATTGCCCTGGCGCTCTGGTTCTTGGCCCCGCTCGTCTTCTTCTCTCTTGCGGCAAGCAAGGGTGTAAGGTACGTGATGATCACCGCCCCGGCAGTGTTTATGATGGTGTCCCTCTTCTGGTGGCATGTAAGAGACCGATGGTTGACCGCTCGCAGATGGCGGTTCGCCGGCATACTGGTGTTGGTCCTCCTGGTCGGGCTCCCCGCCCGTTTCTGCATAGAGAGAGTGAAACCGATCGGCGGGCCTCAATGGCACGCCGAGTGGGCGCAGTCCTTCAGGAAGATGGGTAGGGAATTTCAGGGGACCCGGGCGGTTGTATTCAACACGCGGAGACCCATTGAACTCATGTTCTACTCCTCACTGGTTGCATACCCGCAGATTCCAACGGAAGCAGAAATCGGCATCTGCAGGCAGCAGGGATACGGCGTTCTGTTGCTTGATGACGGAGACCTGCCCAAACGGATCACCGCCCATCCGAATGTGGTTGTTCTCCCGCGGCACTCCACTCCATGATTCCTCGACCATCGCCTTCCCCTGGCCTTGTCGCCCGGTCGACCAGTCGAAATACTTGATTCCCCCCTGCAACCAAACCGGCATTCCAAACGTCTTCAGTGCGGAAGGATGGCGATGGGCCTTGTGAAGTCAGATCTTCCCCTGCCGGTTGGAGCCAATCATGCGTCAATGGATTCTGGGAGCATGTGTCATCCTCCTCTGTGTTTCGACCACTCCGGAGACGTCTGCAGCGTCCGGATTCGCCTCGTTCGACCCCGCGGGAGGCGGCTCGGGGTACCCCCCCGCGGCCAATGGCACGGAGAAGGACCGGCCTCAGGTCCGGGCATACGCCCTGAACGGTGACCCGATCACCCTGGACGGCCACCTGGACGACATCGCCTGGGCGGATGCCGAAACAGCAACGGGATTCCGCGTCTGGGACCCCACCCGGGGGGCATCCCCCAGCGAAGAAACGGTTTTCAAGGTGGCCTACGACGAGAACGCCTTCTACATCGCCGTGGCCTGCCTGGAAGCGGACTCGGAGAATATCACCACCCAGCTCTGCCGCCGGGACCAGATGACCGGGAGCGACCAGATCAGCCTCTACGTCGATCCCATGTACGATCGGAACACGGCCTACAATTTCAGGGTGAACCCATCGGGGGCACAGGAGGACCGCTACGTCTACAACGATGGAAGCATGGATACGAGCTGGGACGGTGTCTGGGAAGTCGAGACCACGCGCGACGCAGGAGGCTGGTACGCCGAGTTCCGCATTCCCTTCAGCTGCATCCGCTACCGCCATTCGGGAAACATGACCTGGGGATTCCAGCTCTACCGATACATGCACGGGCGGGGTGAAGACACGGCCTGGGCCATCTGGGACGCCGAGACCCGCGGCTTTGTTTCACGCTTCGGAACAGTCACCGACATCCGGGGTGTCCGCCCGAGGCGGCAGTTGGAAATCCTCCCCTATGTCGTTCAGCAATCGACCGATCCGTCGGCCGGAGGCGACGGAGACGACCTCGATCACTTCCAGAACTTCGGCGCGGATCTCAAGATGGCCGTCACCTCGGACCTGACACTGAACGCCGCCTTTCAACCCGACTTCGGCCAGGTCGAGGCGGATCCGGCCGTTCTCAACCTCTCTCCGTTCGAAACCTGGTACGAGGAGAAACGCCCCTTCTTCCTCGAAGGCATTCAGTTCTACCAGCACCCGTACTTCAACATGTTCTATTCCCGTCGGATTGGGACGGGAAGCGAAAACTCGCGCATTCGATTCGCCGGAAAACTGACCGGGAAGACGTCCGGAGGCGTGTCCGTGGCCAGCCTCTACGCCGTCACCGACGTTACTGAGGACGGCCAGGCTCACAATTTCATGAAGGGCGGCGAGCAGCAGACACACTATCTCCTGGGGCGGTTCAGCAAGGAATTCTCCGAGGGCAGGCACCGGATCGGGTTCATGCAGTCGGCCGTCTACAAGCCGGAGGATCGCGATGCGTTCGGCGACTTTGAGACCCGCGACGCCTGGACAACCGGACTCGACTTCGACCTCAACTTCCACGATCGCGACTACAACATCTCTGGGTCCGCAGTCGGATCCATCATCGACCCGGCACGGCTTGCGTCGGATCCGTCCGTCACGCATGACAAGACCTATGGCACAGGAGGTTCACTCCAGATCCGGAAGCTGGGAGGACGATTGTACGGGGGATGGACGGGAAACTGGCTGACCGACAAGCTGGACATCAATGATATCGGATACCTGGAGATGCCTGACCGGCTGGAGAATGGGATCTGGCTCACGTACAGACGCTTGTCCGATTCGAGGGAATCCTTGCTGCTGAACTACAACACCCAGATCGAGTACTGGAGAAAATGTCTCTATGGCGCCGGGGAAGGCATGGACATCGACAGGGGAGAGGTCGCCTGGTCCTATGGAAAGGGACATCTGCGGTACAACGTGGTGGAGTGGGACGGCTGGGGCAAGTTCCGTAACTACTGGGAAGGGTGGTTCGGGGTTAACGTCCGCTCCAAGCAGACGGATCGCTGGGCAACCGAGGACTACGAGGACCACCGCGGCCCACTGATCGAGCTCCCGGGCCAGATGTTCACCTGGTGGGGGATTAACACGGACACGCGGAAACCACTCGTGTGGACCCACGTTGGAAACCACCTGAGGAGAGGTTCCGGAACCCGGAGCACGTACATCGGGTTCGAGACTCGGTGGCTGGCGTGTCCCTCGATGATCTACTACCTCGAGATTGGATTCGATAAAACGTTGGACGACGCGCAGCATATCGAGAATTTCGCAAACCCAGGGGGCGGGATCGGGGGCGTGAGCTGGGTGTTCGGCGAGCTCGACCAGCGAACGGTCGACATCACGTTTCGCGGGAGCCTTCTCTTTAGCCGGCACCTCTCACTCGAGCTGTACGCCCAGCCGTACCTGAGTGTGGGAGATTACCGGAACCCACGGGAACTGGCGAAGCCTGACTCCGACGAGTGGACGCCGTACACGGCCGAGGATTTCGACGTCGACGATTACGACTTCCGCTACTCATCCGTCAATCTCAACACGGTTCTGCGCTGGGAGTATCGGCCCGGGAGCACCTTCTATCTGGTCTGGAAGCAGGGGCGGTGTATTGACGAGAATCGCGGCGACGCCCTTGATGCAGGCCACCGGTTCAACAACGCGTTGAGAGGAGATCATCTTTTCCGCGCGGAGCCGGAGAATGTGATCCTGGCCAAATTGAGCTACTGGTTCGCGAGGTAGCCCATACTTCTCACCCATGTTTCGATACGGCTCGGGCCCACGGGCCGCACGGTCTCTTTTCCCGTCGCCCGGCGGCGATCGAGAGAGGGTGAGCAAGGCCGGTAGTGGCCCGGGGCGCGACACGCACCCCGGGTTTCATCGTGAATCGGGGTAGCGGAAGGGATCCCGATCGAGTACGATAGAGGTTGCATGATCGGCCTTTCCGAAGTGCGGGGTGCGGGATGTTGACGACCGTTCAGGAACTGGACCGATGTAGAACAAATCTGGGCGAGCTGACGCTGTGGCGAAGGCGATCCCCTTCCCCAGGCGGGACGGAGTTCTACGAGGTCCGGCTGGACGGGGAATTCCTCATGTCCAGCCTCGTCAATCATTCCGAGATCGCCCTGGCCAAGCTGGCGCTTGCGGAGCTGCCGGATGGTGAGTGGGACGTTCTCGTGGGCGGGCTGGGATTGGGATACACGGCCAAAGCGGCCCTGGATTTTCCGAACGTCAGATCCGTAACCGTGGTGGAGTACCTGGAGCCGGTGATCGCGTGGCACCGGCGGCAGATCGTGCCTCTGGGTATGGAACTCACGACGGACGCGCGGTGCCGCCTGGTCCAGGCGGACTTCTTTGACATGGTGGGGCCGTCGGGTGAAAGCGTCAAAGCCGGTCCCGTGACTCGGACCTATCACGGGATTCTCATCGACATCGACCATTCACCTTGCCATCCGATCCGTGCCTCCCACGCGCCCTTCTACGAAACCGAGGGCCTCCGGCGCCTTGTGGCTCACGTCGCGCCGGATGGCGTGTTCGCCCTCTGGTCCGCCGAACGGCCGGATGAGAAGTTCCTCAACCGCTTGCAGTCCGTCTTCTCCAGCGTCAGGGCCTGCGAGGTCGAGTTCTTCAATCCCCTCGTGGACGAGAAGGACACGAACTGCATCTACATCGCCGCCGGGCCGAGACGGCCGGCCGGATCCGTAGACGGCCCATCTTAGAGGAAAACAACTCCCTACGGATAGACTCCTCTCTTCTCCCCGAGCGCGTAGTACACCCGATTGAACAACACGAGCGCCGACTTCGCCTCGTCCGCAACGGTCTTCAGAACCTCACCGTAGAACACCGTGTGATCGCCGACCGTCTCGTGCGAGACCAGTTTGCACTCCAACCACGCGCGCGCTCCGGCGACGTGGGGGGCCCGGATCTTCTCGCCCGGGGCAGTCGCCACGTTGCCTTCCGCAATCTTGTCGACGTCCCTTCCGCTCGTCGTACCGCCGAGTGTGGACAGATTCCTCTGGTCATCGGCCAGGATGGAGATGCCGAATTCCCCGGCTTCCAGGATGAGATTGTGCGTGTGGCGCTCGGGGGCGATACTCACCATGAGAATCGGGGGATCAAACGAGACAGGGGACGCCCACCCGGCCGTCATGAAATTGGTCTCGTTGTCCGTCCTGACCGTCACCAGAGTTACGGGATCGGGGAATTGACTCGAGTATTTCGCCATCATCACCTCCAGGTGGTGGGAGTCGTTCATCAGCCAGACGTTACCAGCGGACGGGACCGGATTCAAGCACCGGGGATAGGAATCCCCTCCTACAGGGAAGACAACGGTGCCCGATTGAGGGATCTGACCCGCTTCCGAGACAGGATCTGGGGGAGTTGGCTCAGATCGCTCCCTTGTCGGCCCGTAGCTGGGTTCCAAACTCTCGGTCTTGCCACATTACGTTCGACATTTCTGACTCTCACGAATGCCCCTCACGCGCTCCTACAGGGCGTCTCCCTGTGAACTCACATTCACGGGATGGCACCGCGTTCACTTTTTCTCCCGACCCACGTCTTCTGGCACGCGCCCTGCAATGGGTGGAGATCACAATTGAATATGGTTCGCCCCCGACTTCCCTGCAGTGTTCGTGAATCTGATTCGTGGGCCGACTTCAAAAACCTTGACGCGCAGGCTTGACACGAATTCTGACACGGCACATGCGGGGAACCTAAACAGAAAATGGGAGCCACTTGGCTCCCATTTTCTGTTTAGGTTCCCCGCAGAGAAACGGAGAAGCCGAGAAACAGAGAAACAGATGCGGACAACCGCATCATGGACAACCACTCAGCCCCTTCCGTTTCGGTCCGCTTCTCTGCTTCTCTATCGCAATGGGTCCTTTCCACGTCCCCCCCGATCCTGGAAAAAGGCATCGTGGAGAACCTGACGACTTCACCATTTCGGTCTATTGTCTATTGTCTATTTTCGTCCAATGCCCTACCCAAGTCTCTTCTGGAACCTCAGCGCCGCGCCGGCGAAGGTCACGACTCCAATGATGGCCAGCCGGGCAAGGTCGGGTGCGAGATCCACCACGCCCGATCCTCGGAGGAAGATCCCGCGGACCATACTCATCATGTACCGCAGCGGATTCAGGTAGGTCAGCCACTGAACTTCGCGCGGCATGTTCTCAATCGGGTAGAAGAATCCGCTCATCAGAATCCCGAACACCAGGAAGAACCACATCGTGAACATCGCCTGCTGCTGCGTGGACGAGACCGTGGACGCCAGCAGTCCAACGCCCAGGGTTACATTCAGGTAGATCGCGGCCGCAACACCGAGGAGCAGCACGGACCCTTCGAGGGGAAGCCTGAACCAGAGCACGGCTACCGTCGTTGCGAAGGTCAACTCGAAGAAAGCAATGAGGGCAAACGGGATGGTCTTCCCCGCAATCAACTGGCCGGGCGTGAGAGGACTCACCATCAGCTGCTCCAACGTGCCGATCTCCCGCTCCCTCACCACCGCCACGCCCGTCAGCAGGGCGGAGATGATCGTGATCAGGAGGACCACGATCCCCGGCACCATATAGTGCTGGCTTCGCAGTTCGGGGTTATAGAAGAAGCGGGAGGACGATTCAATCCGCCGGGCCCGGCGTGCAAGGTCGGGTTGCGCGAGGGCCGCCGACTCCAGGTACCGACCGACTTCCTGAAGGGCGATCTCGCTTGCGTAGCCTACACTCCGGCCGGCGGCGCTGCTGTTCTGACCGTTGAATGTCATAGAGACGGCGACGGCGTCACTCGTCAGCAACGTCGCTGCGTACCCCCTCGGAATCCACAACCCGACATCCGTTTGTCCTTCCAGAAGAAGATTCTGGAGCTCCGCCGGGGACGACGCGCGCGGGCCCGGGATAAACACGTCGGAGGCGTAGTATGCATCGGCCAGGGAGCGGCTGTCGCGGCTCGAATCCTGATCCAGTACGGAGAGCCGGACGTTCTTGAGATCCGTGTTCGCCGCGTATCCCAGAACGAAGATCTGCACGATCGGGACAATCAGAATCACCCGAAGCAGTGTCCGGTCGCGAAAGACCTGCCGGAATTCCTTCTGCACCAGATAGAGAACCGAGCGGACCACGCGATTTACTCCAGTCTCGTTCGAAAGCGCCGGCCCGCCATGCCCAGGAGAAGGACCGCCATTCCCAGCATGACCCCACCCTGGACGGGGAACCACATCCTCCCCTTCAACATAATACCCCGGATGACTTCCAGAAAGTAGGTGGCTGGAATGATCCGGCCGATCATTCGCAACGGAAGCGGCATGCTGGCCAGAGGAAACACGAACCCGGAGAGGATCAGCGTTGGGAGCAGAGTGGTCACCAGCGCGATCATCATCGCCACCCGCTGCGTCTTCGTAACGGCGGAGATCAACAGCCCCAGCGCCAGCGCGATGAGAAGATAGATCAGGCTGTACCCGGCCAGCAGCCACCAGGAGCCCCGCATGGGCACACCGAAGATCAGGTTACCCACGGCCAGAACCAGCGCGGCGTCCACCGACGCGATGACGAGGTAGGGCAGGACCTTTCCGAGAACCAGCTGACGGGGAGCCAGCGGTGTCGTGAGAACCTGCTCCATCGTCCCGGTTTCTTTTTCCCGTGTGATCGCAATGCTGGTCAGGAGCGCACAGATCATGATCAGGACCACCGCCACCAAACCCGGGACGACGAAGTGGGAGCTTTCGAGTTCCGGATTGAACAGGACACGGGAACGGAGTTCCTGAGACCGGAATCGAGCGTTCCCCTGCCTCACCATGAGATCCAGATTCACCATCCCCACCACGGCCTTGAGATAGTTGTCCACGGCGGCCGCCGTCGTCGCATCCGCCCCGTCGATGAGAATCTGGATCTCCGACAGTGGTTCCGACACCAGGCGTTCGCCGAAACCTTGAGGAATCACCAGCACCGCCCGGAACAATCCCCTGCGAAATCCGGGTTCCACTTCGTCCCGGGCGCCCAGGCGCGCGACCTCCAGAATGAAGTCGCCGGACGTCATCCTCGTGATGAAATCGGCGCTCGCCGGACTCCGGTCCTGATCCAGAATCCCGACCGGTACGTTTGCCAGATCCATGTTGATGGCGTATCCAAACAACAATACCATCATTATGGGCATGACCACGGCCACGGCGAGACTCCGCGGATCACGGAGAATGTGATACGTTTCCTTGCGCGCCACCGCCAGCACGCGCTTCATCCTTCCACCACCCTGAGGAATACGTCCTGCATGCTCTTCGCTCCGGTTTGCCGCTTAAGATCCTCCGGGGAACCGAGCGCCATGATCTTCCCCTGGATCATGATGGAGACGCGGCCGCAGTACTCGGCCTCGTCCATGTAGTGCGTCGTCACGAAAACGGTGGTCCCGCCGTCCGCCAGTTCGTAGATGAGGTCCCAGAACTGGCGCCGGGCCAGAGGGTCGACGCCGCCCGTGGGTTCGTCGAGAAACAGGATTCCGGGGGAATGAAGTGCGGCCGAACCGAGCGCTAACCGCTGCTTGAACCCCAGCGGAAGCGAACCGGTAATCCGGCGGCGGTGGGCATCCAGTCCGAGCCGCCCGAGCAATTCACTCCCTCGTTCGGCGATGGCACGCCGTCCCAGACCGTAGATGCCCCCGCTGAACGAGAGATTCTCCTCAACGGTCAGGTCCTCATAGAGGCTGAACCTCTGACTCATGTATCCGATGCGACGTTTGATCCGCTCCGGGTTCTCGCGGACGGAGATCCCGTCCACCCACCCGTCCCCCTCCGTGGGCTGTAGCAGACCGCAGAACATACGGATGGCCGTGGTCTTCCCCGCCCCGTTGGCGCCGAGAAATCCGAAGATCTCTCCCCTCTCCACGGCCAGCTGGATGTGATCGACGGCCGTGAAATCGCCGAAGCGGCGAGTCAGATTCTCCGCCAGAACGGCACACGTCCCCGGATTGTGCGTCTCGCACCCGGAAGACGCGTCCGATCCTGGGGCGGCCGCATGTCCATCGAAGGCGTTCATGCGGATGCCTCCCGCTCCGCACTCACGAGCCCCACAAAGGCATCCTCGATATCCGGGCGGATGGGCGCGACCCCAACGTTGATGCCCGAGAGATGGCGCGCGAGGGCCGCTTCCTGCTCCTCCGAATCATGCACAACATGCAGTCGATCTCCGAAGCGGTGCACCTCGACCGCCGGCAGGTCCGCCGCCAGAAGCCGCTCTCGGGCTTCCCGGATCCCCGGTCCCTTGATCTCCAGCAGTCGCCTTTCAAAGCGTTCCGTCACGGCCCGAGGAGTCCCTTCGGCAATCGCGCGCCCCCGGTGCATGAGAACCACGCGGTCGAAAAGCATGGCCTCGTCCATGTAGGGCGTGCTGACAAGAAGGGCCAATCCGTCCGAAGCAAGTCCACGGATGATGTTCCAGAACTCTCTCCGGCTGACGACATCCACGCCCGTCGTGGGCTCGTCGAGGACCAGGACGTCGGGCGTGTGGATCAACGTACAGCACAGTGCCAGTTTCTGTTTCATTCCTCCCGAGAGAGCGCCGGCTCGGCGATTCAAGAATGGCCCCAGACCGCTGAATTCCATCAGCTCCGCCTGCCGCTTCACACGTTCGGCTGCAGAGACCTCAAACATGTCCGCAAAGAACCGGAGATTCTCCGATACGGTGAGATCCGGATACAGGCTGAAGCGCTGCGGCATGTACCCCAGATGCTCTTTCACCGCCCGGGATTGGCGGACGCAATCGAAACCGGCGACCTCGGCGGACCCGGTGTCCGGAACAACCAGGCCACACCCGATCCTCATCGCCGTGGTCTTCCCCGATCCGTCGGGTCCGATAAGCCCGAAGACCTCCCCACGCCGAACGTCCAGCGCAAGTCCGTCCAGCGCCCTCACGTTGCCGTAGCGCTTCTTCAGATTGGAAAACCGAATGGCGGCGGGTTCCTCGCCCATAGTTTTCACCGCGCGTTAGAGCCGAATTTCGGCCGGCATCCCGATGTGGAGACGCCCGTCAGGATTCCCAACTCGGAGTTTGACGGCGTAGACCAGCTGGGCCCGTGCGTTTCGTGTCTGTGCGTTCTTCGGTGTGAATTCGGCTTCATCACTGATCCAGGCCACCGTTCCCTCGAGTGCCTCACCCTCCAGCGCGTCCACCAGAACGGGCATCCGTTGACCCAGGTGTACAAGATCCAGGTTCTCCTCGCAGAGGAAGACCCGGAGTTCCAGTTCGGACAGATCCGCGATTCTGAGGGCCGTTGCGCCGGGGAGGGCGATCTCCCCGGGCTCCACGGCCCGGACAAGGACCGTGCCCGATGCCGGAGAGACCAGGATCCCGTCTTCCAGCTGACGATCGAACACGGCAAGCGCCGCAACGAGCTTGGCCTCTTCGGCCTCGAAAAGTCCGAGATGTTGTCTGGCGGCCGACACCTGGATCGCAGCCACGTCCCTCTTCGCCGTGAGATCGTCGACCTGCTGCCCGGTTGTGCTTCCCTGCTCCAGGAGAGATTGGAGACGACGGAGAGTGGTCTCGGCCAGATCGAGATTCCGCTCGGCCTGCCGAAGGTCTTCCTCGGCCAGATCGCGCTGCACCTCGATGCTCCTTCGATTGGCCTCGGCCTGCGCCCGCTGGAGCTCGATCAGCTCCACATCGAAGAGAACCAGTGTATCCCCCACCGACACACGATCCCCCAGCCCAGGACGAACATCGAGAACCCGGCCTCCCAGAGGTGAACCGAGATCAATCTCGGTGGTTTCGAGGGTTCCGGACGGATTGGGACCGTTCCGCCCGTTTCTGCAACCGGCGATCGCCACCAGAATCACGAAGGGGAATAGAGCGATCCACCGGCAGATCGTCCTCCCCCCCACTCTGTGTAAGCGCATCATCTTCGTCTCCATCACTCATGGGTCCAGAAGATCGTTCCCTGTATTCGTCTCCATCGCTCTATTGTCCAAGGGCGTACAACACATCCGCCTCGGCCAACCGGACGTGCGCCGTGGCGGCGGCGAGATCCATCTCTGCCGCGGCCAGATCATCTTCGGCGTCGAGCCGTTCGCTCTCCGTGGCAGCCGCATTCTTGTATCGCCCCTTTACCAGTTCCAGACGGCGGCGTTCGAGTTCCGCGCGTTCGCCCACTTTCGCGGCCTGCTCCCGGGCCGACGCCAGGGCGGATAGGGCGACGGCCAGGTTGTTTCGCAGCGCGTCGTGCAATAGCGCCCTCTGTTCCTCCAGGACACGACCAGCAACGCGCGCACCGCGGACCCGCTGAGCACGGGCGCCCCAATCCCAGATCGGCCACGAGAGGACAATCCCCGCCGCTGCATATTGCATCCATTCGTCGGCAATCAGATCCACGCCGGGCTTGGCATGATGGTAGCTCAACTGCGCCGAGAGGGTCGGGAAATACGCCCCCCTCGCTGCCCCGGCCAACCTCTCGCTCTGCTGAATTCGCTCGTCAAACGCCGCCAACTCCGGCCGACCATCGACGCTGTCTCCCCGCACGAACGGCTCGTGCAGGAAGAGCGGTCGCCTGAGGTTGTCCAGCAGGTCCGGTTCCTCTCCCGGCCGACCGACGAGTCTGCCGAGATTCAGCGTTTCGACCGACGCCCCGAGGTCGGCTTGCAACCGCCTCTGCTCTCCCTGGCGGAGGCGTGAGAGGGCCTGGATACGAGCTTCTTCCGCCGCGGCACCGATCTCGATTGCCGCTTCCAGATCTGTGACGTGACGGCGAAGACGGTCCTCCGCCACGCGAGCTGCATCCGCCTGCGCCTTGGCCCCAAGGGCTCTGAAGTAGGCGGTTCGAACCTCGTGTACCACCTGAAGGCTGTCGGCGGCGAGATCGTGACGCGCCGCCCGGGACGCGGCCCGCTCCGCCTGCGCCCTGCTTCGAAGGGCGCCTCCCGTGAAAAGGGGAACGCTCGCGACCAGGCCGAGGTCGTATACGTTCCCGTCACCGAAACGAATCGTGGGAAGGTTGAACGTCCCCAGTGCGGGAAGACCAAGTTCCATCGTCTCGCTCGTGTACGTGTAGGCGCCGGAGGCCGACAGCGTCGGCCTCCGGACGGCCTCGGCTTCGTCGGCACTTGCCTCCGCCTGCTGGAGACGATACGCGGCGACCCCAACTTCATGGGACCTGACCAGGGCCTCCCGTTCACAGCGCTCCAATGTCCAGACATCGGAGGCTCGTCCGTCCTCCGCGGCCACCCCCCACCCCACGCACCACAGAAGTACGGCGCCGAGACACCTCAGGTGTCGGATGTCTTTCATGATTCCTTCTCCCCAACCAGCAGCCCATGTCGCAGAAGAGCCTCAAATGTCTCCACGCGCGCGTTCCAGACGTCTTCTTCCTCGACACTCCGGCCCAATACGACCTCGAAAAGCGGCTCCAGCATCATCGATCCATAGGCCACACTGAGCAGAAACGGGAGAACGGCATTCGCGGGAAGGGACCGGAATCGACCCTCACGTTGACCGGCCTCCAGCAGAGCCGTCAGCAAACTCCGAAACCCTCGCGGACCATACTCACGCATGGCGATCACCGCCTGTCCTGCGTGCTCCGAGCCCTGGCCGATCTCTCGCCGAAGGAGATTCCGCCGCACGGGATCACTGCGGAGTTGGCCCATAATCTCCAACGGAATCCGCACCACGATCGCGTCCGGCGGATCTTCCGTTTCGAGTTCGCCGGAGATGGAGCGAAAGACGTCGAGGATCTCCAGCGAGATCACTCGCCGATACAGCCGCCCCTTGGTTCCGAAGTAGTAATGGATCATCGCCTGATTGACGCCGGCCTTTTCGGCGATCGCGCGCGTGCTTGTCGAATCGAAACCGTGACGGGCGAACAGTGCCCGGGCGGACCGGAGAATCCGGCCCGGTGGACTACCGGAAGGGGGCGCCTCGAGATCAGAAGGGATTCCCTCAAGAAAACGCCGGAATGCACCGGGTTCATCTTCTTTACGCCTGCGACCACCCGGCCGGGTGCCGCTCATCGAACCGCCTCCTGCAGGTCGGCCAACCTTGACTGATCCACGCCCACACACCCAGTATAAATCAATTGATTGATTAAGTCAAGCATTTGATTAAATCGAATTGCTGAAAAAACCCTCACTCTCCTAACCTCTTATAATCATATACGATTACAGAACAAATCGGGGCTCTGGTGCGTTGCGTCTCTTATCTTCTAGTCACTCCGAAGCGCTTCCACAGGATCGACTGCGGCGGCCCGAGCAGCCGGATAGAGGCCGGCCGCAATGCTGACGCCCAGACCGAAGAAAAAGCCGACCAGGATCAGCCAGATCGGCAGGGCAAAGAGGTCCATGTCCGGGAGCCCCTGGCGATTCAGATAGATCCGGGAGGCCACCGAGGCGACCCTCGTGATCAGCCATCCGAACACAATCCCGATGCCGGAACCCAGCGCGCCGATCGTACCGGATTCCACAAGGAAGAGAACCCGGATGTAACCCTCGTCCGCGCCCAGCGATTTGAGAATACCAATCTCGCGCCTGCGCTCCACAATCGAGGTGACCAGAGTGTTGACGATTCCAAGGGAGGCAATCACGAGGGCAATGAACCCCACTACCCCGAGTGCCATGTCGAAGAAGAGGAAGAACTTCCGCATTTCGCGAAACTCGCGGGCATAGCTGAACACGCGGAATCCCATTGCCTCGAGCGTGTCCGCCACCACATTCGGATCCGCACGCGAATCAAGGTTGAGCGTCACATGGGGGTAGTTCCTGCTCCCCTCTTCCCCACCAAGCTCGATGCGCGCACCGCTGTTCAGGTAGGCGAAGAGATTCGCAGGACTGCTGCCAAAATCCCCCGGCGAGAGTCGTCGAGCTGTTCTTACCGGAACCAGAAGCGGCTTAATTCTCCAGGGCCCGCCCATGCGGTCATCCAGAACACCGCGCACGATCAGCGTGTCCGTCACCACCGCATTCGCTCTCATGTAACCGTTCAGGAACCGTTGAAGAGCGCTCGTCATCTCGGCCTGCAGGATTTCCTTTGCCTCACTCCGGTCGCCGCGTCCGGGAAGGAATACGTCCATCAGCCGTCGGGCGCCTTCGGGGTCCGCGTCGCGGAACATGTGAACCAAACCACTGTCCAGGCTGGCAATCTCGGCCGAAACAACCACCGGTTTCCCCACCAGGGAATCCGGGTCCACGCGTCCCAGCCGCTCGAGCAACCGCGACGTGACCAGGGCCTCACGCGCATCGTCGGAAGTGAACGGCGTTCCGGCCGCCAGACGCGAGTAGAATTTCGTTCCCGCCGCGGCACCCGAGAGCGCCTGGGCACTCACGTTCACCTGCGTGTCCGCCAGGGACACCGTGACCTGGAACGCATCGAGCGGATACGCCAGGTTGACTCCCGGCAACTGTGCGAGACGGCCGACTGTTTCATCGTCGAGAATCCGAGCGGCGGTGGAGTCGGACGCATCGCCGTTGCTTGAGGAGAAGACCTGGATCGTGGACAGGAGTCCCAGCTCGTCGAAATCTTTCGATATGCTCTGCTGCATGCCGGCGCCGAAGGACAACATGCCCACGAAAGCAGCGATGGCGATGATGACGCCGGAGACCGTGAGGAAAGTCCGGAGTTTCATCCGCTGAAGACTGCCGATCGCGATGGAGAGAAGATCCCTCGTGTTCATCGACGGTCTCCCGGCCCTTGAGAATCGGCCGTGCCTTCCGCCAACCGCCCGTACTCCATCTGCACCATGCGGTGGGCGCAGACACGCGCCATATCGAGGTCGTGGGTGGCCAGGACGATGGTGAGCCCCTCCCCATTCAGCTCGGTCAGAAGACCGGCGATGTCCTCGGAGTTCTTCCGGTCCAGGTTCCCCGTCGGTTCGTCCGCGAAGAGAACGTGAGGCTCCTTGACCAGAGCGCGGGCAAGAGCCACCCTCTGCTGCTCTCCGCCGGAAAGGTCGGCGGGCCGATGCGTCAGGCGATCCCTGAGCCCCAGGCGGGCCAGGATGTCGCGGGAGCGCGAGCGGCGTTCCCCTTTGGCGATGTCGGTGAAGTAGAGGGCCAGCTCCACGTTCTCCGCGGCCGTGTAATGGGGCATCAGATTGAAAGACTGGAAAACGATGCCGACGCGGCGTGCTCGGTAGGCTGCAAGGTTTCTTCGCGTGAGATCGCTCAACGCCGTGCCATCGATTTCGACCCGGCCCGCCGTCGGGGAGTCCAGCCCCGCCAGGAGATTCAGAAGCGTCGACTTCCCCGATCCGGAGGCCCCCACGATTCCCAGGAATCCACCCTGCTCCACGGCGAAATTCACACGATCCACCGCCCGTACTTCCTGAGGGCCGCTCCCATAGTACCTGCAGAGATCCACGGTTCGTATCAAGCCGTATTCGTCCTTTCCTTGCGCGCCGCGCAACACACTAACAGACATGGCCCTCCTACGCAACAGGCACGAGGCGGGTTTCGCAGCCGAGAGTGGCCGGTCGGGTCATCTCCCCCACTTTCCCGGCTCTTCCGGGCCTTTTTTCCATTTCCCACCGGCGGCGGATACCGTTCGTCCCCGGAGATGGCGTCCTGCGCCCCACCGGAAGGCGTTCCGACAGGTTTGAGGAAAGTCAAGAATCGCCCATTTCACGACCGACTTCTCTCTGTAAACGCGAACGAGGAATTCACCCAAACCGCAAACGGCCTTCACGGCCGGACGCCGGCATTCCTGGCACGCGCCCTGCAATAGGTAGAGAGCACAATTGAATATGGTTCGCCCCCGACTTCCCTGCAGTGTTCGTGAATCTGATTCGTGGGCCGACTTCAAAAACCTTGACGCGCAGGCTTGACACGAATTCTGACACGGCACATGCGGGGAACCTAAACAAGAACAGGGAGCCAATGAGGCTCCCTGTTCTTGTTTAGGTTCCCCAGAGAAATGGTGAAGCAGACAATAGAAAATAGACAATAGATCCTGGAAAAAGGCGTCGTGGAGAACCTGACGACTTCACCATTTCGGTCTATTGTCTATTCTCCTCCAATCCTCAAATCTCTCCTCGCTTCCCTCGGACCTCGGGAGCCACTTGGCTCCCATTTTCTGTTTAGGTTCCCCAGAGAAATGGTGAAGCAGACAATAGAAAATAGACAATAGATCCTGGAAAAAGGCGTCGTGGAGAACCTGACGACTTCACCATTTCGGTCTATTGTCTATTCTCCTCCAATGCGGTCCGCTTCTCCGCTTCTCTATATCAACCCGCCGACCTCTCTATTTCCATTCATTGTCTATTGTCTATTCTTGTCCAATGCGCTATTCTTCCTTCCGCAGAGCCTGCGCCGGCCTCGGAATTCCCTGCGTGCCGGCCGTTTTCCAGAGCACAGGAGGGTAATCTCCATCATGTTGAAGCTGGTCGAGTGCGTGCCGAATTTCAGCGAGGGCAGAGATCGAGCGGTGATCGACGCCGTCACGAAACCCATTGCGGATACGCCGGGGGTCAAACTGCTGGACGTCGATCCCGGCCCCGACACCCACCGGACGGTGGTTACGTTCATCGGCACACCGGAGGGCGTCGTCGATGCCGCTTTCAACGCCATCCGGAAGGCCGCCGAGCTCATCGACATGAGCAGGCATCACGGCGAGCACGCTCGCATGGGGGCTACCGACGTCTGCCCGTTCGTTCCCGTAACCGGGGTGACCATGGACGACTGCATAGAAATGGCGCACCGCCTGGCCGAAAGGGTCAGCGAGCATCTGTCCATTCCGGTTTATCTTTATGAGAACGCGGCGCAGAAGCCGGATCGGCAGAACCTTGCCGTCATCCGCCAGGGCGAATACGAAGGGCTGGCGGAGAAACTCAAGGACCCTCACTGGGCCCCGGACTATGGAGAGCCCGTGTTCAACGCCCGCTCGGGAGCAACGGTGATCGGCGCCCGGGAGTTCCTGATTGCCTATAACATCAACCTCAACACGAGAGATCCGAGGTTGGCGCGCGACATCGCGCTGAGCATTCGGGAGCAGGGACGGGCGAAGCGCGACGGCGCCGGCAAGATCATCCGGGACAAGGACGGCAAAGCCGTCAAGGTCCCCGGCGCACTCCAGTTCTGCAAGGCCGGAGGCTGGTATCTCGACACTTTCGAGACGGCGCAGGTCTCCATGAACCTGACCAACTATCACGTGACGCCGCCCCACGCAGCCTTCGAAGAGGTTTGCCGGCAAGCCAACGAGCGCGGCCTGCGGGTCACGGGATCGGAGCTGGTGGGCCTCATTCCCAAGGAGGCCATGCTCATGGCCGGACGGTACTACCTCGACAAGCAGGGCAAGTGCCCGGCCGTGCCCGAGAAGGAGTTGATCAAGATCGCCGTGCGATCCCTGGGAATGAGTGAGATCACTCCTTTCGAACCGCAGAAGAAGATCATCGAGTACCAGTTCGCGGGCGACGTCAACCTCACGGTGATGCCCGTCTCCGATTTCATGGATGAGCTGTCCACGGATTCTCCCGCGCCCGGAGGAGGGTCCGTGGCCGCGCTCGCCGGGTCGCTGGCCGCCTCGCTCACGTCGATGGTGGCTCATCTCACGCACGGCAACAAAGACTACGTCCGGCTTCGAGGCGCGATGGCGTCGATTGCAGAGGAGGCGCAGGCCGCCAAGGATGAGTTCCTCTCCCTGGTCAACCAGGACACGCATGCCTTCAACCAGTTCATGGCGGCCCGGAGATTGCCCAAGAAGACAGACGACGAGAAGGCGGCTCGAGAGGCGGCCATTCAAGAGGCCACTCGGAACGCTACACTCGTGCCGCTCACGATTCTCAGGCGCGTTCCCGCGGTCATGGAGCTGGCCGGGAAGGTCGTCGATCAAGGCATGGAGAGCTCGGTCAGCGACGGCGGCGTCGCGGCATCGGTCGGGCGCGCAGCCGCAGAGGGCGCCTACTACAACGTGAAGATCAACCTACCGGGGATCGACGATCCCCGGTTCGTCCGGGAAACCGAGGCGGAGGCGACGAGGATCCTCGGCGAATGCGTGGCCGCTCACAAAGAGATTGCCGTGCGGATGAGCGGCAAGCTTCAGGTTCCGGATCGGACGACCGGTTGAGAAGCCCGCGACGCAGATTCAGAACCGGGAAAGCCCGGTCCATAGCGGGATGGTGAAGGAGAACCATTCCAAGTCGCCGTGGCCGGCGCCCCCCCGACCGGCTCGACGTGTATCTCGCTTCAGCCGGGACCGCTTACTCCACCTGCGGAATTTCACCCACATGGGGCATCTCTCTGGGGGATTCCCCTCCCCGGAAGTGAGGAAACGCCGGTTCCTCCGAAGCGCGTCCCTCCATGCGAGCGCGAATCTACTTCTCAGCTCATGTCAATCCAGGCCACACACCGCAAAGAATACCCCGTGAAGCCGTCCGGTGCCAGTCCCGGGGGATGCATTTCCGCGAACACGAGCGCCCCGGCACATTGTCCCTTCGGCTGGCATACGGATTGCGTCCCTGCAGAGACACAACTGAATACGGTTCGCCCCGTTTCCCTGCAGTGTTCGTGATCGGTTTCGCGGGCCGACTTCAACTCCCTTGACGCGCGGATTTTCGCGAGGTTGACTCACGGCACTGCGGGGCCCTAAAACACCGAGAGCGGCCCGCAAGGGCCGCTCCGTTTTCTTTGTCGCCCGGGCCCCCGTGGGGTCCCCGGCCCTCTTCAGTAACGCGGGTTCAGGAATCGTCCGGGCCGGACTTTCCGCACGTTCCGCAGAGATTGCAGAGGGACGACCCGTTTCCGAGCCCCATCTTCTTCCGGACCTCTTCGAGACGCTCTACCTGATCCGCCGTCAGAGTCTTGACGTTACCCAGCTGGCGAGCGGCCAAGGTCACCTGTGCACAGTGTTCCACCTTCTCCAGCTTGTGATACGCCTCCCGCAAGCTGCAACCCGCCGTAAGGGATCCATGCCGATCGAGAATCAGCGCGTCGTGCTTCCGGATGAGAGACCGGATGACTCGAGGGCCTTCTTCCGATGACGGCGTTGCATACTCTGTGGTGGGGATACATCCGAAGATCAGGACAACCTCCGGAATCACGCATTGAGCCAGATTGTAGCCGGCCACGGTGAACGCCGTGGTCACCGGTGGGTGGGCGTGGATGATGGCGTGAACGTCGGGTCTTTCCTCGTACGCCGCAATGTGCATTGGGAGCTCGCTGGAGGGGGCGTTTCGCCCGGAGAGTGTCCTCCCTTCAAAGTCGGCATAGACCAGGTCTTCAGGTTTGAGCTCCCCCAGACAGAATCCCGACGGCGTAATGAGGAGCCGATCCCCCAGGATGCGGACACTGATGTTCCCGTCCGTCGCAGCCACGAGATTCTTCTCATAGACCCTGCGCCCGAACTCGACGATCTCTTTCCTGAGGTGCCAAGCGGCATTCATGAGAAGGCGAACCCCCCACCACAGATGACACAGATTCCACAGAACGTGCGAAGGCTACCGGGTCTTCCCGGGACGCACGGGAGTGCATCCCGGAAAGATCCCCTTGGCTGTGAGGTCTGTGCAATCTGCGGCTGCGCCCCTGGTGTTCCAACGAACGAGGCTCATGCCGACACCTGCACGTCGTCCACAATGCCGATGATGATGGACCGAAGTGGAGCCTGCGGATCGTCCACGATCTGCCGAGCGGAATTCCCCTCGTCGATCATGAGAACGCGGTCCCCTACGCCTGCATCGACCGAGTCGATGGCGATGAGGTAGCCTCCCGTCTCGCTCCCGTTCGGGTTGACGAGATCCACCAGGAGCAGTCGCCGGCTGTCGTAGAAGGGATGGTTGATCGTCGAGTAGACGGTCCCCTTGACAATCCCGAGGATCACGGTTTGATCTCCACGCCGTCTCGCTCGACACCGTCAACGATGCCCACGATCGCGTGATCCACAGGGACGAACCACGGGTCGAGCGCCAGGGCGGCTTCTCGAGAAGCTTCGTAATAGATGAGTTCACCGGGGCCCGCCATGCGCGTTGCATCCGCCGCCACAAAGGGGGTTCCCTTGGGCTTTCCCCGTTTATCCAGCGGCGTGACGATGAGCATCGGAACACCCGTTAGCCCTTCGTAGACAACGCAGGGAACGACGGTCCCAATAACCCGGCCCAGACGCATTCGATTCCACCTTCCGGTTCCATCCGTCAGAAGCGCGGAGCGGCAATCCTGGGACCGCAGAGTGTGCACACGCTCAATCGGCTCCGCTGCCCCGCCGTCTCGCTGCTCTGCCGCCCGAACTCCGCCGCGGCCCGAAGCGAGTCGATTCCGCCACCTGCCGCGCCATGTCTTCGTGAAGAATCGGGATGACCGTTTGCTGGACCCAGGTCTGCCGATCCCGGATTCGCTCGACGGCGATGTCCACGGCGGCCTCTACATCGTGAACCTTGCCCGTGAAGAAAACGAGACCCTTGCCTCCCATCCCATCGCCCAGGCGTACTTCCATCACCTTGACGTCGGCGCCCTTAACCCCCCCATCGGCCGCTTCGATCACGGCCGCCACGTTGGCGGTCTCGACCACTCCCAAGGCATCGTACGTGCCCGTCTGTCGATTCCCCAGAAGCGCGTCCCGAACCGTCCGATCGACCTCCGGCAGAAAGACCTTATCGACGACGGATTCCCCCCCCACCCGAAGACCCTCGGCGAAGGACTCCTCAACCGCCCCTACGCTACCCTCGATCAGGATCAAGTACTTGCCGCGATGAATTGTCCCCACACGCAGGATCTCGACGGGGGCCTTCTTGGCCATCGCGTCCGCCGTTCTGGCCCCGGCGGCGATACTGTTCAGTTCCACGAGTGCAAGCGCTGGATGTTCCATCACACGATCCTGAAGTGATCGACCAGAACGCACCGCCGTTCCCTGGAGAACTGCCTCGGGCCCGTCAACCCCTCTCCCGTCGGCGACGCGATGGAGAAGGATGAGTAGCCCTCACCCCCGAAACCCAATCCCGCCACTGCGGGGCCGTTCTTCACGAAGATGCTGCAGTCCATCACCTTGGCCATCCGGCTCAGATGATCCAGATTCTTCGAGTGCATCACGGCCGTGTGCCTCATGCCCTGCTCGACGCGCCGAGCCAGGTCGATCCCCTCATCGGCGCTTCTCACCCTCACCAGAGGCATGACGGGAAGCATCTGTTCCGTCCACACCAGAGGATGCTGGGCGTCGGTTTCCACCACGGCCAGCCGGACTTGCGGCCCCGCGTTCACTCCGATCTTGGAGAGGATGACGCCCGCGTCCCTGCCGATGAGTGATTTCTCAACCGCCGCCGGCCTTCCGGGCGTCCTGTCGTGCGGGAAGAGCACCCGCTCGATCTGGCGAAGCTGGACCCCCGTGAGGACAACCCCTCCCTGACGTCCTATGGATTTCAGGAGGGCGTCGGCCACGGAGTCCACGGCGAGAATCTCTTTCTCGCAGACACACACGATGTTGTTGTCGAAGGATGCGCCTCGGACAATGTCGCGGCCCGCCTGGTCCGGATCCGCCGTCTCATCCACGACCACGGGAGGATTCCCGGGGCCCGCGCAGATCGCCCGCTTGCCGCTCTGCATCGCTACCTTGACGACGGCGGCTCCGCCGGTCACGACCAGGAGACGGATGCCCGGATGCTTCATCAGCTCTTGGGCCGATTCGATCGTCGGCTCGGCCAGAGTGGTAACCACGTTGGAAGGCCCACCGGCCTCCCGGATGGCCTGGTTGATGAGGTTCACCGTTCGGATCGAGACCGTCTTAGCCGAGGGATGGACGTTCAAGACCACGCCGTTGCCCGCCGCCACCATTCCGATCGTGTTGCAGATGATGGTCGACGTAGGATTGGTTACGGGCGTGATGACCCCGATGACGCCGTAGGGAGCCGGTTCGAACAACGACAGCCCTCGATCTCCGCTTCGGGCCGTCGGATAAAGAGCTTCCGTCCCCGGAGTTTTCTCCGCAACGAGCCGGTTCTTTCCCGTTTTGTCGTCCAGGCGACCAAGCCCCGTCTCCGCCAGAGCCTCACCCGCCAGGGCCTCGGCATGATCCAGCATCACCTGCCGAATTCGGGAAACGATCTTGTCCCGCTGGGACATGGTCATCGCCACCAGCGAACGCTGGGCTTCGGCGGCCGCGCGCGCGGCCGAATCGACATCCGCAAACACGCCTTCGGCCAGGGCTCCCGCGGGTGCGGCCGCCCCGGCGGCGGTCGGCGGCGCACCGGATCTTCCCAGCGACTCCACAACCCGCCGTGCGATCTCCCGAATCTGCCCTTCCGACAACGTCACAGACATGAATTCTCCAACGCCAAACCCCAACACTACCTATGGCAGAAGCTCCCCAAGCCTACATAGGACTTCGCCGATTGCGTAGCCCGGCTCCGTCGAGGATCGAAATCGCTTCCGAAACGCAGTTCAGGCTCGTCCTGTCTTGCTCGCAGCAGGGTTCCATGGATTGTCCGGGCTACTTCTTGTACTTTGTCTTGCCGCCGACTTCCCACTGGTCGACAATGGCCATGATCACCGCGTCGCACGGACGTTTGTCCGTCGCTACAGTCTGCCGCGCCGAGCTTCCCGAGGCATAGAGCACCATTTCACCCACACCCGACCCCACGGCGTCGGCCGCTACGACAAACCCTCCCGAGGGCTTGCCGTCGAGGTCGATCTGCTCGAGGACCATGAAGCGGAGTCCTTCCGTGCTCTTCTCTTTGCGCGAGGCGACAACCGTGCCGACCACTTTGGCCAGAACCATGGCAACTCCTCAACCTTCCGGGGTCGGTGAGACGCAGCGCAATTCAACGCGCCTCTCCCCCCGCGGCCGGTCTTCTCCAGCAGGCGCGACCGGCCTACTTCGTCGTCTTCTTCAGTTCCGCCCGAACCTGGTCGAGGCGGCCCAGCGGAAGCACCAGATCGATGTTCGTATGCGGACGCGCGATCACATGAACGGCGACAACCTCGCCGACACGGGACGCACTGGCCTGGCCGGCGTCACAGGCCGCCTTCACGGCCGCCACGTCGCCTCGGATAATGGCCGTCACGTATCCCCCGCCGATCTTCTCATAATGAACGAGCTCCACCTTCGCCGCCTTCACCATCGCGTCCGCCGCTTCGACCATGGCGGCATAGCTATGGGTCTCGATCATGCCAAGGGCTTCTGCCATTGCCGACTGCCTCCCTTGAATAGTGGATTCTCAACGTGCCCCGTTGCTCTTCTACTTCTTCACGACCCTTCCGGTTACCGATTCGATTGCGCCGACCGCCGCACGCCAGCCGACGTCGATGTCCCGCTCCTCACCGCCGAGGTACACGCGGCCGAAACTGCCGAACGCGCGAACCTCAAGGATGTTGATCTCGGCCGCCTTCTCCGCCTCATTCGCCGCCAGAGCGGCATAGGCGGCCGGCTCGACTTCCATCACGTACATCGTCTCCCCGGGAACGATCATATTCCCGTGCCGCATCCGGTTGATCAGCTGGGTCTGATGATCATCCATCCGGCGGACCACTTGACTGGAGAGAATCCTGGGTTTCCAGCGATCCTCTTCCTTGAGATTCAACGCCTGAAGAATCGCCCGGCCGGCCTCCCGGACGTCCGCCTGCGATTCCGAGTGAATTTCCAGCAACCCGTAGAGGCGCTCCACCACTTGCATCCCCGGCGTCACTCGCGTGGATTTCAGCGCAATATCCGTGATTCGATTGATCTCGATTCCCGGCGAGATCTCGACGTAGAGCGACGCCATGTTCGCGATGGGCAGGAATCCTTGCGCCACCGTTCCCAGGAAAGCGGCGTACTGGGGTTGAATGCTGTCGAGGAACACATACGATCGCAGGTCCATGGGCTCTCCCCTACCTGTTCGTTCACTCGGAAACCGTGACTTGCTTGTACTCCTTGACGATCTTCACTCCCGCGCTGGCGCCGATCCGCGTCGCGCCCGCCTGGATCATCTTCTCGGCGTCCGCCGCGGAACCAATACCTCCTGCGGCCTTCACCCCCATCTTGGTTCCCCTGACGGCTCCGCTCATGAGCGACACGTCGTGTGCGGTTGCGCCGGCGCCGGCGAATCCGGTCGAGGTCTTGACGTAGTCGGCACGGGCCTTTTTCGCCAGCCGGCACGCCAGGACCTTTTCCTCGTCCGTGAGAAGGGCCGTCTCGATAATTACCTTGAGAACCGCCCGTCCTTCATGGCACGCGTCGGCCACCGTTCGAATGTCCCTCTCGACAAGGGCATGATCTCCACCCTTCAGGGCCCCGATGTTGATCACCATATCGATTTCCCGGGCCCCCTCGCGAATCGCCCGCCGGGCTTCCAGGGCTTTGACCTCCGGTTGGTGCGCGCCTAGCGGAAACCCGACCACCGTGCAAACCGCCACGCCGGTTCCCGCCAGCTCCTCCCGGCAGAGGGGAACCCAGTTCGGATTGACGCAAACCGCGGCGAATCCGTACTCGGCCGCCTCCCGACACAGCTTGCGGATTTGCTCAGCCGTGGCATCCGGCTTGAGATGCGTGTGGTCGATGTACTTGGCCAGATCCTTAGGAACGCCCTCGCCGCCGGGACCCAGGCTGATGCGGTCGGCACCCGTATCGTTGATCAGATCGCGAACGGCTTCGGGATTCCTCTGGATGCAGTCTGCGCACAGACCGCAGACGAGTTCCCCGCAAATGGTCTCCTTTGATTCCGCAGACAGGCCTGCCCCCGTGGAGAGCATGGCGGCCACTTCCCGGGCAATGCGATCCAGATCCCCCTCAGAAACTCCGGCGCCCGCTTCCGCCGTCGGAGTTGCCGGTGCGGCGGGCAGAGGACGGCCGCTCTCGACCTCCCCAATCATGGCTACCCGGCGCCGGTGGCGATCCTCCACACAGTCGGTCGTCAGGAAAACATCCACGATCTGCTGGGCCAGGCCGATCCCGATCATTCGTGCGCCCAGGGTCAGAACATTGGCGTCGTTGTGCTCTCGGGCGTTCGTCGCGGAGGAAACATCATAGCAAAGGGCCGCCCGGACGCCGGGCACCTTGTTGGCCACCATGGAGGAACCGATCCCCGCGCCGTCGATGATGATGCCGCGCTCCGAACGCCCTTCGGCCACCAGCCGGGCGACGGCCGCGGCAATCTTCGGGTAGTCGACCGCTTCCTCGCTGAAGGTCCCGCAGTCCTCAAGCCCATACCCTTTGGAGTTGAGATACGCCTTCAGCTGCTCCTTGAGTTGAAAACCGCCATGATCGGCGCCGATGGCCACACGGTGCACGTTGAGAGCCTCCGTCATTCTCGATTCCCCGCGTGTGTGAAACTCTATGTGCGACTGAGTGATACGGGTTCACACAAAATCAATATCAGGATTTCACAATATGTCCCGGGCCGTGTGCATGTCAAGACAATTCAAGGGCCCGGGATGCGTGCGATGATGTTCCGTTGGGAAGTCCCACAGGCAGAGGTCGAAAGCGATGATCACCCCGGAATGGGGTGTGCGGGGAGAAATCGGGCCGAAACAGGGGTGCGCGGCGGTTCGGGGTGTTATCTGGGTACCGGTCTTTCGGCCGCGAGCGTCATCAGGTAGCTACCGGCGATGGGACGACCCGCCCAGTTAGACCAGCTGTCCTGTCGCTCGAAGTCAATGCCGACGGCCGTCTTCATTCCGGTCCAGACCTGAAGAGCGAGCGCTTCTCTCTCGTTGGCCGGGAGCGGGCCAAAGGGTCTGCTCCCTTTGGCGATCGTAGAGAGGAACTCGGCGTCCCCAATGGAGGAGACGATCAAGACATGAGCACCCGGACGAGCGGCGAACCGAACCCGGCCCCTCCTGTCGTCGCTGCGGTAGACGGCCAGGGGATCGGCGTCCCTCCCCTCCGGAAACAGCGAAAGCATCAGCGGAAAACCCGGATTTCCCTGCCAGCGACATTCGATGTATCCCCTGGGAGCGTTCTTGGGGAGATTGTCTATAACGGGTGCACAGCCCGAAACGAGCAGCAGGGCGCCGAGGGCGAGGATTCGAACCCACCCTCCGTTCAACGTACACACCGATTCGGGCCGGACGGCCTCAACGCGCTTCATGGCCGATCACCTCCTCTTCCTCTCCATCGGCCATTTGAGCGGGGAACTCGAGCTGCTCTCGATCTCGGCGGTCGGGCAGGCCGGACAAGCGACTTCACGCTGGCCCCAGGATCTCCCGTCGAAGCTTCCGCACTGGATGGCTTCAGAGAAGGCCGGAGTCTCGGCCGCAGACAAAGAGATAGGCGTCACCGATGGATGTAGCTACTCCGAGGTAAACTCCGAGTTTCGCAGTCGATCCCCAAGACGGTCTGGCCTCTATTCTATGTACTGAGTTCTATATCCAATTCTACCGTTGTGGTACTCGTATATCCTGAACGTTGCTTGCCTTCCCCAGTATCCAGAAATCGGCGCCGACACATATAGCGGGACATCTCCCAACCAGTGATGTTCGTCTCTGTGATAATGCCCGGCGATGACCGCCTTGACGTTGTAACCATTGATCAGATTCACCCATTTCTCCCTTATCTCATTCTCCCATCCTCCATGAAACTCATTGTTATAGAAATTATCGACCGAAGGGGCGTGATGAAACACGATCACAGGTTTTCCATCTGCCTTCTTGAGATACTCCTCGAGCTGCTCCAGGGGTTGGTAGCCATCTATCGTGAATGATTTTCTCAGCGGCTCTGTGAAGACAAATATGAATACAACATCCTCATATTCCGCCTGAGAAATCAATCCTCCAAAAATCTCTTCATACGCCTTGCACGATGACTCCAGTCTCTCAGGGAAAATATCATGATTACCGGCCACAAAGTGGATTGGAGCGGCAATCTTCCCCAGTATCGGTAGGGACACGTCTAAGAGTTGCTTGTCGTCAAATCTGTTCGTAGTTATGTCGCCTGTATGCACCACACACTGGATGTTCATTGGCAAGTCGTTGATGAGTTCCACTGCCTTCTTCGATCTGTCTATGTTATCACCGGTTTCAAAATGGGTGTCGGTAATCTGGACGAAGTAGAAATGACGCTCCTGTTGTTCTCTTGCGCAGCCGCCGATACAGGAGATGAAGACAATACAAATCAGTACACTCATGAACTTGTCGAGACCTTTCATCTTGAGTCCGGGCATATCGTCCTCTCGTTGACTTTCGGAGACCCTCCGGCTGAGCTGCGGCGGACCGCCGTCCGCCGCAGCCGCTTGCTAGACGCTGGCTTCCCGGGACATAGTACACGTTCGAGGATTCGGTGACAATGGCTGACTGCGACGGCGGACTCTCCCCCGGCCGGCGCAACCTCAGGGAACCGTCTTCCTGAGCAGGTTGTTATTGAACTTCATGCAGACGGTGTTGCTCTCGGCATCGGTCCCGAACACGTAGTGCTTGCCAAGCGCCCCATCGCCTCCGACCTGGCGGAAGATGCCTCCCTCGATGCGCTTCAATCTCACCAGAGAGCCCAGAGGATTGCCCGTCGGCACCCACATCACCGACAGGGCGCCGTCCCACACCACCACCTCGGCCTCGGACCAGGACATGTCGGCCGTGTAGTACCCGGTGTATTTCGCCCAGTCCTGCGACTCGTCCGCCTCCTCGCTGCTACTCGAGGCCCTAAGAGCCGGCGCCATGATATTGTAGGTCTCCAACACTAGCGTGAACTGCGGCGCGTCCGTCGCGTTGATCATCGCCACCACAGCGATCTTCTCTTCCGGGCAGAGGATGATCTGCGACTTGTACCCAGGGCAGCCGCCCTGATGTCCGACGAAGTGCATGCCCCCCATGGACCAGACTGTGAATCCGTAGCCCCACTCGGGATCCTGCCACTGGACGGTCTGCATCTCCTCCAGCGTTTCCTGGCCCAGGACGTCGTCGTCTTTCCCGTCGAGGACGCGGAACTGCCACATCGCAAACTTCGCCAGGTCCGTCACCGTCGAGGCGAAACCTCCTGCGGGAGTCATCGCCCGTGCATCGGGAAGTGATATTACCGCGCGCGATCCCGTTCGCGGCCAGCGCCCATAGCCGACGGCCACTTCCCTCCCCGGCACACTCCGGGGTGGATACGGAGTCGTCGCCTCCATTCCAAGAGGCTCGAGGATGCTCTCGTGCACGTATTCCTCATACGCCATGCCTGAAACCACCGACACCACCTCGCCGAGGAGAGAGAATCCCAGGTTTGAGTAGTTGAACTGCGTGTTGGTGGGATAACTCGCCTTCAGCTTCGAAACTCCTTCGATGAGTTCTTCGCGCGACGGACGGCGCAGATCGGATTCGGGCCAGGTCGCCAAATCCGGTTCGCAGGGCAGCCCGCTTGAGTGCCGCAGTAAATCCTCCAGCGTCGGCGGCTGCGCCTTGGGATCCTCGGTTTCCAGCGCAAACCAGGGTAGATGTTTGGACACTGGATCATCCAGACTCAGCTTCCCCTCATCGCGAAGCCGCATGATGGCAATACTGGTAAACAGCTTGGAGATCGAGCAGATGCTGTAGCGCGTATTCGGCGTCGCATTCACGCCCCTCTCAACATCCGCGTAACCGAACCCTCTCGTGTAGACAATCTCCTGATCGTGGATGACGGCGATGGACATTCCCGGCAGGCGATCGAAATCGAGCACCGACTCGATCCATGTTTCCAGCAGATAGACAGACTCCCCGAACTTCTTGGAAGCCGGCCGTTTCCCGTCCTCGGCACCCGCCGCGAATGCTACATGGCAAGCGGCGAGACAGACCGTTAGAGCCCACGTGAGAGTCAAGCGTTTCATGATGTCTCCTTTTCGGCTGATTGGCTCACAGGGGTTCTGTACTTTCGGAGGGGAGGCTGTTCGACCCATCACTCAGACCAGAACCGAATCGCCCCGGGTCTTCCGGCTATGGCTTCATTTATGTAGACCGAGGAAGGATAAATAGGTTGCGTGGGTCATAGGGAACGACGGCGACCGGGCATCAGCGGCCGGAGGTTCCGATACGGTTCGCCCCGAGCGCAGAGTGCGATGCCGGAAGGCCGGGATCACCGTGTCTCGAGGGATGACGCGTGCCGGCCGAGATTCCCCGGCTGTGCGCTGTCCAAACGGCGAGATCGAGTTTATGTTTCGCTCCGCCACGCATCGGGATCTTCGGCCGCCTCCCAAGACGGCACGCCACGACTCAGACTGAGACCCTTCGCTTACGTTCATCCCCAAGACATAGGTCACACTGCGCCCTACGATTTTCGCAGCGGAGCGAGTCAGAGGTCCATTTCGGGGTAAGAGCCACTGGACCGGTTCCCTAGGGTAGCTCATTGGGGCGAATCTGCTTTACGACCCACGCGTATTCATATAGAATGAGAATGTGTTTCCGTAAGGATACGTGGTGGTCTCATACTCCAGACAGAGGAGGCTGTACACCCTCTTCTTGGTCCTGGGCACCCTCTATTTCGCAGGGATCGTCGGGGCCAGGGGTCACTCGAGGGACAGGATACAGGCGATGCCGCTGTACCTGGCAGTCACCGCAGAGGGGTGTACGAAGCCTTCCAGTCTTGGGAGAAGAGAAACCCGAAGGACGACGACGCCGAGGCGCGGACCCAGACTCAACCTGCCAGGACACGCACGTCGGCCGCGGGACCGGGGCGGATATCTGCTGGTCGCGGGCCGCCGCCCGCTTGATGTGGGAAGCAGCCCGACATAGGCTCACGAAGGGTCCTAGGAGGATTGGCAATGCCGCACAGCCAAGAGACAGCGGAGCTCGAGCTGAGCATCATCATGCCCTGCCTGAATGAAGCAGAGACGCTGGGGACGTGCATTCGCAAGGCTCAGAACTGGCTCCGGGACCACGAGGTGCGCGGGGAGATCATTGTTGGTGACAACGGCTCGACGGATGGTTCCCAAGACATCGCCCGCGCGTTGAATGCTCGGCTGGTCGAAGTGCCGATCCGCGGATACGGCGCGGCGCTCTTCTACGCGGCCAGCGCCGCACAGGGCAAGTACATCATCATGGGGGATTCCGACGACAGCTATGATTTCTCCGCTCTGACGCCCTTTCTTGAGAGGTTGCGTGCCGGGTACGATCTGGTCATGGGAAACCGCTTCAAGGGAGGTGTCGAGCCCGGGGCCATGCCTTGGAAGCATCGCTACCTTGGCAATCCTGTGCTGACTGGGATTGGGCGTCTGTTCTTCAGGGCCCCGTGCAAGGATTTCCATTGCGGTCTGCGCGGCTTTTCCAGAGAGGCGTTCACACGCATGGCCCTCCAGACTACGGGGATGGAGTTTGCCTCCGAGATGGTCATCAAGGCGACGCTGCTGGGCATGAAGATAGCAGAGGTTTCGACGGTGCTTCATCCCGACGGGCGTTCCCGTCCTCCCCACCTGCGGTCCTGGCACGACGGCTGGCGTCATCTGCGCTTCATGCTGCTCTACAGCCCGCGCTGGCTATTCCTGTATCCGGGGCTGTTGCTGATGCTCCTCGGCACAACCGTCGGCATCTTGTTGCTGCGCGGCCCGATTGCCATTGGCGGAGTCACCTTCGACGCGAATACACTCTTCGCTGCGGCCATTGCTATTCTGTCGGGCTTCCAGGCCGCCAATTTCGCCGTGCTCAGCAAGGTATTCGCCATCACCGAGGGATTGTTGCCCCCCGATCCGCGGTTCGACAGAGCGTTCCGCGCGGTGACGCTTGAGGTTGGCCTGGCAATTGGCGCCATCATGATGGCGGGCGGTCTGGGGGGAATCGGCCGTGCCGTGGTGATCTGGGGCCAGCATTCGTTCGGCCCCCTAGCCCCGGCCCAACTCGTGCGGTTACTGATACCATCCGGGATGGTCCTGGCGCTGGGTTTCCAAGTCATCATGTCCAGCTTCTTCCTCAGTCTGTTGGGGATGGGCCGCCGATGAAGATGCTCGATCGCTTTCTTCAGTGGTGGCGGATCGCCGAAGCGAGGCCCTACATCGCTAAGGGAGCACGGGTGCTGGACGTTGGCTGCGGAGACGGCGCACTCTTCCGCCAGATTCCCGGCCTGGGCCCAAGCGTTGGGATTGATCCAGTCCTCGCGAGCAGCCGGAAACACGTGGAATGCGCCGTCTTGCTGAAAGGGTATTTCCCCGATGTCCTGCCCGCTCCTGAGCCGTTCGACGCAATCACTCTGCTGGCCGTGCTGGAACACATGCCTGACGAGCAATTGCGCAACTTGTCTCGAAATTGCTCAGAGCACCTCAAGCCCGGCGGTTACCTGCTGGTGACCGTCCCATCGCCGGCGGTGGACGTGATCCTGTCTGCACTCAAAACGTTGCGTATGATCGACGGAATGGCTCTGGGCGAGCATCATTGTTTCGACGTTCACAAGACCCCGGCGTGTCTTGAGGGCCATGGCCTGTCTCTGGTACGGAAGAAGAAGTTCCAACTCGGATTGAACAACCTCTTCGTGTTCAGGAAGGATGCCTGAGAATCGCGGGCTCAAGTTTGCGTTGCGAGGAACAGGCCAATCATTTTCTCCGGGATGCCGGTGCCGGCGGAGCGGGCGTCGGCGGCTCTGGGGGACGTAGTCAGCCTTATCAACCTGTTCCGTCAGCTCAGAAGCCGACTACATCCCCCAAGAACCCGGTACCGAAAGCAGCATCTCGGATCCTGTCCCGGATCCTCAACGGCAAGAGGCCATTCTCCGACAGACGCCTAGCGTGCTACCGTGTAGACGGACCCGCCACGACTGCTCGAGAGGAGTTCCAGCGGCAATCGTCCCTTGAGTTCCCTTTCTGAAGGCGGATACGGTACATTGTCCTCGTCACGGAAATACACCAACGCCCCACCCTTGTTCCTGAGTTCCACTTCCACGTCGGCCAACTCGGACCGGTAGGCGGGGTTAGGCCTCCCGGTAGCCAGCACCACTGCGGCTGGGACTTCCCTGGCTGCTTTGCCCGTCAGGATGTAGATCGCGCCCACCGCATTTGTGAAGATCGGAGTATCCGGCGGGAGTTCCCTCACTGCTTCCACCACCTCCGACTGCTGCCACGCCCTGCCTGTAAATCCCTGCCCCTCCTTCCGAGTGTGGGCGACCCACGTGGCTTCCCCGACAAGATAGGATATCGCAAGTGCAATCCCAATCGCCGCAGCACCAAGTTTCGGGACAAGCAGACCCTCAGTGGAATACAAGAGACGGTGTCCGAGGCATAACACAAGTAGAAGTCCCGAGATGAACAGTGGGGAGAGGTTCCGGTCGTTCAGTGGGATATCCGCGTAGCCGAAGGAAATGGCGGCGGTCACGAACAACCCATAGAACAGCCCAAATGCCGCCAGTATGCAGCTGATGTCGCCGAGGTCCTCTCTGAGGGAGCGACTCTCGTGCAGCTTCCGTTTCCTGAACCACAGCACCGCGCCCGCCCCAAGCAGCGCGCCGATCGCGACCAGAAAGACTATCATTCTGATTTTCGTCGGCACGCTCGCAGGTAGCAGCCAGTCCGAAATGTCGGTCAGGCCGGAATCAAGGTGGTGAAGAGTGACGGGATGGAATGCCAGTTGTACAGTCGTCGCCTGTCCTGAAACCTGGAGATTTCTGGCTAACCACAACGCCATCGGCAGACAGCTGATCGCAACGAACACAGCCGAATCCGCGACCCTTTGACGGACCGGCCTTTTGTTCCAGAACATCATGCTCACGATACCGGTGGCTACGAGCGCCAGACCCGGGAACCTGGCGAGAAACGCTAGCCCGGCGACGATTGAGGTCAGGAGCAGCAAGGTTCGGTTCGGATTGGCGGCATGCGCGGCGAGCAACAGCCATCCCAAGAGAATGAAGAAGAAGAACAGCGGCTCGGTCTTGGCCACCGTATGGAGGCCGAGCATCAAGGTGGACGTCAGCATGATGAACGAACCCAGGATCGAGATCCACCTCGATCGCGTGTGGTGCCATACCACGAGGCCGACGAGGAGAATGTTGGCCCCGAAGAGGAACGCGTTCAGCCATCTGGCCCCGTGCAGTGGGTCAATGCCTGTATACGCGAGGATACCGAGGATGGCCGGGAACAAGGGCGGGTAGTGGATCATCGGCAGCAGCTCCCCGCTTGCGGACAGCCCACACGACAAGCCTTGACTCTGCGAGAGACTCCGCGCGGCCCAAATGTAGGCTGTGGAATCGGTAGTAATCCCGATTCCGCGTGCCGTAGCGATGACGAAAACTGCGATCCCTGCGAAACCCAGCGTTAGCAGCGCGAGTGGAACGGCACGATTCGTGGTCTTCGTCATTGGGACTCCCACTTGGACCCAGGGCAACCACCTGGTTGTGCACCTGCATGCACGAGCCTGAGTCATTCTACAGCCAAGACACCTGGAAACTCAACTCTCAAAAGGGGTGAAAATCTGCCGACGCCGATACCGAGCAGAAACTGGCTTTCCAAAGGCACTTTCTAGAACCACAGATTCCGATCCACGGAGTTTCGGGGACGGAGTCTCGGGGACGGACTACGAAACTCTGCTTGCGTCGCTGAACAGTGCTGGAGATCAAGGGTTCCCATTTCGTAGGCTGCCCCTGAAACTTCCGTGGGCTTTGATATTTCTAACCCGGATCCTGCTGGTGGAATCTCGGCCACCAGCGTCCGACGTGGTGGCAATAGTCTTCGTACTCTTGGCCGAAAGTCCGCCGAAGAGTGGGCTCTTCGTAGCCTACCACGAAGAGGTGCGTTGCGAGGAATAAGAGACCGGTATAGCCCAAGAGGTGCAGCGACTCGTAGAAGAGCGCGGCACCGGCGAGGGCAATTCCTGCACCCAGGTACATCGGATTCCGCAAGAAGCGGTAGGGACCTCGAATCACGAGCCGGCGAGGGGGATCAAAAGGCGCCGGTGTGCCTCTTCCGGCGGATACAAAACCGATGACGCACCAGAGGGTGCCCACGGCACCGGCAGCCGCGATCACCATCCCGGCAACCTGCGGCACTTCAATCGTCGCAGGGCGGACGATGCCCGACCAGGACAGAAGACGGGCCGGGACATAGATGAGCAGAAGGCTGATGAAGATCGCAGCGTAGCTGATCGCACGAATAAGAACAAACATGTTCATCCTTCAAGGCGCTCGGCAA
Organism: uncultured bacterium; assembly: GCA_964610505.1. Classification (GTDB taxonomy): domain Bacteria; phylum Arandabacterota; class Arandabacteria; order JAGLYR01; family JAGLYR01; genus CAZSXU01. The sequence continues at coordinate 36,623 of CAZSXU010000007.1, read as the reverse complement.
CACTCGGTAGTCTTCTCCTGTCATCGCAAAGCGGGCTTGTGGATCCCTGTCCCCCGATTCCACGGCCCGGTCCCAACCTGAGTCATCGAAATCCGGCTCGTACCACCCGGGGGAGTGGGCCACACTAGTCTAGTACCCGTCATTCCCAGGGTAGTCAGTGAACCGACTCAACGTCTGCGAGGCGGCGGATGCGCAAAGCCCGAAGATCGCCAGGACCACAAACGACCGGACGCCCACCGACCAACACCGACGGTCACTGGGATGCCGGAAGAATGCGGGTTTCACTACACGAAGTCAAGTGCACAGATTCAGATGGAGATTTCAGGCCTTACCGGACAGTCTGTATGGGTCGAATCCTTGGCAGTACGCGCCGTTATTCGGAGGACGGTAATGTGGCTCTCGATCGCGTCGCGGGGAAACCCCGCGAGCGTGGGACAAACCAGACAGGTGGAGTGAACGCGCTGGGCTGTGCCCGGATCCTTCATTCGCCGCGCCTCCGGCTCCGTACCCGGTACAGCCGCTCGGTGAAACCGCCTTCTTCCTCGAAGGCAGGACAGAACACAATCCTAAACCCCGAGTACGAGTACCGCTATCGCTGAGTACGAGTATAATTCCCCGCTTCTCACTCCTACTCGTACTCGAACTCGGCTCCTTCCCGACGCTCACTTGGAGGGCGATGTCATTTTCGTCAGCATGGCAACGACCCGCACAAGAAGCGCTCTGCCCCTCGCCGCTGTCGTGTCTTCGATAGCCTCGCCAACTGCAAGAACGTCAATGATCGCAGCACATTCTAGCGCGGAACCCAGTGCGATTCGCAGAAACCGTTGCCGGTCCGGTGAGGGAAGCTTTCCGTTGCCTTCGGCAATGTTCAGGGGGATCGACTGTGAGGCACGCAAAAGCTGGTCGCGGGCATTGCGATCAGCGCCTTTGAGCCTGTTGCACAAGCGATAGGCCCACTTCACGAAATCCATGCTGACGCGATAGACGTCGAGCTTCTCGTGGTCGAACAAGACTCAATCCTTTCGAGTGCGATCCTTTTCTTCTGTTCGTACTCGTACTTCGTACTCGTCCTCGCGGTTCTCAGTGAATACCCCCCCGCGGAGTGAAACCCCAAACCTTCGAGAACGAGTACGAGTACCGCTCACGCTGAGTACGAGTACGATTCGGCCTGCTTCCGTACTCGCACTCGTACCCGTACTCGTACTCGTCTTTTGTGCTCGCATTACAACCACAGCTTCCGATCCAAACTCCGATACTGAATCGCTTCCGAAACATGGCTCGACGTTACGGAGTCCGCCCCCTCAAGGTCCGCAATGGTCCGCGCCACTTTGAGGATTCGATCATACGCCCGGGCCGAAAGCCCGAGCTGGGTAATCGCCATTTTGATGAGAGCGGCCCCTTCGGAATCGGGGAGGCAGCAGTTGCGGATGTCTCTCGGGCCCATCATCGAATTGGAGAAGATACGCTTGCGGCGCCGGAATCTCTCCGCCTGCACTCCCCGGGCACGAACGACCCGCTCCCGCACGCCAGCCGAAGTCTCCCCGGGCTCCCGGCTTGCCAGCTCGCGGTAGCTGACCGAGGGAACTTCGATATGAATGTCGATCCGATCCAGGAGCGGTCCTGAGATCTTCGAGAGATAGCGCTCGACCTCGAGGGGCGAGCAGCTGCACTGGTTCTTCCGATCGGTCCGGTATCCGCACGGGCAGGGATTCATCGCGGCGGCAAGCATGAAGCTGGCCGGGAAGTCGAGGGATATTGCGGCTCTCGAAATGGTGACGCATCCGTCCTCGAGAGGCTGCCTGAGGACTTCGAGCACGTTTCTTCGAAACTCGGGAAGCTCGTCAAGGAACAGAACACCGCGGTGGGCCAGGCTGACTTCGCCCGGCCTCGGATACGCCCCCCCTCCGATGAGACCGGCATCGCTGATCGTGTGATGGGGGGATCGAAAGGGGCGGTTTCGCAGGAGCGCCACGCCTTCGGCGAGGAGTCCGGCAACGGAATGGATCTTGGTGGTCTCGAGGGCTTCCTCACGAGTGAGAGGCGGGAGGACGGTCGGCAGTCGCCGGGCCAGCATCGTCTTACCGGACCCGGGAGGACCTATAAGCAAAATATTATGTCCGCCCGCTGCGGCCACCTCGAGAGCCCGCTTCGCGTGCTCCTGTCCCTTGACCTCGGCGAAATTCACCTCGTCCGGTCCGTCCTCCACACTTTCGTCGAGGCTCGTCCGGTGCGGGGTGTATCCGTCGGGATCCTGCAAGACGGAGATGGCCTCCTCCAGCGTCGACACGGCATAAACATCGATGTTCTCCACCACCCCCGCCTCGTGCGCGTTGGGGCTGGGAACGACGAAATTCCGCACCTTCCGCTGACCCGCTTCCATCGCCATCGGCAGTACGCCGCGCACGGGGCGAACGGAACCATCCAAGGACAATTCGCCGAGAATGACGGTGGGGCCCATTCCGTCCACCTTGATCTGTTCCGTGGCCGCCAGAATACCCAGCGCAATGGGCAGATCGAAAGCGGCCCCCTCTTTCTTAATGTCCGCGGGCGCCAGGTTCACCGTAACCCGCTTGGCCGGGAACCGGTACCCGCTGTTCTTGACCGCCGCAAAGACCCGATCCCGGGATTCCTTCACGGCGACCGTCGGAAGCCCCACGGTGGCGTAGGACGGCAGTCCTGACCCCAGATCCACCTCCACCTGCACCAGGAAGGCATCCACCCCCAGCACGGCACAACTCGTCACCTTCGCCAGCATCGATCCCCACCCCTTCCACCCCGAGCGACAAGACACACACCGGCCACGCCTCAGAGTCCGATGAGGCCGAAAACGTTCGATTCCGCCGGTCGCTTGGATCATGAATCCGGAAGGCCCTACCCCGGGGACATTGCATCCCCTTCCTTCATTTCTCTCGGAACTCAGCATAGCGCCTAGCGGCGGGATTGTCAAGACCGGTCGTTCCCCGAGTACGAGTCCCGCAAAAAAGCCGAGTACGAGTACGATGCTGCCGCTCTTTCCGTACTCGTACTTCGTACTCGAACTCGTACTCGGAATTGAGGGTCTATCCCGAATACTCCCCATCGGGGCTGGTCGAGGATCCTCCGACATCTCTTTCCATGCTTGACTTCCTTTGGACGCCGGCACTACCGTTCGAGCCGGACCCCGCCGTTCCGGAGTGTTTCCGGCAAAGGAGGAGCGCGATGAACGTGAAGCGGTTCTGGCTCTCGGTGCTGGTGGTCTTCGTGGCGTACATGCTCATTGATGCCCTCGTCCACATGGTCCTCCTCGCAGATCTCTACGATCAGGTCTCCCATCTGTGGCGCGCCGACGCGGAGATGCAGAAGCTGTTCCCGCTCATGTGGCTCGGGACGCTCATCTTCACGATCTTCTTCGTATTGATCTTCACGAAGGGCTACGAGGGCCGGGGCATCGCGGAGGGGATCCGGTTCGGGCTCTACATCGGCGTCTTCATGGGCTTCCCGATGGCCTTCGGCAGCTACGCAATGTATCCGCTGCCGTTCATCCTTGCGGTGTACTGGTTCATCGCGAGTGTTGTGGAGATGATCATCGCGGGTGCCGTGGCCGCGGCCGTGTATCGGCCGAAACAGGCATAGTTTCCCCCGGAGAAGCAGGGAGCCGCCAAAGAACCTCTCAACCGTTCATCCTGAGCCTGTCCCGAGCGCGTCGAGGCGCTGAGTCCCGATGTCCTCTCCGCATGCGGAGGAAGAGGGCGTTCTCAACCGCCCCACTGTGCCCTGGGTACACCAGGATGCCGTTTTCGGGCATCTGCTTCTCCATTTCTCTGCTTCTCAGCCCGGGCGATGCACCCACCCGGCTTCGGAACTTGTGCATCGTCCGGGTTAGTCGTAGTCCCTACGGGTTGCCTCGTCCGCCAGAGTCGGTTGGATGAGGGGCTTCCACTCAGGATCTTCCCAGGTTCCAAGTTGCGTGTGCATATCCAGGTACTTTTCCGGTATCGGGTGTGTACCCACGACGACCCGGATCCCGTATCGCTTCTCCAGGAAGGTCTTGAACACGTCAATGTACGGACAGGGAGGGTAGCCGACGACCAGGCCCGTGGCCAGGTGGACCACCTCCGCTCCGCTCTTCACCATCTCGTCGCCCGCGTACTCGATGTTGCCGCCGGGACACCCATCGCAGGTGGTGTAGCCGACCAATTCCAGATCGGTGTCGGTGTACGTGGAAAAAGCACCTTCCCTGTTCCTCATCGCGCGGAGACATTTCCCCCCAGCACAGCGTCGGTACCGGTCGCAGATCACGATTCCTATCTTGGTCCTCAAGTTCATTGCCGCTCCTTTCGTTGTCTGCTGAGCGCGTAGTTCCCCGACCGTACGCGGTTGATTCACCGCTCATCCGTGCCATAGGGTTCCGCCACACAATTCAACCGTCGACCTCACGCGTCGATTGCTTTTCACTGTGCACCGTCCGCGCGAGGAATGCAAGGGCTAGTCTGGATGATCCATGATCCAGGTCAGGATTGTGTCTCCGTGGCCGCATCGCCCAGGCGCCGTGTCGCGTGGACCCGCGATTTCCCACTCCCGCCATCTCCCTACCCCCAGCCCCGGGTGGTCCCAACTTGACACCCCTTTCCTCACCTGCTACGCTCCCGCGCTATGGATCTCGGTCTCTCACTCAGCGCGTTCTACGGCTTTACCCTCGAGGAAGCCCTCGAGACATACGGGCGGCTGGCCGATCGCTTCGGCCTCACCGCCTTCGAGATCAATCTGCAGGTCCGTCCCGGCCCGGTTCGCAAGTGGCCCTGGGACGTTCCCGAAGAACGAGTACGGTCCTTCGCCGAGCGATTTCCCATCCGAGGCGCACACCTTCCTTTCCTCGATCTCAATCCGATTGCGACCAACACCGGAATTCGAGAGGAATCCCGCAGCCAGATTCAGGAGGCCATCGAGTTGTCCGCGCGAATGGAGATGACCTACGTGGTGACCCATGCAAGCGGTTCATGCAACGGAGGGGATTGGAGCGTGGAGAGATCTCTCTGGATCGACGTGTTCGCCGAGATGGTGGAAAGGGCCGCCGGCCACGGGATGACGTTCTGCATCGAAAACGGTGAGTGCCTGGTCCGGCTCGATCGCCTTCTGGACGTGGTCGAGACCATTGACGGAGACGGCGCCCGCATCTGTGTAGACGTCGGGCACGCGCACCAACGGCTATGGGACCATCGCCGCGTTGCATCCCGCCTCCTGCCGAGACTTGACCAATGGTGGTCTCGGTCCTTTGGGCTGTCGCGACTCATGCCCTATGAGGCCTACGGCTCCCTGGCGGGTTTTCTTCGCGAGGCCGAACCGAGGATTCATCACTTCCATCTCCACGATCGGAAGGGCAAGACGGATCATCTTGGGATTGGAAGGGGAAGTGTCGATCTCGATTCTCTCGCGTCGTTTCTGAGGAGAAGACCTGTGATCCTCGAGATTCCCGGGTCTTCAGAGGCCGAGCTGGCGCGGGAGATCGAGCTTGCAGAGAATCTGCTGGAGAGAGGCGGGGGACAAGGATGATCCGTCGTTGGGTGCACGCCAGGGCCCGTCCGCTGGCAGCGGTGTTGCTCCTCAGTGTGCTGTCGGGGTCGGGCTGTGAATCGAACCGGGGATCCCGGGACACCTCCTCCGGCTTCGAGACGGACCCGGGGGCGTCCCGGCCGACGGTCGTCGATCCCCTCGACGGGCCGATCGTCAAGACGGGAACGACGTATGAGGCACATCTACGGACCGACCGGGGCACCGTGACGCTTTCGCTCTTCGCAGAGGAGGCCCCCTACACCGTCTCCAACTTCATTCATCTCGCAAACCTCGGGTTCTACAACGGTCTCACATTCCACCGAGTCGTTCCCGGATTCGTAGCGCAGGCGGGTGATCCGACGGGAACCGGGAGCGGCGGACCCGGCTACCTATTCGCCGATGAGATCGGTTCTCGAATGCACCTGCGCGGCGTGGTCTCCATGGCCAATCAGGGCCGCGTGGACACGAACGGTTCCCAGTTCTTCATCTGCCTTGCCGATCTCCCCGTGCTCGACGGCCGGCATACAATCTTCGGCGAAGTCATCGGGGAAATGGACGTTGTCGATCGACTGGAGAGCGGGGATCGAATCGCCGGGATAGAGATTCAAGAACGAGTCCCGGAGTAATCGAACGTACAGAACCCCGGAGCTGTGGAGTGCTCGATCGGAGGACGGGGGCGGACGACCCCAAGGCCTGGCGTCACCGCGTTGCCCCATACCATGGTTGCGCCTACCGCTCCAGTTGCGTCCGGGCTCGTTCGATGTTGAGCCGTATCGAGTCCGCCAACGCGCCCGTAGGTTGGATATCCAGGACCCGCTCCCACTGTTCGATGGCACCCACGGCGTCACCCCTGCCGATAAGCAGTCCACCCAGGTTCATGCGGGCGAACACGAGCCCGGGGTCCATCGTCAAGGCCTGAGTGTAGTACAGGACGGCCGAATCCGGTGACCCAGTCACCATGAACGCGGTCGCCAGCCCCGCGAGGGTCTGCGGATGATCGGGTCTCAGACGCACCGCTGTTCGGTGGGCCTCGAGAGCTTCTTCAATCATCTCCTCCACAATCAGCAGGTCACCCATCGCCTGGTAGCACACGACGTAGTCCGGCTGGAGCTGCAGCGCCCTCCTGTAGGATTCCATCGCCTGAGGACGATCGCCGATCTCAAAGAACAGATTGCCCATGCTGTAGTAGGCCATTGCCAGGTCCGGATCCAGGCGTAAGGCCCGTTGGTAGTTGAAGAGCGCCTCCTGAAACTGGTGCTTCGCCTTGAGCGCATTGCCCAGATTGTAGTGCGCCATCGCGTAGGTCGTATCGGACAACACGGCGTGCCGGAACTCCGCGATCGCCGCGTCCAGAAGTCCCCGTTCGCCGTAAATGATTCCAAGCGCGTTGTGCGCACGCGTATGGCGGGGATCCTGCCGAATCGCCTTCCGGTATTCAAGGATCGCCGCGTCATACTGTCCGGCCGCAGCCAGATGTTCGCCCGCTTTGAAGTGCTTCTCCGCGCGGCCGCAACCGGCGGAGAGAGTCACCGAGCCCATAGCCATCATCAGAAGGAGTGCCGTGAGGACCTTGTATCCACTCCCCTCGCGCCGTCGATCGATTCTCATTCTTGACCCGTCCCCTTCCTAATGGAAAATGCTTCGCGGATTTCACGGATTCCGCTGGACGCGCTGGCGTTCCCGGACCCAATCCACCAACATGACCACGCCCACCATGAGGACCACCAGCGCGTTGGCCACCAGCACCACCAGCCCGATCACAATGAGAAATTTCAACATGACCCCCGCAGGTCGATGCCGGATCTCCCATCACCGCGCCTCTTCCCCACACCACCCCTGCATGCTCGGGCCGTACGAAAAACGCCGGGCAGCATGCCCGCTCCGCGAAACGCGGCGTTACAGCATGAAGCGCCGTTCAATCCAGAAGGCGTCCTCGAAGTGGTCAATCACCAGATTCCCCGAACCGGGAGTCTCCCTCAGGGCCAGAACATCGAAACGGCAGTCCGTCTCCTCCATTCCGTGCATCTGGAGGTAATGGGCCGCGACTTTCGCGATCTGGTCTTGCTTCCTGCGGTCGACCGCGCCTTCGGGGGATCCGAAACTGTCCCCCTTCCGAGCCTTCACCTCGACGAATACCAGCTGATTCCCGTCCTTGGCAATGACATCGATTTCAGCCCGGTGCCACCGGTAATTCGTATCCAAAACGCGGTAACCCTTGGCCTCGAGATACCGCACGGCCGCCTGCTCCCCCTCCCGCCCGAACTCGTGAGAACCGACCACCGGAGTCCCTCCGATCCTCACCTTGACGGATCCGGTTGCCCCCGAACGGACGTCGCCGCGTGACAGAAGGTTCGCCGATGAATCGAACACAGTCCCAGCCTGGCGATCGCCTCCCGGTGCAGAACCGTTCCGTAGCCCTTGTGCCGCCCGAACCCGTACCCCGGGTACTTCCGATCGAGAACCGTCATGATACGATCCCGGACAACCTTGGCAACGATGGACGCGGCGGCGATGGAGAGAGACTGCTGGTCTCCCTTGGGAATTCCCTTCTGGCGAAACGAGAGACCGGGAATGGCCTCCCCATCGACGAGAACGACATCCGGCTCGTATGCCAGACGCCCAAGGGCCTTTCGCATTGCCAGGAAACTGGCTTCCCGTATGTTCCGGCGGTCGATCTCGTCGCGGTGCACCACCCCCACCCCCACCGCTCGAGCCTCCTGGAGAATCAGAGGAAACAGACTCTCCCGCCGCCGAGGGTGTACACGCTTTGAATCGTCGACGCCGGGAAGCCTCGAATCGGGGCGAAGAACAACCGCGGCGGCGACAACGGGACCGGCCAGCGGACCTCGCCCCGCCTCATCCACACCCGCGACGTTGACGACCCCGCTCGCCCAGTGCGTCTGCTCCAGGCGAACCATCCACCGCAGGCGCCCTTCCTCTGCTTCGAGTGCCGCCCGGCGAGCCAACACCCGCTCTCCCAGCGATCGGATCCCGGTCCGGCCGTCGGTCAGGAGCGCCTGGAGAAGCGCCTCATCGGCCTTCCAGTCCTGATTCACCAGGGTCCGCCGCGCCCGGGCCACACTCACCAGCGCGGCCGACGCGTCTTCGGAAAGCGTCATTCCATCCGCCCTTGCGATGCGGGAACCCTCGACGGTTCCACTCCATAAACCAAAGGAAACGCGCGGCTCCTCGGCCCGCTCCACGCCGGGCCGCGGACCCGCTCAGAAAGCGGGTTGGACATGCGGGCTAGAAGCGTTTCTCGGGTACCTGAGCCGCCTTTCCCTTGCGGTCCCTCAAGTAGAAGAGTCTGGCCCGGCGGGTCCGGCCGCGCCGCAAGACCTGGATGCCGGACACATTCGGCGAACGCAGCGCGAAGACGCGCTCGACGCCGATTCCCCCGGTAACCCTCCGCACGGTGAAGGTCTCCCTGGCACCCTGCCCCTTGCGTTGAATGACGATTCCCTGGAAAGCCTGGAGCCTCTCCTTTTCGCCCTCTACCACTCGGACCTGGACTTTCACCGTATCGCCCGGCTTGAAGTCGGGCACCTCCTTCTCCGAGTTTCTCGCGTCCACGGATTCAAGCAATCCCATCGTATTCCCCCTGCGTCAGCGTTATGAGTTTTCTTCTCCGGCGAGGATCTCTTGAATGAGGCGACGATCCTCATCACTCAGGCCCGCAGCCGCCATCAGATCCGGCCTTCGCCGTAGGGTACGCCTGAGCGCTTCCCGGCGGCGCCACAGCCTAATTTCTTCATGGTTTCCCGACAGAAGCACGGTCGGGACGGAGCGTCCCCGGAACTCCGCCGGTCGTGTATAGTGGGGACTGCCTAGGATTATATCATGAAATGAGTCCGATTCAACAGATTCGAAATTCCCCACGACGCCGGGCAGCAGCCTCACCACGGAGTCGATGATCCCCATGACCGGGATCTCTCCTCCCGAGAACACGTAGTCCCCGGTCGAGACTTCATCCGTGACCCATCCCTCGATCACCCGTTCGTCTACCCCCTTGTAGCGCCCCGCGATGAGAATCAGGTGAGACGCCCGGGCAAACCGTTTCGCCATTTCCTGATCGTAGCGGGCCCCCTGGGCGCTGGTCAGGATCACTCTCGAGTTCTCCCGACCCTCGCCCCGTTGTTCCAGCAGATATTCTACGGCGCGGATGATGGGTTCGGGTTTCATCACCATTCCCGCCCCTCCCCCGAAGGGGTAGTCGTCCACGTCCTGCCTCTTGCCGTCGGCGAAAGACCGAAGGGGATGGAGCCGGATATCCACGAGCCCGCGCTCCTGGGCGGATCCGAGGATGCTCTGGGTCAGGAAGCCCTCGAAGATCTCGGGGAATATCGTCACCACGTCGATCTGCATGGGCGCCTCAGTCCAACAGTCCTTCGAGAAGGTGCACGATGACGCGTCCCTTCTCCAGGTCGATGTCCTTGATCACTTCCTCGGTCGCGGGAAGCATCACCTCCCGGGTCCCGTCCCGGACCACGTACACGTCATGGGCGGGCATGCCGAGTACTTCTTTCACCGTACCCAAGGGTTCGCCCGTTTCCGTAACGACCTCCAGCCCCTCCAGCTGGTAGGTGTAGAACTCACCCGAGGGGAGCCGGGGGATATCCTCTTCCGGAACTTCCAGATCGCAACCCACAAGACTTTCGGCGGCGGCCCGGTCGGTCGCCTCAATGAATGTGGCGACCACCGTGCGTCCGTGCGTCCGCACGGCCTCAAGGGTTACGACCCGGAGAGGTTCTCCCTGCTTGACGGCCGTCATCCGTGTGAGTCGGCTGAACACATCCACGGATCCGTCGAAGAGAGAAACTCGAACCTCCCCCTTCAACCCCTGAGGTTTCGTGATGTGTCCCACCGTAACACTGCGGCCAGGGCCCATCCGGGCACCCCCATGGCGTCGATCTGACCCCTCGCGGAATCACGCGCCTGCCGGGCTCACTCGACAATCTCCAGAATCACGCGCTTGCCGACCTTGGATGCGGCGGCGTTCAACACGGTTCGAATCGAACGGGCCGTACGGCCCTGCCGACCAATCACGCGACCCCGATCCTCGGGTGATACGCGCAGCTGGTAGATTGTCGTCTTGTCGCCTTCGACCCGCTCTACCGATACTCGCTCAGCATCCTCGACGAGTGATTTCGCAATATACTCGATGAGATCTCTCATACTTCGTCACTCCCCCAACCACAGACGCGCCCGGGACATCCGCCCATCCATTCCGCTGCACACCGGGCGCGGGACGCCCCACCCCTCCGCCATCGGCCTTCTACGCAGCGCCTCATCCTCGCGCCGGCGCTCAGGACTCGGGACTTGGCGGGGGAGATACAGGTTCGGGAGCAGTCGTTGTCTGGCTCTGGGGAAGCGTTTCCGCCTTCTTCATCAGCGACCGTACCGAATCGGACATTTGCGCTCCCTTGCCGACCCACGAATGGATTCGATCGATCGAAAGCCGAATCGTCGCCGGATCCGTCAGCGGGTCATAGTACCCGACGTTCTCGATCACCCGGCCGTCTCGACGGTTCTTGCTGTCCACGACAACCACCCGATAACTGGGACGGTTCTTCTTGCCACCGCGCCACAACCTAATTCTGACCACGCAACTCTCACCTCCTTCGTCGTACCGAGATGGCGGAATCCCGCCGTCCTTTCGAGACCCGCGGCATGGCTCTACCCGAAGGTGAGCGGCATGCGCATTGGGCCCCTCTTCTTCATGGTCTTCATCAGTTTCTGAATCTGTTCGAATTCCTTGAGGAGGCGATTGACGTCTTCGACTCGCGTCCCGCTTCCCCTTGAGATTCGCTTCCGCCGGCTTCCATCGATGATCCGGGGGTTCTCGCGTTCTTCGGGCGTCATGGAGTTGATCATGGCTTCGATCTTAACCAGCCGGTGCTCCTGCTCTCCCAACCCCTTGATCCGCCCCATCCCGGGGACCATCTTGGCCAGATCACCGAACGATCCCATTTTCTTGACCTGCCGGAGCTGATCGCGAAAGTCCTCCAGGGTGAAACTCGCCTCGCGAAGCTTTCGCTCCATCTTCTCGGCTTCCGATCGGTCAAACACCTCCTGGGCCTTCTCGGCGAGGGTCAGGACATCCCCCATCCCGAGGATTCGGGAGGCCATTCTCTCGGGGTGGAAGGCCTCCAACTGCTCCACCTTCTCCCCCACGGAGAGAAACTTGATCGGCTTCCCGCTCACGGCCCGGACGGAGAGGGCGGCGCCGCCCCTGGCGTCCCCATCCATCTTCGTCAGGACCACCCCGTCGATTCCGATCTCGTCGGCAAAGGCGTGGGCGATCTTGGCGGCATCCTGGCCGCTCATTCCGTCCACCACCAGTAGCGTCTCGTGAGGAGAAATCTCATGCTTCGTCCGGCGAAGCTCCTCCATGAGATCTTCCTCCACGTGCAAGCGCCCGCGGGAATCCACGATCACAACGGGGAGACCCAGTCGCCCCGCTTCCTTGACTCCTTCGGCTGCGACCCGAACCGGGTCGACCCCGCTTCCCTGCTCGTAGACCTTGACCCCGATGTCGTCGGCGAGGATCTTGATTTGCTCGACCGCCGCGGGCCGGGCCGTGTCGGCCGCCACCAACAACGGCCGGTGGCCGGCCTTCAGCATGCGCCGGGCCAGCTTAGCCGCCAGGGTCGTCTTGCCGCTGCCCTGAAGTCCCACGAGGAGGATCACCGTCGGCGGCGCCGACGCACGCCGAATGTCTTCGAACCCGGATCCCATCAGCCGGATCATCTCTTCGTGGACAATCTTCACAACCTGTTGGCCGGGCTTCAGGCTGCTCAGAACCTCCTGGCCGACGGCCCGGCTTTTCACCGAGGCGATGAAATCCTTGGCCACCCTGTAGTGAACGTCCGCCTCCAGGAGCGATCGCCTGACCTCGCGGAGACCGCTCTCGATGTTCTTCTCGGAGAGCTTGCCTCTTCCCAGGAACCCTCGAAACGCCTCATTCAGTTTCTCGCTGAGATCCTCGAACATCGTTTCCCACTTGCACGGGTGACCATGCGGAGTCGCCGGAACCCTTCCCGGATTCCGGCCGAAGTCCCCCCCGGCGCGCAGTCCGCCGTCGCGAGGGCACTTTCGAGCACCCCCGGGAGGGTGGATTCGACTGCCAAAACCCCGATTCTATCAGGTCCGAGGCATTGCCGCAACACAAAACCCGCACCCCGGATTATCCCCGTCCAGCCGTCTTTGCGGCCTCTTCCGCCGCCGAGAGCCGGCCCACGGCCGCCTCGATGTCGCCGGTTCCGAACACCGCCGATCCGGCCACCAGAAGGTCCGCTCCTCTCGAGACCACCAGAGGAACCGTGCGTTCGTTGATCCCTCCGTCGATCATGATCAGGTAACGATGCCCCTTCTCGTTTCTGAGCGCATCGGCTCTCTCGATCTTCGGTAGAACGTCCTCGATGAATTCCTGCCCCCCGAACCCGGGGTTGACCGTCATCAGCACCAGCAGGTCCACCCGATCCAGTACAGCCTCGACGGTTTCCAACCCGGTCTGGGGCCTCAAGGCAACACCCGCCTTACTCCCCGCGGCCGTCACTGCGTCGACGGCCTCTCCCACGTCTTCAGCCGCTTCGGCGTGAAACGTCAGATAGTCGGCCCCCGCTTTGGCAAACTCCGGGATGTAACGGACCGGGTCATCGACCATCAGATGATTTTCAATGAGCAGGTGCGTCAGTTTGCGAACCGCCGAGACGATAAGAGGGCCAAACGTCAGATTGGGAACGAAATGCCCGTCCATCACGTCCAGCGAGATCATCTCCACGCCCGTCCGCTCCACGGCCCGGAGACTCAACTCGAGTCGGGAAAAGTCAGCCGACAACAACGACGGTACGATCACGGCACCCTCCCCTTTCAGGTCTCCCGCTTTGCCTATTGCACGCCCACGACCAGATTCACCGTATCCCCCTCGGTCACCATGTGCCCGAAGGTGGGTCTCTGGCTGACCACTCTCCAGGGCCCGCTCCTCCCTCGAGGACCATACTCTCTGGAACGGAGCACCACGGTTCCCAGTCCTTCCAGGTACTTGCGGGCCCGGTTCGCTTCGATTCCCGCCAGATTGGGCATCATGAACCGAATCGGAGCCGGTGCCAGACTCACGACCAGATCCACCCGGCTTCCCCGCTCCAGCGCCGCCCCCGCAGCGGGACTGCACGCGATCACGGCCCCTCCTTCCACCCGACGCGAAGGGCTCTCGGCCGTCGTCCCCAGTTCCAGTCCTGCTCCGTCCAGAAGAACCACGGCCTGCCTGGCCGGCCGGCCCACGAGTTCCGGCACCACCACGGTTTCGGTTCCCCCGCTCACGATGACGGAAATCCTCCGCCCTTCTTTCACCCGCCGCGCGGCCCGCGGGTTTTGCTCCAGAACGAAGCCGGGCGGCACGGTCGCGCTGAAGCGCTCCCCCTCTTTTCGAAGGCGTAACTTCGCGCCCTTGGCAACGCACTCGGCCTTGTCGAAAGCCAACCCCTTGAGCTGCGGGACCGTGATCTCCTCGCCATGACGCACCGAATACGCCATGATGAAGTTGAAGGCCACCACGCCGCCGATGAAGGACAAGCCGATCACCGCGACCACAAGAACAAACCAAAGACAACCCGAGCGCATGCTCATCGGATATGAGAACCGACCTTTCTCATTCTCGCCGCGAAGATTCCATCCACCCCGTGCCGGTGTGGAAGAGTCCGCAAACACCCATCCCCATCGACCACGGCCTCCGGCAGAAGCTCACCCGCCGGATGCAGCCCGAACTCCGGGTTGGTCTTCAGGAATCCGCGAACCACGTCCTCGCACTCTTCCGGCTCCAGACTGCACACACTGTATACTAGGTGTCCACCGCTTTTGACAAGCGGGGAAGCCGCATTGAGCAAGGTTTCCTGCAGGCGGGCCAGTCGCAACACATCCTCCTCCCGGCGTTTCCACCGGGCATCCGCCCTTCGGGCCAGCACGCCCGTACCCGAGCACGGGGCATCCAGTACGACGATGTCCGAAGGTTGGACGCACGGCTGGGCCACATCCCCGCATATCTCGAACACCGAGTGAAGCCCCAGACGGTCGCAGTTCTCGCGGAGTTTCCGTAGGCGCCACATCGCTCGATCAACACCAACCACCGTGGAACGGCCGCCGGACAGATCGGCCAGGTGGGAAGTCTTCCCCCCGACCCCGGAACACAGGTCGATCACGCGTTCCCCGCTCTTCGGAGCCGCCAGCAGTCCAACCAGTACGGAGCTGTCGTCCTGCACCTGGAACCAACCCTCCGCGAAACCCGGGAGATCGGAGACTCGGGAAGGCCGGTCGAGAATGAGCGTGCCGGCGCCGTACAGGCCGGGCGTAACATCGATGCCGACATCGGCGAATTTTCCGGCGAGTGCTTCAGGCGTGGTCCGCCGCTGATTCACGCGAACGCTCAGCTTCGGAATCCGGTTGTTCGCCGACGCCAACCGCCGGGCTTCCTCCTCACCGTATCGACCCACCCACCGCCGGACCAGCCACTCCGGGTGCGAGGTCTCGATCGCGATTCGTATGACGGGATCCCCGGTCTCGGGAATCGCGATGTGCCGGTCGGCCCGAAGGAAGGACCGTAGAACGGCGTTCACGAGTCCGGCGGTTCCGCGATGGCCGAACACGGATGCCAGGGACACATGCTCGTTTACCACCGCCCGCGCCGGAATCCGATCCAGGAAAAGTAACTGATAGAACGCCAGTCGTAGAGTGTTCCGAATGGGCGACGGAAGATCGTGAAGGTTTCCCTTCAGGTACTGGGCGATCCCCCAGTCCAGGTACTTCCTGAACCGCAGCGTACCCTGGATGAGATGCGTGCCGAGGGAGCGGTCACGTATATCAAGAGACGCAGCGGAGAGTCGGTCCGCCACGAGCCGGTCCAGCGAGGCGCCGTCTTCGACCGCGGAGAGGACTTCCAGCGCCAGCCCACGGACGCTCGCTCGGGCCTCGGCCCGCCTGGCCCGCCGGCCGCCGTCTTTACCCTTCCAGGCTCGAGGCGGCATCTTCCTCACCCCACCGCTCCCCCTTCTCCACATGGTAGCCCCTGGCGAAAGCCGCCGCGGACACGCGCCGTTTGCCGGGAACCTGCACTTCGGTCACGACGACGGATCCTTTTCCGCACCCCACGGAGATCCCGTCGCTTTCGAGTCCCTGAACCACACCCGGCGGGGTGGCTCCGTCGCGCTCCAGCACGCGGGAGCGCCACAGGGCGAGCGCCCGGCCTTTACGAACGGTCATGGCTCCGGGCCACGGATTCATGCCCATGATCTTCCCGTGGACGCAGGTCGCACCGGCACCCCAGGCGATGACTCCATCCGACTTCTGGAGCCTCGGAGCAAAGGTGGCCGCGGCATCATCCTGGGAAACGCGGGGCGCGACGCCCGCCATGACCTGACGGACCGTTCGAACCAGAAGATCGGCGCCCTCGCGCGCCAGGCGCTGCCCCAGGTCACCGGCCGTTTCGTTTTCCCCGACGGTGGTCTCTTCCTGGAGGATGACGTCTCCCGCGTCCATCGCGTCGTTCATATAGAAGGTGGTCAGTCCCGTCCGAGCCATGCCGTTGATGATGGTCCAGTTGAGCGGAGCGGCTCCCCGGAGTTCAGGGAGGCGAGAGGGATGGAGATTAATGCAACCCTTCTCGAAAAGGGCCAGCGCACGGGGTTTCAGAATCTGGCCGTAGGCGACCAGCACAAGAAGCTCGGGATTCAGTTCCTCCAGAACCGGAAGGAACAGCTTGCTCGAGAACCGTTTCGGCTGCTCCACACGGAGTCCAAGGCGCTCTGCTTCCTGTTTTACGGGAGAGGATTCCACCTTTCGTCCCCGTCCCCGGGGCCGGTCCAGCTGCGTCACCACGGCAGCGGGGGAGAACCCAGCCTCGTGAAGCGCGCGGAGCGAGGGGACGGCGAATTCCGGGGTTCCTGCGAAAATGATGGCCACGACTCAGACCTGCTTCCGACTGGCGGGATGGAACATTCGGGGCGCGCCCTGGATCTACTCCTGCTCCTTGCGTTCCCGTTCGATTTTCCGGAGGATCATGTCCCGCTTGAGAGGAGACAACCGATCCAGATAGAGGACGCCGTTGAGATGGTCCACCTCATGTTGAAACACCCGGGCGAGGAGCTCTTCAGCCTCGATCCGAATGTCGTGTCCCTTGAGATCCTGGCCGGTGAGAACGCAGCACGCCGCGCGCTCGACGTTCTCCGAAAAGCCCGGAACGCTGAGACACCCTTCCTGGTCCACCTCGGCTCCCTCGAGCCCGCTGAGAACCGGATTGACGACGGCCAGTGGCGTGGCCTCCTCCCAGTCCTTTGAAGACGGGACGATGATGAGGGATACCGGCTCACCCACCTGCGGGGCCGCAAGGCCGATCCCTCGATTGGCGCGCATGGTCTCCATCATGGACTCCGCGAGCGCAATGGTGTCGCCCGAGATGTTCTCAATCTTTTTTGCCTCGCCCCTCAGTACGGGATCACCAACCGTTCTGATTCGAAGAATCGCCATGCTCGCGCCTCGCCTTATCGCCCGGCCGCACTGGGGCCCGAGCGGGTCTCTAGCTCTCCTCTCCCTCCAATTTGCGTAGAACCGATGATTTGAGCAACTCGATCTTGACGTTTTCCGCTATTTTGACCACCACGCGGTCGTCCTTCAATCCCACCACACTACCGAAGATCCCGCCCGAGGTGAGAACGCGATCCCCCTTGCCGAGCTGCGTCAACATCTTCTGGTGCGCCTTCTGCTCCCTCTGCTTCGGCCGAATCAGCAAGAAGTAGAAGATGACCAGGATCGCCACGATGGGCAGCATCTGCACCAGAGCGCTCGGCCGTTGTCCTGCCTGCAGAAGAACCCACCACCCCACGATTCCAAACATGGTTTACTCCTCTCACGTCATTCGCGTTGAACGGAATCCCGCGAAACACCCGTCATCCGCGCGTGACCACGCTGGCCCGGGGAGTTCGCACGACGGGAGCGATCGAGCACCGGAGTCCTCGCGTCGCTTCCCACCGCTCCCCCCGCACGTCCGGCGGACCCGCACGCTCGGCCGATTCTCCAGGATTCCGGAACTCGGAGACTCGGCCCTCCCCTCACGTACCTGACGACCAACCCCCTGCGTAGAGGTTCGGCCTTCCCCTGATTCACCAGATTACCAACCCCTCGCGTACAGGTCCAGAAACTCTTGCTTCCAATCATAGAATCGATTCTCCAAAATCGCCAGTCGCATTTTGCGCATCAGCCACTGATAGAAGAAGACGCTGTGGAGCGTGGCCAACCGCGGCCCCAGAATCTCTCCGGCCTGAAACAGGTGCCGCAGATACGCCCGCGAGAATCCCCCGCATGCCGGGCAATCACACTCGGGGTCAATGGGCCGGAAGTCCGTCTGGTACTCGGCGTTCTTGACTACCAGCTTCCCCCTCCGGGTGAACACGGTTCCATTTCTGGCGTTGCGCGTCGGCATCACGCAGTCGAACATGTCGATTCCGAGAGAGACGCCCATAACCAGATCGTCCGGGAAGCCGACGCCCATCAGGTATCTCGGCTTCTCCCCGGGCAGGGGCTCCAGACTGACATGCAGCATCTCCTCCATCGCCGACTTCGGCTCGCCCACGGAGAGTCCCCCCACCGCATAGCCGGGAAACTCAAGTTCCGCCAATTCCCGCGCACAGCGCGTGCGAAGATCGGTGAAGGTACTTCCCTGGACAATTCCGAAGAGCGCTTGGGGGCGATCCGCCTCTTCGGGCCTGCGTTTCAACTCGTCGAAGGTCCGGACACATCGCCGGGCCCAGTGGAGGGTCCGGTCCGTGGCGGCCTCGGCGTACGCGTGCGTGCACGGGTAGGACGTGCACTGGTCGAAGCACATGATCACGTCGGCGCCCAGATCGATTTCCAGAGCCATCACGCTCTCGGGGGTGAACAGATGGCCGGAACCGTCCAGATGAGATTGGAAACGGACCCCCTCATCCGTGATCCGGTTCAAGTCCGCCATGCTGAACACCTGGAAGCCGCCGCTGTCGGTGAGAACGGACCCGCCCCAGCTCATGAAGCGGTGGATCCCGCCCGCTCGTCTCATCAAGTCCGCTCCCGGCCGGAGATAGAGATGATAGGCGTTGGCCAGGATCATCGATACGCCGGCGGCGTCGAGATCGTCCGGCGCCAGCGTCTTCACCGTCGCCTGCGTCCCCACGGGCATAAACACCGGCGTTTCCACCACCCCGTGGGGTGTATGAAGCCTGCCGGCCCGCGCACCGGTCCGCTCATCAACGGCCTCGATGTCGAAGCGTATGGCTGAATGTCCGAGGTTCAAGCGTCACGCCTCCAGGATGGGCCGCCCTCTGCCGTTCCCCGCCCGAGCCTTGCGCCGTGGGCGGCGCCGTGGGCGGCGCCGTGGCCGGTGCCGTGGGCGGCGCCGTGGCCAGCACCGTGGCCGGCACCGTGGGGTGCAGACGGGGGTCTTGTGATTCGTCGCGCTCTCTCGCTCTCCCTTACAGTATCAGCATCGCGTCGCCGTAGCTCAAGAACCGATAGTCCCTCTCCAGCGCCTCGCGGTACGCCTTCATGATGAGATCTCGCCCTGCAAAAGCGGAGACCAGAAGCAGAAGCGTCGATTTCGGCTGGTGGAAATTCGTGACCAGCGAGTCGACGACCCGGAACTCAAACGGCGGGTAGATGAACTGATCGGTCCATCCCTCGGCCGCAGCGAGAGTGTCCGATCCGTTCCAGCGGGCGGCCGATTCCAGAGCTCGAGTGGTCGTCGTCCCGACTGCGATCACCTTCCCGCCGGACGCCTTACACTCGGCGATCCGGCGGACCAGGACCTCGCCGACCTCGAAATACTCCGCCTCCATCCGGTGCTTGGTCACGTCCTCCTTCTTGATAGGACGAAACGTTCCAAGGCCTGTGTGAAGGGTCATCCTTCCGATGCCCACTCCCCCGTCGACCAGGCGGTCGAGGTGCTCCCGCGTGAAATGAAGACCGGCCGTCGGCGCAGCCACGGCGCCCGGCTCGGCGGCAAAGACCGTCTGGTATCGCTCCCTGTCCTCGGGCACCGGATCCCTCCGAATGTAGGGAGGAAGAGGCACTTCGCCCAGCCCATCCAGCACAGAGGCGAGCGGGCCACCCGAAACGATCCGGATCCGGAACTTCCCTTCTCCCACCCACCCCTCCACCACCGCCCGGACGCCCTCACCGAGGTCTATGTCTGTGCCGCTTCGAACGCGCCTCTGTGGCTTGATGAGCGTTTCCCAGCCATCGTCTCCCAGATCCCGGAGAAGAAACACTTCCAGGCGGGCGCCCGTGCCGACCTTCATCCCGGAAAGCCGGGCAGGAATGACCTTCGTCTCATTGACGACCAGCAGATCTCCGGAGGAGAGATACGAGTCCAGGTCCGTGAATCGCCGGTGCTCGGTGGCCCCGGATGCGCGGTCGAGGACCAGTAGCCTGGACGCCTCCCGCTTCGAGAGCGGGAATTGAGCAACCTTCTCTTTCGGCAGAAAGTAGTCGTAGTCGCGAAGATGAAGACTGTCGGGAACCGCTTCAGACATGCGGAGAAGAGACCTCCGGGCCACTCGGCACTCGAGGCGCCGATCTATCGTCTGAATATCAAATTCAGTAGAACGGTCAGAACGACACTGATCACGAGGCAGGTCGCCAGGGGGAAAAATACGTGGACGCCTTTCCTCTCGAATGTAAAATCTCCGGGCAGTCGTCCCAGAAAGGGAATATGCTTGCCCAACACCAAGAGCGCGCCGAGGAGAATCGACAGAATTCCCACGGCGATCAGGATCTTTCCCAGTGAAACGAGCCCGTTCATCGCGCGGACCTAGAAGAGCTTCGGTTGCGTCTCCTTGCCCTTGACCTTCAGGTGCTCATACGCCCGCCCGGTGGCTTCTCGACCGCGGGCCGTTCGCTGGATGTAGCCCTCCTGGACGAGGAAGGGCTCGTACACCTCTTCGATGGTATCGGCCTCTTCCCCAACCGCCACGGCAAGGCTGTTGAGGCCGACCGGCCCTCCGCCGAACTTATGGACGATCGTCTCGAGGATGGACATGTCCATCAGATCCAGACCCTGCTCGTCGACGTCCAGCCGATCCAGCGCCGAGCGCGCCAGGTCAAGCGTCACCCGCCCGTCTCCTTCGACGTCCGCGAAGTCCCGAACTCTTCGGAGGAGACGATTGGCGATTCGGGGTGTACCGCGCGACCGGCGGGCGATTTCTCTCGCCCCGTGTTCGTCCACGTCCAAACCGAGAATGCGCGCTGAGCGCAGGACAATCTGATAGAGGTCCTCGGAACCGTAGAACCCGAGCCGGAAGTGCACCCCGAACCGCGCCCGGAGCGGCGAGGTAATCATGCCCGCGCGCGTCGTGGCGCCGATCAGGGTGAAGTTCTGAAGAGAGAGCTTGACCGAGCGGGCGGCCGGACCGCGATCGATCATAATGTCCAGTTCGAACTCCTCCATCGCCGGATACAGATACTCCTCGATGACATGGCTCAGACGATGGATCTCATCGATGAAGAGTACGGCCCGCCGGGGCAGGTTGGTCAGCATTCCCGCCAGATCCGCCGGCCTTTCCAGAACGGGACCCGACGTGCAGGTGATATCGACTCCCAGCTCCCGCGCCACGATGTGTGCCAGCGTCGTCTTGCCCAGACCCGGGGGACCGCAGAGCAGGACGTGATCCAGCGCCTCCCCGCGCTTCGTGGCGGCTTCTACGAAGATCCTCAAGTTCTCCTTGAGGCGCGGTTGGCCGACGAACTCATCCAGGTGCCGAGGCCGAAGCGTAAGATCGAGCTCGGCTTCCTCTGCAGCCGGATGGGGATCCGTAACTCTGGAACGCTCCGTCATTTCCCAACCTCGGTTTTGGCTTCCCCTGCGGTGCTACTGTGGGGTCTTGCCATGGAATCCGCAAGCACCTGCTTCACAACCTCTTCCAGGGACACATCCGCACCGCCCCGAATGACATTGGCTGCAGAACGGTACGCTTCCGATCTGCGGAACCCCAGGGCCACAAGGGCCTCCACGGCGCCTCCCAGGCGGTCGTCCTCGCCACCGGCGGCGAACAGCCCGGCTCCGGGCCCCTCCGACAGGGGACCCTTCAGTTCCACGACGATCCGCTGCGCGGTCTTGCGACCAACGCCCGGAATCCGAGTGAGCGTCGCCACATCGGCGCCCAGAATGGCCGTCTGCAGCGCCTCGGTGCCCATGCCCGAGAGAATTCCCAGAGCCGATCGGGGACCGATACCCGACACGGCGAGCAGCATTCGGAAGAGCCGCCGCTGGCCCTCCTCCGCGAATCCGTACAGATCCATGGCGTCTTCGCGAACATGGAGATACGTGAGGAGATCCACGTCATCTCCCTCGCCGCCGAAGCGATCGAAGGAGCTCACCGGCGTGTGAACCAGGAAACCGATTCCCCCCACGTCGACCACCAGGTGCGACGGGCCTTTGTCAAGGATCTTGCCCCTTACTCGCCAGATCAACGTCAACCTCCGGGGACGGGAATCCCCTCCTGCAGATCAGGGGAGACGGTACTCTGTGGCTTTCTCGCCCACTCGCCCACTCGCCGATTCGCCCGTTTGTCCCTTCACTCCGACCCGCTGCGAATGACAAATCGCAGCAGCCAGGGCGTCCGATTCGTCCGCCGGCGGTGCCTCCTCCAGCCCGAGCAGATGCTTGACCATGAACTGCACCTGTTCCTTCGCCGCCGAGCCGTTTCCTACGACTGCCTTCTTGATCTCCGCCGGCGAGTACTCGGCGATTCTCACATCGGCCTGGGCACACACCAGCAGAAGCGCTCCCCGGACATGCGCGATCTTGAAGGCCGACTTGACGTTCCTCGCATTGAACACATCTTCGACCACCACGACGTCGGGCTTCTCGCGGACGAGTATTTCGGCCAGGCGCTCCGCAATCTGGGTCAGGCGCTCAGGAAACGCGCGCGCACGAGGCCGAATCCCGCCGCCGGTCACGAAAGTCACTCTTGGGCCGTCAACCTCGACGACGCCGTATCCCGTCACCATCGAACCTGGGTCGAGTCCAAGGATCTTCATCGCGCGTCGCCTGTCGCTTGTCGAGTGGAGGGCTATGCCTCGGACATCAGGCGTTCCATAAGGTCGAGCGGTGCATCGAAGTTGGAAAACACGTCCTGGACGTCGTCATGTTCCTCGAGGGCCCCGATGATTCTGACGACCTTTCCGGCGTCCTTTTCCTCGAGCGTGACCGTATTCTGGGGCACCTTCACCAGCTGCGCTTCGGCGTAGTCGATGCCTTTCTCCCTCAGCCCGTCTCGGACCCCCTCGAAAGCGGCCGTCGTCGTGGTCACCTCGAAGAAACTCGCTTCCCCGCCGACATCATCCGCCCCGAATTCAAGGGCAGCGTCCATCACGGTCTCCTCATCCACCTTGCCCTTGTCGATCGTGATGACGCCCCTCTGTTTGAACATCCAGGCGACACTTCCCGCGTCCGCCATCCGCCCCCCGTTCTTGGTCAGGATGTGCCGGACTTCGGAGGTTGTTCGATTCCTGTTGTCGGTCAGAATCTCGATCAGAAGTGCAATGCCGCCCGGAGCGTAGGCCTCCAGAGTGCCTTCCTCATAGTTGACCCCCGGGAGTTCACCCGTTCCTCGCTTGATGGCCTTGTCGATGTTGGCCTGGGGCATGTTGGCGTCTTTGGCCGCCTGGATAGCGGTTCTGAGACGGATGTTCGAGACCGGATCCCCTCCACCGGCCCTCGCCGCCACGGTGAGCTCGCGAATCAGTTTGGTGAAGATTCGCCCCCGGGCCGCGTCGACCCTCTCCTTCTTGCGCCTGATGGTCGCCCATTTTGAATGACCGGACATTCGCTCTCGTTCTCCTTCGGAGCAAAGGAAGTGGATGACTCAAGTGCCATTACACCAGTTACAGAATCTAGCATGGACGGCCGGGGTCTGCAAGGGAAAAGGATCGGGCACGAGGACCCCGGGGCCGCAATCGCTGACTCGTGTGTCGTCCGGCCGCATGACATTGCGGGGCGGGCGAACTGCGGTGTGTCCTTCGACAGACCCCGGACGGGCGGTGACGTGCCGGCGCTGTCTGGCTACACGGGCGTCTCACGCTCTCGCCGTCGGATCCGGTTCCCTGCCCCGCTCCCAAATATCAGACGAACGCGCTCGACTCGAGGTATTCACGGCCCCGAACGACCTCTTCCTCCGTCACGCGGGGATGGAGTTCCATCACTCGAAGCACGTCGGGTCGAAGCCACGGACGGAGGACCTCGAAATCGAACTCGCCGGTTCCCGGAGCGGAGTGATCGTCCACGCCGGTGATATCGTGGAAGTGGATGCCGATCAGGCGGTCTCCGCACTGCTCGAGGTGCTCCAGGTTTCCCCTGAGTCCCAGGGCCTCCATCACCTTCCCGTGGCCCACATCATGCCAGTAGCCGACGACGTCCGGATTCGTCTCCGAAAGAAACATCTTCAGCTCGTCCGGCGAAGGGATCTGCCGGTAGTAGTAGCGGTTCTCAAGGCCAATACGCAGCCCCATGTCCGCGGCACGCTTCTCAATGTCGCGGATGCTCTCCATCACCTGTGCAACGTAGGGCCCGGCCTCCCGGGCCCTCCGTTCAATGAGGTCCCTGCGAATGTTGTCCGCTTCGTCCGAGGCTCCGTGACCCGCTCGAAAAAGGTCAAGAAGAGGCCGCTGGGACACTCTGCCCTCCACGCGCCCCAGATGAAGCACCACGGCTCCGGCACCCAGCCGCTCGGCCCACTCCAGGGTCCTGCACGTCTTCCGGACCGCTTCGGTCCGCTCGCTCTCAACCAGCGAGGAGAGCAGGAACCGGTCGCCGCCGTCGGTTGCGAGCCCCTCTCCCGGAATCCTCGGAACATAGTTATGGAGAGAGGTCACACGAATCTTCCCCACCTCCACCGCTCGCTCGATCTCATTGACCTGCGCCATATTCAGGCGGTACTCGACCTCCATCTCCCGGAAACCCCGGCTCCGAAAGAGATCGACGATGTCGGTTCCACTCAGTCCCGATTTCGCACGCCAGCAGGTGGAGAGTGACAGCATTGAAAACCTCGACGTCAGGGCATAAGAGCACGCGCGGCATCTCGAACTAAGATGCCGCGCGCATCATGGATCGTCTTCACAGCGTACTAGACAGCTTCCTTCTCGGCCTTGTGTTCCTCAATCACCTTCTCCGCCTGCTCCCTCGGCAGCTCCTCATAATGCGAGAATTCCTGCTCGTGGACACCTCGGCCCTGGGTCATCGACCGCAGATGGGTGGAGTAGCGATAGAGTTCGGCAAGCGGCACCAGCGCCCGGACTACCTGGAAGTTGCCCTCGGCGTCCATTCCCTGGATCTTCCCTCGCCGGCTGCTCAGGTCACCCATCACGTCTCCCATGAAATCTTCGGGCACGCGGACCGTCACCCGATAGATGGGTTCCAGCAGGAAAGGTTGGGCTTCCTGGAATCCCTTGCGGAAAGCCATCGAACCGGCCACCTTGAACGAGTTCTCCGATGAATCCACGTTGTGGTACGAACCGTCATCCAGCGTGATCTTGAGGTCCACAACGGGGCATCCCGCGAGAGGACCCGTCTTGATGGCTTCGTTGAGCCCCTTCTCGACGGCGGGGATGAACTTGCCGGGAACCGCACCGCCCACGATGGCATTGACAAACTCATAGCCGTCGCCCCGGGCCTGCGGTTCGAGCTTGAGCCAGACGTCTCCGTATTGTCCCCGCCCGCCTGTCTGCTTCTTGTACTTGCCCTGCACTCGAGCCGATCCCTTGACCGTCTCCCGGAACGGGATTCTGGGTTTCACCAATTCCACACCCACGCCGAACCGTTCCTTAAGGCGCTTGGTCAGCACTTCGAGATGGAGCTCCCCGAGACCGGCGATAATCGTCTGGTGGAGATCGGGATCCACCGTGAGCATGAAGGTCGGATCCTCTTCCCGCAATCTGGCCAAACCACCGGCGATCTTTTCTTCCTCGCCCTTGGCCGTGGCCCGAATGGCCGTCTCCATCACGGGCTTCGGGAAATCAATACCGTCCAGCAACAGGGGGGTTCTCTGAACACCCAAAGTATCTCCGGTCTTCGTATTCTTCAGCTTCACCGCCGCTCCGAAATCCCCCGCGACCACCTTATTGACTTCCTTCCTGTCCTTACCCACCACGGCGTGAATCTGGCCGGTCTTCTCCGAGGATCCCTTCGAATGGTTGTAGATCTCCACTCCGGTCTCGAACGCTCCCGAGTAGACCCGGAAGAGAGATAACTCTCCGACGTGGGGCTCGGAGATGGTCTTGAACACGAAACAGGCCAGCGGTCCCGACGAAGAGGGCTCCAGCTCGATTGGATCCTCGCTTCCGGGCTTGTGCGCGATCACCGGGGCCCGGTCAACGGGCGAGGGCAGAAGCTTCGCAATCCCGCCCATGACCTGGCGAACACCCCGATTGGACGTTCCCGCCGCACAATACACGGGAAACAGTGTGCGCTGGACCACGGCTCCCCGCAGACCCGCCAGCACTTCCTCAAGGGACAGCTCGCCCGACTCGAGGTACTTCTCCAGAAGCTGATCGTCGGATTCGGCGACGCGGTCGTACACCTGGCCCCGATAGCTTTCGACGCGGCCGGAGAATTCCTCGGGCACGGCCTCTTCGGTGAAGGAACCGTCATCCTTGTCTCCGTAGCGGTAGGCCTTGTTGGCCAGGACGTCGATGACCCCCACGAAGCTCTCCGCCTGTCCCCACGGGATGCAGATCGGCACCGCCTGGGGACAGATCCTGTCCTGAATCGACTTCAGGGCGGCCTCGAAGTCGGCCTGCTCCTTGTCCATTCGCGAGATCACAAACATCGCCGGATGCTCATTCCGCTCCACCTGCTGCCAGTTGAGCTCGGCGCCGACCTCCACGCCGCCGTCGGCGCGAACGACGATCACGGCAGCGTCGGCAACCCGAATTCCCGCGCGCGTATCGCCGTAGAAATCACTGTACCCGGGCGTATCGATGATGTTGAGCTTGCAGCCGGCCCACTCCATGTGCGTAAGAGCGAGATTGATCGTCACCTTCCGCTCGATTTCGTCCGGTGCGTAATCGAGAAGCGACGTGCCGTCGTCCACCTTCCCCAGTCGGTTCGACATCTTGGCGCTGTAGAGCATGGCATCCAGGATAGACGTTTTTCCAACGCCGCTATGACCAACAAGTACTGCGTTTCGAATGTCCTTGGGTTCGTAGTCCTTCAAGATACGGATCCTCCTTCACCGGTCATCGATTTCCACCCGACCCCACACAATTCGACTAATCTTGCAAGGTAGCAGACAACGCATCAACTGTCAATATCCTTTTGCATCCCGAAAACCGGCCTCGGTTTGCCGCTGACTCGACTTCCCCCTCTGAAATTTCATCTTGGGCCTTTCCGGACCTCACCCCTTCAGGTACACTGTCTCCATGCTCCCACCCCACGCTACTCGATGCTGGTCCTACGCCTGGAGGAAACCGCCCATGCACGGTATCCGGAGAGACCTGTCCGCTCATCTTCTGTTCCCGGTTGTCCTCGTGATCCTGATCTGCGCTCAGCTGATTCCGGCCACTCCGGTCCTCTGCGAATCGGCTCCCCCGATTGCCAAGAAAGTGCCCAAGGTTGACACGATCCATGGCGACCGGCGTGTGGACGACTATTTCTGGATGCGGGAAAAGACGAACCCGGAAGTCGCGGCCTATCTCGAGGCCGAGAATGCGTACGCCGAGGAGATCCTGGCCCACACGAAGCACTTCCAGGAGACGCTCTACGATGAGATGCTTTCACGGATCAAGGAAACGGATCTCGAGGTTCCCTACCGCATGGGGGAGTACTTCTATTACACCCGCACCGAGGAGGGAAAGCAGTACGAGATCTACTGTCGCAAGCGAGGATCCCTGGACGCGCCCGAACAGATCACGCTGGATGTGAACGAGCTCGCCGAGGGGCAAACATACATGGCGATCGGCCGGTACCGAGTCAGCGACGACGGAAACCTCCTTGCCTACACCACCGATAATACCGGTTTCCGCGAGTACACGCTCCATGTGAAGGACCTCCGTACCGGACGGCTTCTGCCCGACCGGATCGAGAAGGTGCGCTCGGTGGTCTGGGCTTCCGACAACAAGACCCTCTTCTACACCACGGAAGACCCTGCCAAACGGCCGCACCAGCTCCTGCGACACGTACTCGGAGTGGAGGAGGACGATCTGTTGTACGAGGAGTCCGATGAGCTCTTCCGGATCTTCGTCACACGCACCCGAAGCAGAGACTATCTCCTGCTCTACGTCGGTAGCCTCACAACAACGGAAGTCCGCGCCCTGCCGGCCTCCACGCCGAGAGGTGACTGGAGGGTCCTTGTGCCCCGCAAGCAGGACCGGGAGTGCAACCTCGGCCACCACGACGAGAGATTCTACATGCTGGTGAACGACACGGGCCGGAATTTCCGTCTCGTGTCCTTCCCGGTCGACCGTCCGGAGGAAGAAAACTGGACGGAGATCATCCCCCACCGTGCCGACGTGATGCTGGAGGGCCTCGATCTCTTCACAGACCATTACGTCGTCTACGAACGTGAGAACGGTCTACCTCAATTCCGGGTCACCGACTTCCGCACCGGAGACTGGCATCGGCTGGCATTTCCCGAACCCGTCTACAACGCATATTCAGGTGACAACTACGAGTGGGACACGAAGACGCTCCGCTACGAGTATCAATCCCTGATCACACCGAAGTCCGTGTTCGACTACGATATGGATTCGAGAGCCCGTGAGCTCCTGAAGCAGGACGAGGTTCTCGGAGACTACGATCCGAACGACTACGTGTCGAAACGACTATACGCGACGGCTCGGGACGGCACGCTCATCCCCATCTCGATGGTCCACAGGCGCGGGGCCAAGCACGACGGCACAGGTGCCCTGTATCTCACCGGGTACGGGGCCTATGGATGGCCCTACTCTATTCGCTTCCGATCCAGGCGGCTGAGTCTGCTTGATCGCGGCGTCACGTACGCCATCGCACATATCCGGGGCGGCGGTGAGATGGGCAAAACCTGGCATGACGACGGGCGGATGGATCACAAGATCAATACGTTCACCGACTTCATCGACGTGGCGGAGCACACGGTCGATGAGGGATACACGGCGAAAGACCGTCTGGTAGTCGAGGGCGCCAGCGCGGGCGGTCTCCTGATGGGAGCCATCGTCAACATGCGACCGGATCTCTTTCGGGCTGTCATTTCGGACGTCCCTTTTGTGGACGTCCTGAACACCATGCTCGATGCCTCGCTCCCCCTTACCGTGGGAGAGTATGAGGAGTGGGGGAATCCGAACATTGAGGACGAGTACACCTATATCCGGCAGTATTGCCCGTACACGAATCTCAAAGCCGGGCCGTATCCGGCGATGTTGGTGAAGACCTCCTTCAATGACAGCCAGGTAATGTACTGGGAACCGGCCAAATACGTGGCGAAGATGCGGGCGCTGAAGACGGATGAGAACCCGCTTCTCTTCGTAGTCAACATGGGCGCCGGCCATGGGGGTGCGTCCGGGCGCTATGACTACCTTCGCGAGATCGCCCTGGACTACGCCTTCACGCTCTGGCAGATGGGCATAGACAAGTAACTCGACACGGCGACCAGGCGACCTGGCCGCAAGGGGACCGGGCGACAAGGCGACATCAGGTCTGTGCGTTCTCCCGACGCTCTTCTCCGGGATCTATTGTCCATTTTCTATTGTCTATTCTCTGCAGTTACAGAACCCACGCGTATCCCAGTTTTGCGAAAAACGTCCGATCGTTCTGCGTCAGACCGTAATCCTGCGTCCCGTAGTGATTGTCGGTATACCCCAGGAACAGGACCGTTCTCGGATTGATCTTGTACGAGAACAGCAACTCCGTGAAGAACCGCCGGTCCTCTGGATCCACGGCAAACGTATACAGGCCCGGGTTGTACTGGTAGTCGCGGTACTGAAGAATGGCCCGGAAGAAGGTTCGCACATTGATGTGATAGACGGCCCGGATCTCGCCGACATTTGCCGTGTAGAGGCGTCCCCCGTCGACATTCAACCGCTCGTAAGTGAGATCCATGACAACACTGAGGTGTCGTCCGAAGTGGTAGCGGATCCAGGGCTCGACATAGACTCGCCGGCCGACGCGGCCGTTTGCATAGTCAATCCGGTTGCCGAAGCGTGTGTAGAGTTTCACCTGGAGCCGGCGCGTGGGGCTGAATCCGCCATCCGCCCTGTAGGAGGTGAGATTGAAATCGAGGTCTCCATACGCTTCCCGTGACCGGCCACCTTCGAGGGACAGCCAGGACTGACGGGCCCCGCTGTAGCAGAACCACAGTGAACCGTCCCGCGCCAGAACTCTGCCGCGGCGATCCTCGTAGTAGTGGGCCTCGCTTCCCAGCCAACAGCGATACCACCAGGCTCCCTCCGGGCCGTACCACTTGTGATGGATCCCGCCCTCGACATTCCGGAAGTCAACCATCGGAATGAATCCCAGATCGGCCCGGAATCCGGTGTCGACCTGATCGTAGTCCAGCCACCAGCCCGTCCCACGGCTTTCGTGATCGTACTCGAGGGCAACGAATCCGCCGTCAAAGCGGCCCGTGCGCTGGCCGTGAGCCATTGCGACGTCCCCGGGATACTGTGTGCGCGAACCCAGGATCTGGATCTGAATCTGATCCGTGTTCGTCAGCAGGAAGTTGCCGTCGACCCCGGCCAGGTGGTTCGCGTAGTCACCGGCTTCACGGTTCGTCGCGAGAGCACCCAGCGTGTAGCGGCTGCCGATATCTCGTTTGTATCGAAAGACGGACGCCGTCGATTCGATGTCCAACGACGCGGTTTCAGAACTCTCACTCCCCGGGAAAATCAGGTTTGTCCGATCGTCTTCTACGACATACGCGCCGATCGTGTGAGACCCTTCCTTCCCGCTGAGCTTCATCCCCCACAAGGGCTCCCGCACGGTTCGGGTATGGATCGCCGTCTTGAGCGTGCCAAAGAAATCCGAACCCTCCGTGAAGAACGGGCGTCGTTCGGAGTAATACAGTGCGAAGGGCTCATTGATGTCGAGCTGCATCGCGTCCGCCTCAACCTGGCTGAAATCGGGATTCAGTGTTGAGGTGAGGGTGAGATTCGGCGTCCAGCCCCACCGCGCGGTCAACCCGACATCCGTGTCCTGGTCCCCCGTCCGGAACGGGCCATCGGGCAGAGCATCGCGCGCATCCGTCCGCACCGTGGTCACGGATGGGTTGACTTCGACGTTCTTTCCGGGAGAAACCCCGACAAATCCGCGAATCTTCACCGCCTGGCACAGATAGCAGTTGTTGCTGCGGTCCCGAGGGAACAGGCCGATCCGATGTTCCTGGCTCCGGGGATAGTGCCGGACGGCGTCAAACCCCCACACCTGTTCCTCGGAAGTTCGCTGGAAACGGATCTGGTTGAAGGGCACGGCGATCTCCACGGCATAGCCCCAATCGGTGACGCGTCCTGCCGAGTCCCAGATGCCGTCCCAGCTTCCTCCTCCGCCGGCCGTGTCAACGTAATCGTCCTGCACGCCCAGAGGATTGACGGACAGATTGAAGCTCCGCCGCTCGTCGTTGAAAGTGTCCAGAACGATCTCTACCCAGTCGTCCTGTCCACCGAGGTGGTCACGATCGAGCAGGTACGCGCGGATGGCGGAGGGATCCGGATCGTAGCATCGAAATGCGGCGAAGAGATGCTGCCGATCGCAGATCAACAGCACCTCCGTCTCAACGGGAGGCGCGATGTTCTCGCCCGGTTCCTGTTCGTAGTTGAGTTCCAGGACCCGAGCGCGTTGCCAGGGCGCGTCGTCCAGGACGCCATCGATCCGGATTCTCTCTTCGGTCTGCGGAATAACGTAGGGGGCCTCGACTGTCCCCTCTCCCCTATTATGAGAGGACCCACTGATCTGCCCGAGAGCGCTTGTCGGCCCCTGTTCCGACCCCCACCCGAGCAGACACAGGGTGAGGCCCCCTACCGAAAAAGATTTTACACATCGACGCAAATGAATACCCATGACGCACTCCCCCTGTAGCTGCGGACCACCGTGTCACTACAGGGGCGCCATGCTTCGCGGTGCGGTCCGTTCCAGGTGTTCAACTGCTTCTCCATCTTCGCCCGTATTACCGGCGGCCGCAGTACTTCGATCGAGACGGGTTGATCTCATCCAACGACCAAATCGCTCGCGCCCGGACCTCGGGCGCTGGATCCCGAAGGGCTCCGGCCAGGCCGTCCACGACCCCTTCTATTTCGCGGATCGATTC
Source organism: uncultured bacterium (assembly GCA_964610505.1). Classification (GTDB taxonomy): domain Bacteria; phylum Arandabacterota; class Arandabacteria; order JAGLYR01; family JAGLYR01; genus CAZSXU01. The sequence goes on along the minus strand of CAZSXU010000007.1, from coordinate 4,806 downwards.
GAAGCCATCGGCCACACCGATGAGGCCCAGAATGAACGCGACCTCTCGGCGCTTCTCCGCGTCTCCATCCCGGAGATCCTTCAGCAAGTCCTCAATCGGATCATGAGAATCGCTTGAGTATTCAAGCCCCTGGACCTGAACCCCATGGATTCGCCCTCGGGTCCCCTTTTCGTACACCACAGATTGCATGGGTCCTGCCCACACGGAACGATCCCCCCAGCCTTCAATTTCACCCAGGGCCCATCGCACGGGTTCGCGCAGATCCGCGTCCTTATCGGCGGCCTCATTGAGCGCATCGACGGCCTTCCTGCTCTCGATTTCGCCAAGAGACAGGGCCGCCATCTCGCGCACGAACGGGTCGCGGTCTTTCTGGAGACTCCGGATCAGAGGATCGATTGTCCGCCGGTTCTTGATCTCGCCGAGAGCCCAGGCCGCTACGAGACGGACTCCGACCGAGTTGTCGCCAAGGGCTTCGACGAGAGCAGGCACGGCGCTCTTTTTCTCGTGCTCCCCCAACCACCAGGCCGCTCGCTGGCGGACTGCCGGGTCGTGGTCGTTTTCGAGACAGTCAACCAGCTCTTCCACGGACGGGACTTCCCATCCGCCCCGATCGGCGCGGGTTTCACAGCAGTCCGACGCCGCGACGACGAGCGAAATGAGACATACAACCAGGGCCTTCAGAATGAACAACACCGGGACCACCTCCTTGATGGAGTAAATGTAAAGTTCTTTTCAGTACGTGGCGCGCTCAATCCCAAGAGTGACTCCCCCATTGCCGTTATCTCACGGAGACAGAGACGTACAGGCCCTTGCCAAGTGCGGGATCACGATCCACCGAGCGAACCATCAACAGGGACATCGATCCACCCCCACGGCCACCCAACACACGATGCTAGGCGTCCTTTCTGAGATGCTCCCTCAGTTCTTCGAGGATCCGCGAGATTCTCTCATCCCCCGGATTCAATTCCAGTGCCTTCTCGTAGCATTCAAGCGACTGCTCGATGTCCCCCTGAAACGCGTAAGCTTCACCCAGACTGTCGTAGCAGTTCCAGGACTCCGGATGGAACATCACGTTGGCCCGGAACACGTCGATTGCGCGGTCGGTGTGCCCGGCGAACACCAGGTAGTAGCCGAGTTGATTCAAGCGGTTCTCGCGAAGACGATTCCGGTCCACCTGCCCCCGGCGCGCCCGCACGGACCGCGATGGATTGATTTCGTCCAGAGCCCAGATCGCCGCCGCCCGCACTTCGGGGCAAGGATCACGCAGCGCATCCAGCAAGCCGTCGACGACGGGCTCGACCGTGTCGAGGCCGTCCAGGACACCCAGGAAACCAAGGTTCCATGCCATCAGGCGGCGCTCTTCCGAATCTCCCGTTCGAAGCCACTCGAGCAGCTCCTCCGTGTCTTCGGAGAAGTCCGATCCGTCTTCCAACGCGCCGGTCCAGACCTCCTGATTCATCCAGGGTGCCCGATCCCACTCTGCAAATGCCGCCTCTCGAACCGCTCTCGCCTGGTCGTCGCTGATTTCACCCAAGGCCCAGACGATGGCTCCGCGCAAGCTCTCCTCCCGATCGAAAGCCGTTGCCAGCGGATCCACAGCCCTCGGATCGTTGATCTCACCCAGTGCCAGAGCAGCCATCTCGCGGACCCGCGGATCCGGATCATCCTCCAGCACTCGGACAAGAGACGAAACCGTCTCCGGATCTTTGATCTCACCCAACGCCCATCCGGCCGCCAGTCTCACGTCGGCCGACGGGTCGTTGAGCGCCTCAATCAACGCCCCTGTGGTGCTCCGAACTTCATGCTCCCCGAGCCACCAAGCCGCACGTCTACGCACCGCCAGGTCGTTGTGATTGGAGAGATCATCGGTAAGTTCCTCGACCGTGGGAATCACCCAAGGTTGCTCGGTTCCCAAGAGGTCTAGAGCGGCCAGGGGAGCGACGGCGACCAGCGTCAGACACGCGCCGGCAAGGAGCGACCTGCGCTTCGGCGGCGAGCGGTCCAGACGTTCATTGAGCACGGATCGCATTCGCTCGAGCAACCCCGGCTCTCCGGCCATGGTCGTAGCGCCGAGGGGAAACTGTTCGACCTGCATACGGGCGATTTCGAGCAGGTGGGTTGCATATGCTTCCGACGGCGTACCGCAGCGCAGCGCGCAATCGTCACAGGCCCTTTCCCGCTCCAGGGCGCTCCGGTGCGCGGCGAGCCACACCAGGGGATTAGGCCAGTAGAGCGCCCGAGCGATCTCGATCAGAAGGTGAACCGGGTAGTCCCAGCGTGCGACATGCGCCAGCTCGTGTAGAAGAACACTGTGCGTCTGTTCCTCCGGCCACGCCTCTGCAGACGAGGGGAGAATGACCACCGGTCTCACGACACCCCACGAAAACGGCATGCGGCTGTCATCGGAAAAGATCACTCGAACGCGCCGGCGAATCCCGAGACTCATGGCACAGCGCCGCGCGATTCCGGAGATCGCGCGACTGTCGGCAGTTCGCCCCAACGCCGTGATTCGGTTCACGCAGACGACGTGGAGTGTCAGGCGCACCAGCATGATCAGAATCCCTGCGAACCATACTGCGGCAAGAATACTCCAAGGCACCGAGATTCCCACCCAGGGGGAGAGGTCTCGTTCGCGTGCCTGCAAGTCGGCCGCATCGCCGGATTCGAAGGGAAGAGCGAACTCAACGGCCTTTACGACTTCCACGCTGACTACGTCGCGGCTCGGAGGCGGAGCGGCCGGGACGCGGGCCGCTTCATCCACCTGCAGGGGCGGCAGGACCATGGAGAACAAGGGGAGCGCAATCAGAGTCCCCAACGCCGCGCTCCAAACGGCGTAGCGCGCCGCTGCGGACCGGCTGCGAAGGAGAGTGGTCGTCGCCCCTGCGGCCAGAAGCACGATGGATGCCTTTACGAGGATATCGAACCCGCGCTCCGCTACGGGCAGAAGGATGTCGGACCACAGAGACGCATCCATCATCATTTCTCCTTCTTCACCTTCTCAAGCCAAGCCGTGATGTCGTCCAGCTGCTTCCTTGAAAGCCGGTCGGACGAAGCATCCAGCATCGCAAGGATCGCCCGGGACGGCGATCCACCGAAGAAGGTCCTAAGCAGATTCCGCGTCGCCGATCGAGACGCCGCTTCGGTTGGAACCGTGGGACTGTAGATATAACGGCGGCCGTCCTTCCGATGTTTCAGATGTCCTTTCTTTACGAGGATGCCAAGCGTGACGCGCACCGAGTTGTAGCCGGGGTTGTCCTCCATGCGTGCGGCAATGTCGGACACACTCCCCTGGCCGAGACTGTAGACGACATCCATGATCTCTCGCTCTCGACGACTGAGATATGACTGGGTAGGTCCTTCCATTTGGAGTCCGCCCGGGATTGAATGAAAAGTTTTTTTCATGTGCCATCGTACCATCACGGTGGGTTCCTGTCAAGACCCGTGCTGAAAAAAAGACGCCGGTCGGCATGAGACATGTTCCGGATTGGGCATCTTCTTGAGGCGAGGGTGCGTAACCTTCCACTCAAGAAAATGAGGGTTGCCGTTCTTGGGGAAATGTGCTATACTGCAGGGTGGAAGGATTGGGTACAAACCCGCAAGACACTATCGTACCTCGCGTTAGGTGGGAGGAAGTGGGAAAGACTGGTCAATTCTAAAAAAGAATTGACAGTTTTGGGGGTTTCTGCTATTCTAAGTGTTGGGTAGGGTGGTAGCGGCAATTCTACTATTGCATCCTCTGCATCGGGAGGTGTGGTGATGTTGGCGAGTGTCTGGACGTGGTTCATTGCTTTGCATTTTGACATTTGGTACTAGTCGAGTGCCCCGCACTAGACTAACATAGCCGATAACAACGGCATCCTTGTCCGGGATGCCGTTGTTTTTTTCAATTCCTGATCCTTTCCTACAGAGCTATTCCTTCCCCAAAAGCTTCCATGTCGCCCAGAGAGGGCAACAGATCCGCGCAAACCTTGCCGATATAGAAGTCGCGGGAGAGTGTCTTTCGCAATCTTGAGAGCACGCAGACCACGACTCAGGGATCTAAATTGAGATCAACGCGTCTGAAGAAGACAGTCTGCCTTGTGGTATCCGGCGGAGGTCTCGCCACAGCAGCATCTGCATTTGCGTTAAACCCGGCTGTCTTTCTCACATCAGACGGTCTCGTTTGGGCTGCCCTCCTATTACTACCAGTTTCAATTCCTGTGCGAACAGGTACACGGGGCCCATCCTACACTGCTGCTTTGGGCACCTGCCTGGCATGTCTGCTTTCCATGGGACTCGGCTTCACTGTATGCCTAGTAGCACTCCAAGCAAGTGTATTCGTGCTCATGAATAGACGTGGCTTGTCCAGAATGCGCATGATTCCGCTGCGCAAGATCACGTCAAGAAATACAGCTAGGGGCGGCTCTCAAGAGGCAACGCCACCGAGGAGATTCCTAGGGAGCTGGTCCCCGTTATTCAACATCGGGCAGAGAGTTCTCGCTGTCGCATCCTCGGGTATTGTATTGTACGTTAGTGGAATACAGATCAGCGTCGTCACCTCCCCGGCTGCCTTGCTAGCCATGATCGCCTGGGTGGGAGTGAGCGCGGCAGCTTTCCTGCTAGTCAGCTCATGTATTGTGGCGGTACCTCTGTCAGTGGACATGGGTGCTAGCATCCGAATAACATGGTGGCGGAACTTTCGTTGGCTAATCCCTCAGCTGTTTTGGATCACCCTTGGTACAGTTGTTCTAGCATTACTCTACATCAACAAACTCTACATCCCCTTCGCCATCGTCTACGCATCCGAGCTTTGCGCGACGCGGCTTG